>NZ_JADYVX010000099.1 GCF_020194175.1 Bradyrhizobium sp. BRP22 | reverse complement strand
CAGGTCACGGTCAATGTGACCTGCCTTCAGGAACCGCCAGAGAAGATCAACAAACCGCCCATCCTGCACGCGTCGCCGCACACATCTGACAAGCAGCCGGTGATGGACCGTGTCGAAGTAGCTTGCCAGATCACCTTCGATGATCCAGCGGCCCCTCGTCGTGTCGGCTCCATCTTGAAGCTGTATCTTCACGGTGCGGACGGCATGGTGCACGCTCCGTTCAGGCCGGAAGCCATAGGATAGGCGATGGAAGTCGCTTTCCCAGATTGGCTCCATAGCCATGAGCATGGCTCGTTGGACGATGCGATCCGTCAGAGTCGGAATACCCAGTGGGCGTAGCTTGCCGTTGGTTTTCGGGATATAGATCCGCTTCACCGGCTGGGGGCGATAACTCTCCTCCAGCAGGCTTTTCCGCAGGTCATCCAGATGCTGATCCAATCTGACCTGCAATCGTTGCTTATCTATTCCGTCGATGCCCGGTGTTCGTGCGCCACTTGACGCCAGAACAATCCGAGCGGCCTCGGCAAGCCATTCCCGGTTGGCAATCAGCCGAAGGAGGCGATCGAACCTTCGGTTCGGATCGCTCTCGGCCCATGTCGCGATCTTGTGCTGCATTTCACTGATTATCAAAGGTCTTCACCTCATTCGGTCAGGTAGTTTGCACTCCAAGCAGTTCGAACTGTTCCCCTTCGCCATGTGGCAGGCTTTCCCTGCCGCGGACTACTACGGAAACTCCGCCAGCATGGTGGACATCAGGGTCAACTCCCTTGCGATGCAAAGCATCGTGGGCATTCCATCATGCCTTCCCTCGTTCATATGCTGGACGTCATCGTATTGGTGAGGCTGCCGGTCGCAGTCTTTTCCCTTGCTTTCCGCAAGTCGATGCCGATGCCATGGTCTGGCTGCGTTCTCCCCATGACCCCTCGCGAGCGTCTTACATCTGGGCTCGCGTTCGGATGCACGCCGTCATAACTGTCCGGCGACATCATCGGCATTCCACCTGTTAAGCCGTGTAGACGGAGGCGACATTTCAGCCCTCAGATGCGGGTGAACCGGTTCGTGTTCCTCAACC
>NZ_JADYVX010000098.1 GCF_020194175.1 Bradyrhizobium sp. BRP22 | reverse complement strand
TCGCGAGCTTTTGCATTGAGTCTGACGAGGAGCTTGCGCGCCAAGGCAATGCGAATGACCATTTTCTCTTTGCCGGCCCTGAGCAGCCTGTCACGGAACTCTCCGAGGCTTTTGTCGTATCGGGCGGCGATGGCCGCGACGAGGAAGAGGATCGAACGCACGCCGGCGCGGCCGCCGCGGGTGGGGCGCTTGCCCTTTCGCTTGCCACTGTCGTTGGCGATCGGGGCGAGACCGACAAGCTTGGCGATGGCTTTGTTCGACAGGGTGCCGATCTCGGGTATCTCGGCGTGGAGGCGTGCTACGGTCCGTCCGGCAACGCCTTTCATCTCGCGCCAGGTCTCGGCGAGCTTTGCCCACAGCGGATCGTCGTCGATCATGGAGCCAATTTCGCCCTCGAGCGAGCGGGATTGGCGCTTAAGCAGGGCGATCACCTCGTCGAGGCTGGCCAGCATCTCGGGATTATCGAGCAGGCTTGCGCGACGCTGCTTCTGGACGGTGAGATCGTCGGTGACCTGCCGGAGCCTTGCCACCAGGGCCTTCAGGCGTTGCTGGGCTTGGCTTGGCAAGGGTGTCGGAACCAGGTTCTTGGCATCGGCGAAGCGGGCAATGATGGAGGCGTCGATCCGGTCAGTCTTCTCCAGAATGCCCATCGCCTCGGCGTATCGGCGGACGTTGCGGGGGTTGGTCAGCGCACAGCTGATCCCTGCCTCCCACAGTTGGACGAACGCCCGTCGCTCATATCCGCCACTGGCCTCCATGACCACCAGCGCGACCGCATGTTCACGGCAGAACCTGGCCAGTTCTGCAATGCCTGCCGCATCGTTCTCGAAACTTGCAAATCGACGTCCAGGTTCGATGCAGACATCGAGCTTGGCCTTCGAGACATCCACTCCACAAATCGTCTTCTTCACGGTAACCTGCCTTGTCCATGCGATCGGAACTCAAGCGACTGTTCGGTCGTGCGTGACATGGCGAAGATCCCAAAGCTCACCCACGGTTGTAGCCGGAGGGGGAAACGGGCGACATCGCCACGCGCTTTGGCCGGTGGCCACCGGCCAAAGCGCAAGTCGCTTCCATCGCACAAATCATGTCCGAGCAGATACAAG
>NZ_JADYVX010000097.1 GCF_020194175.1 Bradyrhizobium sp. BRP22 | reverse complement strand
CATAATCGTCGGCAGCGTCCGATACGCGTTGAGATCACCTCATCCCCAGGCGGACTAAGCTTTGACATCAACCATTGGGACGTGATCTCGAAGTGACTACTTTGGGACCGTCGATGAGTGCTTGCGGAGCGGCCACGGGCGTGCTTACGAAGCGCGACTGTGCCGAGAGTGAGCAATGGGTCATTTTTGACGGTTTCAGCGGAGATTGTCGGCTGGTTGATGTCCGCTTCTACCCCCTAAGCGTCCAACCTGGTCCAACATGGGCCTCCCCGGAAGCGTTGCGTCTGGGCCACACCCCTGTGATTCAAGCTTCTAAACTGGGGGTCGAATCATGCGCTACGCGGTCCAGCAGGTTGGCCGGCGTTGTCTTCGAGCTGTTGATCGCCACCATGCTTCGGCAAGCGCCGATGCCGCGGCCGTGCCCGCGAACCCTGCAGGCGCGCATCAGCCGCTCGATCCCGGTGCAGGCCGCAATCAGCCCCCGCCAACGAGCAGATCGCAACACCACATTTGACCAGGTGAGGAATTTCGGCTTGGCGATCGGCCGAGGGTGTCCCGAAAGTACCCCTCCTTGATGGCTCTTTGAACCGCCGGCGGCTCCGATAGTATCAATTGTAACGATGGAACACTGCAACTAGTGGAGAAGCTGAGAGATGACGAGATGACCCCGGCCGAGTACGTCACGGAGATTGTGGTTCCGACAGTACAGGAATATAGAGATAACAGGCGATCACGCTGACACGCATATTTGGCGTGCATCGTAACGTTCCACATCAAGGACCACCTGAAGAAAGCCGGTGCCACGCTTATCGAAGATAAGATGCGGGCTGCCTGCCCGGACCATTTCGATTTAGTGCTAGAGCGTGATGTTTTTATACGGCAACATATCCTGAGTTTTTGAGATAGTTGGCGCACTCCTCGGGTGAGAAGAGATCGAGGAGTTCTCCGACCTTTCGCCAGGTTGCCTCGACATCGCGGGGCTCGGCGGCGCGCGTCAGGTGTTTGAGTTTGGCGAAGACCTGTTCGATCGGATTGAGGTCGGGGCTGTAGGGCGGCAGGAAGAGCATATGCGCGCCCCTAGCGCGGATGGCGTTGCGGGCGAGCTTGCCTT
>NZ_JADYVX010000096.1 GCF_020194175.1 Bradyrhizobium sp. BRP22 | reverse complement strand
TGCTGCTGCTGTCATTCATGGAGTCCTCGCAAAGAGCCTGTTTGCGGCATTCCGCGTCCACCAAACAGCGGCTCAGCGCGATGCCATGACGGTTATAATATAAAATTACGATCGTAATTCAATAAGGATGTCCGCCTTCTCTGGACACATGAGCGTGAGGTGTTGACGGGGTGGACGAGCGGCCAATCAGGAAGAAGACGTCCGCTTCGGGTCAAAGACTACCTTGGCCCGCTCTCATCAAACCTGTTCGGATCACCTGCAGTATGCAGACGTCGCCGCGCTGTGAGCTGAGGTCGGCACGGAGCCAAGAGCTGACATCCAGCCGGATCAGACAAGCCGGGACGAAGTTTCGACCGTACAGCAAAAGCAGCGGCAACATAGGCCGCAATCACCACGATGATTTGTTCGGGTGAATTCGGCCGTTCACGTGCAGCATGCACAAAATCGACGTCCAGGACACAGTTGGAACCGGCGGGTGTCGAGATCGGCCAGGAAGTCGAAGTAGGCGCCCACGTATGGATAGGTATCCCCTCGGGTTTTTTCGTTCGACGAAAGGGCCCCCGCGCGGCCTCCCGGTCGGACTCGGTAATTTGTGCGCTTCCCGCTGTCGCGGCGGCATCGATGTGGTTCTCGCGGGTTGCTACTTCGGATGAGTGCCTGTGACTGTGCCTGCAACAGACATTGGCAAAACAGAGTCTCAATCGGTGGTGAACGCTTTGTAGGAAAGAAAGGCACCGACGAACGACGGAACGAGCGCGCCGATAATGATCGGAGTGCTGCTTTGTCCCAAACTGGAAGCGATGCTGGCGGCCCAAAAAGGCAGCAACATGCGCAAAATCCCGCTAATCACGGCGAGCCACCCTAGAACCGTCACCACGACGCGCCAGCCGCCGCTCCAGACGTTGTGCACGCGCACGATTGCCAAGCCAGCCACAAGGAGCAGAATGCCAGAGACGAAGATCAGTCCCGGGTCGTCACCGATCTGTTTGGCCATTTCAGGAAAATGACGAGCGTTCACCAACATCGCGATGCCGATCGCCAGGAGAGTCGGGCCCATCAAACTGGCAATCATTTTCGTGGTCGCCATGAGAACCCCTCAGGGTTTGCGCCCCGATAGTACCGTTCACCCTGACACTTTGGAAGCACTCCAGTACCAAAAGCGCCGGTCAAGGGCTGCGCCGTCAGAGGCGGGTCTACCCGATACAGCGGACCTAGGCGACTTCCCGAACCTCTTCGCCTTCGGGCCATTAGCGGACTTGGTGTTCTAGGATTTTCATCGCGGCGTTGGAGACATCGAGGGCCGGTTGTCCACCGAGTTTCTGCGACGTGCGCGGTCGATCAGGGCCTCGACTGTTGGTAATATGCGCGTGACGACTGCT
>NZ_JADYVX010000095.1 GCF_020194175.1 Bradyrhizobium sp. BRP22 | reverse complement strand
GAGTTAATGGCATGGACCACGCCCGCTCTCAGCGGCAACGTGCAGCCCGGCGGGGGGCAGCAGCAGGAGCGCAAGCCATGTCGAATACGAACCTTGTCACAATCGGCATCGATCTCGGGAAGAACACATTCCACGTCGTCGGTCTCGATGCCACAGGCGCAATTACGCTACGCAAGAAGCGGTCGAGAAATCAGCTTGACCAGTCGCTGGGCAATATTCCGCGTTGTCTGATCGGAATGGAGGCGTGTGCAGGCGCACATCATCTGGGGCGCAGGCTCGAGAAATTAGGCCATCAAGTACGGCTCTTGCCGGCGCAGTACGTCAAACCATACCTCAAGGGTCACAAGAATGACTTTCGGGATGCTGAAGCGATCGCCGAGGCCGCTCAGCGGCCGACAATGCGGTTCGTTCCAGTGAAGTCAGCCGAACAACTTGATTTACAGGCACTACACAGAGTTCGCAGTCGATTGGTGACGCAGAGAACGGCGGTCATCAATCAAATCCGGGGCTTTTTGCTTGAGCGAGGGCTACCAGTGCGGCAGGGAGCGGCAGCACTCCGACTGGCACTTCCTCAGATTCTCTCAGCGCCAAACGACAACTTATCGCCTCGCGTGATCCAGCTCATTCAGGACTTGGCCGAGGACTGGCGCTATCTCGACCGACGGGTCGCGTCAATGACGAAAGAAATCGACGAACTCGCTGATCAAGATCCACACTGTCGCCGCCTAATGAGTGCGCCCGGCGTCGGGCCGATCATCTCAAGCGCGATGGTCGCCGCCATCGGAACCGGTGATGCCTTCCATAAAGGCCGAGACTTTGCAGCATGGCTTGGTCTGGTACCAAAGCAAATCTCGACCGGCGATCGAACCATTCTCGGGCGCATATCGAGGCGCGGTAATCGGTACCTGCGAACGCTGTTTATTCAAGGTGCCAGAGCCGTACTTCTGCAGCGTCAGAGTTGGCCTCGGCATGGCTTCGCAGCCTGGTTAGAGGCAGCGTCGAAGCGGCTCCACTCCAATGTCTTGGTTGTTGCCCTGGCCGCAAAACTTGCGCGCATGGCCTGGAGCATGCTCGCAAAGGGCCGTGACTACGACGCCAACCTCCTGGGCCGCACCGCATAAGAAACAGGGCCGGAAAGGAAAATCCAAGGTCGGGATCAGAAGGCACAATAACCCGCCGAGGTTTGCGAGACGGAAAGGACGAATGGAGAAACGGTTCCACCGACACTTCTGAAGCCTGGTTCGACTCCATGGCCCTTCTTGAGGCCGGCGAGTTATTGAGGACAGAAGTGAGCGGATATCCATGATGGCTCGGGGCAACAGCCCCAAATTGAAGCCGGATAGATTGGCGCAAACCGCTTCATCCCTTTGTCGATTCCTCTTGCAACGCGGGCGTGGTCCATAGAT
>NZ_JADYVX010000094.1 GCF_020194175.1 Bradyrhizobium sp. BRP22 | reverse complement strand
GTTTTGAGCGTCCGGCTAGGCTGGCGCGCTCAATTCCGGACAGATCCTAGCTTTTGGGCAGAAGATCAGGGTGTGGAAGCCGGCTATGGCCGCTGACGCAATGTTGAGCAGCAGGGGCACGAGATAAAGCCGGCATTTGGCCAGATAGGCCATAAAGCTGTCGAAGCCAAGGATGCTCAGCACGCGGGAGAAGTTGTAGCAGAGCGCCATCAGGCCCCATTCGCCGCGCACTTTGTCGAAGCCGCGGACGAGGAAGTGGCGGTAGCCCGCCCTGCATTTGAGGGTGCCGAAAGGGTGTTCGGCGAGTTCGGCCCGGCGGCGCATCTGCGCCTCGGCACCTGCCATCCGGGCGCGATGCCGGTCGAGAACAGCCTCGTGCTCCCAACGCTGGATGCTACGCGTCGGCGTCTTGGCCGACAGACAGCGGGAGCGCAAAGGGCAGGCGTCGCAGTCGGCCTTGCGGCTCGTGTAGCGGATCTCGATCCGGCCGGCATTGACCTTGTGCCCGTTCGAAGGTTGCAGAAGAGCACCTGCGGGGCAGCGATAGGCATCCGCCGCTGCGTCATAGATGAACTCTTCATGGCTCAGGCGGCCTTGCGCGGCGAGCCGCTCGCTTCGCTGGGCCCGCGGAACGTAGGCAACGATCCCGTTCTCCTCGCAGTCCTTCAGCGCCTTGCCATTGTAATAGCCAGTGTCGGCGAGCACCGTCAGCGTATCGACGCCAAGCTCCTCCTTCGCGGCCTTCGCCATGGTGTAGAGCTGGCCGCTATCGTTGCCGTCGTTGACGACCTCGCTCGCCGAGATCAGCTTGTGCCTGTCGTCCACCGCGATCTGAACGTTGTAGCCCGCCACCACCTGGCCGTTCTTCGACAGCAAGCGGGCATCCGCATCGGTTCGCGACAACTGCGTCTGGCCCGTCTCTTTCAACTGCGCTAGATCCGCCTTCAGCGTCGCGCGCTTCCTCATCAAAGCCGCAACCTTTTGCCCGACGTCTTCACCGCCCGCGCTTCCGCCATCGTCCGGTCCCGCCGGTGGACGTTCCGCCTCCGCGCTGTCATTGGCTTCCAGCGCGGCGCCATAGGCTTCAATCTCCCGTTCGATCTCCGCCAGTCTCTTGGCAAGCTTGCGCTGCGTCTTGATGCTCGCCTTGCTGGCGTTGCCATCAAAAAACGCCCCGTCGATCGCCACCATTTCACCGCCCAAAAGGCCGAGTTCGCGCATCATCAGCACAAACTCCCGGTTCGTCGCCTTGAGCGCCTTCCAATTGTCCCGGCGGAAATTGGCAATGGTGCGATAGCCGGGCACCAGCTGCTTCATCAGCCAGATCAGTTCGAGATTGCGACTGGCCTCGCGCTCAAGCGCGCGCGAGGACCGGATCCGGTTGGTGTACCCATAAAGATAGAGCTTCAGCAGATCGGCCGGATCGTAAGGCGGTTGTCCTGGCCCGCCGTCTGTGCCGCCATGGCAGAAACCGAGCCGATCAAGGTCCAGCGCCTCGACAAATGCCTCGATTGCCCGAACGGGACTATCCCGGCCCACATAATCTTCGACCCGTGCAGGTAGAAGGCTGACCTGATCCCGGCTGACGCCGGTCTTGAACCTACGATTCGTCATACCGAATCGTACACTCGTTCCTACAAAAAGCTCAGATTCTTACCCAGTCTC
>NZ_JADYVX010000093.1 GCF_020194175.1 Bradyrhizobium sp. BRP22 | reverse complement strand
GCCGAGCGCGCTCGCCAGCGCCTCGCGAACAAGCGCGTCCTTTGACTCGAAATGCGGAGAGAATGCCCCTTTGGTCAGGCCGGCCTCTCCCATCATCCCGGCTATCCCGGCGGCGGCGATGCCGTCGCGGCGTAGGCACCTCGATGCCACATCGACGATGTGCCGTCGTGTTGCCGCCTTGTGACCTTTTTCGAAACGCATCTTCTCCCAACTCCACCAATTCCTGCAGCCCGTTGGGGGCCACGGCGTTAGATCGCGGTCGACTTGGCGCCCAAGACGCCTTCGATCTTCCGGGCAAGGACCAAAAGCGTCCGGTCGCTACCTAACGAAGCGTCAAGCTCAAGGCCAATCGGCAGCCCAGCGCGCGAGAGGCCGACGGGAAAACTGATACCCGGCAGCCCCACGCTGCTCGCCGAGACAGTGTGGTTCGCCAAAGCAAGGTAGCTGACATCCTGCCCCGCGATATGAACGGTCACCTGCTCCTCAATCAAAGGTGCCGTGCAAGGCGTGGTTGGCTGCAGAATGCCCTGCGCACCGTGAGCGACGAACGCCGCGTCGAGCCTGCGCTGGATTTCCGGCCGGCTCACGTTGAGCGTTGTCCAATAGGCCTCCGATGAAATGGCACCTGCACCGCCCGGCAGTACGATCTGCCCCCAAGCCTGCCTAAGTTGGGGTTTAAGATCCTCGTAAATCGCCTCGAACGTGGTCGGAATATCGTGGCGGCGAAGGAATTCCGAAATCGCTCCCATGGTCTCGTGAGCGAAGATGCCCCACGTCGCGGTTTGGACGAGGGCGTTGAAATCGTCGCCAAGATCAACCTCAATAACCTCGGCGCCGGCCTCCTGTAGCTGCAGAACCACCTCGCGGAACCGGTCTTCGACCTCCGAGTCCACCAGATCGAGGAACTGTCGGGGCGCGAAGGCCAGTCGAGTTCCCCTGAGATCGTAGTCGTCGTCGGAGAACTCGGCCGTTTGTTCACCCGTCACGACCTGATCCAGCAAAATGCAGTCCTCGACGCTTCGGACGAATGCACCCGTCGTGTCGAGCGTATGGGAGATCGGAGCAACGCCGTTGCGCGGCCAACGTCCGGTCGTTGGCTTGAATCCCACGACCCCACAGAAGGATGCGGGCACCCGGATCGACCCGACCGTGTCACCGCCCAACGACGCGGGAACGAGGCCCGCGGCCACAGATGCGGCGGAGCCGCTCGAGGAACCGCCCGAGACGCGATCTCGTGCGTGCGGATTCTTCACTTGGCCGTAACGTGCGTTGTGCCCGGTCAAGCCGTAAGACATCTCGACGAGGTTGTTCTTCCCGAAGACCAAGGCACCCGCACGCTTGATGGCGCGGACAGCGTCTGCATCTTCGCGCGGAACGAAGTGAGCAAGGCTATCGAGACCTAGGCTGGTAGGCAGCCCTTTCGTCAAATAACTGTCTTTCACCCCGAGCGGCACACCCAGCAGCAGAGCCGCCGATCCGGCGGCTCGTGCTTTGTCCGCGTCTCTCGCGGCCGCCAACACGGCGGCCTCGTCGATGGTGACAAAGGAGTTCAGTTCGGCAAGCGTTCGGGCGCGAAGCAGAAGCGCCGCAGTGTAGGCTTCGGATGTAATATGGCCTTCACGAATAGCTGCTGCAGCCGCTACGAGCCCCAACGAAGAGGGATCGAAGGATTCTCGCGGTGCGCTACGACCTGAAATGCTGCTGCTGTCATTCATGGAGTCCTCGCAAAGAGCCTGTTTGCGGCATTCCGCGTCCACCAAACAGCGGCTCAGCGCGATGCCATGACGGTTATAATATAAAATTACGATCGTAATTCAATAAGG
>NZ_JADYVX010000092.1 GCF_020194175.1 Bradyrhizobium sp. BRP22 | reverse complement strand
CAGTATGCGCGTCACATCAGCCTGTCGTGTCACCTCTGCCTTCAGGAACTGGAGTAACCAGGCACGCAACTGCACCTCCTCCGGCTTTCTGACCTTTGCCAGCAATGCTGCACCCACAACAACCTTCTGCGCTGTGTCCAGGCTCCGGCTCTTCGCCTTCAGGCGCTGTAATCTCGCCTCAGCATCAGCAATCTTCTGTTCGAGCGTTCTGCTCATGATGTAACTCCGTGCGCGATGAAAAATCGCATTTTAGCGCGTCACTGGTAGTTTAAAAACTGAGCTGGCATAATGCACGGCAAATCACGAAGTGCGCACTTATACAATCTCCACTCCGTTTCGATTGTGTGCGCCCTGCGGGGCTGAAAGAAAACTACAAAAAGGCATTACGGCAGAAATGGCGATTTATCATCTCAGCATGAAAATTATCTCCAGAAGCAGCGGCTACAGCGCCGTAGCTTCCGCTGCCTATCGTTCCGGTTCACTGATGCTTGATGAGCGTACCGGACTGACTCACGACTACACCCGCAAAAGCGGTGTGGCTGAAGCTGTGATTCTGACCCCCGCGACAGCCCCTGCCTGGTGTACGAACCGTGCCGAACTCTGGAATGCCGTTGAGAAGGCCGAATGCCGGAAGAACTCACAACTTGCGCGGGAAATTGAACTCGCCATCCCCCACGAACTGCCGCAGGATGCCGCACGGGAAACCGTTCTCGCCTTTGTCAGAGAAAACTTTGTCAGTCAGGGCATGATTGCTGATGTGGCGTTCCATCACATGGATAAAACAAATCCCCATGCGCACATCATGCTGACCACGAGGGCTATCGGACCTGCTGGGTTCAGCGGAAAGGTCAGGGACTGGAACGACCGGACACATGCCGAGACGTGGCGTGCATCATGGGCTGACCATGCAAACAGAGCACTGGCGAACGCCGGTTATCAGGAAGAGATAGACCATCGTTCATACGAGCGACAGGGGCTTGAGAAAACGCCTGGTATTCACCTCGGAAAGTCTGCCTGTGCGATGGAAACACGCGGTATCGAAACAGAACGCGGCGAACAGAATCGTCTGATTAACAGGCTTAACCTGGAAATACAGATTTCCCGCACCGAACTCAGGAACGGAGGGCTGACAGAGCCTGCCCGCCGTGTGGCTGACCTTCTGAATATCGGGCTTCCTGACAACGCAACTTCGTACACACTACGTGACATTATCGAAGCGTTGCCGAAGGACAGTAACTCGGCATGGAAACTCACCAGTAATGCCATGTCGATGATGGCAGATATGCAGGCGACGCGCAGACGCTGGGAAGAGCTGAACACCGAACGAAAGGAAGCGATGAGCCATGCTGCCAGCCTGAAAAAATCATCGCCGTTTTCGTCCGGTTTTTCCCGTATTCCCCTGATGCAATGGGCGGCACCGGAATACCGTAGCGAACAGGGAAAAATCCAGTCGCTGAGCCAGCAAATGGAAAAATTACGACAGCATTACCGGAAGGTGGAGAAACAGGACATTCCCGCGAGTCAGATGGCATTTGAAAAACAGTGGCAGCAGTGGGGGGAATCCGGCCTTGCAGCTCTCAGAGCCCAGTTGCTTAAACGTGAAGAGGAATTGCGCCGGAAGGAACAGGAAGATACTGAACGTAGTCGCGCGGAGCAGCTCAGGAAAAATGACAATGCCGTTATGGATTCAGGGGTGCTGAGAGCAGTCGTTACGGGGTATGGCGAGGCTCCCATGCCTGGTAACGGGGAAATGACCTGTTACCTTCTGCTTCACAACCGGAACGGAGAATATACGCTCTGGGGGAACGAGCTGGAGAAATACCGCACCAGAATCTTTGAGCGTGTTGATTTAATGCGTGACAGGAGTGGTTATATCTGTGACCGAAGCGAAATCGGTCAACATCCACCACTGCAACGTGTTTATTCCTCTGCGACCTTTGAGCAACTTCTGACGCAGGTTTGCCAGACATGGCCGCAATATACCCGCAATCTCCGCCAGCCGAAGACATGGCCGGAGTCTTTCTGTCTTGGAGAAGACCGCCAGCCAGCCATGCCATCACTGGCAGCAAGGAAGGTGGATTTTACGC
>NZ_JADYVX010000091.1 GCF_020194175.1 Bradyrhizobium sp. BRP22 | reverse complement strand
GTCTGGGCTGGTGGTGGCGGTGGAGGCGCCGGCGGCGGTGGGCTCTGCGGCCGCGCCGCTGAACCCGGAATGAAGGAGAAATCTTCCGCCAGCGAAGACGAGATCCACGGCACCTGCTCGCTGCGCGAGGCGCGGGTAACGCCGACGCGGGTGCGGTTCAGCGTCTCTTCCGCCATCAGGTCGGGAGTGCGGATCTCCTTGAGCAATTCCCGCACGAACAGGCTGTGGTCGCTGCCATTGTCCGAGATCACGGACGATAGCGCCGCGGAATACATCACCAGCGTTCCGTTCGGCGCGATCACCGGCGCAAGGCCGGCCGAGAAACTGCGGAATCGGCGCTCGAACGGGTTGCGCCTGGAAGCATCGATCAGGGCGATCTTGACTCCGGCGCCGCGGCTGTTGATCTCACCCAGCACCGTCTCGAGGCTGAAACCATCGCGGCGGACGTCGGCCTCGCTCCAGATCTGCGCGTCGATCGGAATCATATAGCTCTGGCGACTCGACTGGATGCCGTAGCCGGAGAAGAACAACAGCACGACCGAACCCGGCTTGATCTTGCCGTAGAGCCGATCGAAGGCGCGCCGCATTTGTTCGCCGGTCAGATTCTCCCCGATGTCGACATTGAAGCCGTCGCGCTTGAGTTCGTCGGCGACGTCGCGCGCATCATTGATGGGCTCCTTCAGCGGCGCGTCGGCGTCCGGGTATTTGGCGTTGCCGATCACCAGGGCATAACGCTCGCCCGCAGCGAAGGAAGGGGCGGTCGAGGCGACGGCAAAAATCAACGTGAGCAGTAAAGCAAAGCAGATGTTCATAATCGCGGCAGTCCAGCCAAAAAGCGCCGATCCCGGTCTGCGCCGCGGCGACCTTACTCTACGCAATCGGCATTTTCAAACCGCGCCCACATGCCGTCAACCACTTGCGCCGTCATCGTTAATTGCGACAATTAAGCGCGAAGCGGCTTTCGGCGGCCGAGTGATTGCAGGTGTCCCGATGGCGGCGTCGGTTCCGTCGACAACGTCCAGAACGGCGATGTGACACGCTCTCGCGCCGGCTCTCACCGCCCTGGCATGCAGCCGCAGCAAGCCTGCAGGGTTTGACGTTTGCGGATGACAATGGCTTGCTTGCGGTGCAAACGGCCACCTGACAAGAAAAGCGAAGCCAATGGGAAATGCCTACGAGATCTATGCCCTGCGCTATGCGACGATGTCGCCGCGCACCCCGCACATGAACTTTCTTGCGCCGGATCCGCATGAGACCGCGGCGCAGGATCTCGATTACTTCGTCTGGCTGATCCGGGGAGGAGGTCGCGACATCCTGGTCGACACCGGCTTCAATGCCGAGGAGGCCAAGCTGCGCGCCCGCAAGCTGACGCTCAATCCGGTCGATGCGCTCGATCGCTTCGGCGTCTCGGCGGCGTCGATCCGCGATGTGATCGTCACCCATCTGCATTACGACCACGCCGGCAATCTCGATCGTTTCCCTAACGCGCGTTTCCACCTGCAGGAACGCGAGATGAGCTATGCGACCGGGCGATGCATGTGCAACGGCATGCTGCGGCATCCCTTCTCGGTCGAACATGTCACGCTGATGGTCCGCCACGTCTATGGCGAGCGCGTCACGTTCCATTCCGGAGATGGCGAGGTCGCGCCTGGAATCACCGTGCACCGCGTCGGCGGCCATTCCGATGGCCTGCAGGTGGTGCGGGTCGAAACCGCGCGCGGTCCCGTGGTGCTGGCGTCCGACGCCGCGCACTACTACGCCAATCTGCACCAGCGCAGTCCGTTCCCGATCGTCTACAACATCGGCGACATGGCGATCGGCTGGGAGACTGTCGAGCGGCTCGCCGGGCATCGCGACCGCTTCATTCCGGGGCATGATCCAATCGTCGCCGAGATCTATCCGCGCGCGAGCGACAAGGTCGACGCCTTCGCCCTGCATCTCGCGCCGTCGCGTTCGTTTGCGAGGTAGGGCGGTAGCTCATTCAACTGTCATTTCGGAGCACACTACTGCCCCTCATCCTGAGAGCCTGACCGAAAAAGGGTGAGCGGTTTTGGCGGGCCTGTGATTCCTTCGGATTTGCAAAGATTCGAGGGAGGACACCATGCCGTGGACCAAAGCCGCTCGTCTCCAGTATCAGC
>NZ_JADYVX010000090.1 GCF_020194175.1 Bradyrhizobium sp. BRP22 | reverse complement strand
GCTGGCAGAGGAGTAAGCCAGTATACACTCCGCTATCGCTACGTGACTGGGTCAGGGCTTCGCCCCGACACCCCAAAAAAGTGTTCCGCTTTGCGCAACACTTTCAGCAGAAAAGATATTTAAGGGCGATTTTGTAAGTTATTGATTTTTTAGCTACTTGCATTATGGGTTAGCTCACGCATGTGTGGTCTAAGGTTAGCTCACGCATGTGTGAGCTAGGTCGACCTATCATGGTTTACGTTTGAGCTATGATGGCTTATATTTGAGCCATCATTAGACCGTGGAGATTTACCATGTATATCGGGACTGAAGAGCAGCGAAAAAAGCGTCTAAAAGAACTGGAAAAATTAAACAAAGAATCGGAATCAGATCCGAAAAATAACGGCCCATTCACCCAGGTTTATCAGAAGGGCTGGGAAAGGATCCGAGAACTGTCGAAGGACAAGCAGGGAGTTGTAGCAATACCGCTTTACTCGTTTTTAGCTGAGCACATAGATCCCTCATGCGGTGCTGTTGTTGCCGATCAGCAGTTTTTAGCAGATAAATTGGGTGTTAGCCGAAGCACAATTAAGCGCTGGCTCAACTACTTAGAATCAAAAAACGCGTTAGTCAGAATTCCTGTTGCTGGTAAGGTTTGTGCGTATGCACTCGATCCACATGAAGTCTGGAAGGGATACAACACATCTAAAAACTACGCGGCGTTTGTCACTAAAACACTGGTCAACAAAGACGGTGATATTCAGCGCCGAATCATGGCCATGTTTTCAAATTGAGCCAGCGGCAGGCGGCAAAAACCCCGTTTTTGGACAATCTGATTCAAATGTTAACATTTGACATCGGGTTGTCTATCCTGCATTGCTCTTTTGCCGCCTCAAAATCCCTTGCGTGTTTTTGCTCCCCGATCTCCAGAACGATCGAGCCGCCACGGTTCCGGCAGCGCCTTGAGCGCAACCGGAAACCGTCTGGGGAGAACCCCAGACCCCCATCGCTGTAACACCGACGGTCTACGACCACCTGCCAACCGCGTGGCTGCCTGTTCCGTGCAAATGGGCTTTGCAGGGGGCTGGCGCGGTTCCTGGCGACCTGAAAGCCCCTGGCTAGGGGTATCGGCGCGCCTGACCTCCTGAAACGCTCTGTAAGCGTTTTTCGCGCCTTCCATGCCCTGACGGGCATTTAAACCCCGTTTCGTGCGTCTGAGAGCTTCTGAGCGCGTTTGAAGGGCTATCTGACGACTTATCCCCGAAAGAACAACAGCGGAATCACCGACAACATGCGAGAGGTGGCACCGCTCGCCGCAGCCCCAGCGACCGAACGTTAGTGAGCGAGTGGGCGAGGAAGCGGAAGAGAACCGGAAACCACATTGAGCACGTACGCACTGATACGGGGTGTCGGGGCGAAGCCCTGACCAGATGGCAAACGGAATATCGTCGCGGGTGACGGTATTACATTTGCACATCCTGTCCCGATTTCTGAGGCGTTTTAGCGGTGAACGGACGGCAAAACCATGATGGAGCTGTTGAACGTTGAGAGCGTGAAATCTGGCAAAAATCACAGCTGGTAAGGCTTGCAGAGGAGTAAGCCAGTATACACTCCGCTATCGCTACGTGACTGGGTCAGGGCTTCGCCCCGACACCCCCAAAGGGCGTTGCGTTGCGCGCAACACCCTTGCCTAGAATAGATCTTTTACGCCGATTTGTAAGTTGTTGTTTTTTTAGTGTGTTTTTTGTTTACCTGTCGCATCCAGGGTGACACAACGTTGTCGCATCCTGGATGCGACAACACGCAACAAGGTGTTGCACAGATGTGTCATGATGGCTTAGATTTGAACCAACGTTAGTGCATGGGATTTTTAGAGGGAAAAAATCATGTTTATTGATTCAGAAAAACGACTGAAACAACTTTCAGATGAGGCAAAGAAAAACACCGAGGATCTCGAAGAAGCAAAGAAGAATTCAAGGTTTACACAGGTATCCCCAAAAGGTTGGGAACGCGTTCGAGAGCTGCTGAAGGATAGCCAAGGCATATCAGCACTGAAGCTGTACTCATTTTTAGCGGAGCATATCGATCCTACGTGTGGCGCTGTCGTTGCGGATCAGCAATTCCTAGCTGAAAAACTTGGAGTTAGCAGAAGCACAATTATTCGTTGGCTCAATTACTTAGAATCAAAAAATGCATTAGTTAGAATCCCCGTTGCTGGTAAGGTTTGTGCGTATGCCCTCGATCCACATGAAGTCTGGAAGGGATACAACACTACGAAAAACCATGCAGCATTTGTCACTAAAACACTGGTCAACAAAGACGGTGATATTCAGCGCCGAAGAATGGCCATGTTTTCAA
>NZ_JADYVX010000009.1 GCF_020194175.1 Bradyrhizobium sp. BRP22 | reverse complement strand
CTGCCATGGCTCGCCCCGCGGCACCACCCGCTATGGCTCGCCCCGCCGCACCACCGGCAATGGCACGGCCGGCCGCGCCGCCGCGACCGGCCATGGCGCCGCGCCCGACTCCGCACATCGCGGCACCGCCGCCACGCCCAGCGCCCCACGTTGCTACGCCGCCGCAGCGTCCGGCGATGGCACCGCGACCGACGCCCCATATCGCTGCACCGTCGCGCCCGAGCACACCGCCGACGGTGAGCGAGCGGCTGCCACGACAGCAGCAGATCGAACAGCGCGAGCAGCGCATCCAGCAGCAAAAGCAAATCGTGCAGGACCGGCAGCGCGAGACGCTTTCGCGCCAGACCGCAGATCGGCAGGGCCGCATCGACCGCCTCCAGCAGCGCGTGCAGCAATTGCAATCGCAAAAGGTAGAAGGCCCACGTGCACAGCGCGAGCAGGAGCGGTTGCTACAGACCCAGAACCGCCTGCTCCAGCGCGAGCAGCGCATGCAGCAACAGGATCAGGCGCGCATGCAGCGGTTGGGGCCGATCGAACGGACCGCCTCTGCGCAGGAGCGGCAGCGTGAGATGCTTTCGCGCCGGAGCGCCGAGCGCCAGACCCGTATCGATCGCCTGCAGCAGCGCGTGCAGGAACTACAATCGCGGAACGTAGAAGGCCCACGCGCGCAGCGCGCGCAGGAGCGGTTGCTGCAGGCGCAGAACCGCCTGCTCCAGCGCGAGCAGCGCATGCAGCAACAGGATCAAGCGCTCCTGCAGCGCTTGGGACCTGAACCTACTACCGTTGGACGCGCAGCTTCTGCTGCCTCGGTTGAGGCTGCAGCACGCGGGCGGTTTGCCGCGCAGTTCCGGAGCAATGATGCCCTGCAAGCCCAAGCGGCGCTCACGGCCCGGGAGCAGGCCTGGGCTCCCCGCCATGCTTGGCGGCACGGGAAGCACGCTGTGTTTGTGGCCTGGCTCGGCCCGGTGTTCTGGCCCTATGCCTATTCCGACATCTTCAACTACGCCTTCTGGCCCTATGCCTACGAACCCGGCTATTGGGCTTACGCTTACGACGACTTCGTCGATACCGTGTTCTGGGGTGCGGATAACCGTTATTCTGCCTACGCCAGCTATCCGGACCCGGGCGCGCCGATCACCGAATACCGAAGTCGCGGACGCCCGAGCGCGAGCCCAGAGGCTCTGCGGCAAGTGTGCGAAGCTCCGGACAAGGGCGTGACCGCCTGGCCGATTGCCGAGATCACGCGGGCCGTACAGCCGACACCCGAGCACCGCGCTCTGCTCGATGAATTGAAGGACGCGTCAGCAAAGGCTGCCGACGTGTTCAAGCAATCCTGCGTCGATTCCTACGCACTGACGCCGCCCGGCCGCTTGCGGGCGATGACGAACCGCGTCCGCGTCACGCTCGAGGCGGTGAGGATCGTGCGGCCGGCGCTGGAGAGGTTCTATGACTCGCTGAGCGACGAGCAAAAAGCGCGCTTCAATGCGCTCGGCCCCAATGTCAGCGATCGCTCGCAACAGCAGCCGCAGCGGGAAGCGTCCGAGTCCTGCGGCGATCCGAAGTCCAGCCTGACGCAGCTGCCGATCGAACGGATCGAAGCGGTGATACACCCCGCGGGCAAGCAAAAGGAAGCGCTCGACCGCTTGAGCAACGCGACAAAGAAAGCGGTTGCAGGGCTGCAAGCTGCATGCCCGGACGAGGTGCCACTGACGCCGGTCGGACGGCTCGAGGCGATGGAGAAGCGGCTCGAGGCCATGCTAGAGGCAGCCGATTGGGTGCAAGCCACATTGGACGAGTTCTATGCCACGCTGAGCAGTGAGCAGAAGGCACGCTTCAATACGCTACCGCAGACTGCAGGCCAGTGACCACGCTTCAGGGAATCTTGAGTACTGACCCTAAACCGCGGTCCGGTGCCGCTCGATGCAGATCCGCAAGACTTCATCCATCGACCGGCCCCACCAGTCGTTCGAAAATATCTCAATCTCGGAATAACCGGCGTACCCCTGCGCTTCCACCGCCGCACGCACCGATTTGATGTCGATCACGCCGTCGCCCATCATGCCGCGGTCGTTGAGGATGTCCCTGGTCGGCACCAGCCAGTCGCAGACATGAAACGCCAGCAGCCGGTCCTTGCCGGCGCGCGCGATCTGGGCCATCAACTCGGGATCCCACCAGATGTGATAGACGTCGAGCGCGACGCCCAGCATGCCGCTGCGCTGAGGGTCGAGCGCATCGCAGATATCCAGCGCCTGCCTGGTCGTGTTCACGCACGCGCGGTCGCCGGCATAGGCCGGATGCAACGGCTCGATCGCGAGCGGCAGCTTCGCCTCTCTTGCATATTCCAGCATCTCGGCGATGCCGTCATGCACCTGCGCGCGCGCCGCTGCGATGTCCTTCGAGGCTGCGCTGCCCGGCCGCGAATATTGCGGCAGGCCGCCGACCACAAGCACGATGCAGGAGGCGCCGAGCGCTTTGGCTTCGTCGACCGCGCGGCGGTTGTCGTCGCGCGCTTCGCTGCGATGCGCAGCGTCCGCGACGAACATGCCGCCGCGGCAATAGCCTGACAGTTCGAGCCCGGCATCGCGCACCGCGCGGACGGCGCGCTCGAGGCCGATGGCTGCGACCTGGTCGCGCCAGGGATCGATGGCGCGGATGCCGTGGCGCGCGCAGGCCTCGATGATCTCGACCAGGTCGCCCTGCTTGCGGACCGTCGCCGTGTTCAGCGACAGCCAGCGGTGATCGGAAGAAAAATCGCGCATCAGGGCTCAACGCCGCGCGTTGCCAGCACCGTTTGCATCCGCCGCGTCGCCAGTTCCGGATTGGCGAGCAGGCCGGCGGCATCGGCCAGGCGGAACAGTTCGGCTAGGTGCAGCGTCGAGCGCGCGCTCTCCTGTCCGCCGACCATGGTGAAGTGATCCTGGTGGCCGTTGAGATAAGCCATGAACACGATGCCGGTCTTGTAGAAGCGCGTCGGCGCCTTGAAGATGTGGCGCGATAGCGGCGCCGTCGGCCCCAGCACGTCGTGGAAGCCGGCCTCGTCGCCCGCGGCCAATCGCGACAGCGCGTAGGAGGCGGCCGGCGCGATCGCATCGAAAATCCCGAGCAGCGCGTGCGAGAATCCTTTCTCGTCGCCCGCGATCAGCTCGGCATAGTTGAAGTCGTCACCGGTATACATCTTGACGCGAGGATCGAGCCGCCGGCGCATGTCGATCTCGCGCTGCTTGTCGAGCAGCGACACCTTGACGCCGTCGACCTTGGCTGCGTGAGCATTGATGATGGCAACCGCCGTGTCCATCGCCTTGTCGAGGTCGGTGGTGCCCCAATAGCCTGACAGCGCCGGATCGAACATGTCGCCGAGCCAGTGGATGATCACGGGCTCGCGGACCTGCGACAGCACGCGGTCGTAGACCTTGGCGTAGTCCTCCGCGCTGCGCCCGAGCTTCGCCAGCGCGCGCGAGCACATCAGGATGATGCGGCCGCCGATCTTCTCAATCGCGGCGATCTGCTCCTCATAGGCGCGGATCACGTCGTCGATGCTCTTGGCCCCCTCCACCGCGAGGTGGTCGGTACCGGCGCCGGAAAACACCAGCGCATTTCCCTTTGCCCTCGCCGCGCTCACGGAGCGCCGGATCAATTCCAGCGAGGTGTTCCAGTCGAGCCCCATGCCGCGCTGCGCGGTGTCCATCGCCTCCGCGACACCCAGTCCCAAATCCCAGACATGTTCGCGAAATGCGATCGTCTTGTCCCAGTCGACGGCAGCGGTGAGCCACGGATCGACATCAGCCCGCGGGTCAGCCACGACATGCGCCGCCGAGAATGCAACGCGATTCAGCGTCCCCTCAAGCTTGGCGGGAAAGGTCCGCGACGCCGCAAGGCGGTAAGTCTCAAGGCCACCGCTCGCGGTCGGCAGCTTCAGCGAGAGCGAAGACATCGGTGGGACTGGCTTGTTCATGGTCGCATCCTCACAGCCTGATCGGTTCGACGTCGATCCAGCGCCGCTCCTTCCAGCTCTTCAGCGCGCATTCGGCAAGCTGCACACCCTTGGCGCCTTCGAGCAGCGTGTATTTGTAAGGGGCGTCCTCGCAGACATGGCGGATGAACATCTCCCACTGTTCCTTGAAACCGTTGTCGTAAGAGACATTGTCGGGCAGCTTCTGCCAGTCGGCGTAGAAATCGTGCAGCCGCTTCTCGTCCGGATTCCACACCGGCCGCGGCGTCGCCTGCCGCGCCTGGATCATGCAGTCGGTCAGCCCCGCCACCGCCGAGCCATGGGTGCCGTCGACCTGGAAGGTTACGAGATCGTCGCGATAGACCCGCGTCACCCAGCTCATGTTGATATGCGCGATCACGCCGCCCTTAAGCTGGAAGGTCGCATAGGCGGAATCGTCGGCGGTGGCCTTGTAGGCCTTGCCCTTCTCGTCGTAGCGCTCCGGGATATCCGTCGTGCCGAGGCAGGAGATGCTCTGCACCTCGCCGAAAAGGTTATCGAGCACGTAGCGCCAGTGGCAGACCATGTCGAGGATGATGCCGCCGCCGTCCTCAGTGCGGTAATTCCACGATGGCCGCTGCGCCTCCTGCCAGCCGCCTTCGAACACCCAGTAGCCGAACTCGCCGCGCACCGAGAGCATGCGGCCGAAGAAGCCGGAGTCGCGCAGGAACGCTAGCTTCTTCAAGCCGGGCAGGAACAGCTTGTCCTGCACCGTGCCGTGCTTGAGGCCCTTGGCGTTGGCGAGCCTCACCACCGCAATCGCTTCGTCCAGATTGGTCGCGATCGGCTTCTCGCAATAGACATGCTTGCCGGCGTTGATCGCCTTGGTCAGCAGTGAGGGCCGCGCCTGGGTAGTCGCGGCATCGAAGAACACGGTGTCATCGGGATTGGCCAGCGCCTTGTCGAGGTCGGTGGTGACGCGGGCGATCTCGAAGCGCTTTGCGAGCGCGCCGACCTTCTCGGCATCGCGGCCGACCAGGATCGGATCCGGCATGATGCGGTCGCCGTTCGAGAGCAGCACCCCGCCCTGATTGCGGATCGCGACGATCGAGCGGATCAGATGCTGGTTGAGCCCCATCCGGCCTGTGACGCCGTTCATGATCAGGCCGAGACGCTTGGTGGTCATAGTGCTTGCTCCTGCAGAATTCTTGTCGTTGGCCGCGCGAGCGGCGACAAAGTGGACCGGTCCGGATGCACGGAAGTGGCAAAGCCCGGCGTCGTCAGCGATCCCGTCAGCAGATCGCCGTCATGGATGGCGAGGCGCACCTTGCCGCCGTCGTGCACGTAGAGATCGGGATGCGCCGACAGAAACGCCTCCGCCTCGGCCGCGGGCGTCGCCGCAAAACCGTCGACATAGTGATGCCCGTTGCGCTCGGCATGGGTGACGCCGATCAGCGCGCCGAGCGCCAGATCCTGCTGCACGGCGAGCCCCGCCTGGCAGGTCAGGTCCTCGCCGGTGATAAAATACGCCACGCCATCCGCGCTCCATTTGGCCGCGCGCGTCGCATTGACGATCGACTTGTAAATGCCCTTGCAGGATTTCGAGGAGATGCCGCGATAGCCGAGCGCCCGCGCCTCCGGGAACGCATCGTAGGAATCATCGGCCTCGTCGATGATGAAGCCGCGCGCCGCCAGCGCACCCAGCGCCGAGGCCTTGGTGATGTCGCGCGGCATCGGCTGCTCGATATAGAGCAGCCTTGCGGCGATCGGCTGCAATGCGCTGTCGTTGTCAAGACGATCGACCAGTGCGCCGAGCGCCGCAACATCGGCATATTGCTCGTTGGCGTCGAGCGTGATCTTGTAGTCGTGCGGCAGCGTCGCGAGCTCGTTGCCGATCCGGATCAGCCGCGCCGCGTCATGCTCGGGATCGCCATTGAGCTTGAGCTTGAAATAGCGCGCGCCGGCATTTTCCTTGGCGTCGGCAACGCCGCCCTCGCCTTCGATCTTGTCGTCGAGGCCAACGGTGTGCCGGATCGCGACGCGCTCGAGCCGCTTGCGCCCGGCAAGGAACGCCACGATGTCACCGTCCTCCAGATCGCGCGACAGCCGTGCATCGATGCCGGCAATGTTCCGCGCCATGCCGTCGAAAAAGTTGGCACCGACCGCGCGCAGCAGCGCATCGAGGATCGCCTTGTCGATTTCCGCAGGCCCATAGGCTGCCGCGAGCGGCGGTATGTCGTCGCGCGCGCAGGCGTCGACCTGTGCGCCGATGCACGCCGCATGCAGACCGAACGCTGTCTCGAAGCTGGAATGCGCGAGATACAGCTCCCGCGCGATCAAGAGCGAGCGCCGGAGTTCGTCCACCGTCTGTTGCGGTGCGAGTTCCGGCCGCTTGTCGAACCATTTCGGCACCAGGAATTCCGCGCTCGCGCCGACCGCCCGGCCCTGCCCCTCGACCTCGATCTCAACCCGCACGAAGGCTTGACGCGCGGCGTTGACCACGACCGCGCCAAACCGGAACGGCCGGGCAAAGCTGACCGGACGTTCGAACAGGGCGATATCTCGGACAACGAGACGAGGCGGCATCGAAGCTCAGTCCAGCGACCCTTGGGTGAAGAAATGCTTGCGGATGCGCTGTACCAGCTCGGTGAAGACAGGATCCGACATCGCATCCAGCGAGCGCGGCCGGGGCAGCGGCACATCGTAGATCGCCGCGATCGCGCCGGGACGCTCGGTCATCACGAGCACGCGGTCGGCGAGGAACACCGCCTCGGGAATCGAGTGCGTGATCAAGAGCACGGTCTTGCCGGTCTCGCGCTGGATCCGCATCAATTCGACATTCATGCGCTCGCGCGTCATCGCATCCAGCGCGCCGAATGGCTCGTCCATCAGCATGATCTTGGGATCATGCACCAGAGCGCGGCATATCGAGGCGCGCTGCTGCATGCCGCCGGAGAGCTGCCATGGCAGCTTCTTCTCGAAGCCTTCGAGGCCGACCAGCTTCAGAAGCTCTTTCGCGCGCGGCAGATACTTCTCCCGGGAGAGCTTCTTCATGTCGATCGGCAGCATCACGTTGGAGAGGATGTTCCGCCACGGCAGCAGCAGCGCGTTCTGGAACACGATGCCGACATTGCCGTGCGGCTTGGTCACCTGTTCGCCCTCGACCAGGATCTCGCCTGTCGTCGGCGGCAGCAGACCGGAGATCATCTTCAGCAGGGTCGACTTGCCGCAGCCGGATGGACCGACCACGACGAAGAACTCGCCCTGGTTGATGTGGAAGTCGAGCGGCCGCAGCGACGGCACGTCGCCGTCGCGCGAGCGGTAGGTCTTGGAAACTCCGGACAGCTTGATGCCGGATTTGTCGCCGGCGGCACGGTCGGAGACCAGGCGCAGATGCGCGCCCGGTTGATCCACATGGCTCTGTGTCGCCGGCTTCATCGCAGGTGCTTTCACGAGTCGCCCTTCGGCAGGTAGTCGTTGGTATAAAAGGCCTTCGGATTGTCCTTGGCCTTGGGATCAAGCCCGCCATACTCGACCATCAGATTGACCGAGTCGGTCATGTTCTGGTCGGTGACCTGGAATGGCCGCTTGGTCTTCGTTTCATCGGTGCGATAGAGCGGGATCGTCAGTTCGAAGCCCTGGGTCAGCGTCTCGATCTTGCCGCCCTTGGGGTTGGCATCGAGGATCGATTGTGCAGCGGCCTTCGGCTCCTTCTCGGCGGCTTCCACCGCCTTGGTCGTCGCCGACATGAAGCGACGGACGAGATCGGCATTCGCCTTGACGTAATCGCTGTTGGCGATGATGCCCGAGGAGACCAAATGGATGCCGTAGTCGGCGAACTTGATCGGATAGACGTCCTTGCCGGTGGCGTCCTTGATCTTCATCGACTGGTCCATGACGTAGCCGAGCAGCAGATCGGCCTGGCCGTTGATAACAGCGTTCAGCTTGGTCTGGCCGTCGCCGGCAACCGTCTGGAAATCGCTCTCCTTCAGGCCGGTCTTCTTCAAAAACAGCGGCCAGATCTGCGTCATGGAATCCGCCGGCGTGATCGCGACGGTCTTGCCCTTGATGTCCTCGGGCTTGCGGATGTTCTTGTCGACGAAGCCCATCGCCGACATCGGGCTGGTCTGCAGCAGCACGCCGGTCGCGATGACGGGCGCGCCCTTCACGGCCGCGCGCATCATGGTGGGAATATCGACATAGCCGAAATTGGCGGTCTTGGCGGCCACCGCCTGCGTGGTCGCAGCCGAGCCGCGGCCTTCCTGGATTTCAAGATCGATGCCTTCGGCAGCATAGATACCCTTGGCCTTGCCGTAATAGAATGGCGCGTGCTCGCCATAGACGTACCAGTTCAGCATCAGCACCACCTTGTCGGCGGCTGATGCCGGAAGCATGGTCATTGTTGTCCAGGTCAGCGTCGCCAGGATCACAGCTATCAATCGCATGTTGTTCTCCTCCCTCTCCCCGTCGTTGCGGGCTACGCGACGCAATCCATTCCTCCACTGGCCACTGGCGGGCTATTGATTGCTTCGTTGCGCTCGCAATGACGACAAACCTTATGCTGTTGTCTTTCCGGGTAACTCACGAAGCGAAAATAATGTCCTCGCGCTGGCTGACATGCCAGGGAATAACCAGGCGCTCGATGCGGTCGACAATCCAGAACAGGACGACGCCGAGCAGCGCCAGGATCACCAGCGCGGCGAACATCGTCGGCAGATCAAAGGTTCCAATCGAGCGCTGCATCACATAGCCGATGCCGGAATTGGAGCCGACGAACTCGCCGACGACGGCGCCGACCACCGCCAACGTCACCGACACTTTCAGTCCGGAAAAGATCGCGGGCATTGCATGCGGCAAATTGACGGCGCGGAACACCTGGAAGCGGCTGCCCTGCATCGCGCGCGCGAGATCGACCATGTCGGGGTCAACGGACTTGAATCCCTGCACCGCCGAGACGACCACCGGGAAGAAGCCGAGCAGGAACGCCGAGATTACCTTCGGGATGATGCCGAAACCGAACCACACGACAAACAGCGGCGCGATCGCGATTTTCGGCACCGACTGCGAGAATACCAGGAGCGGATAGACATAGCTCTCCACCGTCTTCGATCCCGCAATCAGCATCGCGACGGGAATGCCGAACACGGCCGACAACAGGAAGCCGCAGATCGTCGCATACGTTGTCGGCCACGACTGCCGGAGCAGTTCCGGCCACTCCGTGCGCAGCACGGCGACGACATCGCCCGGCGCCGGGATCTGGTAGGCGGGAATCTGGAACAGGCGGATGGCGAGGTCCCAGGCCACCACAATGAATACCAGGAACAGAAATGGGCGCACCCACGCCGCATTGAGCAGCCTCGACAGGCTGCCCGCCTCCTTGCTCTCCGTCACGTTCCGCATCCCTGCTTGATCGCTTCTCGGATCGGAAATTAACCCGTTGGATAAATACTGTCCAGCCCGATCCCGCGCGGCAAAATCGCCGCAGAGACGTTCGCTGCTGCAAAAAACCTGATGTCGTCCCGGCCTTGAGCCGGGACCCGTAACCACGGGCTTTGTAATTGTACGAGTATCAGCCCGTAGCCGGATGAAGCGCGGCGCAATCCGGGATCGGCGGCCCCGCGATGCGACGTCCCGGATTTCGCTGCGCTCCATCCGGGCTGCGGCGTTTCGCTAAACCGCCTGCTGCGCCGTTACCTGCAGCTTCGGCGCCTTGCTCTTTCCGAACGTCGCGATCGACTTTCCTGTCAGCGCCGCCAGGACCAGCGCGATCATGTGCGACAGCCGCTCGTCGCGGGCGTCTTTCGACAACAGATCGCGGCCGAAGATCACGCTCAGCGTCGCGCTGTTGGAGAGATAGAAGAAGGCGAGCGCGGCGATCGAGATGTAAAGTTGCACCGGATCGACCGCGGCGCGGAAATCGCCGCTCTCCACGCCGCGTGTCACCACGGTGCGGATCATCTCGACGAACGGCGAATGCATCGATTTGACCTTGGTCGAACGTTTCAAATGCCGCGCTTTGGCAAGGTTCTCGGTATTCAGCAGCGCCAGGAATTCCGGGTTGCGGATGAAATAGTTCCAGGTGAAGTCGATCAGCCGCGCGATCGCCTCGGGCGGCTCCAGATGTTCGAGATCGAGGCCGCGCTCCTCGGCACGGATCTTCTCATAGGCGCCCTCGAGCACCTCGAGATAGAGGTCTTCCTTGTTGCCGACGTGATAATAGAGCATGCGCTTGTTGGCGCCCGCCTTCTTGGCGATGCTGTCGACGCGCGCGCCGGCGAGCCCATGGGCGGCAAACTCCGCCTTCGCCGCCTCCAGGATGCGCAGCCGCATCCCCTCGGGGTCACGCTGCCACTTCAGAACTCGCTTTGTCTTGGCCAATCGGATCGCTCAATTCAGTCGGAACGTTGGATGTAGCACGACCGAGAGCGTTTGAGAATGAATCACGCATGCCCACCAGCCGTCATTCCGGGCCGCGCGTACGCGCGAACCCGGAATCCATCTGGCCACAGCGCAGGCGGCGACATGGATTCCGGGTTCGTCCTTCGGACGCCTCCGGAATGACGGCATCGTTCAGGGCTTGCCCCGGACGACAACGGCGGGAGGCGTGAGCGAATCGCTACGCTACGACGGGAGCGGACGGCTGCACGAGCAGCGTCGGCACGCTGCAGGTGCCGGTGCGCACGGTCATCACGCGCGTGCCCGGCTTGCGGCCGGTGCGGATCTCCGAGACGTCCACGCCGGCGGCAACGAGCCGGGCATGCGTGGCGTCGATGTCGGTGACGCGCCAGCAGACGCCGCGCAGACGGTCCGGCGCATCGGCCTCGGCCTTGCCGGGCTTGTGCGCAACCTCGACGATCAGATCGCCGCAGCGGAAGAACATCAGCCGGCCCCAATCTGCATGCGAACGATCGAGCGCCATGTCGAGGCCAAGGCGAGCGCCATAGAGCGCGGCGGCGCGTTCGGGATCGGCGGTCGCGACGACCACATGATCCATCGCGGTGATGCCTGCGGGCTGGGTGCGGACCGAGAGCGGGCGCTCCTTCTCGCGCTCGAGGAAGAACATCCGCACGCCGCGCGTCGCATCGGTGGCAGCGCGGGTGCGCTTCCACGACAGCGTCACGCCGGAAATCTCGTCCTGGCTTTCCACCTCCGAGACCGGCTCCGGCCGCAGCGTCAGCCGCTCCAGCCGGCGATGCATCCTTGTGATGTCGTTGGTGCGGAAGCACAGGCTCGCGAGCCCCTCGCCCTGCGATGCCAGCACGGCCCGGATGCGGCCCGCGTTGTCGCCTTCGCCGCTCGGCGCCATCAACTCCAGCGAGGTATTATCGAGCGTGAACAGCACCCGCGCGGCGCCATCGCTGACGTTCTTCCACGCCGGCGAGCGCGCGAACAGCGTCTCGTACGCCGCCGTTGCCGCTTCGATATCGCCGGTCAGGACGACGACATGGTCAAGTGCGGTGATCATGGGAACAGCCCTCGCGTGTTCTTGGCAGCACGGACCTTCTCCACCCCGATCGCCATCGCCGCGGTGCGATGCGGGATGTTGTCGGCTTTCGCGCGCTTCAGCATCGTCTCGAATGCGCGATCGAGGATCTGGTATTCGCGCCGCATCACCTCCTCCTCTTCCCAGAACAATTGCTGCAGATCCTGCACCCATTCGAAGTAGCTGACCACCACGCCGCCGGAATTGCAGAGGATATCGGGAATGAGGAAGATCTCATTGCGGCGCTTGTCCAGGACCAGATCGGCCTCCGGCGTGGTCGGTCCGTTGGCGCCTTCCGCCAGCACGCGGCACCTGAGCCTGCTCGCGACGCGGGCGTCGATCACGCGCTCCATCGCTGCCGGCACCAGTACGTCGCAGGGAAGCGTCAGCACCTCGGCGGGGTCGAAATGCAGCTCGTTGGAGAAGCCGGCGATGCTGCCATGCAGCTGCGCATGATGCATCAGCGCGGGAATGTCGAGGCCTTTCTCGTCGTAGAGCGCGCCGGTGTGATCGGAGACTGCGGTGATCTTGAGACCATAATTCTGCAGTTCCAGCGCCGCATAGGAGCCGACATTGCCGAAACCCTGGACCACGGCGGTGGCGCCGGAGGGATTGATCGCAAGCTCCTTCAGCACCCGTCTCGCAAGATAGGCCACGCCGCGCCCGGTCGCCTCGCGCCGGCCGAGCGTGCCGCCGGAAGACACCGGCTTGCCGGTGACGATCTCGGTCACAGTCTGGCCCTGGTACATCGAATAGGTGTCCATGAACCAGGCCATCACCTGCTCATTGGTGCCCATGTCCGGAGCCATCACGTCGGTATGCGGGCCGACAAAGGGAATCATCTCCTGCATATAGCGGCGCGACAGCGACTCCAGTTCGCGCTTGGAAATCTGGGTCACATCGACATTGACGCCACCCTTGGCACCGCCATAGGGCAGGCCGACGAGAGCGCATTTCCAGCTCATCCAGATCGCGAGCGCGGCGACCTCGCCGATGTCGACGGAGGGCGCAAAGCGGGTGCCGCCCTTGGTCGGCCCCATCGTGAGGTGGTGCTGCACGCGGTAGCCTTCGAACACCGCCACTGTGCCATCGTCGCGGTGGATCGGGCAGGACACGGTGACGGACCGTTTCGGCATCAGCAGCCGCTCGCGCTCGTCCATCGGGATTTCGAGGTGGTTGGCGATCACGTTGAACTGGTTCGCCGCCATCTCGAACACCGGCCCGGAATATACGGTCATTGTGCCCCCTTTGTCTTACAACCAGGAACTCAGAACAGCCGCCGCCCGTTATCGGGCGGCATGCTGGCAAAACCGAAAAACGGTGGTAGTCCCCTCAGTGGGCCATCTCAAGCCGCAAAGACGGCATGGTTGCGAATAATTTCAGCGAACGCACATAATAAGCGGTGCTAAGCTGAAGCTGCCGCCGGGACCCACCCATCACCCCACGACGGAAAACGAATGCAGGCTCTCTTCATCGGACAGACCTATATCGACGTCACCTTCATCACCGACCATGTGCCGACTGGCGACGAGAAACATGTAGCCGACGCCTACGCGGTCTCCTTTGGCGGCAACGCGGTCACTGCGGCATTTTGCTGCGCCAAGCTCGGCATCGTGCCGGATCTGATCGCCACCATGGCGAATGATTGGCTCGGGCGGATGTTCTGGGACATGGCGGCGAAATACGGAATCTCGGTCCACCCGCGCAAGGTCAACTCTTCCTCGCTGTCCTTCATCATGCCGAAGGACGGCAAGCGCGCCATCGTCCGCTGCCGCGACGACGAGCATATCCATCCCTTCCCGCTCTTGAACCTGAAGGGCTGCCGCGCGCTGCATATCGATGGCCACCAGCCGGACGCTGCCATTCATTATGCAAGGCTCTGCCGCGAGGACGGCATCCTGACGTCGCTCGACGGCGGCGGCCTGCGCACCAACACCCACGAGCTGCTGGAATATATCGACGTCGCGATCGTCGCCGAGCGCCTCTGCGAGCAGATGGACAAGACGCCTGAGCACATGCTGGATTATCTGAAGAGTCGTGGCTGCCGGGTCGGCGGCGTCACGATGGGTGAACGCGGCCTGCTGTGGTATGACGAAGCCGGCGTGGTCCGCACCATGCCTGCGCTGCCGATCCCGCGCGACCGCGTGATCGACACCAACGGCGCAGGAGACGTTTTTCACGGCGCATACATCCATTCCTACCTCGCGCATCCCGGCAAAACCTGGAAGGATCATTTCGAGTTCGCGCGCGCGGCCTCGACCTACAAGATCCAGAAGCTCGGCAACGAGGCAGGTCTGCCCACGCTCGCCGACATCGAAGCGGTGAAGCGCGAGTTTCAGGTCAGCGCATAGGGAGCGCTCTTAGACATGGGCCGGGTTTTTGTCGCCGGCAGCATCAACATGGATGTGGTGGCGGCCGCCGAGCGCCACCCGCGCGTCGGCGAGACCGTCGCGGGCAGCGCCCTGCTCTATTTCCCTGGCGGCAAGGGCGCCAACCAGGCCGTCGCCGCCGCCAAGCTCGGCGCGCCAACCACGCTGATTGGCCGCCTCGGCAAGGACGCCTTTGGAGAACAGTTGCGGACATTCCTTGCAGTCCAGGGCGTCGACCTCAGCTTCGTCAAGGACACGGCCGAGACACATACGGGCACCGCGATCATCACCGTTGCCGACGCGGACAACACCATCGTCGTGGTGCCTGGCGCGAATGCGCTGGTTGATGCCGACGATGTCGCGGCACCCGTGTTGGCAAAGGGCGACGTTGCGGTGAGCCAGTTCGAGATCCCGCAGGCGACTATCGCCACCTTCTTCAAGAGCGTTCGCGCCGGTGGCGCGACCACGATCCTCAATCCCGCACCGGCCAGCAAATTTGATCGTCAATTGCTCGACCTCGTCGATATCCTCATTCTCAACGAGACCGAGCTCGGCTTCCTCACAGGGCGCGAGCTGCGCGACAGCGACAGCCGCGACCGCTTCACCGATGCAGCCCGTTCATTGGCGGGGAGAGACAAGATCGTCTGCATCACGCTAGGCAAGCGCGGCGTGCTGGCGCTGGTGCAAGGCGAGCCGCTGATGGTGCCGGGCCGTGAAGTCAAGGCGATCGACACCACCGGCGCCGGCGATTGCTTCGTCGGCGCACTGGCATCGCAACTCGCCGTCGGAAGCGGCCTTCATCACGCGCTCGATTACGCCAATGCCGCCGCATCCATCTGCGTGCAACGAATGGGCGCCGCGCCGTCGATGCCGACGGCGGCGGAGGTCGCGAACATACTCGATGCGTAGGGTGGACACGCCCCTTTGCCCACCCTAGAGCATTTTCGGTTCTGATTGAATCAGAACCGAAGCTCTAGATTCTTGTTTTGACGCGTTTTCTTCACGCGAACCGGTCTCCACTTCGCTCGAAAACGCTCTAAGGCATCACTTCAATGCGCTCTTCAGATCGAAGCTCGGATCGGCCGCCTGCTCCGGCGTGATCGAGCCGCCAGCGCCGAGCAATCTTCGGCCGAACATGTGGTCGCCGGCGCGGTTGACGGATTCGATGCCGACGAGATGGCCGTCGCGGTAGCAGAACGCCGAGAACTGCCCCTGCTCGCGATCGCCGCGTACGACGACGCGATCATAGCCGGTGGTCAGGCCCGCCATCTGCAATTTGTCCGGCCCCTGGTCGCTCCAGAACCACGGCAGCCCGTCATACGCTTTGGCGTGACCCGTGAGCCGCGCGGCGACGCAGCGTGCATGATCTGTCGCGTTCTGCACCGACTCGAGCCGCAACGAGCCACCGAACCGCTCGCTCTTGTACAGCGCGCAATCGCCGATTGCAGAGATATTCGGATCGGTCGTGAGCAGGTGCTCGTCGACGATGATGCCCGACGCGACCTGCAGGTCCGCCTCCGCTGCGAGCTCGACATTCGGCAAGACGCCGACGCCGACCACGACGAGGTCGGCCGGGATATGCCGGCCGTCGCTGAGGCTGACGCCGGTCACCCTGCCATCGGTGGCCTCGATGCTCGTGACCTGAACGCCGAGATGGATGCGGATGCCGGTCGCTGTATGCCTCGACTGGAAATAGTCGGAGATTTCCGCGGTCACCGCGCGCGCCATGACGCGTGCGGCCAGTTCAACCACGTCGACCTCGAGGCCCTTTGCGCGCGCGGTCGCGGCGAACTCCAGCCCGATGAAGCCGGCGCCGATCACAACGACGCGGAGTCCGGGCTTGAGCAGATGCCGCAGCGCCTCGCTCTCGTCCAGGGTGCGCAGGTAGCGCACCGCCTCCAGATTGGCGTTGGGGATATCGAGCAGCCGGTTGCGCGCGCCGGTCGCCAGCACCAGGTGCCCGTAATCGAGCGAGGTGCCGGAATGAAGCGTGAGCTTTCGCGCGGCACGGTCGATCGAGGCGGCGCGATCAGTGACCAGATCGATGTTGTGCTCGTGGTAGAACTTTTCCGGCCGGAACACCAGCGTTTCCGGGCCGCTGGTTCCCTTCAGGTAAGCCTTCGACAAAGGCGGCCGCTGGTACGGCAGATGGCCTTCGTCATTGATGAGCGCGATGCGCTCGGCAAAGCCGTCCTGCCGCAGGGACGCAGCAAGCTGGAAGCCGGCGTGTCCCGCGCCGACGATGATCACCGGTCCTGCCGTCATCGCGACAGCCCGTTTGCAGACGCACAGGAGCAACCCACGCCGTTTCCTCTCTCCGCTGATGTGGCTTGTCGCCTCACCCTCGCGGCGCTCGTGTCCGCGTCTCAGATGATGGCGAGCGCCATTTGGCCTCATGCTTTGCCGCGATGCAAGAGCGTTTCCGGCGGCGAGACGAAATAAGGTGCCATTTTATGGCGGGCGGGATTGTCACCCCTCCCCTCTGAGACTTAAATGCCTGACAACCGTCCTGCCTGGAGGCCCCCATGCCGACACCCGACGCCACCGCGACCGAACCGGCGCTGCTCAACATCGACGGTGCGATTGCCACGATCACGCTCAACCGGCCGGCGGCCTTCAACGCGATCGATCTCTCGATCGCAAAGAAACTCGAGCAGTTTGGCGCTGACGTCGAGCGCAACGACAATATCCGCGTGCTGGTCATCGAAGGCGCAGGCCGCGCTTTTTGCGCCGGCGGCGATCTGCAAACGATTGGCGCGGCAGTTGAGGCCAATGATGTCAACTCGGTCGTCGGGGAGTTGCTCAAGCACTACCACGCCTTCATCGCGACGCTCCGGCGGATGCCCAAGCTCGTGCTGGCGAGCGTGCACGGCTCGGCGGCCGGTGCAGGCCTGTCGCTGGCTTTCGTTGCCGATCTCTGCATCGCGGCTGAAGACGCGCGCTTCACGCCGGCCTATGCCAAGATCGGCGTTTCGCCCGATGGCGGCGGCACCGTCGGCCTCGCCGCGAGCGTCGGCCCTCGCCGCGCGCTGCAGGTCTTCCTGGCCGAGGACAGTTTTTCGGCGGCGCAGGCCTACGACTGGGGCCTCGTCGCAAAGGTCGTTCCGGCAGTCGAGTTGAAGGCCGCGACGCGCGAGTTTGCGCTCAGACTCGCACAGACCGCGCCGGCCGGGCTGGCCGCGACGAAGGCCTTGATCCATCGCGCGCCGACAACGCCGATCCAGGCACAGCTGGACGCCGAGCGCGATGCCATCATCGACTGCATGCAAACAGACGAATTTCGCGTTGCCGTGAAAAAATTCACCAGCAAGTCGAAATAGGATCGAACGCTATTCTTTCCCGCCGGCACGCATGAAGTCGAAGTCGCAGCCCTCGTCGGCCTGCAGGATGGTCTCGTTGAACAGGTGCGCATAGCCGCGCCTGGCCCAGTCAGGCGTAGCCCGCGGCGGCAGTGCGGCGCGGCGCTTCTGCAGTTCGGCCTCGTCAACCAGCAGTTCGATGCTACGCTTTGCGACATCGAGCCGGATCATGTCACCGTTCTTCACAAGTGCCAGCGGACCGCCGACGGCCGATTCAGGGGTGATGTGCAGCACGATAGTGCCGAATGCCGTGCCGCTCATGCGCGCATCCGAAATCCGCACCATGTCTTTCACACCGGCCCGCGCGAGCTTCCTCGGGATCGGCAGATATCCCGCCTCAGGCATCCCCGGAGCGCCTTTGGGCCCGGCATTGCGCAGCACCAGCACGTCGTCGGCGGTGACATCCAATTCGGGATCATCGACGCGCCGCGTCATGTCTTCCACGGATTCGAACACGACGGCGCGCCCCGTATGCTGCAACAGCTTCGGGCTCGCCGCGGATTGCTTGATGACCGCACCGCGCGGCGCCAGATTGCCGTGCAGGATGGCCATCGCGCCTTCGGCCTTGATCGGATTCTGGCGCGAGCGGATCGCATCCTGCCCCGGCACCTCCTCGGCCGCCGCGACGACCTCGCGCAGCGTCTGTCCGGTGATGGTTTTCGCATCGAGATCGATGAGATCGCCGAGCTGCGCCATCAACTTCGGCACGCCGCCGGCATGATGGAAATGCTCCATGTAATGCTCGCCCGACGGCTTCAGGTCGACCAGCACCGGCACCTCGCGGCCAAGCTTGTCGAAAGCTTCGAGGTCGATCTTGTATGGCGAGCGATGTGCGATGGCAGTCAGATGGATGAGACCATTGGTCGAGCCGCCGATCGCCTGCATCACGACCTGCGCATTGCGGAATGACGCCGGCGTCAGGATTTCGCTCGGTTTCGGCCCCTTGGCCTTTGCCATCGCGGCCGCAACCCTGCCACTCGCTTCCGCCGAGCGGAAGCGCTCGGCATGCGGCGCAGGGATGGTCGCGCTCATCGGCAACGACAGGCCGAGCGCCTCGGTGACGCAGGCCATGGTGGAGGCGGTGCCCATCACCATGCAGGTGCCTACCGACGGCGCGAGCCGGCCGTTGACCGCCTCGATCTCGGTGTCGTCGATCTCGCCGGCGCGGTATTTACCCCACAGCCGTCGGCAATCGGTGCAGGCCCCCAACACCTCGCCCTTGTGATGGCCGACCACCATTGGCCCGACCGGAATGACCACTGTCGGCAGGTCGGCGCTGACGGCAGCCATGATCTGGGCCGGCAGCGTCTTGTCGCAGCCGCCGATGACGACGACCGCGTCCATCGGCTGCGCGCGGATCATCTCCTCGGTATCCATCGCCATCAGGTTGCGCAGATACATCGAGGTCGGATGCGCAAAGCTTTCCGCGATCGAAATCGTCGGGAACACGAACGGCATCGCGCCTGACAGCATCACGCCGCGCTTCACCGCCTCGAGGATCTGCGGGACGTTGCCGTGGCAGGGATTGTAGTCGCTATAGGTGTTGGTGATGCCGACGATGGGGCGGTCGAGGGCGTCGTCCGAATAGCCCATCGCCTTGATGAAGGCCTTGCGCAGGAACAGCGAGAACCCGGCGTCCCCATAGCTCGTCAGCCCCTTGCGCAGTCCTTCAGCCATTTGTTCGTCCTCTGATCTTGCGGGCGGGCACTAGAACCCGCGCAGGTCGTTGTCAATGTTGAAGTCTGCCGACGCTACTTCCAATCAATGATCCGGCTCTTGTCGCCATCGAACTCCATGCCGCAGAACGTGCCACCCTGGTAGAAGTCGGCAACCGGATCGGCTGGCAGTCTGGCCTGTTCCGCCATGGCATGCTCGCGGAAGTCTTCCGCGCGGCCGGTCGGGCGGTAGCCGAGATCGTAGGCGCGGTGATTGTCCCACCAGGCGCGTTCGTTGTATGAGGCGCCGTAAAGGATCTCGAAATGGATGTCGGGATGCTCGAGCCCGATGCGGCAGAGCTGCATCAGGTCTTCGGGCTTCAGCCAGATCGAGAGCCGGCGATGATCAAGCGGCTTGTCGCCGAAATTTCCGATGCGCAGGCACGTCACCTTCAATCCATGCTTGTCGGCATAGAGCGCCCCGACCGCTTCGCCGAAGACCTTGCTGACGCCGTAACGGCTGTCGGGACGCGCGGTGACATCGGTGCCGATGCGGTGATGGCGCGGATAGAAGCCGACCGCGTGGTTCGAGGAGGCGAAGACCACGCGCTTCACGCCCTTTTTACGAGCGGCCTCGAACAGATTGTAGCAGCCGATGATGTTGGACTGCAGGATGGAATCCCAGGGGCCCTCGACCGAATAGCCGCCGAAATGCAGGATGCCGTCGACGCCCTCGCAGATCGCCTCGACCTGCGCGAGGTCGGCGAGATCGGCGGGCTTGAACGTTTCGTTTGCGTCGAGATCGGCCGGCGTCTTGAGACCGCTGAGCACGAGGTCGGGATAGATCGGCGGCAGCAGCTTGCGCAGGCTGGTGCCGATACCGCCGGCCGCGCCGGTCATCAGGATGCGTGGCATTTCTTCCCTCGTTTCTTCCTTCGTTGTTGCCGCCGATTTGCGGTCGCTGTCCGACAATGATAGCAAAATGAGGCGCGAGGAAACATCACAACGAGAACAGCAAATGTCCGATACGCATTCCACCGGCTGGCGTCCGGCGACGTTCTATCCCGATCCCGCGATCCATGCGCTCGATCCGCGCTTCGAGAAATACTGGCTCAAACTCTCGGCGGTGGAACGGCTGACCACCGGCCTGCGCTGGGCCGAGGGCCCGGTCTGGTTCGGTGACGGACGTTATCTCCTCTGCAGCGACATCCCCAACCAGCGCATCATCAAGTGGGAAGAGGAAACCGGCGCGGTCAGCATTTTCCGCAAGCCTTCGAACTTCGCCAATGGCAACACCCGCGATCGCCAGGGCCGGCTGGTCACCTGCGAGCACGGCGGCCGCCGCGTGGTGCGCACCGAATATGACGGATCGATCACGGTGTTGATGGACTCCTTTGGCGGCAAACGGCTGAACTCGCCCAATGACGTTGTCGTGAAGTCCGACGGCTCGATCTGGTTCACCGATCCCATCTTCGGCCTGCTCGGCAACTATGAAGGCTACAAGGCCGAGCCCGAGATCGATGCCAACGTCTACCGGATCGACGGCGAGACCGGCAGAGCGACCATCGTGGCTGAAGGAATTTTGGGGCCGAACGGGCTGTGCTTCTCGCCGGATGAAAAGATCCTCTACATCGTGGAATCCCGCGGGGCGCCGAACCGCAAGATCCTTGCCTATGACGTCGCGCCCAGCGGCGACAAGGTTGCCAACAAGCGGGTCTTCGTCGATGCCGGCCCGGGCACGCCGGACGGCATGCGCTGCGACATCGACGGCAACCTCTGGTGCGGCTGGGGCATGGGCGATCCCGAACTCGACGGCGTCGTCGTGTTCGCGCCCGACGGCGTCATGATCGGCCGGATCGCCTTGCCCGAGCGCTGCGCCAACCTCTGCTTCGGCGGCTTGCAGCGCAACCGCCTGTTCATGGCCGCCAGCCAGTCGATCTATGCGCTCTACGTCAACACGCAAGGCGCGCTCGGCGGGTAGTCTGGTTTCTCCGTCATTGCGAGGAGCGCAGCGACGAAGCAATCCATCTCACCAGTTGCGGAGGCATGGATTGCTTCGTCGCTTCGCTCCTCGCAATGACGCTGGGACTCGTGCCCCAGCGTCGCATGGTTCGCGAAAGGCTTACGCCGCGTTGAAGCCGGCGACGGCCTTCACCTCGAGATATTCCTCGAGGCCATACTTGCCCCACTCGCGGCCGTTGCCGGACTGCTTGTAGCCGCCGAACGGCGCGGTGCGTTCGTTCGGAACGCCCTGCAGGTTGACGTTGCCGGCGCGGATCTGGCGGCCGACCTTGCGCGCGCGCTCGACGGTGCCGGCAGAGACATAGCCCGCGAGACCATAGGGCGTGTCGTTGGCGATGCGGACGGCGTCTTCCTCGTCCTTGGCGCCGATGATGGTCAGCACCGGTCCGAAGATTTCCTCGCGGGCGATCGTCATGTCGTTGGTGACGTCGGCGAAGATGGTCGGGCGGACATAGAAGCCCTTGTTGACGCCCTCCGGCAGGCCGGGACCGCCGGCGACCAGGGTTGCGCCTTCATCGATGCCCTTCTGGATCAGCGCCTGGATCTTGTCCCACTGGCCGCGGTTGACAACCGGACCGATGTTGGTGTCCGCAGCGCGGGGATCACCGGCCTTGGTCTTGTCGGCGACGCCCTTGGCGATCGCAGCCACTTCCTTCATCTTCGACAGCGGCACGATCATCCGCGACGGCGCGTTGCAGGACTGGCCGGAATTGTTGAACATGTGCATCACGCCGCCGGTCACCGCCTTCGCGAGGTCGGCGTCATCGAGGATGACGTTCGGCGACTTGCCGCCGAGTTCCTGGCTGACGCGCTTCACGGTCGGCGCGGCGCGCTTGGCAACGTCGACGCCGGCGCGGGTCGAGCCGGTGAACGAGATCATGTCGATGTCCGGGTGCTCGCTCATGGCGGCGCCGACTTCGGGACCGAGGCCGTTGATCAGGTTGAACACGCCCTTCGGCACGCCGGCTTGGTCGAGGATTTCGGCGAAGATCAGTGCCGAGGTCGGCGTGAACTCGGACGGCTTCAGGATCATGGTGCAGCCGGCCGCGAGCGCCGGCGCGACCTTGCAGGCGATCTGGTTCAGCGGCCAGTTCCAGGGCGTGATCATGCCGACGACGCCGACCGGCTCGCGCACGATCACGGCTGTGCCCATGGTCTCCTCGAACTCGTACTTCTTGAGCACTTCCAGGGTGTTCATGAGATGGCCGAGGCCGGCGCCGGCCTGCAGCTTCTCCGCCATCGGCAACGGGGCGCCCATCTCGTCGGAGACGGCGGCGCCGATTTCCTTCATGCGGCCCTTGTAGACCTCGACGATCTTGGTCAAGAGCGCGACGCGCTCCTCGCGGCTGGTCTGCGAATAGGTTTCGAAGGCACGCTTGGCGGCGGCCACCGCCTTGTCGACGTCGGCCTTGGAGCCGAGCGCCACTTCATACATCGCCTCTTCGGTCGCCGGATTGATGACGGGGGTGGACTTCTTGACGACGGGATCGACCCAGGCGCCGTCGATATAGAATTGCAGGCGGTTGACCATCGGAAACCTCTTGTGCGGGGCGTATGGAGAACAGAACGGAAGCGTTCGGCAGGCATCCTTGCACGAAAGCTTGATCAGTTGAACCCGCCATATGCGGTGCGCCGCGCGGCGGCGGGCACCGGATATAAGATCAGCCTCGTGATGGTGGCAAGACGGCCCGCTGTCGCTCCTTCCCCTCCCGTTGTGCCTCACACCGCCATTTTGCGGTGCCGCACGGGGGCGCCGACGGTAACCGCTTCGGCGGCGTCGATGATGGCGTTGGCGTCGATGCCGTGGTGGCGGTAGAGATCGCCGATCGAGCCGGTCTGGCCGAAATGCTCCACCCCCAACGCCTCGACGCGGTGGCCTCGCACGCTCCCGAGCCAGCCGAGCGAAGCCGGGTGGCCATCGAGCACGGTGACGAGGCCGCAGTCCCGATGCAATGGCGCGAGCAGCTTTTCGACATGGCTGAGATGCTGCACGCCGCGCCGATCGCGGCGCAAATTCCGTGCGGCGGTCCATCCCGCATGCAGCCGGTCGGCGGAGGTGATCGCAAGCAGGCCGACGTCGCGATGGCTCTCGCCGATGAAGCCGACAGCCTCGATCGCCTCCGGCGCGACCGCACCGGTATAGGCGACCGCGATATCGCAGTTCGGCCCCGGCCGCCGCAGCCAATAGGCGCCGTCGGTGATGTCGCGCTGCAGCTCGCCCGTCATGATCCGCTGCGGCTGCTCGATGGTGCGGGTCGACAGTCGCAAATAGACCGAACCGCCGTCAACGCCCTCGCGCTGCATGTGGTCGAAACCGAACGCCATGATCACCGCGAGCTCATCGACGAACGCCGGCTCGAATGCGGCAAGCCCATCCTGGCCGATGCCGATCAGCGGCGTCTTGATCGACTGATGCGCGCCGCCTTCGGGCGCCAGCGTCACGCCCGATGGCGTCGCCGCCACCATGAAACGCGCATCCTGGTAGCAGGCATAGTTCAACGCATCGAGGCCGCGTTCGATGAAGGGATCGTAGAGCGTGCCGACCGGCAGCAGCCGCTCGCCGTTGATCTGGTGCGACAGCCCGAGCGCCGAGAGCAGGATGAACAGGTTCATCTCGGCGATGCCGAGCTCGAAATGCTGGCCCTTCGGCGAATATTCCCAGGTATAGGCGGAGGGGATCTTCTCCTGCCGGAACAGATCGTGGTTCTCCGCCTTCGCGAACAGGCCGCGGCGGTTGACCCAGGCGCCGAGATTGGTCGAGACGGTGACGTCGGGCGATACCGTGACGATGCGGGAAGCAAGCGCGCTGTCGCCGCGCGCGATCTCGTTCAGCACCAGGCCAAAGCCCTGCTGCGTCGACATCTGCGCGGCGGGCTTGAAGGCAAGCTGCGGCGGCACCTCGATCACCGGCGCTTCCAGCCGGCGGCGCCCCTCGCGGTTGAACGGCGCCTCGGCGAGGAACGCTTCGAGCTCGGCGGCATCCTGCGACAGGCCTTCGAACTTCTCCCACTCATGGCCCGGCCGGATGTTCTGGCTGGCGCGCCATTTCTCCATCTGCGCGACCGTCATCAGGCCGGCGTGGTTGTCCTTGTGGCCCTGGAACGGCAGGCCGACGCCCTTGATGGTGTAGGCGATGAAGCAGACCGGGCGGTCATGGTCGATCGCTTCGAACGCCTCGATCATGCTCGCCATGTCATGGCCACCGAGATTGGACATCAGCGCCAGCAAGTCCTCGTCGCTGCGCCGGTCGATCAGCGCCGAGACCAGTCCCTGGTCGCCGATGTCGTCCTGCAGGTGCTTGCGGAACGCGGCGCCGCCCTGGAAGCAGAGCGCGGCATACATCTGGTTCGGGCAATTATCGATCCAGCGCTTCAACGCCTCCCCACCCGGCTCGGCGAAGGCCTCGAGCATCAGCTTGCCGTATTTGACGATCACCACGTCCCAGCCGAAATTCCGGAACATGGTTTCGAACTTCGCCCACAATCCTTCGCGCACGACGGCGTCGAGCGACTGCCTGTTATAGTCGACCACCCACCAGGTGTTGCGCAGGCCGTGCTTCCAGCCCTCCAGCAGCGCCTCGAAGATGTTGCCCTCATCCATCTCGGCGTCGCCGACCAGCGCGATCATGCGGCCCTCGGGCCGGTCCTGCATCCAGCCATGCGATTTGACGTAGTCCTGCACCAGCGAGGCGAACAGCGTCTGCGCCACGCCGAGACCGACCGAGCCGGTCGAGAAATCGACGTCGTCGGCGTCCTTGGTGCGCGACGGGTAGGACTGCGCGCCCTTGTAGCCGCGGAAATTCTCCAGCTTCTCGCGGGTCTGATGCCCGAACAGATACTGGATCGCATGGAACACCGGGCTCGCATGCGGCTTCACCGCGACGCGGTCCTGCGGGCGCAGCACCGAGAAATAGAGCGCCGACATGATATTGGCGAGCGAGGCTGACGAGGCCTGGTGGCCGCCGACCTTCAGCCCATCCGCATTGGGGCGGATATGGTTGGCGTGATGGATCGTCCAGGAGGACAGCCAAAGCACTTTCCGCGCCAGCGCGGACAACATCTCCAGGCGTGCAGGCGCAATTCCCATGGTCATGCTCCGGGCGTGACTGACTATGCGTCGATTTTAGCGGGGCTGCCATCGGCAAAAATCTCAAATCCTTGCGACAACCTGTCCGAGATTGGGATAAATTCCCACGTCCTGCTTTCAAACTGCGAGTTCATCCCAATGCCAGCGCTAGACGCCATCGACCGCAAGATCCTCAGCCTGCTCCAGACCGACAGCCGCATGACCATGCAGGAGCTGGCCGACAAGGTCGGCCTGTCGGTCTCGCCATGTCACCGTCGCGTGAAGCTGCTCGAGGAGCGCGGCGTGATCACGCGCTATATCGCAACCGTCGACCAGAAGGCGCTGGGACTGCATGTCAGCGTTTTCATCTCGATCAAGCTGGCGCGGCAGAAGGAGGAAGACCTCAACCGCTTCGCGCGCGCGATCTCGAAGTGGGACGAAGTGCTGGAATGCTATCTGATGACCGGCAATCGCGACTATCTCCTGCGCGTCGTCGCCGCCGATCTCTCGTCCTATGAGGCCTTCCTGAAAAACAAGCTGACGCGGCTCGACGGCATCGCCTCGATCGAATCGAGCTTTGCGCTGAGCCAGGTGAAGTATTCGATCGCACTGCCGGTGTGAGGCGTTGCGATTCCGTAGTATGGATAGAGCGCAGCGAAACCCATCGCGATGGAGCAAGCGGCACGAATGATGGGTTTCGCTTCGCTCTACCCATCCTGCGATTGTTGCCTTCAGGACAAAGTCGTCATTGCGAGCCACCGGGTCGGCGCGAAGCGCCGCCCGATGACAGGCTCCACGAAGCAATCCATCTCTCGGCACGTGGAGGCATGGATTGCTTCGTCGCTTCGCTCCTCGCAATGACGGACGGCGAGTTCTGATTCAAATGTCAAACAGCTCTCCGCTGTCATCGTCCGCCACCGGGTCGGCGCAAAGCGCCGCCCGATGACAGGCTCCGGCGGACGATCCAGTATTCCAGAGACGTCAGTGCTTATGCCGGGCCGCAGGATACTGGATGCCCGCCTTCGCGGGCATGACGGTGGAGTGAGGATGTGAATTGGCGTTCTCGCGGCATGATGTGCCCGAGGTCTGCATCTCGTTTCACCCTCTCATTGAAGTGAGGGCGCAGGGAAAGCCGGGTGCCGGTTGCACCCGTGGGCCCCGTGCAACAAAAAGCACGGGGGTAGGACCACAGGTCAACCGGAGCAACACCGGCTTTCCCTGCGCGATGGTTTACAGCTTACTTCGTGCTCTCCCTGGTGACCGGGCTTTCTTGCCACCATCACTTCGCAAGAAGCTTAGCGCCAGCGTCGGGGCGCCAGAACCACACGACTTCGCCGTCCGTGACGCGCGTGCTCGTCAGTCACACGCATCGCGTCCACCGCATCTCACCGCAACGTTCGTGACGATCGCGAGCCGCCCCTCATTCGCGTGAGACGCGCGGAGTCATAGTGCTGATTTGCCCGACGACGGAAGCGGAATATTTTTTAGCAAAGGGCTGGACAGACTTTCGGGTGATTTGCCCGTCGGGTTGATTTGTCGCACCCAAAGTAGCCACATCGTCATTGCGAGCCACCAGATCGGCGCGTTAGCGCCGCCCGATGGCTCGCAATGACGGGGGTTGTCATTCCGGGGCGTCCGAAGGACGAGCCCGGAATCCATTTCGCCGCTTGCATCTGCCGCGCGATGGATTCCGGGCTCGCGCTGCGCGCGCCCCGGAATGACGGCGGTAGTTGCCGCGAGAAGGCACGGTGGGTTACCCGGCCCTACGAACCGCGGACTGCGAGGCTTTTCATCAATGCCGAGATGCCGAACGTCCAGGGTTCGCATTCGTCGCTTGGGCGCATGCGGTTGACGAGCTTGCCGAGCTCGGGGGCTGCGATCGTGACGATGTCGTCGCGCTTGTGGGTAAAGCCCTGGCCGGGCGCGTCGCGGTCTTTCACCGGTGCGAACATGGTGCCGAGGAACAGCGCGAAGCCATCGGGGTACTGATGCACCGGACCGATGGTCTGCGCCACGAGATCGGTCGGATCGCGGCTGATCTTGCTGATCGATGAGTGGCCCTCGAGGACGAAGCCGTCCGGTCCCTTCACGGTCAGGCCGACATCCATGTTCCGCACATGGTCGAGCGTGAAACTGGCATCGAAGAGTCGCAGCAGCGGGCCGACCGCGCAGGAGGCGTTGTTGTCCTTGGCCTTGGAGAGCAGCAGCGCCGAACGTCCCTCGAAGTCGCGCAGGTTGACGTCGTTGCCGAGCGTGGCACCGACGATGTTGCCACGGCTCGATGCGACGAGCACGACCTCCGGCTCCGGATTGTTCCAGGTCGATTTCGGATGCAGGCCGGCATCCATGCCGGTGCCGACCGAGGACAACACCGGCGCCTTGGTGAACACCTCCGCATCGGGGCCGATGCCGACTTCCAGATATTGGCTCCAGGCCTGCTGCTCGATCAGCACCTGCTTCAGCCGCATCGCCTGCTCCGAGCCGGGCTTGAGCTTGGAGAGATCGTCGCCAACCAGCCGCACCACCTCTTTGCGGATCGCCTCCGCGGACGCCGGATTGCCGCGCGCCCGCTCCTCGATCACGCGCTCCAGCATCGAAATGGCGAAGGTGACGCCGGCCGCCTTCAACACCTGCAAATCGAGCGGCGCGAGCAGCCACGGCTTTCGCCGATCGCGGCGGTCCGGTGGCGTGTTGGCGAGGATGGTTTCGAGATCGCCGACGCGCTCGCCGCCGATGCCGCGCAGCGCGGCGGCCGGATCGCTCTCCTCGCACAATGCGCTGACGGTCGGAAATCGCGCGGTCACATCGAACACGCCGTCGCCGCGGATTGCGACCACGAGCGGACCCTGAAGCTGCGGCAACCAGACGCGCCCGACCAGCGTGCCGTTGGTGCCGTCCTCCGGCAGGATGTCTTTGGCGGTCAGCATGATCATCGGGCTTTCTCCCATCCGTTTCGTTGTTGGCGGCGCTTATTAGCACGGCTGCGATGACAGTGTGAGGGCATCGTCATCCCGATGTCACGGAAGCATCGTCAATTCCGCGGGTCCACACCCGTCTGTGAGCAGCCGAGAGAGACGCCACTTCATGACCACATCCACTCCGATCGACGAAGCCGCCCTGCGCGAGCGCATCAACCAGGAAATCGCCGACAATCTGGACGAAGAGCTCGAACTCGAGCTCGACGACACCCGGCTGGACGACCTCGACAACGCCGCGCGCGGCGGCCTGCCGGCGCTCGATCGCAAGCTCTACTTCCGGGAACTGCTGCGGCTGCAGGGCGAGCTCGTGAAGCTGCAGGACTGGGTGCAGCACGAGAAGAAGAAGATCGTGGTCCTGTTCGAGGGACGCGACTCCGCCGGCAAGGGCGGCGTGATCAAGCGCATCACCCAGCGCCTCAATCCGCGCGTCTGCCGTGTCGCGGCCCTGCCCGCGCCGAGCGAACGCGAGCGGACGCAATGGTACTTCCAGCGCTATGTCGCGCATCTGCCGGCCGGCGGCGAGATCGTGCTGTTCGACCGCAGCTGGTACAACCGCGCCGGCGTCGAGCGTGTGATGGGTTTTTGCACCGAGGAGGAATATCAGGAGTTCTTCAAATCGGTGCCGGAGTTCGAGCGGATGCTGATCCGCTCCGGGATCATCCTCGTCAAATACTGGTTCTCGATCACCGATGACGAGCAGCAATTCCGCTTCATGATGCGGATCCAGGATCCGCTGAAGCAGTGGAAGCTGAGTCCGATGGACGTCGAGGCACGGTCGCGGTGGGAACAGTACACCAAGGCCAAGGAGACGATGCTGGAGCACACTCATCTGCGCGACTCGCCGTGGTGGATCGTGGACGCCGTGGACAAGAAGCGCGCCCGGCTGAACTGCATCTCGCACCTGCTCAGCCAGATTCCGTATGCCCCGGTTCAGCACATCCCGGTCGTGCTGCCGCCGCGCGTGCGCAATCCCGACTATCACCGCGGCCCGATCCCGCCGGAGATGTACGTTCCGGCGCAGTTCTAGAGCATGATCCGGAAAAGTGGAAACCGGTTTTCCGAAAAGATCATGCTCAGACAAAGAGATGAGATCATGATCCGATTCCATTTAATCGGATCATGATCTAGCGACCGGCATTGCGTGGAGCGACAGCGACGACGCAATCCATGCCTCAGCGAGCGGAGAGACGGATTGCTTCGCTCCTCACCGCGAGGGTCTGGCAATCTGCAAACCAAGCCTACCGCCAGGGTTCGACGATGATCTTGGTGTGGGCTTCGGGATTGGCGAGATCGGCGAAGGCCTGCGCGACGCCGTCGATGCCGACGCGGGCTGTGACCATGGAGGCGGCATCGACCCGACCTTCCGCGATCAGGCGGAGCGAAGCGGCAAATTCCTCCGGCGTGTAGCCCAGCACATACTGGACGTTGAGCTCCTTCATGATGCCGAGCATCGGCTCGGAGCGGTCGGTCTCCATGCAGACGCCGACCACGACGATACGGGCATCGCGCGGGGCGCCCTCGAACACCTGCTGCAGCAGGCCCGGCACCCCGACGCATTCGAAGATCAAGGCGGGCTTCAGCGCCGGCAGCATCGCCTGCAGCGGCGGGCGCGCGGCCTTCTCCGCGTCCGACATCTGCGCATGCTCGGCCCAGGTCGCATAGGGCTGCGAGCGCGCCGGATCGACGACGATATCGGCGCCGAGCTTTTCCGCAAGCACACGGCGCGCCGGCGAATAATCGGCGGCAACGATCGGATGCAGGCCCTTGATCTTCAGCGCGGCGATCACGGCGAGCCCAACCGGCCCACAGCCGATCACCAACGGCACCTCGCCGCCCGCAATGTTGGCTTTCGCCACGGCATGCACGCCGACCGCCAGCGGCTCGGTCAGCGCCGCGTGCTCGGCCGGAAGTCCGTTCGGCACCTCCAGCAGCAGCGCCTCGCTGAGCAGCATGCGCTCGGCATAGCCGCCGATGTTGTCGTTGGAATAGCCGATGCCCTGCGGCCCCTGCTCCGTCAGCAGCGCCGGCAGTGAGCACACTTTCGCACCCGGCTTGAACCTGCGCTGGGTCTGCGGACCATAGTCCAGGATCTCGCAGCAGAATTCGTGGCCAAACACGACGTCGCGGGAGAGGTCCATCGGCTTGCGGCCGGGAGAGAACCTTGCCATCTCGGCCATGCGATGGGCGTGCTTGCGCGCGTGCAGATCGGAGCCGCAGATGCCGCATGCGAGCGACTTCACCAGCACCTGCCCTGCGCCCGGCTTCGGCTCGGGCATGTAATCGACGACGATTTCGCCGTTCCTGAAAATCGCTGCGCGCATCGTTTCCTCCCTTTCTTGTTGGCTACACCTGTTCCACAGGTCGCCTGCCAAGGGAAGAACGAATGTGCGGGCAATCCACTCAGGCGTTCGACGAGGGCTCGCCGGGCACGGTCAACAACTGCGAGTGACGGACGCGCTCGCGGTGGGCGGTGTAAAGGCCGGAGGCGACGATGAACGCCGCGCCGGTGATGGTCCAGACATCAGGCACCTCACCGAAGATGAAGAAGCCGAGCAGGCTGACCCACAGCAATTGCGTGTAGGAGAACGGCGCCAGCACCGAAGCATCGGCATAGCGGAACGCCAGCACCACGATCCACTGGCCGGCGGTCGAGGCCACGCCGATCAGGATGCCGAAAAGAATGTCGTGCCAGGTCGGGGTGACCCAGGCGAACGGCACCATCATGCTCATGATGCCGAAGCCAACGATGGCGGAATAGGCCATGGTGGTGATGGCGGCATCGCGGCCGCTGATCATGCGCGTCATGATCAGCGTCGAGGCCCAGCACAACGCCGACACCAGCGGGAAGAAGGCGGCGGCGTGGAACGCGCTGGTGCCAGGCCGCAGGATGATGAGGACGCCGAGAAGGCCGACGCCGGTCGCGATCCAGCGGCGCAGCCCGACCTTTTCGCTGAGGAAAATGATCGACAGCGCCGTGACGAACAACGGCGACACGAAGCTGGTGGAGGATGCTTCCGCGATGGGGAGGAAGCGCAGGCCCGAGATGAAGAACAGCGAGGAACCGAGCAGCGTGGCGCCGCGGACGAATTGCAGGCCGACGCTGCCGGTGCGCATGGCATAGAGCGGCGAGCCGGGCAGCATTGCCGGCGACATGATCAGCGTGAACACCAGGAAGCGGATCCAGGTGATCTCGATCGAGGGCAGCGTCGCCGACAGATATTTCGAGGTGGCGTCTGAGGTGCCGAGGAAAACCGTCGACAGCAGGATCAGGGCGATGCCCTTGAACGGCCGGTCGGCGCGCGCGGGCGCCTTGCGCGAGGAAGATTTCTTTGCAGGCGATTTCTTTGCAGGCAATGGCAGTGGAGCGCTGTCCAGCCTGGCGGCTGCGGCGGGGGGCGGAGTCACGGCAATCTCGAAGGCAATATCCAGCGAATCTGGCGAGGTGCCACAAAACTCCAATCGGAGCGCAACCACAAGCGCTGAAAACAGGACTCCGATATGCGCGAATGTGCGCAGCAGCACGCTACGGCCGGCGCGGCAACTCGCCGTCGCCGTTGCAACACTTTGTTAACAATCGTGTTCGCTACAACATCGGCAAGCTGCGCGGTTTCGGGCCGCGGGGAAATGCCTTGTCCAAAGCTTCGATCTCGCTGCCGCTGAGCACGAGGTCGCCGGCCGCGGCGTTCTCGGCTGCGTGTTCCGCGCTCGACGCTTTGGGAATCGCAAACACAGAAGCCGCGCGGGTGAGGAAGGCCAGCGCGACCTGGCGTGGCGTCGCATTGTGCGCCTCCGCGATCGCCTGCAGCACCGCGCCGCCCTTGCTGCGCGGCGAGGGAAAATCATTGTGGCCGAACGGAGAATAGGCGACGACCGCGACACCGTGCTGCTCGCACCAGGGGATCACCGCGTGTTCGATCGCGCGCTCCTGCAGGTGATAGAGCACCTGATTGCAGGCGATCCTGCCCTGATCCGAAACTTCCAGGATCTCGTCGAGATCATCGGCGTCGAAATTGCTGACGCCCCAGGACCGTATTTTCCCGGCTGCGGCCAGTTCCTCGAACGCCGCGACGGTGTCCTCCAGCGGATAGGATCCACGCCAGTGCAACAGATAGCAGTCGAGCCGATCGGTTCTCAGCCGCTTCAGCGAGCGCTCGCAGGCTGTGATGGTGCCACGGCGCGAGGCGTTGCTCGGCAACACCTTCGAGACCAGGAACAATTCGTCGCGTCGGTCTGCGATGGCATCCGCGATCACGAGTTCAGCATCGCCATACATCTCTGCGGTGTCGATGTGGGTCATGCCGAGCTCGATGCCACGGCGTAAGGCAGCGACCGCCGCCTTGCGGTCACCGCGATCGAGATACCAGGTGCCCTGCCCGATCACGGAAACGTCGGGGCCATGGTGGCCGAATTTCTTGCTGCGCATGATCGCCTCGCTGGCTTGAGAGGCAGACCTTAGACGATTGGTGCGGCAATGTCGCGGCAATGCACTTTGTCGTCCCGGGCTTGACCCGGGACCCATAACCACAGGACTTTGTGGTGCGCTCCGCTGCAACCGCTTGCTCGCGCCACAACAACCTCCTGTGGTTATGGGTCCCTGCTTTGCGCAGGGACGACAGCGTGGCGCGCGCACCGACCTCTCACGCCGTCAAACGTTGAGGTTCATCCAGACCGCCTTGGGCTCGGTGAAATTGTCGATGGCGGCGGTGCCGTGCTCACGGCCGAGACCTGAATCGCGCTCGCCGCCCCAGGGCAGCCGCACATCGGTGTAGCCATAGGTGTTGATCCACACCGTGCCGGCCCGGGCGCGCTTTGCGAAACGCTGCACGCGGCCGATGTCGCTGCTCCAGACGCCGGCGGCAAGGCTGTAGGCGGTGCCGTTGGCGATCCTGAGCGCATCGGCCTCGTCCTTGAACTTGATCACGCTGACGACGGGACCAAAGATCTCCTCCTGTGAGATCCGCATCTCGTGCTTGACGTTGGCGAACACCGCGGGGCTGATGAAATAGCCGCGACCGCCGACATGCTCACCGCCGGTCACCAGCAGCGCGCCCTCCCTCTTGCCGATGTCGACATAGTCGAGAATGGTCTTCATCTGCTTCTCGGAGATCACCGGTCCGAGTGCCGTCGCGCGGTCCTGGGGATCGCCGATGCGCAGCGCGCTCGCGCGTGCGGCCAACCGTTCGACCACCTCGTCATAGACGCTCTCCTGCACGAGAACACGCGAGCCGGCCGAGCAGACCTGCCCGGCATTGAAGAAGATGCCGGCGGCCGCGGCCTTCGCGGCAGCATCCAGATTCGCATCATCGAAGATGACATTGGCCGACTTGCCGCCGAGCTCGAGTGACACGCGTTTGAAATTGCCGGCTGCGCCGCGCATGATGCCGCGCCCCACGCCCGGCGAGCCGGTGAACGTGACCTTGTCGACGTCAGGATGATTGACCAGCGCCTCGCCGGCGATGCGGCCGGGCCCCGGGACGATGTTGAGCACGCCGCGCGGCAGACCGGCTTCGAGCGCGAGCTCGCCGATCCGCAGCGCTGACAGCGGGGTCAGCTCGGCCGGCTTCATGACGATGGTGCAGCCGCACGCCAGCGCCGGCGCGAGCTTCCACATGCCGATCATCAGCGGAAAATTCCAGGGCACGATCGCAGCGACCACGCCGACCGGCTCGCGGACGGTGTAGGTCAGCGCATCGTCGCGGGTGGACACCACATCGCCGCCGATCTTATCGGCCCATCCGGCGTAGTAGGTCAGCGTGTCGATCGCCGCCGGAAAATCCTGGCGCAGCACCGCCGCGATCGGCTTGCCGGCGTCGAGGCTTTCCAGTTCGACGATCTCGTCGGCATGCTGCTTCAACAGCCCGGCCCATTTCAGCAGGATGTAGCCACGCTCGGCTGCGCGCATGGTACGCCACGGCCCTTCGAACGCGCGGCGCGCGGCGGCGACGGCGCGGTCGACGTCCGCCGCACCGCCTTCGGCGATCGTCGCGATCACCTCTTCGGTCGCGGGATTGAGGGACTTGAACGTGCGCCCCGAGATGGCCGGGACGCGGGCGCCGTCGATCAGCAGCAGCTCGTCCCGGATGGCAGAACGGCCTGGTGCGTCCTGCCTGTAGTCATATGCAATTGACGTCATATTTCCTCCTGTCTGGTATACCAAACCTAGGAGCATATAACTCATGTTCTGCCTATGGCTGACGATAATATGAACTCAATTTCATAAGATGCGCCGATGCTGCAGATCGAGATCGAAACCGTCTGGCGATTTCACCGCGAAGGCAGCCCGCACACGGCGGTGGTGATGCTCGGCATCCTCAACGAGATCCGCAAAACCGGAAAAATCTCCAGCGCAGCCACCGATGCGCATCTGTCGTACCGCCATGTCTGGAACCTGATCGACCAATGGTCGGAGTTCTTCGGCGTGCCGCTGGTGGAGACCCAGCGCGGCAAAGGCTCGAAGCTGACGCCGTTCGGCGAGAAGCTGGTGTGGGCCGGCGAGCGCATGCAGGCTCGCCTTGGCCCGCAACTGGAGAACCTCGCGCAGGAACTGGTCACGGAGATCAAGCCGTTCCTGCACCAGCGTCCCTCGGTGATCCGCGTCCATGCCAGCCACGGCTTTGCCGTCTCCAAGCTGCGTGAATTCCTCGACCGCGAGCCCGGCATGGGCGTCGACCTCCGCTATGTCAGCAACCAGAATTCGCTGGTCTCGCTGGCGCAGGGCGCCTGCGATCTCTCCGGTGTGCACCTGCCGCGCGGCGAATTGCGCGCGCAGGGCATCAAGGCGTGCCGCGAATGGCTCGATCCGCGCGAGGACCGCGTGATCAGCTTCGTCACGCGCGAGATGGGACTCATGGTCAAGCGCGGCAACCCGCTGAAGATCAAGTCACTGAAAGATCTGGTCGACCGCAAGGCGCGCTTCGTCAATCGCGATCACGATTCAGGCACCAGGCAGTTGTTCGACCAGCTCCTGGCGCTGCACCGGATTCCCGAAAGCAGGATCAACGGCGCGCAGCAGATCGAGTTCACCCACGCCGCGGTCGCCGCCTATGTCGCCAGCGGCATGGCGGACGCGAGCTTCGGCGTCGAGGCGGCCGCCCGTCAATTCGGGCTCGATTTCATCCGCCTGCTCACGGAGGATTATTTCTTCGTCTGCAAGCGCGCGTTCCTCGGCACCGACCCGATGCAGCGCGTGCTCGAGATCATGAAGAGCGGCGATTTCCACGAAGCGATCGACGCCCTTCCGGGCTATGTCGCCTCCGAGACCGGCACCGTCAGCGGCGTGAAGGATTTCCTCGAACGAATGCACGCCGACCGCTGAGGCACAACCGCCGTTCGAACAACGACTTCAAACCAACGGCCGAGGGCCGCTGCCGATGTTGCACTGCGGCCCTGATACTCGCTGACTGCTTCCTGCTCATATGGTATACTGATGCCGATCGAGGCGAATGGATGCCATGGCATGTGATCGCCCTCCTGAGGGGCAGATGAAATAGGTGGCTAGGCTAACGATGGGAGGAGACGATGACCATCGAAAGCATTCTGAGGCGGAAGGGCACCGAGGTCACAACAATAGCTCCGGATGCCAGCGTCAAGAGAGCCGCGGACTGGCTTCGCGCAAAGAATATTGGCGCTCTCGTGGTGACGAGCGAGAACTCGGTTCTCGGCCTGATTTCCGAACGTGAAATCGTTCATGCATTTTCGCGTTATGGCGATACAGCCGGGTCGATGCCGGTGAAGGAAATCATGCAATGCGGTGTGGCCACCGTGTCTCCGGACGAAAGTGTGAATCGCGTGATGAAACTGATGACGCACCATCGCGTGCGCCACATGCCGGTCCTGCGCGGCGGCAAGCTGGCCGGCATCGTCAGCATCGGCGATGTCGTCAAGGACCGGCTCGAAGATCTGGAGCTTGAGACGAAGATTCTGCGTGATGTCTACAACGCGGCGCGTTGACGCCTCGGGCGGACGCACTCTAGAGCATTTTCGGTTCTGATTGAATCAGAACCGAAGCTCTAGATTCTTGTTTTGACGCGTTTTCTTCACGCGAACCGGTATCCACTTCGCTCGAAAACGCTCTAATGGCTGATCATCCAGGGGCGCGCCGTGGGGAAGCCTTTCGCGCCGCTCCTGCTCTTGGTCATCAACCTTGCGGGCTTCTTCCCGGTGCAGCAGCCGCAGCCGGGGCCGTGGGAGGCCTTGTACTGATCGAGGGTCTTCGGCGCGTGCGCGCTGCGCTCGTTGACGGCGTGGGCCTTGCGCTTGTCGGAGGGCATGCAGAAGAAGCTCGGCGCGGTCAGGATCACGCGCGGCGATTGCGCGTCGCAGTGCGGGCAGTCCTGCGGCAGGTCGCATTCGGACATCGGCCGCATGTCGGTGAACGGGCCGCAATCGTTGCAGAGATATTCGTAGACGGGCATCTTTTCTCCTCGCGCGATCGAGCTTGAAAATACGCGAAGGATGCGGGGCGGCAAAGGCGCGCCGTTCCGCATCCTTCGCGCAGGGAGTTACTTGTCCGGTGAGATCGGCATCTGGATGTCGCCCGTGATGTGCTTGATCGGCCCGGCCGACGACGGCATCACGTCGAAGTCAAAGATCTCCGTCGGCAGCCACAGCGTGGCGCAGGCGTTGGGCACGTCGACGACGCCGGAGATGTGGCCCTGGCACGGCGCGGTGCCGAGGATCGAATAGGCCTGCGCGCCGGAGTAGCCGAACTTCTTCAGGTATTCGATCGCGTTCAGACAGGCCTGGCGATAGGCGATGTGGACGTCGAGGTAATGCTGCTTGCCGGCTTCGTCGACCGAGATGCCCTCGAAGATCAGGAAGTCCTTGTAGTTCGGCGTGATCGGCGACGGCTTGAAGATCGGATTCTTGATGCCGTATTTGGCCACGCCGTCCTTGATGACATCGACCTTGAGGTGCAGCCAGCCGGCCATCTCGATCGCGCCGCAGAAGGTGATCTCGCCGTCGCCCTGGCTGAAGTGGAGGTCGCCCATCGAGAGGCCGCCGCCGGGCACGTAGACCGGGAAGTAGATCTTCGAGCCGCGCGAGAGATCCTTGATGTCGCAATTGCCGCCATGCTCGCGCGGCGGGACGGTGCGTGCGCCCTCCGCGCCGATCTTGGCTTTCACGTCGCCCTTGGCGCGGCCGCCATGCGCGGTCGGACCAAACGGCGGGTTGGCCAGCCCGGGCACGCGGGTGGGATTGGTCGCGATCAACTCGGCCTCGCGCGCGTTCCAGGTCGCAAGCATTTTCGGATCCGGCAGGCAGCCGATCAGGCCGGGATGGATCAGGCCAGCGAAATTGACACCGGGCACATGGCGCGAGGACGTATAGAGGCCCTTGATGTCCCAGATCGATTTCTGCGCCAACGGGAAATGATCGGTGAGGAAGCCGCCGCCATTCTGCTTGGAGAAGAAGCCGTTGAAGCCCCACAGGCTCTCCTTGAGCGGGCCGACGTCGAGCAGGTCGACGACCAGCAGGTCTCCTGGCTCGGCACCCTTGACGCCGATCGGGCCGGACAGGAAGTGCACGATCGACAGATCGATGTCGCGCACGTCGTCGGCGGAATCGTTGTTCTTGATGAAGCCGCCGGTCCAGTCATAGGTCTCGATGATGAAGTCGTCGCCGGGATTGACCCACGCCACGATCGGGATGTCGGGGTGCCAGCGATTATGCACCATGTCGTTGTCATAAGCCGACTTGGTGAGATCGACCTTGATGAGTGTCTCTGGCATCAGAAGCTCCCCTTTTACTTGCCTTGGTTAGACGGACAGATATTTCGAGATCTGCGCGGCATCGACATCGTCGCGCGGATTGTCGCGGACGATCTCGCCGTTCTCGATGACAAGCACGCGGTCGGCGATGTCGAGCGCGAAGCTCAGGACCTGCTCGGAGACGACGATCGACAGGCCGCGTTCGTCGCGGATGCGCTTCAAGGTGCGCGCCATCTCCTTGATGATCGACGGCTGGATGCCTTCGGTCGGCTCGTCCAACAGCAGCACCTTCGGCTTGGTGGCAAGCGCGCGGGCGATCGCGAGCTGCTGCTGCTGACCGCCGGACAGATTGCCGCCGCGGCGGTTCTTCATCTCGAGCAGCACCGGAAACAGTTCGTAGATGTCGCCGGGCACCTCGGACTCGCCGTGCACAACGAGGCCGGTCTCGATGTTCTCCTTCACCGTCATGGTGGAGAAGATCATGCGGCCCTGCGGGACATAGGCGAGGCCCTTGGCGACGCGCTCATAGCTTTCGAGCGTGTTGAGCTCGGCGCCATCCATGGTCACCGAGCCACTCTTGGCCGGCAGGATGCCCATCAGCGACTTCATCAGCGTGGTCTTGCCCATGCCGTTGCGGCCCATGATCGCCACGATCTCGTTGGCTGCGACCGAGACGTTGAGGCCGTGCAGCACCTCGCTCTGGCCATAGGCGACGTGAAGATCGGAGATTGCCAGCATCGACCTGTTCCCTATTTTTTGCGCATGATCTTGTCCGGAAACCGGACGCCACTTTCGGGGATCATGCGCTAGTGCCCGAGATAGACTTCGATGACTTTCGGGTCGTTCTTGACGTGCTCCATCGTGCCCTCGGACAGAATCTGGCCCTGATGCAGCACGGTGACCTTGTGGGCGATGTCCTCGACGAATTTCATGTCGTGCTCGATGACGAGCACCGAGCGGCCCTTGATGATGCGGTTGAGCAGTTCGGCAGTCTTGGCGCGCTCGGACACGCTCATGCCGGCAACGGGTTCGTCCAGCATCAGCAGGTCCGGGTCCTGGATCAGCAGCATGCCGATCTCGAGCCATTGCTTCTGGCCGTGGCTCAATTGATCGGCGTAAGTATCGAGACGATCCTTCAGGAAGATCATCTCGGCGACTTCCTCGACGCGCTCTTTCACGGCGGCGTCGCGCTGGAAGGTGAGCGAGCCGAACACGGTGCGGCCGCGCGGGAAGGAGATTTCGAGGTTCTCGAACACGGTGAGGTCCTCGAACACCGACGGCGTCTGGAACTTGCGGCCGACGCCGGCCTGCACGATTTCGTTCTCGCGCAATTTCGTCAGCTCCTGGCCGCGGAACTGGATCGAGCCGGAGGTTGCTTTGGTCTTCCCGCAGATCAGGTCGAGCACGGTGGTCTTGCCGGCGCCGTTGGGGCCGATGATGACGCGGATCTCGTTGTCTTCGACATAGAAGGAGAGATCGTTGACCGCCTTGAAGCCGTCGAAGGACACGGTGAGGCCGGAGACGGCGAGCAGGAAGTCCTTGGGCTGATGACCGATGAGCATGACCCTCTCCCCTATTCCGCCGGTGCGCCGTCGGCGACGGAGAAACCGTTGCCGGGTTTTGCCTTGCGTGACGCCAGCAGGCGGTCGATATGCGGCTGAACGTAGTCCTGCCAGATGCCGGAGAGTCCGTTCGGGAAGGCAAGCACGACCGCGATGAAGAGCGCGCCCAGACCGAACAGCCAGAGCTGCGGGAAGGATTCCGAAAGGCTGGTCTTGGCGAAGTTCACCAGCAGCGAACCCCAGACCGCGCCGAAGATCGACATCCGGCCGCCGACCGCGGTGTAGATCACCATCTCGATCGATGGCACGATGCCGACAAAGGACGGCGACATGAAGCCGACTTCTAGCGTGAACATGGCGCCGCCGATCGCGGCGAAGATCGCGGCCGCGCAGAAAGCGAAGATCTTGAAATTGGCGACGCTGTAGCCGGAGAAACGGACGCGGTCCTCCTGCTCGCGCATCGCCACCAGGATGCGGCCGAGCTTGGTCAGACGGATAAACTGCGCGGCGATGATGCAGGCGAACAGCAGCACGACCTCGACGAAGTAGAGGATGAACTTGGCGTGGTCGGTGCGGATGTCCCAGCCGTGCAGCGTGCGCAAATCGGTGATGCCGTTGATGCCGCCGGTGTAGCCCTGCTGGCCCACGATCAGGATGGTCATGATCGCGGCGATCGCCTGCGTGATGATCGCGAAATAGACGCCGCCGACGCGGCGCTTGAACATCGCCGCGCCAATGATGAAGGCGAAGATGCCGGGCACCAGGATGATGGCGACCAGCGTGATCGGGAAGCTGTGGAATGGCTTCCAGAAGAACGGGAGCTGCGTGAGCTGGTTCCAGTCCATGAAATCGGGAATGCCGGGGGTCGACTGGATCTTGGTGTTCGCGACGCTGGAGGCTTCCAGCTTCAGGTACATCGCCATGCAGTAGCCGCCGAGGCCGAAGAACACGCCCTGCCCCAGGCTGAGGATGCCGCCATAGCCCCAGCACAGCACCAGCCCGATGCCGACGAAGGCGTAGGTGAGATATTTGGCGACCAGGTTGAGGCGAAAAATATCCAGCGACAGCGGCAGGATGACGAAGAGCAGCAGCGCGAGCGTGAGGAAGCCGATCAGCTCGGAGCGATTGAAAAAGCGCGAGTTGATGATCATGACCTTTGCCTGCTTGTTCTTATTTGCGGACCTTCAGTGCGAATAGCCCTTGTGGCCGCACCATCAGGATCGCGACGATTGCCAGAAGCGTGAGCACCTTCGCCATCGAACCCGACAGGAAGAACTCCATGGTCGACTGCGCCTGCGAGATGGTGAAGGCGGAGGCGATGGTGCCGACGAGGCTAGCCGCGCCGCCGAACACGACGACCAGGAAGGTGTCGACGATGTAGAGCTGGCCGGCGGTCGGCCCGGTCGAGCCGATCATGGTGAAGGCGCTTCCTGCGATGCCGGCGATGCCGCAGCCGAGACCGAATGTGTAGCGATCGACCTTCTCGGTATTGATGCCGACGGCGCCTGCCATGACGCGGTTCTGCACGACGGCGCGGACCTGACGGCCCCAGCGCGACCAGAACAGCACATAGGCGACCACGATCGTGATCAGCACGGTCAGCCCCATCACGAACATGCCGTTGATCGGAATCTGGATCGCATCGGTCGCCTGCCAGGAGCCCATCATCCATTCCGGCAATTCGACGCCGACCTCGCGGGCACCGAACACCGAGCGATAGGCCTGCTGCAGGATCAGGCTCAGGCCCCAGGTCGCAAGCAGCGTATCCAGCGGGCGCTTGTAGAGATGGCGTATCAGCGCCCATTCGACGAGCATGCCGAGCGCGCCCGAGGCGATGAACGCCAGCGACATCGCGAGGAAGAAATAGCCGGGAAACAGCGAGGGCAGATATTGCTGGAACGCGCTCGACGTCATCCAGGTGACGTAGGCGCCCAGGATCATGAACTCGCCATGGGCCATGTTGATGACGCCCATCTGGCCGAAGATGATGGCGAGCCCCAGCGCCATCAGCACGTAAACCGAGAACAGGATCAATCCGGCAAAGCCCTGCATCGCGAAGATGGCGCCGAGATCGCTGAGCGAATAGTCACCGAACATGATCCGTCCTCTGCATGGGTCAGCTTTGCGCCCGCGCATGGCGCGTGCGCTTTGTGATGGCGCGGGTCTTGCGACCCACGCCAACAAGAGTCGAGACACGGCTTCAGCCGAGGCGCGTTCTCACTGGTAGCCCTTCGGGAACGGATCGGGCTCGACGAGATCGGCGGTCTCGTAGATCAATTCATACTGGCCATCCGCCTTGGCGCGGCCGACGCGCGTCTTCGACCAGAGGTGATGGTTCTCGTGGATGCGGACATTGCCTTCCGGGGCGCCCTTGAACTCGACGCCGGGCGAAGCTGCCGCCACCTTGTCGATGTCGAAGCTGCCCGCCTTCTCTACCGTCAACTTCCACAGCCACGGGCCGAGATAGGCAGCCTGGGTGACGTCGCCGATCACGGTCTTCTCGCCCCACATCTTCTTGAACGCGGAGACGAAGGCCTTGTTGTTGGGATTGTCGAGCGACTGGAAATATTTCATGCAGGCATAAGCACCCGCGATGTTCTCGCCGCCGATGCCGTCGATCTCGTCTTCGGTGACGGAGATCGTGAGCAGCGTCTGCTTGGAGAGGTCGATGCCGGCCGCCTTGAGCTGCTTGTAGAACGCGACATTGGAGCCGCCGACAATGATGGCGTAGATCACGTCGGGCTTTGTCAATTTGATCTTGTTGATGACCGAATTGAACTGGGTGTGGCCGAGCGGGAAGTATTCTTCGCCGACAATCTTGGCGCCCGCGAGATGCCCCTCGATGTGCTTGCGCGCGATCTTGTTCGAGGTGCGCGGCCAGATGTAGTCGGAGCCGAGCAGATAGAAGGTTTTCGCACCTTTGGTCTTGTTGACCCAATCGAGCCCCGCGATGATCTGCTGGGTGGCTTCCTGGCCGGTGTAGATCACGTTCTTGGACTGCTCGAGGCCTTCATAGAAGGTCGGGTAGTAGAGCATGCCGTTATACTGCTCGAACACCGGCAGCACCGCCTTGCGCGAGGCGGAAGTCCAGCAACCCATCACCGCGGCGCATTTGTCGTTGACGAGGAGCTTCTTTGCCTTCTCCGCGAATGTCGGCCAGTCGCTGGCGCCGTCCTCCTGGATGAACTTGATCTTGCGGCCGAGCACGCCGCCGGCGGCATTGATCTGCTCGATTGCCAGTTTTTCCGCTTCAACCGATCCGGTTTCCGAGATCGCCATGGTGCCGGTGACGGAATGCAGGATGCCGACGGTCACCTCGCTGTCGGTGACGGCGAGACCAGTGGTGTTGACCGCGGAAGTTGCAGGCGCTTCCGCGAACGAGGCGCGTGGCAGCATCGAGATGGCCGGCAGCGCCGCCATTCCCATCAGGAGCTTGCGCCGAAGCGGCGACCGCAGGCCCGGTTTCTGTTCGTCTGACATGAGCACCCCACTGGTTCGAGAACGCGCTTAATGGTCAGGCGAGGATTGCCTAGATTTGTGCAGCGCACTGATACGCAAGATTGCGTATACTGCACCGCAAAATAGCGACGTAGATTTTGGTACGGGATTTGCGAGCGGGCAGAGCTGGGACTGCCGGGCGAGACCAACGCCGGCTCAGGAGGTGGGGAATTGGCAGGGCGACAGCGCATAGACCGCGTCAGGCGCCAGTATAATCAGTGGGTTGCCAACCAGACGCTGGAAGATTACGCGCTGCGCTTCACCGCCAAGAGCGCGCGCCGCTGGTCCGCCGCCCGCGTCGCCAACACAGCGCTGGGCGCGATCTCGTTCCTGGCCCTGGAAGCGATCGGCGGCACCATCACGCTGAATTATGGCGCGATGAACGCGACAGCCGCCATCCTCGTGGTCAGCGCCATCATCTTCTGCTGCGGACTGCCGATCGCCTATAACGCCGCCAAATTCGGCATCGATATCGACCTGCTCACCCGCGGTGCCGGCTTCGGCTATATCGGCTCAACCATCACCTCACTGATCTACGCCTCCTTCACCTTCATCTTCTTTGCGATCGAGGCGGTGATCCTCGCCACCGCGCTGGAGATGTGCTTCGGCATCCCGCGACCGATCGGCTATCTCATCAGCGCCGTGGTGATCATCCCGCTGGTGGTCTACGGCATCACCCTGATCAGCCGCTTCCAGCTCTGGACGCAGCCGCTCTGGATCGTGCTGCATATCCTGCCGTTTGCCGCGATCGCCTACGCCCATCCGCGCTCCTTCATCGAATGGCGCAACTTTGCCGGCGAGCACGGCGATCCTTCCGGGCAGATCGACCTCCTGCTGTTCGGCACGGCGGCTTCCGTCGTGTTCTCGCTGGTGGCGCAGATCGGCGAGCAGGTCGACTTCCTCCGCTTCCTGCCGCGCGACCGGCGCACCTCGCGGCGAGCATGGTGGATCGCGCTGCTGGCGGCGGGACCGGGCTGGATCGTGCTGGGCGCGCTGAAGCTCTTGGCCGGATCGTTCCTCGCCTTCTTCGCGATCAGCCACGGTGTCTCCTACGAGCACGCCGCCGAGCCGGCGAACATGTATCTGGAAGCCTATCGCTACGTGCTGTCGCAGCCGGATCTGGCGCTGGCGCTGACCGGGACGTTCGTGATCCTGTCGCAGGTCAAGATCAACGTCACCAACGCCTATGCCGGCTCGATCGCCTGGTCGAACTTCTTCTCCCGCCTCACCCACAGCCATCCCGGCCGCGTGGTGTGGCTGGTCTTCAACGTGATCGTCGCGCTCTTGTTGATGGAAATCGGCGTCTACAAGGCGCTGGAACAGACGCTGGCGCTCTATTCCAATGTCGCGATCGCCTGGGTCGGCGCGCTCGTTGCCGATCTCGTCATCAACAAGCCGCTGCGCCTCAGGCCTCAGCACATCGAGTTCAAGCGCGCGCATCTCTGCGACATCAACCCGGTCGGCGTCGGCGCGATGCTGATCGCGACCATCGTGTCGATCAGCGCGTTCTACGGCGTGTTCGGTCCGACCGCGAAAGCGCTCTCAGCCTTCGTCGCGCTGGCGGTGGCCTTCGTGGCGGCGCCGCTGATCGCCTGGGGAACGGGCGGCAGATACTACATCGCGCGCAAGCCGAAGCGGAGCTGGCAGAACCTCGAGCAGATCCAGTGCTGTATCTGCGAGCATTCCTTCGAGCCCGAGGATATGGCGGCCTGCCCCGCCTATGCCGGCCCGATCTGCTCCTTGTGCTGCTCGCTCGACGCGCGCTGCCACGACCTCTGCAAGCCGCATGCGCGGATCCAGGCGCAGGTGTCGGAGACGCTGGGCAAATTGCTGCCGCAGCCGATCTATGCCCGCATCAATTCGCAGCTCGGGCACTATCTCGGCGTGTTCGCGGTCTCCGCCGGCTTGGTCGGGCTGGTGCTCGGCCTGATCTATCTGCAAACCTCGGCGGCCGTTGAAGCCGGCGACCTGCTGTCGGACGTGCTGTGGAAAGTGTTCTTTGCGCTGACGATCATCATCGGCGTGGTTGCCTGGCTGTTCGTATTGGCGCAGCAGAGCCGGCGCGCGGCGGAGGAAGAGACCAGGCGGCAGACCACACTCTTGATCCAGGAAATCGACGCCCACAAGCGCACCGACGCCGAATTGCAGCGCGCCAAGGAAGTCGCCGAATCCGCCAACCTCGCCAAGAGCCGCTATGTCGTCGGCCTGAGCCACGAATTGCGTTCGCCGCTGAACGCGATCTCCGGCTATGCGCAACTCTTGGAGCAGGACAACACCTTGCAGACGCGGCCGCGCGAGCAGGTGCGCGTGGTCCGCCGCAGTGCCGATCATCTCTCCGGATTGATCGATGGCATCCTCGACATCTCGAAGATCGAGGCGGGCCGGCTGTACCTGTCGCGCGACGAGGTTCGGCTGAACGATTTCCTCGACCAGCTCGTCGGCATGTTCCGCCTGCAGGCGGCGGCCAAGGGCATCGACTTCGTGTTCAAGCGGCCTGCCGTGCTGCCGGTCGTAGTCTATGCCGATGAGAAACGACTGCGGCAGATCCTGATCAACCTGCTGTCGAACGCGATCAAATTCACGCAAACCGGCCGCGTGCAGTTCGTCGTGCACTACCGCAGTCCGGTCGCCGAATTCGAGGTGATCGATACCGGCCCGGGCATCCAGCCTGACGATCTCGAGCGCATCTTCGCGCCGTTCGAACGCGGCGCGCTCGGCGCGTCCCAGCCGCAGACCGGCACCGGGTTGGGACTGACCATCAGCCGGCTGCTGGCAGGCGTGATGGGCGGCGACATCAAGGTGACCAGCACCGTGGGCACCGGCAGCACCTTCCGCGTCAAGATCCTGCTATCGGAAGTCACCAATCCCAGGCGCAGCGCGCCGACCGATGCGCCAGTCTATGGCTATCATGGCCCGCGCAAGACCATCCTGATCACCGACGACGATCCGACGCACCGCGATCTCCTGCGCGAAGTGCTGGCGCCGCTCGGCTTCATCCTGCTCAGCGCGCCTGACGGGCCCGGCTGCCTGGCGCTGGCACAGCACTGCCGGCCCGATTTGTTCCTGCTCGACATCTCCATGCCCGGCATGGACGGCTGGACGGTGGCCGAAGCGCTGCGATCGACCGGCCATCACCAGGCGCGCATCCTGATGATCTCCGCGAGCGCGCTGGAGGCGCATGGCGCACCGCTGGCGCAGCCGTTCCATGACGGCTATCTGATGAAGCCGATCGACATCCCGCGCCTGCTCGAGACCATCCGCCTGCTGCTCAAACTCGAATGGCAGCACGATGCCGACGAGGTGCCCGTGCCGCAATGGCGGCCGGAGAGCGGCTCGCGGCCGCCGGTAAAATACATCGAGGAACTGATCGGCCTCGGGCAACTGGGTTACATCCGGGCGATCCAGCTCAAGCTCGAGGAGATCGGAACTGAATATCCCGAGCATGCCGATTTCGTCTCGCAGATGCGCATCCTGGTCGATCGCTTCGACCTCGACCAGTACATGGCGACTTTGAAGACACTGCACAGCTATGACCATTGAAAGCAAGAAGCGCGACGTCGCGCTCGTCGTCGACGACTCGCCAGAGACGCTGCGGCTGTTGACCGATGCGCTCGACGGCGCCGGCATGACCGTGATGGTGGCGCTCGACGGCGCATCCGCGATGCGGATCGTCGACCAGATCACGCCCGATATCGTGCTGCTCGACGCCGTGATGCCCGGCATGGACGGCTTCGAGACCTGCCGCCGGCTGAAGCGCGACGCCGGGCTCGACAATGTGCCGATCATCTTCATGACGGGATTGGCCGAGACCGAGCACATCGTGCGCGGCCTGGAGGCCGGCGGCGTCGACTATGTGACCAAGCCGATCGTGGTGGAAGAGATGCTGGCGCGCATCCGCGTCCATCTCGCCAATGCGCGGCTGACGCAGAGTGCGCGCGCCGCGCTCGACGTCTCCGGCCGCTTTCTGCTCGCGGTCAACGACCGCGGCAGGATCCTGTGGGCGACGCCGCAGGCGCAGAAGCTGCTGTCGGACACGCTGGCGGAAGACGGCGATGATGACGTCATGCTGCCGGATCCAATACCGCAATGGCTGGAGCAGGCGCAGAAGGGCAAGACCGCGGCGAAGACCACGACCATGGCATCGTTTCCCGGCAGCGAGCAATTGCGGCTGCAATATATGGGCAAGCTCGGCGCCAACGAATTCCTGCTGCGGCTCGCGAAAGACACCAGCGGAGACATGCCCGCGGAATTCTCCAGCGAGCTCGGACTGACCACCCGCGAGGGCGAGGTGCTGTCCTGGCTCTCCAAGGGCAAGACCAACCGCGACATCGCGCAGATCCTGGGGCTCAGTCCGCGCACCGTCGACAAGCATCTGGAGCAGATCTACTCCAAGCTCGGGGTGGAGAACCGGACCGCCGCGGCGGCGATTGCGGTGAATGCGAAGAACAGGAAGTCGTGAGGCGCGGGTGTCGCTGTCCCGGGCCTCATGGCTCGAGACGCGCTACGCGCTCCTCACCATGAGGGTCTAACGTCCTTGCCCGCTGTCAGACCTCATCCTGAGGAGCCGCGCAGCGGCGTCTCGAAGGATGCAGCCCGGCTGCATCAACGGTCGAGCACACTGATATCAGCCACAAGAACGCTGCCGGTGGCCGACTCCGTGATGTAGACCCAGTCGCGGTTTGGGCCGCCGATCGCGACATTGGTGACGGCGCTGCCAGTGCACGACTTGATGCGCGCGATCAGTTCGCCCGACGGCGCGAACACGAAGACATGGCCGAGCGAGACGTGCGCGACGAACAGCCGGCCGGCTTTGTCCATCGTGATCCCGTCAGGGCCGCCGGGGCCGAACATCGTGCAGAAGCGGCCGACCTTCGATACGCTGCCGTCCTTCATGAACGGCGCCCGCCACACCGCATTGTCGCGCGTCATCGCGACGAACAGCACGGCTTCGTGCGGATCGAGCACCAGCCCGTTCGGACTGACGCCGGTATTGATCAGGCAATCGAGCTGCCCGCTCACGCGCAGGCGATAGACCCGGCCGCTCGGATCGTGCAGGCCGGTCTGGCCCTGATCGGTGAAATAGATATCACCGTTGGAAGCAATATGCAGATCGTTGCAGCCGCGGAACGATTCCGAATTGCGCGAGGTCAGCACGGGCAACATCCGCCCTGCCCGCGCGTCGAGCTCCATGATGCCGTGCCTGTAGTCGGCGACGAAAATGCGGCCCTTCGAATCGATCTTCAGTCCGTTCGGCCATCCCTGATACTCGACGGCCAGCGACCATTTTCTGTCAGGCGAAATCCTGAAGATGCGGCCGAAGGGGATGTCGACGATGTAGAGATTGCCATCGGCATCGAACGACGGACCTTCGATGAAGCAATCGGTAGTCTGGCCGGGGCGATTGGCATCGGCCCATTCGGTCGATTGCTTGCGCCGAAATTCATCCGGCATGGCGGAGAAGATCGTGGTCTCGATCAGCTTTGGCGGCGTTTCCAGGTACAGCATTTCTTGGTTCACCCGTTAGCGGAACGGGCGGCACCATAGAGGAGGTCGGTAGGGATGTCGCCCCTCGTGCGTGCATCGCACGTCTCCTCCGACCTCATCCTGAGGAGCGCGCATCGCGCGCATCTCGAAGGATGGCCACGGGCGAGATCGGGGCCTCATGGTTCGAGACGCGCTGCGCGCTCCTCACCGTGAGGGGCTGGTAGTTACTCAATTGGCGACGGCCAATGGAGGCTGTTCAGAGTCTCGTGATCCCGTCTGCGCGATCAGGCGCTTCAATTCCGGAATGCAGGAGCCGCAATTGGTGCCGGCCTTGAGCTTCGCGCCGATCTCGGCCGGAGAGTCCGCACCCGCGGCGATGGCATCGCAGATCGTGGCGCGGCCGACGCCGAAGCAGGCGCAGACGATCGGACCGGCATTGGCGAGGCCGTCAGCCGACTTGCCCGAGAGCAGCATGCGGCGCTGCTCGTCGCTGAGCGTATCAGCGGCGAACAGGTTTTTCACCACGTTCCAGTCACCGGCATCGTCGGCTGGGCCGATGAACAGGCAGGTTTCGATATGACCGGCATTGAAGGACGCGCCGCGGTAAATGCCGCCGCCGAAATCCTTGTATTCGGCGAGATCGCCTTCGGTGTGCATCCGCAGCCAGAGCTGCCAGCCCAGAAGGTCGGCATTGTCGGCAAACAAATAGCCATGACCGCCACTGACCGCGACGCGCGCGACCCAGGCATGCGCAGGCAGTTGCAGCGGCTCGCGGGACAGCGCAAAACCGCGGAACACATATTCGTAAGGCGCGATCGAGGCTGGCGTCGCCTTGTTCTCGGGCTGGCCGGAAAACGGATCGGTGAAGGGCGCGACCAGCGAGCCAACGCGGGCTGCAGTGGCGGTGGCCTCGCTCCAGTGGATCGGCGCGAACAGCATGCCGCGCTGCTGGCGCTCGCTGACGACGACGCGGAGCGTGCATTGCCCGTAATCAGTGGTGACGCGGGCAAAGCTGCCCTCGGCGACGCCGTAGCGCAGCGCGTCGTCAGGATGAACCTCCACGAACGGCTCGGGCAGATGCTGGCCGAGCCTCGGGCTCGCGCCGGTGCGCGTCATCGTGTGCCACTGGTCGCGGATACGGCCGGTGTTGAGCCGCAAGGGCCGCGCCGGCGTGGTTTCGGTCCGCAGCGCCGGAATCTCCGGTGCGACGAAGCGCGCCTTGCGGTCATTGGCGAAGAAGCCGCCTTCGGCGAAGAACCGCGGCTGCGGCGACGACTCCTGCCGCACCGGCCATTGCACCGGCGCCATCGTGTCAAAGTCCTCGTCCGACAGCGACGTCAGCGCGCCGATGTCGAAATCCCTGATGCCGTTGTTCTCGAATGCCGACAGTGCCGCATGCTCGCGAAAGATATCGGCTGCAGAGTTGAAGTCGAACGCCGCGCCGAAGCCGAGGCGCCTGGCGACCTCGCACACGATCCACCAATCAGGCTTGGCCTCGCCCGGCGATTCCAGGAATGCGCGCTGGCGCGAGATGCGGCGCTCCGAATTGGTCACCGTGCCCGATTTCTCGCCCCAGGCCTGCGCCGGCAACAGCACATGCGCGCCGGCATCGACGGTGTCGTTGGAGCGGACATTCTCCGATATGACGAACAGCTCCAGCTTCTTCAGCGCTTCGCGCGCGGCGTCGGCATCCGGCAGCGACACCGCCGGGTTGGTGCCCATCACCCACAACGCCTTGATCTCACCGCGCCCGATCGCCTCGAACATCTGCACCGACTTCAACCCCTCGTGGGTGGCGATGCGCGGCGCCTTCCAGAATCTGCGGACGCGATCGATATCCGGCGGCGTGAACGCCATATGGGCGGCAAGCTGATTGGCGAGGCCGCCGACTTCACGGCCGCCCATCGCGTTGGGTTGCCCTGTCAGCGAGAATGGCGAGGCGCCGACCCTGCCGATGCGACCGGTGGCGAGGTGGCAGTTCAGGATGGCGTTGACCTTGTCGGTGCCCTGCGCCGACTGGTTGACACCCTGCGAATACAAGGTGACCACGCGCTGTGTGCTGGCGAACATCTTGAAGAACGTCGCGACGTCCTGCTCGGAGAGGCCGGTGGCGAGCGCCGTCGCGCCGACGCTGCCGGCCATGCTGCGGGCGCGCGCCAGCGCCTCGTCGAAGCCGGCCGTATGGAGATCGATATAATTGTGATCGAGTGCGCCGTTATCGGCGAGATGCACCAGCAGGCCGCAGAACAGTGCAGTATCGGTGCCTGGCTTCAGGCCGAGGAACAGATCGGCATCTCCTGACGTGTCGGTGCGCCGCGGATCGATCACCACGATGCGCGCGCCGCGCTGCTGCTTGTTGGCGAGCATGCGCTGGAACAGCACCGGATGGCACCAGGCGGCGTTGGAGCCGACCAGCACCAAAAGGTCGGCCTGTTCGAGATCCTCGTAACAGCCGGGCACGGTGTCGGCGCCGAAGGCGCGACGGTGGCCTGCCACCGAGGACGACATGCATAGCCGCGAATTGGTGTCGACATTGGCGCTGCCGATGAAGCCTTTCATCAGCTTGTTGGCGACGTAGTAATCCTCGGTGAGCAACTGGCCGGAGAGATAGAATGCGACCGCGCCGGGACCGTCGCGGGCGATGATGTGCTTGAAGCGGTGCGCGACATGGTCGAGCGCGTCGCTCCAGGCGATGCGCTCCATGCCCTTGTCGCAGCGGATCATCGGATGCAGCAGCCGGCTCGACAGCCCCAGCGTCTCGCCGAGTGCGGAGCCCTTCGAGCACAGGCGGCCGAAATTGGCGGGATGATCGGGATCGCCCGCGATCGCGGCACCGCCGTTGCCATCAGGCGTCGCCAGCACGCCGCAGCCGACGCCGCAATAGGCGCAGGTGGTCCTGACGGTGCGCAGGACGGGATCGGCGCTCATGCCGCCTCCGCCAACGAACGGCCGAACATCATGTCGCCGCGGATCTTCGCAACCGGCCGCGCGCTGCGGATCAAGTCGAGATACCAGAGCGCATCTGACGTGTCGCCGATCAGGACCGCGCCGGTCAGCCGCCCGTCCGCGATCACGAGCTTCTTGTAGGCGCCATGGTTAACGTCGCTGAACACGATGCTCTCGCTGCCTTCGGCGCCCATGAAATCGCCGGCGGAAAACACGCTGACACCGGACACTTTCAAATTGGTTGCCACGATGCTGCCGGCATAGGTGACATCGTGCCCCGCGAGATGCCGCGCCAGCACGCGCGCCTGCTCATAGGCCGGCTCGACCAGGCCGTAGCAGATGCCGCGATGTTCAGCGCATTCGCCGATCGCGAACACGCCTTCCGCGCCGGTCTGCAAGCAATCGTCAACCACGATGCCGCGATTGACGGCAATGCCGGCTTGCTTTGCCAGCGCGATATTCGGCCGGATGCCGGCGGCGAAGATCACGGCATCCGCCTTGATCAGGCGCCCGTCCGCAAGCTCGACGCCTTCGACGCTGACATCGCCGTGGATGCGCGCGGTACTGGCCTCGAGCAGGATCTCGATGCCCTTGGCCTCGACCAGCGATTTCAGGAGCGCGCCTGCCGGTGCATCGAGCTGGCGCTCCATCAGCCGGTCCATCAGATGCACCAATGTCACCGCCGCCCCGGCTTTCGCAAGCCCATAGGCAGCCTCGAGCCCGAGCAGTCCGCCGCCGATCACGACCACCCGCGTCTTGCGCGCAGCGAGCGCAAGCAACAGGTCGACGTCGCGGCTGTCGCGAAAGGTGTGCACGCCGGCAAGATCGGCGCCCGGCACATTGAGCCGCAGCGCCGACGAGCCGGTGGTCAACACCAGCTTCGAGAAGGTGACGCTCTCCTCGCCCGCGATCTTCAGCTCGCGGCGGCCGACGTCGATCTCGGTGGCGACGCAGCCATATTTCAGCGTGACGCCGCGATCGCGCCACCACGAGGCCGGCTGCAGCTCGATATCTTCAGAGGTGGTTTCGCCGGCAAGGACGGAGGACAGCAGCACGCGGTTATAGGCCAGCCGCGGCTCGCTCCCAATTACCGCGATGGCGTAGCGCCCGAGCGCCACCTTCGACAATTCGTCGACCAGGCGCGCGGCTGCCATCCCGTTGCCGACAATGACCAGCGGTTCACTCACGGCACTTCCTCTATTCCGCGGCCTCGATGGTGCCGTAGGCTTCCGAGATCATGTAGCCGGAGAGTGTGCCGTAGGCTGCGGTCCAGGCGTCGGCAACATCAGATGTCCAGGCGTCACCGAGACCTTTCTCCAAGGTCCACAGCAGCGCGGCGCCGACGACGGGATAATGCGCAGGCTTTGCGCCGTAGCTCGCATGTCGTTTGGCGAGCGCGCTTGCCGCAGGCAGCACGGCTTCGAGATTGGAGAGGCCGTTCACCACCGCCACCAGCGTGGCCATCAATTTCCTGCGCTGCTCGGTCATGTCGGCCGGAAACATCGCCTTCACGGTCGGCGCAACCTCGAACAGGCGATCATAGAAGATGATCGCGGCCTGCTCGGAAATCGGCGCGACCTTGGCGAAACTCTCCTGAACCAACGTGACCTGTGCCGGTGTCATCTCAAGCCTCCTTGTTTCTCTAAAGTGAAGCCTCTTGTTGAGAAGCCGGAACCCAGGTTCAAAGCCTGGGCACCGCCAGTGACGCTTACGCCGCCTCGACGAAGCGATGCCGTTCGTAGAGGAATTCGAGCACGCGCTGTCGGCACTTGAGATAGCCGGCGTTGGTCGCAAGCTCGAGCCGCTTGCGCGGCCGCGCCAGCGGCACTTCCAGCACTTCGCCGATCCGCGCGCTCGGACCGTTGGTCATCATGACGATGCGGTCGGAGAGCAGCACGGCCTCGTCGACGTCGTGAGTGATCATCAGGATGGTGTTGCCGAGCTTCTGGTGCAGCGCCATCACCGAATCCTGCAGATGCGCCCGGGTCAACGCATCGAGCGCGCCAAACGGCTCGTCGAGCAACAGCACCTTCGGCTCCATCGCGAGCGCTCGCGCGATGCCGACGCGCTGCTTCATGCCGCCGGAGATTTCGTTGGGGCGCTTGTCCTTGGCATGCGCCATCTGCACCAGGTTGAGATTGTGCATCACCCAGGCGTGGCGCTCGGCCCGGGTCTTGGTCTTGGAGAACACCTTGTCGACGCCGAGCTTGACGTTTTCATAGACCGTCAGCCACGGCAGCAGGCTATGGTTCTGGAACACCACCGCGCGATCCGGACCCGGGGAGTTGACCTCGCGGTTCTCGAGCAGCACGCCGCCATGGGTGGCGCCGGTGAGGCCAGCCACGATATTGAGCAGCGTGGACTTGCCGCAGCCGGAGTGACCGATGATCGAGACGTATTCGCCCTTGTCGATCGTCAGGTTGATTTCCTTCAAGACCTCCGTCGTGGCATTGCCGCGGGTGAAGGTCTTGTCGATGTGGTCGAGCTTCAGATAGGCCTGCATGACAATCCCCTTCAGTTCACGGCGGTGCCGCGGGTCACGAATTTTGCCAGTCCCGCGATCAGGCGGTCGAGCACGAAGCCGATGATGCCGACATAGAACAGCGCCAGGATGATTTCGCTGATGTGCGAGGAATTCCAGGCGTCCCAGATGAAGAAGCCGATGCCGACGCCGCCGATCAGCATTTCCGCCGCGACGATCGCAAGCCAAGAGAGGCCGATGCCTATCCGCAGGCCAGTGAAGATGTAGGGCGCGGCCGCCGGGATCATGATCTTGGTGAAGAACTCGAGCGGGTTGAGCTGCACCACCGCGGCGACGTTGCGGTAGTCCTGCGGGATATTGCGGATGCCGACCGCAGTGTTGATGATGATCGGCCACACCGAGGTGATGAAGATCACGAAGATCGCCGATGGCTGGCCGTCGCGGAACGCCGCAAGCGACAGCGGCAGCCAGGCGAGCGGCGGAATGGTGCGCAAGACCTGGAACAGCGGATCAAGCCCGCGCATCGCCCAGACCGACTGCCCGACCAGCGTGCCGAGCGCAACGCCGACGACCGCGGCGATGGAATAGCCGTAGGCAACGCGCTGCAGGCTCGCCGACAGATGCCAGAACAGGCCCTTGTCGATGCCGCCATTGTCGAAGAACGGATCGAAGATCAGTTCCTTGGTATCGCTGAACACGCGCGAGGGCGGCGGCAGCGTCGAGCCGGCGCGCCGGCAGATCAGCTCCCAGACTACGAGCAGGAGCACGACGACGATCAGCGGCGGCACCACGCGCACCGCGGCCTCCTTCGCCATCTTGACGTATTTCTCGGACTGCGGCGCACGCTTCGGCGTCATGGTCACGACTGGTGCGGCGGCGACCGGAAGCGCCGTCGCGACGTCGGTTTTCACTGCAGGCATAGACATCGAAAATCTCTCTCCGTGTTCAGGTGGCGAGGCCCACGCGCAGATGCGCGCGGCCCTGCGCGGATCAGACGTCAACACGCTTGATGGACAGCGACTTCAGATAGGCCGACGGATTCTCGGGATCGAACACCTTGCCGTCGAAGAAGGTCTCCTTGCCGCGCGAGGTCGAGGTCGGAATCTCGGACGCGGGCACGCCCATTTCCTTGGCGGCCGCGCGCCAGATGTCCTCGCGGTTGACCTTGGCGATCAGTCCCTTGGTATCGAAACCAGGCTCGAACTTGCCCCACCGGATATCCTCCGTGAGGAACCAAAGATCGTGGCTCTGGAACGGATAGGACGCGAAGTCGCGCCAGTACTTCATGATGTGCGGCGAGTTCTCGACCACCTTGCCGGTGCCGTAGTCGAACTTGCCCGCGCTGCGATCATAGACATCCTCGACCGGGCAGTTGATCCACTGCCGCTTGGCCATGATCGCAGCCAGCTCCTGCTTGTTGTCAGCCTTGTCAGCCCATTGCTGGGCTTCCATGACGGCCATGGTAATGGCCTTTGCCGCGTTCGGATATTTGTCAACCCAGGCGGCGCGCATCGCGAACGACTTCTCCGGATGCTTGTTCCAGATCTCGCCGGTGTTGACGGCGGTGTAGCCGATGCCCTGGTGCACGAGCTGCAAATTCCAGGGCTCGCCGACGCAGAAGCAATCCATGGTCCCGACCTTCATGTTGGCGACCATCTGCGGCGGCGGCACCACAATCGTTTCGATGTCCTTGTCGGGATCGATGCCGCCCGCGGCGAGCCAATAGCGGATCCAGAGATCGTGGGTCCCTCCGGGGAAGGTCATGGCGGCCTTCACCGCCTTCCCCGCGGCTTTCTTCTTGTCCAGCGCCGCCTTGAAAGGCGAGGCGTCGGCGGAGAGCTTGAGGTCCGCATACTCCTTCGCGACCGAAATGCACTGCGCATCGAGGTTGAGCCGCGCCAGGATGTACATCGGCGTCGGCTGGTTGTTTTGCGTCACCTTGCCGGCCGAGATCAGGTAGGGCATCGGGGTGAGGATATGTGCGCCGTCGATGCCGTTGCCTTCGGAGCCGAGCACGAGATTGTCGCGCGTCGTGCCCCACGAAGCCTGCTTCTGCACGTCGACATCGGGCATGCCGTATTTGGCAAACAGGCCCTTGTCCTTGGCGACGAACAGAGGACCGGCGTCGCTGAGCGCGATAAAGCCGAGCTTGGCGCCCTTCACTTCGGGGCCTGCCCCTTGCGCAAACGCGCCGGCCGGAAAGTTCAATCTCGCCGCGGCCAGCAATGCGGCCGTTCCGCTTGCCGCCTTCAGGATCTGGCGGCGGCTGATGCCACGGCGGGAGGTCTCTTTGGTCGGCTTCGTCATGGGTGCAAATGTCCTTTGCGTCTGAATGCCCGTCCGCTTGCGGCACTGCCCCAAAGCGCACGGGGTCGCGTTCTGGGGAGGCCCCAGTCTGGCGGTGTCACAATTCGGATGATTGGTTTTCGAGGGACGGCTTCAATGGCGTCGCGCGCTAGCTATTCAAGCTTCGTGCCAAGCCGCGATATTGGAAAAATTCTAAGGAAAATAATGAGTTGAGAGTCGGGCCGGTTCGCGCGGCCGGCACGGTTCCGCCACCAAAATTTGCGATTCGCTCAATCCTTGTGCGCCGCACAAAAATTGAGCAGAGCGCTACACTCCCTCTCCCGCTTGCGGGAGAGGCTGGGGTGAGGGTGCCTCCACGATGGGACCATCCGTGGGGCGAGAGCCCCCACCCGGCGCTGGCGCGCCGACCTCCCCCGCAAGCGGGAGAGGTTACAGCGAGTTCGCGGAACGACCGATCAAACCCAAATGGCGGCAGCGCTACGCGTCTTCGCCGACCTTCTCGACCTTCACGCCGAGCGGCGCCGGCGGCGTTCCCTCGCCCCGCTTGATACGGAAATCGTAGGTCATCATATGCCACGGCTCGCTCGCCTTCGTGCCGTCGGGCATCACCGGATCGGTGCGCTTCTCGATCTTGGCGACCAGCTCGTCCTTGACGCCGAACACCACGTCGGAGTCGAGATATTTGTCGCCCTCCATGAAGACATGGGTGATCAGCGGCTCATGGCCGCGCGCCGCGACCAGGAAATGGATATGAGCGGGGCGCATCGGATGACGTCGCGTCTGCATGATCATCTCGCCGACCGGGCCGTCGGTCGGGATCGGATAGCTGCAGGGCAGGATGGTGCGGAAATGGAAACGGCCATCATCGCCGGTGATGAAGCGCGCCCGCGACGACGGGCCCTGCGTTTCATAGCTCGGCTTCTGTGAATCATAGAAGCCATCGTCGTCGGCATGCCAGACGTCGACAGGCGCGTCTGCGACCGGCTTGCCGTCGAGATCGATGACTCGCGCCTGCACGTATAGCCGCTCGCCGGGCAGCGTTGCCGAGATATCGGTGCCGTGCGGCGTCACCTTGTGCTCACCGACATAGAACGGACCGAGCACCGTGGTCTCCGTAGCGCCATCGCGATCGCGGTGGTTGACCGCATCGACCAGCATGGAGACGCCGAGCACGTCGGAGAGCAGGATGAACTCCTGGCGGATGTCGGTGCATTTGTGGCCGGTGCGGGTCAGGAAATCGATCGCATACTCCCATTCGTCGAAGGTGAGGTCGGTGCGGCGGACATAATCGTGCAGCGACTTCACCAATTCCTGCAGCAGGAATTTTGCCCGCGGGTTCGGCGTGTTCTCGAAACTCTGGATGACGGCAGCGGTCAGCTCAGTGTCGTTGAATTGGGGCATTATCTCCATCCCTGCGAAATCGATATTGCTTGGCTTCAGCCTACACCACGCCCCATAGTGGAGTAAGCGCCGGGTGATTGGAACATTGGACACTTTTCGGCTATCAAAGCCTGCCTCACAACCGGAGAAGAGCGATGCTAGCCCCCACCCCCGCCTCCCCCGAATCCGCCGGCATGTCGCAGGCGGCACTCGACCGCCTCGAGGAGCATCTCAAGCGGCACTACATTGAGGGCGGCCGGTTCCCGGGCACCCAGCTTCTGGTCTATCGGCGCGGCAAGGTGGTGCATTCGACCGTGCAGGGGTTTGCGGATGTCGAGCGCAAGGTGCCGGTCAAGGACGACACCATCTTCCGCATCTATTCCATGACCAAGCCGATCACCTCGATCGCCTTCATGATGCTGGTCGAGGAAGGCCGCGTCGCGCTCGACGAGCCCGTTCACAAATATATCCCGGAATGGAAGAACCTCGGCGTGTTCCAGGCCGGCACCGCGCCGGCATTCCTGACCAGGCCGCCGTTACGGCCGATGCTGATCGTCGATCTGCTGCGGCACACGTCGGGGCTCACCTACGGCTTCCAGCAACGCTCCAATGTAGATGCCGCCTATCGCGAGAAGAAGATCGGCGAGGTCGTCAAGGCCGGCACGCTCGACAGCATGATCGAGGATCTCGCCAAGATCCCGCTGGAATTCTCGCCGGGGGAAGCTTGGAATTATTCGGTTGCCACCGACGTGATCGGCTATCTCGTCGGCAAGATCAGCGGCATCCCGTTCGAGCAGTTCCTCAAAGAACGCATCTTCAATCCGCTCGGCATGAACGATACCGATTTCTTCGTGCCCGCGGGCAAGGCGCATCGTCTGGCGGCCTGCTATTCCGCCGACCCGCAAGGCGGCATGACCTTTCACGCCGCCGAGCGCAAGGGCGGGCTGACACTGCAGGATGACCCGGCGACCAGTTCGTTCCTGTCGCCGCCCTCGCTGATCTCCGGCGGCGGCGGATTGTGCTCGACGGTGTCAGACTATCTCACCTTCTGCCGCGCGCTGCTCAATGGCGGCGAAGTCGGCGGTGTGCGGCTGATCGGCCCAAAGACGCTGAAGCTGATGACGTCCAACCATTTGCCCGGCAATGTCGACCTGCCGGCGATGTCGCGCTCGCTGTTCTCCGAGGCGACCTATAACGGCATCGGCTTCGGGCTCGGCTTTGCGGTGACCATGAACCCGGCGCAGACGCTGCTCGCCGGCAGCCCCGGCGAATACAATTGGGGCGGCGCTGCGACCACGTCGTTCTGGATCGATCCGGCAGAGGAATTGATCACGATCTTCATGACCCAGGTGCTTCCCTCCAGCGCCTATCCGATCCGGCGCGAGCTGCGCACCATGGTCTACGCGGCGATCACCGACAGCAATCTCTGACCCCCTGAGGCGCGATGACATGAGGATGAACCATCATCGCGCTTTAGGTTGTTGTTTGAGCATGATCTTTCGGAAAACCGCTTCACACTTTTCCGGATCATGCTCCAGAGATTCCGCGGCGCAGATTCTCGGCGCCGCGGAACGGATCAAGGCTATTTCAGCATCTCCGGAACGATCAGGCGCGGCAGAAACAGCGACACGCCGGGCCATATGATGAGCGACGCCAGCACGATCAGCATCGGCACCAGCATGATCGCGGTATCCTTGAGGGCATAGCGCAGCCGGACGCCGGCAACGGCGCAGGCGATCATCAGACATAATCCATAGGGCGGCGTCACCAGGCCGAACGCCAGCGAGACGATCGAGATGATCGCAAACTGCACCGGATGCAGATCGACCGACCTTGCCAGGGGCTCCAGGACGGTGCCGACGATCACGATTGCCGGAATCGCGTCAAGGAAGCAGCCCACGACAAGGAAGCAGAAGGAGATGAAGAAGCCAGCCGCAATCGGCCCCATGCCCCAGGTCGAGACGTTGGCCAGCAGTTCCTGCGGAATCCTGTAATAGGCCAGCAGCCAGCCGAATGCGCTGGCGGTGCCGACGCAGAACAGCGCGACCGCGGCCAGACGCCCGGTGTCGAGCAGTGCCTTGTACAATTCGCGCCCGCCGGTCTCGCGGTAGAAGAACGTTGACAGCGCCATGGAATAGAGCACCGCGACACACGCGGACTCGGTTGCCGTGAACCAGCCGAGCAGAATGCCGCCCACGATAATGAACGGCGTCATCAATGCCGGCAACGACCGCCAGACGGCGCGTCCGAAATCCACCCAGCTATCCTTCGGATAGGTCGGATAGCCACGGCGCACCGCGTAGACGTGCACGGTCAGCATCTGCGCGCCCGCGATCAACAGTCCGGGCACGATGCCCGCCAGATACATGGCGGCGATCGAGGTGGAGATCAGCCCGCCCCACACGATCATCAGAATCGAGGGCGGGATGACGACGGCAAGCACCGCCGAGACCGCCGTAATCGCGATGGAGAAGGAGAGGTCGTACCCTTCCTTGGTTTGGGCATCGATGAAGATTTTCGACTGGCTCGCCGCATCCGCGGTCGAAGAACCCGAGATACCGGCAAAGAACACCGACAGCACGACGTTGATCTGCGCCAGCGATCCCGGCCAATGCCCGACCATGGAGCGGGACAGCGCGACCAGCCGGTCCGTGATGCCGCCGATGCTCATCAGGTTCGCCGTCAACAGGAAAAACGGCACCGCGAGCAGGATGAATGAGTTGTAAGCGTTGAAGGTTTCCTGCGCCAGCGTCATCGCCGACAGGTGCGGTTCGATCAGAAGGATGGGCAGGCAGGCAAGGCCGAGCGCGAAAGCGACCGGCACGCGCACGATCAACAGCGCGACAAAGCAGCCAAACAAGATCATGGCGGCCTGTCCGGCGGAAAGGACGTTCCCGCTCATCGCGCGGCTCCAAACAGGATGCGCGCCTCATCGATGATCTGCTCGCCGGCGAACACGATCCAGGTGACGCCCGCGACCGGCCAGGCAACGTGAATGAGCCAGAGCGGCAGATCCGCCAATTCCGATGTCCTGTTCCAGGCAAACTGGGTGAACTCGAACCCCGCCCATACGAACACGAGCGCCAGCCCCAGGATGCCCAGACGCGCAAGGATCCGCACCGCGGCCTCGGCCCGCCGCGACAGGTCCGGCCAGACGTCGACCTCGAAATGCAGGGCCTCCCTGACGCCGACCATGGCGCCGATCATGATGGTCCAGATGAACAGGAATCGCGCCATCTCCTCGGTCCAGATGTAGGACGGGATGAAGGGCGTGTAGCGCGAGAGCACCTGCAGTGTGACGGGCACGACCAGGATGCCGACGCAGGCCGCCAGCAGGATTTCCAGCAGTTTCGCGTAGCCGGCCGTGACGCGACGCCACAAGCTTGGCCTGGTTGTCAGCGGCATTTCGGTCATTGGCCCCCGCGCTCTCGGTCGCCCCGCGGCAAGCAACGATGCTTGCCCCGACATCTCATTCAACGGCTTGCCGGCTTACGCGACGTTGATCTTTTCAAAGATGCCTTCGGCGCCGATTTCCTTCGCGTAGGTGGCCATCACGGGATCAGCGAGCTTCTTCATGGCGTCGCGCTCCTCGAACGGCACACGCTTCAGCTTGCCTGCCTTCTCCAAGGTATCGAGCTTGACAACTTCCTCGCTCGATTCGAGCTGCCGGCCGAAATCACCGGCCTCCTTGCCGGCCTTGAAGATCGCGTCCTGCAGCTCCTTGGGCAGGGTCTTGAGCGTCTTCACCGAGAAGCAGATCGGCCGGATCGACACGGCGTGCTGCGTCAGGCTGAGGTGCGGCGCGACTTCGTAGAACTTCATCGCCTCGACCCCTGCCGCCTCGTTCTCCCCGGCCGCGATCACGCCATTCTGGATCGCGTTGTAGACCTCGTTATAGGCGATCACAGTCGGGCTCATGCCGGCGGCAGCGAACGTCTTCGACCATATCGGCGCGCCCTGCACGCGGATCTTGAGACCCTTGATATCGGCAAGCGTCCTCAGCGGCTTGTTGGCGAAGATGTTGCGGACGCCGCCGCCTGCGTAACCGACGAGAACAACCTCGGCCTTCTTCGCCACTTCATCGGCGATCGGCGCCAGGATATTCTGTTCGACGACCTTGTTCATGTGCTCGATGCCCTTGAACACGAAGGGAGCATCGATGAAGGGCGCGGCCTTGGCGAAGGTCGACATGTGGGCCGGCGAGACGATCGCGTAGTCGACCGCCCTGCCCTGCGACATGTATTCGAAATACTGCTTTTCGAGACCCAGCGACGAGTTCTTGTGCAGCGTGAAATTGACCGGCTTGCCGTAATATTTCTGCACCAGTTCCTGGAATCGCACCAGCGCTTTGGTGAACGCGTGATCGTCATTGAACTGCACTGCGCCATTCAACGAGACAGGCGTTTGACCTCTGAGAATTGACGGCGTGCCGAATGTGCCGATAACGGCCGTGGCACCAAGCCCGGCGAGCACGGATCTTCGCTTCATCGTCTCCCTCCCTGTGATGCCCCGCCCCCTGTTAACCGGGGGTCATGGGTGCCGCCGACGAAGCGGCAGCGATCTCGAAGCGTATGCAAAAGAACCGAGCGATGGAAGCTGATTCCAAGGCGGGGATCGAACGCCCATTCGGGGCCCCACGCTGCACGGCAGCGGCGATGGCGGCACGCTGGCGGGCCGAAATCTCGCTGCGTCCACGAAGCGAAGACCTGGGGCGCGCGCAATCAGCGAGATGTTCCGCCCGTCACCCGCTTCGCTCGAGACACGCCTGCGACCTTTTGGCACGCAAGTTGCTACGAATGGACGAAACCCATGGGGAACAGGCCATGTCGAGCATCGTCGCCGCAGCAACCACCGAAACCCGCAAGCCGCTCTACACCTCGCTTTTCGTCCAGGTGCTTGCAGCGCTGTTGCTCGGCATTGCGCTCGGTGTGATTGCCCCTGACTTCGCGATCGGGCTGAAGATCCTCAGCGACGCATTCCTCAAACTGATCTCGATGATCGTGGCGCCGATCGTGTTCTGCGTGGTCGTGCACGGCATTGCCGGCGCCGGCGACCTCAGGAAGGTCGGCCGCGTCGGCGTCAAGGCGCTGATCTATTTCGAGGTGATGACGACGATCGCGCTCGTGGTCGGCCTGCTGCTGGCCTATCTGTTCGGGCCCGGCCATGGCATGAACATCGACACCGCGACGCTCGATGCCAAGGCGCTCAACACCTATGCCGACAACGCCCACAAGCTGCAGGGCGGCGGCATCGGCGCTTTCCTGCTCAACATCATCCCGAGCACCTCCTTCGATGCGCTGTCGCGCAACGACGTGCTGCAGGTGCTGTTCTTCGCGGTGATCTTCGGCGTCAGCCTGGCGCTGGTCGGCGGCGAAAAGGGCGAGAAGGTCACCTCCCTGATCGACGCGGTATCGGCGGTGCTGTTCCGCGCAATGGGGCTGATCGTGCGCGTCGCCCCGCTCGGCGTGCTTGGCGCGGTGGCCTATACGGTCGGCAAATACGGCGTCGGTTCGCTCAAGCAACTGGTCTCGCTGGTCGCGCTGTTCTACGTCTCGGTCGCAATCTTCGTGTTCGGCGTGCTCGGCGGCGTGATGGCGCTCGCCGGCATCAACATCCTCAAATTCCTGGGCTACCTGCGCGAGGAATTGACCATCGTGCTGGCCACCGCCTCTTCGGACGCGGTGCTGCCGCAGATCATGCGCAAGCTGGAGCGGCTCGGCGTCAAGGACTCCGTTGTCGGCCTCGTGATCCCGACCGGCTATTCGTTCAACCTCGACGCCTTTTCGATCTATCTCACGCTGGCGGTGGTGTTCATCGCGCAGGCGACCAACACGCCGCTGTCGTTCGGCGATCTCCTCTTGGTGCTCGGCGTCTCCCTGATCACCTCCAAGGGCGCGCATGGCGTGCCGGGCTCGGCAATCGTGATCCTGGCGGCGACGCTGAACGCGGTACCGACCATTCCCGCGATCGGCCTTGTGCTGGTGCTGTCGGTCGACTGGTTCATCGGCATGGCCCGCGCGCTCGGCAACCTGATCGGCAACTGCGTCGCGACCGTGGTGGTGGCGGCGTGGGAGGGCGATCTCGACCGCGAGAAAGCCAACCGCGTGCTCGACGGCGATGAACTGGTCGACGTGACGGCGGGCTAGAGCGAAGCGTAATCCGGCGCTCGCGCCGGCCGCGCTATTTGACCAGCTTGAGATAAGGCGGCAGCGGCCTGCCGGAGGCCGACCTCGCTTGCTGGGACGGCCGCTCCTCCGGAGTCATCAGATCGCACAGCGCCTTGAGCTCGGCGTCGGTCACCTGATGCAGCTCCATCCGTAGTTCGAGAATTGCCAGCGACAGCAAACGCGCCGTTTCCGGGCTGGCCTTGTCCGTGAGGTAGTCCCTGCACTCCTCAAGCGTCGCAAGCAGCGAGAGCAAACGTTCTTCGGTATGAGCAACCGGCATTTCTTCCGCTCCCGAACTTGCGAGATAGATCCGCGGCGTTTCAGTTCTTCGTTTCATGGGCCTCTCCACAAAAGTCCGGTGGTGGTCGGGCGCGTGAACGAGCAGATGATCCAGAAATTTTGCGAAATTGTCCAGCGGGTGATTGGTGCCGAATTTTCCCGCTCATGTTCGGGACGGCGGGCCGCTGCGGCTGTATCCCTATCACTTTTCGGCGAACCCCGAGCCATTCAGGGACCGTACAAGTACGGGGTGTAGACCTACGTATGCAGGGAAGCGGCAGTAAGCATGCGTTCAAAATCTGTGTCGATTGAACCCGTAGTAGTTGTGGTTTGTCCAATATTTTGCCAAATGTAGATGACGGGGTGTCGCAGGATGTCCCGGGCGTTGACGACTTTAGGTAGTCCGACGGCGCCGGTATCCGGCTACTTCCAAAGCGCCTGGCGTTTGGCTACCATTCGGCAATCTGCTTGGAATGTCGTGGTTCTCGAGACGAGCTCACGATCCGGACAAAGTTAACGCGGAAGTATGGACGAATCCCTGACCAATCTGCGCAGGGCCTCCCGATTTGAAGGACGGGTAACCAGAATGAACAGATCAGCAGCAAAGAAGATGAAGCAGCGCAGTGCCGGCAAGCCCGACATTGAGTTGGGCAAACGGATTCGCCTGCGGCGTGTGGAGCAAAAGATCTCGCAAGCGGAGCTGGGCGAAAAGCTCGGCGTCAGCTTCCAGCAGGTCCAGAAGTACGAGAAGGGCGTGAACCGCGTCGGCGCTGCTCGCCTTCAGCAGATCGCTGCCGCGCTCGACGTGCCGGTCACGTTCTTCTACGACGGTGACAACAAGTCGCGCGAGGTCGAGAGCCTCCTGTTCCTGGACAGCGCGTTCAGCCTGAGGTTGCTGCGAGCCTACAGCAAGATCAAGGACCAGACGGTTCAACGTCAGCTGGTGTCCTTGATGGAGTCGATCGCCGCGAACGAAGGCTGAGCAGTCGGCCCTTCTCCGTTTCGTGGCGCGGACCGCATCGATCCGCGCGAGCGGGTCGAACCGTGGCGTAACGCTGCACCCGGGCGGCGTGTTGGTTCGGATCGAGGTTTTGCTGAAGCGCTGCCATCGAGATGGCGGCGCTTTTTGCTTTACCGCGGCTCTCGATGCGGTGCGCACAGACTCGTCTGTTTCCAGCATTGATGCCGAGGCGACGATTGGTCGCGCGATCGTCGGGGGCTTTCTTCTGCGTTCGCGCTACAGCAGCGCCAGCACCGCCTTGGCGATGTCGGCGGTGCCGTTGCCGCCGCCGAACTCGAACGGCTTGATGCCGCCGGCATAGGCCTTGTCGACGGCGCGCTCGATCCGCTCGCCGGCTTCCGCCGCGCTCTGCAGCCCATGCTTGTCGGCAAGCCAATCCAGCATCATCGCAACCGAGAGGATCATCGCCGTCGGATTGGCCTTGCCCTGCCCCATGATGTCAGGCGCGGTGCCGTGGCAGGGCTGGAACACCGCGTAGCGGTCGCCGATGTCGGCCGACGGCGCCATGCCCATGCCGCCGATCAGGCCGGCGGTGAGGTCGGAGAGGATGTCGCCGAACATGTTCTCCGTCACCATCACGTCGAAATCCCACGGACGCCGCACCAGCAGCGCCGAACAGGCATCGATATAAAGGTGGTCGGCCCTGACGTCCGGATGCCGCGTTGCCGCCTCGTCGAACATCCCGCGAAAGAATGCAAAGGCCTTGAACACGTTCGCCTTGTCGACGCAGGTCAGCCCCCCGCTGGGGCGGCCGCGCGCCTTGCGACGCTCGGCGAGACGGAACGAGAACTCGAACAGGCGTTCGGACGTCCGGCGCGTGATCACCATGGTCTCGCGCGCCTCATCCTCGGTGACGACGCCCTTGCCCATCGAGGCGAACAGACCTTCGGTCGATTCCCTGACTACGACGAGATCGATGCCGCGCTGCTCTGCGCCGACGATCGGGCTTGGCACGCCTGGAATCAGCCGCGCCGGCCGGACGCCGGCATAGAGGTCGAAATGAAAACGCAGTTCGATCTGCGGCGCGATCTCCGTGTTGTCGGGGTAGCGCACCGACGGCAGGCCGCAGGCCCCTAGCAGGATCGCATCCGCCTCCTCGCATAGCCTCACCGTCGATTCCGGCATCGAGGCGCCGGTCTCCCTGTAATGGTTGGCGCCCGCGGGCGCCTCGGTGAAGCGGAAGCGAAGCTCCGTCGTCGCCTCGATCCTGCGCAGCACCTCGAGTGCGGGCGCCATCACCTCCGGACCGATACCGTCACCGCCGAGCACGGCGATGTGGAGCGCATTGTTTGCGGACATGGGGTGCCTTCCTGAAAAGACAATCGCGTCATTCCGGGGCGATGCGCAGCATCGAACCCGGAATCTCGAGGTTCCGGGTCTGGTGCTGGCGCACCATCCCGGAACGACCGCATCTCTTAAGGCGTCAGCACGGCGCGGCCGACCAGTTTGCCCTTCTGCAATTCGAGCAGCGAGTCATAGGCCTTGCTGAGCGGCACGGGCGTGACCGGGATCGGCGCGATCTTCTTGCTGCGGACGAGGTCGAGCAATTCCTGGGTCTCGCGGAGGTTGCCGACATAGCTGCCCTGGATCGTGATCGCCTTGATCGGGATCAGCGGCAGCGGGAAGGTCGCGCCGCCGCCGAACAGGCCGACGATCACGAGCTTGCCGCCCTTAGCCAGGCAGTCGAAACCGAGCTGGGTGGTCTGGGCGTTGCCGACGAGATCGATCACCGCGCGGATCGGACCGCCCGCCTTCTTCGCCAATTGCTCCAGCGCGTCGGGCGCCTTGCCGTCGACGGTGCCGAGCGCGCCGGCAGCTTCCGCCGCCTCGCGCTTGCGTGCGTCGATGTCGACGACGATGGCGCCCTTGCCGCCCATCGCCTTCAGGAGCGACAGCGCCATCAAGCCGAGGCCCCCGGCGCCGATGATCACGATCGGCATATCGAAGGCGTACTCCACCTTCTTCAGCGCGCTGTAGGTGGTCACGCCCGAGCAGGCATAGGGCGCGGTGGTGACGGGATCGAGCCCCTTGAGGGTCAGCAGGTATTTCGGATGCGGCACCAGCATATGGTCGGCATAGCCGCCGTCGCAATAGACGCCGAGCGAGTTCGGCTTGACCGCGCACATGTTCTCGTCGCCGCCGAGGCAGGTCGGGCACTTGCCGCAGCCGAGCCATGGATAGACCAGCGCAACGTCGCCGGCCTTGAGACCGCCGGTGTCGCCCGGCTTCACGTCCGGCCCGAACGCCACCACCTCGCCGACGGTCTCATGCCCCATCGTGCGTGGCAGCGAGACGCCGCGATCCTTCAGCGACAGCGGCTTGCGCCCGTGGCCGAGATCATAGCCGCCTTCCCAGATATGCAGGTCGCTGTGGCAGATGCCGGCCGCCTTCACCTTGATCAGCACCTGGGTTCCGGTCGGCTCCGGCGTCGGCTGATCGACTTCCTTCAGGGGGGCGTTGAATTCGGCTACCTGGAAACTCTTCATCATTGTTCTCCCAACATTCTTTTGTTGTTGCGGCGGACATTGCCACGTCTGCCGACGCGAGACAAACCACCGCCCTGCTAATCCGCGAATGCAGCGATCTCGGCTTCGGACAGGCCCGCCGCCTTGAGATAGGCGCGGGTATGCTCGCCGAGCGTCGCGACGCGCGTTGCGGCGGCAACCTTTGCGCCGGACATCCTGAACGGCAGGTTGACCACCTTGAAGGTGCCGCCGCCGTCCTCGACCTCGGCCAGGGCGCCGCGATGCGCGAGCTGCGGATCGGCCAGCGCCTGCGCGACCGTGCGATAGGCGGAGGAGGGCACGCCCTCCTCATTGAGCGCGGCCAGGCACTGTTCCGTCGTCACCCGGCGCGACCAATCCTCGACGCCATCCATCAAGGCCGCCCAGTTTTCCCGGCGGTCGGAATATTTGGCGAAGCGCGAATCGCCGACCCATTCGGGACGCCCGATGACCTGCATCAGGCTCTGAAATGTCTTCTCACTGGCGATCGCGACCATGACGTAGCCGTCGGAGGTCTCAACCGGACCGAACATCGGCCGCTGCGTCGGCTGCACCTTGAACTGCGCCCACTGCACCTCGTTCAAGGTCAGGCTCAGCATCACTTCGAGCATCGAGACGTCGATGTGCTGCCCCTCCCCGCTGCGGTGGCGCTGATGCAGCGCCGCTCCGATCGCGCCGAACGCGTAGACGCCGCTCAGCACGTCGGCGATGTAGATGCCGCAATAGTCAGGCCTGCTCCGCCCGGCCTGGTAGGCGAGATGCGCCATGTCGTAGCCGGAGGCGGCGTGGATGACCGGGGCATAGGCCGGCAGACCGGCCGACGGCCCGGTCTGGCCGTAGCCGGAAATCGAGCAATAGATCAGCCGCGGGTTGAGCCCGCGGAGGCTGGCATAATCGAGCCTCAAGCGCTGCATCACGCCGGGGCGGAAATTCTCCACCAGGATATCGGCAGTCGCGACAAGCCGGCGGACCACCTCCACCGCTCCCGCCGACTTCAGGTCAAGCGTCAGGCTGTTCTTGCCGACATTGAGCTGGCCGAATGCGGTGGAGCAATGGTTGCGCACCGGTGGTCGGGTACGCATCATCTCGCCTTCCGCCGGTTCGATCTTGATCACCTCCGCTCCGAGGTCGGCAAGCATGCGCGTGCAATGAGGCCCGGCGATCGTGGTCGAAAAATCAAGCACACGAAGGCCATCAAGACTCTTTGTCAAACAGCCCTCATCGTTCTCGACTATCGTCATTCGCAAAGCTCCCCTCGGCCGTACCTCTTGTCGGCGCGGCGCCAACCTAAAGTGAGCTGCTTCTACAGGGAAGCGTCTGATCCAGACCGGACTGGGCGAGGCCCTTGATTTCAATCAAAGGGAAATTGGACCCATTTTTGCATAGTCGTTTACAGGGTTGGAGCGAGGCGCTTTTTGAGGGTCTTATTCGTCACAACTGAAATGGACGATTTCGTCCGCGTCGGCGGCCTTGCCGCTGTTTCCGCCGCCCTTCCCCGCGCGCTACGTCCCTGGGGCGATGTCCGGATCATGCTGCCCGGATATCGGGACGTGGTCGAACAACTCACTCATATTGAAATTGCTGGCAAATGCGCGCCCCTTGCCGAGATGCCCGCGTGCACGATCGGTCGCGCCTCGACCCGCGACGGCATACCTGTCTACGTCGTGCTGTGCCCGGAGCTCTACGACCGGCCGGGCAATCCTTACGGCGACGAGTCGGGACGCGACTGGTCGGACAACGACATCCGCTTCGGCCGCTTCGCGTCCGCCGCCGCAGAACTTGCCGCAGGCAGTCTGGACAAGAATTGGGCAGCCGACCTCGTGCACGCCAATGACTGGCAGGCCGCGCTGGTGCCGGCCTATCTGGCTTGGCGCGGCGCACGCATCCCTTCGATCCTGACCATCCACAACCTCGCCTATCAGGGACTCTTCCCGAAGGATTCGCTGCGCCGGATTGGCGCGCCGGAAAACTCCTTCCACATCGACGGGCTCGAATTCTACGACAAGCTGTCTTTCCTCAAGGGCGGCATCGTCTACGCCTCGCACCTCACGACCGTCAGCGCGACCTATGCCAGGGAGATCACGACCGCAGAGCTCGGCTGCGGGCTCGAAGGCCTGCTTCGCATCCGCTCCAATGCCGCGCAGCTCACCGGAATTCTTAACGGCATCGACGAGAGCTGGGACCCGCGCTTTGATGCCAAGCTCGCGCAGCAGTTCGGCGCCGGCGACTGGGCCGGCAAGCAGGCCAATGCGGATTACGTCCGCAAGCAGTTCGGCCTCGCCGTCTCCCGCGGACCCATGTTCGGCCTGGTCGCCCGCCTGGTGCATCAGAAGGGCGTCGACCTCGTGCTGTCGGCAGCCGACGAGATCGTCGCGGCCGGTGGACAGATCGTCGTCACCGGCTCCGGCGAGCCGGGGATCGAGCAGGCGCTGGTGGAGGCACACCGGCGGCGGCCGGACGCGATCGGGGTGGCAATCGGCTTCAACGATGCCCAGGCGCGGCGGATTTTTGCCGGCAGCGATTTCACCCTGATGCCCTCGCGGTTCGAGCCGTGCGGCCTGAGCCAGATGTATGCGCAGCGGTTCGGCTCGCTGCCGATCGGCCATCAGACCGGCGGGCTGGCCGAGACCATCAAGGACGGCGAGACCGGTTTCCTGTTCCCGCAACCGTCGCCGGAGTCCTTCCTCGGCGGCGTGCGCCGGGCATTCGAGACGTTCGTCGCCAAGGATCGGCTCGACACCATGCGCCGCAGCGCCATGGCGCGGAGCTTTAGCTGGAGCATCTCGGCCGCCCTGTATAGTGCGCTCTATCGCAAGCTGGCGGTGCCGCAGGTCATAAGCGGCTGACCGGCGTCATTCCGCCGCCTGTGGCATGGTCGCCATCTGCTCGTGCAGAATGACGCCCGACAGCGGGTCGAATTCGCCAATCCAGGGGGCGCGCTGCAGCACCGCCTTGGTATGGGTGTAGCCGGCATCCCAGCGCTTCATGATGCCAGACGGGCTGAAATCGATGTCCTTGGTGTGGGTCTCGTGATCGAGCTGCGGCGCGAGCAGCCTCACCACATGCATCCGGGTCGGACAGCCGTAACTGGCCAACTCCCGCACTGCCTCGCTATTGCGCTCGGCTTCCGGCAACCTGGCAACGAGCTCATTGATCACGTGGCGCAGCCGGTGGGCCTGCTGCTGGCGCGCAACGTGACTCAAGATCCGGCTGGAATACTGCACATCCTTGTGACGGTTGAGCACCTCCGCCATCGTGGTCGGCTCCGCGCCATGCGGATTCCACAAATGCACCGCGAAGATCAGCGAGTCCCTGCGCGGATTGTCGTCGAATACGGCTTCCGTCGGCGTGTTCGATAAAATTCCGCCGTCCCAATAGAACTCGCCGTCGATGCGCACGGCCGGGAAAGCCGGCGGCAGCGCGCCGGAGGCCATGATGTGCCTGACGCCGAGCCGGATATCGCGGCTGTCGAAATAACGCATCTGGCTGGTGCGAACATGGGCGGCGCCGACCGTCAGCCGCAGCGAGCAATTGTTGACGAGGTCGAAGTCCACCAGTTCGGCAAGCGTCCGCTCCAGCGGCGCGGTCGAATAGTATCCGGCCTTGTCGGCGCCGAGCGGATAGGAGTCGCCGGCATGGGCCAAGGGATTGGGCCGAAAGAAGCCGGGAATGCCGCTGGTCACGGTCGACCAGTACGACAGCTTGTCGTTGAAGCCGGGAAAGACATCGCGAAAGCTCCAGACCGGCGACTGCTCCATCCTCTTCCAGAACTCGCGCAGGCGCGACAACCGGTGCTGCGGCGAGTTGCCTGCGATCAGGCTCGCATTGATCGCGCCGATCGAGGTGCCGATGATCCAGTCGGGCTCGATGCCGGCTTCATGCAGCGCCTGATAGACACCAGCCTGATAGGAGCCGAGCGCCCCGCCGCCCTGCAGCACCAGAACGACCTGGCCCGGCCCCGCATCACCCCGGGTGCGAAGATTTAGGGAAGAATTCCTGTCCTTCGCATTGCTCATGTCACGCTTCCTCCGCTTATCCGTGTGATATTCGCGTGCGCTCCTGATCCGTTACGATCACGTTTCAGTGCGAGGGCCCGCCGCCCGGCGCGGCGGCTACACCGCCACTGCGGGCACAATCTGCGCCGCACGCAAATATCGCAAATGCCTCTTGGCTTCCGAAACCATAGGCGGGCGCTATAGCGGTTCTGGTGTAGTTGCCGGCGGGTTTCGGCTAACCTTCACCCTGGGTCGGACAGGGCAGTGCGATCATGGAGATGCATCAGGTCAGGTATTTCCTCGCGGTGGCGCGGCTGTTGAATTTCACGCGCGCCGCCGAGGAATGCAATGTCACGCAGCCTTCGCTGACGCGCGCCATCAAGCAGCTCGAAGCCGAGCTCGGAGGCGACCTGTTCCGACGAGAGCGGCCGACGGCGCAATTGACCGAACTCGGCCAGCGTATGCATCCGCTGTTGCAGCAATGCTATGATGCGGCCGCCGGCGCGCGAATGCTGGCGTCGTCCTTCAAGAGCGGCGAAATCGGCGCATTGCGGATCGCGCTGACCCATTCGATCGACCTGTCGCTTCTGATCCCGCATCTCGAGCAGATCAAGCGGCAGTTCAACCGCCTGGAATTTCGCTTCCTGCGCGGCAGCAGCGAGGAGGTCGGCGAATACCTGAAGAAAGGCGAAGCGGAACTTGGCATCGCCGCAGAACTCGGCAGCGACTGGGACCGGCTGGACACGTGGCCGCTGTTCACGGAAGATTTCTATCTGGTCATGAGCCGGCAGCATCCGCTGGCGGAGCGCGACAATATCAGCTTCGATGATCTCAGATCCGAGCAACTGCTTTCCCGAACCTATTGTGAGCACTCCGAGCGCCTGGGGCTGTCGCTGCGCGAGCGCGGTATCGCGGTCGATCACAGCCACGAAATCGCCTCGGAGCGCGACCTGATCGAATTGCTGGAGGCCGATATCGGGATTGCAGTGATCCCTCATACGAGCGTTATTCCGGACACTCTGAAGCGCACCGCGCTCGACGGGCTGGACTCCCGCCGTACGGTGAATCTCTATGGCGTGGTGGGACGCCAGCGTACTGCGGTTGCGTCCGCGGTCATGCGAATGCTTCGCGGCGCCGACTGGCAACATCTCCTGAGCGGGACAGCGATCGCCTGAATTGCGCTTGCCTTGCCGCTATCCGTGGCTGGCGCTCTGCACCGCGGCGATCAGCGCGTCGATCTGCATCCGCTTGCGGAAATCGGGATCGACGAACCGAGCTTTCACGATCCCATCGCGGCCGACAACGAAAGTCGCCGGGATCGGCAACACCCAGCCGTTATTGCCGTGAAAGCCCGACAAGTCGAGATAGGACAACAGTTGCTGGATCTCGGCACCCAGCCAGATCGCGAGATTCAGCGACAATGCATAGCCGTTGTCGAGATCGCTCAGCACGGGAAACGGCGCGCCCGACTCCGATTTGAATTGCTCGGCGTATCTTTGCGTCTCAGGCATGATTGCCACAACCCGAGCCCCCATCGCCTTTATCCGATCGTGAGCCTGCACCACTGCATTGATGCTCAACCTGCAATAAGGGCACCAGTGCCCGCGATAGAACATCACCACCACCGGCCCGTCAGCAAGCAACCAGTTCAGGTTGACCAACCGGCCGGTTTCGTCCGGAAGCACGAAGAACGGCATCACCTCGCCCGGCCGCGGCGCATTTTCGCCGCCGCCGTTCTCGCGAAGGCGACAGACCAGACGGTCCACCGCATCGCTATAAGCGGGAAAGATCTCGCGGCCAGCCGCGGCATAAACCTCCAGCTGCTCGCCCAACGTGCCGTCCATGTCGCGACAGCGCTGAAATGCCTGCCTGAGGCGTTCGGCATCGGCGGGCAAAAGCTCGGTCATCTCTGACTCCGATCAATTGGTAAGCCCGGTTTTATTTTCTCCAGGGGGCCGCCCGCAAGGGGGCGGCCTCGCCGAATGCATGTTCACGGCCGATAGAAATTGCCGGTCGGATCGAGGGTGCCGGATACTGAATAGAGCTGGCCACCGTCCAGGAAGAAGATGGTGCTGTTGGGCACCCTGGTGGCGTGCTTCATCATCGCCTCGTGGTTCTTTTCGCCTGGCGCCATGGCCATCGCGGTCATCTTTCCGGGACCGGCGTACATATAGGCCATGCCGGGATTGAACTCCCAGGCCACCTGCGAAAGCGCGGAGGTGGCAGTCGCGGCGAACGCCGCGGCGAAAATGACAGTCCTGAACGACTTGCTCATGGGAAATCCTCTCGCTGGACGAAACGCCCGCCAACCGGGCGCGTGCCTCATGAAGGGCTCACACCTCCGAAATTGGAAATGCCGCTGTCCAATCGCTTCGATAGCCGCCAAGCATCGCGAGCTGACAACGCGGCATAGCAGGGCGCTATCGAGTCGAGAGCCAGCCGGCATTTCATCCGATGCGATCTTTCGACGATGGTGATGGCATAGCCGGCCGGAACATCCGAGGCCGACGCACGAAGGAGAGCACGACATGTTTGGTATCCCTGCACGCCTGCCCTGGCGCCGCCTGACCGTTGCCGCCGCCCTCGCCGGGTCGATGGCCGCAACCTCAGTCGCGCACGCCGGCGAATGTCCGGCCGACAAGCTGAAGCCCAATGTCCGCGAGAAGGTCGACACCAAGGCGGTCGGCGTCAGCGATGACACCCTCGGCTCGATCGACCTTGAAAAGCAGCCCGCCCATATCAAGGATCGTGAACTGCGCTTTCGCAGACTGACGATCGAGCCCGGCGGCATCGTGCCGTGGCACAGCCATGACGACCGGCCGGCGCTGATCTTCGTCCAGCAGGGCGAGATCGTCGAATATGCCAGCAATTGCGCCGAGCCGATCGTGCACAAGGCCGGCGACATTCGTCCCGAAGTGTTCGGCACGTCGCACTGGTGGAAGAATCTCGGCAAGGAAACCGTCATTCTCTATGTCGGCGACGTCCGCAAGGATCCGCACGACCATAATATGTGACGAGCGCCCACCCCAGCCTCGTTACCGGATGTGACGTCCTGGAGTTCCCGTGCCGCCCACACGCCCAGGCGTCACATCCTCCCTCTCTTCGCGAGGTCCGCCATGACCGACCTGACCGCGCATATCAGAGCAGAAACAATCGAGATGGGCGGCCACTCGCCGGGGATAGCGCTGCGATCCCTCGTTATCGGCGTGACCGCGTTTCTGACGGTTGTGGATCTGTTCGCGACCCAGGCAATCCTTCCCTCACTCACCCGGCATTACAACGTGTCGCCGGCGGCCATGAGCGTGGCGGTCAATGCGAGCACGCTCGGCATGGCCGTCGCCGGCCTCGTGATCGGCATGCTAAGCCCGCACATCGACCGGCGATTGGGCATCCTCGTAAGTCTCCTCCTGCTTGCGGTACCAACCAACCTGCTCGCAGTTGCGCCCGACCTCGCCACCTTCACGGTACTCCGCATCGCGCAGGGCCTGTGCATGGCCTCGGCCTTCACGCTGACGCTGGCCTATCTCGGCGAGCAGTGCAGCGAGACGGATTCAGCGGGCGCGTTTGCGGCTTATGTTACCGGCAATGTCGCGAGCAATCTGGTGGGCCGCCTCGTATCCGCGGCGATTGCCGACACATTCGGATTGGCCTCGAATTTCTGCTTCTTTGCGCTGCTCAATATCGCAGGCGCAGTTCTGGTCTATTTCACCGTCGCCCGAGCGAAACCGATGCGGGCGATGACGACGACGATCTCGCCGCTGCAAGCGACGATCGAGCATTGGTGCAATCCAGCACTGCGTGCCGCTTTCGCGCTCGGCTTCTGCATTCTGTTCGCCTTCATCGGCACCTTCACCTTCGTCAACTTCGTCCTTGTGCGCCCGCCGCTGTCGCTCAGTCGCATGGACCTCGGCCTGATCTATTTGGCCTTCCTTCCTTCGATCGTAACGACGCTGTTTGCGGGAGCGGCGATCGCGCGCTTCGGCACGCGGCCGGCGATCTGGGCCGCGCTGGTGGTTGCGGGCATCGGCCTGCCGCCCCTGCTCTCGTCACATCTTTGGCTGGTGTTGAGTGGCATGATCCTGGTCGGCGTCGGAACCTTCTTCGCGCAGGCGTGCGCGACCGGCTTCGTCGGCCGCGCAGCAAACGGCAACCGCGGCGTCGCGAGCGGCACCTATCTGGCCTGTTATTTTCTCGGCGGGCTCGTCGGCAGCGCGGTGCTTGGCCAATTGTTCGATCGGTGGGGATGGACCGCCTGCGTGGCGGGCGTCGCCACGTCAGTTGCGATAGCTGCGCTGCTCACCGTGCGTCTGGTGCCGGCGCCGTCCGTCGCGTCTCGGGCATGATCGACAGGATCATCAGCAGGCCGAGCGCGGCGATCCCGGCAAGCCCTAAGAAAGCGATGTTGCTGCCGAACTTGTCGCTGACATAGCCGGCGAGCACCGTGCTCAGTGATGCGCCGATCCCGGTCGCGGTGCCGACGATGCCCTGCGCCAGGTTGAAGTGCCCGCTGCCGAAGGCGACGTCAGCCACGATCAACGGCACCATGACGCTGAACACTGCCGCGGTAATGCCGTCGAAGATCTGCACGGCCACCAGCAGGTAGGGGTCGCGCACGGTTGCAAACAGCACACCGCGGATCACGAGCGCGCCAAAGGCGAGCAGGAGCAGCGGCCGGCGGCCCCAGGTCTGCGCCTTGCGCCCGACCGAGGGCGAGGCCAGCGCCACGATCGCCTGCGGCACAATGATGCAGGCCGCGATCAGGACCGGCGCCCACTGGCTGGAGCGCATCGTCACCACGCCCGCCATCAGCGGCAGCATCGCCGCATTCGCGAGCTGGAACAGGAGCACGCTGAAGGCGAAGATCAACAGCGGCCGCTTGCTGCACAGCGCCAGCACGCTGGTCGCTTTCTTGTCGGGAATCTTGCGGACAACGGCACCATGGGCTTGCGCGATGTCGATCTCCTTCTCGCGGATCCGCGACAGCGCGATCAAAGTCGGTATCGCCAGGATGAAGGTGACCAGGAACACCGAGCGGCTCGAGATCAGGTAGCCGCAGGCACCCATCAGCGCCGCAGCCGAGCCGTTGCCGAGCGACGCGAAACGGGCATTGCGCCCGAGCCGCTCCCCGATCGCATATGGCCCGACCAGGCCGAGGCTGATCGCGGCGATTGCGGGCCCCAACACGCAGCTCGCAAGCGCATGCAGGGTGGCGGCTGCCGTCACCACCGGGAAGATCGGCCACACCGCATAGGCCAGCGCGCTGCAGCCAATGGTCGCGACCGCGGCCCCGGCGACAAATCGTTCGGAGCGTGCGGCGTCGACGATGGCGCCGCCCGGCATCTGCCCGAGCAACGCGACGATGCCGCCGATCGACAGCACGAAGCCGATCTCGACCTGGGTCCATTTCTGCGTGGTCAGGTAGACCGCCACGAACGGGCCGAACCCGGTCTGCACATCGGCCAGGAAGAAGATGAACCAGTCGAGTCCACGCTGGCTCTGCCGCGAAGGTTGGCGCGATGGGTCGGGTGCCGGTAACTCCGGCACCAGTGGCGCACCGTGATCGTCCGCCGTCGACCGCCTGCGATCGCCGCCGATCCTGTCCGCCAAGGAGGAGGGACGAGCGATCAATGTATCTCCGTCTTTAATGGTCATATTGCCAAGGACGCAAACTGCCGGCAGCGCCGAGCACGATGAGAGGCGTATCCTCCTTGTATTCCGGCGCCGCGCTCACCTGCTCCTTGGTCAGTTCGAGCGTGATGCTGTCGCTCTTGTTGGCGACCTTGCCGAAATGCAGTGCGTTCCAATCAACAACGATCTTGCGGCTGCCGACACCGAGGAAGCCGCCGAAGTCGATCACGGCGGCGCGCACGGTGCCTTCGCGATCGACGATCACATCCACGATCCGTCCCATGTCCTCATTGGCGGCGCTGCGCACGTCGCGGCCGAGGATGCCGTGCGCATCCCTGGCGCCGATCACCGTCACCGACGGTGGAGGCGCCGGTTCCTTCTGCGCAGCCGGAGGCTTGGTCGGCGGCGGTGCCGCCGGATCATCGGCCGCTTGTGCGGCCGCAATTGCGGCAAAGGCCGCAGCAACAATTGTCGTCACCATGCTCGCCCACATCGGGGGTCTCCAAACCAGGAATAAAGCTAAACATTCTGGCCGACATTCTAATGCGTCAGCACGATCGACACCTGGATTTGACCGCGTGTACGCAATACTTCGAGCGACACTTCGCCATCATGGCGGCGGACTCTCAGATCGACGCTGGAGGCGCCGAGCCGCAGGTCGCGCAGGATCGCCTCATTCAGGAATTCAGGCAAGCGAGGATCGCGCAGCCTGATCTCGCCGCGCGCGGCATCGAATTCGAGTCCCAGCGCCGCCTCCACCAGCGTGAAGGGGGTCGCGCTCGCCCAGGCCTGCGGCGCGCAGGCCACCGGATAGAGCACAGGTCCGCGCCGACGCTCGCGCTGGAACCCACAGAACAACTCGGGCAGGCGCCGCAGATCCATGTAGCTTGCGGCGTCGAACAGCCCCTTGAACAGATGCGCCACCGAGCCCTTCAGCCCGTAGCGGGCGAAACCGAGCGCGATCAGCGCATTGTCATGCGGCCAGATCGAGCCGTCATGATAGGACATCGGGTTGTAACGCACCTCGTTCTTGCCGACCGTGCGGATGCCCCAGCCCGAGAAGAAACTCTGGCTCATCAGGTCGGCGGCGACCAACCGTGCGCGGTCTTCCCGGACGATGCCGGCGAACAGGAGTTGGCCGGCGTTCGAGGTCCGCACCCGGCATGGTTCCTTCTTGCCGTCGAGCGCCAGCGCATAGGTGCCGAGTTCCTCGCACCAGAACGCCTCCTCGAAGCGCTGGCGCAGCGTCTCGGCTTCCGCATCGAGCTTATCCGCCCTATCGGCATAACCGAGCCGGCGCGCCACCCTGGCCAAGAGCCGCTTGGCCGCGAACACATAGCCCTGCACCTCGCAGAGCGCGATGTAGCCCTCCGCCAATCTGCCGTCGGCATGGAAGATGGCATCAAAGGAATCCTTCCAGCCCTGGTTGGCGAGGCCCTGCTCGGTCGCGCGCTGATATTCGATGAAACCATCGTGATCGGGATCGCCGGGGCCGTCGATCCATTGCAGCGCCGCCTCGATCGAAGGCCAGAGCTCGGCGAGCGTCGCTTCGTCGCCGGTGCGCTCGTAGTAATGGCCGGCCAGCAGCACGAACAACGGCGTCGAGTCGACGCTGCCGTAATATTGCGCGAACGGCACCTCGCGCAGCGCCGCCATCTCGCCGCCGCGCATCTCATGCAGGATCTTGCCGGGCTCGGCATCGGCAAGCGGATCGACGCTCTTGGCCTGGAAGAATGCGAGCCGCTTCAAGACGCCTTGCGCGATACGCGGATCGACCCACAGCATCTGCAACGCGGTGATCAATCCATCGCGGCCGAACGTCGTCGAGTACCAGGGGATGCCGGCATAAGGATATCGGCCCTGCGGCGTCTCGGTCATCAGCATGTTGAGGTCGGCCATCGCCTGGCACAGCACCTCGTTGAAGATGTTATTCGAGGTCTCGATACTGGCGGCGCCGGCGGTCGAGTACCGCATCTCGCGGCGATGCGCGAGGAGCCCGCGAAAGAACGGCACCGGCTTGTGCATGATCGGCTTGTTGCAGGACACCGCGATGAACAGCGAGGTGACCGCCTTGGGCGCCAGTTCGAAATGATAAGTCGCGGCATTGACCGAGAGCCGCGTCGGCTTGGGATCGAAATGCAGCGCCGTGATCCGCGACTGGCCGTCCAGCCCGCCATATTCGAGCACGACATCGGTCGGGCCGAGCAACCTGCTCGAGCCGGTGCCGCGCCGCGGTCGGCGCTCGCCGCGCACTTCGAACAGATCGGCGAAATCATTGTCGAACAGCAAGGTGAGATCGAAGCTTGCCAAATGGTCGCCATGATTTTGCAGGCCGATCCGCTGATAGGCCGTGCCGCGCCACAGGAAGATCGAGCGCACGATGTGCAGCGTATCCTTCTGCAGCACCAGCCGGCCGTTGCGGTAAACGTCGGAATTGGTGAGGTCGACCGTCAGCGCGGAATTGTCGTCGCGCAGGTTGGAGCCGAGCAACAGCGGCTGCACGTCGTCGAGCACCATTTCCAGCCGCGCAAGATAACGCGTATCGGCGTTGAACAGGCCATCGGGTCCGCCGGCGGAAGCGCCGATGTCGCCATGGCTGTCGAGCACGATGAAGGTGTCGTCATGCTTGAGCGACCGCCGCGGCCGCGCGGCGGGACCCGTCATCGGGATGTAGAAGGGGGATTCCGCGATTTGCTCGACGACGCGCGTGGTCGAAAATTGCGTCACGATCTCCGCTGCCATTTAGACCTCGAGCGATTCTCTCGGGTTGCGATGGACGCTGATTATACGCAACTACAGTGGATCAGGCAGCCTGAGTGGTGAGGCGGCCCACTTCGCGCGCAACGAGTTCGCGGTACGGCCCCCTGCCCTGCACCAGGATATCGGGCGGCCCGTCCTCGACGATGCGGCCGCCCTGCAGCACGACCACGCGATCGAAGCTGCGCAGCGTGGCCAGACGATGGGCAATCGCGACCACGGTGCGCCCGCGCATCAAGCGCGACAGGGCTTCACGTATGGCTTCCTCCGACTCGCTGTCAAGCGCCGCCGTCGCTTCATCGAGCAGAAGGATGGGTGCGTCTTTCAGGAACGCACGGGCGATCGCGATGCGCTGGCGCTGGCCGCCCGACACCTTGATCCCGCGATCGCCGACGATGGTATCCATGCCTTCAGGCAAGTTCTCGATGAAGTCGCAGCGCGCCGCGATCGCCGCGCGCAGCACCTCGTCGTCAGTCGCATTCGGCCGTCCGTAGCGGATGTTCTCCAGGATCGAGCGGTGGAACAGCGAGATATCCTGGGGCACCACCGAGATCGCCTCACGCAGGCTCTGCTGGGTGACCCGTGAGATATCCTGGCCATCGATCGTGATGCTGCCGCGCTGCACGTCGTAGAAGCGCTGCAGCAGCGTGAACAGCGTCGATTTGCCGCCGCCGGACTGCCCGACCAGCCCGACCCGTTGGCCGGGCTGGATCCGCAGGCTGAACTTGTCGAATACCTGCATGCCGCCGGGATACTGGAACGAGATGTTGTTGAAGGCGATCGCGGCCCCGCTCTTGATCAGCGGCTCGGCCTCCGGGTGATCCTTCAATTCGTGCGGCACCAGCAGCGTCGCAAGCGCCTCCATCAGGCGGGCGACGTGCTGGGTGGCATCGACCAGCGCTACGGCAAGGTCGCGCGTCGCGCTGAGAATGCAGATTCCGAGCGTGCAGACCAGCACGACGTCGCCGGTGGTGGCGGCGCCCTGCTGCCAAAGGCTGATTGCCCAGGCCAGCATGCCGATGGTGAGGACGACCGTTACCGCAGCATGGGTGAGCCGCAGCTTTTCGAGATAGCGCAGGCTGCGCCCCCGGGCGGTCAGTTCCCGGTTTACCGTCGCATCGAACCGGGCATGCTCGAAGCTCAATCCGCAGAATGCCCGCACCAGGGGCATGTTGTTGATGACGTCGACCATCTCGCCATCCACCGCCGCAGCCTTGTCGGCGAAATCGTCGTGCAACGGCCGGCCCGCCGCCGCCATCCGGAACATCGCGAACACCATGGTTCCCGCGATGACGATCAGCACCGCCGACATCGTCAGGCTCACCGTCCCGATCAGCGCGATGGCCGCGAATGTCGCCACGCACGGCGGCAGCACATTCCAGACAAACATGTTCTCGACCGTATAGACGGCGTTCGAGGTCGCCGTGATCCGGCTGGTCAGCATGCCCGGCAGGCGATCACTGAAATAACTCGGCGCGTGGCCGGTGAGGTGGCGGAACAGGTCGCGCCGGAGGTCGCCGGTGACGCCGACGAAGGCATAGCTCGCGATCCAGCTTGCGATCCGCCACAGGAAATTGTCAGCCGCGATCAGTGACATGAGCAGAACGAATGCCAGCCATACGCCACCGGCCTTGGTCGGACCGCCCGAGAGGCTGTCGACCAGGTTCTTCACGCCGTACTGCGTGCCCACCGAGCAGGCAACCGCGGCGAGAACGCAACCCAGTATCACGGCGTGTGATGCGGGCCGCCGCCGCAGATAGCGCAGCACAAAGGGAAAGGGGCGGTGCGCATATCCTGAAAGATTGTCCATGACGCCTGCAAACCTGTTGAGCAGTAAGGTGAATTTCTTAGGGCACCGTCCCGCACACGATTCCGTGAGGAACGGCGATCGATGTTTCGTATCGCGAAGCCATCACTGCGCAACAATTCTGCAGCATCGATAGTTGCGAAAATTTGTTCGCGGCAGATGGCATCAGCAAGACCAGACTGTGAAGGAAGAAAGAACGACCCGCACGTCAAAGGAACTTCGCACGTGCGAATACGTTCCCGTTACGGCATGCCGGTGCCGGACAAATGGGGTTGGGCTTGGTTATCTCACATCACACAGAGGAGACGAAAACATGCGCATCGCGCAGGTTGCGCCGCTGACGGAGGCTGTTCCCCCGAAGCTCTATGGCGGCACGGAACGGGTCGTGCACTGGCTGACCGAAGAACTGGTCACGTTAGGCCACGACGTTACCCTGTTCGCTAGCGGGGATTCCCGGACCTCGGGCAAGCTGGAGGCGACCTGGCCGAAGGCGTTGCGCCTGGATGGATCGGTTCGCGACCCCAACGCGCTGCATATGGTGCTGCTCGAGCGTGTCCGACAGAAATGCGATCAGGAGGAGTTCGACTTCCTCCACTTCCATTTGGACTATTATCCGTGGTCGTTGTTCCAGCGGCAGCCGACGCCTTTTGTGACCACCCTGCACGGCCGGCTGGACCTGCCCGAACACCAGCCGGTGTTCGACACGTTCCCGGAGGTGCCTGTCATCTCGATCTCCAACGCCCAGCGCCGCCCGGTGCCGCAGGCGAACTGGGTATCGACGATCCACCACGGTCTGCCGGAGAACCTGCTGACGCCACAGGCGGTCACCCCATCCTATCTCGCGGTGCTCGGTCGTATCGCGCCGGAAAAGGCGGTCGACCGCGCCATCAAGATTGCGATGCGCTGTGGCATCCCCTTGAAAATGGCGGCAAAGGTCGACCGCGCCGACCAGGAGTATTATGACGCGTGCATCCGCCCTCTGATCGAGGGCAATTCGCTGGTCGAGTTCATCGGCGAAATCAGCGATCGCGAGAAGCCGGAGTTCCTGAGCGGCGCCATCGCGCTGTTGCTGCCGATCGACTGGCCGGAGCCGTTCGGCCTCGTGATGATCGAGGCCATGGCCTGCGGTACGCCGGTGATCGCCTACAATCGCGGCTCGGTGCCGGAGATCATTGAGGATGGCCTGACCGGCTTCATCGTCGAAGATGAGACCAGCGCGGTCGGCGCGGTCGGCCGGCTGCCCGCGTTAAGCCGACAGACGATCCGTCAGCGGTTCGAGGCGCGCTTCACTGCGCGTCGCATGGCGCTCGACTATCTCAACGCCTATCGCGACCTGATGGAAGCGGCCTCGCCGCGCGTCAGGCTGGTCGCAAGCGCGGAGTAAGGTGCCGTAGGTGCGGTAGGGGTGGGCAAAGGCGCGCAAGCGCCGTGCCCACCTTTCGCGCTCTGCCCGTGATGGTGGACACGCCAGTCAACTTACCGTCGTCCGCTTCGGCTCGACGATCTCGAACATCCGCGGAAACTCATCCATCAGCATCATCAGTTCGGCAAGCCGCATCGCGTTGCCGCTGACGCTGATCCTGCCGCCGGCGACGGCTTCCGGAAACGTCGTCAATTTGGCGATGACCTCGTCGAGCGTGCTGCGCGGCAGCGTGAATGCCGCATCGGCGTCGTCGGCCTGTGCGTCGGCGGCGCAGGTCAATGCCCAATTCTCCAAATTGAGGATGAAGGTCTCGTTGGTGTCAGTGAACGTCCAGTTCAACACGATGCGCTTGCCCTCGGCCTTTGGACCGTTGAGGCGAATGCCGAGCACGTCCCAGAGCTGCTCGGTGCGGAGCGCGGCAAGCGTCTCGCGCGGCATCGCCGGTCGTGCCGGCGCCTTTGGCATACCCTGCCGTAATTCCTGCGCGCCGAACAGATAGCTGTTGCGCCAGGTCGCGCTTTCCGCGGCATAGCCGAGCTGCTCGAACGTATCGGCGAGCAGCGCGCGAGCCGCAGCATTATCCGGCTCGGCGAACACCAGGTGGCTTACCACCTGCGCGACAAAGCGGAATTCGCCGTTGGCAAAATCCTTGCGCGCCCGCTCCAGGATCGCGTCCGCGCCGCCCATATACTCGACATATTTCCTGCCGGACTCGGTTGGCGGCAGCGGATCGAGATTGACGGGGTTGGCGTCGTACCAGCCGAGATATTTCTGGTAGATCGCCTTCACATTGTGCCTGATGTGGCCGTAATAGCCGCGCCCATGCCAGGCGCCCTCAAGACTTTTCGGCAGACGAATGGTCTCGGCGATTTCGCTCGCGGTGAGCCCATGGTTCATCAGGCGGACGGTCTGGTCATGCGCGAACTTGTAGAGATCGCGCTGCTGGCGGATCATGGTGTCGATCCGCTCCCGCCCCCACACCGGCCAATGATGCTGGCCGCACATCGCCTCTGCCTTGCCGCCCCACATCCTGAGTGCCTCGCCGAGATATTTCGACCACGCCAGCGCATCGCGCACATCCGCGCCGCGGAACGGCAGCAGATTGTGGAAATTATGGGTGCAGTTTTCCGCGAGGTTCAGCAGCTTGTAGCGCGGCAGGTAGAAGTGCATCTCCGCCGGTGCCTCGCTGTTCGGCGCCATCTGGAATTCGAATTCGACGCCGTCGATGGTGCGCGTATCTCCGGTGGCGAGGATCAGGTCGGTCGGCCGCAGCAGCGCCACCGATCCCGCTGCCATCGACTTGCCGAGGCCGCAATCCACCTGGCCTCGCGGCCCCTTCGCCAGGAAGGGCCCGAACTGATACTGCGCCCGCCGCAGCATCGCGGGGCCAGCGATGATGTTCTCGGAAACCGCGTGCTCCATGAACAGGTCGGGCGCGATGATCGGCACCTCGCGGCTCGCCAATGTCTCGTCATCGAGCACCCCGCGGACCCCGCCCCAATGATCGGTATGGGTATGCGTGAAGATGACGGCCACGACCGGACGCCTGCCGCGATGCCTGAAGTAGAGCTCCATCGCGGCGCTGGCGCCCTCGATCGATGTGAGGGTGTCCACCACGATCACGCCGCTGTCACCCTCGATCAGCGTCATGTTGGCGATATCGAGGCCGCGCACCTGGTAGACCCCGGGCACCACCTCGAACAGGCCGTGATGCATATTCAGTCGCGATTGCCGCCACAGGCTCGGATTGACGGTGGGCGGGGCATCTTCCGCAGCCAGGAACTGATAGGGCTCAAGGCTCCAGACCACCCTGCCTTGCGCGGTGGTGATTTGCGCGTTGTCGATGGTGCCGAGGAAGCCGCGCGCGGCGTCGTCGAAATCGGCGGTGTCGTAGAATGGCAGCGCGTCCAGCATCGCCGCCTGTTGCGCGACCACGGAGGGCGAGGCGTCCTTGGAAGCTTCGCCGGCGATTGTCTCGGTCATCTCTGGTCCCTCCTGCCCGACGGTTCGGTCCGGCTGTGAAGAGGGATTTATGAGCGTGCGGCTTCGGGCGTCAAATGCGTTCTGCAGCCCGCGCTACTTCTTCACCTTGCTCGCATCCATCTTGATGCCGGTATCCAGCATCTTGGTGGAAAACGCCGTGCTCACGTCGAACGGCTTTTCCATGCCCAGGTACGTGTGCACCAGGTCATAATCCTTCTTCATCCGCTCGGCGTCGATCCAGCCGAGCGCCCTGGTCGTGGTAAATTCGTCCGTCATCAGGAACTTGATGCGCTCCCACTGCCGCTCCTGGTTCTCCCGGTCGAGGCCGGAGACCTGGTCGAGCAGCGCCTTCAGGCAGGGGGCGACGTCAGCGACGCAGGCGGCGTAGGCCTTCTGCGTGACCCGCACGAATTCCTCCGCCAGCTTCGGATTCTTCTGAAGGAACGCGCCGTTGACGATCAGCGAATTGCCGTACGGATTGAGCCCGATGTCCTTCCAGTTGACATAGCCGAGGTCGGCGCCGAACTCGATCACCTTGAGATCGTGCTCGTTGTAGAAATCGCTGATGATATCGACCGTATGGCTCTTCAGCGCCGCTATCTTCGCAGTCGGGCCGACATTGACGAAACTCACGGCGTCCGGCGCGATGCCGGCGGCCTTGGCGAAGGCCGGCCACATCACGCGCGAGGCGTCGCCGGGCGGATTGCCGATCTTGTGACCGGGAAAGTCCTTCACGCTGTTCACGCCATAGCTCTTCAGCCAATAGAAGGTCTGCCCGGTGTTGGCGTAGATGCTCATCAGCGCCACCACATCGGCGCCCTTGCTCTTTGCCACCAGCATGGTCGCGAGGTCGGCAATGCCGAACGGCGAGCCGCCGGAGCCGACCTTCAGCGACGAGACGCCGGAGCCCTTGCCGGTCTCGATCGTGAGATCGATGCCGGCCTTCTCGTACCAGCCCTGCGCCTTGGCGTAATAGAACGGCGAATGATCCGCCGTCGGGGTCCAGTTCAGGATCAAATTGACGGATTCGGCGGCGCGCGCCGGCGCAACTGACGCGGCCAGCGCAAAGGCAAACGCCAGGGCTGCAAGCTTCGAACCCTTCATCGCAACTCTCCTTGTGCGCAACCCGGCCTTGTCGCTGCTCGTTTGTGACGTTACCAATGCAACAAGGGACAAGTGCAATTGTCAACTGTTTGGTTGGAAATGCTGAAGAGACGATCCGACGACACAAAGCCGCAGCGGCGCGACCCCGTCGCCACGCAACAGAAACTCCTGACCGCGGCGCGGCGCGAATTCGCTCAGAACGGGCTCGCCGGCGCCAGGGTCGACGAGATCGCGGCCAGGGCCGGCGTCAACAAGCAGCTCGTCTACCATTATTTCGGGGACAAGGACGCGCTCTACCTCGCCGTGCTCGAATGGGTCTATGAGGAAATCCGCGAGCAGGAGCGCAAGCTCAACCTGGAGGGGCTGCCGCCGGAGCAGGCGATCAAGAAGCTGATCGAGGCGTCGTTCGATCACCTGGCGGCCCATCCCGACTTCATCGTGCTCCTGAACGACGAGAACCGCGGCGGCGCCCGGCATGTCCGCGGCTCCCGCCGGCTGGAGGCCATGCACTCGCCGCTGGTCAGCATGGTCTCGAAGATCCTGAATGAAGGCGTGCGCGCCGGCGCGTTCCGGCGCGGCATCGATCCGGTCCACCTGTATATCTCGATCGCGGCGCTCGGCTATTTCTTCTTCTCCAACACGCCGACATTGTCGGCGATCTTCGGCAAGGACCTGTCGAGCACGGCCGCGCGGCGAGCCCGGCGGCGGCACGTGACCGATCTGGTGATGCAGTCGCTCCGGCCATAGCCGCTGCCACCGCCGTCCATCGGTTCCCCACAATCAACCAGATGGTTGAAAGATTGATGCGACCCGACTAGGCTGACAGCCGACGGCCGGGGTGCCGCGGGGTTTCGAAGGAGCAATTGGTGTTCGGTGACGGCGGGCGATCCAGGCGGTCCATCGCGATCATCCTGATCGTGCATCTTGCCGTGATCGTGCTCTGGCAGGTCCTGGTCGACGCGTTCCAGGTGCCGAAATTCATCCTGCCTTCGCCGCTCGCGACCGTCGCGACGCTCGCTTCGGCCAAATATGCCTGGCTGTCGAACCTGCTGGTCACCGCGGCCGAGATCCTCGGCGGGTTCTGCCTCGGCGCGCTGGTCGGTGTCGCGCTCGCCGTCATCTTCAGCTGGTCGCCGCTGGTGAGCCTGTTGCTGCTGCCGCTGTTCGTGACGCTGAACATGATCCCGAAAGTGGCGCTGGGGCCGCTGATCATCGTCTGGTTCTCCTACGGCATCATTCCGAACATCCTGATTGCCTTCAGCATCTGCTTCTTTCCGATCCTGCTGACGACTGCGCGCGGGCTGCGCGAGGTGGAACCCGACCTGCTCGATCTCGTCAAATCGTTGCGCGGATCGCGCTGGACGCTGTTCCGGAAAATCCAGTTGCCGGGATCGCTGCCCTACGTGTTTTCGGGCATGAAGGTCGGCGCCATTCTCGCGGTTGCCGGCGCCATCGTCGGAGAGTTCATCGCCTCCGAGCGCGGCCTCGGCTATCTCATGATCCAGGTGCAGTCCTCGCTCGATATGCCAGCCATGGTGATGGCGGTCGTGCTGCTGACGCTGCTCGGCGTCGGGCTTTATGGCCTGGTGCTGGCACTTGAACGACTGTTCGTGGTCTCCGACATCCGGCTGCAATAAGAAACGAAGGGACGAACCATGCTGCTCACGCGCGAAACCCTGCCGAAGACGATCCCGGATATTGCAGCGCTCGACGAGTTGCTGTGCAGGCCCAGTCAGGCCTTGATCGACGATCTCGGCAAGGTCGACGGCGACATCATGATCCTGGGCGTCGCCGGCAAGATGGGACCGACGCTGGCCGGCCTCGCCAAGGCCGCCGCACCGGATCGCCGCATCATCGGCGTCGCCCGCTTCAGCGATCCTGCAGTGAAGGGCTGGCTCGAGAAGCGCGGCATCGAGACCATCAATTGCGACCTCATGGACGAGATCGCGATCAAGACGCTGCCGAAGGCGCCCAACATCATCTTCATGGCCGGCCGCAAATTCGGGGCCGAGGGCGACCCGTCGCTGACCTGGGCGATGAATGCGCATGTCCCCGCGCTGGTCGCGCAGGCCTTCCCCACCTCGCGGATCGTCGCGTTCTCGACCGGCTGCGTCTATCCCTTCGTGCCGGTCGACGGCAAAGGCTCCGACGAGAGCATGGCGCCGAACCCGCCCGGCGAATACGCCCAATCCTGCGTCGGGCGCGAGCGCATGTTCGAGTATTTCTCGAAGAAGTTCGTAACGCCCGGCCGCCTGTTCCGCCTGAATTACGCGATCGACATGCGCTACGGCGTGCTGCACGACATCGCGACCAAGGTGCTTTCGGGCACGCCGATCGACGTCAGCCTCGGCCATGTCAATTTCATCTGGCAGGGCGACGCCGCCGCGCAGGCGCTGCGGTGCCTTGCACATTGCACGGTGCCGACCTCGCCGATCAATGTCAGCGGCCACGAGATCCTTGCGGTGCGCGATCTCGCCGCCAAGTTCGGCGCGCGGTTCGGCCGCGAGCCCGTGATCGTCGGCAACGAAGAGCCGACGGCGTGGCTGACCGACACCTCGCAGGCGGTCAGCCTGTTTGGCCCGCCGGTCGTCGACACCGAGCAGTTGATCGCCTGGACTGCGGACTGGGTGGCGCGCTCGATGCCGAGCCTCGGCAAGCCGACCAAATATGAGGTGCGCGATGGCCGATACTGAGCCCGTCGCCATCGTCGAACTCGGCGTCAACGACGCAGCCGCCGGCCTGGCGCTGTCGACCGAGGCGCGCTGGAACCAGAACGAAGCCGACTGGCGCTTCTTCCTCACCAACGGCATCGTGTTCGGCGTCCGCGACGGAACCCATCTCGTCGCAACCGCGGCGCTGCTGCCGTATTCCGCCGGCAATGCCTGGATCAGCATGGTGCTGGTGACCGAACGCTGGCGCCGCCGCGGCATTGCGACCCGGCTGGTCGATGCCTGTCTCGACGCAGCAGGACAGCGCGGGCTCACCACCTGGCTCGACGCGACGCCGGCGGGCGCCACGGTATACGGTCCACTCGGCTTCACACCGACATTGGAGCTTCGGCGCTTGCGGCTCGAACATTCAACGCACGAGGCGCCCGCGACGCTCGCGACCTCCGATATCGGCGCACTGAGCGCGCGCGACCGGCGCGCCATGGGATTTGAGCGCAATGCCTTGCTCGCCGAATTCGGCGCGCGCTCGAAGTCGCGCATTCTATCCCACGGCAACGCGATAGCGCTCGTGCGCGACGGCCGCATCGCGCGCCATATCGGGCCATTGTTCGCGGACAGCGGTGCGGACGCTCTGGCGCTGGTCGATGCAATCAGGCGAACCGAAAGCGGCCCGTTCCTGATCGACGCGATCGCGTCGCAGGAGCCATTCATCGCCGGATTGACCGGCGCCGGCTGGAACATCGAGCGGCCGTTCCAGCGCATGCGGTTCGGTCGCGCCACGGCGCAAAGCGAGGAGCTTCCCTTCGCTGTCGCCGGCCCGGAATTTGGATAGGATTGACCATGCACCAGAGCGAGATCAAATCCGAAATACGCAAGCTGATCGCCGACGGCACCGTGCTGCCCGCGCACCCGCTCGCGCTCGACGCCAATCGCACGCTCGACAAGACGCATCAGCGCGCGCTGACGCGCTATTATATCGACGCCGGCGCCGGCGGCCTTGCGGTCGGCGTCCACACCACGCAATTCGCGATCCGCGAGGTCGGGCTTTATCGGCCCGTACTCGAGCTTGCCGCCGAGACGGCGGCGAACTGGACGACGCGGCCACTGGCGATGGTCGCAGGCCTCGCCGGCCCGACGCAGCAGGCGATCTCGGAAGCGCGCACCGCGCGCGATATCGGCTATCACGCCGGCCTGCTCAGCCTCGCCGCGATGAAGGCTGCGTCGGAGGACGACATCATCGCGCATTGCCAAGCGGTCGCGCGCGAGATCCCGCTGGTCGGCTTCTATTTGCAGCCGGCGGTTGGCGGCGTGGTGTTGAGCGCGGATTTCTGGCGGCGCTTCGCGGCGATCGACAATGTGATCGCGATCAAGATCGCGCCGTTCAACCGCTATCGCACCCTCGACGTGCTGCGCGGCGTCGCCGCGGCTGGTGCCCTCGACCGCGTCGCGCTCTATACCGGCAATGACGACCACATCCTGCTCGACCTCGCTTTGCCGTTCGACCTGCGCGAGAACGGCGTCACCACCCGCACTTACTTCAAGGGCGGCCTGCTCGGTCACTGGTCGGTGTGGACGCAAACGGCAATCAGGCAATTCGAGATGTGCAGGGACGCGCGCCACAAGGATAGCGTGCCTGCCAATCTGCTCGCGCTCGATGCTCGGGTGACCGATTGCAACAGCGCGTTCTTCGACGTCGCCAACAATTTCCACGGCTGCATCGCCGGCTGTCACGAGATCCTCCGCCGCCAGGGCTTGATGGAAGGCATCTGGTGCCTCGATCCGAATGAGGGCCTGAGCCCGGGCCAGATGCAGGAAATCGACCGCGTCTGCCGCGAGCATGCCGATCTCAGTGATGACGCCTTCGTCGCCGCGAACCTGCAGAAATGGCTGGCATGACGGCCGAGCCTTTCATCAGCCTGCGCAATGTCCGCAAGGTCTATCGGTCCAAGGGAGCCGAGTTCCTCGCCGTCTCCGACGTCACCATGGATATCGCCGAGGGCGAACTGGTGGCGCTGGTCGGACCATCCGGCTGCGGCAAGACCACCGTGCTGAAGATCCTTGCCGGCCTGCACGGCGCCGATGGCGGCACGATCAAGATCGGCAACGCGAAGACGCCGTTCGATCCGGCACGCGATATCGGCATGGTGTTCCAGCAGGCGCTGCTGCTCAAATGGCGCACCATCCTGGACAACGTGCTGCTGCCGGCCGAGATCGTCGGCCTGCCGATGAAGGCCGCGCGCGCACGCGCCCGCGACCTCTTGAAACTCGTCGGCCTCGCCGGCTATGAGGACAAATATCCGCAGCAGCTTTCCGGCGGCATGCAGCAGCGCACCGCGATTGCGCGCGCCTTCATCCATGATCCCAAACTGATCCTGATGGACGAGCCGTTCGGCGCTCTGGATGCGCTGACACGCGAGCAGATGAATCTCGAAATGCTCCGGATCTGGCGCGAGAGCGGCAAGACCATCATCTTCGTCACCCACAGCATCCAAGAAGCCGTGTTCCTGGGCTCCCACTGCGCCGTGCTCACCGCGGGGCCGGCGCGGATGGCGGAATATTTCCCGATCGAATTGCCCTTCCCTCGCGCACTGCCGATCAAGACGACCGACGAATTCGGCGCCTATGCCCGGCGCATCTATGCCCGGCTCGGGCTCAGCGCGAACGCCTGATCCATCGCGCCCGGACGGCTTACGCCGCGCAAGCAGGCAGAATTGCGCATACGCATCATGCAACCGCATGCCTGTGGCAACCCACGCGCGCGTAGTACATGGCTGGAAGGGCGGGATCCCGTCCTTCCGGAGAATCTGACCACAATGGATATGCTCGCGGCGAAGGCGCCAGTCGCGCCGGTCATGGACGGCTTGCCGCCCGAGCGGCGGCGGTGGGCCGTTGCCGCGATCTTCACCGCGCTCGCGATGGCTTCGCTCGACACTGCGATTGCCAACATCGCCCTGCCGGCGATCGCGACCGATCTCCAGGTCAGCCCGGCGGATGTGGTCTGGGTCGTCAATGTCTACCAGATCGCGCTGGTCGCGACTCTGTTGCCGCTCGGCGCCCTTGGGGAAATCGTCGGCCATGAGCGCATCTATGTCGGCGGCCTGCTCCTGTTCACGCTGGCCTCGCTCGGCTGCGCGCTCGCATGGTCGCTCGAGAGCCTTCTGATTGCGCGAGCGCTGCAGGGACTCGGCGCCAGCGGGCTGATGAGCGTCAACACCGCGCTGGTCCGCTACGTCTATCCGAGCAGGATGCATGGTCGCGGGTTCGGCCACAACGCGCTGGTGGTTGCGACCGCCTTCACGCTCGGGCCGACGATCGCCTCCGGCATCCTCGCGTTCGGAACCTGGCCGTGGCTGTTTGCCATCAACATCCCGTTCGGCCTGATCGCGCTGCTCATCGGGATGAAGACCTTGCCGCCGACGCCGCGCGCCGTGCATGCCTTCGACTTCGCCGGCGCAGTGCTGGCGGCGGGCTGCCTCGGCCTGTTCATCATCGGCATCGGCAGCGCCGCGCACAAGACATCGCCGACACTGGTGCTGGTTGAGCTTGCGGGAGCGGTCCTGCTGGGCTGGCTGTTGATGCACCGGCATCGGGATCATCCGGCGCCGATGCTCCCGATCGACCTGTTCCGCCGGCCGATGTTCGCACTGTCCGCGGTGACCGCGGTCTGCTCCTTCGCGATCCAGGGCCTCGCCTTCGTTTCGCTGCCGTTCTATTTCGAAGCCGTGCTGATGCGGTCGCAGGTCGAGACCGGATTCTTCATGACGCCTTGGCCATTGGTTGTCGGCATCATGGCACCTATCGGCGGCCGATTGGCTGACCGCTATCCGGTCGGCATCCTCGGCGGTATCGGGTTGATCCTGCTCGGCATCGGCATGACGCTCTTGGCGACGCTGCCCGCCTCGCCCAGCATGCCCGATATCGTCTGGCGCATGGTGATCTGCGGGATCGGATTCGGCTTTTTCCAGACGCCTAATATGAAGGCACTGATGACGAGCGCGCCGCCCCACCGCAGCGGCAGTGCCAGCGGCATCGTCGCCACCGCGCGCCTGACCGGGCAAACCATCGGCGCTGCGCTCGCTGCCTTCTGCTTTGCCATCGCCGGGCACGAAGGCGCCACTTACGCGCTCGCGCTTGGCGCTGGATTTGCGGCGCTCGGAAGCGCGATGAGCTTCCTGCGACTGGCCGTCGCGCCCAAGGGCGCATGACCCTGCGCCGGGCACAAGAGATAGAGAACACCGCATCACCGTCTTTGTTCCTGCCTCATCGCCTACGCATTTTCTTGATTTGAATCGTTCTAGCGGCCGGGTCACACTCGCAGCGAGGTCCAGTTGGTGGAACTGGATCAAAAGGGGACTGCGATGGCTAACCTCACAATCAACGGCAAGAAAATCGAGATCGATGTCGAGCCGGATACGCCGCTGCTCTGGGCGATCCGCGAAAACATTGGACTGACCGGCACCAAATATGGCTGCGGCATCGCGCAATGCGGCGCCTGCACCGTTCATGTCGACGGCGTGGCGATGCGCTCGTGCGGCGTGCTCGTCAGCGAAGCTGACGGCAAGGAGATCACGACCATCGAGGGCCTTGCCGCTGACGGCAAGCTCCACAAGGTGCAGCAGGCCTGGATCGCACACGACGTGCCGCAATGCGGCTATTGCCAGACCGGCATGATCATGGCGGTGGCGGCGCTCTTGAAGGACAACCCGAAGCCGACCGACCAGGATATCGACGAGGCCATCACCAATATCTGCCGCTGCGGCACCTTCGCGCAGGTGCGCGAAGCGATCCACACTGCCGCGAACGCGTGAGGTGCCGTGATGAATCAGCACGTCATGCTCAATCGCCGCGCGTTCGTGATTGGCACCGCCGCGGCGGGCGCCGGCCTTGCACTCGGCTTCAATCTTCCGTTTGGCGGGGCGGTGGCGCGCGCCGCCGATGGCTCGCCCGAGGTCAACGCCTGGGTGGTGATCCGCCCTGACGATACGGTAGTGATCCGCATCGCGCGTTCGGAGATGGGCCAGGGTTCGCTCACCGGTCTCGCGCAGCTCGTTGCAGAAGAGCTCGAATGCGACTGGTCGAAGGTCACGACCGAATATCCGACACCCGGCCAGAGCGCCGCACGTGGCCGGCCCTGGGGCGACTTCTCGACCGGCGGCAGCCGCGGCATCCGCGGCTCGCACGACTACGTTCGCAAGGGCGGCGCCACCGCGCGGCTGATGCTGATCCAGGCCGCAGCGAACGAGTGGAAGGTACCTGCCTCGGAATGCTCGGCCGCGAGCAGCGTCATCACCCATCTGCCGACGGGCCGCACCACGACCTACGGCAAGGTGGCGGAAGCGGCGGCAAAGCTCTCTCCGCCGTCCGACGTGAAGCTGAAGGACGCCAAGGAGTGGAAGATCGCCGGCAAAGGCCTGAAGCGCCTCGACACCGCCGACAAGACCACCGGCGCGATGGTCTACGGCATCGACTTCAAATTGCCAGGCATGCTGAACGCCGCGATCAAGGATTGCCCGGTGTTCGGCGGCAAGGTGAAGAGCTTCGACGAAGCCAAGATCACCAACATGAAAGGCGTCAAGAAGGTGGTCAAGGTCGGCGACAGCGCGGTGGCGGTCGTCGCCGACACCTGGTGGCACGCCAAGACCGCCCTCGATGCACTGCCGATCGTGTGGGACGAAGGTCCGAACGCACAGACTTCCAGCGAGACCATCAGCAAATGGCTGGCCGAAGGCCTCGAACCTTCGCAGGCGGCGTTCGTCGGCAACCAGAACGGCAATGCCATGGCCGAGATCGGACGTGCCGCAAAGGTGGTCGAGGCCGTCTACAACTATCCCTACCAGAACCAGGCCACGATGGAGCCGATGAACGCGACCGCGCTCCATACCGGCGACAAGCTCGATGTCTGGTGCGGCACGCAGAACGGCGAGGCAGCTTTCGCCACCGCGGTGCAGGCCTCCGGCCTTTCGGCCGACAAATGCGACGTGCATAAGCTGATCCTCGGCGGCGGTTTCGGCCGGCGCGGCCAGAGCGACTATGTGCGGCAGGCGGTGTTGATCGCGAAGGAGATGCAGGGCACGCCGATCAAGCTGCTGTGGTCGCGCGAAGAGGACATGCAGCACGGCTTCTATCATCCGGTCACACAGTGCCGGATGGTCGGCGCCTTCGACGCCGACAACAACCTGACCGCGCTGCGCATGCGGATCTCCGGCCAGTCGATCCTGGCGCGGTTGCGGCCCGAGGCGATGATCAACGGCATGGATCCCGCGACCTTCCAGGGACTCGCGCCCGGCGGCGAAGCGGCGATCGGCTATTCGATCCCGAACCTGCTCATCGAGCATTCGATGCGCAACCCGCACGTCCCGCCCGGCTTCTGGCGTGGCGTCAACATCAACCCCAACACGATCTATCTCGAGAGCTTCATGGACGAACTCGCGCATGCGGTCGGCCAGGATCCGCTCGCGTTCCGTCGCAAGCTGATGGGCGGCCATCCCAAGCATCTCGCGGTGCTGAATGCGGTCGCCGAACGGATCGGGTGGGACAAGCCGCCGCCGAAGGGCGTCTATCGCGGGCTGGCGCAGGTGATGGGCTATGGCAGCTATGTCGCCGGCGCCGCCGAGATCTCGGTGACCGACGGCAACAAGATCAAGGTGCATCGCATCGTCGCCGCCACCGATCCCGGCTATGTCGTCAATCCGGCGCAGGTGGAGCGGCAGGTCGCGGGCTCCTTCGTCTACGGCCTCTCGGCCCTGTTCTATGGCGGCTGCACCGTGAAGGACGGCCGGATCGAGCAGACCAACTTCGATACCTACAATTCGATGCGCATCAGCGAGATGCCGAAGGTGGAGACGATCCTGATGCCGAGCGGCGGCTTCTGGGGCGGCGTCGGCGAGCCGACCATCGGCGTCGCCGCGCCCGCAGTGCTGAATGCCTACTTCGCAGCAACGGGCAAGCGTATCCGCTCGGTGCCGCTGCGGCAGCAGAACATCAGCTTCGCGTAGGGCGCTGTAGGTCTCACAGATACAACGCGGCGTCGTATCGGGTTTGCGCCGGTACGACGTCGTGATTGCGAGCGTAAGCGAAGCAATCCGACTTTCCGCTTGTGGACGCATGGATTGCTTCGTGCATCGCTTCTCGCAATGACGCGGTGAGAGTCCTGATTCAAATTTCAAACAGCTCTCCGCTGTCATCGTCCGCCACCGGGTCGGCGCAAAGCGCCGCCCGATGACAGGCTCCGGCGGACGATCCAGTATTCCAGAGGCGCCTGAGCTTGAGCCGAGAGGCCGCCGGATACTGGATGCCCCGCCTCCGCGGGGCATGACGGTGGAGTGGACGTGAGATCGCATTCTCGCGGCGCATGGCGCCCGAGTCTTGCTTCACTTTCCACCCTCTCATTGAAGTGAGGGCGCAGGGAAAGCCGGGTGCCGGTTGCACCCGTGGGCCCCGTGCAACAAAAAGCACGGGGGTAGGACCACAGGTCACCGAAGCAACTCCGGCTTTCCCTGCGCGATGGTTTTACGGCTTACTTCGTGCTCTTCTCGGTGACCGGGCTTTCTTGCCACCGTCGCTCGCAGATTATCTCTACGAACTTAGCGCCAGCGTCGGGGCGCCAGAACCACACGACTTCGCCGTCCGTGATGCGCGTGCTCGTCAGTCACGCCCATCACGTCCACCGCATCTCACCGCAACGTTCGTGACGATCGCGACCCGCCCCTCATTTGGATGAGACGCGCGGAGTCATAGTTCTGATTTGCCCGACGACGGAAGCGGAATATTTTTCGCGCGAGGGCTGGACGACCAAAATCACCTTGGAATCGCTGGCGAATTTTTCTCTGTCATTCCGGGGCATCGCGAAGCGATAAGCCCGGAATCCATTTCGCTGCTTGCGCGAATGGACGAATGGATTCCAGGTTCGCGCTATGCGCGTCCCGGAATGAGGCCGGTAGCCGGGATGAGCGGATTGCGGATTCTGCGATGATCGCTATCGCGCCCTGCACGCGAAGAATGCGGTGACGGCGAGTGGGACGCCTAGTGCGATCCATGAGGTCGTGTCCCAGATGCCGTCGCCGAGTAAGGCGGACACCAGGCCGAAAGCGACGATCACCGCGATGATCGCCGGGACCAGAAAGATCTGCGTGAACGAACGTCGGGCGTTGATCATCGAAACCTACTCCGCTGGCGGCGCGTGCGACGCTTCGGCCGGCTTGCCGAACCGGCGTTTCACGCCTTCGCGCCAGCGCTGGAACACGACGTAGAGCATCGGCACCAGGAAGATGCCGATCGAGCTTGCCGCCAGCATGCCGCCGAACACCGCCGTGCCGACCGCCCTGCGGCTGATCTCGGCGGCCCCGGTCGCGACCACCAGCGGCACCAGGCCGAGGATGAAGGCGATCGACGTCATCATCACCGCACGGAAACGCATCTGGGCGCCGAGCTCCGCGGCTTGCGCGATCGGCAATCCGCCCTCGCGCTGCTCCTTGGCGAATTCAACGATCAGGATGCCGTTCTTGGCGGCAAGCGCGATCAGCACCACGAGGCCGATCTGGCCGTAGAGATCGAGGTTCAACCCTGCGACCTTGATCGCCAGGTACGAGCCGAGCACACCGACGGTGACCGACAACAGGACGGGGATCGGAATGGTCCAGCTCTCGTAGAGCGCAACCAGGAACAGATAGGCGAACAGCACCGCGAGAGCGAGGATGATGCCGGTCTGCCCCGACGCCGCCTGCTCCTGATAGGCCGTGCCGGTCCATTCGTAGGAGTAGCCGGCAGGCAGCGTCTTGTTCGACAGTTCCTCCATCGCGGCGATTGCAGTTCCCGACGAGACGCCCGGAGCCGGGCTGCCGTTGACGGTGACCGAGCGGTAGTTGTTGTAGCGAGTGATGACCTGCGGTCCGGTGACGATGCGCAAGCTGGCGATCGAACGCATCGGCACCATGTCGCCGGTGCTGTTGCGAACGTAGATCTGCCAGATGTCGGGAATGTCGCCGCGATTGGCGGCCTCGCCCTCCACATTGACCTGCCAGGTGCGGCCGAACAGGTTGAAGTTGTTGACGTAGATGCCGCCCAGCGTCGCCTGCAGCGCGGTGAACACGTCGGCCATGTTCAGCCCGAGCGCCTGCGCCTTGGCGCGGTCGATGTCGAGATAGATCGACGGATTGGTCGCGGTGAAGGTCGAGAACACGCGTGCCAGCCGCGGGTCGCGGTTGGCCGCATTGATCAACCCGCCCATCACGCTGCCGAGCGCGGCCGGATCCTGACCTTCAAGCGCATCGAGCTGATATTCGAAGCCGCCGGAGGTCGAAAGCCCGATGATCGGCGGCAGGTTGAACGGCAGGATGTTGGCCTGCCGGATCTGCGCGCCCTCGCCGAACATTCGGCGGATCGTTGCCTGCACCGAATCCACGGCCGCCTGCCGATCGGCGAACGGCTTCATGCGCGCCACCATGAAGGCCGAGTTCGGCTCGCTGGCGCCGTCGAGCAGCGAGAAACCGATGATCGAGAGCACGTGCTCGACCTGCGGCATGTTCTTGAGCAACGCCTCGACCTGTTTGGTCACGTTGCTGGTGCGCGCCACCGACGCGCCGTCAGGCAATTGCACCGCGATGAAGAAGGCGCCCTGGTCCTCCTCGGGCAGAAAACCTGTCGGCGTTATTCGCGACACGCCGAACACGCCGCCGGCAAACACCAGGACCGCAACCAGCGACACTATCGCCACCCGCAGCAGCCGGCGCACCACGCCGGCGTAGCGGTCGCGGACCCAGTCGATGCCGCCGAGCACGCGCCCCATGATGCCGTGGCGCGGCCCGGTATGCCGCAGGAACACGGCGCAGAGCGCCGGCGATAATGTCAGCGCGTTCAGTGCCGAGATCACCATCGCGGCGCTGATCGTCACCGCGAACTGGCGGAACAGGGTTCCGGAGATTCCGGGTATGAACGCAATCGGCACGAACACCGACAGCAGCACCAGCGAGATCGCGATGATCGGCGCAGTGATCTGCGCCATCGCCTTCTTGGTGGCCTCCGCCGGCGACAGCTCCGGCTCGCTCTCCATCACCCGTTCGACGTTCTCGACCACGACGATGGCGTCATCGACCACGATGCCGATGGCAAGCACCATCGCAAGCAGCGACACGGTGTTGGCGGAATAGCCGAGGATCAAAAGAATCGCGAAGGTGCCGATGAGGCTGACCGGCACCGCGACCGCCGGGATCACCGTGGCGCGCAGATTGCCTAGGAACAGGAACACGACGATCACGACCAGCACGAAAGCTTCGCCGAGCGTCTTCAGCACCTCCTTGATGGTGTCGGAGACGAAGGTCGTGGAGTCGTATTGCACCAGATAGGTCAGGCCCGGAGGAAATCGCTCGGACAATTTGGTGAGCGTCGCCTGCACCGCGCTGGCGGTGGTCACCGCATTGGCGCCCGGCGCAAGGTAGATGCCGATCGGCACGCCGGGCTGGCCGTCGATCCGCGACTCGCTGTCCATGTTCTGGGCGCCGATCTCGACCCGGGCGACATCGCTGATCCGCAGCACCGAGCCGTCCGGATTGGCGCGCAGCACGATGTTGCCGAACTGGGTCGAGGTCGTGAGCCGCCCTTGCGTCTGCACGTTGAACTGGAACTGCTGGTCTTCGGCGATCGGACGGGCGCCGATGCGGCCGACCGGCGCCTGCACGCTCTGCGCCCGGATCGCCGCGATCACGTCCGACGGCGCCAGGTTGAGGCTGGTGAGCCGCTGCGTATCGAACCAGATCCGCATCGAGTAGTTCAGCTTCGCGAACAGCGTCGCCTGGCCGACACCCGGCGTGCGCGAGATCGCGTCGAGCACGTTGATGATGGCGTAGTTGGTGATGAACAGCGGATCCTGCTGGCCGGTCTTGCTGTACAGCACGATGAACTGCAGCACCGCCGAGGATCGCTTCTGCACCACCAGGCCCTGCGCCTGCACCTCGGTCGGCAGTTGCGCGAGCGCGCTCTGGACGCGGTTGTTGACGTTGACGGTGTTGATGTCAGGGTTGGTGCCGAGCGCGAACGAGACGGTCAGCGTGTAGCTGCCGTCATTGCCGCTGGTCGACTTCATGTAGAGCATCTTGTCGACGCCGACGACCTGGGCCTCGAGCGGCTGCGCGACGCTCGATTCCACCACCTCGGCGGAGGCGCCGGGGAAGTTGGCGGTGACGGTGACCTGCGGCGGCACGATGTCCGGAAACTGCGCCACGGGAATTTGCAGAAGCGCGAGCGCACCCGCGATGGTGATGACCAGCGCGATGACAATGGCGAGCCGCGGACGATCGACGAAGACGGCGGAAATCATGGGCTGGTGCCCGCAGGCTTCGGACCGATCGCCCCGCTGCGCCGCGGACCGGTATTTTCCGCCGATTCCTTCAGGCTGGACTGGATCAGCGCGCTCGCCGGTCCGGGCGCCACGGGCTGGTCGGGCCGCACCCGCTGCATCCCTTCAGCGATCACCTTCTCTCCGACCGAAAGCCCACTTGTCACCGCAGCGATGGTCGCGGTCGACTGTCCGAGGACGATCCGCCGCTGCACCGCCTTGTTGTCGGCGCCGAGCACGAAGACATAGTCGCCCTGCTGGTCCGACAGCACCGCCGAGCGCGGGATCGCCACCACCTCTACCGGCTGCACGCCCTCGAGCAGCACCGTGACGAACTCGTTGTCGGTGAGCTGGCGCACCGTCCCGTCCTCGGCCGACAGGCGAGGCAGCACCGGATTGGGAATCGTGCCACGCAGCATGATGGTGTCGGTGTTCTGCGCGATGGTGTTGTTGACGAAGTTGAGTTCGCCCGTCTGGTCATAGAGCTTGCCATCGGGCAGACGAACCCTGATCACCACCGCCTTGAACCCGCCCTGCGTCGCGTAGCGGTCGCGCAGCACGAGGGCTTCGCGCACCGAGACCGGGAAAGTGACATACATCGGGTCCTGGCTCACGATGGTCGTGAGCACCCCGGAGCTCGGGCTGACGACGTTGCCCTCGGTCACTGCGGTGCGGCCGATCTTGCCGTCGATCGGCGAGCGGATCTGGGTGTAGTCGAGATTGATCTTCGAGAGGTCCACTTGCGCCTGGGCGGCCTGCACCTGGGCTTCCAGGCTCTGCTCGTTCGCGAGCGCAGCATCATAGGTCGATTGCTGGCCGGCCGGGCCGCCGAGCAAGGCCTTGGCGCGGCCGGTCGTCAGCTTGGCGTTGACGAGGGTCGCCTGCAATTGCGCGACCTGCGCCTTCTTGGATTCAAGGTCGGCCTCGAATGGGCCGCGCTCGAGCTCGTAGAGCATGTCGCCGGTTTTGACCTCGGCGCCCTCGACGAAGTTCCGCTTCTCCAGGAAGGCGGTGACGCGCGCGACCACGTTGACGCGATTGGTGGCCTCGATCCGTCCCAGGAACTCGTTGGACTCGGTGACGGGCCGCTTGACCGCCTCGACGATACCGACGGCCGGAGGTCCCGCAGCCGGCTGGGCCTCGGCCGCAGTCAGCGCGCCAAACATGGCGACTCCCAACGCGGCGGCCCCGGCAAGCCGGCTCCCTGTCATCCCTGCAAGATTCACTGTTCGCGCCTTTGTCCCGTTTGCTCCGGATCAATAGCACCCGGATCCGGAAAGCCAACGGTATCAACGTAGAGCAACACTAGATCGATGCTCGCTCCGCGGCCCGGATCGCCGCATCGCACCAAAATGTGATGGCCAGTGGAATGGACGCGGCCGTGGTGGCTGGCTGACAAGGCGGTGTGTCCGTGCCGCCACGGGAAAAAATTTTCCCCGCTGGCCGCTGTGCATAGCATCAAATCCGGCTTGCAGCGCGACTCACCAGCAAGCCAAGGTCGGTGATGCGGGCGTTGGGGGGCGGCCGCTGGGTGCTTTCTGATGGCAAAGCTGGGAATCTGTGCGGCGTTCCTCGTTGCGGTTGTCTGCGCGTCGGGCGCATCAAAGGCGTGGGCAGCCGATGTGGCGCCGACCAAGACCCCGGCCGCCTCCGCCGCGACGCCGCGTCCGTGCACCGATCCCTCGGACTTCGTCACGACCAACTGCCAGCTCACCTGGGAAGGCATCACGGTCTTCGGGATCGTCGACACCGGCTTCGGCTGGCAAAGCCACGGCGCGCCGTTTGACTCACGATCCGCGGTTGGAGCCTCCTACCTGATCCAGAAGCAGAACAGGTCGGCGATCTGGAGCTTGGCGCCCAACGCGCTGAGCAATTCGACCATCGGCATCAAAGGAACCAGGCCGATCGGCGGGGACTTTTCCGTCATCTTCGACCTCGATGCCGGCTTCGATCCCTACTCGCTGCGATTCTCGAACGGACCGGGATCGATCGCCGCGAATGCCGGCGTTCCGCAAAACCTGCAATCCGCCTATTCTGACTCCAGCCGAGCGGGACAGTGGTACAACGGTCAGGGTTATGTCGGCGTCAGCTCTCCGACCTACGGCACGCTGACTGTCTTTCGGCAGAACTCGCTGACGCTGGATGCCGTGTTCGATTACGACCCGTTCGGCGCCTCCTACGGTTTCTCCGCGATCGGCTTCCAGGGCATAACCTGCGGCGGCGGCAATACCGAGAACTGCAGACACTCGACCTCGCTGAAGTATCGGATCAACTTCCTGAACCACTTCCGGGCAGCGGCGCTGTGGCAGTTCGGCGGCTATGAAGAGAACAATGCCTCCAACGGCGCCTATCAATTCCAGCTCGGCGCCGATATTCCGATCCACGGCAGCGACGTGCTCTCGGTCGATGCGATCTACAGCCATGTAAAGGACTCGGTGTCGCTCGCGTTGGCGCCGGGAGCCAATAATGCGTTCGGGACACCGATCCCGCCGTTCCTGCCGCAGACGCTGACAGCGACGATCTCCGACAACACGGCCGCGATGTTGGTGGCGAGATACACGACCAAGTCGCTGAAACTCTACGCCGGCTACGAATACATCCGCTACGAGCCGCCCAGCAATCCGCAGGCCGCCTTCACCGACATCGCGGGAAATTTCCTCTGCCAGGGCTGCGACGCCTTCAACAATACGAATATCAATAATGCAGCGTTCGGCATGAACGGGTTCGGCAACAAGACCTTCCAGGTGATGTGGACCGGCATTAAATACGCCGTGCATGACGACCTGGACGTGATCGCCGCCTACTATCACTACATCCAGAATTCCTTCTTCGGCACCGCCGCCGGCGGCCAAGCCTTCTGCTCGAGCAGCGCACACGCGCAATGCGCCGGCACGTTCGACGCAATCTCTGCCGCGGTCGATTGGAGGTTTGCGCCGAAATGGGATGCCTATTTCGGCGTGATGTTCACGCAGGTCAATGGCGGATTGGCATCCGGCTTTTTCCAGCACAGCAACGTCGCCCCTACGGCAGGATTGCGCTTCCGCTTTTGAGCGCCCCTATGCGGGTCGTCCCGACCAGACCACCGGCGCCTCGATGTCGAAATTGGCAAGCTCGTAGCCGCGCCGGAAATCGACGATGTGCTTGTCCATCCAGGACCGCGCCTCGGCGGAATTGCGGGTCGCAAGCGCCTGCAGGATCTTCTCATGGGCGAACACCAGGCGCTCGCCCGCGTTCAGGCGCGAGAACACCTTGAGGAAAGCCGGATAGAACAACTGGCTCATCGGCTCGCGGCTGAGCTGCAGGGCGCGGTTGCGCGAGGCGCGGGCGATGATCTGATGAAATTCGATGTCGAGTTCGACGAGGCTCTGCTTATCCTCGAGCGCGGCCTTGGTCTTCTCGACATTGGCGCGCAGCGCGGCCAGCATGTCGTCGTCGATCCGCATCGCCGCGCATTCCGCCAGCACCGGCTCGAAACAGCGCATGCTCTCCCAGAGTTCGAAGAAGCTGATCTCCTGCAGCACGATCGCCGCCGTCACCTTCTCGGAAATGTCGGCCTCGCGAGGTGCGGTGACGTAGAGCAGCTTGCCGCCGTCGTGACGGCGGACGAGGCCGTTCTGCTCCAGCACCCTGATGGCCTCCCGGACCGTCGAGCGGTGGACGCCGAAGCCCGCAGCGAGCGCGGTCTCCGCCGGCACCCGATCGCCGACCGCCCACTCGCCCGACATGATCTTGGCTTCGATGCTGCGCACCACCAGCCTATAGACCGGCTCGTTTCGCTCCTGGCCGGCTCGCTCCTGGGCGGCGGCATTGCTGAGGTCCGCTAGCGACATTTTGGTCCGACAACCCCGGGGTTTTCGGGATCGTAGCGGAAGCGGCGGGGAGATCAACAGACCCCTCCGCCTGAATGCGTCAGTCGCCGAGAGCAAAGACCCAAACGGATCCGCCCTCAGGCACCGCCTTCTCCCATCCGAACTGATCGTGCATCATGCCCTGGATGATGGCGACATCGACGCCCCAGCCCGCCACCACGGCAATGTACTGCTTGCCGTCAATGGCAAAGCTGCTTGGAGGCGAGATGATTCCCGACGGGGTGGGAAACTCCCAGAGCAACTTGCCGCTCCTGGCATCGTAAGCGCGGAAAGAACGATCGTTGGTGCCGCCGGCGAAGATGATGTCACCAGCCGTCGCCAGGATGGACCCAAAATTCCAGGACTTCGGATAGGTATTGCGCCAAATCTCCTTAGCCCCGTCGACGCTCCATGCCTGAATCCCGCCGATATAGGGGAAGTCTTTTTCGATAACGAGCTTGATGTCGGTGGTCTCCACGCCGGCGGACCATTGCCCCGGCGCAACCGGCTGAACGATGCCCGTAAACTTCATGCAGTGATTGTCGTTGAAAGGCACGTAGAGCATGCCGGTATTCGGACTATAGGCCTCATAGGGCCAGTCCTTTCCGCCCCAAAGGCTGGGGCAGTAGGTCGCGCTTTTGCCGGTGCTGGGCTTTGCATCCTCGTTGTAGGTCGGACGCCCTGTCTTGGGATCGACGCTCTTGAACACGGTGTTCTTCACATAGGGCAGCGACTTCCTGTACTGGATGCGGCCATTGGCATCGCGATCGAGCCAGAACAAATAGCCGTTTCGCTGCGCCGAGATCAGCCCCGGCACCTTTTGACCGTCGCGATTGAAGTCGACCAGCGTCGGTGCGTTCATGCCGGCCCAATCCCAAGAGTCGTTCCAGTGATACTGGAAGTGGCCCTTGACGGCGCCGTCGTTGGGATTCAGCGAAAGCACCGAGGCAAGATACAGATTGTCCCCGGGACGCTGATCGCCAATCCATGGCGCGCCGTTGCCGACGCCCCAATAGAGCACGTCATTCCTTGCGTCGTAATTGCCCGGCATCCACATGGTGCCGCCGCCATTCTTCCATGAGTCCTTCCAGCGCCCGTCCTGCGGCCATGTCTCCGAACCCGGCTCACCGGGCCCGGGAACGCTGTAGCGCGTCCAGAGCTCCTTGCCGGTCTCGGCGTCGAACGCCTTCAGGAAACCGCGGACGCCGAACTCGCCGCCGGATGGTCCGACCATCACCTTGCCGTTCACGACCAGCGGCGCCGAGGTGATGTAAGCGTTCCCGGTCTTCCAATCGCAGACCTGAGATTCCCAGACCTTCTTGCCGGTCTTGGCGTCAAGGGCAGCCAGCATGCAGTCGACGCTGGCGATGTAGACCTTGTCGCCCCACAACGCGACGCCGCGATTGGTCATGTGAAGAGCGCCGAATCCTTCGGGCAGTTCGCGTCGATATCGCCAAAGCGACTCCCCTGTCTTGGAGTCGAAAGCGAGCACCTGATTGTGTGGTGTCGCCACGAACATGTAGCGTCCGTTGACGATCGCCGGCGCCTCGTGGCCAGAGCCGACATTGGTTGCCGCGGACCAGACCGGCCTCAGCCTGGATACGTTGCTCGCATTGATCTGGTTGAGAGGACTGTAACTCCATCCGGCGTAGTTGCCCTTGGTCAAGAGCCAGTTCTCGGGTTCGGGATTGACGAGCCGCCCGTGCGTCACGGGCTTGTAGTCGCCCGGCCCTCCTTGTGCTGCGCATATACTGGGAACGATAGCCAAGCCGAGCGCACCGATTGCCAACAGCATCTTCATCGACGTTTCCTCCCTGATGCACGGCGATTGCAATTAAGTCAGCAGCAAACCTCTTATCGTTGTTGTCCCACTGCGCCGGAAAATCCGCCGGCTACCTTGAGCTCGCCCTCTTCCAGCTTGAGCGGCAGTGCGGCGAGCCGGCGTGGCGCAGGCCCGCCAATCACTTCGGCATTGTTTCGCGGATCGAAGATAGAGCCGTGGCATTTGCACGCGAGATTCTTCGCTGCCTGGTCCAGGCCCGTGACCGGGCAGCCGTAGTGGGTACAGATTGCGGAGAACGCAACGATCCCATCAGCGGCGCGACTGCGATCGGATTCTGCAATCTCGTCTGGATTGACGCGAAGAAGCAAGATCATGTTGACGCGCGAGCCGTCCCGGATGCTCCGCGACGCGGGATCCATCGGATATGCAAGCGTTGGTAACGCTCCAACGGTCAGGTCGGCAGGTGCAATGATCTGTTCACGTCGATCGCCCGATATGAACACGAGATGATCTCCCGGTTGAGGACGCGCTGCCCGTGGGTCGGCCGGATCCGCTCGCGCAGCCGGGATGCCGAGACCGGGTAACGTCATTGCCAGGCTGCAGGCGAGAAGAGCGCGACGTTCAATGAGGAGATTGCGAGAACAACAGGATCGGATGTCAGAGTCTTTCACGCTCATTTGCACTCATCCAATTGCCGAGTGCCCTTGAAACTGCCGTTTCAATCTCTCGACATCAGAAATTTGGATTGTTCGAAGCCCTCAAACCGCTCGCGTTGCGATCGGCCAAGATTCCTTGAGGTCATCCCTTGCGATATTCTTCGTTCTTGTTCGATGGTCTTCGCAAACTTCAGCGCCGTCAATCCCGCCCGCGCGTGAATTAGACGTCGTCCCGTCGGGAATTCTGTCTGGTGTTGGCTGGGAAAAGCTCCCGATTTTCAAGCGTCCAAATCCCGCCAAGCGCGGAAGCCGCAAGTGTCGTTTTGACGAGCGAGTGGACTCGCAGCCGCCTATTCGGATCAATTGATTTCCAATCTAAACCCGACGTGCGAACTCGCGGTCGCGCAGCTCGCGGCGGCGGATCTTGCCGGTGATCGTCATCGGCAACTCGGCGATGTACTCGATCGCGCGGGGATATTTGTAAGGCGCGGTGACCGACTTGACGTGGTCCTGCAATGCGCGCGTCAGCTCGGGCGACGGCGCATGGCCTTGCCGCAGCACGACGAACGCCTTCACGATCTCGCCGCGCTCGGCATCGGGACTGCCGACGACTGCGCACGTCTGCACTGCGGGATGCTCGGCCAGCGCGTTCTCGACCTCGATCGGGCCGATGCGGTATCCGGCTGAATTGATGACATCGTCCGAACGTCCGCGATACCAGAGATAGCCGTCGGCATCCTTCTCCGCGCGATCGCTGGTCAGAAACCAGCGTCCGTCGGGACCGTCGACAAAGCAGGCCGCGGTGCGCTCCGCATCCTTCCAGTAGCAGAGCATCAATTGCGGGCTCGGCACTTTCAGCGCGAGATCGCCCTCCTGCCCCGGCGGCAAGCGGTTGCCGCTGGCATCGATCACGTCGAGGTCGGAGCCCGGCGATGGACGCCCCATCGAGCCGTAGCGGACCGGTTCGCCTGGATAATTCAGCGCGACCATCAGCGCTTCGGTCTGCCCATAGGCTTCATCGATGCGGATGCCGGTCGCCGCTTCCCAGCGCTCGGCGACGACGGGGTTCATGGCCTCGCCGGCGGTGACGACGCGGCGCAGCCGGCCGAGATCGCTGCGTGCGCGGACTTCGCCGACGACCCGCGACAGCTCCGTGCCGGGCGCGCAATAGACGGTGACATGGTGCTTGCGTATGAGGTCGAGCCGATCCTTCGGCACAAAGGGGCCGTCGAAGAAAAACGCGCAGGCGCCGCAGCTCAGGGGCCCGAAGATGATGCTGGTGCCGGCCTTGCTCCAGCCGGTGTCGGCCGTGCACCAGATCACCTCGCCTGGACGCAGATCGAGCCAGTAGATCGCCGACACTCGCCACGCATAGATCGCGCGCGCGGCATGGACGACAGCCTTCGGATGGCCGGTCGAGCCTGACGTATAGTACATGATGGCGGGATCTTCGGCGCGGACGATCGCCGGCTCGGTCGTCTCCGAGGCGCGCGCCACCTCGCTGTTCCAGTCGAGCCAGGCGGATGTCTGGCCGAGCGCGATCCGCACCGGAATCGCCTGCTCGACGGAAGCGAACTTCGCGGTCTGTTCGGGGCGGCAGATCGCCGCCTTGGCCTCGGCATTGGTGACGCGATATTCGATGTCGCGCGCCGTCAGCATCTCGATGCATGGGATCGGCACTGCGCCGATCTTCATCGCCGCAATCAGCGCGATGAACCATTCCGGCAGCCGCGGCAGCATGATGATGACGCGGTCGCCCTTCTCCACGCCGTTCGCGCGCAGCACATTCGCGAGCCGGTTCGACATCAGCGACAGATCGGAATAGCTGTAGCGCCGGGTTTCGCCCGCGGCGTTCTCCCAGATCAGCGCCGGACCATCCTGCTCGCGGGCGCGCCGGTCGATGATGTCGGCGCCGAAATTGAAGGCCTCCGGCACCTGCCAACGGAAATTGGCGCACAAGGCTTGATAGCCTTCGACCGCGGACTCCTTCGGTGGCGACCAGATATCGCGCATCATCTCCTCCCTGTTCGCGCGTTTTGCGCTTGTTGTTCTGTAGCCGCTGTTGCCGCGAGCTATCTCCCGCCGTGGGTCACGATCCGCCGTCCGATCGCCCAGCGGTGCACTTCCGACGGTCCGTCATAGATGCGGAAGGCGCGGACGTCGCGATAGAACCGCTCGACCACCGTGTCGCGCGTGGTGCCAAGCCCGCCGAGAATCTGCAACGAGCGGTCGGCGACGCGCGCGATCGCTTCGGAGCAGATCACCTTGGCCATCGAGCTCTCCGTCGAGGCGCGTTCGCCCTTGTCGAGCAGCCAGGCCGTATGCCAGATCGTCAATTGCGCCTGGTGGATGTCCATGGCGTTGTCGGCCAGCATGAAGGAGACGCCCTCGTGCTCGCCGAGCGGCTTGCCGAATGCGGTGCGACGCCGCGCGAACTCGGTTGCGATCTCCTGCGCGCGGATCGCCGCGCCGAGCCAGCGCATGCAATGCGTGAGACGCGCCGGGGCGAGGCGAACCTGGGCGTGGCGAAAGCCCTGGCCGATCTCGCCGAGCACAGCGTCGGCCGGCACGCGAAGCCCGTTGAAGCGGACCACCGCATGCCCGCCGACAAAGGAGGAATCGATGGTGTCGAGCGTGCGCTCGATCGTGATCGCGGGATCGGACATGTCGGCGAGCAACATGGTCGCAGCCCCGTCCATGCCTGCGCCGCTCGTCTTCGCCATGATGATCGCGAACGCCGCGCCTTCGGCGCCGGTGATCAGCCATTTCTCGCCGTCGATGACCCAGTCATTGCCGTCGCGCCGCGCCGTGGTCTGCAATTGGCCCGGATCGGAGCCAGCTCCCGGTGCGGGCTCCGTCATGCAGAAGCAGGAGCGGACGTCTCCGGTTGCGAGCGGTTTCAAATAGCGCTCGCGCTGATCGGGCCGCGCCACGACATCGAGGAGATGGATGTTGCCCTCCTCGGGTGCCGCGCAATGCAGCGCCACGGGCCCGAGCATGGAATAGCCGGCGGCGGTGAACACGGCGGCGCGGCCGATATGCGACAGATGCTGGCCGCCATATTCCGCCGGCACGTGCGGCGCGAAAACACCGGCCTTGCGCGCGAGCGCGTTGAGTTCGCGCCGCAACTCGTCGGTCGGGCCATGCGAGGTCCAGCGCTTGTCCTTCTCGAACGGGACCACCGCCTCCTTGACGAAGGCTTTCACGCGATCCGCCAGTTCGGTCACGCGTGGCGGCAACGAAAAGTCCATGTCGAGTTGGTGCATCGTCAGCTTCCTCACTCAGTTCCGGTGGCGGCATCGCGCGCGACCAGAAGAAGATCTTCGCCAAGCCGGGCGAAGTTCGCATAGCGATTGTCCTTCACCGCGCCATTGACCCATTGCCGGTGCAGTTGCAGGAACACGATGCCGAGCTTGAACAGCGCCAGCACGCGCATCGCCGGCAGGTCGTCGATATCAATTCCGGTCAGCTCAGCATAGCGCCGCGCGACGTCGGCACGCCGCCAGAATCCGGGATGGGTCGTCGGCATCTGCTGCAGGCGCTGCAATGGCGGCGGATCGTCCGGCTCGGCCCAATAGCTCAACAGCGTCGCCAGGTCGAACAGCGGATCGCCTCGCGTTCCCATGTCCCAGTCGACCAGCGCGACCGGCGACAGCGTCTGCGGATTGAGGATCAGATTGTCGAGCTTGAAATCGCAATGCAGCAGCGTCGGCGTCCGCTCGCGGAATGTCTGCCGGGACAGCCACTTTGAGATGTCCTGCAGCAGACCTTGCAACGCGCCGTCCTCGGCGACCAGCGCGCCGCGTTTCGACCAGCCGGCAATCGCGCGGGCGATGAATCCCTCGGGGCGGCCGAGATCCTCAAGTCCGACCGCGCGCGCATCGGCCCCGTGCAGCGCAGCCAGCGTCGCAACCATCATCTCCGAGAGAATCCCGGGCGCATCGTCGCGTCCTTGCAGCGGCGAGAGATCAGCGCCGCGGACGACGAAGCCGGCGCGGTACTCGATCAGTTGAAAGGGAACACCGATGACGTCGCGGTCCCCGCAATAATGCAGGCCGCGCGCGATGAACGGCAGCGCATCGGCAAGCCGCGACAGGATGCGATGCTCGCGCGCCATGTCATGAGCGCCCGGCGGCAGATCGCCATCCGGCGGCCGACGCAAGACGGTTGGCGCGCCGTTGATGATCAGGAGATAGTTGCGATTGGCGAGGCCGCCGGCGAATTGCCGGATCGGCTGCGCCAGATCGACGCTCATGCCATGCGCTTCCAGATAGCGCGCCAAGCGCTCCCAGTCGGACGGCGCGGTGTCCGCGGCCGACAATAGTTCCGGATGTCCTGATGGCGACGGATCAGTGGTCACGCGCCTCAGCTTCCTCTTTCGAATACCAAAGTTGGGGTCCTCGCAACCCGCCGCCTCAAGGCACGAGAGTTATTACTGTCGGACAAAAATTAGCCGCAAGGCGCCTGAATTTGCAATGATGGGTATAGAAAATCGAGGGTGGAGGGATCTACGATATCGCAATACACTGATATCTTTGAGAGATCCGATCCGACTCGACGGGTGGGTCTCCTATCTGTCCGACAATAATATGGGGTCAGCTCTGGCGGGCGCCGAAGCGATGGCGGTAGGCAGTTGGGCTGATGCCCGCGACCTTCCGGAAGCGGGATCGGAAGCTGACCGCGGATTCGAATCCAACTGCGCTTGCAATCCGATCGATCGACACCTCGCTGGTCTCGAGCAGCTCCTGCGCCCGACGAATGCGCATCTTGAGCAGCCATTGCAGCGGTGTGCTTCCAGTCTGTTGCTGGAAGCGGCGTGCCAGCGTCCTTTCGCTCATGCGCGCCTGAGCAGCCAGCGTCCGGACCGTGAGCGTGCGGTCAAGATTGGCGCTCATCCACTCGAGCAGCGGGGCCAGACTGGCGGCGGACTTCGGCGGTTCGTGCCGGATGAACTGGGATTGGCCGCCGTCCCTGACCAAAGGTGCAACGGCAAGACGCGCGGCGTCGGCCGCAACGGCCTGGCCGTGATCGCGGCGTACCAGGTGCAGGCACATGTCCATCCCGGCCGAAGCGCCGGCAGAGGTGATCAGCCGGCCCTCGTCCACAAACAGCACATTTGGATCGACCTGGATGCGCGGATACCGCCGCGCGAGCTCGTCCGCGCAAACCCAGTGCGTCGTGGCCCGGCGTCCATCCAGCAGGCCAGTTGCCGCCAGCACGAACGCTCCCGAACAGATCGACGCCAATCTTGCGCCGCGCTCCCAGGCGGACTGAAGCGCCTCGAGCACAGCCGGGGAGATCGGAGCGGTCGCATCCTCCACTCCCGGCACCAGGATCGTATCGGCCGATGCGAGCTCCTCGAGGCCCCAATCCGTCTGCAGCGTGAAATTCCTCGACCGGACTTCGGCCGCTTCGCTGCACACGCGGACACTGTAGCTGGCGACGCCCGTCGCGGCACTCGCCCGCCCGAACACCTCGCACGGGACCGAGAGGTCGAACGGCACGAAGCCGTCCATCGCGAGAACCGAAACCTTATGCATGGACACCTCACAGCGAGCATCTTCCACGGCGAGCATAGCCGAAGCGCGGTTTGGCAGGAAATGATCGCAGATTGTCATTTCAGCCGCTCACCGAATGCGCGGGGCTTTGTCTATGCGTGCCGCCTGTCTCGGAAGCGGGAAGGTACGCATGTCCAGCCATGATGATTCGACGCAATTGCGATGGCTGGGAATCCTGTCGGTCCTCGAAGCCACAACGCTGGTCCTGCTTGTCGCAGTAGCCGTACCACTGAAGCATATCGCCGGCTGGACCATCGCCGTCCATGTCATGGGGCCGGTCCACGGCCTTGCGTTTCTCGCTTATTGCTGGGCTGCGATCCAATCGATCGCGGAAGGCGGCTGGAGCCGACTGGAGGCGGCGCGGCTGCTTGCGACGGCATTCATCCCGTTCGCTGGCTTTGCCAACGTGCGGCTCATCGCACGAAAGTCCGCGGCGTTGCGCACCGGTGTGGTCCAGTGAGCCTTGCTACGCTCTATCCATGGCTGAAGGCGCTGCATGTCGTCAGCGCCTTCCTTTTCGTAGCCGGCATCCTCACCACGTCGATGGTGCTGGCAGCGGAGCGCGCAAATCCGGGATCGGCTGCGCCTGTCGCAGGTCTTCTGGCGAAATCGGAACGCTGGCTGACCACACCGGCCATGCTGCTGGTCTGGGCTTTCGGCTTGACGTTGGCGGTCACAGCCGGGTGGTTTTCCAGCACGTGGCTGCAAGTCAAGCTGGCCTTTGTTGTCCTGCTCTCCGCCGTACATGGACTCCAGTCAGGACAACTCCGGCGCCTTGTCAGGAAGAAGGCGCTAAAACCCTTGCCAACGCTGCCCTTGATCCTCGTCTCCCTGCTCGCGGTGGTCGTCTTGGCCGTGGTCAAGCTCTAGCCGGCGTCAATCTGCACCGTCCGCACCAACGGGCGGAAACCCGCCCGTTGGCCTTCGACATCATACGATTCAGCAGAGCTCGCCCGGCGCCGAGGGCTGCGGCAGTCGCGACCTCACAGCCCCTTGTCGACCTGTGCGTAGCCTCCTTTGCCGTCCCACTTATAGACGACATAATCGATTGCCTTGATGTCACCCTTTGAATCGAAGGCCATCTTGCCGAGCACGGTGTCCCACTCGCCGGCCTTGATGGTATCGATCACCTTCTTCGGATCGGTCGAGCCGGCCTTCGCCACCGCCTGCGACCACACCTGGAACGCAGCGTAGGTGTAGAGCGTGTAGCCTTCGGGATCGATGTTCTTGGCCTTGAACTTGTCGACGATCGCTTTTGCGGTCGGCTTTTCGCGCGGATCGGGGCCGAAGGTGAACAGCGTGCCTTCCGCAATCGGACCGGTGATCGAGGCGAACTCCTTGTCATTGATCGCATCGCCCGCCATCAGCACCGTCTTGAGCCCTTGATCACGCATCTGGCGCACGATCAGGCCGGCTTCCTGATGATAGCCGCCGACATAGACCAGGTCGATGTTCTCGCGCTTCAGCCGCGACACGATGGAATTGAAATCCTTGTCGCCCTTGTTGAAGGATTCGAACATCTTCTCGGTGACGCCGGCCTTGTTGAGCGCCTTCTTGGTCTCGTCGGCAAGTCCCTTGCCGTAAGTGGTCTTGTCGTTGAGAATCGCGATGTTCTTGCCGGCGAAATTCCTGGCGATATAGGCGGCGGCGACCAGGCCCTGCTGGTCGTCGCGGCCGCACACCCTCAGCACGTTCCACAGCTTGCGCTCGGTGAGCAGCGGATTGGTCGAGCCCGGCGAAATCTGCAATACGTTGCCGTCCGCATAGGCTTCCGACGCCGGGATCGAGGAGGACGAACAATAGTGGCCGGCGACGAACGGAATTCCCGCGCTGGCGATCTTCTCGGCCACCGAGCGCGCCTGCTTGGGATCGCAGGCATCGTCGTTGACATCAAGCACGAGCTTCTTGTTAAGGAGACCGCCAGCGGCGTTGATATCGGCCACCGCCTGCTCGGCGCCGTTCCGGAACTGGCGACCGAACGCGGCTTCGCCGCCCGTCATCGATGAGGCAACCGCCACCCTGATGTCCTGGGCCAGCGCTGCCGACGACAGCACAAGTGACATACCTAGTGTTAAACCGAAGAGCTTGACCACTTTCATACGAAAGTCCTTGGGGTTGTTTTGGAGACCGTGGTTGTCTTGGAGAGACCGCGAAAGCGCGAATTCTTGAGGGTATATCATTGTCGTCTGACATCGACGCGATGTCACCGTATTTTTTTGACGACGCACGTTTTGGCATATTGGAGGCGTCGCCGCGTTCCCGTGTTACGGCTGTAGCCGTATTTTCCAGCGCCGGAATGCTCCGGAAATATGGCAGCACGAGAATCTCCCGACTGATATTTTGCCGGGAGATATCAATGTCACACGTAGAGCAACTGTTTTACAGCCGACCGTACCTGATAGACAGGCGACAGGCACCGAACGGCCCGCGATGGTACGTCTCGATCAGCGCGATGGTGATGTTCCTGCTGTCAAAAATGCGCGAAGAACTGGCGATACGCCGGGCGATATCGGAGCTTCGGGATCTTGACGACCGGATGCTGCGCGACATCGGACTGTCACGTTACGATATCGGCTCCATCCGCAGGCGCGAAACCTGCTTGGCTTGATAGCGCGCGACGGCCACGATCGCTGATGATCAAGGGCGAGCATCATGCGCGCCGTTGAACGCGCATGATGCAGCGGCCTGCATTGAAGCCACAGCATCACCATTGCAGGCCTGGACGACTCGCGTGCGAGCTTCAGCGGGGCGAATCGCGGCGGCACTCTGTCGGCGTGACGCCGAAACGCCGGCGGAACCGCTGGTTGAAGTAGGAGACCTCGCCGAAGCCGCATGCGAGCGCAATCTCGCTGATCTTGAGACGATCCCCGCGCTCGCTCGCAAGCATATGCCGCGCCTGCTGCAGCCGCCGCTCCAATAGGCGCTCGGTGAAGCTCTGGCCGGTCTCGTGCAGGAGGTCCTGGACATATCTGGTCGAGAGACCGAGATGCCGGGCAACGTGCGCCGCCGAGAAGCCGGCATTCATGAAGCCTCGCTCGATCTCGGCGATGATGTCGTGAATGCGCGACGCCCGCAGGCCGCGCGTCGTGGCGATCTGTGCGGCGTCACCGCGTGCGCCGAGCACCAGCGCGGTCAGATCGAGGAGGGTCGTACGGATGTGCGCGTCGAGCTGCGGATCGTGGGGCGCTCGCGACAGCTTCACGACGCTTTCGATATAGCGCCGCAGGTGCGTCACGGCCGGGCGCTGCGGATCGAGCGGCCTTGCCAGCAGGTCATCCGCGTGCCCGACAAGCGCTCTTAGCCTTTCCCTGCCGACCGTCAACGTCGTCCAGGCGAAGGGCGCATCGGAGCTCATGTCGGCCGGCATGCCGTTTGTGCCGAGAAATGCGCCGCCGGCAGCCAGATTCGCCTCGCGGTTCGACTGATCCACCCGCAGCGTGCCCGAACCGCGGTGGAAGACGAGGCAGAAATCATCGTCGGGACCGCGGGAAATCGCGCTTCTCGATCGCCTGATCCTGCCGAAAGTGCCGCCGAATCGCGTGACGTGAACGTCCTGAAAGTCGGACCAGCGCAGAAATCCCTGGAATGGCCGATCGTCGAATCGCGTGATGTCGACGCAGCAGGTGAGCGCCTCCACCGTCTCATACCAGAGGGAAAACCTTCGATCGTCTTCGAGCGCTGGATCGAGATTGTCGGAGTGGAAGCTTGCTTGATGCATTGTTCTTGTAATTGCATTTACACATTCATACTACCGGCACTCCTCCACGCGAGCCATGAGTAACTCTGCCGCAGCGCGCCATGAATCGCTGCCACGCCGCGTCGGATTGTTGCGCGACAGCCACAGCGACCAACGGTTTAGCGGGAGCGCGCTCGGGCTCAAATCCAGTGCGGGCGAGAACAAGACCGCCGCCGCGACCACTGCCATGTTGCGACACGGCTGCCGCGAGAGACTGCGTCGAATGCAACCACTGCATCACCCGACGCGATCGCCCGGCCTTCACATGTCGCCGTCCACGACGGCGATGCACTGGAAAACCCTTTCTCCAGGGAAATTTAGGGGCGTGGTAATGAAGACGTTTCTACTCGGTACTGTCTGTGGTCTTGGCTTGGCGGCGGGCCCGACCCTTGCCGCCGATTTGTCCTATCCGGTCAAGGCGCCGGTTGCGGCCGTCCCGGTGTTCTCCTGGACCGGCTTCTACATCGGCGCCAATGTGGGCTTTGGCGGCGACAAGTTTGACTATCCGTTCAACGCATTCCAGCGGCAGCTTCAGGCGGAAGCGCCCGCGCTCGAATCAAGCGCCGCCGGCAATTTCAGCCTCAACTCGATCGGATTTTTCGGCGGCGGCCAGATCGGCTACAATCATCAGTTCAACAACAATGTGGTCGCCGGCATCGAAGCCGACTTCCAATGGTCGGGCATCGAGGGCAAGCTCGCGGGCGCCGCGCTTTTCACCGCTCCCGGCGTGATCAGCAACGCGAGCTTCGACATCGGCTCCGAGATCGAATGGTTCGGGACCATTCGCGGCCGCCTCGGCTACACCTGGGACAGGGTCCTCCTCTATGCGACCGGCGGCGCGGCTTACGGCAAGGTCAAGTCCCACGCCAGCTTCAACGCCAACGGACTCGTTGGTCCGCTGCCGGCTGTGATCTCGGCGAGCGACACGCAATGGGGCTGGACCGCCGGCGCCGGCCTCGAATACGCCATCACGCCGAACTGGTCCTTCAAGACCGAATATCTCTATTTGGACTTTGGCAGCCATGCTTTGTTCAGCAACGCCGTCAACGACGTCGCGAATGGCTTCTTCTCGAGCGCCAGCATGGACGTCAGCACCAAGCTTCATACGGTCAAGGCCGGCGTCAACTATAGATTCTGAACGAATCAGAAGATCCGGATCGCTCCGGAGGCCGCGCATCGTCGCGGCCTCCGCGCTATCTTCCGTGACCACAGTCGATCGAATTGTAGTGAATTCGCTCCCGTTCCATTAAGGTCGGGCGGATAGCTGGTCGTGCCGGGGAAAGGTCCGGAGTTGTGGTCCTTGTTCGATATGTTCACCGTCGGGCTGTTGGCCGAGGCCGCATGCGCGATCGGTTGCTTGATCATCGTGATCACATGGGTGCGCGACCGCTCCACTAAATCGTATTCCTGGTGGATGCTCGGATTCCTGCTGTCCGGCCTTGGCGTCATCCTGGCGGCACAGCGCCAGACGCTGCCCCTGATCTCGGCCGTGGGCATTCCTGGCTTTTTCGCCCTGTTTGGCACCGGCGCGCTCTGGTGCGGCCTGCGTGTTTTCGACCAACGGCCGCTGCCCGCATCGGCCCTGCTGCCGCCGCTGATCTGGGCAGTGGGCCTGCCGATCGCGTATCCGAGCTATGCGCTTCGCCAGATCGACTACAATCTTGCGATCGGCACGATGACGCTCCTGATCGGCCTCGATCTCTGGCGCTCGTCTTCCAGGGAACTTTCGCCGCGCCTTTGCATCGCGGTGATCTGCCTGTTCGAGACGGTGGTCAGCTACAGCCAGGCGATCGCCATCTTTGCCATGCGCGAGGAGATCGGCCAGGGCCCGCTCCGGGGATGGCTCACATTTGCGCCCTTCCAATCCGCGGTCGCGATGGTGGCGATCGTCGTTCTCGGCATTCTGATGATCGGCGAGCGTTCCGAGCGCCGGCTTCGCGATCTCGCGATGACCGATCAGCTCACCGGCGTCCTCAATCGGCGCGGCTTCTTTGAGGCCAGCGCTGCGCGCCTTGCCAAACTCTCCGGAAGATCGTGCGAGATCGCGATTGCGCTCTTCGACATCGACTTCTTCAAGGCCATCAACGACAAACATGGCCATCCGGCCGGAGACAGCGTCATCGCCGAGTTTGCAAGGCGCGCCGCGCATGCGATTCGCCAGGGCGATATCCTTGGCAGGATCGGCGGGGAGGAATTCGCGCTACTGCTGCCGGACACCACGATCAACGATGCACGACTGGTCGTCGATCGGGTGCGGGCCGCATTCGGCGGTGCGCCGGTCGTTCACGGCGACATTGAAATTATGGCCACCGCGAGCGCGGGAATATCGATCGCCCACGCTCAAGGGATCGTCCTGGATCGGCTCATATCGGCGGCCGATTCCGCCCTGTACGCAGCGAAGAAGGCGGGACGCAATCGGACCAGCATCCTGCACACGGTGGCGCCGAGCGATCGCGACGCCACGCCGATCGTGCGCAGCTCGTCTTGAACCGGGCCTAGCTACCGAACCCGGCAGGAATGAAGGCCGGCAGCTTCTCCTCGATGAACTGCTTCACCTGCGGCGAGTTGAAGACCTGGATGAACGCCTTCAGGCGCGGGTCGTCCTTCTTGTCGGCGCGCGCGGTGAACCGCAGCACCAGGCCGTCATCGATGGTGCGGTCAATGATCAGCGCCGATTTCGGATCGCCGCCGGCCGGGATCAGATAGGTGATGTTGACGAGCGCCAGCGTGACGTCGTCAAGCGAACGGTAAGTCTGCGCGGGATCGAGCTCGACGATCTTCAGGTTCCTGGGATTTTCGATGATGTCGAACTTGCTCACCGAGAAGCCCTTGCCCGGCGTCAGCTTGATCAGGCCGGCACGCTCGAGCAGGATCAATCCGCGCGCGCCGTTGAGCGGCTCGTTCGGAATCGCAACGCTGTCGCCGGACTTGATCTCCTCGAGGCTCTTGATCTTCTTCGAAAACAGTCCGACCGGCGCGATCACGCCGACCTTGTCGACCTGAACGAGATTGAAGCCGCGCTGCTTGTTCTGAAGGGCAAGATAGGTCGCGTGCTGGAACAGATTCGCGTCGACGTCGCCGCTGTGGACCACCTCATTGAGCGCGACCCAGTCGGCGAGTTCAACGATCGTGACGTCCCGCCCCTTTTCCTTGGCGAGTTTGGCGGCATATTGCGCCAACTGCCCGACCGGGCCGGCGCTGGTCGCGATCTTCAGCGGCTCGTCGGCAACCGCAGCGGTGGTCAGGGCAAGGAACAGGCCGGCAGCCTGCGCCATACGCACGAACGTCTTCATCGTGTCGGGTCCATTTCTTCTCGAAGGATCGTATTGGTCAGGCCGCCTTGCGCGCGCCGGCATCGGCATGGGCGAGGGCCTGGTTGAGATCGGCGAGGATGTCGTCGGGATGTTCGATGCCGACGGACAGGCGCACGTAGCCGGGTGTCACCCCGGCCGCGAGCTGCTCCTCCGCGCTGAGCTGCTGATGCGTGGTCGATGCCGGGTGGATGGCGAGCGAGCGCGCGTCGCCGATATTGGCGACGTGATAGAAGAGTCTCAGCGCATCGATGAACCGGCGCCCGGCGTCGACACCGCCCTTCAACTCGAAGCCGACCAGCGCGCCGTAACCGCCTTTCAGATAAATATCGGCCCGGCGCCGGTTCGCGCCGCTCTGCAGGCCCGGGAAGATCACATGCGAGATCGCCGGATGCTTGACAAGGAAGTTCGCGACCTTGATCGCGTTCTCATTGTGCTGGCGCAAGCGCAGCGGCAGCGTCTCGAGCCCCTGAATGAACTGGAACGCGTTCTGCGGCGCGATCGCGGCACCAAGGTCGCGCAGCAGCTTCACCCGCGCCCGCAGGATATAGGCGATCGGGCCGAGCGGCTTGGCCGCCTCGGTCCAGACCGCGCCGTGATAGGCCTCATCCGGCTGCGTCAATAGCGGGAAACGCGACGCGTGCGCCTCCCAGTCGAAATTGCCGCCATCGATGATCGCGCCGCCGATCGAGGTGCCGTGTCCGCCGATATATTTGGTGGTCGAATAGACCACGATCGCAGCGCCATGCTCAAACGGCCGCGCGATGACCGGCGCCGCCGTGTTGTCGAGGATCAGCGGCACGCCGAGCGAGCGACCGATATCGGCAACTTCCCTGATCGGAAACACGTTGAGCTTCGGGTTCGGCAGCGTCTCGGCATAGTACGCCCGCGTCTTCGCGTCAGTGGCGCGACGGAAATTCTCGGGGTCGGCGGGATCGACAAAGCGGACTTCGACGCCGAACTGCTTCAGCGTCTGCGAGAACAGCGTCCAGGTGCCGCCATAGAGATCCGTGGACGACACGACATTGTCGCCAGCCTGCGCAATGTTGAAGATGGCGAACGCCGAAGCTGTCTGGCCGGAGGCCACGGCAAGCGCGCCGACGCCGCCTTCGATCGCCGCAAGCCGCTCCTCGAAAGCATCCTGGGTCGGGTTCTTGATCCGCGTATAAATCTGACCGATCGCCTCGAGTGCAAACAGCCGCGATGCGTGATCGGTATTCTCGAACTGATAGGACGTGGTTTGATAGATCGGTACGGCCACCGCGCCGGTCGCAGGGTCTGAACGATAGGAACCGCCGTGCAAAGCGAGCGTCTCGACGTTCTTCGTTTCGATCGGCATTTCGAACTCTCCCTTGAATCCCTGACCTCTACGTCATCAGCGAGGAAATGATGCTTGCCGACGCCCATGCTGTCGAGCCACCGGAGAAAATAGCGATGCGCGTGCTGCCGCTTTGCCCTGGCGCGGCGGTAATCTTTCGTCCGGTGCGGCAAATTGAAAACAAAGTCGTCCGGCTCGCATGATAGTTTCCGCGCGACACGAACCCTTTGCCAGAGAACCGCTGATGACGAGACCGCGAGAACTCCGCTTCAACGCGTTCAACATGACCGCGCCAAGCCACAACTGGGTCGGCCTGTGGTCACATCCGCGCGATGCGTCGATCAACTACAACACGCTCGACTATTGGGTCGATTATGCCAGGACCGCGGAGCGCGGCCTGCTCGACGGCATCTTCCTCGCCGACGTCTTCGGCGTCTACGACGTCTATGGCGGCAATCCGGACACGGCGATCAGCCATGCCGTGCAACTGCCGAACGCCGAGCCGACGCTGCTCGTCTCAGCAATGGCGCTCGTTACCAGGCATCTCGGCTTCGGCGTGACGTCGAACCTGACGTTCGAGCATCCCTATCAATTCGCCCGCCGCTTCTCGACGCTGGATCACCTCACCAACGGGCGGATCGGCTGGAACATCGTCACCGGCTATCTCGACAGTGGCGCGCGCGGGATGGGACACGCCACCTCCCGCATCCATGACGAGCGCTACGATGCGGCCGAGGATTTTCTTGCCGCCGTCTACAAGCTCTGGGAAGGCAGTTGGGAAGACGGCGCCGTCAGCCGCGATCGCGCAACGCGCCTGTTCACCGATCCGGCGAAGGTCCATCGCATCAGGCATGAAGGCTCGCACTATCGTGTCGACGGCATCCATCTCGCCGAGCCGTCGCCGCAGCGCACGCCGCTGTTGTATCAGGCGGGAACATCACGGCGCGGCCGCGCCTTCGCCGCGCGGCATGCGGAAGCGATCTTCCTCAACGGCCAGACCAGACCGATCCTTAAGCGCGCCGTGCGCGAGATCAGGGACGCCGCCAGGGAGTTCGGGCGCGATCCCTATGACATCAGGCTGTTCGCCGGCGCGACCGTGATCGTTGCACCGACGCGCGCCGAGGCAAACGACCTGCTCGAGGACTACGCCCGCCATGTCGATCAAGCCGGGCAACTCGCGCTGCTCTCGGGCTGGACCGGTATCGACTTCTCCACCCACCGTCCCGACCAGGCCGTGCAATATGTCGAGAGCAACGCCATCCAGTCGATGGTCGAGAATTTCACGCTGCGAAGCGAGCGGCCGGTCAGGATCGGAGATCTCGCCAGCTTGAGCCACGTCGGCGCCCGCTCGCCCTTCGTGGTGGGCTCGCCGCAGGACGTTGCCGACGAGCTGATCGCCTGGGCCGAGGAGACCGACGTTGACGGATTCAATTTATTCCGTCTGGTCGTGCCGGAATCGCTGAACGCGTTCGTCGACCTGGTGGTACCCGAACTGCAATCCCGCGGCGTCTACAAGACCGCCTATCGCGACGGCACCTTGCGCGAGAAGCTGTTTCCAGGACGGGGACCGCGCCTGCACGCGACGCATCCGGGCGCAGGCTTTCGCCGCTCGTCTAGCGACGCCGTTCGATCCGACGCCGCCGAATAGTGCGTTGACTGTTCGGCAGCGCGAAGCAAACAAACCCTGCGTAGGGTAGACACGCTTCGCTTTGCCACCCTACGTCAGGTCTATTACCAGGTCGCGATGTAGGTGCCCTTGAAGCGCTTGTCGAGGAAGGCCTTCACGGGGTCCGAGTGATAGGCGTCGACGAACTGCTTGACCCAGGGCTTCTCCTTGTCCTCCTCGCGCACCGCGATGATGTTGACCCACGGACCGTCTTTCGACTCGTGCGCGATCGCGTCGGTCGCGGGATTGAGGCCGGCCTGCACCGCGTAATTGTTGTTGATCGAGACGAGATCGACGTCCTGCAGCGAGCGAGGGAGCTGTGCGGCGTCGAGCTCGACGAAGCGCAATTTCTTCGGATTGTCGGTGATGTCGGCAATCGTCGAGGCGACGTTGTTCGGATCCTTCAGCTTGATCACGCCGTGAAGGGCGAGGATCATCAGTCCGCGGGCGCCGTTCGAGGGATCGTTGGCGATCGCCACCCGCGCGCCCTCCGGCAGATCCGACAGCTTCTTGTATTTCAGCGAGTAGACGCCCTGCGGCGACGCGATGGTATTGGCGACCTTCACGATCTTCCAGCCGGTCTTGGAGATCTGGTTCTTCAGATAGGGCTCATGCTGGAACGAATTCAGTTCCAGATCCTTCAGCGCCAGCGCCTGGTTGGGAATGACATAGTCGGTGAATTCGACGACCTTGATGTCGAGGCCGCGCTCGGCAGCCACTTTCTTCACCACCTCGAGGATTTCGGCGTGCGGCCCGGCGGTGACGCCAACCCGGATGGTTTCGGCCCTTGCGGCGCCGGCAAACAAGGCGGCTGCCGCAACGATCGCGGTAAAGATACGCATAAAGCTCTCCAAAGATCAGACAAACGTACTCGGCTGCCACTAGCGCCGATCGTTCACCCCTTCAACCGCCTGCGCGACAAAACGACGAAACGGTTGCGATCATTCAATGCCGGGAACAAAACATTCGCTCTACATGCTGCAGCGCGATGCTTCTGTTCTCCGCAAGGGATCGATCTCTCGTAGCTGCGAATGACGCTGCGCGGGGAGAGGACGCCGCGTGAAATGCAATTCTCATAACTGTCGCCGGCGGAGAATTTTGCACCACATCCGACGATTTCTCCGCAATTGCCACCGGGGCGCGATTGACCGCAAATGACGTTCCGGATCATCCGCCATCGATTGCCGTATTATTTTGGAAGCCATAGCCATGCTGTTCTCGCCCCGCTCGGCCCCGCAAGTTCCAGCCGCCTCCCGGATCAAACCCATCACGCGCCGGCTCGCAATGAGCGCACTCGGCCTCTTGGCAATGGTGTCACTGGCGCAGCCTGCGGCCTCGGAGGAAATCCGGATCGGATATCAGAAGTCATCGACGCTCACTGCGATCCTCAAGACCAATGGTGAATTGGAGAGGGCGCTCGCGCCGCTCGGCATCAACGTATCCTGGCATGAGTTCACCAGCGGATTGCCGCTGCTCGAGGCCATCAATGTCGGCAGCGTCGATTTCGGCGCTGACGTCGCCGACACCGTGCCGATCTTTGCGCAGGCCGCGGGCGCCAAGCTTGCCTACGTCGCCGAAGAAGCCGCTTCGCCATCGGCACAGGCGATCCTGGTTCCGAAGGACTCGCCGGTCAAAACCGTGGCCGATCTCAAGGGCAAGAAGGTTGCGGTGACAAAGGGCGCCGGCAGCCATTTCCTGCTGCTCGCCGCGCTCGCCAAATCCGGTCTCACCTTCAAGGACATCTCGCCCGCCTACCTGACGCCCGCCGATGGCCGCGCCGCCTTCGTCAGCAACAATGTCGACGCCTGGGTGGCCTGGGATCCTTTCCTCACCAGCGCAAGCCGCCAGTCCGGCGCGCGCGTGCTGTCCGACGGCAGCAACGGCCTCGCCAGCTACAAGCGCTATTACGTTGCCTCGGCCGCGTTCGCCGATCGCCGCAGCGATGCGCTGAACGTGATCTTCAACAAGCTCGCCGAGACCGGCAAGTGGGTCAAAGCCAATCCGAAGGACGCTGCGACGATTCTCGCCGGCCTCTGGGGCATCGATGCCGCGGCGGTCGAAGAGGCCAACAGCCATCGTTCCTACAAGGTCGGCGCGGTCACCGTCACCGGCCTGTCGGAGCAGCAGCGCATCGCTGATGCCTTCGTCGCGGAGGGATTGATCCCGAAGAAGGTCGATACCACCGACGTCAAGATCTGGGCGCCGAAGGGATCGTAGCGCGAGCACTCCCGCAAGCGGGAGAGGGAGCGCAGGGATCATCGCGGCCGCATCGTCGTCCGTAGGCTAGCGATGGCGCAACCGGCGGTTGACCCGGCGCGCCAGATAGTCGCCGGCGGTCTGCACCGTCTGCACCAGCGCGATCAGGACCACCACCACGGCCAGCATCATGCCCGGCATGAAGCGCTGATAGCCGTAGCGGATGCCGAGATCGCCCAGCCCGCCGCCGCCGACCGCGCCGACCATGGCCGAATAGCCGAGCAGGCTGACCACCGCGAGCGTCAGCGACAGCACCAGCCCCGGCAGCGCCTCCGGGATCAGGACCTTGAACACGACCTGTAGCGGGGTTGCACCGAAGGACGACGCGGTTTCGATCAGGCCGGCATCGACTTCGCGGATCGCCCCCTCGACAAGGCGCGCGATGAAGGGCGTCGCGGCGATAGTCAGCGGAACGATGGCCGCTCCCGATCCGATCGAGGTGCCCGCGACGAGGCGCGTGAACGGGATGATCGCGACGACCAGGATGATGAAGGGCGTTGAGCGCGTCGCATTGACGATCACGCCGAGGACCGCATTCGCGGCCGGTGCGGCGAATAGTTCGCCCTTGCGGCTGGTGGCGAGAAACACCCCGATCGGCAGCCCGAACAGCGTGCCGAGCGAGGCTGCAACCGCGACCATGAACAGGCTTTCGCCGGTCGCCTGGATGATGAGATTGATGAGTTCAGGCGACATAGCCGAGACGCTCCGCGGAAAACCGATGTTGAGAGAGGAAGGACAGCACGCGCGCAACCACGGCCTCGTCGCCGGGCACGCCAAGCGTCAGTGACCCGACCTGCTGGCCGCCGATCTCGTCGATCCGCGCCGACAGCAGCGCCGCGTCGATCGCAAGCTCGCGCGACAGGCGCGCCACCAGCCGGTCGCCGCCATCGCCGCGGACGAGCACCCGGATCACGGCCTGGGCACCGGGCGCAGCCTGCTGTTGCAGGCGGCTCGACAACGACACCGGGACCGCGTCGCCGAGCACCTCGGAGAGGAAGCTCTGGGTGATCGCATGCTGCGGATGGGTGAAGATGTCGGCGACGTGACCACGCTCGACGACGCGCCCGGCATCGAGCACGATCACCTCCTTGGCGAGCTGCCGCACGACCGACATCTCGTGGGTGATCAGGATGATGGTCACGCCGAGTTCGCGGTTGATGTTGGCGAGCACGTCGAGGATCGAGCGCGTCGTCTGCGGATCGAGCGCCGAGGTCGCCTCATCAGACAACAGCACGCTCGGCCGCGTCGCCAGCGCTCGCGCGATGCCGATGCGTTGCTTCTGGCCGCCAGAGAGTTCGGACGGATAGCGGTTGCGCTTGTTGGCGATGTCGACGAGGTCGAGCAGTTCCGAGACGCGCGCGGCGATCTCGGCTTTCGGCCAGCCGGCGATTTCAAGCGGCAAGGCGATGTTGTCAGCCGCCGTCCGCGACGACAGCAGATTGAAGTGCTGGAAGATCATGCCGATCGAGCGTTGCGCCAGTCGCAATGCGCTGCCGGAAAGCGCCGAAATGTCGCTGTCGTCGACGATCACGCGGCCGGTCGTCGGTTTCTCCAGCCCGTTGATCAGCCGCACCAGGCTGGACTTGCCGGCCCCTGAGCGCCCGATCACGCCGGTGATCGCGCCGCGGGGAATGGCGAAGTCGATGTCCTGGAGCGCCGTCACGCTCGGCTTGCCGCGATAGGCGGGATAGGTCTTCGAGACGGCCTCGAACCGCACCATCGCATCTTCGGCGACGACATCGGTCACGATGGGCGGAAAGGCCTCCGCCGGCCGTGAGGCCGCGAGGGATTGATGCACATTCATTGCTGGATTCCGGTCCTTCGGCTGCGCGCTGCACCGCAAAATTACGCGAGCGGTCGCCGCTGGCAATTCCAGATATCGGCGCAGACGTGGGCTAAGCTTTCGTCGCTTGCCTCACCGGGAGAAGATTCCTCTCGGCCGCGGACTGCGCCTGCCGCACGCGCGGGATGATCTCCCTGGCAAAGCGCTCCATCTCCCCCTCGAACGGCTGGAACTGCAGCATGAACAGCTCGATCCCCGCTGCGTGGAAGGCAAGGATGCGCGATGCCACGTCGTCGTAGCTGCCGACGAGGCCGGCCGCCGTGCCGCCATTGCTGCCGACCCGCGCGCTCTTCTGCATCGTCTGCATCATCACGACCTTCGGATCGGTGTTCTGCTTCTGGATCGCCCGCATCGGCGCATCCTTGGCGGCGAGGTCCAACAGCCGCCGATGCGCAGCCTGGGCCGCTTCATCGGTCTGGCGCGCGATCACGAACGCCGAGAGGCCGAAGCGCAACGGCGCGGAAGGGCGCGGCCGCGCTGCGACGTCGGCGATCAGCCCGGCGACATCCTCCAGCGGCTGACCGTTGATGAACCAGACGTCGCCGTGATCGGCCACCAGCGCGCGGGCCGGCTCGGATTCGCCGCCGACGTAGATCAGCGGCCGCTGCCGGTAGAGGTCGGCGGGCCGGAGGGCATAGTCGCGCACATCGAAGTGCTCGCCTTTATAGCTCAGGCGCTCGCCCTGCATCAGGCGCGACACCACACTGATCCATTCGCGGCCGTAAGCATAGCGCGCGTCATGCTCCGGAAAGCCGATACCCGCTTTTTCGAGCTCGGGCCTGTTCCAGGCATTGACCAGATTGATGGCGAAGCGGCCGCGGCTGATGTTCTCGATGCCGAGCGCCATCTTCGCCAGCACCACCGGGTGATAGAGATACGGCTTGATCGCGGCGATGATCTCGATCCGGCTCGTCAGTGCCGCGAGCGCCGCCGCCGCGCTCCACGCCTCCAACTGATCGAGATCCTCCTGATGCGGATTGATGGTGTGCTGCGCGACCAGCGTCGAGTCATAGCCCAGCCGCTCGGCCGCAAGCACCAGATCGCGGTTGCGTTCCCACGACGCATCATAGGGTTCTTCCGGATCCTGATGCGCGGCGCGCGGTCCATGGACCAGTGCCCAGATGCCGAAACGAAGCGGTCGTGACGTCATTACCAGTTCTCTGTTCTGATTTCTCTCGTGCGCATCGCCACGCGCGCGACTGTTTTCGCCAAAGCGCGAACAGAGATCAAGCGGAGCGGCGCTGAAAGATATTCTTTGCCGTGTTGCGCGCGCAAAGAAACCAGAAAACTCTCCGGCACCAGACAATTGGAAAACCGCTCTATTTCTGTCCGGCCAAATTCGTGGGACATTTTGCGACGTGTGAAAGGGCTTGCACTCAGGGGCGCGCCGCGCCGCCGACAGAGTAAATGCCTTGGTGCGTCCCGCGCGTGGCATTCTGATGTCGCTTCATCCGCGCGCGCATCATGCAACACGATAAAGCGAGGGCGACGCTATCTTGAGCAACCTGGAACAAACCGTCTCTCCGGCCGAATTTGATGGAGTTGAGCCCAAGGACGGCGCGTCGGCACCCGTACGGAAACCATTCGAGCTGGGCCGGCGCGGACTGCAACTGCTCTCCTGGCTCGCGCCGGTCGCGCTCCTCATCGTTTGGGAGGTACTCGCGCAGGCCGGCTGGCTGTCGCCGCAAGTGTTACCGGCGCCGAGCAAGGTCGTCAGGACGGCATTCAAGCTTGCGACGAGCGGCAGCCTGCTGAACGATCTCGGCATCAGCCTGTTGCGCGCCGCCGCGGGCTTTACAATCGGCGGCGCCGTCGGCTTTGCGCTTGGCACGCTGGTCGGCTTCTCCCGCATCGCGGAGGCCGCGATCGACCGCAGCGTGCAGATGATCCGCGCGATTCCCTTCCTGGCGGCCCTGCCGCTCGTGATCGTCTGGCTCGGCGTCGGCGAGGCCGAGAAGATCTTCCTGGTCGCGCTTGGCGTCACCTTTCCGATCTACATCAACACCACCTTGGGGATCCGCCAGGTCGATCCGAAGCTGGTCGAACTCGGACGCATCCAGGGTCTCGGCACGCTTGAACTGATCCGGCGGATCATTCTGCCGGGCGCCCTGCCCTCGATCCTGACCGGTGTCCGCTATGCGCTCGCAACGGCGTGGCTCGCGCTGGTCGTGGCCGAGACCATCGGCGCGCAATCCGGCATCGGCTTCCTCGCGATGGATGCCCGCGAATTCCTGCGCACCGACGTGATCGTGCTGACCATCGTGATCTACGCGCTGATCGGCGTCGCGGCGGACGGGATCGCACGCTTCCTCGAACGGCGCCTGCTCGCCTGGCACCCGAACTATGGAGGCGCACGGTGACCCTTCACGTCGTGCCATCGTCGACCGTCGCGCCGGCCGTGGTGGTGACCAACCTGCGCCGCGCCTATGGCAATCGCGTCGTGATCGAGAACCTCAATTTGCGCATCGAGCGCGGCGAATTCGTCGCGCTGCTCGGCGAGAGCGGCTGCGGCAAGACCACGCTGCTGCGCGCGCTCGCAGGGCTCGATTCGATCGACGGCGGCCGCATCGTCGCGCCGCGGCGTCCCGCAGTTGTATTCCAGGAGCATCGCCTGCTGCCGTGGGACAATCTCTGGCGCAACGTGTCGCTCGGGCTGCAGGTCAACGATCCGCGCGAGCGCGCCGCGGCGGCTCTGGCGGAAGTGGGCCTTGGCGACCGGCTCGATGACTGGCCGCGCAATCTTTCCGGCGGGCAGGCCCAGCGCGTCGCGCTGGCCCGCGCCCTGGTGCAGCAGCCGGAGTTGCTGCTGCTCGACGAGCCCTTTGCCGCGCTCGACGCGCTGACCCGCATCCGCATGCACGATCTCGTCCGCGAACTCGTGGCCAGCCATCGGCCGGGCGTCCTGCTCGTGACGCACGATGTGGACGAAGCCATCGCGCTTGCCGACCGCATCCTGGTGATGCGCGAGGGCCGGATCGCGTTCGAGCATCGAACCAAGGGCCATGGTGCGAGCCGGATAGCCCGCGCCGAGCTGCTTACCGAGCTCGGCGTCGTTGCGTCTCACCACACTGCTTGAGTTTCTTCGGAAGGATCGTTCATCCATGTCTGACTTCTCGTTTGCAAAACCGTCCCGCCGGAGCTTCCTCGGCTCGGCGGCCGCGGGCCTCGGCGCTCTTGCCGGCCTAGGCTTGCCGAAGACCGCACAATCGGCGACCGGGCGCACCACCGACACGGTCCGCCTGACCTGGGGCCTCAGCGGCCTCAATCTGATTGCCAAGGAACGCGGCGAGTTCGATAAGCTGCTCGCCAAGGACGGCATCAAGGTCGAATGGCTCGGGCCGTTCCCGAACCATGCGCCGACACTGCAGGCGGTGACGGGCGGCAGCGCGGACTTCAGCTTCGGCGGCAGCACCACGCCGGCACTGGCAGCGATCATCGCCGGCTCGCCGCTGGTGTTTACGCAGTTCGTCGTCTACGAGCCGCGCACCACCGCGATCATCGCCAAGGACGATTCCGGCATCAACAAGATCGAAGACCTCGTTGGCAAGTCGGTCGCGGTGAACCGTTCGGGCCTCGGCGAATTCCTGCTGGTGGCGGCGCTGGAGAAGCACAAGGTCGACCGCTCCGCGGTGAAATTCGTCTACCTCAATCCGCCCGATGCAGCGCCGGCGCTCGCCTCCGGCAAGGTCGATGCCTGGTCGATGTGGAGTCCGGGCGTCGACATCGCGCGGCTCGAATACAAGGCGCACGACATCTTCCTCGAGGGCCGCGACCTCGATTTCCAGATCGACTACACCTCCTATCTCACCACCCGCAAATTCGCGACCGACAATCCGGCCCTGGTCCGCGCCGTCAACGACGCCTTCCGCGCCGAGGGCAAATGGATTTCGGAGAACAGCAAGGACGCCGAATACATCGCGCAGAAGGCCGGCAAGTACAGCGACCAGGTGCGCGATCAGTTCATCGCGCTGAAGCGGCAGTATCGCTACTTCCCGGTCAACGACGAAAAGTTCCTCGCCGAGCTGCAGAAGGCGGCCGACTGGCTGGTGGCGCGCAAGGTCTTGCCCGAGCCGGTCAAGATCACCGATCACCTTGCGCAACTGTAACCACTACTCCAACTCCATCCGGGTTAAACGATGAACAAGCCTGTATCCGCAAATTCCCTGGGATCGTCGCACCGTCTCGATCTCCGTTCACCAGACCTTGAGGCGCTCCTGAAGCATATCGCCGAAGGCGCCAGCGAACGCGAGCGCGACCGTGTCCTTCCGTTCCAGGAGATCGATCTGATCCGCAAGGCGCGCCTCGGCGCGTTGCGGCTGCCGACGGCGGCCGCCGGCGCCGGCAGCACGATCCGCGAATTGTTCGAGGTCGTCATCCGCTTGGGTGAGGCCGACGCGAACGTCGCGCATATCCTGCGCAACCATTTCAGCGTCGTCGAGCGGCTGGTGCGGACTCCCAAGGACGAGCAGAGCCGACAATGGCAGAAGGCGGTCGCCGAAGGCGCCATCATCGGACTTGCGACCACCGAGCTGGAAAGCCCGAAGGTCGGCGACATCACGCCCAACACGACGCTGACGCCCGACGCAAACGGTGACTTCCTGCTGAACGGCACGAAATATTACAGCACCGGCACGCTGTATTCGGACTACGTCCTGGTGCGCGCCGCCGATCCGTCCGGCGCGGCCGGCGCGACGATCATCCCCGTCAAGCGCGAAGGCATCGAACTGATCGACGATTGGGACGGGCTCGGCCAGCGGCTGACGGCGACCGGCACCACCCATTTTCGCAATGTGAAGGTCAAGCCGCAGGAGGTCGTGTTCGACGCGCCTGATATCGGCTATGGCGTGCCCTATTCGAACACGTTCGCGCAGCTGTTCCTGACCGCGATCGTCGCCGGGATCGCGCGCGCCAGCCTGCATGAAGCCGCGGCTCTCGTCCGCTCCCGCAAGCGGACCTTCTACTACGCGCCGAGCCAGACCCCGACCGACGATCCGCTGCTGCAGCAGACCGTAGGCCAGATCGCAAGCGGCGCGTTCGCCGCCGAGACCGTGGTGCTCGCGGCCGCCGAAGCGCTTGACGTCGCAACCGACGCGTTCGACGCAGGCGCCGCCAATGCGGTCGAAGCAGCGCACAGGGCGGCGCTGCTGTCGGCAAAGGCCAAGATCGTGGCGGATGAATTCGCGATCCGCGCAGGGAGCCTGCTGTTCGACGTCGGCGGCGCCTCCGCCACCAAGAAGGTCACGAATTTCGACCGCCACTGGCGCAATGCGCGGACCCTGTCCTCGCACAACCCGACCACCTTCAAGGCGCGCTCGATCGGGCAATACGAGATCAGCGGTACGCCCTTGCCGGCCAAGGGCTTCTTCTAGCGGAGACCATATCCGCAGGCGACGAGAGGAGTAACCGATGGGCAAAGCGGATATCCATCTCGTCAACGAGAATGACGAGATCGAACGCCAGTTTCACTCGGTCATGCGCCGGCTCGCCGGCGGGGTGACCATCGTCACCGCCGGACATGGTGACGATATCACCGGCATGACGGTCAGCTCGCTGACCTCGCTCAGCGCCGCCCCGCCGCGACTGTTGGTCAGCATCAACCGGCAGGCCTCGTCCTTTGCCTTGATCGAGCGGCATCGGCTGTTCGGCGTCAACATACTGGGCGCGGACCAGCAGGTGCTGGCGGCGCGTTTCAGCAATCGCCGGCTGAAAGGTGGGCAGCGGTTCGAGGGGACGCCCTGGTCCGCTGGCTCCTCCGGCGTGCCGCTGCTGACGAAGTCCCTTGCGACGGTGGAATGCGAAGCCGAAGAGATCATCGAGCGCTACTCGCATGGCATCATCGTCGGCCGCCTGCTCAGCATGGAGCTGTCGCACCGCCTGTCCGGCCTCGTCTACTGGAACGGTCAATATGTCGGGATCGATCACGACACGGATCTGGACCGACTTGCGGAGGTGAGCATTCCCTTGGCGCACGTCCGCTGAGGGGCAACACGGGGCGAAACAGCATGAAGCGTGAAGTTCCGCCGCAATCGCAACTCGTCGCAGCCAACGACAGCGGCGCGCCGACGGCACGCTGGCAGCTCGACCGGATTGTCGCCGAATTGCGCGTCTCGCGCGAGGAGACCCACAGCATCCGCCGCGACGGCGAGGCGCGCCGCGCGCCATCCCGCGAGGCGCTGGAAGCCATCCTCAACGGCCTGACCGAAGCGCTGTTTCCAAGGCACTACGGGCAATTCGATCTCGACGGCGAGAACATCGACTATTTCGTCGGCAGCACGTTGAGCGTGGCCCTGGATTCGCTGTTCGAGCAGATCCATCGCGGCGCGCTGTTCATCGGCGACGAGCTGTTGCCGGGCTTTCGCCGCGAGGACGCGATCGAGCTGACGCGCAGCTTCGCTTCGGAGCTGCCTTCGGTGCGCGGCATCCTGATCAGTGACCTGCGCGCGGCCTTCGTCGGCGATCCGGCGGCGCGGAATTTTCCGGAGATCCTGATCGGCTATCCCGGCATGACCGCGATCATCCACCATCGCCTCGCCCACATCCTGCATCGCCAGGGCGCACGGCTGGTGGCGCGGCTGATGGCCGAGATCGCTCATGCCAGGACCGGCATCGACATCCATCCGGGCGCCAGCATCGGATCGGGCTTCTTCATCGATCACGGCACCGGAGTCGTGATCGGGGAGACCGCCGTGATCGGCGACAATGTGCGCATCTACCAGGCCGTCACGCTCGGCGCGCGGCATTTCCCGACCGATGACGAAGGCAACGTCGTCAAGGGCGACGCGCGCCACCCGATCGTGGAGGATGACGTGGTCATCTACGCGGGCGCGACCATTCTCGGCCGGATCACCATCGGCCGCGGCTCCACCATCGGCGGCAATGTCTGGCTGACGCGTGACGTGCCGCCAAACAGCGTGGTGACGCAGGCCACGGCCCGCAACAAAGTCGGCACGGGCATCGATCCGAGCGAGACACCGAGATAACGGGAATGTGTAGGCCGCCGCCGCTATAGGCTTGGCGAGAGGTGTTCTGACGTCAACTTAGAACGATCTTCTATTATTTGGCGTCAAGACAGCATATTTCATTCATCCAAAGTGAAACAACGCAATGGACCGGATGTCCCCGAAAAGAGACGTTACGGCCACATTTCCCCTCATCGCTCGGAAGGATGACGATGCGCCTCGTGACAACCATGTTTGCTGCCCTGACGGCGGTCGGGATCGCGCTCGGCCTGTCGGCTCCGGTCCAGGCTCAGCAGCCGTTGCGCGTCGGCTTCATCCCGGTGATGGGCGCGGCGCAGGTCTTCGTCGCCGAGGGTGAGGGCTGGATCAAGCAGGCCGGCTTGACGCTGACCACGAGCACCTTTGAATCCGGCCCGAACATGATCCAGGCGCTGCAATCGGGCACGCTTGACGTCTATGTCGCCGGCCTTGCGCCGCTCTTGGTGGCGCGATCGAAGGGCATCGATGTGCGCATCGTCGCTGCGACCGTGGTCGAAGAAATGGGCTTTGCGACCAGCGCCGCGTTCTCTCCGCAGATCGAGGGCAAGGATGCGGCCGCGGCGTTCAAGGCGTTCCGCGAGAAGAACGGCCGCCCCGTCAAGCTCGCGACGCAGCCGATCGGCTCGGGACCGAACACGGCCCTGCAGCACTGGCTGTGGGAAGTCGTGAAGGCCGACAAGGCTGACGTCCAGATCGTCGAGATGGGCATCGATGCGACCCAGCGCGCGATCGCAACCGGCGCGGTCGAAGGCGGCTCGGTGCGCGAGCCCGCGCTCTCCATCATCCGCAAGCAGAACCCGGCAATCAAGCTGATCGCGACCGGCAAGGACATGTTCCCTAATTTCCCCGGTGTCGTGGTTGCTGTCATGGGTTCCTTCGCCGACAAGAATCCCAAAGCGGTCGACGGGCTGGTGCGCTCGGTCATCCGCGCCACAGCGTTCCTGAAGGAGCATCCCGAGCGAGCCGTGAAGCATGTCGGCGCCGCCTTCGGCAACGGCCTCGTGCCCGACGATATCCTGCTGGAGTCGCTGAAATCGCCGCAGACCCAGTTCACTTCCGATCCGCACCGCATCGAGGAATCGACGCGGCAATTGCAGGACTATCAGGTGAAGATCGGCGCGCTGCAGAAGGCGGAGCCGCTCGAAGGCCTGTTTGCCTTCGACGTCTATAACCGCGCCGCGGCCAATTAACGCCGTCTGTCATTCAAGGAACGGACGCGGCCGGTGACACGCACACGATCGCTGACGCTGGGCGCGCTGGGACTTGTCGTGTTCCTCGCGCTGTGGGAGGCGATGCCCGCCTTTCATATCGTGCCGGCATCGGTGCTGCCGCCGCCGAGCGCGCTGCCGAAGGCGTTCTGGCGCGAGCTTTCGAGCGGCATCTGGTTCGCGGCGCTGACGACCAGCCTGCGCAACTATCTCGCGGGGCTTGCGATCGGCAGCCTGCTCGGCATCGCCCTCGGCGTCGCCACCGGCATGTCGAAGACGCTGGAATCCTTTCTCGCCTGGGTCGTGCGCATCCTGCGGCCGATCCCAGGGCTTGCCTGGGTGCCGTTCGCGATCCTGTGGTTCGGCATCGATCCGGCGGCCGCGATCTTCATCATCTCGACCGGCGTGTTCTGGATCTGCTATTTCGCCGCCCTTGGCTCGGTCCACGCGGTCGACCGCGACCTGATCGAAGTAGCTGATGCGTTCGGATTCCGCCGCGCGGATCAAAAGCTGGTCAAGGTGATCCTGCCGGCCGCCGCGCCCGGCATCCTGGTCGGGCTGCGGACCGCTTTGGGCCAGGCCTGGATGGCGGTCGTCGCCTCCGAGATCTTCGGCGTGCCGGGCCTCGGCCAACGCATGATGCAGGCTTCCAACCTGCTGGCGAGCGATGTCGTCGTGATCTACATGGCGACGATGGCCGCGCTGTATGGGCTGATCGACACCTCCTTCATTGCGCTGCAATCGCGGGTGCTGCGATGGAAGCGATAATCTCGCTGCGCGGTGTCGGCCTAACGTTCGCGCGCGATGGCGAGCGGACGGAGGTGCTGCGCGATCTCGACCTCGACATTGCGCCCGGCCGCTTCGTCGCCGTACTCGGTCCTTCCGGCGTCGGCAAGTCGACGCTACTCCGCGTGATCGCCGGATTGCTGCAGCCGAATGCCGGAGAGGTCAGCGTGAATGCGCGTACGGAAGGCTTCAGGCTACCGGTCGCGTTGGTGTTCCAGGATGCGCGCCTGTTGCCGTGGCGCACGGTGCTTTCCAATGTCGGCTTCGGCCTCGAGCACGGCAAGGTCGGCGCCCATGAGCGCCACGAGATGGCGCGCGCTGCGCTAGCGCTGGTTGGCTTGCCCGGCTTCGAGAAGCGATATCCACACGAGATGTCCGGCGGCCAGCGTCAGCGCGTGGCGCTGGCGCGTGCGTTCGCGGTCGATCCCGACATCCTGCTGATGGATGAACCGTTCGCCGCCGTCGACGCCCTTACCCGCGAGGCGCTGCAGGACGAATTGGCGCGCATCCATGCCGCCACCCACAAGACCGTCATCTTCGTGACCCACTCGATCACGGAAGCGGTTTATCTCGCCGACGAAGTGATCGCGATCACCGGAAAGCCGGGGCGCCTTGCCGCTTCCATTCCGATCGACGTTGCCCGCCCTCGCCGCCGCGACGATCCGGCGAACCGGGAGTTGATTGCGCGGCTACGCGCCATCCTCGGGGACGAGGATTCCGCCTGAACCGCCGCGCTTCATGCCATCCCGGTCTTCCACCGCATGAAGCGCTGCTCGAGCGCTTCGAGGATGGCATTGAATGTCAGACCGATCACGGTGATCCCCAGAATCCCGAAATACATCTGCGGGATCAGGAAGCTGTACTGGCTGTAGATGATGAGGTAGCCGAGCCCGGCCTTCGCGCCGACCATCTCGGAAGCAACCAGCACCAGCATGGCCGCAGCGCTCGCCAGGCGGATACCGACGAAGATCGTCGGAAGCGCGGCCGGCAGAATCACCTTGCGGAACAATTGTTGCGGTGTTGCGCCCATGGTGCGCGCTGACTTGATCAGGAGCGGATCGACCTGCTTCACTGCGGCGATGGTGTTGAGGAGCAACGGCCAGGCACAGCTATAGATCACCATCGTGACCTTCGAGAGCTCTCCGATCCCGAGCAGCAGGATGAACACCGGCAGCAGCGCCAGCGGGGCCGTGTTGCGGCAAATCTCGATGGTTTGATTGAGGAGATCGCCAAGCCGGGCATACCAGCCGACCGCAAGCCCCAGCGGAACGATCAACACGACCGCGATCAGGAAGCCGCTCAATGCGCGCAACAGGCTGGCAGAAACATCGTCGTAGAGCTGGCCGCTCTGTGCAAGCTGCCAGCCCGCCGCGACCACCTCCGAAAATGGCGGCAGGAACGCCGGATCAACCAGGCCGAACCGGGGCGCAGCCTCCCATGCCGCCAGAAGGACCAGCACCAACAGCGACCGGCGGCCGAACGCGACCAGCCAGCGTGCGACCCGACGTACCGCCCGCGCCACAGCCGATGGTTCTTCCTCCACCCTGCCGAGCGACGCCGGCCTTCCGTGCGCGAGTTCGAGCAGCGTCAGCATCTCAAGACTAGACATGCGCAACAGTCTCCACCGAACGATTGGCGCGCGCCGCGACGCCGGCACCGGCAAGCTGTCCCTGCTGGGCCTTGAGCACTTCCTCGCGCAGCAGGCGCCAGACCTCGTGCCGGACTCGCCCGAATTCGGGCAGCGATCGGACGTCGTCGGCCTCGCTGCGCAACAGCTCGGGAATCTCGACGACATGCTTGATGCGGCCGGGCCGTGACGTCATCACCGCGACACGCTGGCCGAGCACGACCGCCTCGTCGATCCCGTGCGTGATAAAGACGATGGTCTTGCCGGTCGTTCGCCAGATGCGCAGGAGTTCGCCCTGCAGCGTCTCGCGGGTCTGGGCGTCGAGCGCCGCGAACGGCTCATCCATCAGCAATACTTCCGGATCGTAGGCGAGGCTGCGCGCGATCGCCACGCGCTGCTTCATGCCGCCGGACAGCTCGTGCGGATAGCGGTCGGCAAACCCGGTAAGCCCGACGAGGTCGAGATAATGCAATGCGATCGAGCGCCGTTGCTTCGATTTCAGGCCTGCAATGTCGAGCCCGAACTCGACATTCTGCGCCGCTGTCCGCCAGGGAAACAGCGCGTATTGCTGGAAAACGATGCCGCGGTCCCGTGCCGGGCCCGAGATCGGTCGTCCATCGAGCAGGATTTGGCCGCTGGTCGGCGCGGTCAGCCCGCCCAGGAGATCGAGCAAGGACGATTTCCCGCAGCCGCTCGGGCCGACCAGCGCCAGGAATTCGCCCGGCCCGACGTCGAGCGTGACATCCTCGAGCGCCGTGAAGCGTCGCGCCGCTCCGCCACTTTCGCCGCGAACGAGGAACTCCTTGCGGACCTGCTCGAACCGGATCTTTGCGGTCCTCATTTGGCTTCCGCTGTCTTGCCCGGACGATAATAGTTGAAATCGTTGGTATAGATGTCCGAGGCCTTGATCTGGTCCGGCTTCAGAAGCCCGTCCTTCACCAGCCAGTCGATCCACACCTGCAATTGCTGATCGGCGATCAGCCCGCCCTTCGATGCGACGCCGGTGCTCTTCCAATATTTGATCGATGAGGCGTCCTCGTTGCGCTTGCGCTCGGCGACAATCTTGTCGAAGCGGGCCCGCACTTCCTCCGGCGGGGTTTCCCGCACCCATTCAATGGCACGCGAGATGCCTTCGATCAGCTTGCGAGCCGTGTTCGGATTCTCCCTGATGAACTTGTCCCGCAGCACGTAGGCGCCGCCGGTGAAATTGCCGAACAGGTCGGTATCTGCGAACAGCTTTCGCAGGCCGCCGCGTTCCAATGCCTTGTCACGCAGCACGCCATTGAGCGCGGTTACCTCAACCTGCCCCTGGCGCAGCGCCTGCTCGCCGGTGACCGGCGGCACCGCCACCAGCGTGACCTGCTTCGCCTCGCTGGCGCTGAGCCCATTGCGCGCCAGATACTCGCGGAGCACGAATTCGAGATGGGCGCCGAGCGTATTGACCGCGACTTTCTTACCGATCAGGTCGCGCGCGCTCCTGATCGGGCTGTCCTCCTTCACGTAATAGCCGTAGTACGTATCCGCATCGGAACCGTAATAGCCGACTACGGCCTTGATCGGCGCCTTGGCGGCAATCAGCTTGATGATCGCGCCATAGAAGGCGCCGCCGACATCGATGTCGCCGGTGACGACGGTCTGAATGTCCTGCGGCCCGCTGATGGTGTTGCCGACCCATTTGAGCTTCAGTGGCGCGAGGTAACCAAGATCCTCGGCGAGTTCGGGGAACGTCACCTGGCCCGCCCAGCCCTGATAGCGGATCTCGGTCTTTTCCAACGGCTCCGCCAAGGCCTGGCCGATGAAGCCCAGCATCAGGAGCAGCGCCCATGACAGATGCCGGAGCCTTGTTGCAACACTGGCCCCTGACGAGGAGCCAGCCAAACGAACGATTGGACGCCGCATGTTCATCTGCCGAACTCCCTGTTACGCGGCCTTGGCCGCTTGCGGCTTGGTGGCGTTCATGCGCGTCACGCTGCGGCGGCCGTCGATGCTGACCGGCACCTCGCCATCGATCGTGGCGCGGCGGACGACGCGATGCTGGTCGCCATAGTCGTTGACGGCGTAGTGCTGCGTCGCGCGATTGTCCCAGATCGCGACGTCGCCGGCCCTCCAGCTCCAGCGCACGGTGTTTTCCGGCGCGGTGATATGCGACTGGAACAGATCGAACAGCTTCTGGCCGTCATACTTCGGCAGGCCCACGAAGCGCTGCACGAAATTGCCGAGCACCAGCGTCCGCTCGCCGGTTTCAGGATGAACACGGACCACCGGATGTTCGGTCTCGTAGACCGTGCCGGTGAAGACTTCGTCGAAGTGCTTCTTGTCCGCCTCGGTCGCGCGCGACTTCACCGCGTAGTCATAGGCATTGCTGTGGATCGCCCAGAGCTCGTCGGCAAGGCGCTGCAGCGGCGGCGGCAGATCGAGATAGGCGGCGGCCGTGTTCGACCAGACGGTGTCGCCGCCATAGGGCGGGATCACCACGCCGCGAAGCACGGAGATCCTCGGATAGGCGTCGACGAAGGTGACGTCGGTGTGCCACTGGTCGGCGCGGCCCCCGCCCCGCCCTGAGTCCAATTCGAGAATCGAAGAGGTGCCCTTGGCCGCGCCGATGGTCGGATGCGGCACCAGTCTGCCGAGCCGAATGGCGAAGCGTTCCTGCTCGGCATCGTCGAGATGATCCTGGTCGCAGAAGAAGATCACCTTGTGCTCGAGCAGCACCTTGTTGATCGCGGCGATCGTCTGGTCGGACAGATCGCCCGACAGCTTGATGTTCCGGATCTCCGCGCCGAGGCGGGCCGCGCGCTTGACGATGTCCGCGCGCGGAATGACGTTGTCGATGAGGTCGGTTTGAGCCATGGTTATGCTTCCTATTCCGCCGCCACGTTCTGCGGCGATTGCCAGACTGCAGGTGCGTAGAGATCGGCCGCGAAATCCTCCGCGATCGTGCCGTTGATGCGCTCTTCATGCGCCGCGAGGTCGGCGAGGAACAGATCGCGGCTGATGCGCGCCACGATCGCCGGAATGTCGCGCTTGAAGCTCAAGACATCGCCGACAGGTACGCCGAAGCTGACGAACGCCGCCGGGTTGAAGACGTGAATGTCGTTCAGGTGCGGCGCGCGACCCGGCTCCTTCTCCAGGTATTCGTGCCCTGCGCCGAGGTAGGGATAGACGGCCAGCGTCTCATCCTGTTGATCATCCGCCGGCGCGAAGCGATCGCGCCAGCGCAGGATTTCGTGCGCGAAGTCGCGCAGCTCCGGCTGCGCCGCGAGATCGACGGAATAGCCGGTGGCAATGATGGCGAAATCGAATGCGAACTCGCCGCTCGGCGTACCGACCAGGAGCCCCGACGCCGTGGGCTTCGCGGAAATCCAGGGCGAGGCCAGATGCAGATGAAAGTTAGGAAATCTCACCGCGCGCGTGATCGCATCCGGCGGCGGGGTCGAGCCGGCGCGGCGGAAGCGGACCGCCTGCTGCCATCGCACGACGTCGGGCAGCGCACCGTAATTGTCATAAGCACCGGGATAGCCGCGGATGCGGATTACCGGCAGCGAAGCGAGCGCTTCGCGCCGCGCGAACAGATGCACTTCCTTGGCGCCCGCTTCCAGCACAACCGCCGCGGCATCGAACGCCGACGCCGCGCTGCCGAGCACAGCAACCGCCTTGCCGCGCAGCGCCTCGAAATCGATCGCCTCCGAGGTATGGGCATAGGCGCTCTTCGGCAGATTTTGCTTCACGACGTCAGGCACGGCGGGACCGCCATTGCTGACGAAACCGGTCGCGAGCACGAGCTTTCTCGTGGTCTCAACGCTCGTCGCGCCGTCCTTTTCCAGATGGAGGCGCAAGTGATCGGCCTTCGGCTCGATGCGGGTCAGCCGCGTGCCGTAGCGGACGCGGACGTCGAGGATGTTGCGATACCAGTCGAGATAGGCAGCCCAATCCAGGCGCGGAATGCGGTCGAGCGCCTCATAGGCCGCCGCGCCGTAGCGCGTTTCGTACCACGCCTGAAAGCCGAGCCCAGGCAACCCGAACTCGGGCCCCGGCAGGTTCTTTGGCGTGCGCAGCTTGTGCATGCGCGCGCTGGTCCGCCACACGCCGACGCCGGCGCTCCCGGCGGCCGCATCGATCACGGAGACCTTGCCGATCCCGGCGCGCCGCAGCGCAAAGGCGAAGGCGGTCCCAGATTGTCCGCCGCCGACCACGAAGACGTTGTGGTCGATCCCATCGCGGTCCGGCACCCAGTCTTGCGGATCCGGCCCGATCAAACGAAGGGTTTCACGGGCTACGCTGTCGGGATCGGATTGCGGCATGCTGATCAACCTCGCAATGATCCGCAAATCGTAAGAGCGATCGATCTTCAGTCAATGAAATGAAACCAGCTTTGTTTGCGAGGACAGGCAATGATCGCGTTGTCGCCAATGCGAGCGCTGGAAGATTTGCGACGATCGCCGCCACACCGACGCGCGACGCGTTCATCGTCCGATCAAAATTGGACTTCATCGCTGCAACCGGCGTATGCAGAAGCCACGTGGATCGCTTCGTATGTCGAAATATCCGTCGCGGCATACGGTCTCGTCTCCGATTGGCGAGCAACCCAAAATGTTCATGCTCGCTTCCGATGCAACTATGCAAATTCATTTCATCGACATTCTCGCGACTGAAGACGTAGAGTTTGCCGGCAGCGTCTCATGCTCGAGCGCAGCATGCAGTGACGATGGACAGTCCGGAAATGTCGCAACCCAGCGGCGTCATCAGCCTTGAGCAGGATACTCCCGAACTTGCCCGCGCCTATGAACAGGCCGGCATCGTTCAATTCCATCACGGCAAATTCCTGATCGGCCCGCTTGCGCTGAAGGCGGGCGAGCATGTGCTCGATATCGGCACCGGAACCGGGCGCCTCGCGGAATTCGTTGCCGGCCTGGTTGGTCCGCAGGGCCGCGTGGTCGGCATCGATCCGCTGGAAAGCCGTATCGAGATCGCGCGACTCAGGCAGTCGGAGACTCTGACGTTCGAGACCGGGCGCGCGGAGGACCTGTCGCGCTTCGGCGACGGTGAGTTCGATGCGGTCTATCTCAACAGCGTGCTGCACTGGATCGCAGAGAAGGGCCGTGCCTTGCGGGAAATCCACCGCGTGCTGAAGCCCGGCGGCAGGCTCGGGCTCAATGTGCAGGATCCTTCGCGACCGCACCAGTCGCGCCAGCTTCTTCGTGCAGCGATCGTGCAGGCCGGTCTCGGCGATGCGCATCGGGACTCGAACCCTGTTCTCGGCGTCACCGATGACAAGCTCAAGTCGCTGTTCACCGCCGCCGGCTTTATCGACTACCGCAGCGACCTGCGATCCCTGATCGATCTGCATCGCGATGTAGACACTGTTCTCAGATGGTCGGAAGCAAGCGCCTTCGGCAATTTCCTCGACGGCTTCTCGAACGCGGAGCGCGACCGCGTGAGCACCGCGTTCGCCGAACTGGTCGAAGCCAATCGTATCCCTGAAGGCTTGAGGCTCGAACGCTATTTGCGCTTCGCCTTCGCGCGCAAGGCGCCATCGTCCAATTCATAAACAACATCCGAAGGCTTCAGGTATGAGCGATCGACGGCAGCTAACCCTCAATCTCTTCATCTATCCCGGCGGCCATCACGAGGCCGCGTGGCGCTACAAGGGTTCCGCACCCGAGCGGATCCTCGACGTCAGCTATTATCAGGAGCTGGCGCAGCGCGCCGAGGCGTACAAATTCGATGCGATCTTCTTTGCGGACGGACCCGCTCTCGCCGATAATGTCCGCTACGCACAGCGCTTCCGGCTGGAGCCCATCACCTGGCTCTCGGCGATCGCCGCCGTCACCAGGCGCATCGGCCTGATCGCGACCGCGTCGACCACCTACATGGAGCCTTATAACCTGGCGCGACTGTTCGCCTCGCTGGACCATATCAGCGGCGGCCGCGCCGGCTGGAACATCGTCACGACAAGCGTGCCGCAGGCGGCGCAGAATTTCGGGCTGCCGGAGCACCCGCCCCATCACGAGCGATATGAACGCGCCAGGGAATTCCTCGACGTCGTCACCCGGCTCTGGGATAGCTGGGAAGACGACGCCCTCGTCAATGACCCCGTCTCGGGCATCTTTGCCGACACCGACAGGGTGCACACGATCGACCACGTCGGGAAATATTTTCGCGTCCGCGGCCCGCTCAACATCTCGCGGCCGCCGCAGGGCCGGCCGGTCTATGTGCAGGCCGGCTCGTCCGATGACGGCCGCGCCTTCGCGGCGCGCTTTGCCGAGGCGATCTTCACCGCGCACCAGACCTTAGCGAGCGCGCAGGAGTTCTATGCCGACATCAAGCGGCAAGCGCGCGCCTTCGATCGTCACCCGGACCAGGTCAAGATCCTGCCCGGGATCAGTCCCTTCATCGGCTCGACGCAAATTGAAGCCGATCGGCTGCAGGACGAATTCAACGAGCTCATTCAGCCGGAGTATTCGTTGACCCAGCTACGCCAGATGATCGGGCTCGATCTCTCCGGCTTCGACCTCGACGGGCCGTTCCCTCGGCATCTGGTCGATACGAACAGCGCCCGCGGCGTCGCCAGCCGCTTCAAGCTCGTGGTCGACATCGTCGATCGCGAGAAGCCGACCATCCGGCAATTGGTGCAGCGTCTCGCCGGAGCCCGCGGCCATTGGGTGATCGCCGGGCCGCCGGAAAAGATCGCGGACAATATCCAGACCTGGTTCGAGAAGGGGGCCGCCGACGGCTTTAACGTGATGCCGCCATGGTTTCCCGGCGGTTTCGACATCTTCGCCGAACAGGTCGTGCCGATCCTGCGCAAGCGCGGCCTGTTCCGCGAGGAGTATGCCGGCAAGACATTGCGCGACCATTACGGCCTCGACCGGCCGGGAAGCGTGTTCGCCGACAGCATTCAAGCGATCGCATGATCGCGACTTAGACCTGGAGATGTGATCTCGATCACAACAAAATCCGGCGAACCGCGCTAACGTCCCCGGCGCTTGCTGAATATCTGCGGGGACAAATCCATGGACGACGAGTTTTGCAGAGAAAGAGCGCGCGCGGTTCGGGCCATTGCGGAGCAAGCGGATCCCTTGATCAAACGGCGCCTGCTGCAACTGGCTCACCATTATGAGCGGCGCATCCGGCTGTCCGAAAGCAACAAGAAGGATCGAGAGCCGGATCGGAAGCCACCGACCGAGTTCCAGAATTAACCGGAATCATCGGCATCAAGCTTAACGACCGAATGTCGTTGAGACCTCGCGCGCGGTCGCGATAGCGTTGACCTACCGGAAATTGCTGTCTCCGGGGCCTAGCATGGCGATGCCCACCGGGCGATCATATTCCGCCCGGTGGGCTTCGTTCCAACACCGGAAGCACCGCTGATGATCACGCGTCGCGCAAAGCCATCCTGGACGAAACTCTGGCATCTATGGACCGTGATCGTCCCTCGGCGATCGATCACGGGAAAACTGGTGCGCGGCCGCGTGTGGCGTCGGCATGACGGCCACAAATGGCTTTACAAGCGCTTCTGCGAATTTGACGCCCCCAAGCGCTGAAATCCGGGCGCAACAACTTAGCCGAGCACCGGCAGCGTGATGATCTCGTATCCGTGGCTGATGCTGCGCTTCAGAACGGGATCTTCGATCACATAGTCGAAGCGGCTGGCCGGACGGATGCCGCCCTTGGCGGCGAAGGTGCCGCAGAACATCGCGCAGCCGTCGGGCAGTCCGGCGCTGCCAAATCCGCGCTCGATCAGGTCACGCACCGGCAGCATCCCGCTCAGCGCGCCTTCCTGATACAGCACGCGCTCGCCATCGATCGTCGCCCAGGACCGCAGCATGATCTGGTCCCAGTGGCCTTCGATCTCGGCGAGATCCCACAGCATCGGCGCCACGGGCTTGTCGCACATCTGCTTCGACACCGTGATGTTGTAGGTTTCGACCTTGCGATCGGTGTGGTCAGAGCCGACGCCGACGAGCGTGCGCCCTTCGAATCCAAACAATACGAACTCGACCTCCCCGCTCGACTCGGCGCCGGTGCATTCGATGCTGCCGGCGGTCGTCAGCCTGCGCGCGGCGCATCGATAATAGATCGGCGTCGAGGCCGGAGGCGCGATGCCGATTGCCGCCAGTTCGGCAATGTGCTTGTCGCGCGCGACCGGATCGCGCCCGGTCCAGCCGGCGATCACCGCCTGCGTGATCGACAGTTTGAGCGGCGTGGTGGCGTTCCTGGCAACCAGGGTGAATTCGATATCGTTGTTCATGTCCGTTCCATATGGGCCTGTGCCCGATCTTTCAGCCGAGCTTTACAAGCTGCGGTCCGGGGTGAGTTGATTACAGTTGACGCGCAGCTCGATGATTGTCGGTCGATCCGCCTTCACCGCCCGGGCAAAGGCATCGGGGAACTGATCATGGTGATCGATGACCTCGCCGCGCGCGCCATACGATTTCGCCAGGGCCGCGAAATCCGGGTTCAGGAGATCGGTGCCGCTCGGCCGATGAGGAAAATGGTTTTCCTGATGCATCCGGATCGAGCCGTACATGCCGTTGTTGACGATGATGACAATGATCGGAAGCCGGTGCTGAACCGCAGTCGCGAACTCCTGCGACGCCATCATGAAGCAGCCGTCACCGGCGAGGCAGACCACCGTGCGGTTCGGGTGACGCAGCTTGGCTGCGATCGCGGCCGGCAGCCCATAGCCCATCGAACCGGATTTCGGCGCGATCTGGGTGCCGAGCTGCCGGTAGCGGTAGTAGCGATGCAGCCAGATCGTGTAATTCCCGGCGCCGTTGGTGACCACAGCATCATCGGGCAATACGCGATCGAGGTGGGCGATCACCCTGGAGAGGTCGAAGCTCGCCGTATCTGTTCGTGGCGCCTGATAGTCGACCAAAGCCTGACGTGACTGCTCGCGCCAGGCCGCCCACGGCCTTGCATCCAGCGGCGGCAGCTTCGCCAGCGCGCTCACGAAGCTGGATGATCTCGACTGGATCGCGAGCGTCGGATTGTAGGTCCGGCCGAGCTCTTCGGCGCCAGGAAACACATGGATCAGGACTTGCTTCGGCGTCGGCACGTCAAGCAGGGAGAAATGGTTGGTGGTGACATCGCCAAGCCGATCGCCAATCACCAGCAGCAGGTCTGCCGCCTTGACGCGCTCCATCAGCGCCTTGCTGCAGCCGAGGCTGAGATCGCCGACATAATGCGGGCTTCGATTGTCGAGCACGTCCTGGGAGCGGAAACCTGCCACGACCGGCAGGTCGTTGCGCGCAACGAACGCCTTGAATTGCTCGGCCGCCTCCGGCGTCCAGCCGAGATTGCCGACGATAACGAGCGGCTTCCGGGCGCGATCGAGCAGTTCGCGGACCTGCGCCATCTGCTCATTGGATGGCGCGGTGTCGATCATGCGCGCGGGGAGCGGATCGGCGACATCGCTCGTGGCACTGAGGACGTCTTCCGGAAGCGACAGCACCACCGGGCCCGGGCGTCCCTGCATCACAATGTGTAAGGCGCGATTGACGAACTCCGGGATCTGGTCCGGCGACTCGACCTCGCCGACCCACTTCGTCATGTCGTCGAATGTTCTAACATAATTGATCTCCTGGAACGCCTCGCGGCCGCGGTGGCTGCGCGGCACCTGCCCGATGATCAGGATCATCGGCGTCGAATCCTGCCAGGCCGTGTGCAAGCCGATCGCGGCATGCATCGCGCCGGGACCGCGGCTGACGACGCAGACGCCGGGGCGTCCGGACATCTTGCCGTCCGCCTCGGCCATGTGCGAAGCCGTGGCTTCGTGACGACAGGTTACGAACTGGATGCCTCCATCCAAGAGCGAATCGAAGATCGGCAGCGCGCTTTCGCCGGGCACGCCGAACATTCGGTCGATCCCATTGACGCGCAAGGCTGAGACCAGCAACTGGCCGCCGCTACGCAGAGCCTTTACCGGGCTGGCCGGATCATGCTTGTTCACGAACTCGTCCCTTGTCGCGCTATGCGTTGTGCCGACCGCTCATTCCTGGAAGACTTCGACGCGCCGCTGCCGGACCGCCGGCATCATGATCGAGATCAGCAACGCCGCCGAGACCAGGAGCAGCGCGAGACTGATCGGCCGCTGCAGGAAGATCATGGGATCACCATGCGAGGTGATCAGGCTGCGCCGGAAATTCTCCTCGACCGTGGGTCCGAGCACAAAGCCCATCAACAGTGGCGCCGGCTCGGCGTCGAGCTTGCGCAGGATGTAGCCCAACGCCGAGAAGCCGACCGTCATGTAAACGTCGAAGCTCGAATTGTTCACCGAGTAGACGCCGATCGCGCAGATCACGACGATCGCCAGATAAAGCAGCCGGTAGGGAACCGCGAGCAGACGAACCCAGATTCCGATCATCGGCAGATTGATGATCACCAGCATGGCATTGCCGAGGAACATGCTGGCGATCAGGCCCCAGAACAGGTCGGGCTGCCGGGAGATGATCATCGGTCCGGGCGCGATGCCGTGCAGCGTCAAGGCGCCGACCATCAGCGCCATGGTCGCGCTGGTCGGAATGCCCATGGTCAGCAAGGGCACGAACGAGGTCTGCGCCGCGGCATTGTTGGCGCTTTCGGGCCCCGCCACGCCCTCAATGGCGCCGTTGCCGAACCGTGACCGATCCCTGGCGACGCGCTTCTCGAGCGCGTAAGCAGAGAACGAGGCGATGGTCGCGCCACCGCCCGGCAGGATGCCGAACAGCGTGCCGAGCGCGGTGCCGCGCAGAACCGCGCCCCAGGCGCCTCGCAATGCCCTGAACGACGGCCAGATGGTGCCGATGCGCATCTTGTTGACGATGCGGACTGACGCTCCTTCGAGATTCGAGATCACCTCGGCGACCCCGAACAGTCCCATGACAAGCGCGACGAAATTGATGCCGTCGGACAGTTCGACAAGGCCGAACGTCATGCGGGCTTCGCCGGTGTTGAGGTCCATGCCGACCATGCCGAGCAGCAGGCCGAGAAAGATCATTGCGATGGCGCGAAACGCCGAGCCATTGGCGAGCACGACGGCCGAGACCAGTCCGAGCACCATCAGCGAAAAATAATCCGGCGAAGCGAATTGCTGCGTCATCAAGGCAAGCGGCGGGCCAAGAAGCGCGATGACGACCGTGCCAATGCACCCCGCGATGAACGACCCGATGGCGGCAATCGCGAGCGCCTCGCTCGCCCTGCCCTGCTGCGCCATCTTGTAGCCGTCGATGGCGGTGACCACGGAGGTGGATTCGCCGGGAATGTTGACCAGGATCGCCGTGGTCGACCCGCCATACTGGGCGCCATAGTAGATGCCGGCCAGCATGATGATCGCCGAGACCGGGCTGAGCGCGTAGGTCGCCGGCAGCAATAACGAGATCGTCGCGACCGGGCCAAGGCCAGGCAACACGCCGATCAGCGTGCCGCAGATGGCGCCGACCAGGCAGAAGAACAGGTTTATCGGCGTCGCGGCGACAGCGAAGCCATGACCAAGCAGGGCGAAGACATCGGTCATGGCAAGAGGTCCACGGGGATCTTGAGAAGCCAGACAAAGATCACGGCCGACGCCGCCGCGAGCAGCACGCCGCTCACGAGGCTCTGCCGCCAACGGGTCTCGACGGACGCGAAATGCGCGATCGCGACCTGCGCCAGGATCGCGATAATCAACCCCGCGCGCTCGACCAGCACGCCGAACGCCGTGAAGGACAGCAGGATGCAGATCAACGGCCGCAGATGGAACGATCCAATCGGACTGCCTTCGGCGAACAGCCCCTTGATGGCAAGGCAAAGCCCCATGCCGAGCAGAACGAGCGCAAGCCCGAGCGGGAAGTAGCCCGGCCCCATCTCTAGGACAGTGCCGACTGAAAGCGTGCGGATATAAAGCAGCGCGACGGTCGCGACGGCTACCAGCAGCAAGCCGGAATAGAAGTCGGTGTTGTGGCCGCGCCGGGCAGGTGATCTCATACTCGTATTGCCTCCCCGCTGACCTGCCCTGAGGCCCGTCAGTTCTTCTTCTCGGCGATTTCCTTGAGGAGCTCGCGCCACTGCTCGACTTCAGCCGCGATCTTCGCCTTGTATTCCTCTGGCGTCGTGAACACCGTCGAGGCGCCGACCACAGCCATGCTCTTCTTGACCTCGGGGTCGGCCGCCATCTTCTTCAGCACATCGGATAGCTTGGCAATGATAGGGTCCGGCGTGCTGGCCGGAGCCATCACGCCGTTCCACGACTCGACGCTGTAGCCCGGCGTCACCGTTTCAGAAACCGTCGGCAACTGCGGCGCGAACTCGTTGCGCTTCGCGGACGTCACCGCCAGCGCACGCACCTTGTTGGCTTCCATCTGCGGCAACGCATCGGTCATGTTGGTGAAGGACACGTTGACCTCACCCGAGACCACGGCTGCCGTGGCAGGCGCGCCGCCCTTGAATGGAACGTGGGTCATCCGGGTCCCGTTCCGTGCATCGAACAGCTGCACCGAATAATGCATCAGACCGCCGGCGCCGCTGGACCCATAGCTCAGCTTGCCAGGATTGGACTTGGCATAGGCAACGAGATCCTGCATCGTGTTGATCGGGAGCGACGGGTTGACGATCACGGTCTGCGGAATCGTGCTGACGACGCTGACCGGCTTGAAGCTCTTCAGCGGATCATACGACGTCGTTTGCGCGACCGGAGCAACCGAGATGGCGCCCACGCTGCAGATGCAGAGCGTGTAACCGTCGCCGGGCGACTTCGCCACGAGGTCCGAGCCGACGATGCCGCCGCCACCCGCGCGGTTGTCGACGATCACCGTCTGCCCAAGCTCTTTCTCGAGATATCGCGCGGTGATGCGCGCAACCGAATCGGTGTAGCCGCCGGGGGCATAGGGCACGACCAGCTTGATGGTCTTGCTCGGCCACTCCTGTGCCGATACCGCCGTGGCACTCAATGCCATGCCCGCCGACAGAATGGCGGCCGCAACTCGCATCATCTTTGGTTTCCCCCGTGTGATCTGCTTAGTGAAAATGCTTCAGGTGATGTTCGATCCGGCAAGGCCTAGAGCGCCCCTGGCGACTGCCTCACCCGCGGCAAAATCGCTGAGCTCGACCGACGTCGGCGCGAATTCGACGCGCCGAAACTTTGCCTGATCCTCGAACGGCACCGTGGCGTCGATGCCGAGCTTGGTGCGCACGCCTTCCTTGCTGACGCGCACATATTCGTGGCCGCGCGCACCCGGGATGAGAAACAGATCGCTGGAAGCCTCCATCCGCGTTGCTACCGCATATTCCACATCGATGGGATCGCGGATGTCGATGTCGTGGTCGACCGCGGTGATGAGATCGAGGTCCTTCAAGGCGCCGAACGCGGCCAGGATGGCGTTGCGCTGAAGCCCGTTGTGCTGCCGGCTCTGCTTGTGGACCTGGATCACCGCGTGGAAGCGATGCAGGCCGCCCGACGTCATCTCGACGTCAGTCACGATCGGGATCGCCGACTGCAACACTTTCAGGAGGCTCGCCTCCAGAACGTATTTCCGCAGGATGATGGTCTCGCGTCCGAAGCCGTTGATGACGTGGTAGATCGGCCGCAGCCGATGCGTGACCGCGGTGATCTTCAGGACCGGCGCGTCGGCCGCCGGCGCGGCGAAGCCGACGAACTCGCCGAACGGTCCCTCGGGCGCCACCTCGTCGGCCAGGATCTCACCTTCGAGAACGAACTCGCTCTCTGCCGGCACCACGATGTCCTGTGACACCGCTTTGCCGACCGTGAGCGGCCGGCCCGCCAGTGCGCCCGCGACGGCGAGCTCGTCGGCGCTTTCCGGCATCTGCGAGCCCATGGTTGCCGCGGTGAAATGCAGCGCGAGATCGGCGCCGATGCAGACAGCGACCGGCAGCGACCTGCCCTGCTCCTTGGCGCGCTCGAATGCGAGCCGCAAATGACGACCGAAGTCGAGCTTGATCGCGACCCGGTCGGGCCCCAGCAACTGCAGGCGATGATAGGACGCGTTGTAGATGCCGGTGACCGGATCCTTCACCACCACGATGCCGGCAGTGATGTAACGCCCCGCATCGCCAGGCGCATGAAACAGCGCGGGAATGATCTTCGTGATGTCGAAGCCGGTGCGCAGCACCACTTCCTGAACAGGAACCTCGCGCACGAGCTCCGGCTTCATCGGATTGCCGAGGGCGCGCTGCACGAGACCGCGGATGCCCCTGAAGTCCAACCCGAAGCCGGCTTCACAGTTTTCTTTCGAACTCAGGAGATTGCCGACGACCGGAACGTCCGCGCCCTTCACCGACGGAAACAGCAACACCTGTTTGCCGTCGTGCTTCTTCAGCATCGCGGCGAGCTCGAGATGCGGATCAACCGGCTTTTCAAAGGTGAGGATGCGGCCACGCTGCGCCAAACGGGCCAACGCCGAACGGAAACGCGTATCGAGAACTTCAGGCTGCAAGATCGATCCCATTAGATCATGATCCGAGTGGAAGAAATCGGCTCATGATCTCTTTTCTTTGTTGGAGCATGATCTTTTCGGAAAACCGGTCTCCACTTTTCCGGATCACGCTCTGAAAATTGCCAAACAAGAATAGCTAAGCAATAAAGCTAGTCAAGCCTGCTTGCTAGGCACCATGTGGTGAAGAAGTGCGCGTGGTGCTTAACGGGAGATCCCGAGCGCTTTGTCGACCATCGTTTCGATCAGTGCGAGCTGCGCGGCGCTCGGCTCTGCGCCGCGCTCCCGCAACGCGAAATCAATCGCGGCTCGCAATGCGCTGATCATGTCCTTACGCTGCACTGCACGCGGCTGCGGCGGCAGTTTCGCGAGCCATTGCGCCAGCACTTCGTTTTGCAGCCGTTCGGCGGACAATTCAGCCGCCTTGATGCTCGACCGCAATTTCTCGGTGCGCTCGTTCGGCGCGGGAGCCGGCCCCGTTTTCAATGTCGTGCGCAACGCCCGCAGCGGACGCACGATCCGCTCGCGCCAGTCGCGGCAAGCCGCATCCATCTCCGCGATATCTGTTCGCGTCAACACGATCCCACGGCGGACGGCGGCGAACGTCGCCATCAACAACATCATGACGTCGACGCCGCATTCGTTCTGCAATTGAAGACAGGCATCGGCGATGCCGGGCTCGGCATAAAGCTCCAGCGCAAACGCCCAGCTTTCCGCATCGATCGCCTGGCTCGCGCCGGCCATGGCGCCGCGTTCAGGCCCCGGCGCGTCGCCGCTCAACGCGATTCTTTCGCATCGGCCGGCGCCAGCCCCTGCCAACGGCTGACCACATCGGTCGAGATATCGAAGAGGTCGAGGACGCGGCCGAGCGTATGATCGACCATTTGCTCGAGGCTTTCCGGCCGTGCGTAGAACGCCGGTACCGGCGGGTAGACGATGGCGCCGATTTCGGTCGCAGCCGCCATCGATCTGAGATGCCCGAGATGCAGCGGCGCCTCGCGCACCATCAACACGAGCCGGCGCCGTTCTTTCAACACCACGTCGGCTGCGCGGGTCACCAGCGATGACGTGACGCCGCTGGCGATCTCGGCAAGGCTGCGCACCGAACACGGCGCGATCACCATTCCGAGCGTCTTGAACGAGCCGCTCGATATCGAGGCGCCGATATTATCGACCTGATGGACGACATCCGCCAAGGCCATCACATCAGAGACCTTGACATCGAGTTCCTGGGTCAGCGTGATCTTTGCCGAGCGGCTCATCACCAGATGAGTCTCGATCGGCGCCGACTTCAACAGCCGCAGCAGCCGGACGCCATAGATGGCGCCGGATGCTCCGGTAATGCCGACGATCAGACGCCTCGGCTCGCCCTCAGGCCGGATCGAAATAGTGGATCTCCATCAGAAGGCAGCCGGTCACCGACTTGAACGGTCCATGATAGACGCCCGGCGGACGGCAGGCATAGGTATTCGGCTTGAACGACTCGCCGCCATTGCCCTGCTCGTCATTGCCGACGATCAGGTCGCCCGAAAACAGGAAGACCTCTTCCCAATATTCGTGCACGAACGGCTTGGTCGTGTAGACGCCCGGCTCGAAGCGAAGCAGCCGGGTGCGGCTGCCGCGCTTGTTCACTTCATCGAGCGCGCCTGAGAGGATTTTCTGCTGGATCCCGGCCGGATAGCCCGGCGGCGTCTCCCACCCGCTGGACATATCGATAGCGCGAAACTCGTCGTGAAGCTTGTTGATTGCCATTTTCGACTTTCCTGAAGTTTAGGCAACGGCCCGGGACGATGAAGCCGGTTTTTGGCCATTGGTCAATTCATCGGTCAGATCGTAGCTCGACAGCATCTTGTCGAGCAACGCCGCCGATTTCTGCCAGTCATAGGTGCGGAAGGCGTGCCCCTTGGTGACGAAGGTCGCACCGGCATAGAACATTTCATACTGCGCATGCCGCGAGGCGAATTCCGATCCGACCGCATCCCAGGCGAGCTTGTAGAATTTCACCTTGTCCACCGCGTTTGCCGCCGGCGATTGCTGGGTCCTGCCGATCAATCTGGCCAGATCCGGATTGTCGAAATCCTTCACCGAGGACGGCAGCATGATCATGCCGCCGCCGGCAAGTTCGCGCAGCGCGTTGATGATCTTGGCATAGAGCTGCTGCGTCATGGTCTGCGCCCCGTAGAGCATCTGCCGATCCGGCACGAAATAGGGGCCGCGCTGCTGGCCCTTGGTCTCCATCGCGACCATGAACGCTTCCACCATGCTGACTTCGGCGGCGAGCTGGCCGAGCGTCTCCTTCACCTGCGGGAAGCCGATGATGCCGTTGGTCTCCGCGATGCGGTGCGCGATCCCCGCCAGGAACCGCAGCTTGATCGAGAGCCGGATCATGGCCTGGTAGTTCTGATAGACGTGCGCCGGCGTGACGTGGAACTGCTTCTGACACATCGCGATGTCCTCGACGATGAACACCCTGTTCCAGGGCACCTTGACGTCGTCGAAATACAGAACCGCGTCGTTCTCATCGAAGCGGCTGGAGAGCGGATTGTCGAACACCGCGCCGGCCGCAGCCTCGTAGGATTTGCGCGAAAGGATCTTCAGCCCCTTGGCGTTCATCGGGATCGCAAACGAGAGCGCGTATTTCTCATCGCCGGGCTGCAGCGGCTGGATGCAGGTGACGAACACCTCATTGGCCATGATTCCGCCGGTCGCCAGCATCTTGGCGCCGCGCACGGTGATGCCGTCGGCGTCGCGCGACACGACGCCCGCGGTCAGGTATGGATCGGCCTGTCCGGCGGCGCTCTTCGAGCGGTCCGCCTGTGGATTGATGATGACGTAAGTCAGATAGAGATCGTTGTCGCGCGCGTAGCGGTAATAATCCGCAAGCGCCTTGGCGCGCTCCTTGTCATAAGCCTCGAAGACCTCGAGCCCCATATACATGCCGGCGATGCACGAGGCCACATGGTCGGGCGAGCGACCCATGAAGCCGGCATGCAACTCGGTCCAGGCTTCCAGGCCGCGGCGGCGCCTGACCAGCGCCTCATAGCTGCCGGGCAATTCCCAGATGCGGTTGGCGCGCGTGCCGGTGTCGGTCTCGAACGTCATCAGATCGCGATTTTCCGGCGCGCTCTGGAAGTCGAACATCCGACCGACCGAAGCCACCGCGCCGCGGAACGCCGGGTGGGTGGTGACATCCGTCACCAATTCGCCGTCGAGATAAACCTCTCGTCCGTCGCGTAGGCTCGCAATGTGCTGGGCGCCAGTCTTGATCATGAAGGCCTCGAGATCCCGTGGATGGATTTAGTAGTGCATCGGCAGCGGCCATTCCGGGCTGCTTTCGGTTCCGGCAAGGCTGCGATAGGCCCCGCGAAAGAATATAAGCGGTTCTTTGGGAGGATGGGCGGAAAACCGCACGACCCTCCCGACGAAGATCACGTGGTCACCTCCGTCATACTGCGCATAGGGCGCGCATTCGAAATGCGCCAGCGCGCCGGCAATCAGCGGCGCCTGCATATGGCCGATCGTGTGCTCCACGGCGGTCCATTTGTCGCCGAGCGCCCGGGCGAACTGGTTCGACAGATGTTCCTGATCGTGACCCAGGATGTTCACCGCATAGCCCTTGGCCTCCGTCATTGCGGCCAGGCTGAATGCCTTGCGGTCGATCGAGAACAGGATCAGCGGAGGATCGACCGAGACGGAATTGAACGAGCTCATGGTCAGCCCGATCGCGCTTCCGTCCGCGGCCTGCGCGGTGATCACGGCAACCCCGGTGGCGAACTGCCCCAGCGCCCGGCGGAAGGCACGCGCATCGAGATCCGAGGTCGCCGTCATCAGGAGTCGCAGATCCATAATTAGCTTTATAACAAAGCTATATTATCGAGGTAAAAAGACCTCTGTCAAGCAAGCCGCTGCCGATCTTTGCGGCAATGCACCGCAAGCTTGCTTGCGCTTGCGTCGGACGATATGTGCGCGCCGCCCTCGCGCTTCACGCCATCCATCTCGTGTTGGTGTCCGCGCGGCACGCTCTCGCTTCGCAACTAAGCTATTGCCCAAATATATCTGATGCGGCAGGATTTGCGGCAGCTGTTTTAAGAGAGACTCATCCAAATGAAACTCGACGTCAGGCGCCTGCTCTGTTTCACCGATCACAAGGAGGTCGAGGCCGGCCGGCGCCACGCCAGCCCGCTGCGCCGCGTTGCCGCGGTCGCGATCATCCAGAACCCCTATGCCGGCCGCTACGTCGAGGACCTGTCCGAGGGAATCGCTGCGAGCGTGGAGATCGGGGCAGTGCTGGCCAAGCTGGCAATTGAGGCGCTAGGGCCGCACAAGGCTGAAAGCTATGGCAAGGGCGGCGTCGTCGGCCTCGGCGGCGAGCTCGAGCATGCCAACGCCTTGCTGACCACGACCTTTGCAACGCCGCTGCGGGAGGCCGTCGGCGGCGCCAAGGCCTGGATCCCCTCCTTCACGAAACTCGCAGCGCCGGGGTGCCTGATCGACGTTCCGCTGGCCCACAAGGACGCGCTTTACGTCCGCTCGCATTACGACGGCGTCTCGGTGACGCTGCCGCCGGATGCACCGGCCGCTGACGAAATCGCGCTGATCGTCTGCCTCGCCAATCGCGGTCGCCTCAACGCGCGCGTTGGAGGCCTGTCTGCCGACGCCGTCGTCGGCGAGGACGGCCTGCACTAGCCGAGATCATGATCCGATTGGATGGAATCGGATCATGATCTCATCTCTTGTTTGAGCATGATCTTTTCGGAAAAACCGGTCTCCACTTTTCCGGATCATGCTCCAGCGACACGGATCCACCCCATGCACACCGCGATCGTCAACATCGGCACCATCGTGACAGGCGACCTCGCCATGCCCTTCGCCAAGGGCGATGGCATCCTGATCAACGATGGCATGATCGTCGAGATCGGAACGCTTTCCGCTGACGCGGTCGCAGCTTGCGATGTGGTGATCGACGCCGCGGGAACGACGGCGGTGCCCGGGCTGATCGACAGCCACGTGCACATCACGTTCGGCGACTACACCCCGCGGCAGCGCGTCGTCGGCTATCTCGAGAGCTATCTGCACGGCGGCACGACGACGGCGATCACCGCATCGGAAGTGCATGTGCCGGGCCGGCCGAAGGATGCGGCCGGCGTCAAGGCGCTGGCGCTGGCGGCGCGGGCCTGCTTCCTGGACTATCGCCCCGGCGGCGTGCGGGTTCACGCCGGTTCGGTCATTCTGGAGCCCGGCCTCACCGAAGCTGACCTCGAGGATCTCGCGCGCGCCGGGATCTGGCTCGCCAAGGCGGGGTTCGGCGCCTTCGCAACGCCCTTCGATTATGCGCCGTTGATGCTGGCGGCGCGACGGTTGGGCATGGTGACCACCATGCACACCGGTGGCTCGTCGATCCCCGGCTCGTCAGGCATCTGGGCCGAGCATGTGCTGGCATCCAATCCGACGGTGTCCTTTCACGTCAATGGCGGTCCGGTGGCGATGCCGGAGGCGGGATTTGCCCGACTGGTCAATGAGAGCAGCATTGCCCTGCAGCTTTGCACCGCGGGCAATCTGCGCACCGCACTGCTGACGGCAAAACTGCTCGACGAAGCGGGACAGCCGGAGCGGCTGTTGATCGCGACCGATACGCCGACCGGAAGCGGCATCATGCCGCTCGGCATGTTCTACACGATCAGCCATCTCGCCAGTCTCGGCGGCATGCCGCCGGAACAGGCGATCGCCGCGGCGACCGGCAACAATGCGCGCCTCTATCGGCTGAACACCGGCCTGCTGCAACCCGGCAAGGAAGCCGACGTGCTCCTGATCGATGCCTGCGCCGGTGGCTCGCAGGACGATGCGTTGTCGGCATTGCGCAACGGCGACGTTCCCGCGGTATCAGCCGTGTTGACGGCAGGCGTTCCGCGCTTTGTGGGTCGCAGCCGCAACACGCCGGCCGGCATCCGCAACGTGCGCGTCGCGGAAAACCGCCTGCCGCGCGACTTCTCAGGCGCCGCGCATTAGTTTCCGAACTCCGGCAGCCGATACTTGCTCGCCAAGCGGTCGGCGAGGCCCGAGGCGCGATCCCAGTCATAGGTGCGGTAGCTGTGGCCGCGGGTGACGAACTGCGCACCGGCGTAGAACATCTCATACTGCAGATGGCGCGAGGCGAATTCCGAGCCGACCGCATCCCAGGTCATCTTCAGCATCTTGACCCGCTGCTCGCCGCTCATCGCCGGCGAGATCTGGGTCAGCGAAATGATGTCGGCCAATTCCGGATTGGCGAAATCCCGCACCGATGACGGCAGCATCAACAGCGCCCCGCCGGCCAATTCGCGGATAGTGCTGATGATCTGCGGGTACATTTCCTGCGACTGAACCTGCGCCGCGTAAAGCAGATGCTTGTTGGGCAGAAAATATTCGCCGCGCATGGCGCCGCCGGCTTCCATGCCGAACACCATGCCCTCGATCAGCGCCGCCTGCGACGCCAGCTTGCCGAGCGTCTCGACCACCGGAGGAAAATTGATGGTGCCGATCGTCTGCGCGATGCCGCGCGCGAGGCCGACCAGAAATCGCAATTTGACCGAAAGCCGGATCTGCGCCTGATAGTTCTGATAGATGTGCGCGGGCGTATCGTGCAGCTGTGCCCGGCACATATCGGTGTTGCGCAGCAGGAACACGCGTTCCCACGGCACCTTGACGTCGTCGAAGAACACGAGGGCGTCGTTCTCGTCGTAGCGATAGGCCAGCGGATTGTCGTACTCGCTGACCGCATGCGCCTCGAACGACTTCCGCGACAGCATCTTCAATCCCTTGGTGCCCATCGGCAGCGCGCAGGAGAATGCCAGATGCTCCTCGCCCGGCCGGAGCGGCTGGCCGGAGCCGACGAACAGCTCATTGGCCATGATCGCGCTGGTGGCGAACAGCTTGGCGCCGCGAATGGTGATGCCGGAAGCATCCTCGTCGACGATGCGGGCCACCATGTCTTCGGCGCCCTTGCCCTGGCTGCCGAACGCCTTGGAGCGGTCGCCCTGCACGTTGTTGATGACGTAGGTCAGAAACAGGTCGTTCTTGCAGGCGTAGTCAAACCAGTCCCGAAACGCCTGGGCGCGTTTCACGTCATAGTTCTCGAAAACCTCGATGCCCATCATCATGCCGCACATCGAGGACGCGACGTGATCGGGCGACCGGCCGAGATAGCCGCAGGACAATTCGGCCCATTCCACCAACGCCTTTCGACGCTCGACCAGATCCTCGTAACTCCTGGGGAACTGCCAGGCGCGGTTGATGCGCCGGCCGCCGCCGACGTCGAAGGTCATCCGCTCCAGATTGTCGGAATGCGCCTGATAGTCGTACAGCACGCCGGCCGATTCGACGGCATGACGATAGGCAGGATGCGTCGATACGTCGGCGACGCGCTCGCCGTCGAGAAAGACCGCTCTGCCGTCGCGCACGCTTGCGACGTGCTCGGCGCCGTTCTTGACCAAACCGCCCGCCGCCGTCCCGGATGATGCCTCGCTCATCGCGATCCCCAAAAAACGAAACACCGGATGGCGTTTCCGGCCAACCTGATGTAGGATTAGATAGCTAATATCCGAAGCTATTATCAATTGAATGTCAAGACGGCAATAAACGCTGTGCTCATCCGGACACAAGCATTGCAATTGCCGATAGGAGCGTTCAATCTTGCGACGAACCCAATCAACGAGATGATCCCTTGGCTAAGACAGCAGCGCGCGCCATCACCACCAAGCCCGGCGCCGGACGCATCGCCCATCGCGCTGCGCTCACGACTTCCCGCCCCGAATTGCTCGTAGGCGGCTCCGACCAGCAGTTTCGCAAACTGGTGCACAGCCTGTTCGGATTCCTGGTCCGGCATCAGACCCTGCGCGACGGCCATGCCGCCGTCATCGGTCTTCCCGGGATCGAATACACCACGCTGATCGCGATCCGGCATTTGGCCTTGCAGGGCGACGTGCACGTCAAGACTGTCGCCGATCACCTCCATCTGAGCGGCGCCTTCGTTACCACCGTGACCAACAAGCTGGAAGGCAAGGGCTTGATCGAAAAGGCCGCCCATGAGAGCGACCGCAGGCGGCTCTCGCTCAGCGTCACGTCGCGGGGCGCCGAACTGCTCGAGCGATTGGCGCCGACCCAGATGCAGGTCAACGACGTAGAATTCGGCTGCCTCAGCGCGCGGGAGTTCGAGTTGCTGCTCGACCTCGTACAGCGCCTGGTCGACTCGAGCGACCGCGCCATCGCGCTGCAGCGCTACCTGGCTGACACCAACGTCCAGCCCATCGCCACGCCTTCGCGCAAGTCCGCCCCGAAGCCGCGGAAGAGCGGCAAGGCGCGACAGGTTGCCGCAAACTTCGCCGCAGTGCCGAAAAAATAGCTTCTAAAGAGAACTAATCGACAAAGCTCTCAAATTATCGTTTGTCAAAAAGCCAAATCTATTGGAACATTGGCGACGTCGCGGGCCGCTGGCACGCCGCGTGCATTGCATGCTTCCGAGATCGGCTGCGTCGAAGGCAGCCATGGTTAACAGCAACGGAAAGAAGTCGATGTTGAAGGTCAAACCGAACCCGTCGCGGCTGCTGGGCACTCTCGCCGCTCTCGCCGTGATCTCGCTGGGCGCGGGTGGCGCCTCGGCGCAGGAGATCGCGCTCGGCGCGATCGTGCCGAGCAGCGGCCCATTCGCCGAATGGGGACGCAGCAACAGCGTCACGCTGAAGATGCTGGAGAAGCAGACCAACGATGCCGGCGGCATCAACGGCGCCAAGCTGAAGATCACCATTCTCGACGACGGCGCCAAGCCGGCGCAGGCGGCAAGCTCGCTGCGCAAGCTGGCCGGCGACGAAAAGGTTCTCGCAGTCGCAGGCCCGCTGACCAGCAGCGCCGCCGAAGTGACATTTCCTGTCGCCAACGAGATGAAGGTGGTCGCAACCTCGCAGGCCTCCTCCAAACCGGGCGTCGCCAAGCTGAACCGCCCCTGGGCCTTCCGCAACACGATCGACGAAGGCGTGCTCGCCAAGACGACGGTGCCTTATTTCAAGAAGGCATTCAACATCAAGACCGTCGGCATCATCTTCGACGCCAAGGATGCCACCGCGGCCACCGTCGGCAAGGCGATCATGCCCGCCGCCCTCAAGGCGAACGAGATTTCCATCGTCAACGAATCCGACCCGCTGTCGTTCAACACCGGCGATCTCGACGTCAGCGCCCAGGTCACCAAGCTGAAGTCGCTGAATCCGGACGGCGTGGTCGTCAGCGCGGACTACAGCCAGGCCATCACGGTGCTGCGTGAGATGAAGCGCCAGGGCCTGATCAAGCCGGTGGTCGGCGCCACCCAGCTGATCTCGTCGGCGATCCTCAAGGCCGCGCCGGAAATCCCGATCATCGCGCCCGCGACCTTTTTCGCCACCATGAAGGGCGAGGCGGCCGAGAAGTTCGTCGCCAATCTGCAGCCGCTCTTGCGCAAGGAGAGCGGCCTGCCGGCCGAGATCGAACCGAGCATGTATGATGCCAACATCTACGAGATCGTCAGCATGTATATCGATGCCATCAAGAGATCCGGCGTGACCGGCAAGCCTGCGGACGTCGAGGCCGATCGCGCCAAGATCCGCGACCATCTCGCCAAGCTGGAAGGCTTCCAGGGCCTCGGCGGCCCGATCGGCTTCAACGACGACGGCGACGCAATCAAGGCGTTCTACGTGCTGCAGGGCCAGAACGGCGCCTGGGACACCAAGGTCCGCGGATGCAGCTCCGCACCCAACCACGCCGGCTGCTGATCGGCGCAACAGTCATTCGGTGGCCGGGTTCGCCCGGCCACTCTCCCTAACGCTCATCCGACCGACTGAAAACTTCATGCTGTGGCAGCAACTCGTGAACGGCCTCACGCTAGGAGCGATCTACACGCTGCTGGCGCTGTCGTTCTCCATCGTGATGGGAATTCTCGGCATTCTCAACCTGGCGATCGCCGAACTCTTCATGATCGGCGGCTATTTCGGATTCACGCTGATCGCCGCGAACTTTCCGCTTCCTGTCGCCGTGCTCGGCGGCATGGCGGGCGCTGCCATCGCCGCCATGCTGATCGAGAAGATCGGCTATCAACCGTTGCGCGGCGCCCCCGTCGTCACGCCGATGCTGAGCACGCTCGGCTTCTCGATCATCCTGCAGAACGTCGCGACAAACTTCTGGGGCTCCGACCCGCTGCAGCTGCCCGATGAGTATCTGGGGCGGCAATACACGGTCGGCCCGGTTAACATCGGCCAGATGCAGTTGATCGTGGTGGGCGCCACCATCGTGCTGGTGACGCTGGTTGCCTACACCGTGCAGCGAACCACCATTGGCCGTGCGCTGCGGGCGGTCGCCGAGAATCGTGAAGTGTCGCGCCTGCTCGGCGTCTCGGCGGACCGGCTGACCTTGTTCGCATTCGCGCTCTCGGGCGCGCTTGCCGGCGTCGCCGGCGTCCTGATCGCGCTGCATTACGGCGCCATCACGCCATATCTTGGCGTGGAGATCGGGCTGAAGGCCGTCGCCGTGATGGTGATCGGCGGCACCACCAATATCTGGGGCGCGCTGCTCGCGGGTCCCCTGATCGGCGTGGTCGAGGTGCTCACGGTGGCCTATGGCGGCTCGCAGGTCCGCGACTTCGTCGTCTACGGCTTCATGATTCTGATCCTTTTGCTGCGCCCGCAAGGCCTGCTCGGCGGCGCGCGTTCCGACCAGGGCCAGCGCGTCTGATGTCGACCTATTACGCCAGCCTGTTCGCCGAAGCCGGCATCCTGTTGCTCGGCGCGCTCAGCGTTTACATCATCCTTGCGACCGGCCAGTTGTCACTCGGCAACGCCGCCTTCATGGCGATCGGCGCCTATCTGAGTTCCTACCTCACCGTGGTGGTCGGCATGCCGGTCACGGCAGCGCTGATCGTGTCCGCAATCGCGGCCGGCATCATCGGCGTCATCGTCGGCTTCCCTGCGCTTCGGCTGAAGGGCATCTATCTTGCGATGGCCACGCTCGGCTTCGGCGAGATGATCCGCAGCTTCTTCATCAACTTCCCGGCAATGGGCGGGTCCGGAGGCTTTCATGGCATGGCGCACATCTCGGTCGGGTATATCTGGGCGTGGGCCGGCGGCATCCTCGTTGTCCTGATCGTCGTCGAGCGCTCGCGCGTATGGCTCGAAATGCAGGCCGTGCACGACGACGAAACTGCCGCAGGGCTGGTCGGACTGAACACCGTGGCGATCAAGGTGAGCGCGTTCGGGATCGGCGCAGCCGTTGCCGCGGTCTCTGGAGGGCTGTTCGCGCATCATCACGTCTATATCGAGCCCGCCAATTTCGGCTTCGAACGCTCGATCGACTTCGTGCTCGCGACCATCCTCGGTGGCTCCACGCTCGGGCTGGGCTCGCTGATCGGCGCGATATTGCTGGTATTCCTGCCCGAGTTCCTGCGGCCGATCGCGGACTGGCGCCTCGCCGCGTTCGGCACGCTGCTGATCCTGGTGCTGCTGGTGCGTCGCCAGGGCATCGTCGACCGCACGCTGCTGCGCGGGTTGACGTTCAGGAAGGCGGCGTCATGAGCGCGCCGCTGCTTCAACTGACCGAGGTGACGAAAAGCTTCGGCGGCATCCATGCGCTCTCCGCCGTGACCAGCGGCGTGCCCGAGGGCAAGATCGTCGGCATCATCGGTCCCAACGGCGCCGGCAAGACGACGCTGTTCAACGTCATCACCGGTGCCTATCGCGCCGATTCCGGCGCCGTCCGCCTGAATGGCGCGGCGCTGAACGGCCTGCCTTCGCACCGAATCGCGCGCGAAGGCATTGCGCGAACCTTCCAGAACATCCGTCTCTTCCCCAGCATGACGGTCTGGGAGCATCTGCTCGTGGTGCAGCCGCACGGCGAGGCCTGGTGGCGCCGATTGCTGCCGGTCGGCTGGGGCGATCCCGCCGCACAGGTACGCGCCGAGGAGGTGATGGAGTTCTTCGGCCTGACGGACTTGCGCGACCGCCCTGCCAAGTCGCTGCCCTACGGATTGCAGCGCCGGGTGGAGATGGCGCGCGCCCTCACCGCGCGGCCGAAACTATTGCTGCTCGACGAACCCGTCGCCGGCATGAATCATGACGAGGCCGAAGAGGTCCGGCAATTGATGCTGAAGCTTCGTGCAACCGGATTGACGATCCTCCTCATCGAGCACGACATGAACTTCGTGATGCGGCTCTGCGATTATCTCTACGTGCTCGATTTCGGCGTGCTGATCGCAGAAGGAACGCCAAGCGAAGTCCGGACCAATTCCCGCGTCCTCGACGCCTATCTCGGTAAGGACGAATGATACTCTCGGCGCGAGGCTTGCAGGTTCGCTATGGCGCCATCACCGCGGTCCGCGGCGTGGACATCGACGTCGCTGAAGGCGAGATCGTCGCCTTGCTCGGCGCCAATGGCGCAGGCAAGAGCACGATCGCCCGCGCGATCGCCGGCTTGCTGCCTTTCCAGGGCGAGATCGCCTACAAAGGCGAGAAGCTCAGGCCGAACGACGCCGAACGCAACGTTCGCCGCGGCATCGTGCTGGTTCCCGAAGGCCGCGGCATCCTCGGGCGCATGACGGTCGAGGAGAACCTGGCGATGGGGATCTACACCCGCGCGGACAAAAGCCAGGGGATTGCTGACCTCAAGCGCATGCAGGAGCGCTTTCCGATCCTGGGGCAGCGGCGTCACAACGCGGCCAGCCTGCTCAGCGGCGGCGAGCAGCAATTGCTGGCAACGGCGCGTGCGCTGTTGTCGAAACCGCGCCTGTTGCTGCTGGATGAACCATCGCTCGGCCTCGCTCCGCAGGCGACGGCCTACCTCTTCGGCGTCATTGCGGAGACCCGCGCCGAAGGATTGTCCGTGCTGTTGGTCGAGCAGAAGGCGCGTCAAACGTTGAAGGTCGCGGATCGGGCCTATTTGCTCGAGACCGGCCGCGTGGTCGCATCGGGCGCGGCGCAGAAGCTGATCGAAGACCCGGTCGTTTCGGACGCTTTTCTCGGCGGACGCGGCTGAGCTTTGCGGCGCAAGCAGCGTCGCGTCCTGTCGTGCCGCTTAGATGAATTTAACCAGGCTCATCTGGTAAAGCATCGATGTCGTCTGATATGACGCCTGCAGCGCCGTCTGCAGTGCCAGGATTTTGGTCGCGACTTCGTCGTCATTGATGCCTTCGATGGAATCCAGCATCGTCTGCGCCATCGCCTTGGTCTGAACCTGCCGATCGGTGGCCGCTTTGATGGAGCCCTGCGCGCCGGCGAAGTCGGCCTGGATATCTTCGATCGTCTGGGTCCCTGGGACCACGGCGAGACTGTTCGCCACCCGCTGGTTGAGCGCCGTAACCTGGGCGCTGGCATAGGGATCCGTCGCCGACGTGCTCACCGCTGCGAACACTGCCACCGTCTGCAGCTGCGCACGCAATGCCGGTTCGTCGGCCCTGGCGCCATACTGCACCGTGATGGATGTATCGATCTGGGCTACCGCCGATCCGCGCGCCGAACCGTTCGCTGAGGTATTCGGCTCGCCGTTGTACCAAAACACGGTGTTGTCGGGCGTGCCGGCCACAAGTGTCGTAGCCGACGCAAGCGGCGTCGTGCCAACCCGCAGCGGCGGTTGATCGAAGAAATTCTCACCGGCCTCCATCGCGGAAGCCGCCACCATCGGACCGTTCGCCAGGTTCTTCATCGAAGTTCCCAGCGCGGTGTTCAGGTTGGCGGCGGTCTCGGTGCTGTCAGCACCAATCAGGAAGCTGTTGGCGGCAAGCGGCGTGGTGTCCGACGCCGTCATGACAATATCTTCCTTCGTGCCATCCGGCATGGTGAAGGTGAACTTGACCTGGTCGCCGACCTTCGGATTGGTCGTACCAAGGTCTACAGACATGGACTTTTGCACCGGTGTGGCCGGCGGCGCCGGCGGAACGGTCGCGGGCAGGTCCACAGGCTGAGTGACGGTCGCGCCCGTTATGTTTGTGGATACGCCGGTGAGCTTGATCCCGAACGGCTGGGCCTGCTGCGGAGGTGCCGGTGTTGCATCCTCCTCGGTGAGAACAACCGACGTTGCCGGCGTGCCGACGGCACTGCCGACGCGACCGTTCTGATTGACACCGAGATCCGCGATCTTTCGCTCGGCAATGACCTGCTTCAGTCCGGCGAGCTGAGCGCCGCGGCCATTCATGATCTCGTCAGACGGTGCCACGGGCGCGGTATCCGTGGCGCGGCCGGAAAACAGATAGCGATCACCCGACTTCGCGTTGAGCATGTCGACTGAATCGGTGAAGTCGAGCAATGCGGTCTTCTGGCCGGAGGTCTTGCCCTCATTGTCGAGATCCGTGCTCCCGCTGACGGCGGCGCCCTTCACTTCCGACCCGATCTTCACGAGTTGCTGCAGCGAAAGGTTGACGACACCAACGCGTGTGTTCAGGTTGGTCGCCGTATCGGAATAGGCTCCTATCCCGGTGATCTGCGCGCGCAGCGCGATGGCAAGGCTGCGGCCACTCCCCTGCCCGGCGTAAGTATTGGAAATCTTGCCGGACGCGAGTTGTTGCGTCAGCGTATCCAGCTGACTGCGCAAATCGAGAATGCCTGAACCGATATAGGACGTGCGTTGACTGACCCCGGATATTGTCATGGCTGCCTCAGAATACCTGCATCAGGGTTTTGTACATGTCGTTGACCGCAGACATCACGCGCGCGTTTGCCGAATAAGCGTTCTGCAGTGACAACAGATGCGCCATCTCTTCGTCCATGTTGACACCAGAGGACGTCGACATCTTCTGCTCGAGCGTGCTGAGCACGACGTTCTGACCATCGGCCAGCTGCTTCGCCGCGTCGGCGTCTGCACCCTGCTGACTGGTGAACTGTTGCATGAAGCTGAGCAACGTTCCCTTGAACGGCGCGCTCGCACTGCCGACGCCACCCTGCGCACCAAATGTGTAGGTCGCGTTGCTTAGCTGGCTGAGAATGAACGAGGGCCGCGTGGTGTCGCCAGCGAGCGTCGAACTCCCATACATCACGAGCTTGGCGGGATCATTGATCAGCGCGCTGTTGACCGACAAGCGCCCTGCAAGACCCGTCATCTGAGATCCAGAGGCGCCAATCGCACCGCTGTAAGATGAACCGTTGTCAGTAAACAGAGCGATCTGCGGGCTGCCGTCGTTCAAGGCGCTCGGGTCCTTGGTGACCGTCACCGAGGCGCTATCGATCCGGGAGAAGGCGGGATTATTGAGAACGCTCAGCGATGTGCTGGTCCCGCTGAACGTGACATTGCCGCCCAGTGCAGCATTGAGCTGATTGAGCACCGAGGAGAACGATCCGGAAAAATCGATCCCGATCACCTGATCGTTCGGGTCCGCCGTCACGTCATTCGACAAAGGCAGCACGCGAGCGTCATCAACGCGCACGAGGGAGATTTGACGCTGCTGATTGGTCGCCGCATCGGTATAGGTGAGATGAATGACGTTGCCGGATTTCATGCCCGAGATATCGAGCGCGAATCCTGCAGGCGTTCCGGTTGGGACCGGCGCACCCGTTATTGCCGTGCCTGCTATTGTCTGATCGGACAACGCGCTCGACAGCGAGGCGGCAAACTGGTCGAGCTGGTTCTGCGCCGTGACCAACGTCTTGTCTCGCAGCTCGGTATAAGCCGCGATCTGGCCCGATTTGATCGCACCGGTGGCCGTGAGATTGACCGACCCGCCACCGCCTGGAAACTCAAGCATGACCGAGCCGAGTTGGCTCTGGTTCGGGTCGCTGCTCCACGTCGTACCAGCAGTGACGGTAGCCTGAGCGTTGAACGTGAGGGTCGCTGCTTCGTTGCCCACGAGCTGAATGCCGGAGCCGGTAAAAACCGTGATCTGGTTGGCGCTGTTGGTCGTGACACGGATATCCATCAGCTCCGACAGCTGAGTCACGTACTGGTCACGTTGATCAAGCAATGCGGCAGTCGACGCATCCGTCGACGTGCCGCCGCGTGGATTGGCCATCAGTTGGTTGTTGATCGACGCAATCTGCTTCAGCAGATTGTTCGCCGTCGCAACGGAGTCCCTGATGCCGGTCTCGGCATTGCCGCGCAAGGTTTGAATACCTTGCGTCATCGAGTTGAGTTGCTGCGTGAGCGTCGACGCCGCGTTGAGAACGCTTATTCGGGCCGACTGATTGTCAGCGCTGGTGCTGAGCGCCTGTAGCGCCGTCGTGAGGTCGTTGAACGCGTTCTCCAGCGTTCCGATGGAGCCCGGATCGCCATAGAGGCTTTGCAGCTGCTGCAGCACGTTTGAACGCAACGAGGCGTAACCCGCGCCGGACGTTTCCGTGCGCAACTGCGCCTGGATATATTGATCGAGTTCACGATTGATGCCGGCAACGACGACATTGCTGCCATATGCGCCAGAATAGGACGTGACCTGGTCGAGCGTCTTGCGAACATAGCCGGGCGTTTCCGCATTGGCGACGTTCGACGAGACCAGCGACATCGCCGCTTGGTTGGCACGGAGGCCGGACATGGCGATAGCGAGGGCGTCATTCAGACTCATAACAACAATGCTCCCAAGCGATTACGTGCGCGCCCGGTGTTGATTACCGCATCACGTTCAAGAGATCCTGGACCATGGTATTCGTCGTCGTGATCACCTTGGTATTCGCCGAATAGGCCTGCTGCGTTACGATCAGTTTCGTGAATTCGTCGGCGATATCCGTGTTCGACGATTCGAGTGACGAGCCCGAAATACTCCCGCCCTTCCCGTAGAGCGCTTCTCCGGATTCGTTGGTCACTTCAAAGGCGCCGCCGTCGACACGCTTCAAGAAGTTGGCGCCGTTGAAGGTGGCGATGCTGACCTCCGCGAGATCGATGTTGCGGCCGTTCGAATAGGTGCCGACAACACGTCCCTCGTCGCTGACCGACACGCTTTGCAGTTGACCTGCGGCGTAACCGTCCTGCTGCAGCTGGTTCACTTGCACGTTGCCATTGGTGTCCGCAAACTGCGTCAGTCCGCCGGTGCCAAATGCCATCGTGACGTTGCCCAAGCTGGTACCGTTGACGGTGAGCCCGGCCAGTGTGATCTGGCCGATCACAGGCTGCATTTGTCCATTCGGACCAAACTTGAAGTCCGTTCCGACGTTCTGCCAGGCAACGGTATTTCCGGTCGCGTTGGAATTCACCTGGTAAAACAGATTCCAGGTATCGGTCCCACCCATGGTGGACGATTCAACCTTGGCCCATCGGAACTGCAGGCTGACCGGAGCGCCGTTGCCGTCATATGCGGTCGTGGTACCGCCGCTGATCGACTCATTCAGAAAGGTTTGATTGTCGCTGCCAATGACGATGCCGGTACCGGCCGTCCCGCCGCCCGCACGCAACCCGGTAACAGTGCCCGAAAAGCCCAGCGCCTGAAATGCCGCGACCGCCGATGCGGAGGAGCCTGGGGCAAGGCTGAAGTCATTTGCCGTACCGGTGTTCAAGGTGATTGCACCGGTGCTCGACACGCTGGACGCCGGTGATGGCGAAACGTTGCCGGTAAGACCGTCAATGGTGCTTAAGAGGCTTCCGACCGTCGCGGTGGAAAGATCGACAAAAGTCGTGCCAGCGACGGGCGCAGGCGCGGCTCCGGTATAGAATGAAATGGTGTTGGTTGTGGTGACGCCGCCATTGGTGGTCTTCAGCACCAGCGTGTCGCCACTCGCAAAGCCGGCGGTAAGCGAGTTCGTGCCCGACGCGCCCGCAAGGGCCGTCGCCGCGGAAATCGGTTGCGCGATCGTCTCAAAGTTGTTTCGCGCATTGCCGGTGACGCCTGTATTGGCAAACGGCGTCGCGGCCGTTCCAAGGGTCCGTGGATTGGATATGAAATCCGCAGGCCTCAGCAGTTCAGAGCCCGGCACCGATGTCTGGTGATTGGTCGTCAGCGGGTAGCTGGCGAGATTGGCGCGATAGTCGATCTTGGTGGTTGCTTGCGACGGCAGGAAATCGTTCTGGAACCTCAGGACTTCCGGCGCGCTTCCGGTGGGATTCCCAGTCGTCGGATCAATCTTCACGCCCTCGAGATAGTAGCCTGCACCGTTAACGAGATATCCGTTTTGATCCAGCGTGAAGTCGCCGCGGCGGGTGTACCGGTTGACGCCGTCGAATATCGGCTGGTTGTCGGACATGCTGCCCGGCTTCTGCACCGCGAAGAAGCCGTCGCCGTTGATCGCCATGTAGGTGGCGACCGAAGCCGACTGGACCGAACCGGCGATCGTGTTGGTGCTCCGCGAGTTCGCGACGACGCTGCCCGCAAGCTGTGCGTTGGTGCCGGTGTCGGGAATAAGATCGAGGAAGCTGGTGTCGATGCGCTTGAAGCCCGTCGTCTGCGAGTTCGCGATGTTGCCGGAAATATTTTCCAGCGCATACGAATTTGCCCGCAACCCTGCGACGGACGTGGTGAGAGCGCCGAAGATACCCATGACATCGTCTCCAACTGGGATCCGGGCGGCCGCCGGGATGTTTATCGCTGTAATGGCCGCAACCGGTGCGGGCGGTGCAAGCATCCTGCCAGACGAAAATCACAGTAAAATCATATAGATGGAGATGAAGCCCGGTAGGGAAGCCAGATCAGAATTGCCTAGCCCAGCAACTTTTGCCTACCTCTTTCGATATCCGCCGCGGTGGAAGAAACGACCATGCAATGGCAGGAATGGCGGCCGCCAAAAGGAACGTTCACATGAAACCCAAAGTCACGCTGCTCATGATCACATCCGTCGACGGCCGCCTGCATCCCAGCCGCTTCACGAGCAGCCCGGATGGGACGCGCCGCGATTGGTCCGCGCAGTACGAGAAGGTTCACGAGGCCCTCAAGGCCGATGCCTGGCTCGTCGGCCGCGTCACGATGGCCGAAATCAGCAAGGCTGGTCCGCACGCGCCATCTAAAGCGGCTGCGGTCGAAAGGCCGCTGCACATCGCAAGCAAGAGCGAGGGGAGCTATGCCATAGCACTCGATCCGTCGGGCAAAGTGCATTTCAAGCCCGGCGGCCTTGGCGGTGACCACGTCATCGCTCTGCTGGGTCGTGACGTCCCGGACAGCCATCTCGCAGAGCTGGCAGCCGATGGCGTGTCGTACATCGTCTCGGACAGGGCGGACATTGACATCGCCGCCATGCTCGACGTTCTCGGACGCGAATTTGGGATCCGTCACCTTGTGCTCGAAGGCGGTGCCGGCACCAATGGCACCTTCCTGGCGGCAGGACTGGTTGACGAAATGCGCATCCTGGTGGCGCCCGCCATCGACGGCGGAGAGAATGTGCAAGGCATCGTCGCTTATGGCGATGGACTCGCCGGCAAGCTGGCGTTGCAACTCAAGTCCGCTGATACGCTCGAGCACGGCGTCGTTCAGCTACACTATGCCGTGCTGCCACCCGGCCACTGAGCGGCCTTCATCGCTTACGCGAGGACGTGGGGACCGGCGGCTCATAGGCGCGGACGGACGGAGCCGTTCCGACGAACTTCTCGCAATCGACGACGGTGATCTGGCCGCAGCAGCCTTGAGCCAATCGTGACGTGCCGACGTCGCGCGTCAGCACATTGGGATTGCCATGGAGGCACAGGGGTTTCTCGGCACCATCAGGGGCAGGATCGTACCAGGCGCCAGTCGGCAGATGGACGACGCCGCGCATGACGTCGTCGGTCACCTGCACCGCCGCAAGACAGGCGCCGCGCGCATTGAAGATCCTGATGACGTCACGGTCGACGATCCCGCGCGGCGCGGCGTCGTCTGGATGCATGCGCGCGACTTCCCTGCCCTCGATCTTCCTGGACTGACTGTATCCGCCGAAATCGAGCTGGCCGTGAAGTCGCGTCGCCGGCTGGTTGGCGACCAGCCACAATGGGGCTGCCGTGTCCGGCTGCTCGGTGGAAGGAAGCCAGGTGGGATGCCCCGGACAATCATCGTAGCCGTAGCTGGCGATCGTCTTCGAGAATATCTCGATTCTGCCGCTGGGCGTCGGCAGCGGATTTGCGTCCGGCTCCGTTCGGAAGCGGCGCAGGATGCCTCCGTCGTCCGGCTCCGAGGGAAGCGCCAGTTCGCCGCGCTCCCAGAACTCCTCGAAATCAGGGGCCTCCCAGCCGCGCTCGGCCAGGGCGCGCCGGGTCGGCTCATACAGATGACGCATCCACTGCGCGGCATCGCGCCCTTCGGCAAAGACGTTTGCGGCGCCAAGCCGTTCCGAGAGATCGCGGAGGATGGCGAAGTCGTCGCGCGCTTCACCGATAGGCGGCGCGACCTGGCGCATCGCGATCAATCGCGGATCGGTCGCGGCCGCGCCGATATCATCGCGCTCCAGCGTCATCGTCGCAGGCAGCACGATGTCGGCGGACCGTGCCATCGCCGTCCAGGCGAGTTCATGAACCACGATCGTATCAGGGCGCGCGAACGCCTGGCGCAGACGATGAATGTCCTGATGATGATGGAAGGGATTGCCGCCGGCCCAATAGACCAGCTTGATATCGGGATAATGCAACTCGCTGCCGTTATACGCGAACGATGCGCCCGGATTAAGCAGCATGTCGGAAATCCGCGCCACCGGAATGAATTCGCGGACCGGATTGGATCCTTGCGGCATCGTCGGAATCGGCACGGCGTTGACACGGCGCCCGGTGTGGCCCATCGCGCCGAGCGCGTAATTGTAGCCGCCGCCGGGCAGGCCGATCTGACCGACCATCGCCGCAAGTGCCGCGGCGGCCCACACCGGCTGCTCGCCATACTGCGCGCGCTGTAACGCATGCGCCACCGCAATGAGGCTGCGGCCATGCACCAGCGAGCGGGCGATATCCCTGATCCTGTCGGCCGCAATTCCGCTGATCGCAGCCGCCCAATCCGCATGCTTGGGCTGTCCGTCGCTGTCGCCCCGCAAATAGCGTTCGAACACGTCGAAGCCTGTCGTGTAGCGATCGACAAACGCGCGATCGCAAAGATTCTCGACCAGCAAGGTGTGCGCCATCGCGAGGATCACGGCGACGTCGGTACCCGGACGAATCGGAATCCATTCGGCCCTGGCCTCGGGCGGAAAATCGTCGCGCAACGGGCTGATCGAGATGAACCGTGTGCCTCGCTTCACCGCTTCGCGCATGGCATCGGGCTCGACATGACGGCTCAGCCCACCACTGGCGATCATCGAGTTCTTGATCGCCATGCCGCCGAACGCGAGCACCACGTCGGTGTACGTGCGTACCTGATCCCAGGTGACATTACGCCGCGAAAGCACCTCGAACGGCCCCATCACATGCGGCAGAATGACCGACGACGCGCCCGCGCTGTAGCTGTTGACCGAACGCACATAGCCGCCGCAAACCAGATTGAGAAAGCGGTGGATCTGGCTCTGCGCATGATGAAAACGTCCCGCGCTGGCCCAGCCGTATGAGCCTCCATAGATCGCCTGCGGGCCGAAATTGTCGCGAACGCGCGCGAGTTCGCCGGCGAGCAGATCGAGCGCCGTATCCCATCCGCATTCGACAAAATCGTCGCCGATCTCGCGGCGTTGCGGGCCTGGACCATGCTCGAGCCAGTTGCGGCGGACCATCGGTTTCAGGATGCGCGCCTTGTGGCGCAGCGCACCCTTGAAATTGCCGAGGATCGGCGATGGCGCCGGATCGCCGGCATAGGGCAGGATCGAGACATCCTGACCGTCCCAGCGCGCAGAAAACGCTCCCCAATGCGCGCTGTGCGTCGCGAAGGTTCCGTCAAGATCGGTCGCATCGGAATGCGTCATCTGGCTTTGCCCGTCGATGGATAGCGCCTCTTAGAAGTTACAGCAACGAGGCCTCGATCACGAACGGCCCGCGCTGCCGAAGCGCAGCGTCGAACACCTCTGCGAAACGCTGGACGGTCGTCACCCGTTCCGCCGCGACACCCATGCCGCCGGCGAGCTTGACCCAATCGACCTCGGGATCCTCGATGTCGAGCATCCGGCGGGCATTCTGGCCGGGGCTTGCGACGCCAACCTTGCGCATCTCCCCGTGGAGAATTGCATAGCCACGGTTGGCAAAGATGATGGTCACAATATCGAGTTTCTCGCGCGCTTGCGTCCACAGCCCCTGAAGGGTGTAGAGGCCGCTGCCATCAGCCTGAAGCGACACGACCTTCCGTCCCGGACAGGCGATCGCAGCCCCTGCCGCCATCGGCATTCCGATGCCAATAGCGCCGCCGGTGATCTGCAGATAATCGTGCTGTAGCGCATTGTAAGACAGCTCGTAGAATCCGGAGGACGTGATCGCCTCGTCGCATACGATCGCGTTCTCCGGCAGTTTTGCCGCAACCACGCGATTGATCATGTCGGCCGTCAGGGGTCCGTTGGCCTGGAGGGACAACTCGGCGACCGGCGGCTTATCCGTACGCACACCTGCTGCCGACCTGGCGCCGACGGATTCCGCAAGGTGGGCAAGAATTCCCTTCAGATCGTGGTCGAGCCGTCCGAGCTCGACCACGCTGCAACCCTCGGGCGCGAGACGACCCGACTGCGTTGGGTAGCCGAAGAAGGTGACCGGCTCCTTGGCACCGATCAGCACGATCGTATCGAGACCCGCCAATGCGGCGCGACCCGGCTCCCAGGCAAAGGATATCTTTTCGATCGGCGCCCGACCGCGCCCGCGCTCGATGCGTCCATTGACGCCCTGTGCAAACAGCCTCGCGCCGGTCGTGGCGCAAATCCTCTCGGCGTCCGCGAGCGCATCGGCGCGCAACGCCTGCCCCGACAGGATCAATGCGGCCTTGCAACCGCCGCGCAGCCGATCGACGACCGTCCTGAACTTGTCCGGATCGACCTCGCGCCTGGCCGGTGGCGAACGCCTGGCGAGCAGAGCGCCGGCCGACCGTTCCGACCAGGCCATGTCGGCCGGCAGGATCAGCGTCGCGATGCCATTTGCCAGGCTTGCGTCCCAGGCGTCGGCGACATCCTGCTCGATCGAGGCAGCACTGCCGATCCGGCGTACGAACGCCGACATCGGCCGGGCGAGCGTCTCGATGTCGCTCGTCAATGGTGCGTCGAGCGGGAGATGCGCGGTCGAATGCTCGCCGACGATGTTGATGATCGGGGTGCCGGCGCGCCTGGCGTTGTGGAGGTTGGCTAGCCCATTCGCGAGACCCGGGCCGAGATGCAAAAGCGTGGCCGCGGGCCGGTCCGTCATCCGGCCGTAGCCGTCGGCAGCGCCGGTAACGACGCCTTCGAACAGGCCAAGCACACATCGCATGTCCTGTCGGCGATCGAGCGCGGCGACAAAGTGCATCTCCGATGTCCCCGGATTGGCGAAGCAGGTATCAACACCAAGAGCGAGCAGCGCGTCGCAGAGATGATCCGCACCAGTTTTCATGTCATTGCGCCCTGTTTTCAGTTTTCGTCCGGCAAGGCTATTGTCCGCTAAGCAAAACGCAGATTGGCCGACGGCTCGTGCGGCCGACCGAACAGCGAACGCCCTGGGATGGCCTCGAGCAGTTCGCGGGTGTAAGCGTGCTGCGGCGCGCCGAATACCGATTGCGTCTCACCCTGCTCGACGATTTCGCCGCGCCGCATCACGACGATCCTGTCGGCAATCTCGGATGCGACGCGCAGATCGTGCGTGATGAACAGCATCGCCAGGCTCATTTCCTCGCGCAATTCCGCCAGCAATTCCAGGATGTGCTGTTGCACTGAAACGTCGAGCGCCGAAACGGCCTCGTCCGCAACCAGCACCAGCGGCTTCAAAGCGATCGCGCGCGCGATGCAGATGCGCTGGCGCTGCCCGCCCGAGAATTCATGAGGATAACGCTCGTAGGCGCTCTCCTTCAGGCCCACTCGCGCCAACAGCCGCTTTGCTTCCGCAATCGCGTCGACTGGCGGCGTTCCATAGGTCATCGGTCCGCGCGCGATGGCTTCGCCGACCTTTTGTCGTGGGTCGAGGGCCGCAAAGGGATCCTGAAAGACGATCTGCACCTTGCGGCGCATGGCGCGCAACTGCACGCCTTTCAATTTGAGAAAGTCCACCCCATCGAAATCGATCGCGCCGGTATCGGGCTCGATCAGCCGCATGATCATGCGTGCGAGCGTCGACTTGCCGGATCCGGACTCGCCGACGACAGCGACCGTCTCGCGTGGCCGCAACGTGAGGGCGACGTCCTGCACGGCCGGCACCCGTCGCACCGGCCTGAAAACGCCCTGACGCGATGTGAACACCTTGTTGAGACCACGGGCGACCAACAGCGGATCGGTCCCCAAAGCGTGGCCGCGCATCGAGGCGGGCCGGCCACCCGGCACGGCCGCAATGAGTGCCTTGGTGTAGTCATTCTTCGGAGCGCGGAGCACTTCATCGACCGCGCCCTGCTCAACCACACAGCCATTGCGCATCACCACGACGCGGTCGGCGATATCAGCGACAACGCCGAAGTCGTGTGTGATGAACAGGACGCCCATGCCTCGCTCGGCCTGCAACCGCCGGACCAGTGCGAGGATTTGCTTCTGCGTGGTGACGTCAAGCGCAGTGGTCGGCTCGTCGGCGAGCAGGAGTGCCGGCTCGTTCGCCATCGCGATCGCGATCATGATGCGCTGGCGCTGACCGCCGGAAAGCTGGAATGGATAGCTGCGAGCAAGCGCGGGCGGATCGGGCAAGCCGACGGCCGCGATCAGTTCGATGACACGCGCGTCGACCTCGGAGCCGGACAGCTTCGCGCCGGCGTGCGTGATGATGGCTTCCGCGATCTGCTGGCCGACACGCGTCAACGGATTGAGCGCGCTAAGCGGCTCCTGGAAGATCATCGAGATCGGGCCGCCCCGCAGCGCCCGCATGGTCCCTTCATCCGCCCGCGCAAGGTCCGTATCCTTGAACCGGATGGCGCCAGCGGCGACATCAAGACCGGGCGGCAGCAGCCGAAGCACGGCATGCGCGGTGATCGACTTGCCCGAACCGGACTCGCCGACCAGGCAAACGATCTCGTTGCGGCGCACGGCAAGCGAGACGTTTTCCACCGCAAACTGGCGATCGCCGCCCTTGGGCAAGGCAACGGACAGATTTTCGATTGAAAGCAGCGGTTCGTCCGTCATGCCCCTCGCGCCTTCCGCGACAATCTCGGGTTCAGGGTATCGTTCAGTCCTTCGCCAACGAGGTTGATCGCCAGCACGGTGAGGAAGATGGCTATGCCGGGGAACACGCTCATCCACCACGCCTGGCGCATCACCGAACGGGACGCCCCGATCATGAAACCCCACGACATCAGATTGGGGTCGCCGAGCCCCATGAAGCTCAGCGCGCTTTCGATCAGGATGGAGCTCGCGATCATCAGCGAGCCAGTGACGATGATCGGCGACACGGCGTTCGGCAGGATGTGACGCAACACCACCGACAGCGGCGGCTGTCCCTGGCAGACCGCGGCCTGCACGAATTCCCTGCTGCGCAGCCGCAGGAATTCGGCGCGCGTGAGCCGGGCGAGCTGAGGCCAGCTCACGGCACCGATGGCGAGGATCACGTTGGTCAGTGAAGGCCCGAGCGTCGCCACCAGCAGGATGGCAAGGATGAAGCCCGGAATCGTCTGGAACAGTTCGACGAAGCGCATCAGGACTTCGTCGACCCGGCCGCCGAAATAGCCGGCAACAGCTCCCACGGTGACGCCGATCACGAGCGCGGCAAGTGTCGACGACACGCCGATGAGCAGCGAGACCCGTGCGCCATAGGCAATGCAGGCGGCAACATCGCGGCCGAGCATGTCGGAGCCGAGCCACGTCTCGCCATCGAACGGCGGCTGAAACGGCGCAGCGACCATATCCCAGGGATCGACAGGAAACAGGGTCGGCGCCACGATCGCCAGCACGACGACTCCGATCAGGATGACCAGTCCGATGACGCCGGCCGGATGCCGAAGGAAGGATGCCAGGGTGTTCAGCGCGCGCCTCACGTCACGCTCCTTACCGAGATGCGCGGATCGACCATGCGATAGACCGCCTCGGTGAGCAGGTTCAGCCCGATCACGACAATCGACATGATCAGGAAGATGCCCTGCATGACCGGATAGTCGCGCTGCAGCACGGCGTCATAGATCAGCCGCCCCAGGCCGGGCCAGGCAAACACCGTCTCGACGACCACCGCGCCGCCTACCACGCCGCCGGCCTGCATTCCGGCAACCGTGATCACGGGCAGGATCGCATTGCGAAGCAGATGGTGCATCACGATCCGGGACTCGGTCACGCCTTTGGCGCGCGCGGTCTTGATGAAATCCTGCTGCTTGACCTCGATGATCGAGGAACGCATCAGCCTGGCGTAGATCGCGAGATAGACCGCGGCCAGCGACAAGGTCGGCAGCACCATGTGCCAGGCAATATCCGCGATGCGCTGCCACGTCGTCATCTCGACGCCGACAGTCACGTAGCCGAAGGGCGGAAGCCAGTTGAGCTGCACGGAGAACAGCAGCACGAGCATCAGGCCGAGCCAGAACACCGGCAAGGCATAAAGCAGCAGCGAGACAATGGTAAAGAAGGTGTCGGACCATTTTCCCGCCCGTGTGCCGGCGATCGTTCCGAGCGCCGTGCCAAAGACGAGCGACAAGATGAACGCCGTACCGGTGAGCAGCAACGTCGCCGGCAGCCGCTCGAGCAGCAGCGACAACACTGTACGCTGCTGCCGATAGGAATAGCCGAGATCGAGCGTCAGCGTTTTCTTCAAGGAGCTCGCCAGTTGCACCAGGTACGGCTGATCAAGGCCATAGGCCGACCGTATCTGGCGCAGCAATGTTTCGTCGGCGGCGCCGCTTTGTCCGGCGATCACCTGCGCCGGGTCGCCCGGCGCCGCGTGAACGAGGATGAAGTTGAAGGTCGCGATGACCAGGATCACGCCGATGATCTTCACCGCTCCGGAGGCTGCGCCCAGCACGTAGGCCGACAAGCGGCCGCCATACCGGGTGATGGCGACGACGCTCATTCGAACCGGACCGCGCCGAAGGTTTCGTGAACGCCGATGGCGGTCGTCGTCACGTTCTTGAGCTTCTTGTCGGTGAACGTCGGGAAGTCCTGTTCCAGCAGCCACACGATCGGCACATCCTCGACCAGGATCTTCTGCACCGCGCTATAGAGTTCCTGGCGCTTTTCGTCCGACGTGGCTGTCGCCGCCTCCTCGAACAGCCGGTCGGCTTCCGGATTGGAATATCCGGCGGTGTTGGAAAACATGATGCCCTTGCGGATGTTCGACGAAATGTAGGTGCGCGATACGCCGACAGCGGGATCCCCGAGCTGATAGACGAGATTTGTCGTCATCGAGTATTCCCAGTTGCTGACCTTCTGGATCCAGCCCGCGACGTCGGTGCCTTCAAACTGCAGGTCGATACCGACCCGCAGCAGCGACTGCCGGAGAAATTCCGCGACGCGGCGATAGAGTTCGCCCGATGGCGTGACCAGGAACGGAACGGTGATCCGCTTGCCGTCCGCGCCCGGCTTCAATCCCATCTCGTCGAGAAGAGCCTTTGCCTTGTCAGGCGAATGCTCGTACTGCTTGACGTTCTTCTCGTGGAAGCGGGTCTTGGTCGAGATCGGACCGGTCGCAATCTTCCCGAGACCGAAGTAGACGCGCTGGAGCAGCGCCTTGCGGTCGATCGCGTACATCACCGCCTGACGGAAGCGCTTGTCGTTCATCGGCGCGATGCGGTTGTTCAGTTCGAGCCACAGATGCGGCGCGAAGTACTCATATCCCTTCGTGGTCATGTCGAGATGAGGCAGTTTGACAAGGCGAGCCACATCGTATTGCTCGATGTCGCTCCACTGCGTCAGCTTGACGGTTCCTTGCTCGAGCGCGACCGAACGCGCCGCGGCATCGGGAATGACCCGGTAGATGATCTCGTCGATATGAGGTTCACCGGCGCGGTAATAGCCCTCATGCTTGACCAGGTGAATGTGCGATCCCCGCACCCATTCCTTCAGCTTGAATGGGCCGCAACCGATCGCCTTGTCATTTGCGGGGTTGGTCCTGAAGTCGGTGCCCTCATAGATATGCTTCGGCACGATCGGTGCCGTGGTGCAATCGAACGCTCCCAGGAACGGAGAAAACGGCGACTTCAGCTTGAACACGACCGTCAGCGGATCGGGAGCTTCCGCGCTTTCGATGCGGGTGAAGATCGGCCGGGCCCGCGCGTGGGTTTCCGGCAGGAACTTCGTCATCGAGAAGATCACGTCGTCGGCCGTCAGCGGCTTGCCGTCGTGGAAGGTGACGTTCGGGAAGAGCTTGAACGTGTAAGTCAAGCCATCGGGTGAGGCGGTCCAGGACTGCGCCAATCCCGGGATCGGCTTCAGGTCAAAATCGTAGCGCAGCAGGCTCTCGTAGATCTTGCCGCCGACAGTCAGCGTCGGCTGGAGCTGACTGATCGCGCTGACCAGCATGGCCGGCTCCGGATGGATAATGGTGTTGAGCGTGCCGCCGCGCGTCTGCCCCGCGGCACGCTGCAAGCCGAGAGGGATTCCCGCGACGCTGGCCATTCCTGCGGCCAGTCCCAGCTTGCCGAACTCACGTCTATTCATTCCCATGACACCCCCCACTCCTGTTCACATAACTCTTCGGATGAGACGCGCCGCATAAAGATGCGGCGGCGACCATCACAGCTTCTTCAGCCCGCACCAATTGGCAATGAAGAGCGCGATGCTTAGTGTAATCTTGCGGACGCTTTCGAGATCGACGCGCTCGTTGAAGGCGTGCGGCCCAATGCCGTAATGGCCGTAGCACAGCGCCGGAATGCCATAGTCGACGTTGTAGTAGCGCGTATCGGTAACGGCGGTGCCGATCTGCAATTCCATCGGCGCGTTGAAAACCGCTTGATGCGCCGAGGCGAGCACCTGCTCGGCTTCGCTTCCGGGTTCGCAGACCGACGGATCTGCCTGGAAACCGCTCCAGATCAGCTCAGCCGGATTGCTCGACAGGAAGCTGTCGGTGCTTTGTGCATCGGCCAGACACTTTTCGATGCCACGCATCGCCTCCTGCGGTGTCGTGCCGGGAAGCAGGCCGAGTCGGCAATCGAACTCGCACCAGGCTGCCGTGGAGCTCGCCCAGTCGCCGCCCTTGATGATGCCGACATTGAACTTGATCGGCGATTTGACGGTCTTGAACCATGGATGATCCACGGCCTGTTCGTTGAGCTGCCTGGTATAATCCTGAAACGCGCGGATCACGTGCATGGCCGACAAGATCGCACTGGTTCCGGTCTCGGAGTAGGCGACATGGGCCGGCGTGCCCCGCACGCGCACCCTGAACCAGATGGCGCCGACCTGCGCGCGTAAAAGCTTATGGCCGATCGGCTCCGGGATCAGGCACGCGTCGGCGCGATAGCCGCGCATCAATGTCGACAGCGCGCCGTTGCCGGTGCTCTCCTCCTCGGTGACGGTCTGCAAGTGAATGCGGCCCTGCGGCGCGTAGCCGGCCGCGCGGATCGCATCGAGCGCAAAGATCATCGCCGAGACGCCCGCCTTCATGTCCTGAGCGCCGCGACCGTGCATCCAGCCGTCGCGCACCACGCCGTCAAATGGCGGAAACTCCCAGAAATCGACCGGACCTTCCGGCACCACGTCGATATGGCCCTGCATGATCAGGCTGCGTCCCTTTCCGCCGCCGTCATAAGTCGCCACCACCTGTCTCGAGCCGGCAAGATCGATCCCATCCATCGGGGCCGCCTTCGGATGGCTCATCAGATCGACATCGGCGAGGCTGAAGGGATCGACCTTGTAGCCGCGCTCGGCCAGACGCTCGGCCATCCAGGCCTGGAGCGGGGCTTCCTGACCGCGGAGACTGCGAAATTGGACCAGCCGTGCGAGGAAAGCCACCTGGTCGTCGAAGTTGCGATCGACCGCAGCGCGCAACTCTTCCGCAAGACTGTTGGTCTTGGTCAGTTCAGTTTCCAAGGTCCTCTCCTGTTCGCAGGGTTAAATTCACCCGAATGTTTCTCGTTGGTCGATTTTCGCCGGTCGTAGTGCATGGGTATGGGAGCCACCCGGCTCTTCACGCGACGAGGCAAGATTCGAGGATCGAAAGCCCCTCGTCGACGATCTCATCCGATGCCGTGAGCGGGACCAAAATCCGAATCGTGTTCGCAGTCGTCCCGCAAGAAAGAAGGATCAGACCGTTTTGGTGCGCAAGCTTCGTGACCTGACTGGTGGCTTCAGCGTCCGGCTCGTTGCTTCCCCGCTGCTTGAGCACATCAAAGGCGATCATCGCCCCCAATCCACGAGCCCGGGAAATCGGCAGCAGGTGGTTGGCCTGCGCGAAGCGGTCGATCGCATCACGCAAGCGGGCGCCGATCTCATTGGCACGCTTGAGAAGGTTTTCTTGTTCGAACACATCGAGGACCGCAAGCGCAGCCGCGCATGCCAGCGGATGGCCGGCATACGTGCCCCCGAGGCCGCCCGGCTCCGCCGCATCCATGATCGCGGCACGTCCGATCACGCCCGATAGCGGCAAACCGCCGGCAAGGCTTTTCGCGACACAGATGAGGTCCGGCTTGACGTCGTAATGCTCCATCGCGAACATTTTCCCGGTCCGACCGAATCCGGTCTGAACCTCGTCCGCGATCAGAACGATTCCATTCTCATCGCAAATGCGGCGCAGCCCGCGCATCAGTTCAGGGGGAGCCTGGTGGAAGCCGCCTTCGCCCTGCACAGGTTCGATGATGATCGCCGCCACCTGAGATGCATCGATATCGGCCTTGAAAATGAAGCCGATGTAGCGCAGCGCGTCGTCGACGCTGATCTCGCTGCCGCTGATGGGGAACGGTACATGCCACACGCCGGGCAGAGGAGAAACGACACCCTTCTTGTAGGGGACGACTTTTCCCGTCATCACCGAGGCAAAGGCTGTGCGCCCATGGAAGCCGCCAGTGAACGCGATGACTCCGCTGCGGCCGGTTGCCGCACGAGCGATCTTGACCGCATTTTCAGTAGCCTCGGCACCGGTCGTAAGCAGGATCGACTTTACCGGCCCGCTGATCGGCACCAGCGCGTTGAGACGCTCCGCGAGTTCAACATAGGAATCATAGGGCGCGACCTGAAAGCACGTATGCGTAAAGCGATCGAGCTGATCGCGAACCGCCTTGATCACCTGCGGATGGCGATGGCCGGTGTTGAGAACCGCAATACCACCGGCAAAATCAACGTAACGTCGCCCCTCGACGTCCCAAAGCTCGCTGTTGAGTGCCCGGTCAACAAAAACCGGCGTGGCATGACCAACACCACGCACCACCGCAGACTGCCTGCGCGACATCAATTCGGAGTTTAGCGCCATACTTACTTCCCCAAGTTGGGGGGACCGTAGTTGGCGGTATCGAACGAACAACCAGTTTTATTATCTCGTTATGGTGACTCACATGCACCGGTCCGGCCGTTCGGTGCGCCGGCCAGCACATTTTGTAGCCAATTCCGCAATGCAACAATCGCCGGGTCGCGCCAGCGCTCCTTCAAGGCGACCAATTGATACGTGCCCATATAAACGGAGGTGGAGAGCAGCTCAACCAATGCGCCGGTGCGAAGGTCGTCCTCGACAAGGACGTCATTGGCGATCGCCACGCCCTGCCCCAGTCGAGCCGCCTCGATGGCGAGATGGGCATGCCAAAGGCGCTGACCGCCGAGCTGCGGCAAATCGACCAATCCCGCCAGTCTAAACCAGCGCTCCCACTGCTCCGTCGATTCTTCGTGGATCAACGCGATCGAGGCGAGGTCCTTCAGGCTCGTGATGGCGGGATGACGGGCCAGATAACTCGGGCTGGCCACAGGGAAGACCCTCGGACGGATCAAAGGCTCGGACGCGATATCGAGATGCGTGGTGATCACGTCGGCATAGACGATCTCGGCATCTGCCTCACCACGCGAGAGATCGGGGTGCGACAATGTCGGCTGCAGGTTGACTTCCCACCGGTTGGGTGGGTCCGTCAGTTCGGGAAGCCTCTGCAGCAAACGACGGTTGGCGATGCCGGGAATACACCAGATGTTCAGAGTGGTTCGCGACGGCGGGCGCACCGCAACCGTGGCGCGCGCGATGATATCGAACGCCTGCGACAACTGCTCATAGAGAAACGAACCTCGCTCGGTCAGTATGACGCCGCGACCTTGGGCCCGGACGAGCGTTACGCCGAGGCTTTCCTGGAGATTCTGGATGTGACGCGAAACGACCGTATGGCTCACCGCCAACTCGTCGCCAGCGGCACGCATGCTGCCGGTGCGGCCAACAGCTTCAAAAGCTCTCAACGCAACGAGGGATGGAACCCGGGGCCTGGTCATATCGGTGGGGGCAATCAGCGCTTCAATCGCCGGAGTTATGCCCCACCTAGATATTTTCTTCAATTAGAACAGACACATCGTCAGGCACCCTGGTCGATACGGCAGATCGGCGGTCGACGCAGTCGCTCCTGGTGTCGTTCGCATTGGGCCCTATTCGGGCTGCTTCGACAGGAAGTCGATCATGAGACGCGCGATCTCGTCGACCTTCTCGTCGAGCGCGAAGTGACCGGCGTCCAGCAGATGAATCTCAGCGTCCGGCAGGTCGCGCCTGAACGCCTCTGCGCCCGGAGCAATGAAGGACGGATCGTAACGTCCCCACGCGATCAGCGTCGGCGGCCTGTGCTCGCGCAGAAACGCCTGCCATGCGGGATAGGAGGCTACGTTCGTGCGATAGTCGTAAAGCAGGTCGGCCTGGATTTCGCGCTGTCCAGGTCGGGACAGGAACGCATATTCGTCGGTCCATGTATCGGGATTGTAGCGCTCGGGGTTCGGGCTGTTGCCAATGTGACGAATCCTGGCGCCTTCGAGCGAGGTGAAGGCGTCGACTTGCTCCGGGTGGGCATCACGATCGGCCCAATATTGCGCAATGCCACTCCATTTGGCGCCGAGCCCTTCCCTGTATGCGTTCGCATTCTGGATCACAAGCGCACGCACTCGCTCGGGATGAGCCAGCATGATGCGATAGCCGACCGGACCGCCATAGTCCTGCAGGTAAAGGACGTAACGGCTGATCTTCAGTTGCTCGAGCAGGGCATTTGTGGTCTCGGCGAGATGGTCGAAGGTGTAGGCGTAACGCGAGGGCGGCGGCGCCTCGCTCTGGCCGAACCCCGGATAATCAGGTGCGATCAGGTGATAGCGCGTGGCAAGAAGCGGAAGCAAAGTATCGAACATCCGCGAGGATGATGGAAAGCCGTGCAACAGCACGATCGTCGGCGCGTCGCTCGGCCCCGCTTCGCGGTAGAAGATGCCGACGCCGTCCACCTGCGTGCGATGATAGGTGATCGTAGCCGACGTCGACGGCAGGGCTGCGGCCCGGGTGCCCTGACCAACGGCAAGCGCCGCGACGGCCGATAGAACGGTTGGAAGCTTCATATCCTTAAACCTCCGGCAATACGATTTGGTTGACTTGCGCCGAAACGCGCGAAGAGACATGTCCTGCGAACAGCGAAGCGCGACGAGGCTTGCCATCGGCATCCCCTGACTGTCTGATGCACGAAGATATAGGTTCGATCTCCACCTTGAAAAATCAAATATCGAGATGCGTATCATCTCATCCAGCGATATCGGAATCTCTCCTTGCCGAGATAAGTATTATCATAGCTAAGCCGATGGAATTCGACCCGCGCGGCGCCATATTGAGCTGTATCGCAGGAACGGCCGGAGAACCGCAGGATGGCCAAAGCATACGAAATCATCGACCAGAACTATGACGTCGTGATCGTCGGTGCTGGAGGCGCCGGACTGCGCGCCGCACTCGGAATGGCGTCGTCAGGTCTGAAGACCGCCTGCATCACAAAGGTCTTTCCGACGCGCAGCCACACCGTCGCCGCACAGGGCGGCATGGCCGCCTCGCTCGGGAACATGGGCGATGACGACGATTGGCGCTTTCACATGTACGACACGATCAAGGGCTCAGACTGGCTCGGGGATCAGGACGCGATCGAGTACATGTGCCGCGAAGCCGTACCCGCGGTGCTTGAACTGGAGCACTATGGCGTGCCCTTCTCGCGCACCGGGGATGGTCGGATCTATCAACGTCCCTTCGGCGGCCAGACCATCGGATACGGAAAGAAGATGGCTCAACGCACCTGTGCGGCGGCCGATCGGACGGGCCATGCCATCCTCCACACGCTCTATCAGCAGTGCCTGGCCCACGGCACGGAGTTCTTCGTCGAATATTTCGCGCTGGACCTGTTGATGGACGATGACGGCGCCTGTCGTGGCCTGCTGGCATGGAACATGGAAGATGGGACCATCCATCGCTTCAATGCTCACCGCACTGTGCTGGCCACCGGTGGTTACGGCCGCGTCTACTTCTCCTGCACCGCCGCACACACCTGCACCGGTGACGGCAACGCGATGGCCCTGAGGGCGGGCTTGCCGCTCGAGGACATGGAGTTCACGCAGTTTCACCCGAGCGGCATCTATGGCTCCGGTTGTCTGATCACCGAGGGGGCGCGCGGCGAAGGTGGCTATCTCACCAACGCCGAAGGCGAGCGCTTCATGGAGCGCTATGCGCCAAGCGCGAAGGATCTTGCCGGACGCGACGTCGTATGCCGCGCCATGACGATCGAGATCAACGAAGGGCGCGGCTGCGGTCCGCACAAGGACTACATCGAATTGCATCTGGAGCATCTCGACCCGGAGCTTCTGCACACACGCCTGCCGGGTATCAGCGAGACCGCGAAAATCTTCGCAGGAGTCGATGTCACGCGCCAGCCCATTCCGGTGCTGCCAACCGTCCATTACAACATGGGCGGAGTTCCGACCAATCTGCATGGTGAGGCCATCACGTCTCGCAACGGCGATCCGGAAGCGGTTGTCCCAGGGCTGATGGCGATTGGGGAAGCAGCTTGCGTTTCGGTGCACGGCGCGAATCGCCTCGGCTCCAACTCGCTTCTCGACATCATCGTATTTGGACGAGCGGCCGCTCACCGGGTGCGGGAGACCTTGCGTCCGCAGGAAAGCCACGCGCCAGCCCCCGACAAGGCAACCGATCGTGCCATCGCGCGTCTCGATCGCATCAGGTGGTCGAAAGGCGAGGCTGGCGCCGGCGAGGTCAGGCTTGCCATGCAACGGACTATGCAGCGCCACTGCGCCGTGTTTCGCATCGGCGCTCTATTGGAGGAAGGTCTGGCAAAACTTGACGATGTGATCGCCATGATGCGGGATGACATCGGGGTCGCTGATCATACCATGATCTTCAATACGGATCTCGCCGAGACGTTCGAACTGGACAACATGCTTGCACAGGCGAGCGTCAGCTTTCATTCGGCAATCGGCCGCACAGAAAGCCGCGGCGCCCATGCGCGAGAAGACTTCCCCAAGCGCGACGATGAGAATTGGCTGAAGCATACCTTGTGCCGGCTCGATGATAACGGCCGCGCGCGTCTCGACTACAGGCCAGTGCATCTGCAGCCCCTCTCGAACGAGGTGCAGTCGATTCCGCCAAAAGAGCGCGTGTACTGATCTCGACTGCTTCGTCTAACGCTTGACACGCGGCCTCAGCGACATATGGCCGAACCGTGTGATGGCTCAAACCGCGGTGCGGCAGATCGCGCTTCGGTTACGGATGTAGCCGCTCAGCCGGCGCGCGTCATGATCCGGTAGCAGAGTTAGCCAACATTCCAAGAAGCACAGAGAGCGGCGCGCCGTAAAACCGGGCGCTTGACGAACGAGCTCTATTTGAGATCGGACAAAACCGGGTGCAGGAATGACGTTCGCAGATATAGCGTATTACCTGTTCACGATCTTCAACACTCTGCGGCTCGTTTCTTATCTGCCGCAGATCTACAGGATCGCACAGGATGTCAATGGCGCGTCAGCCATTTCCTATTCGACCTGGTTCCTCTGGACTGCTGCGAACGGGTCGACGGCCGTCTACTCGTTCTCCAATCTCGGGGACATCACCATGGGCTTGATCAATGGGTTCAACGCGCTGTGCTGCGCGGTCGTCGTCGCGTTGACGGCGTTCAAGCACCGCCAGTTTCATTCACAGATTAGGCGAGGCTGCGGGAATTGACGCGGGCAGTGCAGGGGCCGAAATATCGTGCTTCGATGCGACCACGCTGATGTCGTTAACCTCCCCCGCGCGCGGGGTCCCGTAAACGAAGACATTCATGGTGCAACTCCGTGGATACATCGGATGTAGAGTGCGGCGTCCACGGTTACCGATTGATGGCAGGCCTCAGGATAACGTTGTCGACGTAATACCCCTCACCTTCGTGGTCACCATCCGTCATGCGCGCTCCGATCGTTACGGCTGTAACTGCTCAGTCCGTTCAAGTCATGATCCGGTAGCAGAGCTTGCTAACATTTGAAGACGGCAGGGTCGCATCTGGCAGCGACCTTGCATCACGCTCGCGAGGACGTGGAACGAACGTCGCCCCCGGGCATCGGAGACTGAGGGAGCAGGAGACTGAAGGATTTGTCTGAGGCGACATTTACGCAACGTTACGATCAACGTCGCGATAAGGATAATTGTCCTGCACATCGCAGACGGCATTTCGCCGACGATCGACATCAGAGCGCCACGGGCTCCACGGGCGCAGGATCGCGGCAGAAGGTAAGAAACCAGGTGACCCTTTTATCACGCCTATTCGTGCTGGTGGCTATCGCACTGATTCCAGCCATCGCGATTCAAGCATATAACGAATTGCAACTGCGTCGCGCCCGCCAGGTCGAAGTGCAAGCCCAGGCGCTCAACCTGGTGGAGCTCGCCGCGGCGGAACAACGGCAGATCGTCATGGGGACGCATCAAGCCCTGATCGCGCTATCGGAGCTTCCGGCGATAAAGGCGAAGAACACGGAGGGATGCAATGCCTACCTCGCCAGGATCATGCGGCGATACCCAGGATTCATCAGCTTTATCGTGGTTGATACCAACGGCGACGCCTTCTGCGATACAAACAATGATTACAAGCGGTCGACCGCGGCTGGAAGGGCGTACTTCGCCGACGTATTGAAGACCGGCCGATTCACAATCGGAGAGTTTGCAGTCGGTCGGCAGACCGGCCGGAACGTCCTGCACTTCGCATTACCATTCTATGGCGACGATGCCCGGCTTGGCGGCGTCGTCATAGCCGCTCTCAGCCTGGATTGGCTTGCCGACTCGATCGCTCAGCAGGATGTGCCGCCGGGGGCCGCACTTGCGATCATGGACCGCAACGGCACGTATCTGGCCCGCTATCCTGATAACGCCCGATTTGTTGGCCGAAGGGTGCCCGGGATTTCCGATCGAAAGCCTGGCCATCGGAGCACGGCCGACATTGTCGATCTCGATGGCGTGGAGCGGATCGTCGGCTATTCAGTCCTGCAAAATGGAGGGCTTGTTATCGCCTTTGGCCTCGACAAGGCCCGGGCGTTTACTGAGATCCAACACGGCACACAGCGCGGCGTCTTCCTGATCGTGCTGAGCGCCGCACTGGTGTTGAGCCTGACATCGTTGGGTGCTCGGCGGTTCATCCATCGCCCGCTTGGGCAGTTGGTCGATGCCGCGAACCAATGGCGGCTCGGTGATCTTGCACAACGCGTGAACATCCATGGAACATGCGAAATCGTGCGGGTCGCGGAAGCGTTCAACACGATGGCCGATGCGCTCGAACGCCGCGAGCACGAATTGTCCGAGGCAAAGGAGAGAGCCGAGGAAGCTGCCGCCCGGATCACGATGATCTTCGAAAGCACCACCGACAGCGTGCTCATCATCGATCAGGACTGGAAGATTGGCTATCTCAATGGACCGGCTTCGGCGAAGGTCGCCGAAGGTCGAGACATCGTCGGCATGACCGTTACGGAAGCCTTTCCAGTGGTCGCCGGTCTGGACGTCCTGGACAAAATTCGCGAGGCCGTGTCAGAACAGCGCCCAAGTTACATCGAAATATTCTGTCCGCGCAGGAACGTCTGGTACGCAATCAATGCGTTTCCCTCAAGTCAAGGTCTTGCGATCTTCGTCCGAGACATCACCGATCACAAGCAGGCCCTGGAGGCACGTCGCTTGATGGAGGAGCAGCTCCATCAGAGCCAGAAGATGGAGGCCGTCGGCCAGCTCACCGGCGGCGTTGCGCACGACTTCAACAACCTGCTGACGGTGATCTCAGCGAACCTCGAACTCATCGAGGACGCGGCAGATATCGGCAAGGTCCGCCAGTACGCTGCGGCGGCGCGCCGTTCCGTCCATCGGGGGACAAAGCTGACGACGCAGCTTCTCGCCTTTTCCCGTGGGCAGGCATTGAAGCCAAAACTGGTCAATGCCAATCAGCTTCTTTCCGAGTTCCAGGGGCTCATCCTCCAAGCTGTCGGGAACGGATGCGAAGTCGAACTGCACCTGGATGAAGGATTGTGGATGTGTCACGTTGATCCGTCGCTACTGGAGACGGCTCTGCTCAACCTGGCCCTGAATGCACGCGATGCCATGCCGGATGGAGGTGTGCTCCAGATCGAGACCCGGAACATCGTCCAAGACAAGTGCTCAATGTCCGGCGGCCAGCCGGGATCGTATGTGAGGCTGTCCGTTTCAGACACCGGCTGCGGAATGACCCCGGAAGTGCTGGATCGCGTGTTTGAGCCCTTCTTCACGACCAAGGACGTCGGCAAGGGTACGGGGCTCGGACTCAGCATGGTCTATGGTTTTGTTCGACAGTCTGGCGGCCATATTGCCATCGACAGCGCACCGGGGCTCGGAACGACGATCGATCTGTATCTGCCCAAGGCTGCGCAAGCGCGCGAAGCTGAACCGGAGCGCAGTCAACCCCAGGCCATACCAACGGGCACGGAGCGGATTCTGCTCGTTGAAGACAATGAGGATCTGCTGGAGGCCACGTCAGCGATGCTGACCATGTGCGGCTATCGTGTTGCTTGTGCCCGGAACGGCATGGATGCGCTTCGGATCCTCCAGAGCGGGCAGGATTTTGATCTCTTGTTGAGCGATATCGTGATGCCGAACGGAATGAGCGGCGTTGAGCTTGCCCGCGAAACGAGGAAGCTCAGCAAGAGTATCAAAATCCTTCTCGCCTCTGGCTATGCGGCGGATGTGCTGGAGCGACACAATGCAGTCGGAGAGTTTCCAATTGTCGAAAAGCCCTTCCGACTTGCAGACCTGGCCCGGCGTCTGCACGCGATGCTCCGCGAACCATGAGCGAGGTAGCTTGAACCCGGCCAACGCGTTGCGGGACCGTTGGCAGCAAACACGCTACGCTCGATCGCGGATGCTGACCATCAGTCGATGGCGGTAAGGCGCAAACGGAGGCGGCTTGGCATCATGGTGAAGGCCAACACTTCCCGGGTGGCGCTCGGCTCTTCGGCGTATTCAACGCAAAAATTGCGAGCCAGCGTTGCCAGCACCATCTTCATTTCCAGACTGGCGAGATAGCGCCCCGGGCAGAAGCGCGGACCAGCGCCAAAATGAAGGAACGCCCTTGCATTGTGCCCATCGCGATTGCTTTCGCGAGGGCCGACCCATCGTTCCGGCTTGAATTCGCTGGCATCCCGATAGTTGTTGTCGTCGAGCGTCGGGGGTCTGGTCAGCAGAAACACCGGGGCGCCTTTGGGAATCTCGATGCCGGCCAGCTCAGTGTTCTCGTTGGCCTCCAGAAAAAGCAGCGGCGCCACGCTCCGCATGCGCATCGCTTCAAATGCGACACCTTCAAAGATAGCAAGCTTGGCCGTGTCGGCGAAGCTTGCCGGCACACGCGCCGCGCCGAGAGCGTCCCGCGCCGCATGCTGTAATTGCGATTGCAGCTCGGGATTGCCGGCCAGGCCGTGCATGGCCCAGGCCAGACTGTGGGCCGTGGTGTCCTCGCCCGCAAGCAGCAGCGTGAGGACATTGGCGTAGACGTCGCCGTCGCTGAAACCGGAATTGGGCTCGTCCCTGAGCGCGAGCATGGCCTCAAGCAAGTTGCGCGGCGTCTCCGCCGGTTCCCGCCGCATGCGCTCGCGCGCATGCCGGATCATCTCTTCAACGAAGCTGCGAACCGCATGCAGGGAGCGGTCGAGCCGACGATCCTGGGGCAGCTTGAAATAGCGCCAATAGGGAAGCGCTGCGTTTATCCTGTAATTGATCATCGGAAAAACGACACCAAGGTGCTGCTGAATCACGTCCTCGTCCGTCTCCAGCGTGTTCACATCCCGTCCAAATACCAGGCTTGTCGTGACGTCGACGGTAAAGCGCGTGAGATCCTGCAACACGTCCGTGTCTGTGCCGGCATCGACGCTCTTTTGCCAGCGTCGACGCAACCGATCGGAGATGAGCTGCAACGTGGGGAAGAAGCCCTCGAGCTGATATGGCGCAAGTGCGCGCATGACGAGATCGCGCTGCGGGCGCCACGCCTCTCCCTCGACAGAGAAAACACCGTTGGTTCCGATTTCCCTGGCCACCGACTCGATCGCGGACAACCGCCGAAACCGGGTTGGGCGATCCTTTAACGCAGAGAGCGCGATCTCGACGCTGGATGTCACGAGGACGCGTTTCGAGCCGAGCTTGATCGTATAGGTCGATCCTAGCTCCCGGCTCCATGTTTCGAGCTGGATGTGCAGCTGCTTTGGATCGAGCTGGAGCAAATTACCCAGCAATGGCAATCCGCGCGGCGCCGGAAGATCCTCCAAACGTCGCTTGGCTGGAGCCATCGCACCCGTTTTTGCCGGCCGCTGCGAGCCCGCCTGAGTATCGCTGTAGCTCACGTTCTTGTCTCCGCCTCGCAAATCGGGAGAGATTGTGCAGTGCGCGCACTACGCGACCGTTTCAGTACACAAGGATCATATTACGCCTGTAACCGAGCCGCCCAAAATCACGATTTTTGCGAGCACGCCAGCCGCACCGGCAACCGTCCCGCTTATCTCGACGAGAACAATATCCGGGCCGCTTCGGCTTCCGCCATCACACCCCACGCTTTGCAGTGGCTGCTCACATGTAAGCTATTCGAAGTAGGTTACAATTGAAGCGTTAATCCCGAAGGCGGAAATACTAGCGTAGCGCCCAATACCGCAACATGGCCATGAACGACGCGCCCCCATCTTTCCGACCATTTTGGGGAGGCTATGATGACGAATCGATCCGAGCTACGCCTTGCCCTGACGGGAGACAGTATCGTCCAGCGACGGCTACTGACGCACCAGGACACGACGGTCCGTCCACTGTTCGATCTCATCCGGAACGCCGACGTGTCCTTCACGAATCTCGAAGTCGTCCCGAATGATTTCGAGGGTGATCCGGCGCTCGAGAGCGGAGGATCGCATTTCGGCGCTCCGGCCTGGGTGCTGGATGAACTGACCGAAGCCGGCTTCGATCTGTTCGCGGCGGCGACCAACCACTGTCTCGACTACGGCGTCTCCGGGCTGCTTCGAGGCATCGACGCCTTGGAACAACGCGGACTGAGTTTCGCCGGCGTCGGACGCAATCTCGAAGAGGCGCGTCGTCCCGTCTACCATACGCATCCAAACGGAACAGTCGCCCTGCTGTCATGCTCAGCTACTTTCGCCAAAGGTCAGGAAGCGAGCGCGCAACGACCTGACATGCCCGGCCGGCCCGGCGTCAACCCGCTGCGCTACAGCACGGTCTACGAGGTCACACCACACCAACTTTCCTCGCTTGCAGAGATCGCCGAGCAGCTCGGCCTCGAGCGCATGCGGCGCAAGATCATCGAGTTGGGATTCGGTTTTCCGCCGGATGATCCTGCGCTGGTCGAATTCAAGGACCTGCGCTTCCGCGCAGCCGAGCGGCCGGCGATCCGCATGTACGCCAAGTCAGAGGACGTCGAGGGTATTGCGCGGTGGGTGCGCGAGGCTCGCGAGCTCAGCGATGTGGTGCTGGTGAGCATCCATACCCATGAATACGGCGAGCACGAAGAGAGTCCCGCCGAATTCGTCCCGATTTTCGCACGCCGCATGATCGATGAAGGCGCCAGCCTTGTGGTCGGGCATGGCCCGCATTTGCTGCGAGGCATGGAAATATACAACGGCAGCCCGATCTTCTACAGCCTCGGCAATTTCATTGGACAAAATGAATTGGTGTCGCGCCTGCCCGCCGATTCCTACGAACGTTTTCGCGTCGATCCGCAGCTCACACCGGGGATGGCCTACTGGCAGCGTACCGATGGCGATCGCAAGAGCTTTCCTGCCGACCGTCGTTTTTGGGAAACTGTCGTTCCAATCTGCCGCTTCAAGGACGGCCGCTTGTCTGGCCTTGAGATTCATCCTGTTTCGCTTGGTCTTGGCGAACGGAGGCATCTGCGGGGCCGCCCACGTCTCGCAGAGGGCGAAGAGGCAAGATCCATCCTTAACCGGTTCGCGATGCTGTCGAAGCCATTCGATGCGCCGCTCGATTTCGGCGCGAGCACGACGACCCTCTCCATCTGACCTCGTCACCGGGCATGGATCATGAGTGACCTTCACCGTTCAATATCCGTCAGCGATTCCTATCGTGGCGACGCCGGCGCGGTCGTACACTGTCGGCAGCCGCCGAGGCGCTATTCAACGAAATCCTCCAGACAAGCTTCCAGGACCCATCAATCGTGCGTAAACGTAGCTAATATCCGCGCACCCTCGGCGACCATCGTTGAGCAGCGCCAAACTAATCAGCGGTCAGAACGCTGTTAGGGACGCCTCGCGATCGGCCTCCGCTCCGCCGGGCTACCCCACTCCCCGAGAGTGGCCAGACGGCCGATATCGGTCCGTTCACGAACGCCGTGGTCTTCGGCTGCACCCGCGATCCGTCGATCACCTCGAGTTCGCCGCAGCGGTTCAGCGTGTGCAACTTCCTGCCGGGCCATGCAGGCCCTGGCTGAAGCGAGTGCCGAACGACCTGCTTGAACGTGGTCGGCGACAGTTCGAGAACTTCCGCAAGACCGAGCGCTGCGCCATAGCCGTTGGAGCAATCCTGCACCGGCCGCCACAGGCCCCCATTGATGGTCACAAAGTTGCCGGCCGGCCGCGCACTTGCGCGATCCATCAGGACCGGATTGCTTGCATGTGGCCGCCAGGGACCAAAGAACTGCTCGGCATAATAGATCGCCAGGGTGTCGGAATAGCCTCCGGTCCCGTCGCGCCAGGCTCCGAACAGATAGTACATGCCGTTATGCCGCGTGATGGTGACGTCGGCCAGTTCAAGTCCTGAAAGCAGCGTGCAGTGACGCTCCCATTTGTCCGGAAACCGAACGCATTTGTAGACAGCGACGTCCCGATGCTCCGAGCTTTCCGGGATCATCCACAGTTCACCATTGTCCTCAATGAGAAACGGGTAAGACAGATGCCAGGGCTCTTCCAGGACGGGCACGACGTTTTCGACCGGTCCCGTGTGGTCGAACTCGACCGCGGAAATGATACCCTTGCCGACCCTGTGATCGAGATCTTCAAAGAAGACGAATGTTCTTCCCTTCCATTTGACCGGAAAGGGATCGGCGTAGAAGCGATGTCCGGGATCCCCGAGCACTTTCCAGTCCGGCCCGGATAGATTTCTGGTCTGCCACACATCGGCATGATCGCTGTAGCGCCATCCGATGTGCCAATGCGGCGCGTAACAGCAAAGCCGATATATTTCCTTCGCGATCGACAGGGCCAAGCCGCGCACAACATACGTGGCCGCCGATTGTGAAGTGCGCGCGCCGGCTGAATAAGCCAGCTCCGGAACCAGTCTTGGCGCTCCCGACAGGATTGCCGCCAGCATGGTCAGGGTTCGCGCCATGACTGTTTCGAGCGCGCCGCTCAAGCCGACTGCAATTTCTCCGGACGGATGCCCGCGATCGAGAACCGTGCCGTCAAGCTCATTGACGATTTCGATAACCGGCAAGTCACCCGCGAGGATGGCCGCCAGCGCGGCGTTTTCCCCTGGCACCCCATTAAACAGCGGGCGAAGATATAGTCGGGCGGAGCAGTCCGGATCCCGTGCGGCGTGTGTGAAATCGACGATCACGTCGGCGTTGCCGGTATGGGCCTGGGACCGTTCCGGGATGATTTTCAGTTGGTCGGCCCCACCGCGCCTGCCCTTGCGCAATACCATCCGTTCAAGTTCGAAGAGCGCCTCCAGGCCGGCAGGCCGCGATTCCGCAGTTGTTGTCCACGCGACTTGAACCGGAACGTCCCGGCCGTTGACGGAGAGCGTTTCGCGGCACATCCACTGCCGTGCACGCTCGCGTTCGCACCGAAATTCGATCATCATGACCGGCCCACCTGCCCACTGCGCGTCTGATCAAACAGTCTGGCTAAGAATTTGGACGTATTCCTCCACCATCGTGTCTACCGAATAGCGCGATCTCAGGCCTCGAGCGTTTTGCCGCAGCTCGTCGCTCAACGTTCTGTTTGTTAAGATTGTGGAAACGGCGGCCGATAGTTTCCCATCGTCCGCGGCATCGACAAAGAGCGCCGTAGGCTTGCCTTCGAACGACAACACCTCGCGCAGAACGGGGAGATCGTTCACGACGGACGGAACGCCAGCGTTCGCGGCCTCAACCGCGGCCAGACCGAAAGTTTCGGCTTGCGAGGGGAACACGAACACGTCGAGGCAAGCGAGAAAGTCCGCCATCCGTCGCGGCGGAATCTCGCCGACAAAATGCACCCTGTCGGATACTTTCAGCTCATCGGCCAACAGTCTTAACCGTGCCTCGTCCGCGCCTTGCCCGGCCAGCGCAAGATGCCAGGACGGTTCACCGGGCAAGAGACGTATCGCCGCATCGAGCCGCTTGTGAGGGTGCAATCTTGCAGCACAACCGAGCAGCACGCGATCCGAAGGCAGTTCGAACCGCTGCCGCGCAATATCCTTTGGCAGATCGAGCGATTTGTCGTCGAAACCATGTGGGACATGCTTCATGCGCGATCGGTAAGGAGCCGGATACCGCGCATACTCGCGCTCCATCTCCAGCGAGTTGAGCGTTATGCATTTGAAGAAGCCAACGCTGCCCATGATGATATCGGCGATGCGGACCGGCCAGTTCATCGACATCGCCGAGGAAACCTGGTTGGCAATCACCGGAGCGCGACTGACGACGCGCGATACCGCTCCGCCGATGACATTGCCAAAATGCTGGAATGTGAGGACAACGTCGGGTCTGATGACCCTGAGATGGCCGCCGAGCTTCCACAGCATCCGCAGCAGCGCTACCGGATTTCCTGGCCGGTTCTCAGCGCAATAGAACGTGTTCGGCGGCTCGTCGAAGGAATCTGATTTGCGGAAGAAGAATAGATTGAAGACCTCATAGCCGCGCGCGGTCAGGCCGGCACCGAGCAGCCTTGTGATCTCCTGAGCACCGGCATTCTCCGCCTGGGTCTGCACCAGAACGATACGTCGTTTCGGCTTTATGCTGTTTGACCGATCACGTGACGCTGTCGACGATCGTATCGGTGCCTCGCGCAATTCTGTGCTTGGCTGGTAACGGAGCACGGATTCCTCACCCGTTGAGGGACTGGGACGTTTCCCCCATTTTCGCAATCGTGCCTATCACGCGGTGCTAGATCGTACACCGGCCGGCGCGTAACGGGGTTAATGCAGCACACCCCTGTTTGACCACATCGCTGCGGAAGAGACGTCGTTGCATCGCGGGAAGATAGAGCCAGTTCGTTAACTAATTGGTCATGGCGTCGCCGACAGGGGGTAACCGCGGATTAACCATAGATATTTACGTTGGGGCAGGCCACTGAACCGTGTCTGCCAGTTGAATTCGAGTCAAAACCCATGATGTTCGGTAGCCGCGCAGGCCCGAGAAGTTCCGGTCCGACGGAGTCCACCGCGGCGTCGTGGGAAGCTCCAGGTTCGCCGCCCGGCGCGACCTCTGCCCAACGCATTAAGGGATTGCTGACCATCTCGGGCATGCTTTCCTTTCTGCGGGAAAATGGCCGGCGCATCGTGATGCTCGCGCTGGTCATCTTCACGATTGGTGTCATCGCCTTGCTGTTGATTCCGGTTCGGTATGCAGCAACCGCACTGGTTGTTGTCGATCCGCGAGAGCAGCGCGTGACCACCGATCAGGACGTGCTGCCGGGTATCGGCCAGGATGCCGCCGCGCTTCAGAGCCTGGTTGAAATCGCCAAGTCCGACGGCTTTCTCCGACCGCTCATCGAGCAGCTCAAGGTTCGAGACGACGAAGATATCGCCGGCGGTCAAACCGACACCACGCGCCTGCTCGAACGATTCCGCAACCGGCTCGATATTTCCCGCCGCGGGCTGACTTACGTGATCGGTTTCAGGTTCACTTCGAACCGCCCGGATCGAGCCGCTTATTACGCTAACGCCGTGGCTGAGGCGTTCGTCGCCAACCAGGGCCGCGCCCGCACCGTGGCGACCGACGAGGCGGCCGACTGGCTCAGCAGCAGGCTCAAGACATTGAACGACCGGTTGCGAGCATCAGAGGATGCCGTGGCCGCGTTCAAGCTCGAGCACAGGATCGTCAATGCCGGCAAGGATGCCACGACCCAGCAATTGCGCGTTACCGATCTGACGCAGCAGGTCTCTGCTGCTCGCGCGCGTACCGAAGAAGCAAGGGCCCGCTACGAGCAGGCGCAACGCGACCTCAAGGCCAATGTCGATGGGCCGGTCAGACAGGACCTGCTGAGCGCCCTGCGCGCTCAGCGGTCGGCGCTCAATGACCAGATCGCGCAGAAACGTGCGGTGTTCGGCGATCGCCATCCTGATCTCGTGATCTCTTACAGCCAGCTCAACGATCTCAACAGGCAGATTGAGATCGAGCGGAAGAAGAACATCGAAACCGCAAAGTCCGAATATGAAGCCCAACGCGAGCAGCAGAAATCACTGGAAGATCAGTTGAAGGCGGCCGAATCGCAGATACTGATCGACGGTCAGGCACTCGTCAGGCTGCAGGAGCTGCAGCGCGACGCGGAGGCCAACCGGAATATCTACGAGCAGTTTCTGTCGCGGTTCAAGACCACCAATGAGCAGCGCCTGCTGCAGAGCTCGCAGACCAAGATCGCTTCGCTTGCCATTCCGCCGCTTCGTCCCACCCGGCCGCCGCTTTTGCTGCTGCTGGCCGCGCTTGCCGTTGCCTCGATGCTGATATCGACGGCGGTGGTGGCCGTACCGGACATCAAGACCGTTCTGGACAGGCCCGCCCCGAAGGTGCGCCGGGCGAATTCACCTTCGCTCCAGCCCAAACTGCCGCCCCAGCCCGAATTGCCGCCGAAGCTGCCGGTCTGGGTCCGCATTCCCGACCTTCCGGCACAGGAATCCACCAGAAGTGTCTGGCAAAAGCCGATCGTGGCAACTGCCGAACTTGACCTGAGTGCCTACCTGCGCTCGCTGATCGAGAAAATCGACGAGCTGCCGGGGTCCGGCGGCAAGGTAGTCCTCGTGATGTCGATCGAGAATGGCGCAGGCGGCAGCACCGTTGCACGATCGCTGAATCGATCCGCCCTGAACAAGGGGATGCTCAGCGTTCTGATCGAGCTGCAATCGGATCTCCCCGCTGCAAGGGCCGCCGCAGCCGACCGGCAAGAGCGAGGCATCACCAGGACAGACCTTCGCTCGGTCAATGTCCTCTTGAGTGCCGGCACACAGACAGGCCCGCTCCCTGCCGACGACATTCGCAAAGAGTTCGACATGATCGTCGTCGATGCATCATCCCTCGCTGCGCAGCCCGACGCGGGAACGCTGGCACCCCATGCCGATCTGATCATTGTCGTGGTTCGCGACGGAGCTTCCGCCCCGGCGGCAATTCAACGGGCAACGGCCGGCCTGTCGAAGTTCGGCGCGGTGCCGACGGGACTCGTCGTCAATCGCGTGTCCATCGGTTCCGTCATTGCGCAATCTCAGCGCGAGACGTTGGGGCTGGCGAGTTGAACGGCCATTAGTCCTTAGAGTCCGCGACGCGGACCGCATAGGGTTCTGCTTTCGAGGACAAGAAGCGCGAAAGCGCAAGGATCGAAGGATCAACGCCGGTTCGGCGACGGCACAGCACGTTGAGGGCGATGGTGGCGAGCGCCAGTGAAACAGTGGCCGAAATGGCGGCGCCGAGTACGCCGAGCCAGGGAATGAGGACGAGAAACCCGACAAGGCGCAGTACGACATTCCCGGCGACGACGGGAACATAGTCACGCTCATGGCCCGTCACCTGCAGGATGGCGGCGGATGGACCGCCGGCAGCCTGAAAGGCAGTGCCGAGCGCAAGCACGATCAGCACCCATTGCTGGGCGGCGAAATGAGGTCCGAACAGGCCGAGGAGATGAGGCGCGCCGATCCAGACAACGGCGAGCCCGGCGATAACGCAAAGCGCGGTCACCTCCGCCATGAGCTGCAGCGTGTGGCCGAACTCCCGGTGATTTTTACTGAAATACAGCGACGGCAGACGGCGGGCGCCGAAACTGTAAAGGGCGGCCGAGAGCATGGCGAAGATGTTCGCCAGGCGCGAGGCGGCAAAATAGACGCCGGCCGTGGCCGGATCCAGCATCCAGTAAACCAGGATCACGTCGAAGTACTGATTGGCCGCCTCAAGAATGGAAGAAACCCAGAAGTGAAGCGCGCTTGATCTCCAGCGGGAGCTCTCCGAGCCCGCCGGCACGTTGCGCAAATTCGGCAGAGCCCGTGCGATCGTAACGACTTGAATCGCGAGCCCAATGGCCATCGCGATCGCCATCACGGCGAGCAACTGTGCGGGATCGAGTCGTCCATGGCCGAACAATGCCGCAACCAAGAACAACACGACGGCAATCCGCCAAAAAAATTCCCGATTGCCTTCGCCCATCAGAATGCTGATCAGGGATCGTGCAATCTGACTGCCGAGCATGAGCCCTGCATTCACGGCCGTAAAGGCGGAGACCGCAAGGATCAGCAGCCACGTATCGCCGCGCACGCTCGCGCCTGCTGCGATCGCAATAATGACGATCAGCATTCCAATGGAGGAGATCTTCAAGCTCGATAGCAGCACACCCTTGGTGAGATCGGCCTGTTCCCGCACCTGGTACTCATTCAGGAATCGAACCAGGAGCAGCTCCTGGCCGACCAGCCCCACGACCGATGCGATCTGGGCGACAGACAGCCACATCGCGAAAGCGCCAAAGGCATCCGGCGACATGGCCCGTGCTGCGAGCGAAAAGAGCGCGAACGCAAGGCCGCCGCTGCCGACCTTGAGAAGAATGGTCCCGGCAACACCGCGCGTCACGTCGCGTCGCATCAACTGGAGAATGGAATCGATCATGCGAAGTACAGGGCATCTATCCTTTCAAGATGCTCGTAGCTGATAGCCGGTCCAAAACCTAACATGCGTGCAAGCCGCGAGTGTTAATAGCCGGCGCCTAAGATTTGGTTCTCGGCGCGCGGCAGTGCTCCGGGGCAAGCCTGCTTCATTCTGGAACGCCGCTGTCCCGTCTGTTTCCGGACAGGGCAGACGATAAACTCCCGGAATTGCCGGTGCGACGGCACAACGATGATTACGGAAGCCAAATCCGCGCAACCACTGTCCGTTTGCGCGAAAATGGCCTCCCGACCTGACGGTAAACAATGGTCCGCCCTTTCACTGAGCAATCGGGAATAGATTTCACGATACTCGTTGAGCAAAGCGCGTGCCGGGACATACCCTGATCGTGCCGATATGCCGGCGTTAACCGCGATGCTCAAAAATGATCGTGCCGACTCGGCGAAGCGAATATCAGGCGAGGAAATTGCAGTTCCGCCGCCATCAATCGTCGGGGACGACAGCATGATGGTGAGTGAGAAGGTGATACGACCGATCGCGGAAGACGAATCCATCACCACTGACGTCGCGATCGTCGGCGGCGGGCTGGCGGGATCGCTCGCGGCGGCTGTTCTCGCCAGGGCGGGACACCAGGTTGTCCTGATCGATAAGCGCGCGGTTTATCCGGAAGAATTCCGCGTCGAAAAGATCGCCGGACGACAAGTCGATATCCTATGCAGGCTGGGTTTCATTCGCGAACTCGAGACCGTCGCGTGTGCGTATGACCGCGTGATCAACATCAGGGAAGGTCGGGTGGTCGACGTCAGCGCCGGACAGACCTATGGCCTTCCCTATGCCGATCTCGTTGCCATGGCGCGACGCCTGATGTCGATGCATTCCGGCTTCATCGTCGACCAGGTTACAGCCGTAAGCTGCAGCGATGACGTTCAACATCTCCGTTTGGCCTCCGGGAAGCGCGTCACTGCGCGGCTCGTCGTCCTGGCGACGGGTATGGCCGGAGCTCTTGGGCACAGTCTCGGAATCACGCGGCGCATTCTCGCCGAACGCCATTCGGTTTCGTTCGGCTTCACGATTGCACGTCCAGACAATTCGCCGTTCGGATTCGAGGCGCTCACCTGCTATGGCGAACGGGCCGCCGACGGCGTCGACTATCTCAGTCTGTTTCCCGTACGGGCCGGTATGCGGGCAAATCTGTTCATGTTTCGCGATCCGACGGATCCGATCATGCGCGAGCTAAGACGCGAAACGAAATCGACGCTGCTCCGCCTCATGCCGGGATTGCAATCTTATCTCGGAGATTTCAACGTTATCGGTCCGGTGCAGAATTGGGTGATGGACCTGTCTGCCGCCGAAGGACATCTGCAGCCGGGCGTCGTGCTGATTGGTGATGCTTTTCAAACCAACTGTCCTGCAGCCGGCACCGGAGTAAGCCGTCTTCTGGTGGATGTTGAGCGCCTTTGCACGGAGTATGTGCCGCGCTGGCTCGAAACCGACGGCATGGGCAAGGAGAAGATATCGCAGTTCTATTCCGATCCGGGCAAGATCGCAGCCGACCAGCACTCGCTGCGGATGGCGCACTTTCGCCGGGCCCTGACGTCGAGCAGCGACATAAGATGGAACGTACGGCGCAGGATGCATTTTCTTCGTCGCAATATCACCCATCGGGTCGATCGGATTCGACCGGGATGGATCGCGCGCGTCCGCAGCGTGCTTCGTGCCTGAGACAACCCAAGGGCTGCCGAGAACATTCAAGTTCAAGTGCGGACCGGCAGCAGCTTGAATGCGGCCATCCTTTTGGCGGCCAGCTTGATCCAGGGCGCTTGGCGTAGCGCGAACAAGGCAAGGGAGCCGGCGACGCTACCGGCCTGAGTCACGCTCCACAACGGCGAGGGCTGAGCGCCAAACATCCTCTTGTATGGTTCGTCGCCAATGGTGAAGTCCAGGACCTGATCCCCGCGCTCGATGCAATCCCTGGCGACTTGTTCGAACATCAGCGCGCCGATGGATTGGCTCTTGTATCCCGCGATGTCGAACGCGCTCATGATGACCAGGAAGCTGCCGCGGTGGCACAATCCCAATACTGCCGCGATCAGGTTTCCGTCCATCTTCATGGTGTACAGCCGAACAAAAGCTCCCAGACCGCGGAGCGCTATGTTCGAATAGAAGTCGAAATATTCGCGACGTTGCAACAGGTCGCCATCGCCACGGGCTCGAAAACGCGGGCCGCGAAATTTCTTCATCATCTCCATCGCGGCTATGACGGATGCACGGTCATCACAGCATGAAAAGCTCAACGTGCCTTTCTTCTGGAGCTGGCGCAGCTTCTTTGCGAGTTCCTTCTGGTAGGAGCGGCTCAGCGCGCTGGCTCGCCATTGCTCAAACGGCGCGACCAGCACGGTCGCGTACGCATTCGTCTCCATGAAGACACGGCGAGGCGCCGCCAGAAGATTTTCGACCGGCATTCTTCCATCAGGAAGCTTGCACATTCGCAACAGGTCGAAAGGCCTGACGAGCTGCCGGAGCGTCAGGCAGGCATCCTCGTCGCGAAGCAGATCAGAAAATACCTCGGCCGTGCAGACAGGGGTCAGATAATCGGACACACGGAGGTCTGCGAATTCGACCGTCTGCATCGGTCCGCGCGGCACCCGCAGCAAGGGCAACACCATCGCCAGCCTTCCGGTCGCGCGACGGCGGATCGCGACGACCAGGGGCTTCGCTGCCGCGGCGGGCGCCAGCTTGCGATACAGCGTGTCCAGCCACACCGGATGTTGAAACGCCGTGGCGTCTGAACCCTCGAACAGTTCGGCGTACTCTTGAGACAGAAAGTCAAATGCGTCGTCGATGCAGACATCGAACGCGCCGCTATTATTTTTGTTCTTGTTCATACGTGCGAGCAGACAGGCCGGACTTACTCAGGGCGCCGGTCGGGCCGGGCCTGCGACCTTTTAGCAGAGGCAGACTGCCGGAGACATGGGCAAAACGCGATCTGGATTAACGTATCGTGGTTGCGGCGGCGCCCGGCTTCTTACCAAAGGCTTGATAATGGCCGGCCCTGCGGTCGCCGCGCATCGCGTAACCATTCATTGTGGTTAGCGAGCCCTCCACACCTTCACGCACGGTTAACCAGTTCATGCGGCATCGAACTGCCGCATGCGGTCCCGGCCGCTGATGGACCGCATATTGCACTTCGGGTGGGCGGTAATTGGAATCTCTAACTGAAGCGCTTGTGTCATGGTGAAAGAGCAGGTTTCCGGCCCGATTTCGACGTCACGGGACGAGGGCGAACGGAGTAGACGTCTCGGTTTCGATCGGGCTGTCTCGGCTGTCCGGATTTGCGACAGGTCGCGCGGAGCGCCGATGGGCCCGACGTCACGCCGTCAAGCATCGGAAAAAGACGATACGCGCGAACGTCGCGCAAACCCCATCGGCAGGGCCGTCACCGCCGAAATCCCCCGCGTCACGGTCGGAGGGCTCCGCCTCGCCGTGCTCGATCTCGAGCAGACCGCCGATTTCATGATCGAACAGGTCTCGCCAGAACGCCGCGCGAGCCGTCCGCTCTATCTGACCTCGGCGAATGGCGAGGTGGTGGCGCGCTGCTCGACCGAGCCGATGACCGAGCGCCTGTTCCGCGCCGCCGACCTCATCAATGCCGACGGACAGCCGCTGGTCACGGTATCGCGTTTCAAATCATCGCAGCCGCTCCCCGAACGGGTCGCCACCACCGACCTGTTCCACATCGTCGCTCGCAAGGCCGAGGCGGCCGGGCTCTCCTTCTATATGTTCGGCGCCGACGAGGCCGAGAACGCAGTCGCCGTCGCCAATGTCCGCAGAATGTATCCAAGGCTGAAGATCGTCGGCCACTCGCATGGCTATCTGCGCGGCGATGCGCTGCGCGCCAAGGTCGACGAGATCAATGCGCTGGCTCCCGACTATCTCTGGGTCGCCCTCGGCGTACCCTACGAGCAGGCCTTTGTCGAAGAGTTCACGCCGCGGCTCTCCAATGTCGGCGTCATCAAGACCTCGGGCGGGCTGTTCAACTTCCTCTCCGGCACCCGTCCCCGCGCTCCGCAATGGATGCAGAATGTCGGGCTGGAATGGGCCTGGCGAGTCTGGCTCGAGCCGCGCCGGCTGTTCTGGCGTTACCTGACCACCAACCCGCGCGCGCTCTATCTGCTGTTTAACAGGAGCCGTTCCACGGCAACCAAGCACGACTGACGCTGCGCAGCTCGGCACGCCTCGTGTCCGCCCCGCCCGGCTGGACTAGCAAATAATTAACCGTGCTTCACCAAGCTCATTCCATGGCCGGAGCACAAATTCAGATCGACACGAGCACGTTTGACGGCGCGATCCGCCAAACGCGCGGCATCGACATCGAGCGGGCCGCGAAGCTCATCATGAATTGGTCCATCACCATCAACGTCGTCGCATCGATGGGGACCTTCAACACTGCACTGTTGGCGGTGGAACAGACCTATCTGCAGCAATTCGCTGCTCTGTCGATGTGGATCCTGCTGATCTATGCAAGCGCGTTTGTGCGACCCAATCTGCGGCTGGCGTTCAACCCTGACTTGGTCGCGATCGTCTCGTTCTACGTGCTTGCCGCCATCTCCGTGCTTTGGACAAATCTGAGCCTTGCGGCAATCATGAAAAGCGCGGCTCTCGCGATAACAACCTTCGGCGCGTTCTGTCTTATCACGCGGCTTGACATCGATGACATCGTCAAATCGATCACTCGCGGCCTCTTTATACTGCTGGCGGCATCCGCTGCCTTCGCGGCTTTCGTGCCCGATATCGGAATCGACCAGAGCTGGATGCACAGTGGTCAATGGCAAGGTGTTTTCGAGTCAAAACAAACCCTGGGCTTTGTGGGCGCCTATCTCATGTTTTTCGCCTACTATCGAAAGATAACGGGGCAGAGATGGCTACCCTTCCTCGTTACATTCCTGCTCGCTTCAACCTGCGTCCTGGCTTCGGGATCGCGAGGCGCCGGCGCCGTGGCATTGGCGGCTTGCGGCTTGCTTTTCACCTCGCTGCGGTCGGTGAATTGCATGAAAGTCTACGCGGTGCTGCCTTTTGTCATGTGCATCGCCGCCGGCTTCTTGATCCTGTATTTTTACTTGACCGGATACGACGCCATCCATCTCGCTGACTGGACAATCGACTTCACGGAGAGAACCTTCATCTGGCAATACGCCATAAGCCATTTCGACGACGCCCCCCTGCTCGGATTTGGAATAAACGGATTTTGGACGACCCCATCGATCTACGATTACTTCGAGCAGAACCACGGCTGGGTGCTCGACAACTACCATAGCGGCTACATCGCCATCCTCATGGAGACGGGATTTCTGGGTTACCTGCTTTTTGCGGCGAGCGTCTTCCTGTTTTCGAACAAGGTGCTCTATCTGATTTCATCCCGATCGATCGATCGGTTTCACTGTGCGCTGATTATAGGATTTTCCGTCCTCAGCTTTCAGACGAATTTCACGGAGACGATATTCCTTCGTTCCACGATGTTCACTTCGGTGCTCTTGCTGGCCTTCTTTCTCGCAACCTGTCGGCCGGTGCTGTTGGAAGATCACAGCTATCGCGAGTTGGCGTAAAGATGATTGCGATACTTGCCCGCTCGGCAAAGGCGTTCAGGCTTGCGCTGCTGGCATTTGTCCTTGCAGCCTGGAGCCCGCAAGCCCACGGGTCTGAGCAGGGCGCATTTCGCGACACGGCGGCGCTGGGACGCGGCATCAATATTCTGGGATACGATGGCATCTGGCAAGGCGCCGAGAATGCGCCGTTTCGCCTGGAGAATCTGACCGCAATTCAAAAGGCAGGCTTCTCGCACGTCAGAATCAACTTCTTCGGCTTCAAGTACATGGATTCGGAGAACGTCCTTGATGAAATCGTCTTGAGACGCCTTGATACAGTCATCGAAGAGGTCCTTGCGCGGAAACTCATTCCCATTCTCGATGAGCACGATACTGATTTTTGCCAACGCAACATCTCGGGATGCGCCGAGAAGCTCAAATCGTTCTGGGCGCAGATTGCGTCGCGGTATGCGGGGAAATACCCCGCGCTTATCTTCGAAATTCTGAATGAGCCCGGGGGACACATGACCTCGGCCGAATGGAACTCACTTCTTAATGAATGTCTTGGCATCGTACGGGTCACAAACCCTGAGCGGACTGTGATTGCCGCTGTTCTCAACACCGACGATGCGCCTATTGACGAACTGGTGCTGCCGGCCGGCGACAGAAAGCTGATCGTGACCTTTCATTATTACGCACCCATAAGGTTTACGCATCAAGGCGCGCCATGGTCCCGAACGTTCTCGAAGATTGGGCCCTTGGATTGGGGTACCCCAGAGGACGAAGCGAAAATTGTCGCCGATTTCAGCAGAATTGCTCTCTGGTCACAGCGGGAAAAACGGCCCATCTATCTTGGCGAGTTCGGGGTTTATGAGCGTGCTCCATCTCGAAGCCGCCTGAGATACTTGTCGTTCGTGGCGAGAAATGCCGACCGATTTGGCTGGGCGTGGGCCTACTGGCAGTTCGACCATGACTTCGCGGCGTTCGATAGCGCACGACAGATCTGGAATTGGGACGTCTTGCGCGCTCTCATTCCGTCTGCGCATTGAAGAGGCTTTCCCCGAGACGAGCGACCGCGCTGTTTGCATGGGGGAACGGCGCGGTCTCGATCGCGGAAAACATTTCCATCGGCGGTGCTAACTGCAGTTTCTAGAATGCCTTTCTTGTCTCCGGCCGGTGCTTGTTCGTCGGTACAAAACCCGACGGCTTTGCTTCGCGCGGCTGGCGCACCCAGACCTCGCGATTCGGATGCAGGCCGCCGCCGCGGGTCGCGGGAACGGCGGTGAGCCGCGCGCGATGCAGCAGGCGGGTATCCGCGTCGCCACAATTCGGGTGGATGCCGCCGTTATCAGCCACCACCTTGTCCCATGCGGCTTTGCGCTGTCTGAGAACGGCAGGATCCGACAGCTCCGTGCAGTTGAGCTCGTTCTTGTTCAAGTCCGCGACGATCTCGTCACCGTCCTGAACGAGGGCGATCGGTCCGCCAAGGGCCGCTTCAGGGCCGACATGGCCGATGACAAGGCCGACCGATCCGCCGGAGAACCGCGTGTCGGTCATCAGCGCCACCACGATTCCCCGCTCGCGGCACAGCGTGGTGATGCGCGAGGTCGGGTCAAGCATCTCCGGCATGCCCGGAGCGCCGCTCGGCCCCTCGTAGCGCACGATGATCATGTCGTTGTTCTGGAATCGCTCGGGCGTCTTGTCGAGCGCGTCAAGCAGGGCCTGCTCGCCTTCGAACACACGCGCCTTGCCGCGGAATAGATTGTTTTCCAGTCCGCCTTCGACGCCGGCAAGCTTCAGGATCGCGGAGAATTCCGGCGACAGATTGCCGCCAAGAACCCGCAGGCCTCCGGTCGGCTTATACGGCTTGGCGACGGGATAGATCACCGTGCCATCGACGGCCTTGGTGTTAAGGTGCTTGACCTGCTGCGCCAGCGTTTCGCCCGTGCAGGTCATCACGTCGCCGTTGAGAAGCCCGGCCTCCAGCAGCTCGCGCACGATCACCTGCACGCCGCCAACATGGTCGATGTCGACCATCGAATACTTGCCATACGGACGGGCATCGGTGAGGACCGGAACGACATGCTGCGACAGATGATTGAACTCGGCCGGCGTCATCACCTCTTTCCAGAAGTCTGCAAAGCCTGCGGCGCGCGCGATCTCGGGCGCATGCAGGGTGACGTTGGTCGAGCCGCCGACCGCCATTGCGACGATGACGGCGTTTCGGATCGAATCGCGAACCACGATGTCTCGTGGCTTCAGGTTCTTCGCGATCATTTGCGCGAGGTAGTCGACCAGCTGGTCCGGGAATTCCTTGAGGCGGCGGGGATCGTCGGACGGTGGCGCCACCATGTGCAGCGGCTGCATGCCGACGACGCCGATGAATGTCTGCATGGTGTTGTAGGTGAACATGCCGCCGCAGCTGCCGTATCCGGGGCAGGCATGACAGGCGATGTGGTCGCGGTACTCGGCGTCTGGGTTACCCGCGACCTGATAGGCGCTGACGATGTCGAGCTTCTCGCCGGTGCTCGGGTCGGTACCGGGATGGATCGCCCCATCCGACATGATGATCGCGGGCTGATTGTGCTCGAGCAGCGCGGCCAGCGTGCCGACCGGCGGCTTGTCACAGGCTACGACGGCGATGGTGCCGCCGAGACCGGTCGCGCTCAAGTGCTCGCAGAGCGCATCGTGAGTGACTTCCCGCCCGATCAGCGAATAGCGCATTTCGCGGGTTCCATTGCGGATGCCGTCCGACGTCGCGATCGTGTATTCCGGCTGGACCAGGCGCAGCTTCAACTGGCCTGCTCCCTTTCCGATACGGCTCTTGAGGCTTTGGTGGATGGCATCGACCTTCGCCGTCACACCCATGTAGCACTGACTGTCGCCTTTGGTGCCGACCACGCCAACCGACGGCTCGTGGATCAGATCCGGATCGGTGCCAAGCTCTCGCGCAATCCCGAGGGTTTGGGCAGAGCGGCCTGGATGCCGGTCGATGATGACGGCTTTCGATTCTGTCACGGCGAGTTTCCTTCCAAGCGAACGGCTTGTTTTGATCGACAAAGTGCCGGGCGCACCCAGCGCGAGAGGGCACAACCAGGGCCGAATACGAGATTGATCGCGGTCGGCCCGTTCAGGGCATAAGCCCCGAAGGTCGCTGACACAATCGGATTATCAAACGATCTTGCGTTAAGGTAGCGGCTGGCTGGGGCGGGAGGGATCGAACCTCCGAATGGCGGAATCAAAATCCGCTGCCTTACCGCTTGGCTACGCCCCAATTTCAGGCCCGGAAGGCGCGCGGACCATAGCCGCAGCCCTCTCGGTCTGGCAACGCCGGTCTACAGAGGGAGTCGGGCCATTTCAACTGTTTCTCCCCCCAAATCGGTCATCCGGACGGTTGAGGGACGCATGGTTTCGTGGGAAGACGGCGCCAATGTTCCCTCGGGAGTGACGCCATGACCTACCGCGCGCCGATTGACGATATCCTGCTCGCCCTCAACCATGGGGCCGGTCTGAAAGCCGCCCTCGCCGCAGGCCATTACGGCGATTTCGACGGCGACATCGCTCAGCCGGTGCTGGAGGAGGCCGGCAAGTTCGCAAGCGACGTGCTGGCGCCGCTCAACCGGGTCGGCGACCAGCACGGCATCAAGCTCGCTGACGGCAAGGTGACGACCGCGCCGGGCTGGCCCGACGCCTATCAGCGCTGGGCCGCCGCGGGGTGGAACGCGGTGTCGGGTCCGGAAGCGTTCGGGGGCCAGGGCCTGCCGCTGGCGATCAATGCCGCCTGCACGGAGATCTGGAGCGCCTCCAACTCGGCGTTTGGCCTCTGCCCGCTGCTGACGCTCTCCGCGATCGAGGCGCTGGACGCCCATGGCAGCGACGAGCTGAAGAACATCTATCTTGCAAAACTCGTCTCCGGCGAGTGGACCGGCACGATGCAGCTCACCGAGCCGCAGGCGGGCTCCGATGTCGGCGCGCTGCGCACCCGCGCCGAGCGCGCCGGTGACGGCAGCTACCGCATCAAGGGCACCAAGATCTTCATCACCTATGGCGACCACGACATGACCGACAACATCGTTCATTTCGTGCTCGCCCGCCTGCCCGATGCGCCCGCGGGCACCAAGGGCATCTCGCTGTTCCTGATCCCGAAATTCCTGGTCAATCCGGACGGCTCGCTCGGCGCGCGCAATGACATCTATCCCTCCGGCGTCGAGCACAAGCTCGGCATGCACGCCTCGCCCACCTGCACCATGACCATGGGCGACCATGGCGGCGCCATCGGCTACCTGATCGGCGAAGAGAACCAGGGCATGCGCTGCATGTTCACGATGATGAACCAGGCCCGCCTTGCGGTCGGCCTCGAAGGAGTCGGCCTTGCCGATCGCGCCACCCAGCAGGCGCTCGCCTATGCCCAGGAACGCCGCCAGGGCCGCGCCGTCGGCAGCAAGGGCGAAGGCTCGGACCCGATCATCGTGCATCCCGACGTCAAGCGCATGCTGATGCAGATGCGCGCCATGACCGCCGCCGCGCGCTCGATCTGCTATGCGACTGCAGTCGCACTCGACGTTTCGACGCGCGCCAAGGATACGAAGGTGCGCGCCGAAGCCGCCGCGCGCGGCGCGCTGCTGACGCCGATCGCGAAGGCCTTCTCCACCGATATCGGCAACGAGGTCGCCTATCTCGGCGTGCAGGTGCATGGCGGCATGGGCTTCATCGAGGAGACCGGCGCAGCGCAGCATTATCGCGACGCACGCATCACCGCGATCTATGAGGGCACCAACGGCATCCAGTCGATCGACCTGGTCACGCGCAAGCTCGCGGCCAATGGCGGCGCCTCGGTCTGGGCGCTGCTCGACGAGCTCTCCGCTATCGTCAAGCAGGTGGAGGCCTCCAACGATCCCGCCTTCGGCACCACCGGCGCCAAGCTGCGCGACGCGCTCGCCGCGCTGGAGCGCACCAGTCGCTGGCTGCTCGAGCGCCTCGCCTCGGCGCCGAACGATGCGCTCGCCGGCGCCACGCCCTATCTGCGCCTGTTCGGCGCAACGCTCGGCGGCTGCATGCTCGCCGGCGAAGCGCTTGCCGTGAAGGGCGGTGGCGCGGCCGGCGACCCGCAACGCCATATCGCGCTGGCACGCTTCTTCGCCGAGAACATCGCAGTGCAGGCGCCATCGCTGGAGAAGACGGTGACCGACAGCGCGGAAGCCATCAACGGCGCGGACGCGGTGTTGTTGGGGTAATCCTGGCACCATCTTCGCATGGGGAACAGCCGTGACAGCCGGACTTGTTCAGACCTATCGCGCTTTCGCCTACAACAATGCGTGGGCCAACCATCGGCTACTCACGGCCTGCGCAAAGCTGAGCCAGGAGGATTTTGAGGCCGAGCGGACCGGCTTCTTTCCAAGCCTGCAGCGGACCTTGAACCACATCTACGTCATCGACCTGTTCTACGTGGATGCGCTCGAAGGCGGATGGCTCGGGCCGCAAGCCTGGGAAAACGAAGTGCCATGTCGAACCGTCGCCGAGCTGCAGCCTGCTCAAGCGGCCATCGACGGGCGCCTGATCGCGATCTGCAATGGACTGACGCCTGACCTGCTGAACGGCATCGTGCGGGTCAATCGCGACACGTCCGTACAGACCGAACGTCGCGACCGCCTCCTCATGCATCTGTTCCAGCACCAGATCCATCATCGCGGCCAGGCGCACGCGATGCTGTCCGGAACGGCCGCCGCGCCGCCTCAGCTCGATGAGTTCTTTTCGGAGGGAGAAGCCCCGCTCCGGGCCGCCGAATTCGCCAGCCTTGGTTGGACCGAAGACACCGTGTGGCGGTCGTGATCGTCGGCGCCTGCGGGCGGGCGGATTGCGCGCCCATGTGATCTGCCTGCATCCCGGAATGACAAGAGCGTGGGAAAGCCGGGCGGGACGTTGGGAGCCGACCGAAGATCATGTAGAATTGCCGATCGTTCGCCGGCGGCAATGTGGCCGCCTCCGCAAGGGACCGCTTGATGACCGGGCACCTCATCGTTACCGACGAAGCCGCAACGCGCGTGATCACGATGCGTCGGCCCGAGAAGAAGAACGCGATCACCGAGCAGATGTATCGCGCGATGAGCGATGCGATCGACACCGCGCAGAACAATCCGAACATCCGCTGCCTCATCATCACGGGTGGCTCCGGCGTGTTCACCGCGGGCAATGATGTCGAGGATTTCGTCAAGCAAGGCACCGCCAATCCCGACGCGGTGCGCACCTCCGGCGCGGTCAAATTCCTCTACTCGCTGGCGCACAACGTCAAGCCAATCATCGCCGCCGTCGACGGGATCGCGATCGGCATCGGCACCACCATGCTGTTCCATTGCGACTATGTGCTCGCCAGCAACACCGCGACATTCTCGACGCCGTTCATCCATCTCGGACTGGTGCCCGAGGGCGCCTCGAGCCTGTTGATGCCGCGCACGATGGGGCACCAGCGCGCCTTCGAAATGCTGGTGATGGGCCGCACCATGGACGCCGACGACGCCCGCGTCGCCGGCTTCGTCAATGCCGTGGTGGCTCCGGGCCACACCGAAGCCGAAGCGCGGAAAGCGGCGCGCGAGATCTGTGCGCTGCCGGCCGACGCGGTCGCGATCGCACGCAAGCTGATAAGACTCCCACCGGAGGACCTGACCCGGCGGATCGACCAGGAGGCCCATCTGTTCGGCGAGCGGATGCGCTCCAAGGAAGCGATCGCCGCCTTCAAGGCATTCTTGACGCGCAAGCAGAATTGATCCGTGACGTCGCAAAATGGTTGCGGCGCTTATCCATAGTCGCCTCATGAGATTCCATCATACCCTTGCAGCGCTAGCTCTGCTGGCTGGATTTGCCCTTGCGCCCTGCCAGGCCCAAACCGGCGCGGCGGTCGATCTTCGCATCCTCGCGATCAACGACTTCCACGGCTATCTGCGGCCGCCGCCGGGTGGCATCCGGATCAGCGATCCCGACGACAAGGCCAAGAAGATCGTGGTGCCGGCCGGCGGTGCCGAGCACATGGCGACCTTGGTGCGGCAACTGCGCGAAGGACACAAGAACGCGATCTTCGTCGCCGCCGGCGACCTGATCGGGGCGAGCCCGTTCCTGTCGGCGATGTTCCATGACGAGCCGACCATCGAGTCGCTGTCGATCATGGGGCTCGAGGTCGCTTCTGTCGGCAATCACGAGTTCGACGAGGGCATGGACGAATTGCGGCGGATGCAGAATGGCGGCTGCCATCCCATCGACAAATGCCAGGGTCCTCATCCCTTCCTCGGCGCGAAATTCCACTATCTCGCCGCGAGCACCTTCGAGAAGGCCACCGGCAAGACGGTGTTTCCGCCCTACGAAATCAGGGAGTTCGAGGGCATCCCGGTCGCCTTCATCGGCCTGACGCTGAAGGGCACACCGAACATTATCTCGCCGGCGAGCGCTGCCGGACTCGAATTCCGCGATGAAGCCGAGACGGTGAATGCGCTCATTCCGGAATTGAAGGCGCGCGGCGTCGAGGCGATCGTGGTGCTGATCCATGAAGGCGGCGTCCCGACCGGCGACTACAATGAATGCCCCGGCATCTCCGGCCCGATCGTCGACATCGTCAAGAAGCTCGACCGCGCGGTCGACGTCGTGATCTCCGGCCACACCCATCAGGCCTATGTCTGCGACATCGACGGCCGGCTCGTCACCTCCGGCGACAAATACGGCACGCTGGTCACCGCGATCGACCTCAAGCTCGATCCGAAGACGCGTGACGTCATCAGCGCCAAGGCCGAGAACACCATCGTCCGCAGCCAGACGCTGGCCAAGGATCCGAATCAAACCGCGCTGATTGACGCCTATGACAAGCTCGCCGCGCCGATCGCCAACCGTCCGGCGGGCTCGGTGACGGAAACGCTGTCGCGCGCGCCGAACCAGGCCGGCGAAAGCGCGCTCGGCGACGTCATCGCCGACGCCCAGCTCGCCGCAACGAGTGCGCCGGACAAAGGCGGAGCCGTGATCGCCTTCACCAATCCCGGCGGCGTGCGCACCGATATTGCGCGGAGAGAGAACGGCCCCGTCACCTACGCCGACCTGTTCTCGAGCCAGCCGTTTCGCAACCAGTTGATCACGCTGACGCTCACCGGCAAGCAGATCAAGGACACGCTCGAACAGCAATGGCTCGACCCGAAGCGCCCGCGGATCCTGCAGGTGTCGAAAGGGTTCGCCTATGCCTGGGATGCGAGCAAGGGCGACGGCGAGCGCATCATCGCCGAACGGATGACGCTGAATGGCGTACCGATCGACCCTGTCGCGAGCTACCGGGTGACGGTCAACAATTTCCTCTCGCTCGGCGGCGACGGCTTCACGGTCCTGAAAGAAGGCCGGGCGCCGGTGACCGGTCCCTATGACGTCGATGCCCTCCAGGCCTATTTCCAGGCGAACAGCCCGGTCGGGCCGGTCGCAGGTCATCGGATCGAGCGGGTCAATTGACCTGTAGCCCGGGTGGAGCGAAGCGCAACCCGGGTATCTTCGATCGGCGCGGGGGTTTCCCGGGTTACGCTTCGCTCCACCCCCGGGGCTGCGGGGCTTTCGCTGCGGCGGTTGAACGCCTAAATAGGGTCTTACTGGCAAGAACGCGCAGCGCATGCGCCGGAAACCTGCATGACCCTTCTTCTGACGCATCCCGCCTGCCTCGATCACCTGACGCCTCCAGGCCACCCCGAACGCCCCGACCGGTTGCGTGCGGTCGCGGAGGTGCTCGGGGAAGAGCGCTTCTCGGCGCTGTCGCGCGGCGAAGCGCCGGAAGGCAGCCTTGATTCCGTCATGCTCTGCCATGGCGAGCTATACGTCGGCGAACTCCGGCACGTCGCTCCAACCTCCGGCCTGGTTTACATCGATGGCGATACCTCGATGTCGCCGGGCACCTGGGAAGCTGTGATGCGTGGCGTCGGTGGCGCCGTTGCGGCCGCGGATGCCGTGTTGTCGGGCGAGCATCAGAATGCTTTCGTCGCTGTTCGGCCGCCGGGCCACCATGCCGAAGCCAGCCGGCCGATGGGCTTCTGCTTCTTCGACAACGCCGCAATCGCCGCGCGCCACGCCCAGCGCAAGTTCGGCATCGGTCGTGTCGCCGTGGTCGATTTCGACGTTCATCACGGCAACGGCACCCAGGATATCTTCTGGGCCGATCCGACCGTGATGTATTGCTCCACGCATCAGATGCCGCTGTTTCCAGGCACCGGCAGCCGCGGCGAGCGCGGCGAGCACGACACCATCGTCAATGCGCCGCTCGCGCCCGAAGATGGCGGCGCGCAGTTCCGCTCGGCGTTCGACAATCTGATCCTGCCGCAACTGGAAAAATTCGGGCCCGAGCTCGTCATCATCTCCGCGGGCTTCGACGCGCATTACCGGGATCCGCTTGCCTCGCTCAACCTCAGGGCCGAGGATTTCGGTTGGGTGACGCACAAGCTTCTGGATCTCGCTGATCGGCACGCCGATGGACGGGTGGTCTCCGTGCTCGAAGGCGGCTATGATCTGCAGGGACTGAAAGAGTCGGTGGCCGCGCATGTCACCGCATTGATGGGCGCATAAATCGGCGCCACAATACTTCCGCAGAAAATTGCTTTGATTCTGCGCCGGGAACGGGGCGCAGCCGAAAAACGCGAATCGGGAAACGCGAGTAATGGCCGAAAACACCACCCAAGTCGAAAACAACAAGGTCGACGTCAAGAAGCTCTCCTTCGAACGCGCGATGGAGGAACTTGAATCGATCGTCAGGCGGCTTGAGGAGGGCAAGGTGCCACTTGAGGAATCGGTCGCCATATATGAACGCGGCGAGGCGTTGAAGCGCCGCTGCGAGGAATTGCTGCGGCAGGCCGAAGCGCGCGTCGACAAGATCACGACCGACGCCAGCGGTCAGCCCACCGGAACCGAGCCGCTCGACGTACAGTAAAGCGCCATCCGAGCGCGGCGCTGCGTCGCAACCGTCAAGAACATCGGGCGAATTCGCCGGTCTTCCCCAGAGTCGAGCGAAATAGCTCTTGGCGCGTGGCGCTGGCTGCTATAGTCCCGACGTCATCTGGGGACAGTACGTGCGCGTTCGGCACCGCCATATCATTTATATCCAGGGGTATGATCCGCGCGGCCTCGCGCAGTACTATCGCATGTTCAGGACCGAACTGCGGAAATTCAGCCGCCTCTATCAGCTATCGGCCACCATAAGCCGGCCGACGGTCGCTCCCGACGACGAGATCGCGTCATGGACCATCGAGACCAAGGCGGCCGACTGGCAGACCCGCACCTCCTACGATTTCCTTCGATTCGAGGATTTCATTCAGCGCGACCTCGCCGCGCCGATCTGGCGCACCGTGTTTCATGCCGTCTGGATCTATTGGGGGCTGGTCTTCACCGGCACGATCGCGCGGTTCACGCGGGCGAACTGGCGTTTCACGGCGTTCATCACCTATCCGCATGTCGTGCTGCTGCTGGAGGCCTTGTGCACTGCGGCAGTCGCGTTCGTGTTCGAACAAGGCCTCAATGCGATCGGCATCCCCGATCTGTTCAGCGTTGCCGCGGCGACCGCCATCTTCGTCGCCCTGATCGGCACGGTGCTGAAATACACCGAAAAGAACACCTACGTGCTCTATCTGCTGTCAGATACGATCTGGACCTGGGAGTTCTCGCACCGACAGCGGCCGGAATGGGACGAGCGCATCGACCGCTTTGCGCAACACCTCATCAAGGTCGCGCGCACGAGCGACGCCGACGAGATCGTGCTGGTCGGCCACAGCTCGGGATCGTTCCTGGGGACCGAGATATTGGCGCGGGCGCTGAAGTGCGACCCGTCGCTCGGCCGCCACGGCCCCCGCGTGGTGCTGCTCACCATCGGCGGCAATCTTCCTATCGTGGGCTTTCACAAGGTGTCGCAGGATTTTCGCGACCATTTGCGGCTGCTGGCGCTGGAGCCTTCGATCGAATGGGTCGACTGTCAGGCCCGCAAGGACGTGATGAACTTCTACCAGTTCGATCCGATCTCAGGCCACGGCATCAAACTCGGCGACGAGAGGCGCAATCCGACCATCGTGCCGGTCCGCTTCCGCGACATCGTCAAGCCCGAACACTACAATACCTTCCGCTGGTACTTCTTCCGGGTGCATTTCCAGTTCGTGATGGCTAATGAGCGCCCGCACCCATACGATTTCTTCATGATCGTGTGCGGGCCGGTGCCGCTGAAGGAGCGGATGGAATTTCCGAAGGCAGCCCTGGACGTTGCGATCGGCGATCCGGCGGCCCGCGAGCGGGCTTGGCGGCAGATCGAGCAGTGCGGCGCGAACGACACGGCTAGCGGGAATTTGCTTGAGTTGGAACCTTCCGCCCGTCGCCGCGGTTAAAAAACCTAGATTTTTCAATTCCCCCCGCCCTGGTCCTCCGGGAACTTGGCGGGTGGGCCGCTTGGCTTTGCGGTTGGCTTTGGTGTAAAGCTTGCCGTTCTATGGCTGTTTGGGGGCAGCTTGCCGCTAATTTGGCGGCAGCGGATACCTCTGAAAGGGCTGACGAAAATGACCGGGACGGGTGAAGCTACCGGCGTGATGCATATCACGTGGTTCGATCCTGAGTGCATCTAGGCTTTCAAAATCAGGCACCGGCCTGCCAAGACGGCAACTGGCGTCTGGACTCTCACGGCGCAATCGATGCGCCCCATCTCCGGTCGGGCTCGTTGGCCCTGACCTCAAGAACTGGAATATCGCTGTGACCACATACAGTAAGACGCCGCTTCTCGACACTATTCGGACGCCCGACGACCTGCGCCGGCTCAAGATTGATCAGGTGCGGCAAGTCGCCGACGAACTCCGCCAGGAGACCATCGACGCGGTTTCCGTGACCGGGGGTCACTTTGGCGCAGGTTTGGGTGTGGTCGAGCTGACGACCGCGATCCACTACATCTTCGACACCCCGCGCGACCGGCTGATCTGGGACGTCGGCCACCAGGCCTACCCGCACAAGATCCTGACCGGCCGGCGCGACCGCATCCGCACGCTCCGCACCGGCGGCGGTCTGTCCGGCTTCACCAAGCGCAGCGAGAGCGACTACGATCCGTTCGGCGCCGCCCATTCCTCGACCTCGATCTCCGCCGGCCTCGGCATGGCCGTGGCGCGCGACCTCTCCGGGGGCACCAACAACGTGATCGCCGTGATCGGCGACGGCGCGATGTCGGCGGGCATGGCCTATGAGGCCATGAACAATGCCGGCGCCATGAACTCGCGCCTGATCGTGATCCTGAACGACAACGACATGTCGATCGCCCCGCCGGTCGGTGCGATGAGCGCCTATCTGTCGCGGCTGTATTCCGGCAAGACCTACCGCTCGCTGCGCGAGGCGGCAAAGCAGATCAACAAGCACCTGCCGAAGGTGCTGGCCAACCGCGCCAACCGCGTCGAGGAATATTCCCGCGGCTTCATGATGGACGGCGGCACGCTGTTCGAGGAACTCGGCTTCTATTATGTCGGTCCGATCGACGGCCACAACCTCGACCATCTGCTGCCCGTGCTGAAGAACGTCCGCGACATGGACACCGGACCGATCCTGGTCCACGTCGTGACCCAGAAGGGCAAGGGCTATCCGCCGGCGGAAGCCTCCGCCGACAAGTACCACGCCGTGGTCAAGTTCGACGTCGCCACCGGCACCCAGGCCAAGGCCAAGCCGAATGCGCCGGCCTACCAGAACGTGTTCGGCCAGAGCCTCGTCAAGGAAGCCCAGAAGGACGACAAGGTCGTCGGCATCACCGCCGCCATGCCGTCCGGCACCGGCATCGACATCTTCAACAAGGCGTTCCCGACCCGCACCTTCGACGTCGGCATCGCCGAGCAGCATGCGGTGACCTTCGCGGCCGGGCTTGCCGCCGAGGGCTACAAGCCGTTCTGCGCGATCTACTCGACCTTCCTGCAGCGCGGCTATGACCAGGTGGTCCATGACGTCGCGATCCAGAGCCTGCCGGTGCGCTTCGCGATCGACCGCGCCGGCCTGGTTGGCGCCGACGGCGCGACCCATGCCGGCTCGTTCGACAATGCCTATCTCGGCTGCCTGCCGAATTTCGTCATCATGGCCGCCTCCGACGAGGCCGAACTCGTGCACATGGTCGCAACCCAGGTGGCGATCAACGACCGCCCGAGCGCGGTGCGCTATCCGCGCGGCGAAGGCCGCGGCGTCGAAATGCCCGAGGTCGGCATTCCCCTCGAGGTCGGCAAGGGCCGCATCATCCGCGAAGGCAAGAAGGTTGCCCTGCTCTCGTTCGGCACCCGCCTCGCCGAATGCGAGAAGGCCGCCGACGAACTCGCGGCCCACGGCCTCTCCGCCACGATTGCGGATGCGCGCTTCATGAAGCCGCTCGACGAAGAGATGATCATGAAGCTCGCCCGCGACCACGAGATCCTGATCACCATCGAGGAAGGCTCGATCGGCGGGTTCGGCTCCCATGTGATGCAGTTCCTCGCCGAGAACGGCATGCTCGACGGCGGCCTGCGCATGCGCGCGATGGTGCTGCCCGACGTGTTCCTCGATCACGATACGCCGGCAGCGATGTATGCGCGCGCCGGCCTCGACGCCAAGAGCATCGTCGCCAAGGTGTTCGAGACCCTCGGCAAGGATTTCAAGACCGAGACCGTCAAACTCGCCTGACGCCCAACCCGCGCGGATTCCGCGATGAAGATCTATCTGGCAGGTCCCGATGTGTTCCTGCCGGATCCGATTGAGATCGGACGGCGCAAGGTCGAGATTTGCGCCGGCTATGGCCTGAGCGGACTCTATCCGCTCGACAACGCGGTCGATCTGTCGGCGCCGGATGCGTCCCTCACCATCTTCAAGGGCAACGAAGCGATGATGGAGGCTGCCGATGCCATCATCGCCAATTTGACGCCGTTTCGCGGCCCCAGTGCCGACGCAGGCACCGTCTATGAGCTCGGCTACATGGCGGGGCGCGGCAAATTGTGCCTCGGCTACTCAAACGACCCCGCGTCATATGCAACTCGCGTGGCGCGCCTATATGAGGTGACGACGTTGCCGGACGGCTACCTGGCCGACGGACACGGTCTCACTGTGGAAGAGTTTGGCTTGCCCGACAATCTGATGATGATGCACGCCCTCGACCTGCACGGCTGCCCGCTGGTGACGCCGAAGGCCGCGCCTGCGGATATCTGGCACGACCTTACCTGCTTCGAGACTTGCGTCCGCCTTGCGGCGGCGCACGACCGAAAGACAGGCCGAAGCATATGAAGAAAAGCGAAAGCGAGCAGGCCTCGCGCAAGCGCGCGGATGTGCTGCTGGTCGAGCGCGGCCTGTTCGAGAGCCGGGCGCGGGCGCGGGCCGCGATCGAGGCCGGACTCGTGATCGCCGACGGCAAGCAGGTGACAAAGCCCTCCGATACGCTGGCGCCCGATGCGGAGCTGTCAGCCGAGCCCGCGCACCCCTATGTGTCGCGCGGCGGCGTGAAGCTCGCCGGCGCGCTGGAGCAATACCCGATCGACATCGAAGGCCATGTCTGCCTCGATGTCGGCGCTTCCACCGGCGGCTTCACCGAGGTGCTGCTCGCCAACGGCGCAAGCCTGGTGTTTGCGATCGATGTCGGCCACGGCCAGTTGCATCCATCGCTGCGCGGCCATCCCCGCATCGTGTCGATGGAAGAGACCGATATCCGCTCCTTCGAGGGCAAGCGCCTGCCGGCGCGACCGGATGTCGTCGTCATCGACGTCAGCTTCATCTCGCTGAAGATGGTGCTGCCGGTGGCGCTGTCGCTCGCGGCGGCGCCGATGCACCTGCTCGCGCTGATCAAGCCGCAATTCGAGGCACAGCGAAAACATTCGCGCCGCGGCATCATCCGTAACGCGATGGTGCATCAGGAGATCTGCGACGACATCGCGGCCTTCGCGGCTGTTCAGGGCTGCACGGATATCCAGGTATTTCCGTCCCCGATCACCGGCGGCGACGGCAATATCGAATTCTTCCTCGGCGCGCGCCGTGGCTGAACGGCTGGCGATCGACCATGTCGGCCATCGCGGCGATGGCGTCGCGATCGTAAACGGCCAGGCGATCTATGTTCCTTACGCGCTTCCCGGCGAGACGGTCGAGGTTGCCGCCGTCCCCGGCCATCCCGATCGGAGACGCCTGCTCCAGGTCGAGAGCGCGAGCCCTGAGCGTATCGCGCCGTTCTGCCCGCATTTCGGGCTCTGCGGCGGCTGCGCGATCCAGCACTGGGACAATGAAAGCTACCGCGCCTGGAAACGCGAGCTTGTCGTCGAGGCGCTGGCGCAGGCCAGAGTTACGGCGGAGGTCGCCCCGCTGATCGACGCCCACGGATTGGGGCGCCGCCGCATCACCCTGCACGCCCGCATGGGCACGCACGAAGTGCTCAAGGTCGGCTTCGCCGTGGCAAGCTCGCACGACATCATCCCCGTCGATCGTTGTCCCATCCTCGATCCCGGCCTCGGCGGCGCGCTCGATGCCGCCTGGGCAATTGCCGAGCCGCTGATAAAGATAGGCAAGCCGCTCGACATCCAGGTGACCGCGACCATCAATGGCCTCGACGTCGACGTCCGCGGCTCGGGCGCCCTGCCCTCGACGATGATCGCGGCACTGTCGCGCATCGCCGAACAGCATCGCCTGGCGCGGCTGACGCGGCATGGCGAGTTGGTGCTGATGCGCGCGCCGCCTGCGGTGATGATCGGAACGGCCCAGGTGATCCTGCCGCCAGGCTCGTTCCTGCAGGCGACCGTCGCCGGCGAGGAGACGCTGGCGCGGCTCGTCGGCGATCGCTGCCAGCGCGCCAAGCACATCGCCGACCTCTTCTGCGGTGTCGGCCCGTTCGCCCTGCGCCTCGCCGCGAAATCGCGCGTCGCCGCCTTCGACAGCGACGCCGACGCGGTCGCGAGCCTGCAGAAGGCCGCGACCTCGACACCGGGTTTGAAGCCGGTCAAGACCGAGCCGCGCGACCTGTTCCGCCGCCCGCTGATGCCGCAGGAGTTGCGCGACTTCGACGCCGTCGTGTTCGATCCGCCGCGGCAAGGCGCGCAGGCGCAGGCAACGCAGCTAGCCGCAAGCAAGGTGCCGGTCGTGATCGCGGTGTCCTGCAATGCCGCGACCTTCGCCCGCGATGCAAGAATCCTGATCGACGGCGGCTACCGGATCGAAGGCGTCACGCCGGTCGACCAGTTCCGCCACACGCCGCACGTCGAGCTGGTGGCCAGGTTCAGGAGGTAGCCCGGCCGGCCTTGACCTCGGTCAACCGCTGCGGCTCGCCACGGCGCTAACTGCTTCCTTGCGAATGTATCCGGAAGCGGATCGATGCTCATCGACAGACGACAGATGTTCGGAACCGCGCTCGGTCTCGGCGCCGCGGTGATGGCAGCGCCATCATCGCAGGCAGGAGCAGCACCAATGACGTATGAGGAAGCCGCCGGCATCGTCAGGGCACCGTTGCAGCCCACGCCGAGAAGCCGCGAACTCGTGCGCTTTGCCACGCTGGCGGCCAACAGCCATAATACCCAGCCCTGGATCTTCACCGCGAGCGCCGACAGGATCGTCATCGCGCCGGACCTCGCGCGCAGATGCCCCGCGGTCGATCCGGATGACCACCATCTCTTCGTCAGCCTCGGATGCGCTGCGGAAAATCTTGTGCTTGCCGCCTCGATGCTCGGACTGAAGGCGAATCCCGTCGCCACAGGCGAGGAGATCGTGATTGATCTGGAAACCACGTCGCCTGTGAAATCGCCGCTTGCCGATGCGATCACGGTCCGCCAAAGCACCCGCACGACCTACGACGGCAGACCCGTTTCAGGCGAGACGTTGCGCCTGCTGGAGAGCGCATGTCGCGAGCCCGGCGTCTCCGCCATCATGTTGACCGACCGTGCCAGGATATCGAACGTCGCCGACTATGTCGTTCAAGGCAATTCGGCACAGATGCGCGACAAGGCGTTCATGGACGAACTGCAGCGCTGGTTGCGGTTCAGCGAAGCGGATGCGATGGCGACGATGGATGGACTGTTCTCGCGCTGCTCCGGAAATCCGGCGCTTCCTGCCTGGATTGCCCGGCCGCTGCTCGGCCTCTTCTTCACCGAGAACGGAGAGAACAGGAAGTACCGCGAGCAGATCGAAAGTTCGGCAGGCATCGTCGTCCTTGCCGCCGATGCCGGCGACAAGGCTCACTGGATCGCCGTCGGCCGCGCCTGCCAGCGCTTCGGCCTGCAGGCGACCGCGCTCGGATTGAAATATGCGTTTATCAATCAGCCGGTCGAGGTGGCGGCGGTCCGCTCCCAATTCGCCTCGTTCCTGAACCTCGGCGAGCGGCGCCCGGACATCATCATGCGCTTCGGCGCGGGCCCCGCGCTCCCGAACTCGCTCCGCCGGGCACCGGAACAGGTGATGCGCGAGGGATCATAGCGGATGCGTATCGGCTGCCGGTTGATGTGCCCTCGCCCCTTGTGGGAGAGGGCCGCTCCGGTGCCGACCAAGAACTCGTTGGGGTGCGGGGTTGCCTCCACGGGCACGGTCACTCGTGGAGAGAACCCCTCATCCGGCGCGCATTGCATGCGCGCCACCTTCTCCCACAGGGGGAGAAGGAAGGGATGTTACCTTCCCCACCTGTCCTGCCAGATCTTTTCGCCGATCATGCAGCTCACGCGCGGCTCCTTCTCGGCGACCGGGACAACCTTGGGCGTGTGGCCGGCGACTTCCATCAGCAGCTTGGTGCGGATCGCTTCCTTGAATTTGTCGCGCTCCTTGATCGTCACTACGAAGGAGCCGGGACCGCCGATCACGCAATCCTCGTAATATTGATCGAGATTGTCGATATCCATGGTGGAATAAGACGGCTCCTTCACCATGATCGGCAGCCCGTTGATGACGATGCCCTTCTCCAGCGCCGCGTCGCGCGCGGTCGTGACCGGCGCGCCGTTGTTGTTGGGCCCGTCGCCGGAAATGTCGATCACCCGCCGAAGGCCGCGATACGGGTCTTCATCGAACAGCGGCACCGCGAAATTGATCGCGCCCGAGATCGAGGTCCGCGACGCCCGGCGGATCGGCGTCTTCATGATCTCGGCGGCAACGGCGTCAGCGGTTTCCGGGCCGTCGATCAGCCGCCAGGGAATGATGATCTTCTGGTCGCTTGAGGCGGCCCACTCGAAATAGGTCACCGCGATCTTGCCGTTCGGGCCGGCCTTCAGCGCCTGCAGGAATTCCTTCGACACGATCGCCTGCGCGTAGCCTTCGCGCTGGATCGCCAGTTCATCCATGTCCATGGAATAGGAGACGTCGACGGCAAGGATCAGTTCGACATCGACGGTGGGGTTCGCATCCTTCTCCACCACCTGGCGGGTGCCCTGGTTGCCCGGCCCCGGCGCCGCGAAACCGACCCGGTCGCCGCCGGCAAGCCAGCCTGCGACAAGCACAACCCCGATCGAGACATACCAGCGCATAAGCTGCCCTCCCGTCGAACGTCAATGATGGTGACACGCAAACTGCGCCGCGCAAAGAGCGAACATCATTTGTCCTTCACATTCAGGTTAGCCTTCCGTCCAGGATGCAAGCTTGGCCATGCGCTCGCCCCGATTTTGGCGAGGTTTTGTCGTGCATCCGCGATCATCCCGCTCCTGCAAGGAGCCTGTGCAAAAACCGCCGGTTTCAGGATCGCCGGGGAGGCTATATCCTGCCGCGTTTGCAGAGCAGCAGGAAGTGCCGGGCTATGAGCGACACGGTCACCACCCCGAAAACCAAGGTCACGACCAAGGTCGAGCGGCCGCGCCTGCACAAGGTCCTCCTGGTCAACGACGACTACACGCCGCGCGAATTCGTCGTCACCGTGCTGAAGGCGGAATTCCGCATGACCGAGGACCAGGCCTACAAGGTGATGCTCACCGCGCACCAGCGCGGCGTCTGCGTGGTCGCTGTTTTCACCAAGGACGTCGCCGAGACCAAGGCGACACGCGCCACCGACGCCGGCCGCGCCAAGGGCTATCCGCTGTTGTTTACCACCGAACCGGAAGAGTAGCGCGCTACAGCTGCGAGTTCGCTCACCTCGCCCGCTTGCGGGAGAGGCATAGGCTGCCTTCGGCGGCCGTCCTTGGAGAACGCCGAAGCGGAGCTTCGGCTATGGCGTAGCGCCGGGTGAGGGCTCTCTCCTCTCAAAGAGTGTCCATCGCGGAGAGACCCCCACCCCAGCCCTGCGCAAGCAGGAGAGGGGGAGCACCGCCATCTTGGCGGCCAGGTTGCGCTTCGCTTCACCCGGGCTACGACCGAATTTGCGGAGCCTCGTCCACCAGACCATAAACGCGCTGGGCCTTTGAGAAGCCGGCGATCGGGAATTCGCCGAGATCGTTCCAACTGCCGCTGCAGATGCCGGCGAAGCCTTCGGAGGCCACGACGGTGCGGCCGAGCCGGCCCGCGATCTTCTCCAGTCGCGCGGCAAGGTTCACGGCGCGCCCGATGCAGGTGAAGTCGAGCCGGTTGCCGCCGCCGACATTGCCGTAGAGAATTGTCCCGACATGCAGCGCGACGCCGAAACGGAAACGCTCGACGACGTCGCCGACCGGATATTGCAGCGCCTCGATGCTGGCGCGCGTCTCCTGTGCGGCTTCCAACACGTGCGAACAGACCTGTTGCGCATCCCCGACATACTCGTCGATCGGAAAGACCGCGAGCAGTCCATCGCCCATGAATTTCAGCACCTCGCCATTGTGGGCGCGGATCGAGGCGACCTGGCAGTCGAAATAGCGGTTGAGCATGTCGACGACGGTCTCGGCCGGGAGTCGATCCGAGAGTGCCGTAAAGCCACGCAAGTCCGACAGCCAGATTGCCGCGTGCATGGTCTCGCCATGCCCGCGCCGGATCTGACCGTCGAGGATGCGCATGCCCGCGCGGTTGCCGACATAAGTGTCGAGCAAGGTCGCGGCGACGCGGCGAAGGCCGATCACCTCGATCAGGCGCGTCAGCGCCGGCAACACCGATCGCAGGGCGGCGAGCTGCTCGTCGGTGAAACCGCCGACCTGCTTGGTGGTCCAGCTGCAAACGTGCGTGAAGCCATCGATGAAGCGCAGCGGCATGGCCGCATAATCGGTCACGCCTTCCGCGCGCATGTCATCGAGGAAGGGAAATCGTCGGCTCTCGGGATCATCGATGCGGCAGCGCACCTCCTTGGCCTCGCCAAAGACGATCGCAAGCGGGCTCGCCATGAACTCCGGACTCTGCCTGATGTCGAAATCGACAGAGCCGACGACGACGGGCTCACCTGGCTTCCAGATGAAATTGCGCCCATAGATTTCCGGGTGCAGCGTCCGGATGAAGAAGCCCGCCCGCCACAGCGGGATGCCGGCCGCGATCAGCCGCCCGCACAGTTCGGAGATCATGTCGGTGACGACAGGGGTCGACCTTGCGCCGTCGATCAGCCAGTCCGCGATCCCCCTGATGTCGATCTGCATCGCGGCCCGTGCCCTCGTCAGGTTCTATCCGACCTGTCCCCGGTGCCGCAGGAAGTGATCGGCGAGCACGCAGGCCATCATCGCCTCGCCCACCGGCACGGCGCGAATGCCGACGCAGGGATCATGGCGGCCCTTGGTCATGATGTCGGTCTCGGCGCCGCTGCGGTCCACGGTCAGCCGCGGCGACAGGATCGACGAAGTGGGCTTCACCGCAAAACGCACCACCACCGGCTGGCCGGTGGAGATGCCGCCCAGGATGCCGCCGGCGTTGTTGGACAGGAAGCGCACGCCATCATTGCCGGTGCGCATCTCGTCGGCGTTCTCCTCGCCCGACAATTCGGCGGCGCCGAACCCGGCACCGATCTCGACGCCCTTCACCGCATTGATGCTCATCATCGCGGCCGCCAGCTCGCTATCGAGCTTGGCGTAGATCGGCGCGCCGAGCCCGGGCGGCACGCCTTCGGCCACGACCTCGATCACCGCGCCGATCGAAGAGCCCTTCTTCCTGACGCCATCGAGATAGTCTTCGAAGAACGCTGCCTTGTCCTTGTCCGGGCAGAAGAACGGGTTGCGCCCAACCTCATCCCAATCCCACTTGTCGCGATCGATCTTGTAGGGGCCCATCTGCACGAGCGCGCCGCGGACCTTGATATCGGGCAGGATCTTGCGCGCAATGGCGCCGGCCGCGACGCGGGTTGCGGTCTCGCGCGCCGAGGAGCGGCCGCCGCCGCGATAGTCGCGCAGGCCGTATTTGGCTTCATAGGTGAAGTCGGCATGGCCGGGGCGGAACTTGTCCTTGATCTCGGAATAGTCCTTCGAGCGCTGGTCGGTGTTCTCGATCAGGAGCGCGATCGGTGTGCCCGTCGTCACCTGCACGCCGGTCTCCGGATGCGCCATCACGCCGGACAGGATCTTCACCGCATCCGGCTCCTGGCGCTGGGTGGTGAAACGGGACTGGCCGGGCCGGCGGCGGTCGAGATCGTGCTGGATGTCCTCCGCCGTCAGCGGGATCAGCGGCGGACAGCCATCGACCACGCAGCCGATCGCGACCCCGTGGCTCTCGCCAAAGGTCGTGACCCGGAACAAATGGCCGAAGGTGTTGTGGGACATTCGTCGTCTAACTCGTAAGTCAATACTGACTTGTCGTAACGCGCGAGGGCACGGCGGTCAAACCGCCTCGCCGTCATTCCGGGATGGTCCGAAGGACCAGACCCGGAATCTCGAGATTCCGGGTTCGATGCTTCGCATCGCCCCGGAATGACGGAGAGCTGGTTAACTATACTTCGTCAGCCCGCCGTCGCGAAACACATAGACGGCACCCTGCTCGATGTAGAGATCGGCAGCGCTGTTCGGGGTTTCGATGCCGAGCGATACCATCAGGGCGCGGCAGGTGCCGCCATGGGCCACCGCGACGGTGTCGACCAGGAGCGAGTCGTACCAGTCGCGCACCCGAAGCTGCACCGAGGCATAGGTTTCGCCGCCCTCCGGCGCCATCGTCCATTTCGCGGTCTGGCGCTTGGCGTAGAGCTCGGGATCGGCGAGCTGCATCTCGGCCAGGGTCGAACCTTCCCAGACGCCATAGGCGATCTCGCGGAGCCGGTCGTCGAGCGAATAATCGGCCGGCGGCAATTCGAGCACGTTGCGCGCCAGCTCCATGGTCTGGCGCGCCCGCCCCAGCGGGCTCGAGACGTAAGGCAGCGACGCCCTGTCATGCCGGTCGCGCGCGAGCAGGTCGGCGAGCACATGGCCAGCATGCGAGGCTTGCGTGCGGCCGCGATCGTTCAGCGGAACGTCCTTGGTGCCCTGCAGCCGGCCTTCCACGTTCCATGCCGTCTCGCCATGGCGGATGTAGTAGATTGTCGGCATTGGCATCGGAGCAGTAATTATTCCTTGGCGAGCGAAATGTCGGGCGCATCGGGACGCTTCATGCCGACAATGTGATAGCCGGAATCGACGTGATGCACCTCGCCGGTGACGCCGCGCGAGAGATCGGACAGCAGATAGAGCGCACTGTCGCCTACCTCCTCGATCGTGACCGTGCGCCGCATCGGCGCGTTGTATTCGTTCCACTTCAGAATGTAGCGGAAATCGCCGATGCCGGAGGCCGCCAGCGTCTTGATCGGGCCTGCCGAGATCGCGTTGACGCGGATGTTCTTCTCGCCGAGATCGGCGGCGAGATAGCGCACGCTTGCTTCCAGCGCCGCCTTCGCGACGCCCATCACGTTGTAATGCGGCATCCACTTCTCGGCGCCGTAATAGGTCAGCGTCAGGATCGAGCCGCCATCGACGAGAAGCTTTTCAGCCCGCTGCGCGATCGCGGTCAGCGAATAACAGCTTATCAGCATCGACTTGGAGAAGTTCTCCGCCGTGGTCTCGATGTAGCGGCCGTCGAGCTGGTCCTTGTCGGAGAAGGCGATCGCATGCACGACGAAATCGATCTTGCCCCATTTCTCCCTGGCGACGTCGAACACCGCGTCGATGGTCGCGGCGTCGGTGACGTCGCAATGGCCGAGCAGAAGCGCGTTCAATTCCTTCGCCAAGGGTTCGACACGCTTCTTCAGGGCATCGCCCTGCCAGGTGAGCGCGATCTCGGCGCCGGCGTCGTGGCATGCTTTGGCGATGCCCCAGGCGATCGAGCGGTTGTTGGCGACGCCAAGGATCACGCCGCGCTTGCCCTGCATCAGACCCGATTTCTGTGCCATGCGCTGTCCATTCCCGCATTGGATTTGTCATTCCGAGGTACACCAGCGCTCCACCGCGGTACAGCCCCCTTCACGCCCATTTTGCCCAATCCTGAAGCCCGGCTCCGCCCGTGCTACAAATCGCTACAAGGAATAGCCACGTCACTCAGGTGTTATGTTGAGTAGGCGTCAGAGCCAAAGCAGGATGAAGATTCCGGTGCCATGACCGCGTTCCGGCAGAGTGTCGAAGCCATGATCCCGGCGCTGCGCCGCTACGCGCGGGCGCTCGCGCGCGATGCCGATATTGCCGACGACCTGGTGCAGGATACCTTGGTGCGGGCGCTGCGGTCGGAGCGGCTGTTCCTCGGCGGCGACGTCAGGAGCTGGCTCTATACGATCCTGACCAACCTCAACAAGAACCGCCGCCGCTCGCTGGCGCGACGGCCGCAATTCATGCCGCTCCTGGACAACAATCCGGACGCCAGCGGCACCGAGGCCGAAGGCCGCGACATTGCCCGCGCGCTGGCGACATTGGTGGAAGAGCAGCGCGCGGCGCTGCTGCTGGTGATGCTGGAAGGACTGAGTTACCGCGAGGTCGCCGACATCCAGGGCGTGCCGATCGGCACCGTGATGTCCCGGCTTGCGCGTGCACGCGCCCACGTTAAAGCCTTCCTCGAAGGCGAACGGACGACGGAGCTGAGGCGGGTGAAATGATGGCAGGCGGTATGCATGGCCATGACATCAGGTTCGAACGTTTTTTGATTCTTAAGGATTAGACAGAGACGACTGACATGACCAACCCCAGGATTCCCGTCACCGAGGATGAGCTGCACGCTTACGTCGACAACGAATTGCCGGCGGAGCGCCGCGGCGATGTCGAGGCGTGGCTGGCGGCGCACCCGGATGACGCCGAGCGGGTGCGGTCGTGGCTCGCCATGGCCGACGTGCTGCATGCGCGCTACGATTCGGTCGCCGATGAAGCGGTGCCGAGGCGACTCGAGATCGAGCGGCTGGTGCGTCAGCCGCGCAAGCTGGTCTATGGCGCCGTTGCCGCAACGCTGGTGGCATTCGTGGCCGGCGGCGGCCTCGGCTGGATCGCACATGGCGCAGCAGCCACGCCCTCGCCGGTGCAGAGCTTCACGCTGGATGCGATGGACGCGCACCGGCTCTATGTGGTCGAGGTCCGTCATCCGGTCGAAGTGCCCGGCAATGAACGGGCCCATCTGCAGGCCTGGCTGACCAAGCGCTGCGGCTGGGAAGTGCGTGCGCCGGACATGTCGGCGGCGGGATTGAAGCTGGTCGGCGGCCGGCTGCTACCCGGCCCGACCGGACGGCCGGCCTCGTTCCTGATGTATGAGAGCGCCTCCGGCGAGCGCTTCACGGTCTATGCCTCCAAGGCACAGGCCGAGACCACGCAGATGCGTTACGCCACGCAGGGCAATGAAGGCGCACTGTTCTGGGCCGATCGCGGCGTCGGCTATGTCGTCAGCGGCGGCAGCGACCGCAACCGCCTGACCCAGATCGCGCAAGCCGTGTACGACCAGATGGAAAAGAACGGCGGCTGAGCGAGCACCATCGTCACCGGCCAAGACCAAGAAAAAAGGGCCACCTGCGGAAGCAAGCGGCCCAAGTCTAGGGAGGAAACGCCCAAGGAGGGCTGCGACAGCGCGAAGCGCCATCGCACAGCCTTATGTAGTTCGCGCACGGCGATTCGAAAGACCGGGCGATTCCGGGTTTTGCGAAAACGCCCGCATTTCGCGGAGCTCCGTGATGCAACGGCCACACTTGCCCGATGTCCCAATTCCGCCGTTGAAAATCTGGAATCAGGACATCGGCGCGTCTCAGAATCGCACCGGATGTTCCCGCGTTATCGCGCAGCGCTCGATCCGCCGATCGGCGCTCGCGGCCTCGATTGGGGTTTGGTACAGCGCTGGTCCCCCTCTCGAGGCCGCTCCCTCAGCCTAGATCGCTGCGGGGATTGTAGGGATGCTGGTCGCGCCACTTTTCCATCAATGCTTCCAGCTCCGCATCGTTCCCATCGGGCAGGATGATGCGGGCGGTGACATAGAGATCACCGGGGCTGCCTGCTTTCGGCAGGCCCTTGCCCTTCAGCCGAAACGTCCTGCCGCTTGAAGTGTTCTTCGGAATCGACAATTCGACTGCGCCACCGAGCGTCGGCACGCGGACCTTGCCGCCCAGCACCGCCTCGTACAGCGTGATCGGCAGTTCGACCCGAAGATCGTTGCCGTCGACCTTGAAGAAGGGATGCGGCGCGATCGTCACGGTGATCAGCAGATCGCCCGGGCGGTGGCCGGGCGCCGTCTCGCCCTGACCCTTCAGCCGGATCTGCTGACCGGAGCTGACGCCGGCGGGAATCTTGACGTTGAGTTCCTTGCCGGTCGGCAGGCGGACGCGCTTCTCGGCGCCCTGCACCGCTTCCTCCAGCGACACCGTCATGGCGACGCTGAGGTCGAGGTCGAGCCCGACGCCGCCGGTGTCGAATTCAAACTGGCGGCCGCCACCCCGCGCACGGGCGCCGGCGCCGAACATGCTGTTGAGGATGTCCTCGAAGCCGCCTGCGCCGCCTTCCATGCCGCCGGGGCCGCTGCGGAACGTATAGGTTTCGAACCCGCCCGGACCGGCACGGCCGCGCGCATCGCCACCCGAAAAGCCGCCACCGGGAAAGCCCTGGAAGCGCGGCTTGCCCTCGGCGTCGATCTCGCCGCGGTCAAATTGTTTGCGCTTCTCCTCGTCGCCGATGATTTCGTTGGCCGAGTTGATCTCGGCGAAACGCGCGGCAGCCTTCGGATCGTTCTTGTTGTTGTCGGGATGATGCTTCTTGGCGAGCTTGCGATAGGCGCTCTTGATCGCAGCGGCGCTGGCGCCCCGCGGCACCCCCAAGACCTCATAGGGGTCGCGCATCCGTCACGTCTCCTTCACGGGAAATCAGACCTGAAATTTTCGGGCTTGTCGCCCCACTTTGATGTCATTTGGGGACGCAGTGGCATTTTTGCAACTGCTTTCAGGACCGCCAGGGTTTCAGATTGTGGATCTCCCAGCGTCCGCGTCCGCTTTTGCAGGCGGCGCCCTGCAGCCAGCTCTCGGTCCGGCCGTTGACATAGCTCGCCAGGAAATCGCGGCAGGTCCGACCGTCCTCGGCGGCGTAAGCCTGCGATAGCGGCGTCACCGAACCGCGCGCGCCGGTCTCGGGGTTTTCCCAGGCCTGGCTGGAATCCTTGTCGCCCTTGGCCAGCACGTCGGAGGCGGCGTTGCGGGCAAAGGCGAGATCGCTGTCGGTCGGCGCCGATCGCTTGACTTGGGTCACGCCGAGCGCACCGGTCAAGTCCTTGTCGTCCAGCCGGGCGAAACTGTCACCGCGCGACAGGGCGCAGCCACCGGCGCTGAGGCCGATCAGAACCAGTGTCATCACCGTGCCTGCCGGGCGGATCGCCGATAGGCCAACGCGTCCCCATGTCCTATATAGGGCAAGTAACGCGCGCTCTGAGGCCGATCGAGGCAACGCTGGACTCCTGACATGACAGACACGACCTCCATCAAACACCCGACACCGTTAACATCGGGTGATTTTACCGCCGCCGAAGAACCGTTTGCGCTGTTCGCCGAATGGTTTGCCAAAGCGGCCAAGTCCGAGCCGAACGATCCCAACGCGATGGCGCTCGCAACCGTCGATGCCGATGGGCTGCCGGATGTGCGGATGGTGCTGATGAAAGGCTATGACGCGGATGGTTTCGTGTTCTACAGCCACGTCGCCAGCGCCAAAGGCCGCGAACTCGCCGCAAATCCTAAAGCCGCTTTACTATTCCACTGGAAATCGTTGCGCCGGCAGGTACGCATCCGCGGCAACGTGTCGCCGGTGAGCGACGCCGAAGCCGACGCCTATTTCGCGACGCGGCCGAAGCAGGCGCAGCTCGGCGCCTGGGCCAGCAAGCAGTCGCAGCCGCTGGAGAGCCGCTTCGCGTTCGAACAGGCGATCGCGAAGGTCGCCGCCAAATATGTGATCGGCGAGGTGCCGCGCCCGCAGGGGTGGAGCGGCTGGCGCGTCACGCCTGTCAGCATCGAGTTCTGGCACGACCGTCCCTACCGCCTGCACGACCGCATCGAATTCCGCCGCGAGAGCCCGGGCCAGGCCTGGACCAAGGTGCGGCTCTATCCGTGATGACGACAATCTGAAAGATCACCATGCCGAACATCTCCAATGCGCCGCGGCGCACGCTGCTCCTGACCGGCGCCAGCCGCGGCATCGGCCATGCCACCGCGATCCGCTTCTCCTCGGCCGGCTGGCGCGTGATCACCTGCTCGCGCCACGCCTTTCCGGAAGTGTGCCCGTGGGGCGCGGGACCGGAAGATCACATCGAGGTCGACTTCGGCGACCATGACGACACCGTGCGCGCGATCTCGGAGATCCGCAGACGGCTGGAGAACGACGAGCTGCACGCGCTGGTCAACAATGCGGCGATCTCGCCGAAAGGTCCCGGCGGTGCGCGGCTCGGCACCATGGACACCGATATCGACACCTGGCTGCACGTCTTCCGCGTAAATTTCTTCGCGCCGATCATGCTGGCGCGCGGGCTGATCAACGAGCTCAAGACCGCCAAGGGCGCGGTGGTGAACGTCACCTCGATCGCCGGCTCACGCGTGCACCCGTTCGCGGGCGCGGCCTATGCCACTTCGAAAGCGGCGCTCGCGGCACTGACGCGCGAGATGGCTTCCGATTTCGGCCGCGTCGGCGTCCGCGTCAACTCGATCGCCCCGGGCGAGATCGACACCTCGATCCTGTCGCCGGGCACCGAGAAGATCGTCGAGCAGCAGATCCCGATGCATCGCCTGGGCACACCAGACGAAGTCGCCAAGATCATCTACGTGCTGTGCACGGAGACCAGTTCCTACGTGAACGGCGCCGAGATCCACATCAATGGTGGTCAGCACGTATAGGACCGGTGATCGCTGCTGAGAACAAATGAGAGCACCAAGCAATCCAGACCGTTTCCGCCGTCGTCTTCTGGATTGCTTTGCTTGCACTCGTCAAGCGGCCGTCCTGGCCGTCAATCCGCGTAGAACTTACGCGGCTTCTCTACTACTCGCGGCGCGCTGGTGTTGAACGCGCTGGAGCACTCGTCTTCGTTTTCGCCATCGAGCAGGGCAGCGCCGCAGTGACGGCAGATGCGCGGCGATATCGCCTGCATCTTTCCGACCATGCGGTCCTGCTGATAGCGCGCGAAGTCGATGATGTTACGCCGTGGCGTTATGATCTTCTCAACCATTGCTGTCCTCCGGCTTGAGGCCGGCGGTTATCGCAGCAAAGTTTCGCTCAAACGTTCAGCGCAACACTCAAATTTTAGCGGAGGATTAGCGGAGGAATTGCGGCAGCTTTGTTGCCGCAATGGCGACTGCAATGGAACTCGACTTCAGAGTAGCTACAGCCACTTCTTCAACTTGAAAATCCAGTACGGCACGATCGCCGCGATCAGCATCATTCCGAGCGCGATCGGATAGCCGTGCGGCCAGTCGAGTTCGGGCATAGTCTTGAAGTTCATGCCGTAGATCGACGCGATCAGGGTCGGCGGCATCAGCACCACGGCCATCACCGAAAACAGCTTGATGATGTTGTTCTGCTCGAGATTGACGACACCGAGCATGGCGTCGAGCGTGAAGGTGATCTTGCTGGAGAGATAGGAGGCGTGGTCGGTGAGCGAGGCGACGTCGCGCTGCATGGTCTTGAGCTGCTCGCGCATGTCCTTGGACCATTTGACGCCTTCGATCACCGCCGACATGAAGGTGACGACGCGACCGATCGAAACCAGGCTTTCACGCACTTTCGAGGTCAGGTCGCCCTTGCGGCCGATTTCGATCAGGATCCGCGAATATTGCTTGGCATGGCCGTGCCGCTCGCTCTCAGGTTCGAAGATGTCGTGCGAGACCTGGTCGATCTCGGAACCGCAACGCTCCAGGATGTCGGCGCAGCGATCGATCACCGCGTCGAGCAGTTCCATCAGCACCATCTCGCCGTTGATTGTGGGCGCGCAGGACCGCCCAAGCTTGGCCTCGACCAGCGCGAACGGTTTCGGCTGTTCGTAGCGCACGGTCACCAGCCGATGGCCGGCCAGGATGAAGGTGACCGCCGTGGTGCGGGGCATGTCGGTGTCGGAATGGCACATTAGCGTCGCGGTCATGTAGCGCGCGCCGTTCTCGATATAGAGCCGGCTGGAAATCTCGATTTCCTGCATGTCTTCGCGGGTCGGCACCGCGATCCCGGCGAGCCGCTCCACGGCACGGTCCTCCTCCGGGGTCGGCCTGACCATATCGATCCAGACCGCGTTCTCCGGCAGTGCCGCGAGCTCGGGGGAAACGGCCTTTTTCAGCGCGAGATCGAAAGGAACGAACACCGACAGCATCAGCAACTCCGGAACCGGGCACCGGCGCACCCAACAGGACTAAACGCGATTCTGGCAAGGGCTTCATGACGGCGCCTTAACCGCCCATGCATATTTGTGGCGCGGAAATGGCTCCGGCGCGGCCCGATTTGGCAACCGTTGCCGATCTGCCCAGAAACCGGCCGCCGATGTCAGGATTGCGGCAAAAAAGCCACAGCAGAGGTCCCGCAGCGCGGGATAGGTCTCTAAACGCTGGGAATAGCGGCAGGTTTCGGCAATAATGCGACCAATAGAACTATGGAATCGTGGCGATTGGGGCGCACTTTTCGCGCTGCGAACGCAGGTTTTTCAACGGAAGTGCACCATGTCGTCGCTGAAAGTTATGCTGGGAATTGTGGCAGCCGGCCTGATGCTGTCGGGTTGCATGCAGGCCACAACTTACGAAGCAACCAACACCGCCAACTTCAAGCAGCGCGACAAGGACCTGCTGGCGAAGACCACCTACGCGAAAGTCCCGGTTGCCGAGCCGTTCCGCCGCGCCATTGTGGATTATCACCGCAAGGAGGCGCCGGGTTCCATCGTGGTCGATTCCGACAACCATTATCTTTACCTGGTGCAGAAGGACGGCAAGGCGATCCGCTACGGCATCACCGTCGGCGAAGAAGCCATGGCATGGTCCGGCATTGCCAAGGTCGGCAGCAAGACCGAGTGGCCGGCCTGGCATCCGACCCCCGGCGAAATCTCCCGGCTCGGCGTTCCGACCTATGTGGCACCGGGACCTGACAATCCGATGGGTTCGCGCGCGCTCTATCTGTACTCCGGCGGCAAGGACACGCTGTTCCGCATCCACGGCACCAACCAGCCGGAATATATCGGCGCCTCGATCTCCTCCGGCTGCATCCGCATGACCAATGAGGACGTGATCGACCTTTATGACCGCGTCGGTGTCGGCACGGTCGTGGTGGTGCTGGAGCCGAAGCACGGCGACTCGCCGTTCAATTCGAAGATGGCGCTGCAGGGCGGCGGCAGCAACGCCATGGTGCAGTAGTCCGCTCGCACGAGACGCGATCAGGGGCGCCGGCTATGCCGGCGCTTTTTTGTTGGCTCCGGTTTGGTCGCCGCACGTTTTGACTGCGCCGCATCGGAATTGCCAGCATCCGGCTTCGTATTCTCCGACTTCGCATTCTCCGGCTTCGTATTCTCCGACTTGGACCCATCCGACTTGCTGCCAGTTTTGGCGTCGCTCTCCGGATCATGCTTTGCCGCGACCTCGCGCGGCGGCGCCTGCTCGGGGCGCTCAGCCGGCAGCAGGGGGGCGATGGCCGGCATCGGATCCCAGACATCCCACTGGCAGATCCGATAATTGTTGCGCCGCTCCATCCGGTCGAGATGGATGTGGTCCTCATGGTAGCCGTCGGAGCCAGGCCCCAGCACGGTCGTGAAACGCGTGCAGGCCGAATGCAGCACGCTCTCGCGCAGATCGCGCGGCACAATGCGGTCGGTGAGCGAGATCGAGCGGCCGTTCGTGAGCTTGAAGGCGCGGACATCGATCGCATTGGCGCGGCCATGCTCGGAGAGCTGCGCGCCATTGACGCGGTTGCGGCCGCGACATTCGAACGAATCGAAATTATCGAGTTCGCTGATACTGCTGCCGAGCCCTGTCGCCAGCGGCGCGATGTCGGAGCGCACCCAATCGGCGATGGCCGTGGCCATGATGCAGCGGAGGATCGCTGCCGGCTTCACCGCAACCTTTCGCTTGTCGGGCAGGACGATCGCCTCCAGCCGCACCAGATCGTCGCCGCCACAGGCGCCGGGACCATGGATGTCGGGGACGCTTGGCGCGATGGCGATCTCCTCCGTCAGTGCCTGCCGGCAGGCCGAGGGCTGCGGCGGCGGAGCCGTCTCGGCCGCCTTGTCGTCGGGTGTCTTGTCGGCGGCTTTGCCGTGGTCGGTCGGCGGCGCTTTTTCGGCGGCCTTGCCATGGTCGGCCGGACGGGCCTTTTCGGCGGCTGCGGGCGGCTCAGGCGGCTTCGCGGCAGGCGCCTCGGCCGGACGCGGCTTTGGCAATGGCACCACCACTGCCCGATGGACGGCGCGATGCGGTCTTGATCGGGGCGGCGCGAACAGGTCAGCGAAGGGAAACGGGACCGATCTGCGGGCTGCCACGGCGGGTTCGGCCAGCATTCCGAGCAATATGGCTACAGCGGTAACCAGTGCCATTCCGGTGCGGCCAAACGCACCATAATTGGATTTTCGGCTTGCTTTCTCCGCGCTACAGTTCATGTCAATTTCATGATTGGACGGCTGGCCATACTGTCCGGCCGGCCGGTCATGCGAGGGAAGAACACTGAGGAGGGACGTTCGTATGCTTGGTTTGATGCAAGACTGGCCTTTGCTGTGTCACCGGATTATCGAACACGCAGCGAAGTATCACGGCACACAAGAGGTCGTGACGCGGTCGGTCGAAGGCCCGATCCACCGCACCACCTATGCCGAGATCCATGCGCGCGCGCTGAAGGTCTCGCAAAGCCTGGAGCGCGACGGCATCAAGCTCGGAGACCGTGTCGCCACCATCGCCTGGAACACCTGGCGCCATCTCGAAGTCTGGTACGGCATCATGGGTATCGGCGCGATCTGCCATACCGTCAACCCGCGCCTGTTTCCGGAACAGATCGCCTGGATCATCAACCACGCCCAGGATCGCGTGGTGATGACCGACCTCACCTTCGTGCCCGTGCTGGAGAAGATCGCCGACAAGCTTCCGAGCGTCGAGCGCTATATCGTGCTGACCGACAAGGCGCATATGCCGGAGACCACGCTGAAGAACGCGGTCGCCTATGAAGACTGGATCGCGGCATCCGACGGCAAGTTCCAGTGGAAGACGTTCGACGAGAACACCGCAGCAGCGATGTGCTACACGTCGGGCACCACGGGCGATCCCAAAGGCGTATTGTATTCGCACCGTTCCAACGTGCTGCATGCGCTCATGGCCAACAACAAGGATGCGCTGGGCACATCCGCGACAGATACAATGCTGCCGGTGGTCCCGCTGTTCCATGCCAATAGCTGGGGCATCGCTTTCTCCGCGCCCTCGATGGGCACCAAGCTCGTGATGCCCGGGCCGAAGCTCGACGGCGCCTCGGTCTACGAATTGCTGGATACCGAGAAGGTCACGCACACCGCCGGGGTGCCGACTGTGTGGCTGATGCTGCTGCAGCACATGGCCGCCAATAGCCTGAAGCTGCCGCATCTGGAGATGGTGATATGCGGCGGCTCGGCGATGCCGCGATCGATGATCGATGCCTTCCTCAAGATGGGCGTGGAACCGCGCCATGCCTGGGGCATGACCGAGATGAGCCCGATCGGGACGGTCGCCGCGCTGAAACCGCCCTTCGCCGAACGCACCGGCGAGGAACGGCTCGACATCCTGCAGACGCAGGGCTACCCGCCGTTCGGCGTCCAGATGAAGATCACCGACGATGCGGGCAAGGAGTTGCCGTGGGACGGCAAGACTTTCGGCCGGCTCAAGGTCTCCGGCCCGTCGATTGCCAAGGCCTATTTCCGCGTCGACGGCAACATCCTCGATGAAGAGGGCTACTTCGACACCGGCGACGTCTCGACGGTCGATGCGCACGGCTATATGCGGATCACCGACCGCTCCAAGGACGTGATCAAGTCCGGCGGCGAATGGATCTCGTCGATCGACCTGGAGAACCTCGCGGTCGGCCATCCGGCCGTGGCCGAAGCCGCCGTGATCGGCGTCTACCATCCGAAGTGGGACGAACGTCCGCTGCTGATCGTGCAACTCAAGCAGGGCCAGCAGGCGACGCGCGAGGAGATCCTGAAGTTCATGGACGGCAAGATCGCGAAATGGTGGATGCCCGACGACGTCGTCTTCGTCGACGGCATTCCACACACCGCAACCGGCAAGATCCTGAAGACCGCGCTGCGCGATCAGTTCAAGAGCTACAGCCTCCCGACCGCCGCGGCGTAGGATCAACGCCAACGATGTACCCTCTCCCTCTCGCGGGAGAAACGATCGCTGCCAATTGATGTGCCCTCGCCCCTTGTGGGAGAGGGCAGCTCCGCTGCCGGCAGCGGACTCACCAGGGTGAGGGGTTCTCTCCACAAAGGCCAGCGCTCGCGGAGACAATCCCTTGTCCGGCGCGCATTTGTGCGAGCTTCACCTTCTCCCACAAGGGAGAAGGTGAAGGCTCCAAATTCCCTTGAATTTGCCGCAGGTTCGTGGTCTCACACGGCCAGCAGCAGCCAGGTACTTCCCGGCCCCGCAACGTCTCAGGCGGCAGATTTTCGACGATGGCCCGCAGGTTTTCCGTTCCCTACCAATCGGAACCGGTGTCCAGCCTCGCCACCTGGGCGCGCAACCTGGCGATCTTCTCCATCGTCGCGGTGGTGGTCTCGGTCCTGATCGTCCGCTTCGGTTTCCTGGAGATGAAGCCGGCGCTCGCGACCTTCTTCGGCGCATTGGTCCTTGCCGGACTTTCGATCCTGATCGGCTTTGCCGCCTTCGCCGCGATCTGGCAGAACGGCTCGCGCGGCATGGGCCGCATCCTGCTGGCTTTCCTGATCGACGCGCTGGTGCTCGCCTATCCGGCCTATCTCGCCGTGCAATATCGCCGGCTGCCGCCGATCCACGACATCACCACCGATCCGGTCGATCCGCCGCGGTTCGAAGCGCTGGCGCGCCTGCGCACCAGCGACGACACCAATTCGGCCGCCTATGCCGGGCTCTACTCGGCCGAGCAGCAGCGCCGCGCCTACCCCAATATCGAGACCGTGGAGCTCGAGGTGCCGGTGGACCGCGCCTACGCGGTGACGCTGCAGCTCGTGCACCGGCGCAAATGGCTCGTCATCGACGAGCGGCCGCCGACGCCACCGCGCCGCATCGGCCGCATCGAGGCGGTGGCGCGCACGCCGATCATGGGCTTCCGCGAGGACATCGCGATCCGCATCATGCCTGATGGCGAGGACTCGCGGGTCGATATCCGCTCCGCCTCGCGCTATTTCGAGGCCGACCTCGGCAGCAATGCCGCGCGCGTGTCGAAGCTGATCGAGGACATCAACACCGCCGTCGACAACGCCAAGCCGGCCGTGCCGAAGAAAGAGCCGGCGCCACCGAAGGCCCAGGCGAAGACGGTGAAGAAGTGAGCCGCGAGGCGCCCTCGCTACATCATCAGCGCTGGCTGAACCATAAGTCAGAGATGCATCGGACCACTTTCGCAGCGCGTAGCGGTTGCATTCGGCTGCTACGGCAAGAGCGCGAAATGTTCGGACGAATTGGGCCGGCTAGGTGGCATGGCGCTGCTCGGTGAGGTCAGAGCAGAGCTCGCACCCTGACTGAGTCCTGTGTAGGCTTTTTTCCAAGTCTACTTCAGCTTTCCAGGTGTGCTTCCGCTTTGCAAGGGTGCTTCAGCTTTCAAGGATGCTTCAGCGCCAAAGACGCGCAAAACGCGGGCAGTGAGTACGCGCTCATCAGCCGCAATTCCAGATCGGCCCGATCGGCGTCCGTGTCCAGCAGGGGCCGAAGCTGCCGCCATTGTAGCGACCGCCGTAAAAGCCAGGCCGGCCGAAATAGTGCCACTCACCATCGTACCCGTAATACCGTGGGACTGGATCGATGTACCAAGGGCGCCGGTTGCGGCGCGCCATCCGCGAAACCGAAGCTTTCTCGGCGTAGAGCGGAAGGCTGTTGTTCGGTGGCTGACGATAGCCCGGGAGGAAGCCGTAGCCGTGCCAGCGAGGCGGCACTCGTTTATGAGCCGGCGCAGCCGGCGCCACGACCGGCAGCAGCGATAGGGCGATGGCAATCAAGAGACACATGAATCGGGACATGAGCGCAGCATAGACACCCGCCGGTTGGGAAGCGATTCAAATCCGGGTGCGCAGTCCAGCCCGAGCGCAGCCGCCGCGGCGTTTCTTCATTTGCCGGCAAGAGCTCATTCGTGGTGATATCGGTTCATGAGTCCATCTGTACGATCGCCCGCGACAGACGGCCTGCGCATCCGCAACATGCGGCCGGACGAAATCTCGATAGCCGTGGACTGGGCGGCCGCCGAAGGCTGGAATCCAGGCTTCGCCGACGCCGCCTGCTTCGCCGCGACCGATCCGGAAGGCTTCTTCATCGGCGAACGCGACGGCGCCCCGGTCGCGACCGTGTCCTGCGTCAATTACGATGAGAGCTTCGCCTTCCTCGGCTTCTACATCGTCCGGAAGGACTTGCGCGGCCGCGGTTATGGTCTGCGCCTATGGAACGCGGCCATCGCGCATGCCGGCCGACGTGTGATCGGGCTCGATGGCGTGGTGGCGCAGCAGGACAACTACAGGAAGTCCGGGTTCGAGCTCGCTTATGCCAACATCCGTTATGGCGGAACAGTCACGGCTCCGGATGCGCCGCAGGCCAAGGTCGTCAGGCTACGCGACGTGCCATTGGCAACCGTGGAGGCCTATGACGCGACGGTGTTTCCGGCGCGGCGCACCGCATTCCTGCGCGCCTGGATCGGCTCGCCCGGGCATGTCGGTTGTGCGCTCCTGCGCGACGGCGAGCTTGCCGGTTGGGGCGTGATCCGTCCGTGCCGCAGCGGCCGCAAGATCGGCCCGCTGGTCGCCGACGACCGCGCCAGCGCCGAGGTGGTTCTGTCGGCTTTGCTGGCCCGCGTAGGCGACGGCGAGACCTTCCTCGACGTTCCCGGCATCAACCGCGACGCGATCGCGTTGGCGCACGATCTGGGCCTTGCGCCTGTGTTCGAGACCGCGCGCATGTATACCGGCCCGGTGCCGCCATTGCGGCTGGAGCGGATATTCGGCGTCACCACTTTTGAGCTGGGATAGCGCCAGAGGTGACGCTGCCAAAGGGCGGCCCGAACCGCTCCGCCTCAATACGCGATTGAGATGCGCCGTTTGGCAAGCTCTATGCCGAGCTTCTGTCGTAGTGCGGTAATATCGTCCATGCGCATTTCTCGAAGGCCGCGCACTTCCCCGGCCGTGAAATCTCTCGCGCGCACCGCCTGCTCTTGGCGTCCCCAGCTACGCAACACGTAGTTCAGTAGTTCTGCCGTCTCAGCATCAGGCAGCGCCGCACCGGCAACCCCCGGCACGTGCACGAGGTAGAGTCGCCCGTCCGGGCTGTCGGCGAAATGCCCGACAATGCCAGGAAAGGGTGGAATGCGACCGACCTTGGATCCTGCACCATCGACGCCGTGGCAACCGGAGCAATGCAGCCGGTAGAGATAGTCAACGTTTTCATCGGCGTTCGCCGCCCCAGCGCCGACAAGCATCGAGATTACCAATAAGAGCGTGGCGAGACGTTTCATGGCATCAGCCCGGAGCGGATTCGCTTCAGTTCGTCACCGCCGGCTGACTGCGCCCGAACCCCGGCGACGTCCGCAGGCTTCACCGAGGCCTTCATGCGATTGAGCCGATAGACGTAGCTGACGACGGCCGCAATCTCATCATCGTTCAATCCTTGCTGCGGCGGCATCGCGCTCGCAATCACGTCGCCGCCTGACAGCGAAAGCGACCCGGACATGCCATGGATCACCACCATGGCTGGGTAGTCCTTCTGTCGGCTGGCCGCGTTGGCGATCACCGACGAGACGAGCGGCTGCGCGAGCCCCGGCGATCCGACGCCGCCCGCCTGATGGCAGGCCTGGCAGGTCTCGGCATAGACCTTGGCCCCGTCTGCAGCCAACGCAGGCGCCGAGCAAGCCAGGACGAGCGCCGCGCCGGCAAGGACGCGGGTGGCCTTCATTTGCTCTCCGCCATGCCGACGAGCACCGAGACCGTGCAGTGGTACATGCTCTGGGTATTGGCCATGCACCAGTTGATGTCGTTGTGAAGGCCCATCCGATAGCCGGGGCGCTCGCCGACATTGCCGTTGCACAGGCAGCGGCCGCAGCTCGTCTTGCCGCAGCAGTCATTGTAGGAGACCAGATAATCCTTGCCCTCGTCCGGGTTGTGACAGGTTCCGATCCAGGTCACCTTGGACGGCTCGGCACCAGGCGGGCAGGCCGAGACGCTGCCGCCACAGCACGAGCAGAGGAAGCCGTCCAGCGCACAATAGCGCCAGTAGTCGCAACTGCCGTCGGCGGCATCCGCCTTCGGCGCGTCGGCTGCGTGGACTCCGCTGGATCGGTCGAACGGAAGCACCGGGAGCATTGCGCCACCCACCAGCAGTTTTCCGATTGTGCTGAGCGCGGAGCGCCGCCCGATCGCCTGGGCCGAGCGGCGAAAGGCCTGCTCGGCGGCGCGGTCGAAGGCCGCCATCAGCCTGTTGATGATGATGTCCGACATCCGGCTTCTCCGAAATCAGCGAAACTACTGGGCCGTGCGCACCGCATCGAGATACGACTGCACCGATGAGACACCGAGCTCGCGAGCGTTGAACAAGCTTTCGAGCTGCTCGCGATTGTTGATCAGCCCCTTCGCCCGCACGGCTCCTGTGCTGTCGATCAACGCGGCATAAGGCAGGCGGCTGACGCGAAACGCTATGCCGAGCTCGCGCGAAAGCACGAAGGGAAATTTCTCCAGGCGACGCCGTGCGACGAAGGTGCGGTGTGCCGCAGCGTCGCCATCGCCGGCAAGCACGACATCGAGCCAGGAGCTCTCGGCCGCCGCGACCGAGGAGAGGATCGGCAGAAGCTTCTTGCAGACCGGGCATGTCGGCGAGACGAAGAACAGGAGCTGCGAGCGCAGGGTGGCCGAGCCGATCGCAACGGCGCGACCATCCAATGCGGTCAGATCGAAGCGTGAAATCTTTTCGCCGACCGTGGGGCCGGAGTCGGTGATGAGTGCTCCCATCGGGGCAATCCGCTCGAACAGGATGCCGACCTGGCGCGCCAGCGCGAACACCGCAATCGCCAGCGCGATCACCAGCACCCAGAGCAGCGCAAACGCGACAACAAGACCGTCCATGGACACCTCATCAATGCGAGCCGGAACCTAGCCGCCGAATCGCCGCGAACGTCCCGATGGCCTTTTCGGCAATCGCCAGCAGAAGGAAGACCAGGAATGTGGCAGCCACGCCAACCAGCATGTCCGGCCAGCTCATCGCGCGGTTCGAAGTTGGCAACGGGATGGAAGCGCTGATCGCGCCGAGTACGCCGTTCCGCGCCACCAGCGCCCAGCTCACCACCTGCCCTTCGCCGCCGCAGCCGCATTCGATCTCGTGGCGGCCGGCGAGCAGGACCATGGCCATCGCGAGAGCATAAATGGCGAACAGCGAGGCTGCGGTGATGGACCCGATCGCGCTGATTGTCGGCAGCGGCAGACACAGGATCGCTGCAAGCTCCGCTATCAGCAAGGTCGGCGCCGCAACGGGCGCAAGCGCATCCGGCAGCAGCCGATAGTCCTGCAGGTTGGCGACGAAGAAGCCATAGGCGGAAAGTTTCTCCACGACGGCGCGTGCCAGCACTACGATGACAAAACCCGTCGCGACCAGATGCAGCAATGGATCGAGCTGCCAATTCATCTGGGAGCCTCGACCAAAGCGGCCGTCTCGCCAAGCCTGATCTGTCCCGCGCGCGATATTTGGTGTGAACTGGCGTCGATCGTGAAACGCTCGATCGTCAGATCGACCGGATTGATCCCGAATAGAAGCGCCGGATCGACGGCCGAAAGCGTCAGCGACGTCAGATTGGCCGCCCGCGACCGCGCAACCAATCGCTTGCCGCGGAGGTCATAGGCCCAGATCTCGGCACTCGGATTCTTGTGGTCACCATCCTTGTTGCCGGGGTGCATCAGGATGTAGGCCATTCCCGACTTGGGATCGACCGCGAACGGCTGATAGCCGCCCGGCGCCCAATCGGCGGCGTCGGGGGGAATGATATCGAGCGTCTCCGTGATCGTCGCGCTTTCGCCGTCGAGCGAGGCGCGCAACAGCTTGCCCTTGAAGCTCAGGAAGACGTAACCGTCCTGATCGCGCTCGGCATGGATGAAGAGCGGATCGGCGCCGGTATCGAACAGCTTGGCGCTCGTCTTGCGCTCGGATGACTGGAAATTCGACGACATCGTGTAGGTGCCAATCGTGCCGTCACCGCATAGCGTGCTGAAGCGCAGTGGTTTGGTCGGCGCGGGATAGATGCCATAACACCCGGGGGCCGGCGTTTCGAGCTGGCGCTTGCTCGCCGTGTCGACGACGCTGATCGAGGTCGCAGGCGTCGCGTTCTGGATGAAGAGGACATTGCCGTCGCTGGAGCGCTGAAACAGGCTGCGATAGCTGAGCGCCTGCGCTCGGCGTGTTGGAATCGGGATTTCGTCGATCACTTTCAAGGTCTGATCGTCGAACACCTGGACCACGTCGATCCGCTTGCCACGCGTTAATCGTTCGTAGAACGTCGTTGCGACATAGATCCGGCGCCTGTCCGGGGCTGCGAGCATCATCCCGGCGAAGCCCGCTTCCAACATTCCCTTCAGGCTGAGATCGGCCGCATCGAGCACGTAGATGCGTCCATCGACGATGTGCGGAAGCGCGGCATCCAGCACATAGACGCGATGCATCGCTGCCGGAATGGTGGTCGTACCGGCGGATTCCGACTTGAATTCAGCCGCGGTAGCGGGCGCGCTGAGCAGTAGAACGGCGCAAGCACACTGCAGCCGTCTGAAAGCGAACGTTCTCATCGCATCTCCTGTGGCGCGCTACTCGCTCGACGCTCGTTGACCCTCCAGCCAGTCCGTGGCCGCGATTGCGATAATTGCGTCGGCGTAGCGGGCGTCATCCGGCTCGATACGTAGAGCGTCAGCGAGGACTGGCCACGCCGGAGCTGCTTCCCACTGCCGATACTGCCTTCAGTTTGAAGGGCGCGTGTTGCCGCGCTATTTCGGTCTCGCGAGAAACGATTACGATTGTAAGCGAACAGCCAAATACGGCAAAGCCGCCAAGCGGCGCTCTTCAGCAGGATGCGCGGCCGTCCGAAATCAGATCTGGATTCGAACGCGCCTGAGGCGGCCGCCGGCTACAGCAGGTTTACGTTCTGGATTGCTTAGAGGACTTCGATCACGTCCGACCGGGGTTGCAGCCGCGCCGAATATTGCGCGCCCTCGCGCGGGCCGGCTAAGGGGGCTCGTACTTTGTCATGCGCTTTGTACTCTCTCGCGTTGAGAGAGTCCCAAACCGCCTTCGCGCTGCGCGCGCGATGACCTCCCCCGCAGGCGGGGGAGGTCAGAAATGCGCGTTAGTCGGTCGCGTACTTGAACTCCGGCATTGCCTTCAGCTCGTCCTTGGTCGCGCTGTAGACGGCGTGATCGGGGTACCAGGGGTTCGGCTTGGAAGTCGAGGTCGAACTTGGCGCAGCGCCCGTGGTCGTCGAGGTGCCGGTGCCGGCACCGCCCGACGGCTTCGCGCCGGTGTTCGACGCGCCGGTATAGGCGACTGGCTCGTTGACGAACTTGACCTTCTCGAACGGCACGGCGACGAGGTGCTCGCCGACGCCGAGGAAGCCGCCGACGCCGATCACGACCGCTTTGATGTTGCCGCTCTTGTCCATCAACATGTCGTTGATCGAGCCGATGCTCTCATTGCTGTCGTTATAGACGTTCAGGCCGGACATTTTCGACGCGCGCCAGTTGCCTTTGAACGATGACGGAGCCGTTGTTGTGGTGGTCTCCGCGGTGCTCGGGCGGTCTCCCGTCGCCGTGCTCGGCGTTTGCGCGAACGCGACGCTGGCAAGCAGCGCCGAAGCCGCAAGACCGGTAATGGTGTACTTCGCTAACATGATGGGGTCCTCCAGTTTCGAAATCGATGCTGAGAAAACCCGGCACGTCAGCAAGCGTTCCGTATCAAGTGAGACGGAACCCGCGATGCCAATCGAATCCAGAAGACCGAATCGAAAAGATAAAAGTTAAGCGACGGATGCGCGCTTCAGAAGCCGCCCCAATAAGGCGGTATGCCGTAATAGCGATGCAGTTCGACTTCCTGCGACCGATCGCCCCAATCGAAATCCTTGTCGGCGCGAAACGACGGCGCGCGTTTCAACTCTTCATCGGAGATGTCGAGCTCATAGGCTTCGAAGCGAGTATTGTAGCGCAGCCGCGCCCACGGGACCGGAATCAAGTTGGTTCCCAAGCCGAAGAATCCGCCGAAGCTCAGCACGGCATAGGATACCTGTCCGGAGACCTTGTCGATCATCAGCCGTTCGATATGGCCGATCATCTCGCCGTTCGGCCGCCGCACCGCAGTGCCTTCGACGCGATCGCTGGCAATGAGCCGATGCGGATTGGTGCTGGCGTCGGCTGCCATCTGACCCTCCCCACGAATGATCGAGAGGTTCAACGCCGCATTCCAGGACTGGTTCCTCGGCCGTCGAGACAGCCACCCTTCCCTTTCGTAGCCCGGGTGGAGCGAAGCGCAACCCGGGACACTCGCGTCAGCGTTGACGAGCGGCGCCAGGGTCACGGGCGACACCGCAAGGATCGGCGTCGTGCTGCCCGACGGCGCGATGATCTCGGCAAGGCTGCTTGCGGATCGGCGCTGGCCTCCGTTCCTCGGCGGTCCCTGGATGATGACGCTGCTGTTCATGGTCATCAGCTCACGCCGCTCGGGCTGTGGGCGGCACGCGCGCTGACGGCGCAAACGCGAAGCGTTTGCGTGGAGATCATGCTCGAACAAAACGCCTAGGCGGCCAGCGGCGCGTGCTCGCTGTCGCGTTCCGGATAGATCGCGATGGCCTCGAAGCGATAATCGCAGGCGCGGCAATGCCAGAGATAGAAGGTGCGGCCGGCATCACGCTCGACCCAATCCGGCTTCGTGATCGGCTTGCCGCATTGCGCGCAAGGATTGCCACGCGGCAGGTCGGCGGAATCAAATTGGGCCATGATGCGTCCTCCCTTTGTGCGACTTTTCTTGGTCGGCTTTTTTGATTGCCGTTTCTTGATTTTCGTTGCAGAACGCGCTGAACCCCGCGCCCGTCATGCAAAATCCTAAGGCGGCATTGAGTCATTTGCGCGACAGCCATCTTGCGGCCGCGCGGCAAATCGTCGTCTAAGACTTTACTAAAGCCCGCCGCATAACGCCTCATTATCGCCACATCCATGCCCGGCGGCCGCAACAATTCGGTTCTGTAAGTGGAACAGACCATTCCGTCGCCGAGACCTCGTTCGATGAAATTCCCCTTCGCTTTCACCTCGCTTGCGGCCGTTGCCGGGGTGCTCACGGGCTCGCCTGCGCAGGCGCAGCAGCGCTCGCAATATGAGGCGCTGGTCGCGTCCCACGCGCAGGCTAATCTGGTGCCGGACGAGCTGGTGCACCGGGTGATCGTGCGCGAGAGCAAGTATCACCCGAACCTGATCGGGCGCGGCGGCGCGATCGGGCTGATGCAGATCAAGCTCGCGACCGCGCGCGGCCTCGGCTACAAGGGCGATGCGGCGGGCCTGCGCGATCCCGAAACCAACCTCACCTACGGCATCAAATATCTCGCCGGCGCCTACCGTGCCGCCGGCGGCAACCATGACCGCGCCGTGCGCTACTACGCCAGCGGGTACTACTACGCCGCCAAGCAGCAGCGGATGCAGCACTTGCGGGAAGCCAGAGGGGAAGCCCGTCCGACGCTCGCCGCCGCATCGCAAAACGAGCAGGCGGCGGCCGGGCCATTGGGAAGCACGGTCAACGCCGACGCACAGCAGATCCCCGGCAACTGAGGGGCGGCCGCGAAGCGCGACGTTGACAGGCCTGCGCATCCGCTTACATTAGACGCGTTCCGAGGGGTGCTCCGAGGAGGAGCTGAGATATCGCAAGCTCGGGCTTGGCCATGTCGGCCGATGTCCGGGACCGCGGTGACCCTTTGAACCTGATCCGGGTCATACCGGCGAAGGGACAGGGATGTACCAGAACAAGTCTCCGCGGGGGGATTCCCCCGTCTCCATCATCGGCGCGGGCATTGCCGGCGCCTGGCAGGCGCTATTATTCGCGCGGGCCGGTCACGCCGTCACCTTGCACGAGCGCAGTGACGCCGCGATGACGGAATCCACAAGCCATTGGGCCGGCGGGATGCTGGCCCCCTGGTGCGAGGCCGAGGCCTCGGAGCCCGTGATCAGCCGGCTCGGCCTGCGCTCGCTGGCGCTGTGGCGCGAGCTTTTCCCCAAAGCCCCGTTCAACGGCTCGCTGGTGGTGACGCACCCGCGCGACCGCGCCGATTTCGAACGCTTCGCGCGGCTGACGTCGGGCTATTGCCGGCTCGACGCCCGCGAGCTCGGCGAACTCGAACCCTCGCTGGAAGGCCGCTTCCGCGACGCCCTGTTCTATCCCGAGGAGGGCTTGGTCGAGCCGCGGCGGGTGCTGCCGCAGCTCCATGCCGCGATCGCCAAGGCCGGCGGCACCATCCACTTCAACAGCGAGGCGCGCACTGAAGAGATCGAGGGCATCGTGATCGACTGCCGCGGGCTCGCCGCGCGCGAGGACGAGCCGGAGCTTCGCGGCGTCAAGGGCGAAATGATCATCGTCGAGACCTCAGAGGTCGAGCTTTCGCGCCAGGTGCGGCTGATCCATCCGCGCTGGCCGCTCTATGTGATCCCGCGCGGCGATGGCCGCTTCATGCTGGGCGCGACCTCGATCGAAGCCGAGGACACCGGCGTCAGCGTCCGTTCGGCGCTGGAACTGCTGGGCGCCGCCTACGCGGTGCACCCGGCCTTCGCCGAGGCGCGCATCCTCGAATTCGGCTCGGGCCTGCGCCCGGCCTTCCCCGACAATCTGCCGCGGATCCGGATCGACAAGGACAGGATCAGCGTCAACGGCCTCTACCGTCACGGCTTCCTGCTGGCGCCGGCGCTGGCGGAACTGACGCTCTCCTATGTCGCGCGCGGCACCATCGACAACGAGGTGATGCAATGCGCGTGATCGTCAACGGCGAGCCGCGGGAGATCCGAGCTGCCAGCGTCGACGCGCTGCTCGCCGAGCTCGAATACGAAGGCAGCCATTTCGCGATCGCGCTGAATTACGACGTGCTGCCGAAGAGCCGCTGGGCGGAGACCGCGCTGAAAGCCGGCGACGAGATCGAGATCATCACGCCGCGGCAGGGTGGGTGACAGCCATGAACGCACACTCCCTCCGCCGGTCGTCCCCGCGAAAACGGGGACTCATAACCACAGGGCTCCGTTGTAGGCACGCCACAAATTCAGCCGTCATCGCCCGGCTTGACCGGGCGATCCAGTACGCGGCGGCGTTGCGGTTCAATCAAAAGCGCTGCGGGTTACTGGATCCCCGCTTTCGCGGTGACCTGCGGCATGCGGGAATGACGAGCGGAGGACATTGACATCATGCTGAACTTCTACGGCAAGACCTTCTCCTCCCGCCTCTTGATCGGCACGGCGCTCTATCCTTCGCCCGCGATCATGCAGGCCGCGATCCGCGCCTCCGGCGCCAACATCGTCACCGTGTCGCTGCGCCGCGAGGCCGCCGGCGGCAAGACCGGCGATGCGTTCTGGTCGCTGATCCGCGAACTTGATGTCACGGTGCTGCCGAACACCGCCGGCTGCCGCACCGTGCGCGAGGCGGTGACCACGGCAAAGCTTGCGCGCGAATTGTTCAGCACAAGCTTGATCAAGCTCGAGGTGATCGCCGACAACGACACGCTGCAGCCCGATGTCGTCGGCCTGGTCGAAGCCGCCTCGATCCTGATCAAGGACGGCTTCGAGGTGCTCCCTTATTGCACCGAGGATCTTTCGGTGGCGATGCGGCTGGTCGATGCCGGCTGCAAGGTGGTGATGCCATGGGCCGCGCCGATCGGCAGCGCCAAGGGAATCACCAATCGCGACGCGCTGAAACTCATGCGCGACCGCCTGCCGGACATCAGGCTGGTGGTCGACGCCGGCATCGGTGCGCCCTCGCATGCGGCCCACGCCCTCGAACTCGGCTACGATGCGGTGCTGCTCAATACCGCGGTGGCGAAAGCCGCCGATCCTGTCGCGATGGCGAATGCATTCCGCCTCGGCGTCGAGGCCGGCCGCGCCGCCTATGAGGCCGGCCTGATGGAAGCCCGCGATTTCGCCTCCCCCTCCACCCCTGTCATCGGGACTCCGTTCTGGCATGCCGTATCCTGATCGCTACGCGTATCCTGATCCATTTTACCCGGTGGTCGACAGCGTCGCCTGGGTCGAGCGGCTGACAAAACTTGGCGTCGGCACGATCCAGCTCCGCGCCAAGGATCTGAACGATGCCGAGGCGCTGCAGATCGTCACCGATGCGCTGGCGGTGACCAAGGGCACGCCGACAAAGCTGGTCGTCAACGACTATTGGCGCGCGGCGATCGTCGCCGGAGCCGAGCATCTGCATCTCGGCCAGGAGGATCTTGTCGACGCCGACCTTGCCGAGATCCGTAAAGCGCGGCTGACGCTCGGCATCTCCACCCATGACGACGAGGAGCTTGCCACCGCGCTGAAGGCCGAGCCTGACTATGTCGCGCTCGGCCCGATCTTCCCGACCACGCTGAAATCGATGCGCTTCGCCCCGCAGGGCATTCCGAAGATCACCGAATGGAAGCAGCGCATCGGCAACATCCCGCTGGTTGCAATCGGCGGCATCAAGTTCGAGCAGTCCGCGGAGATCTTCGCCGCCGGCGCCGACTCGATCGCCGTCGTCTCCGACATCACCCAGAACGCCGACCCCGATGCGCGGGTCAGACAATGGCTTGGCGAAAGCGCAAAGGCCGCATGATGCAACTCTCACCGCCCGTCATTGCGAGGAGCGAAGCGACGAAGCAATCCACGTCTCCGCTTGCGGCGCGATGGATTGCTTCGCTGACGCTCGCAATGACGGAGAAACAACCACCAGCGTCATTCCGGGGCGCGCAAAGCGCGAACCCGGAATCTCGCGCCACAACCTCGAGATTCCGGATCGGTCCTTCGGACCGTCCGGAATGACGACAAGATAAGATGAAGGAGGAACTCCATGAACATCCGTTCCAACCCTGACACCACGACTCCCGCCGTCACCACCGGCCCGCTGCCTTCCTCGCGCAAGATTTTTGCCTCGCCCGATGCCGCGCCGGACCTGCGCGTGCCGCTGCGCGAGATCATCCTCAGCGAAGGCGCCGGCGAGCCCAATCTTCCGGTCTACGACACCTCGGGCCCCTACACCGATCCGTCCATCGTGATCGACGTCAATGCCGGCCTGCCGCGAAACCGTCTCGCCTGGGTCAGGGAACGCGGCGGCGTCGAGGAATATGAGGGGCGCACGATCAAGCCGGAGGACAACGGCAATCTCTCCGCCGACAAGGCGGCGCGCGCCTTCACTGCGCATCACAAGCCGCTGCGCGGCCTCGATGGCCACAAGGTGACCCAGCTCGAATTCGCTCGCGCTGGCATCATCACCAAGGAGATGATCTACGTCGCCGAGCGCGAGAATCTCGGCCGCAAGCAGCAGCTCGAACGCGCCGAAGCTGCGCTCGCCGATGGCGAAAGCTTTGGTGCGTCAGTGCCGGCCTTCATCACGCCCGAGTTCGTGCGAAGCGAGATCGCGCGCGGCCGCGCCATCATCCCCTCCAACATCAACCACGCCGAGCTCGAGCCGATGATCATCGGCCGCAACTTCCTGACCAAGATCAACGCCAATATCGGCAACTCCGCCGTGACGTCGTCGGTCGAGGAGGAAGTCGAGAAGATGGTGTGGGCGATCCGCTGGGGCGCCGACACCGTGATGGACCTCTCCACGGGGCGCAACATCCACACCACCCGCGAATGGATCCTGCGCAACTCGCCGGTGCCGATCGGCACCGTGCCGATCTACCAGGCGCTGGAGAAGTGCAACGGCGATCCGGTCCAGTTGACCTGGGAACTCTACAAGGACACGCTGATCGAGCAGTGCGAACAGGGCGTCGACTATTTCACCATCCACGCCGGCGTGCGCCTGCCCTACATCCATCTCACCGCCAACCGCGTCACCGGCATCGTCAGCAGAGGCGGCTCGATCATGGCGAAGTGGTGCCTCGCGCATCACAAGGAGAGCTTCCTCTACACCCATTTCGACGAGATCTGCGACCTCATGCGCAAGTATGACGTCTCGTTCTCGCTCGGCGACGGCCTGCGTCCCGGCTCGATCGCCGATGCCAACGACCGCGCGCAGTTCGCCGAGCTCGAGACGCTGGGCGAGCTGACCAAGATCGCCTGGGACAAGGGCTGCCAGGTCATGATCGAAGGCCCCGGCCACGTGCCGATGCACAAGATCAAGATCAACATGGACAAGCAGCTCAAGGAATGCGGCGAAGCCCCGTTCTACACCTTGGGTCCGCTGACCACCGACATCGCGCCGGGCTACGACCACATCACCTCCGGCATCGGCGCCGCCATGATCGGCTGGTTCGGCTGCGCCATGCTCTGCTACGTCACGCCGAAGGAGCATCTCGGCCTGCCCGATCGCAACGACGTCAAGACCGGCGTCATCACCTACAAGATCGCCGCCCACGCCGCCGACCTCGCCAAGGGCCACCCCGCCGCGCAACTCCGGGACGACGCCCTGTCGCGCGCCAGGTTCGACTTCCGCTGGACCGACCAGTTCAACCTCGGCCTCGATCCCGAGACCGCGAAGAACTTCCACGACGAGACCCTGCCGAAGGAAGCCCACAAGGTCGCCCATTTCTGCTCGATGTGCGGCCCGAAATTCTGCTCGATGAAGATCACCCAGGATGTGCGGGACTACGCGGCGACACTGAACGATCCGGCGAGCGTGGGGATGTCGGTGTCAGGCACGATCGAGGACGGCATGGCGGCAATGAGCGCCAAGTTCAGGGAGATGGGGAGCAGCGTGTATCTCGATGCGGAGAAGGTGAAGGAGAGTAATCGGGTGCTTTGAGAGTAACCGATGGGCAAGGGTTTGACCCGCGGACTATTGCTTCTGTTCGTCACTGCTTGGCTTCCCGTCGGCGCAACCATTTCATGGGCGCAGGGACTGCCGCGCGTGACGAGCAGCGGCCTCATTGCACCTAGCGAGGTCATTCTTTATGTCCATTCGGATTTGAAGAGCGTTGATTTCGTTCAGCCGCTGGTTTGCGCCCTCCAACGGGTGCTATCTGCACCCGTTTCGACGAAAACATCGAGCCTTGAACTCGGCCCCGAATTGCTCGCAACCCCGACCCAGTTCGACGTTGAGAAGGTTAGAAATCAGTTCATCCGAGCAACTGCTACCGACGGGGGGCCACGGTCATTCAAATACTTGCTCGTTCCGTATGATCTCAAAGCATCCCCGTGGCGGTATGTTTTCTCGACAAGTTTCGGCGATGAGACTACTCCCTATCACGTCGGCGTCGTTTCGATGGCTCGGCTCGACGCCGCGGACCCGAAGCTGCACCACCGCGGAGGTGCCGAGATCACCGCAACGCGCGCCTACAAGCTGATCCTCAAGTCAATTGCACGGGTCGCCGGCTTACGAAGCCCTGACGCCTGTATTCTTTCATTTCCGAGAAGCCTCGAAGAATTGGATCATAAGTCATCGGAGTTTTGTCCTAGTGACCGTGCCGTGTTAGTCGCCGCCCAGATCCTCCAACCTGTGGAAGGACAAGGACACACCGATTGCTCGGTCATTTCCCAGCAGCGAGTCTTCAACGAGGCGCGCATGGCTCGAGCGGCAGAATAGCGAAAAAAACTTAAGGTGCCTCATGCCCCCCATCCACCACTTCCC
>NZ_JADYVX010000089.1 GCF_020194175.1 Bradyrhizobium sp. BRP22 | reverse complement strand
CGAGCGGTCGAAACATGCGCCTGAGATTGCGCACCTTGGTCTCCTTCGGGAATCGGAAAACACCCGAAGAATCCAATTCGCACCGCTATGCAATACCCCTCTAAGGCCATATGCGATTCCCCTACCTTTGAATCCAGGACGACGACATGAAAAACTACCTACAAGATCCCAAGCACTGGCGCGAGCGCGCCGAAAAAATCAGAGCCAAGGCAGAGCGGATTTGGAATCATCCCGCGGAACAGCAACGGATGCTCCGCATAGCAGACGAATACGACTGGTTGGCTGAGCGGGCAGCAGAATGGCAACGGTCGGGCGAATTACTCAACCAGTCGAGGAGACCGGAGAGATGAGTTCACTTGTCAGCTTCCTGTCGGCCCTGGGCCAATCGAAAGAACTAAAGCGCCAGCCGATCCTGGCTGGAGAAGTGACTCGCGATCAATGCCCGCTCGTGGATTACCTTACCGTGAAGTTTTTCGTGACCTTCGACTGTTGTTCTTACCGAATCAAAGCGAGCTGTAATAACGAGCGATGGATTCGGTCGTGATCTCTCGTGGTCTGGCGTCAATTGTTGAATCACTCCGTGGCTTAAAGTCAAATAGGCTGCAAATCTCCGCATTGATAGTGTTATCGGCATACCCAGAGCAGTCATTGATTTGGGTCAAACGGTGACGCCGGCACCGCATTCGGCGGCGTCAGCTGCGCGCTGATGGTAGGGTCCCAGATCGGGCCAGCCCGGCTCTTACCAGTTTGATTTACCGCAAGGCGCCGGGGTATTTCAACGTTCCGTCGTTTGAACGAGGCGGCATTGATCGCCGACAGGGAGAGCAAAGGAACAATCGCGCTGCAAACCTGCGAAGACTTTCGATCGACCAGTTTGGTCAAATCTTGGTGGCTTTACCATCCGACAATTGGCCCAATCTCACGAAACTCTTGCCCGGAATGACGCCAGATTCGGCGCAAAAAGAGTGGACGGGATCATCCGGCGATAGCCTGCTCCGCCAAAGCAACAATTTCATGAACTTTTTGGCAGCCCCTTTTGCTGGCGTAACGGGTCAGTCAATCCACGGAAAAATGTCCTCGATTCGGCTGCGGTTGGGGACGCTTGCTACGCCGGTCAGCCTTTTTTCAATGACGCGCAGTTCAATCACGGTTGCGACGCCATTTCGCTTCAGCATAGGGCTCATTGTCCGCAAGCGCCGAGCCCGCCGCGAACCTCGCCCATTTCAAAGGGCAAGAGAAGGTGAGAGCCGAACGACGCTTGGCCGGTCAACTACCAACTTTAGCGATTGGTGGAGAAGACGAACACGTGGCACTCGTGATCCAGTTCCAATGATGAAAGTCCTGCCGGGCATGATAGCCCTCATCGGCGACGCTCCGGGCTCTGTCGCTGATCTACCTGCGCGGCCCTACACCAAAGCGCTCACGATGGTTCGGATCCATGATTGGAGCGGGCCGGTCGAGCGCGTGGCCGTGATCATAAGAGGAACCGATGTCCAGAATTTTGGCCGTCGGGACGGCATTGCCGCCTTTCCGACTTTCGCAGTCTGACGCCAAGATACTAGCGGGTCGCCTTTTCGGATCTAGAATAAAGACCCTTAAGAGATATCTTACAGTATTCGATCATGCGGTAGTCGATCAGCGTTTCTTTTGTGTCGCGCCCGAATGGTTTCTAAGCGAGCATCGCATCGGCGAGACAAATGAAACATACTTGGAGTGGGCCAAAGAGCTGGCGTGCAAAGCAACACGCCGCTGTCTCGACAGAGTCGGCATGAAGCCCGAGCAAGTCGATCGAATTATATTCGTTTCGTCGAGTGGGATCGCTACGTCTAGTCTCGACGTGGATCTGATCTTGAAGCTCGGATTGCGAACAGACCTAAGACGGACACCGGTTTTTGGCCTTGGATGTGCGGGGGGAGCATCGGGAGTTGGTTTGGCAGCAACGATTTGCCGCGCCACGAACGAACGCATTCTACTCGTCGCTGTGGAGCTGAATTCGCTTACATTCCAGCGAAATGATCTCACCCCTAAGAATCTTGTCGCTACAAGCCTTTGGGGGATGGCGCTGCCGCGCTTCTAACTGGCCCAGCTGAAGGCGGCGCAGGCAAATTGGACATTGTGAAAAGTACGAGTTTACTTTACCCGGAGACAACGAGTCCTGGAATGGGCTTGCATTTCGGCGACTTCGGATTTGAACTTGTATTCTCAGAGCGCGTTCCATCGATCATAAGCGAACTGATGCCACTTGCGCTGCCCCCATTGCTCGCGGACGATAGCATTCATCTTAGTCAGGTGAAGAGCTGAGTCTTTCACCCAGGTCGGGAGAAGAGTATTAGAGGTTTTTGAGCGGAGCCTCGGGAGATCGTCTAAGGACTTCTTTTCCAGCTATGAGACTCTTCGACGTCACGGAAATATGTCCAGCGCAACTGT
>NZ_JADYVX010000088.1 GCF_020194175.1 Bradyrhizobium sp. BRP22 | reverse complement strand
TGCATGTTTCGCGGGATCGTGAGCACGGATTTCAGGGGATCGTGAGCAGAGATTTCAGACGATCGTGAGCACGGATTTCGCGGGATCGTGAGCAACTTTTCCGCGGCTCAGCCCGCTTCGGCCGACAACTCAACCGGCTTAGGAACTGCCTCGTCAGTGAACGAGGAAGGCCGATGCCCACCCTGAGATTGTCGATGCGCCGGATCAAAGAGTTTCTCCGCTTAAAACATGTTCAAGGCTTGCCGGAGCGAGCCATTGCGCGCACCCTGGGCATCAGCAACGGCGCCGTGCACAGCTATCTGCGCCGGGCCGGGGCTGCCGGGCTGAACTGGCCGTTGCCGGCCGGAATGACTGACGAAGACCTGGAGCTGCTGCTTTTCCCTGCGCCGAGGCCTGCGTCGCAGAGCCCACAGCGGCCCGTTCCCGACTGGGGCTATGTCGACAAGGAGCTGCGCCGGCGCAACGTGACCCGCCGGCTGCTGTGGGACGAGTATCGCGCCACCCATCCCGATGGATTCGGCCACACGTGGTTCTGCACGACCTACGAGGCCTGGAAGGGGCGAGCCCGGCCTTCGATGCGGCAGACCCATCTGGGCGGCGAGAAGGTTTTCGTGGATTTCGCCGGCGACACCATCGACGTCATCGATCCCTCAAACGGGGAAGTGCAGTCGATGAAGCTATTCGTCGCGGCGATGGGCGCCTCCAACTATACCTACGCCGAGGCCTGCCCAAGCGAGGGGCTCGCCGACTGGATCCGGGTCCACATCAACCTTTTCGCCTTCCTCGGCGGCGCGCCGACATTCGTGGTCTGCGACAATCTCAAGGCCGCCGTCACCAATCCCGACCGCCACGATCCTGGCCTCAACCGAACCTACGCCGAGATGGCGAGCCATTACGGCACGGCCATTCTCGCAGCCCGGCCGCGGCGCCCAAAGGATAAGGCAAAGGTCGAAGTTGCGGTGCAAGTCGCCGAGCGATGGATCCTGGCGCGGCTGCGCAACCAACGCTTCTTTTCATTGGCGGAGCTGAACGCAGCCATCAAAATCCTCGTCGTCGAACTCAATGCCCGGCAGATGCGCGACTTTGGCGCCAGCCGCGCCGAACTGTTCGCCGAGCTCGACAAGCCCAAGCTGACAAAGCTGCCGGACCAGGCTTACGCTTTCGCGCGCTGGAAGCGCTGCCGGGTTGGCCCCGATTATCATATCGAGATCGACGGCCACTGGTATTCCGCGCCGTATCGGCTCATCCGTGAGCTCGTCGATGCGCGCATCGACGACAGGACGATCGAGATCTTCCACAACGGCCGCAGGATCGCTAGCCACGCCCGCGCGCCCAACCGGCGGGGCCACACCACCATCGCCGACCATATGCCCAGCGCCCATCGGCGCTACGGCCAATGGACGCCCGCCGGAGTGATCGCCGCTGGCGAGCGGATCGGTCCGTCGACCGCCGCCTTCAGGCCGTGATCGCGGCCCGGCCGCATCCCGAGCAAGGCTTTCGCACCTGCCTCGGCATTCTGTCGCTGACCAGAAGCTACAGCGCCGAGCGCGTCGACGCGGCCTGCCGACGCGGCATTCTGATCAAGGCGCGATCCGTCGCCTCGATCCGCTCCATCCTCCAGAACGGCCTGGATCGCACCTTTCTCGACGAACCCTCCGAACACCAACCCCTGCGCCACGGCAACATCCGCGGCCGGGATTATTTCCACTGAAGCCAAGGAGACCTGTATGCTTAACCATCCCACCCACGAACGCTGATCGAGCTCGGCTTGAGCGGCATGGCCAAGGCCTTCGAGGAGCAGCGACGATCACCTGATCTCGAAGCCTTGCCGTTCGAAGATCGCATCGGCCTGCTGGTCGACCGGGAAGCCGCGGAACGCGACACCAGGCGGCTCACCACGCGCCTCAAGCTGGCCGCGCTCCGCCAGAATGCTTGCGTGGAGGATGTCGATTTGCGCACGCCGCGGGGTATCGACCGGGCCGTCTTCGCCAAGCTCGTCAGCGGCGACTGGATCGATCGCCGCGAGAATTTGCTCATAACCGGAGCGACCGGATTGGGCAAAAGTTGGTTAGCCTGTGCCCTCGGCCACAAGTCCTGCCGCGACAATCGCTCCGTTCTCTATCATCGCGTCCCAAGATTGTTCGAAGCGTTGGCGCTCGCACGGGGCGATGGACGTTATGCCCGCTTGCTCAAAACCATTGGCCGCGCCCAGCTTCTGATTTTGGACGATTGGGGATTGTCGGTGCTCACCGCCGCCGAGCGGCGCGATCTACTGGAAGTCCTCGAGGACCGCCATGGCCGCGCCTCCACCATCGTAACCAGCCAACTCCCTGTGGACACATGGCACGAAGTTATCGGAGACCCAACCTACGCCGACGCCGTCCTAGACCGCCTCGTCCATAACGCTCACCGCCTCCAGCTTGCCGGCGAAAGCATGCGAAAACGCAACGCCAAAACCATCACCCTTGACGAGCAGCCAGAACGCTGACTCTATCACCGCCTCGGCCGGAGCGGGCTGCTCACGATCGTCTGAATTCGGCGCTCACGATCGCGCGAAATCGCTGCTCACCATCAGTGAAATATGCA
>NZ_JADYVX010000087.1 GCF_020194175.1 Bradyrhizobium sp. BRP22 | reverse complement strand
GGGTGGGGGTCTCTCCACGATTCAGGCCCTCGCAAGCGGAAACAGCCCCCACCCGGCGCTACGCGCCGACCTCCCCCGCAAGCGGGAGAGGTGTGAAGCATCGCGGACAGACCGGTACGATCCCCGACAGGTCCCGCGCGGCCTCCACAGTTCCGGGATTGCCAATTCGCCCCTACTCTGCCATAAGCGCAGCCTTCGCCGCCCGGCTGAGCAAGGGCTGCCGTGGCGACGTCCTGTGCAGGTTGTTTCCTTTACGAAAAACCTGAGCACATTCAACGCTCTAACGAGCATTTTAGCCGGCCGACGCCCCTCGCGGGCGATTTCGTGTTGCGGCGTTAAGGAGAGCCAAATGCCCAAGCTGAAGACCAAATCGGGCGCCAAAAAGCGCTTCAAAGTGACCGGTACCGGCAAGGTGATGCACGCCCAGCGCGGCAAGCGCCACGGCATGATCAAGCGGACCAACAAGCAGATCCGCCAGCTCCGCGGCACCCGCGTGCTGTTCAAGACCGACGGCGACAACGTCAAGAAATACTTCTTGCCGAACGCCTGATCGCGCCTGAGCCGAGCCGCATTTCGCGGCCTCCGTCACCTCTTCAGATAGTCAAGGATTTCCGTCATGTCTCGCGTCAAACGCGGTGTGACCGCCCACGCCAAGCACAAGAAAGTCTACAAGGCTGCCAAGGGCTATTACGGCCGCCGCAAGAACACCATCCGCGTCGCCAAGCAGGCGGTCGAGAAGGCCGGCCAGTATGCGTTCCGCGACCGCAAGCGCAAGAAGCGGACCTTCCGCGCGCTCTGGATCCAGCGCCTCAACGCCGCCGTGCGCCCGTTCGGCCTGACCTACAGCCGATTTATCGATGGCCTGTCGAAGTCGGGCATCACCGTCGACCGCAAGGTGCTGTCGGATCTCGCGATCCGCGAGCCCGCCGCGTTCCAGGCGATCGCCGAGAAGGCCAAGGCCGCGCTCGCGGCGTAAGCCATCATCGCATTCGCTGCGAATTTTCTGGAAGTTGTCATGCCCGGCTAGGTCCGGGCATGCCGGGGCTGGGAGCGCCGGCTTGGTATCCTGGCTATAGGGGATTGCCATGACCGACCTTGCTCAACTCGAATCTCGGATCCTTGCCGACATCACGGCTGCCGGCGATGAAGCGGCGCTCGAAGCCGTGCGCGTCGCGTCCCTCGGCAAGAAGGGCTCGATCTCCTCGCTGCTTGCGACGCTCGGCAAGATGTCGCCGGAGGAGCGCAAGACCCAGGGCGCCGCGATCAACCTCGCCAAGGACAAGGTCACCCAGGCGCTCGCTGAGCGGCGCGAGGTGCTGAAATCGGCCGCGCTCGACGCCCGCCTCGTCTCCGAGACCATCGACGTCACGCTGCCGCTGCGCGAGGCGCCGGCCGAAGCCGGCCGCATCCATCCGCTCAGCCAGGTCTGGGACGAACTGACGGCGGTCTTCGCCGACATGGGATTTTCGGTCGCCGAAGGCCCCGACATCGAGACCGACGACTACAACTTCACCAAGCTGAACTTCCCGATCGGTCATCCCGCGCGCGAGATGCACGACACCTTCTTCTTCAACCCGAAGGAAGACGGCTCGCGCATGCTGCTGCGGACCCACACTTCGCCGGTGCAGGTGCGCACCATGTTGACGCAGAAGCCGCCGATCCGCGTGATCTGTCCCGGCCGCACCTATCGCATCGATTCGGACGCGACCCACACGCCGCAATTCCACCAGGTCGAGGGGCTCGTGATCGACAAGCAGTCGCATCTCGGCCACCTCAAATGGATCCTGCACGAGTTCTGCAAGGCGTTCTTCGAGGTCGACCACATCAACATGCGTTTCCGGCCGTCCTTCTTCCCGTTCACCGAGCCGTCGCTGGAAGTCGACATCCAGTGCCGTCGCGAGAAGGGCGAGATCCGCTTCGGCGAGGGCGAGGATTGGCTCGAGATCCTCGGCTGCGGCATGGTGCATCCGAACGTGCTGCGCGCCTGCGGCCTCGACCCCGATGTCTACCAGGGCTTCGCCTGGGGCATGGGCATCGACCGCATCGCGATGCTGAAATACGGCATGAGCGACCTGCGCCAACTGTTCGACAGCGACGTCCGCTGGCTCAACCACTACGGCTTCAAGCCACTGGAGATCCCGACGCTGGCGGGAGGCTTGAGTTCGTGAGTCACCTCGACAATCCCCGGGCGGAGAGAGCCCTCACCCTGACCCTCTCCCGCAAGCGGGAGAGGGAATGGAGAGAGCTGGGCTCGCTTCACATGGATACATTCACTCCGTCCGCACAACAGGCGGGACTCCCTCCCCCGCCTGCGGGGGAGGGCTGGGGTGAGGGTCTCTCCACAACGGGACTGCCAATGGCGGAGCCCGCACGCCCAACTCTGCCGTTCGCGATCCACCTCGACAATCCCGCTGCGGAGAGAGCCCTCACCCTGACCCTCTCCCGCAAGCGGGAGAGGGAATGGATGGAGCTGAACTCGCGTCACATGGATACATTCACTCCATCCGCACAACAGGCGGGACTCCCTCCCCCGCTTGCGGGGGAGGGCTGGGGTGAGCGACTATCTGGATTGTCAAGTTGCATTGGCGTATTGGGCTCGCGCATCGCGAGCTTTTGCATTGAGTCTGACGAGGAGCTTGCGCGCCAAGGCAATGCGAATGACCATTTTCTCTT
>NZ_JADYVX010000086.1 GCF_020194175.1 Bradyrhizobium sp. BRP22 | reverse complement strand
TCGGTCTGTCCGCCGTCGCGTCGTTCTTTCGGTCGCATCGTCCCCTCCGATGCAACTGAGGGAATCACGGGCAGCGATTCGAGGGAATCCTGAAAACGAAATTGCAAGCTTTTGAGGCCTCACACCCCAGAAGCTTGCAATCTCAAATGCCGCTGCACCCGCAAAATCGACTCCCGCTCAGTGGCTTGGGAGGTTCTTCACGGTCGACTAATCAATTGAGGTGGTGACCTGTCACTGCGCTTTCATCCGGCAGCGGTTAGAGTCTCGGATTTTGTACGCCAGTGGCGCGGGTGGAGCAACGGACGATCGGCGGAGCTGGTCGGGGTTGCGTAGCCGATCGTCCATTGCGGTGAGGTGGGCGGCATAGGCCGCCGGCGCTAGGTTTTCAGGGACGAGGCCGCCGATGGTCTTGCCCCAGCCGAAGCGAAGTCGATATTTCGGTCGACCGTCAGTATCGCGAGCGCGCGCATCCAGTGGATAGTCGCCGGCAGCGCGAAGCGCGCACCCGGCATGTCGCGCGGCGCTTCGATAGGGTGCCGTAGCTCTGCATTCGCGAATAGAGGGGTGGGGCTTTCGGATCGGCGGCCATGATGCGTTCGTCTCCAATGTACTTACTCGGCCCCGGTTTCTGCGCAAACAGGAGCACGCGCCTATCAATGATTTTCGAAGCTGGCCCTCAATATTTCTAATACTCTGTCGGATTATATCACGGAAGACCCACGAGGCACCTACCAGGCTTGGTTGGTCACGACGCCGCCTATCTGGGCGACTCACATAACCGCCCATAATGCGAGGAGCAGTGGCGCAGATGGGTAGGCGATTGCCCGAATAGTCGCCGAAAGCGATGCAGCCTTGGACGGACGGTTCGACAGTTTGCAAGGTTGTTATCCATCCTCACCAATCCAGGATGACCTTACAGGCGGCCGCTGCCGGGCCTGCCGATCGTACTATGAGAACTTTGTCGCCGGTCCAAGCGCCCCCACGAGCCGCGCCTCGTTCGGCCGTCGAGGTATCCAACGGCCCTTATGCGATTACCCAATTTCAACAAATGCTTGGCTTCCATGGCATAAAAGCGCATGCATCGTGAATGTAACTTCCGGTCCGCGCACTGAAAGATGACGGTATATCGCTTGTCGTTTGTCTGGATGATGCGGCCGTGATCGGTGACGGGACGAGCCTCGATCAGCTTTCGAGCTCACGACGCACCAGACGGAATTAGCCGGGAAATGAGCACCAGCAATTGGCACGCATCTTGAAGGAAAAGAAGTGCCGAGTGGCTGTAAAAAGGGGATGTGCAATGAGCGCTCCAAATTTGACAAAACTGGCCAATGCTCTCGGAACTGATAAGGGCGATGCGGTTCTCTACGCCCATGGTTATACTAAGTTTTACTCGTTTATGTTCGAGGAGTTCCGCCACGAGCCTTTCACGATGGTCGAGATTGGACTGCAGCAAGGTTGTCTTGATCCCGACGCGCTGCTCACTCGCAAGGGAGAGGACATTCCATCGATTAAGATGTGGCTAGAGTTCTTTCCCAGAGCCGATGTCATCGGCTGTGACATTTCCGATTTCAGCACCATTAAGATGAACCGTTTCCGTTTCGAGCGCCTGGACATGGGCGATCCGGCCGCCTTGGAACGCCTTGCGAGCTTACTCCCGCCTGTAAGAATCATCGTCGAAGATGCTTCCCATGCCGCTTATCACCAGCAGCTTGCCCTCGCGAAGCTTTTTCCCATTGTCCAGCCAGGTGGCTTTTATATCATCGAGGATCTGCACACCACGCATCCGATTACCGAAAGATTACCATCCTGCAGTCCGACCGCGGCGGTGGTTGAGAAGTTCACGCGCACGCGTCAGATCGAGATTCCTTTTTTGAGCGGGATCGAACGCAGAAACCTCGAGACCTCTATCCGAAAGACGTTCATCCATTGGAACGACAAGGGGGGCGTCGACCGGTGGGCCATGAAAATGGTCGCCTTTGAGAAGTATTAATCGCCAATCGCACATGGCCTACGAGACTGCTACGGTGCAGATGCTCCGCAACGTCCTTGATGAGGTACTTGCTAGTCGTCCGTGAACAAGCCTCTAAGCGCTTGAGCGGGAGTCTGTTTTTTGGATGCGGAGGCAGTTGAGATTGCAGGGATTTGGGCTTGAGTACCCCAAACCTTCCAATTTCGTTTTGTGGATTCCCCTTTGCGGACCATGATTCTGTGGAGCATCGGAGGGGACGATGCGGCCGAAGAAGCGCAAGACGACGGGATCGAACGATCTGTTCCGGGCGCGACTGGACCAGATCATCAATCTGAAGCACGAGCTGGTTCTGCTTGCCGGCAAGATCGATTGGGACTGGATCGACGGCGAGATCGCGCCGCTCTACAGCGAGAACGGCCGGCCAGGCATCGAGACCCGCTTCATGATCGGGCTGTTGTTGCTGAAGCACATTTACGGGCTGTCTGATGAAGGGGTGTGCGAGCGCTGGGTCCACGACCCGTACTTCCAGTTCTCCACCGGCGAAGAGTTTTTCCAGCACGCGTTCCCCGCATGAGCGCTCGGATCTGAGCCATTGGCGCAAGCGGCTCGGCGACAAGCTGGAGCTGTTGTTGGCCGAGAGCCTGCGGGTGGCGCAGGAGGCCGGCGCGTTGCACAGCAACGACTTTAAGCGGATCACGGTCGACACCACAGTGCAGCCGAAGGCCATCAGCTTTCCGACCGATATCAAGCTGCTGCATGCGGCCATCAAGGGACTCAACTGCCTGGTGACCAGGTACGGCATCAGGCTGCGGCAATCCTATTCTCGTGTGGCCAAGGCCGCCGCGATTGGGCCGCTACGCCCATGCCAGCTCAAGCGGCATCAGCGGCAGTTGCGCATCCTGCGCAGCCGGCTCGGCCGCATCACTCGCGATATCCGTCGCAAGATCGAAGGTCGGCCAGTCCTCGAGGAGGCATTCGCCCTTCCGCTCGGGCGGGCCGCTCAGATCCGCTCGCAGCAGCAGCGCCAGCGCGGCTGGAAGCTTTATTCCTTCCACGGCCCGGAGGTCGAATGCATCGGCAAGGGCAAGGCAGCCGCGCCTTATGAGTTAATGGCATGGACCACGCCCGCTCTCAGCGGCAACGTGCAGCCCGGCGGGGGGCAGCAGCAGGAGCGCAAGCCATGTCGAATACGAACCTTGTCACAATCGGCATCGATCTCGG
>NZ_JADYVX010000085.1 GCF_020194175.1 Bradyrhizobium sp. BRP22 | reverse complement strand
GTAAAATCCGTATTCTGCCACCGATAGGCAAGCAGTCGCGGTATCCAGCTTTGACTTTGACAGTGATCCACGCTGATGAAAGAGGAGCGCCAAAGAACAGAAAGAAGATTGAATGGAAACTCCTGACTGCGGATTCCGACGAAGTCGCCCAGGCGTACCGATATGAAGTCGCCCGTGGATTCCGAGACGATGTCGCCCACCTTTCCGATTTGATCTCGCCCAGCGGCGAGGCGTTCTGGCCGGCTGGTTCTCTGGCATCGGTCAAGCCGCGTGGTCAATCTGGAATCGCGACTTCAACCGTTTTTCTTCTTCTGCGATTGCTGTGGGCATGTGGGCAACGCGATTGCGTTCTCCAAGCGCAGCGGCATGTCCACAGCGCCACGGGCTCAGGTCTTTCGGGTGGATTGCCGAGTTTGGCGCAGGCTCTCACCGGTGAGGTCGAGCCGATGGGTATTGTGGACGAGGCGATCGAGCACGGCGTCGGCATAGGTGGGATCTCCAATGAGCAGGTGCCACTGGTCCACGGGAAGCTGGCTGGTGACGATGGTGGAGCGATGACCGTATCGATCTTCGAGGATTTCCAGGAGGTCGTGACGGGCGCCGGCATCGAGCGGCTCGAGCCCTCGATCATCGAGGATCAGCAGATCGACACGGCCAAGGCCGCGCAACAGTCGTGGATGGCGACCGTCGCCGCGGGCGAGCGCCAGATCATCGAACAGGCGCGGGACGCGCTGATAGAGCACGGAGCGATTGTCGCGACAGGCCTTGTGGCCGAGCGCCGAGGCGAGCCAACTCTTGCCGACGTCGGCCGGGCCGCAGATCAGGAGATTGACGTGGTCCTCGATCCAGCGGCCCTCGGCAAGCTTGGCGAACAGCGGGCGGTCGAGACCGCGCGGGGTGCGGTAGTCGATGTCCTCGACGCACGCCTGCTGGCGCAGCTTGGCGTAGCGCAGGCGAGTGGTGAGCCGTTTGTCGTGCCGCAGCGAGGCTTCACGTTCAAGCAGCAGAGCAAGCCATTCGGCGTGACCGAGGCTTGCGGCCTCACCGGTGGCTTCGATGTCGGCGAAGGCCTTGGCCATGCCGTGGAGGCCGAGGGCGTTGAGGCAGTCGAGGGTCAGATGCGTGAGCAAGGATGATCTCCTAGTTGTAGTAGCGCGGTCCGCGGATGTTGACATGCAGGACCGGCGCATCGTCCGCGGAGCGCTGGTGAGCAGGACGCCGATCGAGATTGTTGGCGAGGATCGATTTGACCGAGCCAGAGGTGCGCGCGCCGATGTCGATCGCCCGCCCAGCCGCGGCGTCCAGCCGTTCGCGCCCATAGGAGGCGGCGAGCCTGAGAATGCCGAGGCAGGCGCGGAAGCCTTGCTCGGGGTGCGAGCGCTCGTCGAGAATGAGGTCGCACAACGCGCTGGTCGCCGGCCCGATCGCGGCGGCGTCCTGGCGGATACGCGCGATGGTCCAGCCGGCGTAGCGCCGATGGCTGGAGCCATGTGCTCCGGCACGGTGGTGTGTTTGTGATTGCCGCTCATGCGCTGATGCGCGGCGATCCGCTCGCCCTTGTGGAAGATCTCGACGGTGCGGGCCGTGAACCGCACCTCGACCTCGGCGCGGGCGAAGTGATGCGGAACGCTGTAGTAATGCTTCTCCACCTCGACGTGGTAGTCGAGACTGACGCGGCGGATCCGCCACTCGGCGAGGACGTAGGGGGACACCGGCAATGGCTTGAGCGCCGGCCGGTCGACCTCCTCGAGCAACCGGCGGCGTGTCACGCCGGGCCGCCGGATCGGCCGTTCCTCGTTCAGCCTCGTGAGCAGTTCGCCGATCGCCGCATTGACCTCGGCCAGGCTGTAGAAGGTGCGATGACGCAGGCGGCCGAGCAGCCAGCGCTCGACGATGAGGACGGCCTGCTCGACCTTGGCCTTGTCGCGCGGCTTGCGCGGCCGCGCCGACAAGACGGCCGTGCCGTAATGCGCGGCCATCTCCGCATAGGTGCGATTGATCTGCGGGTCGTAGAGGCTCGCCTTGATGACTGCGACTTTGGTGTTGTCAGGCACCAAGAGCGCCGGGACGCCGCCGATCGCCGCGAAGGCGCCAACATGGGCGCTGATCCAGTCGGCGAGCCCCTGCGTCCACGTCGCTTGCGCGTAGGTGAAGCTCGAGGCGCCGAGCACGGCGACGAAGATCTGCGCCGTCCTCCGCTCACCGGTGAGGCGGTCGACCACCACCGGCACGCCGTCGCCCGCGTAGTCGACGAACAGCTTGTCGCCGGCCGCGTGCGCCTGGCGCATCGTCACCGACAAGCGTCCCTCCCAGGCGCGGTAAAGCTCGCAGAAGCGCGAGTACCGGTATCGCCGCGCTCGGCGCCGATGTACTCTTCCCACAGGATCGACAGCGTCACGTGCTTGCGCTTGAGCTCGCGGTGCACCGCCGCCCAGTCGGGCTCGGCGATGCGGCGATGACCCTGCCGGTTACCGTTGCCCGTCTTGGCGAACAGGCGGGCCTCCAGGGCCGGGTCCGTGTGTTCGTCGGGCAGCGGCCAGCTCAGGCCTGCGGCCTCGAACCGCCGGATGGTCAGCCGCACTGTCGAGGGCGCCGCGCCCATCCGCCGAGCAATTTCGCGGCTCGGCAGCCCAGCCGCCTTCATCCTGATCACATCGCGCACACGGCGCATCGCAAGCCTCTCCGTCGGCATCCAGGGTTCCCCTTCGCAAAGCCGAAAGGGTTGACCCTATGGGAGCCAGAAGAGGTCTCGTCACCCGGGCCACATCATCCCGGAATGGTGGGCGAGATCATCTCGGAATCCTGGGCGACATCGATCGGAATCCGCAACTGCGGACCGATCTTCCGGTGCAATCGCGCGGCGATGCGGTCGAGAAGCTCGAATGGTATTCCCTGCGATGGAAGATCGAGGTCTTCCACAAGGTACTCAAATCCGGCGGTAGGGCAGAGGACTCGCAACTGCGGACTGCTCAGCGATTGACGAATCTGATCTCGGTATTCTGCATTGTGAGCTGGCGCATTTTTTTGGATGACGATGCTCAATCGTTCAGCGCCAAATGCCTCACCGGAATTTGTGCTGACCAAAACTGAAATCCAATTGCTGGATCGGCTCGTCAAAGACAAGAATGCAGTCAGCACACAGCGAAAGACATTGTCGCATTATCTCATCAAGATCGCCAGGCTCGGCGGCTATCTCGCCCGCGCCGACGATCCGCCACCAGGGAATCTGATCTTGTGGCGCGGATTATCGCGATTCATTGATATCGCAACGGGAGCAAAACTCTGACTCAAAAATGTGGGTAATCGTAAGCTTCCTCGTATGCGTACCGACAATCTCATCAAGTTAACAGTGTACCCCCGGCCCGTTGGCCTCAACGAAGCCCAAGTACGACGGTATATTGAACGGCAAGGAAAGAAGGATGTACCTCATAGTCGGCGCTTGTTTTGAATCCTCATGCCAACAACAGGAAACCCCGGGCATCGCCCTAGGGGAATCGCATATGGCCTTAGAGGGGTATTGCATAGCGGTGCGAATTGGATTCTTCGGGTGTTTTCCGATTCCCGAAGGAGACCAAGGTGCGCAATCTCAGGCGCATGTTTCGACCGCTCGAGGATCCGCGTGCCAGCAACGCCCAACACAGTCTGGTGGACATCCTCGTCATCGCCTTGGCGGCGACGCTGGCCGGCGCCAAGACCTGCACCGAGTTCGAGTTCTTCGGCAAAGGCCGAGAGGAGCTGTTGCGGCGGTTCCTGGAGCTCAGCCACGGCATTCCCAGCCACGACACGTT
>NZ_JADYVX010000084.1 GCF_020194175.1 Bradyrhizobium sp. BRP22 | reverse complement strand
GCTCAGGGCGGTTGAGGTAGCCCCGTGCCACCCCCGCCCCGCCAATGTAAAGCTCACCCACCGCGCCGAACGGCACGGGCGCGCCATGGCCATCCAGCAAGTACACCCGCGTGTTGGCGATTGGACGGCCGATCGGGACCAATGACCCATTAAAATCAGCCGGGCAAGTCCAGATCGTCGCACAAACTGTTGCCTCGGTCGGGCCATAAGCATTGACAGTTGATGCTGGGGCCAGACTTCGGATGAGTTCTGGCTTCGGCAGCTCTCCAGCAAGAACGAGAACTTGCACAGCCAAACATTTCGGATCCTTGTTTGTCTGAAGCAACGCTGGGGGTAATGTCGCGTGGGTGATGGCTTCGCTTCGGAGATAATCCACTAGCTTGTTACTCGCTTGACGGATCTCTTCCGCAGGCAAGTGCAAAGCGGCTCCGGAGCCAAACGCCATAACAAGCTCCCAAGCGCTTGCATCAAAAGCAATGGAGGCGAACTGCACGACGCGGCTGTTGGAAGAAGCGCCAAAGAGGCCGACCTGAGCCGACAGCAGATTGACCAACCCTTGATGCTGGACCATGACCCCCTTTGGGGTTCCGGTTGAGCCTGAGGTGTAGATCACATAAGCGAGATGGCCCGATGTGAGGCCAAGCGTGCGCCGGTCAGGGTTTGAAGCCGCCCGTTCGGCCCAGGCGGGCGTGGCCGTCTCCACATCGATGACCGTCACACCGGTCAGCACCTCGGGGCCGAGTGCTGCGCGACCGACGACGTCGCAAAGCAGCAGCCGCGGCGCGGCATCGTCGACAACCTGATGCAGCCGCTCGCTGGGATAGGCTGGGTCCAGCGGCAGATAGGCACCGCCAGCCTTGAGGATCGCCAAGACACCAACCACCATCGCCGGACTGCGTTCGAGGCAGATTGCAACCGGCTGGTCCGGCTTGACCCCGAGGGCGATCAGGTGATGCGCCAGCCGGTTGGCCCGCGCGTTGAGCTCGCCATAGCTCAGCCACTCGTTTTCGCAGACCAGCGCCACCGCCTCCGGCGCCTTTTGCACCTGCGCCTCGAACAGCTCATGGACGCACAGGTCCGATGGATAGGCCTCCGCCGTCCGGTTCAGATCCTCCAGCAGATAGGTGCGCTCCTCAGCCGGCAAGATGTCCAACTCGCGTACCGGCGTATCCGGGGCATGCTCCAGCGCCTTTGCCAGCTCCTCGAGCACCCGCTGCATGTAGCCGCAGATCCGATCCGCCGAAATTGGCTCCGCCACCTGCACAGTGAGGCCCAACGCCTCGCCAAAATCCTCCACCGACAGGGTCAGGGGATAGTTGGTGCGTTCCTCCCCGCCCAGCCATTCCATGCCCGACATGACATCATCCATCCCGGAGCCGGGCACAGCCGGCGCCGTGTTGTGACGGTAGTTCAAGAGCGTGCTGAACAGCGGCGCCGACGCCGCAACAGCGCTGCAGCGCTGTGCCAGCGCCAGCGAGGCATGCTCATGTGCCAGCAGGTCGGCCAGCCGGGCGTGCGATATCCGCACGCTCGCCTCGACGGCGGTCTCATCGAGATCAAGCCGCAGCGGCAGGGTATTGATGAACAGTCCCATGGCGCGGTCGGCGCCAGCGCTGCCCTGCAGGCGGCCTAACAGCACCGTGCCGAACACCACCTTCTCGCGGCCGCTGCTGCGCGCCACCACCTGTCCCCACGCCAGATGGCACAGGCTCGCCAGACTCACGCCCAGCCGCCGCGCCTGTTCGCGCAGCCTCGCTTGGAGCGCTGACGGCAGCATCCGATGCGCCTCTCGAACCCCGCCGCCGTCGCCACGCACCTCGCTCAAGTCGAAGGGCGTGGTCGGCTCGTCGATGTCGGCCAGCAGCTTCCGAAAGAACGCTTCATCGGCCTTGACATCACAGCCGAGATGCGCCTGCGCCACCAGATTGCGGAATGGCTGCGGCGCCGTCAGCTCATGCTGGCGCCCCTCCAGCTCGGCCCGGACCTCAGCATGCATCACGTCCCGCGTCGTGTGATCCCCGATCAGATGATGCTGCAGCTCCAGCAGCAGCCAGCGCGCGCTGTCGGGCTCGCGCGCAATCATAAATCGCAGCAGTGGCGCCCGGCCAAGCTCGATGCGGTGCCGGCGGGGGTCAAACCGCTCCTTCAGCTGCTCGGCTCCAGCGCCATGAGCGCCATCCAGCTGGACCTCGATCACCTCCAGTCGCGCCTCCCGCCACACTACCTGGGCCGGCCGCGACAACCCCTCCCAGGCAAACGAGGTACGCAGGATGTCATTCCGATCCACCACTCGCTGGACCGCGGCAAGATAGCGATCGAGCAGCCCACGCTCGGCAAACGCCATCTGCGACACCAGTAGGTATGGATCGCCCTTTGCCGCTAGCAAATGATGGAACAGGATGCCGTCCTGCAGCGGCGACAGGCCGTAAATATCCTGGATGTTGCAAACCCCGCCGGGGACCGTAGCGATGATCCGGTCGATCTCGTCCTGCGCCAGCTCGATCAGCGGCAACATCTGCGGCGTGATCGCCGCACTTCGCTCGGAGATCAGGTTGGCCGGGACCGCCACCTCGTGATGGCGGCCCAGGCTTGCAGCCAGATCCGCCAGCACCGGCTTGACGAACAAGGTGCGCACCTCGATGCGCAGTGACCGGCGCCGTAGACGCTCGATCATCTGCACCGCCAAGAGCGAGTGCCCTCCCAGTTCGAAGAAGTTGTCGTGCCGTCCGACCCGCTCCAGCCCAAGCAACTCGGCCCAGGTCTGCGCCAGCACCGTCTCCATCTCGCCCTGTGGCGGCGCGTAGGTCCGGCGCGCATACGCCTCGTCGCCCGGGGCCGGCAGCGCGTTTCGATTGAGCTTACCGTTCAGCGTCAGCGGAAGCGCCGCCAGCCGCACGAACGCACTCGGCACCATGTAGTCCGGCAGCCCCGCACTCACATGCGCCCGCAAACCGCCGGCAAGATCAGATTCCTCAGCTTCGGCGGCAACGACATACGCAACGAGGCGCTGCTCGCCGCGACCATCCTCGCGCGCCACCACCACCGCCTCGCGCACGCAGGCGTGGCCGCAAAGCTGCGCGACGATCTCGCCCGGTTCGATCCGGAAGCCGCGGATCTTCACCTGCTCGTCGTTTCGGCCTAAAAACTCCAGATTACCATCCGGCAGGTAGCGTGCCAGGTCGCCGGTCCGGTACAGCCGGTCGCCCTCGACAAAGGGACTGGGGATGAACCGCTCCGCTGTCAGCTCAGGGCGGTTCAGGTAGCCCCGCGCCACCCCCGCCCCGCCAATGTAAAGCTCTCCCACCGCTCCAAACGGAACCGGCGCACCATGACCGTCAAGCAGATAGATCCGCGTGTTCGCGATCGGACGGCCGATCGGGACAATAGCGCCATCAAACTCATCCGGACAACTCCACGCTGTCACGTCGATCGCAGCTTCCGTCGGACCGTAGAGATTGTGCAGGCCCGTCCAAGGCAAGAGGCGCCGAACCCTATGCACACTGGCGGCAGGGAGCGCCTCGCCGCTGCATAAAACTCGTCGCAGCGATGTGCAGCTCTCAACACTCTTCGCATCCAAAAAGCTGACCAGCATGGATGGCACGAAGTGAACCGTCGTGATGCGCTGGCTGACGATCAAGTCGACCAATGCATCGGGATCTCTGTGCGCACCGGGCCGCGCCAGTACCAGCGTTGCCCCTTCAAGCAAAGTCCAAAAGAACTCCCAGGCTGAGACATCGAAGCTAAATGGCGTCTTCTGCAACACGACGTCTGTTGGCTTCAGACCGTAGGCGTTCTGCATCCAGATCAGGCGATTAACGATACCCCGATGCTCATTCTGTGCCCCTTTGGGCGTGCCCGTGGATCCCGAAGTGTAGATCACATAGGCGAGATTGCGGGAGGTCAGGCTGAGCGCGCGCGGGTCAGGATGCGCTTCCGGCAGGCTGGCCCAGGCCGGCGCCGCAGCATCGAGCTCCACCATGCTCACATTGGCCGGCACATCCGCGCCGAAGGCGGCACGGCCAGCCATATCGGCCAGCAGCAGCGGCGGCGCCGCATCGTCGAGCACCTGATGCAGCCGCGCCGACGGATAGGCCGGGTCCAGCGGCATATACGCCCCGCCGGCCTTCAGGATCGCCAAAAGCCCCACCACCATCATCGGACTGCGCTCGACGCAGATCGCAACCGGCTGGTCCGGCCTGACCCCGAGGGCGATCAGGTGATGTGCCAGGCGGTTGGCCCGCGCATTGAGCTCGCCATAGCTCAGCCGCTCATCTTCGCAGACCACCGCCACCGCATCCGGCGCCTTGTGGACCTGCGCCTCGAACAGCTCGTGGATGCACCGCTCCGCAGGATACGGCGCCGCCGTCCGGTTCAGCTCCTCCAGCAGATACGTGCGCTCGGCAGTCGAGATCAGCTCGATCCGGTGGACCTCTTGCTGCGCATCGGCAGCCATCGCCCGCAGCAGTGCCAGCAGATAACCTCGCTGCCGCTCGATCGTCGCCTGATCAAACAGCGCGGTGGCATAACCCAGCGTTCCGGCGATCTCCTCGCCATGCTCGCCAAGGTTCAGCTCCAGATCGAACTCGACCTGATCAATCTCCTCCCCGGCAGCTTCGACACTCAGCCCTGGCAGGTCCAATGACCCAACCGCATTGTTCTCCCAGGCCAGCATCACCTGCAACAATGGCGTGTGATCAAGAGCCCGGGGCGGCTGCACGATCTCCACCACCTGCTCGAACGGCAGGTCCTGATGCTCCTGCGCAGCCAGCACCGTGCGCCGCGTCCGCTCCAGAAGCTCCGACACGCGCGGCTTGCCCG
>NZ_JADYVX010000083.1 GCF_020194175.1 Bradyrhizobium sp. BRP22 | reverse complement strand
GCAAAACCAAACATCGCGGCCTCTGGCGCGTTGCCGCCGACTTCACCCTCAACCTGAGCGCCTACAATCTGATCCGCATCCCAAAACTGGTCATGGCATAGAAAAGCCGCTGCGCAGACTACCGCCAAGCCCACACCATCGAACACATCACCAGACCAAAAGACACCGCAAGGCTGCGATTTCTCGGTTTTTCAGCAGACTGCTAGATCCTTCCGCGAGTTTCATCGCGCCTGCACAGCTGCACCGGAGGCGATTCAAACAGACCGCGGCCGCAGACCAAGAACTTGGTTCCTGTCGCAAGCTCTGATCAAGACCAGCCACAGCTCGGATCGGCAGGGAGACTGCGTGCCTTTGCGCGGTGCCGCCCGATAACGACACCGCCCTCACCGGCAGGAGCCTGGCAGATCAGCCGGGAGGCTGAAGGTTGTATCAGCGCTTGAACGGAGTGCATTTAATCTCATATAGCGGCTGGCTCATCCAGCAGATTTGTTCCCCCCCAACTGATAACGTGGTTGCCGTCTGCGCGAATATCGTCGCTCGCGCGCAAGGCTCTCTGGCAGGCGAGACAGAAGCGACGCCACGAGGTGGGTCGCTAACGATCCCGCCGAGAGACTCCTAACGCGACGCCAACCGCACTCCAAACATCCGCCGTTGTTGCACCTTTACTCGCGTCGGATCATTCCCGAAAAGACCCGTGATCGCACCTACCAGGATTGGTCGGACGGAATGGGCTGCTGCGAGCAGAACTGCTTGTGGTTGTCTCGTCTGCAATTGCCTGAGAAGAGCTTGGAGCCTGACGAGCATGCAATGCGTTATGCCGAGAAGACCCCGTCCGAGGCCAGGAGAGGCCTGACGCACGTGCGAGGAAGAAGCAGCAGCACCGGGCGCGCCGAGGAAACCATGCACGCACTTCAGCCGCAGCTAAGAAAGGCGATTGGGCATGGCGCGCGACACCAAATCGAAACGGTGGGCGACATCATTCCGGAAAGGTGGGCGATCGAGCGGAAACCAGCACACCCATGGCATTCCCATCCTTCATTCAAAGCTCCTGCATTCTTGAAGAAGCCAGCAATCCTGAGAGTGCGAAAGGATCTGTACGATATCGATCAATCGGAGAGCCTGCAGCGAAGTCCGTCCAAGATTTCACGAACGTCTCCTGTGGTCACGGCTCCGCGCCTGGCCATCGCTCCAGTCGGCGCGCAACATGTGCACATGCACAAATCTCCTAACAATGGTAGAGTCGAGATGCCAGCCGGCGATGATAATTCGCCGACGCCGTATGGTTCTTTGAAAATTCCCGACTGTTTCAGAGCCGATGCTGAGCTATTGACCGCCGCTGAAGTGGCCGAACTACTGAGAATTTCCGCTTCTAGCGTGCGACGCCTGCAACAGCGGCGACGCATTGCCTTCCTCAAAGTGGGCGGCAGCATTCGTTTCACCAAGCACGACGTCATTTCGTATTTGGCGAGGCAGCGGACCGAAACAATCGATAAACAACGGATATGACAGTACGAATGATAAAAAACTCGTGCTGGGTCGATTTCACGGTCAACTCCACACGATATAGAAAACGTAGTCCCGAGAACACAAAGGCCGGAGCGCAGGCGTACGAAGCTACCTTGCGACAAAAGCTAACACGTGGCGATTCGATAGATATTGGAGCGCTACGGTCGAAGGACCTGACCTTTGCCGAGTTCGCGGTGAAATGGTTTGAGGACTATGTAAGACCGAACAACAAGTATTCTGAGCAACTGTCCAAGAAGTACATTCTGTCTTCATCTCTGCTCCCATTCTTTGGTCGCAAGCCGGTGGGACAAATTAAAGGATATGACATCGAGCGCTATAAAGCTCAGCAGGTCCAGCAAGGGTACACAAACAAGACGATCACGAATCGCCTGACGGTGCTCAACAAGTGCTTGCTGACCGCATATGAGTGGCTAGAGCTTGCGGACGCGCGACCGAAGATCAAATGGCCCAAAAGGGCGTTGCCCGAAATTGATTATCTTTCGCCCGAAGAGTGTGAGTTGCTCCTTTCCCAGGCGAATGGCCTAATGCGCGAACTGCTTCTGACGGCGCTGCGGACAGGTATGCGGCAAGGAGAGCTCAGGGGCCTTCAGTGGTCATCTCTCGATTGGCTTACGCGCACCGTTGCGGTGAGACATTCATACGATGATCGTGGGAAGACGCTCGTCGCGCCAAAGAATAACCGCACGCGGCATATACCGCTCGACATTGATGTGTACACGATGCTGTACCGGCGTAAGAAGGACACCGGGTACGTGTTTATGGGCTCGGAGGGTCGCCCGTTCACCAAGTACCGAATGCACTACATGATCCGCAAACTCTGTAGGAAGGCCGGGTTTAGAGCCATCGGCTGGCACACGCTTCGCCATACGTTTGCTTCTCACCTCGCAATGCGCGGCGTGCCCCTACCGGCTATCAAGGAATTAATGGGACACTCCACCATAACCACAACCATGAGATACGCCCATGTGGCGCCGTCCACGCTGTGGGCCGCGATCGAAATGTTGAACCCAAAGACAATACGGCATAAAGCTGATGAAGCATAACGTAAAAGCCGCCATATGGCGGCTTCTGCGTTGAAGAGACCAAGCTGGCGACCGAGCAAGTGAACCGTCATCGACCAACGTCCGCGTCAGGGCGAATGGCGAAAGGTCTAAAAGATCGATGGACGTCAATCGGCCCTTTAATGGCGGTTGTGGTCAAGCTGCCATTCTTTCTCCCCAGTGACACGCCGGTAGCGATTGCTTCGTCGGAGCTGGTCGGGGTTGCGCAGACGGAGCGATCGCGGCTCGGCGCGGCGATCGCCTAGCGGGATTGGATAATCGATGTCTGACAAGTCCTATATGGCCCAACACTCGATATGCTCCGCTGTACACAGACGTTAGCGGCTGATCAGTTTGCGTATTGATCAAAACAGGCTCGGAACGTGAAAGCACGGCAACCGTGTTGGTCTGCAATCTTGCCTCGCCCAACCGTCCGACAAACTCCACTTGCGCTTGGTTGCCGAGATCGAGAAGTGCAGCACGAAGCGCAGACACGTTGAACAGCGATGCGACTTCATCCGTACGCATTTGAGCAAGCTTACGATTACCCACATTTTTTGAGGCGCACCGAGTCGAAAACTTGAGACGCCAGAATCGCTTGTGATTCTTTGATGGGCACCTGATTCGAGAAGAGGTGCTCTATGGAACTGACTTCACGCGCCCGGGATGAGAAGGCGCACCGGTTGGCGTCTGACGCGGTGACCTGGTTTGACCGTGAAGCTGCGCTGTGCGAAGTCCAGGACGCTCGACTTGGCGAGATTTCGCATGCTGCTGAAGCAGACTGGTGGAGACATCGGCCAGAGCATTCCGATGGTTTGCCAAGACTGGGCGAATACCAAGTTGAACGAGTAAGCGAGGCCGACATCCTGTCTGGTCATTTTAAATCGACGCGGGAACGTATCGCGGCTGCGAAAGGGCCTGTTCTTGTCCTGCATGATACGACCGAATTCACCTATCAACGGGAGCGCCCGGATCTGATCGGGATGATTAAGCGCATCCCCAAGAGCAGGTCTCGAAGATTGGACGGAAAGCCCCAAACGTACACGACATGCGGAATATTGATGCACTCGAGCCTTGCGGTGACCCTCGAGAGGCTTCCACTGGGGCTCAGCGCGGTGAAGTTCTGGACCAGAAAGAAATTCAGAGGGGTCGCTGCGCTCAGACGCGAGGTCAACCTGACACGGATCCCCATTGAAACCAAGGAGAGCATTCGGTGGCTGGAGAACCTCAAGCAATCCACGGAGCTTTTCGAGAAGCCATCGCAGTGCATCCATATCGGTGACCGTGAGGCCGATATTTATGAACTGTTTTGCGCCGCCCAAGAGGTTGGAACGCATTTCTTGGTAAGGACCTGTGTCAGTCGCCTGGCAGGCGATGGCGATCATACCGTTGCAACGATAATGGACGAGGTCGTGGTCAAAGGTCTCCACCGGATCGAAGTCCAGGAAAGCAAGGGCAATCCAGACCAGGCTGTTCTTGAAATCCGGTATCGTAAAATCCGTATTCTGCCAGCGATAGGCAAGCAGTCGCGGTATCCAGCTTTGACTTTGACAGTGATCCACGCTGATGAAAGAGGAGCGCCAAAGAACAGAAAGAAGATTGAATGGAAACTCCTGACTGCGGACCGATCTTCCGGTGCAATCGCGCGGGATGCGATCGAGAAGCTCGAATGGTATTCCCTGCGATGGAAGATCGAGGTCTTCCACAAGATACTCAAATCCGGCTGTAGGGCAGAGGACTCGCAACTGCGGACTGCTCAGCGATTGACGAATCTGATCTCGGTATTCTGCATTGTGAGCTGGCGCATTTTTGGATGACGATGCTCAATCGTTCAGCGCCAAATGCCTCACCGGAATTTGTGCTGACCAACACTGAAATCCAATTGCTGGATCGGCTCGTCAAAGACAAGAATCCAGTCAGCACACAGCGAAGGACATGGTCGCATTATCTCATCAAGATCGCCAGGCTCGGCGGCTATCTCGCCCGCGCCAACGATCCTCCACCAGGGAATCTGATCATGTGGCGCGGATTATCGCGATTCATCGATATCGCAACGGGAGCAAAACTCTGACTCAAAAATGTGGATATCCCCGCAAGAAGGCTGGACGATGCGCTATTTGCGTTGGCTCCAGGAGTGTTCGCCGTCAGGACCTGTGAGACAAACAGGGGGATTTTGCGGAGGGAGGATTTCTGGTTCATCGTAGCCGCCAGGAGCGAAGATGAAACAGAAATCCGGACCGGGCAAAGCGCCGGCAGACCAAGTGCTAAAGGACATTCGGCGCCAGACCCGCCGGCAGTATTCGGCGGAAGAGAAAATCCGCATCGTGCTGGAGGGATTGCGCGGCGAGGAGAACATCTCCGAGCTTTGCCGCCGCGAGGGCATTGCCGCCTCGATGTATTACGGCTGGTCCAAGGAGTTTCTCGAGGCCGGCAAGCGCCGCCTGGCCGGCGACACGGCGCGAGCTGCGACCTCCGGCGAGGTGAAGGACCTCCGCCGGGAGGCCGCCGCCTTGAAGGAGGCCGTCGCCGATCTGACCCTGGAGAACCGTCTGCTCAAAAAAAGTATGAACGGAGATGGGGAGGACGAGGCATGAGGTATCCCGCCTCCGAGAAGGCCGAGATCATCCATTTGGTCGAGCAATCGCACCTTCCGGCCAAGCGCGCACTGGACAAGCTCGGGATCCCGCGCGCCACATTCTATCGCTGGTATGATCGCTACCGCGAGGGAGGCGTTGAGGCGCTGGCCGATCATCGGTCTCGACCAGACCGGGTCTGGAACCGCATCCCGGACGATGTGCGGGGCCAGATCATCGAGCTGGCGCTGGAGTTGCCTGAGCTGTCGCCACGCGAGCTGGCCGTGCGGTTCACCGACGAACGAAAGTACTTTGTATCCGAGGCGTCGGTCGATCGGCTGCTGAAGGCGCATGACCTCATCACCAGCCCGGCCTATGTGGTGATCAAGACCGCGAACGAGTTCAAGGACAAGACGACGGCCGTCAACCAGCTCTGGCAGACCGACTTCACCTACCGTGCGCCTCGCCCCACAGTTGGGGAAGCGTATGACTGGAATGCAAAAGAGAAAGGAGGACTGAGAAAAAAAAGATATGACTTGTTCCCTGCTGTGAGGGGACATGAGCCCAAGCGGCGGTGACCTG
>NZ_JADYVX010000082.1 GCF_020194175.1 Bradyrhizobium sp. BRP22 | reverse complement strand
CGCAAGCTCGCCATCAACATCCTGCAGGCTACCCCAGGACCTGCTCGCATCAGCCACAAAATGCTCCAGGCCAGATGGAACAACGACTTCCTTCTCTGCGCCCTCGCCCATATGCGATAGCCCTAGCAGGTTAGGGATCAGCACTGCGGCTGAGGTCGCGGACGCAGCCGAACGGCTGGCAAGTTTAAAGTCACATAGGGGCGTGACCTAAAGGGTGAGCGTTGCCTACTCTTTGGCGGCATATGAAATGAAAGAGGCCGCCCGAGACGGCGTCAAATGCTTTGGGATCGGAGATGAAGTTCGTCTGCCTTGATCCAGGTCAGTAGTTTCCGCATCAGCAGCGCTCGCGTTCACCCGGTAACTCTACTGCCTTGGCAGCGAGCGATGCGCGCTAAGGAAGAAGAAGGGACGGCCCCGGCGGCCCGGACGGACGTGGGGTTGGGAACGCCGGAGCCGCCTACTTGCTGCCGATCACCCCATGAGCCCTGTGGGAAAAGCGCATGGCGGCAGACGCACTCCGACAAAAGCCGCAAATGTTAAAAGGATTATGACAGCGGAAGTGCGCGCAGGCGGAACCCCGTATTTGCACGGGTTGATCGGCGCGTGTGTGTAAATACCCTGCCAGCAATGTCGACCACCGCTGCTGAAACCGGAGGGGACAGAGCGATTGGGAGTGATCGGCAGGAGCCGCCGGGCATTGCACTAAGCCCGGCGGTTCAGCCGCGTCAATTCAGGCGCTATACGTCGGCCACTCAAGAGACGACAAGCGGGGCCTACAAATGAAGTGTCCACGCTGCGACATACAGATACGAGCTATCGAGCGTCTGAAAGACGGAATCGCTCATTTATCGCTGCCACTCATGCCAGCACCTGGTCTGGCTGGAGCCCATCAAAACTGACAAACCACGCGAGAATAGGCAGGGTGCTGCCGATTCTTGACCTTGACCAGTCGCGATGCGGCGCCGATAGGTGCGCTCGTGGCCGCCAGTTAGAGGACCACGGCCTCTCGCGGTCATGGGGATTTCCATCAATACAATGTCAGAACTTCCCCTCAGTCTGTCAAACGCCATCCGGAACTGCCCCCTTTGCGTCATGAAGAACTGCCCCACCATCTGGGTTATGATCTCGGTTGAAGGTTGTTTCCGCCGGTGACGGGCCGGAGGGAGGCAGAGCCGACCGGAGGGCCGTCACCGGCGGGCGGCGGCTGGATGAGGCCGCTCTTGCGCTTGGCGCGGAGCCGGTAACTGTCGCCGCGGATCATCAGCACGTGGCTGTGGTGCAAAAGCCGGTCGACGATCGCGGTGGCGACCACGGGATCGGCGAACACGGTGCCCCATTCGGCAACACTGCGGTTTGAGGTAATCAGCATGGCGCCGGTTTCGTAGCGCCGGCTGACCAGTTGGAAGAACAGATGTGCCGCGTCAGGTTCCAGCGGCAGGTAGCCGAGCTCGTCGACGATCAGTAGCTTTGGCTTCGACAGCGCGAGCAGTTTCTCGTCCAGGCGTCGCTCGCCGTGCGCCTTGGCGAGGCCAGCGACCAGCGTCGTCGCCGTGGTGAACTGCACCGTATACCCGGCCAGGATTGCCTCTCCCCCGAGTGCAATGGATAGGTGCGTCTTGCCGACGCCCGGCGGGCCAAGCAGCAGCACGTTCTCTCCGTTGGCGATCCAACGTGACGCGGCAAGATCACGGATCTGCTTCGGATCGATGGACGGCTGCGCCTCGAAGTCGAAGCCAGCAAGCTCCTTCACGGCCGGGAAGTGTGCGAGCTTCAGCGCCATCTCGATACGGCGATGATCCTTGCGTGCGATCTCGCGTTCGCACAGCAGGATCAGCGTCTCACGTGCCGACAGGTTTGCGCGCGCCGCTTCGTCGAGCAGGCTGTCGAGCTGATCGCGGATGCCGGAGAGCTGCAATCGCGCCAGCATGGCATCGAGCGGATCGGTTATTGCTTCAATGAGCTTCTTTGCCCGCACCATCAGAAGCTTTCTCCGATCACGGCTTCGTATTCGGCAAGAGGACGTAGCAGCGACGGCGGTGGAGATGGCGCCAGCACCGCCGCCGCGATCTCCGCCCGGCGGACCGCGCCATTGCGCCCGGCAACACCATCGAGATGAGCGGAGTCGACGATCCGCAGCCGGCGCCCGTCCGATTGCTTGTGGACCGCAACCTGGTGCAATCCATGGCGGATCCGCACTTCGCCGGCCGCGATCGTCACCGCCACGCGCTCGCCAATAAGGCGCCACGGCACCGAGTAGCTGTTCGTGTCGATCTCGACGGCGCAATCATTGCCGACGACGCGGGTCAGTTCACGCAAGGATCCGAACGACGGCTGCCCGCCGAGCGGTTTCAACCGATGTATCTCGTCACGCGCGAAGCGGATGATCGACGCCTCGCCGGTCGTGCCGTGGATACGAACGTTCGCAACCTCACGCTCCCACCTGTCGAGATGCGCCTCGAATGCTTCCCAGCTTGGGAAGGAATGCCCCGCGATCGCGTTCTTCTTCACGTATCCGACGCCGTTCTGCCTTCGTGCGGGCCCGATATGGCGCGCACGCGCGAGGACGGAAGCCCCAATGTTTTGCGAAGGCAATCAGCTTGTCGTTAAACTGAACCGATCGGCTCACTGCGTCGTGGCGCACCACGAGCGCCCGGGGATTGTCCATCAGCACTTCCTCCGGCACGCCGCCGAAGGTTGTGAATGCGCTCTCGAGCCCGGCGAACCAGTGCTCCTGCCTCTCGGCCCGGAACGCACGCACATGGAGCCGTCGCGAGTGTCCGAGCGTTGCTACAAAAACAAATGCCTTGATCTTCGCCCCTCCGATATCGACCAAACGCTCCCCGAAGTCGATCTGCAGCTGCCGGCCCGGCGGTGTCTCAAACCGCATCGTCGCCAGCGCCTCCGCCTCCGCCTTCAGCGCCTGGCGATAGGGCTGCACGGCGCGTTGCAGCGTTCGCCGGCTGACCGCCACGCCTTTTTCGGCCAAAAGGTCCTGGCGCACCACGTCGGAATTGCCGCGATGCCGAATGAGCCTCTCGCGCAGCCAATCCTCAAGACCGTCGAGACGCTTCGGCCGCTCAGGCGACTTGAACGGCTTCACCCCGCCCGCCGCCACGTAGTTCTTTACCGTGTGATGGCTGCAGCCCAGCTGCTGCGCAATCCGCTTCAGACCCCACCCGCACGCTCTCAGGCGCAACATCTCCGCCACGTCATCCGGCGTCTTCATCACTTGCCCCCGTGGATCACTCCACGGAGAGCCTTCAGTGATTCGTTCCTGCTTCATTCACTCTCTCCTCAGCTATCCGAGGAGGGGCAATTCCTCGTGACGCTGAGGGGGCAGTTTTCCATGGCGCGCGACACTCAGTCCCAACGGGCGGACGTCTTCAGCGGCAGCCTGGAAGTCTCAATCCAAACCAGCCGTACCCGCCGGGCCGCTTCCGATTGAAGCAGAACGCAGCTTGGGTAGCTGCCGTTCTACCATTGAACTACGCCCGCAATCCCTTGAGTTGCTTGTCTTTTCGGCCCAACCCAACTTGGCTTGGCACGATTTTGGCACGAACGCGATAGCTAGTTAGAGCAAACCACGTCGCATTTTGCAACCTTGGCACATTGCAAGCGAGCAACCGACAAGTGGCTCCCAAGGGCCTGCTCGGCGGAGTTGGACATATGCCTGCCCTCTAGAGACCGTGTCCATATCCATCTTTGGGAGTGAGGTCCGAGAGTGGTAGCGATGCCAATTCTCAGGGATCTGCACCATTTCGACCGTTCCTCGAACCTAGAGGCTGTTAGGGACCGGTAAACTATAAAATCCGAGGCTTGCGGGATGTCGAAACCCCGCAAGCCTTATCCTTCTGACGTTTCCGATGACGAGGGGGCGCTTGTTGCCCCTTATCTAACACTTTACCGGAGGACGCATCGCAGCGGACGCACGCGCTTCCCGTAGTGTTCAACGGCCTGCGCTACATCGTGAAGACCGCGCGCCTTTTGCTGGATGCCGAACGATCTACCTCCGTGGGAGATTGTATATCAACAGGCGCAGCGGTGGTTTGCGCCGGTTGCTTTGACCCCTGGCCGAGGATCTGCGCGTCGTCCTGCGCCTTGCGGCTGGACGGGCCGCGCAACCGACCGCCGCCATCATCGACAGTTGAACGCTGCGCTCGACGCCCGAGAGCGGTGCCCGCGGAGCTTACGACGGCGCCAAACGCAAGAAAGGTTCGAAGCTGCATCTGGCCGTCGATACGCTTGGCCATCTTCTGGCGCTGCATGTCACGCCCGCCAACGCCGACGATCGCGCCGAGATTGGCCGGACAGCCAAGACGATTCAGGCCGAGACCGGCCAGAGTGTCGAGATCGCCTCCGTTGACCAGGGCTACACAGGTGACAAAGCTGCAGCGGCGGCCGCGGAGCACGGCATCGCCCTTGAGGTTATAAAGCTGCTGGAGGCCAAACGTAGCTTCGTACTGCCCCAAGGCGATGGATCGTCGGGCGATCCTTCGCATGGGCCACACGCTTTCGAACGCTCGTCGAAGACTACGAGCGATGCGATCAGACCCTCGCCGACCTCCACCTCGTCGCCTTCGCATGCATCATGCTCAAAAACGTCCCTATCTGCATGGAACGAAACCGCTTGATCGCTCCTTTCCTGGTGAGTCCCGACACTCCCCCGACCGCATCGAGGATCTCGCTCCTGCGCTTCTTGGGACCCCTCAGGTACGCCTCCAGCTTCTCCTCAAACATCCCCTGTTTGTGCGCCATATTCATATGGCGATTACGGTACCTTAATTAGTATCTCCCCGAGGGATTTCGGTACCATTTATTACTAGCTACAACGATATCTGTCGCGAAGGGCCAAAAGGCGACATGCTTGCAACGGGCGCTACGCGCAAACCGGAACCCGCATTTAAATTGTATTTGCATGCGATAATGTCGCCTGTCACGACACCAGCACCATCGCAAGAAAGATGATCGCAGCGCGTTCACGCAAAGCCCCCAAGCGTCCAATCACTCATGCCACGCCTTCAGCCCTTTAGCCGTCATCGCGCCCCTTAGAAAATGTATGTCTCGCCTTTCCAGCTTGCGTCGATCAAGGGGCGGCTGCGCACCCAGTAAGTCCGCGCAGCCCTCGCATGTCCGTCAAGTTTTCAGTGTGAACTTTTTGCGAAGTTCGGCCGCCGCAGTCGCAGCGCGTTCCTGAATGGCTTTTGCATGCTTGGGCGCGGTAATTACCGTAGCGCGCCAACCGAGGAGCGGGTCTTCGCGAACCGACACATACACGCCGCCAATCAACAGCTTCTGATGGACCATGTCCTCAAGTTCAGCACTAGTTTTCTGCTGCTTTGCCAAGGGGCGCCTTTCTGCGTATGACCCGCTCGATGGCGTCGGTCGCCTCGCCAGGACGAGAAAGATCTGCCGCTTCGATCGCGGCGCGCTCGCAATCAGCCCATGCTCCCCGGCATGAAGCAGCGCACCGTCGGATGACCATTTAGGTAGTCAGGCCAGACCATCGTACGGCCAGCACGGTTCGGGCCGTCCACGACAGCGTGGTTCGGAACATCAACCTACTCACCATCAATGCGTACGCGATAGTGACCATCCTTAGTTTCCATCTCGCCGCATCAACATGACCCTTGACGGGCTTGTGCGCTTTTCCAACACATTCAGCCTAAGACGATCACGATCGGCAGCGCAATTGAACGTAGGTAATGGGCAGGCATCTAAAGGGGTGCCGAAACGATACGAAGGTTTTTGAGCCAGACTCTAAGAGGCCGACCGGAAACTAAAGTTGGGTGATTTCAGCAGGTTGTGATTCTTCGAGGTGTTCGAAGCCATCGGAGAAGCAGATGACCTAAATCACCCGCTGTCAGCATGACAGACGAGAGCTCCGCTATGCAAGCGATTGTACGGATGCGGAATGGGCCTTGATCGAGCTGTTGATGCCAAGGCCGAGCAAGGTCGGTCGCCCGCGCAAGACCTGCATGCGATCGGTATGGGATGCGATCCAGTACATTGCGACGACTGGATGCCAATGGGCGCT
>NZ_JADYVX010000081.1 GCF_020194175.1 Bradyrhizobium sp. BRP22 | reverse complement strand
TGTCGGCCGAAGCGGGCTGAGCCGCGGAAAAGTTGCTCACGATCCCGCGAAATCCGTGCTCACGATCGTCTGAAATCTCTGCTCACGATCCCCTGAAATCCGTGCTCACGATCCCGCGAAACATGCACAGATTGCCGCGGAGAGCCTCGAGCCGGGAGCGATTGTCACAGATGTCGCCCGCCGCCACGGCTGCCGGCCCCAGCAGGTGCACGACTGGCGGCGCCGGGCGCGTTTGGGCCAGTTGGTGCTGCCGGCTTCGGCGGACACGCTGTCGTTCGTGCCGGTGGTGTCGGAATCGGCGCTACCGACGGCGGCAGAGCCCACCGGGTCGCTGGAAGCAGCCGTTGTGACGGTTGAGCGTAAGCGTAGCTCTGCGGCCCTTTTGATTGACGCTTGACGTCTATTTGAGCCGCGTGGCGCGACGCCGCGGCTTCCAAATTCCGGACAATGCGTTGACGGCGGCCTCGCGCGTCTTCCGGTCGACGACGTTCGGATCGAACTGTTCGGGCCCCCAGAGGCGCATATGTTCATGTTCTGGATGGGTAGGGTCGCCGATGGCGTCGAGGTAGTCGGCATAGCCTGGCGCACCGCCGACATCCTCCGGAGGACAACGACCGGCGGCCTCGAGCAGGAGGGGAAGTCCCTCTATCGTCGTGTTGTCGAACCATTTTTCGAGTTTGATCACATGGTCCCAGCTGTCGCCGAAGTCATAGAGATAATGGATCGTCTTGGCGCCTGTCTCTTGAACGATATCGGAGAGCCGCGCCTTGCGGGCATCGATCGGCTGGGGGCCAAAATCACCGTCGGGATCAGGGATGCCCCAACGCCCTTCGCCAGCTAGGAACTCGAAGAGGTGGCTGTTTGTCCAGCCAAACGCCGCCTGAAGCGTCAGATGCAGCCGATCAAGGCGCAGGGTGACGGGTACGACAAGGCAACGCATCACCTCCGGCTTCACGTCCTTGAGGGTTACCCTGATTCGGACGGCGGTCGTGTTCAGGCTCATGCTGCCAGCCTCGGATCGTGCGCATGCATCGTGTAGGTCGACGCCCAGGGAAGCAGTTCGTCCAGTCGCGCCGCAGGCCAGCCATTGACGAGCTTCGCAAGGACGTCGGAGAGCCAGTGCTCGGCGCTGACTGTCATTCGGCTTGCAATATTGACCCCCGTATTGCCTCACTTGTAGATGTTACCTTAGTGGCGCGGTGGCCGATGGCGATCCGAGGTCGACTGATTGGCCGCGCCAGATGGCTTTTCCGGCTTGCTCGACGAGAGGGGTTGTGGGCGGGTCGGGCCCTACATAGCCCGAGCCGTCCACAACGCCGGGCAATGGGGCAGCGGTGGTGGCCAAGCCGAGCGGGCCCTGGGCGACCAACCGTTCGGCAGCTCTTCGTCTGAGCGCCCTCAGCAGACGCTGCACGATCGAATGCTGTCTCGTCCCAAACTCCTCGGGGTGCTTCTCCCTCAGCCGGTCGACGATGGCGAGCGCGGTTAGTTGCGGCTGCTCGGCGAGCCAACCCTCGATCACAGCAATATGCGGGTCGAGCTTGGACGGCATGCGCACCCGGGTTTTATAGGGCCGACGTGTGCGCCGGTGCGTGGCGCGCGGTTCGCCGGACGTCGTCGTCTTACCGAGCGTCTTCGCAAAAGTGGCTGCGGTGGCTGGCGCGGTGCCCATACTGGCGGGTTGCAGGCCGCGCGCCTTTCCGGCACGACGATCGACGCGATTGCCTAATTCCTCTTGGGTTGCGCGAATCTCCGCCAACAGCGCGACCGGATCGAGCGAGCGATACTGATCGCGTAGGCGTTTCTTCACGGTCGCGGTCACCTTGGGATGCGCCAGGGCACGCTCGTAGGGCGTCGAGGGGAGATGATAGCGCTTGATCACTTTAGCCCCTTCGCGACGCTTCTCCTTCAGCTTGAACGACGGCTGGAAGAAGTTGACGTAGAGCCGTGCCGCCGCATAGAGGCGGCCCCTCATACGCGCCGTCTCGACGCCATCGAAGCGGCCATAGCCCATGAGGCGGCGGACGACGGCACCATTCTTCTGCTCGACGAACGCCTGATCGTTCTTCTTATAGGCGCGCGAGCGTGTGACCTCGAGCTTCTGTTCACGACACCATGGCACGACGACATCGTTCATGAAGGCACTGTCGTTGTCGAAGTCCACGCCGCGCAACAGCCAGGGGAACAGGCTCTGTGCGCGGTTGATCGCCTCGACGACCAGCGAACCTTCCCGCGTCAGCAGCGGCAGACACTCCGTCCAGCCGGTGGCGACATCGACCATCGTGAGGGTTTGGATGAACGAGCCAGCCACCGACGTGCCGCCATGGGCGACCATGTCGACCTCGCAGAAGCCGGGCACCGGGCTGTTCCAGTCATTGAACGTGCGGATCGGGACCTCGCGCCGGATTGCCGAATAAAATCCGGCACGGCGCCGCCTGCCGCCGCTCGCCGCGATCTTCACATCGACGAGCAGGCGATCGATGGTGGCGGCGCTGATAGCCAGGACACGATCACGATCCAACTGGCCAAGCTGCAATCGGCCATGTTGCTCAAGAGCAGACAGCAAGGTCGGGATCATCACCTTGAGCCGCTTGCCGCACACCCGATCCGACGCCTCCCACAGCGCAGTCAGCGCGTCCTTGATCGGCGCGCCATATCTGCGTCTTCGCTTTCTTGTTGCCTCGACCTCGCCCGGTCTTACCGTCTCGCGTCGCCGGAGCGCGCGCACCGCATGCTTGCGATGCCAGCCCGTCGTCGCGCACAGCTCGTCGAGAATCCGTCCTTTCTCCGCTCGTTTGGCCGACCGGTAACGCTCCGTTACCGCCGACACCACCTCGCGCCGCGCGCCCATGCTGATCTTTCCCGCCATAGACGCCACCGAACCAATTCGGTGGCACCGACCCAATTATCGGCGAGAAGTTGTCCAGTAACATTCTGGGTGAGGCAATGCGATGTCGCGCTGGCGCTCAATCCGGACGGCGAGAAGGAGGTTCTGGGCCTGTGGATCGAGCAGACCGAAGGCGCCAAATTCTGGCTCAAGGTCATCAACGAGCTGAAGACGCGTGGCGTCAACGATGTCCTGATCGCGGTGGTCGATGGGCTCAAGGGCTTTCCCGAAGCGATCGCCTCGGTCTATCCGCAGACCGTGGTGCAGACCTGCGTCGTGCACCTGATCCGCAACAGCCTGGCGTTTGTCGCCTGGAAGGATCGCAAGGCGATCCTGCCTGCCATCAAGGCAATCTATTGGGCCGAGAATGCCGATATGGCGCTGGTCCGGCTCGAGGAGTTCGAGGACGAATGGGGCAAGCGCTATCCGGCGATCGGCCAGGCTTGGCGCCGCGCCTGGGAACAGGTCGTGCCGTTCTTCGCGTTCGCTCCTGGCGTCCGCAAGATGATCTACACCACCAACGCGGTCGAGGCACTGCACCGTAGCCTGCGCAAGATCATCAAGACCCGCGGCAGCTTTCCAAACGACGACGCGGCGTTGAAGCTGCTTTATCGCGCCATCAAGAACGCCGGATTGCGGTGGCGGCGAGGCGTTGAGTGGACTGCCGCCATGGGCCAGTTCGCCATTCAGTTCGGCTCGCGTTTTCCGGGATCGGCGCGATGACGTCGGCCAGCAGCGCCATGTAGGCACTTAAAAGATCCGATGGAAGATCGTCCGGCTTCGATATCATGAAGCCATTGAATCAGATCAAGCAGCAGATTCAAACCGTAAAAGCGGCTATCCGAGCCGTGTCGGCCGATGGGTTTCTTGAGGGTTACGCCAATCGATCCCGGACAGCAAATAGCTCAACTGCGCCGGCGAAATCATTACCGATTCGCCGGCAACCGATGGCCAGATGAACTTTCCTCTCTCGAGTCTTTTTGTGAACAAGCAGGCTCCCTGGCCATCGTGCCAGATCGCCTTCACAAGATCGCTGCGGCGACCGCGGAAGACGAACAGATGACCGCTGAGCGGGTCTTTGTGCAGCACCTCCTGCACTTGGAGTGCCAGCGACGGAAAGCCTCTGCGCATATCCGTATAGCCTGTCGCGAGCCACACTCGCACATTCCCCGGTATAGCAATCATCGGCGTCCAAGCACATCGAGGACCCGCGCCAGCGCTTCCGGATCGACGTGCGCATCCACCCGGATGCACCGTCGGTTGCCGAGATCGATCTCTATCAATCCAGTACGCGCGGCTGCCACGGAGCGAACTCGGCCATCAACCGTAGGCAAAAGCTTCGGAGTTTCCTCAGCCGATGCCGCTACGGCGGCGATCTGCACCGGCGTAAAAGATGGTACAACTTGTTCCGATGTCCGTGCTTGTCGACGCCAGGTAAACACCAGGCTGGCCGCTACTCCGTTGCGACGCGCAACCTCAGTCACTTTCGCGCCCGGCGCCAACGTCTCCTCGACAATCCGCGCCTTGTCGTCCTGCGACCACCGCCGCCGCCGCTCCAGCCCGCCCAAAACCTCGACCCGCATCGCCTGATGACCTTAAAGCTAGACTTAAGGTCACACGCTTCGCGAATTACCATCCGTCACGCAAGACGGCCCCCGTCGGATGCGTACAATTGCACTTGCGGCTACGGACTCCAAGCTGCCACAGGCGCAGAGGGCACACTTCAACCTGGTCGAGGACTTACGCCTGAACAAGATCAAGCCACCAAAGCGCGGTGGCTCAGAGCCATCGCGAATAGTGCGATAATCGGAGACGCGATAACCGAGTTGGGCGTAGGCCCTGGCGATCGCTACCAGACCGCGGTGACGTCGGACCAAGCCGGATTACAGCTCAATGGCACAAAACATTGCACGACTGGCACCCTGTACGCCGATCACGTGATCGTAGCGGCTGACCAGAGCGGCAAGCGGATCGCCGTACCTCTCGATACCGGCCAGCCCCGCGTCAAGCATCCGCGACGACTGGAATGGCTTCGGGCATTTTTACCCCCACCACCCCTTCAACGGTTCGATCCGCTTCTTAAAGTTGCGGATATTGGCGATCGTATCTTTGCTCTCGCTATCGACATTGAAACGGCCGCGAAGATTGTCTAACTGCGCGTCCAAATAAATCGAGAGGACCTCCGCGATAGCGATATCGTCTATGTGGCGGATTCTTCGCTTTGGCGTGTGTTTAGAGCTGATGTAATCTCCTAGCTTTTCCTCCGCGGCCGCAATCTCATCTGCAGCGCAGCCTGTGCTGACATCCCGGCCGTTGTCTCTGATGATCCAGGTTGCAGGGTGAGTGATTTATGCGCTCTTGTTTCGGCGGGTAGCCCTGAGCTGAAGTCGGGCGCCCTTGCTTCTTCGCGGCACAGCTCTCTCATCCGTCCGATATGAGCCAGCGTTGTAAATTCCTTGCCGGCAATCTTCGATAACCAGTCGATTACGGTCGCGCTCACGACGCAAACCCGCGACCGTCATTCCTTCCAAAGGAAATGCGATCTTCACGGCATCGGCAAGGCGAAGTGGAGTATCAGGTGTAATTTCAGGTTGCGTTCGACGCGGCATCGACGCCACAGCGCGGCTGTTAAAAACCGAACTAAGATGTCAGCGTCTTATTGAAAGTAAATCGTAGGATTGGCAGTTTCATCGCAAAATTGACGAGACAGAGCGTATGAAGGAGGGACTGACCGTCACTCGGCTTCCTGACGCTGCTTGCTGCTGGCAGTTCCGCCGCACTCGATATCGTGCCATTCTGGATGAGTGGAATACGGTTCGAAGAGTAAGCGAGCGCCTTTATCTGAAGGCCTGGAGTGCTGAGATCAGCTTTCAGCCGATCGACGACGTGTGCGCACGGGTCAGGGAAAAACCAACGAGCAGCGCCTGGATCTCGAGATGAAGCTTCGAACCCTCAACTTTCGGAGAAAGTTCTCTCAGTCTATTCAACAGTCCCGATCAAGGCTGTCGAAATGGCTCGAGCCAGAACTCGGCGGTTTTCTGGATTGCTCACCATTGTCGCGTGGTTGCCTGGAACCGGTACGGCACGAATAGCCCCGGCATTCACGACTCGGTCCCAGCCCTGGTTTGGCAAGTCGCTACTGGGTTGGTTGTCAGGTGGTACCCGACGACTGACGAGAGGCTCACTCGCATAGAACTGATGTATTTCAATCACGAGCGATGGAACGCGATACGATTGTAGCGCGCGGTGAAATGTCGCGGCCCTTTGATACATCGAAACGTCACTGCGAAGATCGTGATCTGGAGCTAACGCTCCTATTTGCTGCGCCTTTTCAAGCAACTCAGAGATGGAACATGGTTCGGTGTCGCGTTCCAGAACCTCGCGATACTCATCGCGCAAGATTCCACAACGATTCAAAACAAATTCTCGCGCCAAATTCTTCAGTGCTCTGTTTGAAGAAGCCGCGGGTAGACTGACATCGATGAACGCCATGAACGACACAACTTCATCAACACTCAGTAACTGCTCGGCAATTGCATAAGCCAGGATTGCACCTGATGAGTATCCAGCAAAACGGTATGGGCCACGGGGCTGGATCTGTTTAATCGCAAGAATCACCTCGGCGGCCATCGCCTCAAGCGTCGGTGGACGAACGTCATCGAAAGGGGGCCATTGCAGAGCGTAGACCGAGCAGTCTGCATCCATTTCCGCTGCCAAACCGAGGACATACGAACAATCCCCAAAACCTGTGGGGACAAAGAAGAGAGGTGGCTGCGATCCGGTCGGTCGAACGGGAATCACCGCCGTGTTACTGGGCTGCACCTGCAAACGAATCTTCGATGCGAGCTCCTTTAGAACAGGGGCTCGGAAGAGGTCGGTGGCGCTAAAACTCAGCCCAAGATTTAATGCTCGACTGAGCATCTGCACGGCCAAGAGCGAGTGGCCGCCCAGTTCGAAGAAGTGGTCGTTGCGCCCGATGCGCTCGACACCAAGGAGCTCGGCCCAGATCTGCGCCAGCGTCGTCTCGACCGCACCTTGCGGCGACTGGTAGGCCGCCAGCGCATAGGCCTGATCGGCCGGCGCCGGCAGCGCGT
>NZ_JADYVX010000080.1 GCF_020194175.1 Bradyrhizobium sp. BRP22 | reverse complement strand
CACTGTCACCTCGCACTATCATGATGTTGCTATGGCCATGGGCCAAGCTTGAACAGAGAGCCGTATGCGCTGAAAGGTGCACGTACGGTTCGGGGAGGAGAAGCGCGTTCGCGCTTCTTACTCCACTTCCGATCGGCCGCGGCTTCCTTTATCTCGTCGCGATCATGGACTGGGCGAGCCGGGCGGTGCTGGCGTGGCGGCTATCGAACACGATGACCTGGGCCGATCGGAGCCGCGTCGCCTGGCACGATATCGCTCCGGGCAAGCCCATGCAGAACGGCTTCATCGAAAGCTTCAACGGCCGGCTCCGGGATGAATTGCTGAACGAAACGCTGTTCGCGTCGCTGGCACAGACCCGCGTCGCGCTCGGATGCTGGCGCGCCGATTATAACGACACACGACCGCACTCGCAGCTCGGATGGAAGACGCCCTCCGGGTTCGCCTTCACCTGCTAGCCGCGCCGGGATCTGGCGGTGCGCTATGCCGATGGCTCCGCTCCAGCTCCCGTCGCTACCACCGCCCAATTGGGCAAATCCAATGGTTTGAGCGAACTCAGAACTGGATAAAATCTTATCTCTGGCGACAATGGCAGAGCGGGCACAAGCGATTCACGGAGCTTCGCCGCCTCGGCATCGCGAAGTTCGCCGCATCGGTTGCCGCTGGTTCACCGACGGGGCTCTGGCGAATGTCCGGGCGCCCGGCGATCTAGCACGCTTTGCGCAACCACTTCTTTGACGCTCTCGGTCTCCCCCCGAATACTGGTTTCTGGGCCGGCTTAACTCAGTCGAACCGCCGTGGTAGGGACCCGTATGCCCGGTGTGGGAGGGTGGCATCGCAAGACGTCCCCCTATCCCGATCAATCGGTGATCACGATCGGCTGGAACGCGCAGGGCGACCCGACGGCTCACGTCACGGATGCGCGCTGGCGTCGTCCGAGCAGGCCGCTGACCGGCCCCCGGCTCGAACGCACACCGCTACAGCCATGGCGCGACAAAGCTGCCAGCCTAGATGCCTCGCCCAGCCCTTTCGGCATCACGTTGGGCGGAGGCATATCCTGCCAGGTGGAAGAGCGCGGCCAATCGAGCGCGAAGCCGTTGCGGACCAGCCGGTCCGCGAGGTCGATCCCGGCAATCGAGCACGTCGCTGCGGTGCGCCCGTACTGATCCAACGAGACAGGTATGCTTTTCGCGCGATGAAGGCGCTGAGTTTCGCGGTCTTCGCGCGCAATTATGCGACGCCGTCCTCGCCCCGGCAGAACTGAGTGCTCTCCAGCGCATCGATGTCGGACAGCCGAATGCGGGTGCCGTAGATTTTGAGCGTGTCAGCATCAATGATGCTGGCTTGGTCCGGTCAGGTCGCCAGCAATTAGCGGGTTGGAGCCGCATAGCGGTCGCCAGTTTGCATGGAGCCGCCCGTCAAATTGGATCGGTCAAACCGCCGAGGGGAGGCGGCGTTAGCAATTGAGCTCCGGGGCAGCACCGCCTTGGGCGCATTCGCCGCCATTTCGGGCGTACACCGCCGTTGCGAACCGATAGACAAAGTCAGTGCGCCGTCTCGACCATGTCGCCGGTCGAGGTCGCGATCTTCATCGTCTGGTCACCGGCCAAGGGTATCTATACCGCTTCAAGATTTTTCGAGTGCGCGAGGCGGCCATTGATCATAGGTCTTACGGCCTTCCCAAAGAACAACAACATTTGTTGACGAAGCAGACATAACCTCACCAAATCTCCCCTCCCAATTAACATATCTATCATTGCGCTTTCTCGGCATAGCCACGCCACGCATAATTGTCCTCACCATCAGGTCAGTTAGCTTTACACGATCCCCACGCGCAAATTTTCTAACCATCCCGCCTCCGACAACGCGCAGAAGCAGATTAGAAAATCTGTCGCGCGTTCCGCTGTTACGCCAGATCAAAGCCCGAAAGAGGCCGCTTGCGTTGCCACAAGCGGCTCAAGTCTAGGGAGGAAACGCCCAAGGAGGGCAGCATAGCGGGAGCGCTACCGCATACGCTAGCTAAGATGATCGCGATCAGAAGCTCAATTGAACGTAGGTAAACATCACGCGATACGAACGTTTATGTGATTGATCGGGAGAACTCACCGGCCTATCAAATGCTACCCCGGAGCGCGGCGGGTGTTCGCGGCGATCGAGCGGCCGCGGGTCATGCAGCGGCGGCTGCCGTCACTGCCGACGATGCGGTGGTAGGACGACGGGCGGTAGTACAACGGCTGCGACGAACGTTTATCGCGCCACCTTTGATCGGTCGCTGAGTCAGAGATGTCAGCGATCCCCTTGGGGTGTCCAGCTTCTGAACCGCCCGCACGATGCGCTTGATTGCAAGCGCCACGTTGCTCCCTCCAACATCGCCCCTCGTTGGAGGCGCCTCGCGATTTCGCCATACCCCTTAGCGTTGGCTCACTTGCTGCGCTGTTTGATGTGCCACAGCCGGTAGGCTTCGTCCTCGTAGGGATCATCGGCTCGTCGGCGGCGGGATCAACTTCGCACCCTCTTTGCGGAAATGATCGAGACCACGACCGGCCTTGCGGCCCGTGTGCTAATCGTTGGGCCCAGTCGGGAATAACCGGAACGAACTCCTGCAACAATGATAGAGCCCGAGCGCTGCACCGAAGTGGCAGCCAGCGCGCGATTTCGTGACCGAGACATCATCCTGATGACGTTGCCGATAATCAATCTCGCTTCACCTATCGACTTCGCATAGCGCTCCTGCGACTGCGCGAGTGCCGTCGCGACAAACGGGACAATTCATGGGGCTGCCAGAGCGTCCAAGTCCTCGTGACAAACTGAAGTGGACCCCATGCGTGTGACCACGGGACCGGTTTGTTAGTTGGATTCTCGGCCGCTCCGATCTCCTGATGTCACGCTGCGAACAGCCCTGTCTGCTGCTGTTGTTGCGGCTGTGGGCATGTGGACAACGCTTCAGCGTTGTCCAAGCGCGGCTTCATGTCCACAGCCGCATCGACGGGTCCGTTGATGCCTTCGCGCCAAGCCACCATCGGCGCGCGATGATTGAGCGCCTGATGCGGGCGACGGGTGTTGTACAACAAGCCTTGAGAACGCCCACGGGATGGTTTGCCGTGAGGTTCTTACCGGCTTCATCCTTGGGCAGGCCGCGAGGTTTTCGTCCATGCTGTGATCGACAAGGCGGACGCGCTGTACGCTGGATGGTCGGAGACGGCCCGGTGTCTGGAGATCCCATCGTGGATGTTTGACCGCGCGGCATGTGCTCGCGGTGGCAGCGCAAGGGCAGAGCCCTTTGTCAGCTTGGAAGCGCTCAACGCGTTGTCGGCGCTTCTCGATTTAGCAGTTAAGAGCGCTGCATCATCATCGAATGAGCCGCTTTCCGGTGCACGCGGGGTCTCTCACGACCAGAATCGGGGAGAGGCTCATGGCAAGCAAGACGACGGCGATATCGGCGAACCCGGTTCGGCACAACCGGTTCGGCATGCATCAGACGGACCTGTTCGCGGGTGGCGTCGCGCGCAGCGCCGTCGGGGCTCCGGAATGGCGCGAGCTGCCGAAGGAGGCGCAGGATGCCCTGGTGGAGTTGATGACGCCGCTGGTGCTGCGCCATGCGCGGGTGAGCGCAATGCTCGCAAGGAGGACAGTCATGATCAGTGACAAGGTCCGCCCTCACCACCTTGAGCGCAAGGCGATCCTCTATGTGCGCCAGTCCTTCGCCCATCAGTTCTGCACAATCGTGAGAGCAGCGCGTTGCAATACGCGATGCGACCGATTGACGGCGCTGCGGGCCGGCTTCGAGCGGATGGTGGCCGAGGTCTGCCTCGGCACGGTCGGGCAGTCTGTGCGCAGGAGGTCTTGCGCTTCGCGCGCAACAGCCGGGATTGGCAACAGCTGATCGATATGTGTCGCGTCGTCGACACCCTGCTGGTTGACCAGGAAACTATCTATGCTCCGCGGCACGGCAACGACGGACTGCTTCTAGGATTGAAGGGGAGCCTCAACGAGTATGAGCTGGACCTTTTACGACAACGCTCGCTCTCGCACGCTACGAGAAGGCCCGCCGCGGCGAACTGGTTGTGGCCACGCCCATCGGCTTTGTGAAGGTCGGTGATCATTACGAGAAGGATCCCGACCGGCGTGTGCAGGACGCCACTACGCTCGTCTTTGACAAGATCGAGGAACTCGGGACCGCGCGGCAGGCGCTGCTGAGCACGGCCTCGACCTACCGGTGAAGCAGCCGAATGGCGACACGGCCTGGCGGCGGCCCAGCTACGCGACCCTCCACAGGATGGTCGAGAACCCGGTCTACGGCGGAGCCTACGCCTACGGTAGAACAGCCGTAACGAGGGGTTGCGGCGTCCATGGCACAGGCGTGAAGATCCGCCGGAAGGGGCGTGCGGAGTGCCTCCCTCAAGCCGGATGTCCACGAAGGCTATGTGAGCTGGGAGGGGTTCGAAGCGATCCGTACAATGGTCTCCAGTAACTTGCCCACGAGCCGGCATCATGGCGCGCCCAAGCATAGCGACGCGCTGCTCGCTGGACTCATCCGCTGCCGGCGCAGTTGCCGCAAGCTGACGCTGCGCTACAGCGGTATGAAGCATCACATCCCCCGTTACAGCTGCTCGCGCGCCTGGATGGACAACGGCGAACCGCGCTCCATCGCGTTCGGAGGCTTGCGTGTCGATGATGCGATCGAAGAGGCACTGCTCGGCGTCGTCGGACCCGGCCCGTCGCGGCGGCTACGGCCGCCGCAGCCCAGGCCACACATCAGAGCGATCAAGTTCGCGAAGCGCTCGGCCGTGATCTCGAAACGGCCCGTTACGCAGCCGATTGCGCCATCCGGCAATATGACGCGGCAGATGCGGCAAACCGCCCCTCGTTGCTGCAGAGCTTGAGGCGCGCTGGAATCACTCGCTTGCCCGCGTCGCCGAGGTGGAGAGCAAGATTGCCGCGCATGACGCGGCGACCGCACCGACAGCGATCGATCCAGCGCTGCTCAGCGTTCTGACCTCAAACCTCAAGATAGTCTGGTCAGGGCCCACCACCGATGCGCGGCTGAAGAAGCGCGTCGTCCGGGCGCTGATCCACGAGGTCGTTGCCGATATCGATGACGAGCGTCCGAGATCGTTCTCGTCGTGCATTGGGTGGGTGGCGCTCACAGCGAAATGCGGCTGCCGAAGCGGCGAGGTGGGCAGCGTAACAGCACCTCCGGCGACATCATCGCAGCCATTCGGCAACTGGTGCTGATCGCCAGCGACGACCCTGATTACAGGCCTGCTCAACCGCAACGGCCTCAAGACGGGCAACGGCAATCGGTGGACCCGCGAGAGCGCCACAGCCACGCGATCTTATCATCGGATACCCTCTTCCGTCGAGCCGAGGACAGCGTCGAGCCTTGGCTCAATCTCTCCGACGCCGGCAGGCTTCTCAAGGTTGCAGCCAAGACGCTGCGTTTGGCCGTAGAAGCCGGTCAGATCGAAGCCATCCACCCTTTGCCGGATGGCCATGGATCTTCGCGCGCGCTGCCCTGGCGACGGATGCCGCCACATCCATCACCGAACGAGCGCGGCAGAACCCAAGATACCGCGCAGGATCGCATCACAATCAGCAAAGTCTCTTCTCTTCAACAACATAGACAGATGGGTGTTCTGATGCGCGGTTGTAGTCGGCGACCCAGTTGGCGATCTTGGCACGGGCATCATCCAGATCGAAGAACAGGGTCTCGTTGAGCAGTTCATCGGGCATCCGGCCGTTAAGAACTCTCGATGAAGCCGTTCTGCATCGGCTTTCCCGGCGCGAAAAAGTGCCAATCGGTGACGGTGTCCTTGCTCCAGGCCAGCATGGCGCTGCAGGCGAACTCGGTGCCATGATCGGACATGATCATTTCTGGCTTGCTGCCTCGCCCGACCATTGCCGTGAGTTCGCGGGCCACGCGCCGTCCTGAGATCGAGGTATCCGGAATGGCGCCCAGGCATTCTTTGGTGACGTCGTCGACGATGTTGAGGACCCGGAAGCGCCGTCCGTTGGCAAACTGATCATGAACGAAATCCAGCGACCAGCGCGCGTTGGGCTTGGCCTCGACCAGGATCGGGGCACGGGTTCCCACGGCCTTGCGGCGGGCCCGCCGCTTGCGGACGGCGAGCCCTTCCTCGCGATAAAGCCGGTAGATCCGGTTGATGCCCGATGGCTCGCCCTCCCGCCACAGCAGCACGAACAGCCGGCGGTGAAGGACGACAGCCATCTTTCTGGCCAGCGCGACCTTCGCACGCTTGCTTCCTTGCCGGTGGGCAACACGCATCGCCCAGGCCTTCATCGGAGACCATCGGGTTGATGGCCTGAGAACAACGTTGGCAGCTTCGAACAGGGCTGTGCGCGTCTCTCCATCTCCGGCTTTTGTGATCCGTCCCACCCGGTCAACCTCGCCAGATTGGTATCGCCGCGGCGTTAACCCGAGATAGGCGCCGACCAATTGGGAATGCAGGAATCGCTTAGGATCGTCCACAGTGTAGCGGAAGGTCAAATCGATCGGGCCGATCCCCGGAATCATCATCAAGAGCTGACAAGCCGGGTCACTGCGCACGGCCTTCAACCAGACGATGCAGTTGGGCGTACTCCCGCATCAGCGCTTCGCGTCCGGCAAGCAGCGGATTCATGATCGCCTCCAGCAAGGCGTCATCGCCGACCAACTCACGAACTCGCGTCGCGAACAGAGTCCGCGAGACGACTCCGAATTTGAGACCGAGCGGACGCAGAAGTCCGCGGATGACTTGCTCCGCGGCAGTGATGGAGCGGATGATATGCTTGCGAGCCGCGGCCAGCGTCCGCGCCCTTTGGCTGCCGATGCATTTAACGTGAACAGGCTTGAACCATCCCGTTCTCACCACCTGCGCGATCCCACGGGCGTCATTCCGATCGCTCTTCACCGGCATGGCCGAAAGTGCCGCCTTAACCTGGCGGAGTTCCAAACTGACGGCCGGCAGCCCCAGTTCGATTAGATTTGCGGCTAGCCATTCTGATCTCGGTCCTGCCTCAAGGCCAACCCGCTCAACTTGACCAGCCCATGGTTCGAGGTACTGCACAATCGATGGCGCGTCCGCCAAGGTGGTTCCCTCCCGGATCAGCTTTCCGGTCTCGTCCACCGCACATACCGCAACGGAATTCAGCGAAACATCGAGGCCGACGTAGATCATGACTTTTGTCCTTCGGATGGAGTTGGTCCATGATCGTCAGCCAAACCGTGCCGCGCGGCAAACAAATAGGTCAGGCGATCGGGACCGAATACCCTACCTCTTTCGTGAACCTTGCTCGCTTCATTCATCCGTCCTTCTTCGGGCCGGACTCTAACTCCTTCTGGAGGAAATACGCAGGGGCAGGTCACTCGCGCGGCATGGCGAAGGAGAGCGGGGTGTCGGTCTCAAGCGTGCAGCGCATCTGGCGAGCCTTCGGTTTGCCCATGCATCGTTTCCCGGTCACACTGTCGGGGGCCCGTTCCCATGTTCTGCCGCGGCAGGCCGCTCCCGAGCGCGGACGGCATTCATTGATTTGGATCAATTAGCGAATGCGACGATTGAAATGGCGGCGACAGTGAAAATCGCCGCCGCAACGACGAATAGGAAAAGAGCAAATCGCGCATCATCCCCTACAAATACCAAAGCGAGTGCAGTTCGTGCCAGAGCACCTGTCGCGCATTTTCCCAAAGCATCGCGCCCGGGCGTCGCTAGAGCGAGCCGTTACGACGTCCAGAACTCGATAAACTCGCGAGGCGTCCCTCTGATCGTTTCTGACGAGCCTAAATAGTAGTAGGCCAACGGCTGTTTCTCGCGTTTCCGCTTGTATTCCCGAAGGAGCTATATACCCTGGCGAAATTCAAGCCGTTGTGCCCTTCGAATGGTCCCTAGCGGCCCTTCCCAGAGACATCCTCGGATTGAATTGTCGGAATCGCGCGAGTCCATGCGAGATGCGCGTTGCGCTTCGGAGAAAACGTTATGGCGACAGGTACAGTGAAGTGGTTCAACG
>NZ_JADYVX010000008.1 GCF_020194175.1 Bradyrhizobium sp. BRP22 | reverse complement strand
TTGTTGGACGCCGAAACGCGCCCCCCCTGCCCCTCGATGATCGTCCTGCAGATGGAGAGCCCAAGACCCATTCCGTCGGACTTGGTGGTAAAGAACGGTTCAAAGATGCGCTCAGGGTTGCCCTCGATCCCGGTACCGCTGTCCTCGACCGCCACCTTGATGAAATTCTCGGCAGCCCCGTCGATCTTGACGCGGATTTCGTGGGGCCGGTCAGTGATCCCCCGGGTCGCATGCAGCGCGTTCATCAAGAGGTTCACGATGACCTGCTGCACCTGGACGCGGTCGCAGACGATCGGGCCCCGGATATTGACTTCCTCGATGCGGATGGTCGCCGCCGCGGCGCGCGCTTCCCGCGCCAGCAGGGCAACGGCATCCTGTACCAACGCCCCCATATCGACCGAACTGGTCTGCGGCGCGGTCTTCTTGGCGAGCGCGCGCACCCTCCCGACCACCTCCGCGGCCCGGTTGCCGTTCGAGACGATCTTGTCCAGACAATCGGTCACTTCGGTGAGGTCGGGATTGGGCCGGGTAAGCCAGCGTTTGCCCGATTTTCCGTAGTTGATGATGGCCGCAAGGGGCTGGTTGACCTCATGCACGATCGAACCCGCGAGCTGACCTAACAGGGCGATGCGCCCGGCATGAGCGAGTTCGACGGAGGTCTGCTCGATCTTCGCGCGGGCTTCGTTTCTCTCGGTGACATCGAAGGCCATGAGCAGCACGCGGGACCAATCCTGTCCATCCGGCAGGACCGAGACGCGCAGCACCGCATCGATGATGCGACCATGCAGGGTGGCGCACCGCGTCTCGATCTCCGCGAGCGAAGCGCCGGCGGCCAATGAAGCAAAGATATGCGCGATGGCCGGTTCGGAATCCGGCAATTGTCCGAGAACCACGTTGCCATCGGTCAAATCGGCGACGGTATCGGCTTCAAACATGGTGAGCGCGGCGCTGTTGGCATTGTAAATCCCGATCTCCTTTGCCGCTGCGCGCAGGATCTGCGGATTTGACCGCAACCATGTCTCGCAGTCGTCAGCGGGTCCCTTGCCGTCCAGAATCAGCCGCATGGCCTTGCTCAGGTCGCATTCCAGGGCGGCAAAACCGGCGGAGTTGAAGATGGTGCTGTAGCGCTGCTCGGAGCTCCTTCTTTCCGCCAGCGCGCGTCGGCTCTCGGTGAGATCGGCGCTGGTCTCGATGATGCCGATGGCCCGGCCGTCCGGATCCCTGCGCTCGAGCCAGCGGCTCGCCAGAATGAGGCGCGTGCCGTCTCGCCGCGTTCGCACAATTTCTCCCGACCATGTTCCGCTTTGCGCGAGAGCGGCGCTGATCTCCCGCGCCGGCACGGCCGACTGGAGAAGGTCGCTACAGCGCTTGCCGAGCGCCTCGCCGCGGGTCCAACCGTAGAGCCTCTCCGCGCCTTCGTTCCAGTACCGGATCATGTCCGACTGGTCTCGAACGATGACGGTGTCATGCGAGAGCTCGAGAATCCTTGCCTGTTCGGCCAGGGTGGTTCGCGCGGACCGGTCCCTGAGCGACAGCATGACCGTGATCGCGATCGCGACGAGGCTTACCGCGTAGCGCAGGTGCGCCCCTCCAAGGGGATCTTCCGCGTGCCCGATGAGAAATGCGATCGTCGTGAGCACTGCCGTAATGCAGCCACTGGCAATCACGAACCTGCGGCCGAGCGGCGCAAGCGTCAGCACCACGCCGGTGTACAGCACCGCGACGGCGCCATCGATTGGACTCAACGCATCCGCCAGGAAGATCAGCACCGACGCAACGACGGCCGCCGCGAGCGCGAATTGCCCTCTCCGGCTGCTGATCGCCTTGAAATCACCCTGCCTCAGACCAGTGTTGGCCGCCATGTCAGTCCTCATCAAGCCCCGTTCCGGAGCCGACTTTTTATAGTTTCTCCTCGAGAGAATGATCATACCTAGGTTTGCATTCTCGTGCCGCCGTTTTGTCTGTACCTGCGGAGCCTGGACAGGAACCGCGCGCACCGTGCAAATTTGAAACGCTCACGCGAACCTCGGAAGACAGGGTTTTGATTGGCAACGCATCCTTCGGCCACGCTTCGCCTGAAGCCGCACTATTTGTTGTAGTGACCCATATCGGGGCGGACGGGTACGCTCGTTGCGCACGAGTTTCCCCCGAAGATCAATCCAGCATTGACGCGGAGTTTGTGGCCGAAGGCGATGCGCCCGTTGGGAAAGCCGATTCATCATGTTGAAATCAGCAATCGTTGGAGTCGTGGATTTCTGTGCGCATCGGCGTTGGTGGGTTCTCATATTCGGAATCCTGCTCGCGGTCGCGGCTCTCGCCTATGATGTCGCGCGATTTTCGATCACGACGGACACGGAGAACCTGATCGCCAACAATCTTCCCTGGCGTCAGCGGCAATTGGCGCTTTCCGAGGCATTTCCGGACAAAGGAATCCTGGTCGTGGTTTCGGCACCGACGCCGGAAAACGGCGAAGCGGCGACGAGCGCCCTGCAGCAGGAGCTCTCCAGGCACCCGGACCTATTCCGCGCGGTCGTTCGGCCTGACGGAGGCGAATTCTTTCAGCGCAACGGCCTGCTGTTCGAGCCGCTGCCGACCGTCCAGAAGTCCATCACGGGACTATCGAGCGCCGACTTTCTGATCGGCTCGCTCGCTGCAGACCCAACCCTGCGCGGCGTCGCGAAAGCGCTCGGCTATGCGATCGATGGCGTCGAGGGAGGAGACATCAAGCTCGATCAACTGGCGTGGCCGCTCTCGCTTGCCGACGAGACCCTGAGCGACGTGCTTGCCGGCAAGCCGGCGACATTTTCATGGCAAGCGCTGGTGCAGGGCTCAAAGCCGCGGACGGAGCAATTGCGTCACTTCATCGAGGTGGAGCCGATCCTGGATTTCTCCGCGTTGCAGCCCGGCCGCAAGGCCACGGACGGCATCCGCCGCGCGGCGGCCGATCTGAAACTGGGCGAGAAATTCGGCGCCAACCTGCAGCTTACCGGCACCGTGCCCATGAACGACGACCAGTTCTCGGTGATCCGGCAAAGCGCGCTGCGCGACACGTTGACGGCGTTGTTCGGAACGCTGATCATCTTGTGGCTGGCGCTTCGTTCGTGGAAGATCGTCACCGCGGTGTTTTTCAGCGTCATCGTCGGTCTCGCCGCCACCGCTGCCCTTGGCATCGTCATGGTCGGGGCCTTCAACCTGATCTCGATTGCATTCTTCGTCCTGTTCGTCGGGCTCGGCGTGGACTTCGGCATCCAGTTCAGCGTCCGTTACCGCTCCGAGCGGCATGAGTGCGGCGATCTGCGTGAATCGCTGCGACGGGCCGCACGCAAGGCGGGAGCCCCCCTCTCCCTGGCTGCCGCGGCCACGGCGGTGGCGTTCTTCTCGTTCCTGCCGACCAGTTATCGGGGCCTTTTTGAACTGGGTCTCATTGCCGGATGCGGAATGTTGATCGCCTTCCTCTGCAGCATCACCCTTGTCCCGGCGATGCTGGCTCTGCTCAAACCGCCGGGAGAGGTGGCACCGGTCGGTTTCAGCAGCCTCGCGCGGCTGGATGATTTCCTGCAGCGGCATCGCATCGCGGTGATCGCCGGCACCATCCTTGTCGTCCTTGCCGGAACGCCATTGCTGTTTCGCCTTCCGTTTGATTTCAACCCGATCCACCTGCAAAACCCGCACGCCGCTTCGGTTGTGACCTATCGCGAGTTGCAGGGCAATCCGCTGACCAGCGGCGGCGACGCCGAGGTGCTGGCATCATCGCTGAGCGAAGCCGACGGCATCGCAAAGCGGCTGGCTGCGCTGCCCGAGGTCTCGCGCACGCTGACGCTGAGCAGCTTTGTTCCGGACCAACAGGATCAGAAGATCGCCGTCATCAAGGCCGCCGCGCCACGCCTCCATGGCGCCCTCAATCCCAAGCGCGATCCGGCGCCAACGGACAAGGACACGGTGGACGCCATCCGCGCGACCGCGCAACATCTGTCGAAAGTCGCGGGCAGCGCGACCGGGCCCGGCGCCGAAGCCGCACGACGCGTTTCCGATTTGCTGATGCGCCTGTCGGAAGCCGACGCCGCGACGCGCACAAGCGCCGAAACCGCCTTCGTTCAACCGTTGAACCTCGATCTCGACCAGTTGCGCAGCAACCTCGATCCGCAACTTGTGACCGTCCAGAATCTTCCGGCCAATCTAGTACGCGACTGGCTGCTGCCCGACGGCAGGGCTCGCGTCGAGGCGCTGCCGAAAGGCAACCCGCAGGACAACAGCGTGATGCGGCGCTTTGCGACGGCGGTCATGGCGGCGGAGCCTTCGGCCACCGGCCCCGCGATCAGCCTCTATCAGTCGGGCAGGACGGTGATCGACGCCTTCATTGAAGCCGGCGCGCTGGCGCTTGTCGCCATCGCGATCCTGCTCCTGATCGCGCTGCGCCGCGTCACGGACGTGCTGTTGACGCTGACCCCGTTGCTGCTGGCGGGCGCCGTGACGTTGGAGATCTGCACGCTGACCGGCACGGCGATGAACTTTGCCAACATCATCGCCTTGCCGCTGCTGCTCGGTGTCGGCGTCGCCTTCAAGATCTACTACATCATGGCCTGGCGCGAAGGGCAGACCGGCTTGCTGCAGTCCAGCCTGACGCGCGCGGTGATCTTCAGTGCCATGACCACCGCCGTCGCGTTCGGAAGCATGTGGTCGTCGAACTATCCGGGCATGTCGAGCATGGGCAAGATGATGGCGCTCGCGCTGCTGTGCACAATGGCCGCCGCCGTGCTGTTCCAGCCGGTCCTGATGGGCCCGCCGCGTCAGGTCAGGGCGGCTCCGGCCAAGGGGTCGGCCGGCCCATTGCCGCGCGCGGCCGAATAAATTGGGAGCCTATTCGGTTGCATTCTAGCGAACCAGTTCACATTCCCCGACCGCTCTGTCATGCTATGTTCATATATCGCAACCGGACGGAGGACCGGGCGTTTGCCGCTTGGAGGGGGCGAAGCTGCATCTGGCCATCGTGACCGAGCGAAAATGGTGACGTGCTCGCCTGCAACATTGCTGGAGGTTGACCATGCACTCCGTTTCAGCCGAATGGCAATCCACTTCGACAGCTCCCTCTGACGAAGATCTCGAAATTTGCACATTGAACTATGATGGCATGGTCCATGCACTTCCGTTTCCTTGCCGGAAGGATGGATCCAACTGGGTCGATCGTTCGGGCGGAACGCGCGCTGACATTCATCCGACCCATTGGCGCAAATGGATTGAAGCCAATTAGCCCATTGTCAGGGTAGACGCGGCCGTTCCCTGACTGCGCTGCCGGAATTGCATGCTGGCGCAGCCCGATCTGCGGCCAAGCGAGGTCGGCCGTCGGACAGTGCATATCGCGACCACAAGTTTGTCTCGCATGTTCCGACTACCTGCGACATAGTCAGCCCCCCGTAGGCCGCGGAAATCGAGGCTCATGAACCGAAGCCCGGTGCTCATAGACCTGGCCCTCCAGGGCGGCGGCTCGCATGGCGCGTTCACCTGGGGCGTCCTCGACCGGCTTCTGGAAGAGCCGTGGCTTCAGATTGCAGGCATATCCGGGACCTCGGCCGGGGCGATGAACGCCGCTGTGCTGGCGGACGGCTGGACGGAGGGCGGCGCCGCCGGGGCACGCGACGCCCTGGACAAATATTGGCGGAGCGTCTCGCGCGCCGCCGCATTCAGTCCGCTGCAACGCTCGCCTCTCGACCACCTCATGGGACGATGGTCGCTCGACACCTCTCCCGCCTATCTCTTCACCGACTTGATGTCGCGGGTGCTGTCGCCCTACGACCTCAATCCGCTCGGCTTCAATCCGCTGCGAGAGATCCTGGCCAAGGCCATCGATTTCGAGCGTCTTGCCCGTGCGCCGATCAAACTCTTCGTCACGGCCACGCGGGTGCGGACCGGTCGCGGACGGATCTTCCGCAACGCGGAGATCAATGCGGATGTCCTGCTGGCGTCGGCCTGCCTGCCGACCATGTTCCGCGCAATCGAGATCGATGGCGAGCCCTATTGGGACGGCGGTTACGCGGGCAATCCTACGATCACGCCGCTGGTTCGCGAGACTGATGCGCACGACACCATCATCGTGCAGATCAACCCGACCGAGCGGCCCGAGCAGCCACGCACCGCCGCTGACATCCTCAACCGCCTCAACGAGATTTCATTCAATTCGCCGCTCGCGAAGGAACTGCGGATGATAGCACTGCTTCGCCAGGTCGCCGATCCCGGCACCGGCGAGGGCGCCCGTTGGGCACAGATGAAGACGCACCGGATCAAGAGCGACATGCTGGCGACATTCGGCGCGTCGTCCAAGCTCAACGCCGAATGGGCGTTCGTATCCAGGCTGCGCGAGGAAGGGCGGCGCGCCGCCAGTGAATTCCTCGACGCCCACGGCGCCGATCTCGGCGGGCGTTCGACCGCCGATCTCGACATCCTGCTGGCGGAGTGCTGAGGGCCATGGGGCTTCTCGGCATTCTTGTCGGGCTTGGTGTATTGATCTGGCTCGCTTTCCGCGGCTGGAGCGTCCTGCTGCTCGCGCCGGTCGCCGCGCTGATCGCGGCAGCGTTCGACCGTCAGCCGCTGCTCGCCAACTGGACGCAGACGTTCATGAGCAGCGCGGCGGAATTCCTCGCGCAATTCTTTCCCATTTTTCTGCTTGGCGCCGTCTTCGGCAAGCTGATGGACGACAGCGGTGCGGTCGTCGCGGTCGCGAACTTCATCACCCGCAGTCTGGGCGAGCGCCGCGTCATCCTTGCCGTCGTGCTCGCGGGCGCATTGGTCACCTATGGCGGCGTCAGCCTGTTCGTCGCATTCTTCGTGATCGTTCCCATGGCCCAGTCGCTGTTTCGCAAGGCTGCGATTCCGCATCGCCTCGTGCCTGCGGCGGTCATTCTCGGCACCTCGACCTTCACCATGTCGGCGATGCCCGGCACACCGTCGATTCAGAATGCCATCCCCATGCCCTTCTTCGGGACGACGCCGTTCGCCGCGCCGGGCCTCGGCCTGATCGCGTCGACGATCATGCTGGGCGTCGGGCTATGGTGGCTGCTTCGCGCCGAGAAAGCCGCGCGTCGGGCCAATGAGGGCTACGGCGACGCGCCATCGCCAACGCCCGAAGCTGCAGTCGATGATGAATTATTGCGCGGCCGAGCGACAACCGCGCGGGAATTCGATCCGGCGGAGATCCGCCACGGGCACCACAGCGAAGCGGCGGCGCCGGTCCTCAACGCTATTCTTCCCTTGATCGTCGTCATCACCGTCAATCTTCTGATGTCGCTACTGGTCCTGCCGCGGCTCGACTTCTCATTCCTGGCCGAGCAGCGTTGGGGGAACACTTCGCTGGCTGCCGTCACCGGCGTCTGGTCAGTGATCGTCGCATTGGCGGCGGCGATCTCGACCGTCATCATCTGCAACTGGCCGCGGCTGCCGGCACTGCGGCAAACCATGGATGCCGGCGCCAATGCATCCGTGCTGCCCGCCTTGAGTGTCGCAAGCCTCGTCGGTTTCGGCGCTGTTGTCGCTTCCCTCCCCGCCTTCGACATGGTGCGGGATTGGGTGTTGGGCATCGAGGGCGGTCCGCTGGTGTCGCTGGCCGTCGCCACAAATCTGCTTGCGGCCTTGACAGGGTCAGCCTCCGGCGGCCTGACGATCGCGCTCGATGCGCTGGGTCAGACCTACATGACGATCGCCGCGCAGGCCGGGATTGATCCGGGGATCTTGCATCGCGTCGCAGTGATCGGCTCGGGGACCCTGGACATACTGCCTCACAACGGCGCCGTCGTGAGCTTGCTCGCGATCTGCGGCCTGACGCACCGAGAAAGCTACCTCGACATCGTGATGGTCGGAATCGTGAGCTCTGTCATCGCCCTTGTCGCCGTGATCGCAATCGGCAGCGTGTTCGGGTCGTTTTGACGCAATGCACGCGACGGAGACTATCCGGCCAAAGCGAGATATCCGCTCACGGTCAGAACCGATGCCGCCGTGGATGCAAGGATGACGTTGGACGTGATATCCGCCTCGCGCTGATAGAACTCCGCCAGCATGAAAGGACCTGTCCCGGTCGGGAGCGCGGCGAGCAGAACGGCAACATGGGTGAGCAACGGCGAGAGGCCGAACACGGCGGTCGCCATCACCCAGGTGACGGCCGGCTGCAGCACAAGCTTGAAGCTGACCAGAAGAGCTGCCGATCCGATGTCCTGCTCCTCGGTCTCCCGCTTCGCCGCGAGGAACAGTCCGAGCGCGATCAGCGCGCAGGGCGAGGCCGCGCCACCCAACAGTTTCAGGAAGCTTTCCACTGGATCGGGAACACTGAGACCGGCGAGCGGAATGATCGCACCGAGAGCAGGTGCGACAAGCAAGGGATTGCGAAGCAGCGAACCGCCCACCTTGATCAGGAGGTGCCTGCGCCGCTTTTCGGTTTGCAGGCCAGTCTCGATCAGCACGATCGCAATCCCAAAGAGGATGCAAACCGTGATGATCGTGGCAATGAGGGTCGGTGCCAGTGCGTCCCGGCCAAGCGCCACCAGCGCCAGCGGGAAACCGACAAAGCCAACATTCGCGTAACCCGCATTCAGTCCGTCGATCGCGGCATCGGCCAGGTGCCGCGGGCGACGCAGGCGAACGGCGATCGTCAGGCAGAAGACCAGCGCCGCGCCGACGCCGAATGCCGCGATGAAACCCGGCTGCCAGACGTCGGCCCATCGCGCGTGGGCGATGACGTCGAACAGCAGGGCCGGCAGCGCGAGGTAGACCACGAAGCGATTCAGCTCCGTCGAGGCGTGGAGCCGGAGGACGCCGATCCGGCGAGCGAGCCAACCAGCGAAGATGAGCGCGAAAATGGGTAGGACGGCGGAGAGGGTCGAGAGCATCGGGAAGCCTGGCTTTTGAAGATTGCCGGTTAGCCCTATCCCAGCGGCTCTGATATCATCTAATACTAATTATGGCTCCCATCCATACCTTTCCGGTATCATGATCGACATCAGGCAGATGCGCTATTTCGTGGCCCTGGCCGAGACGTTGCACTTCGGCCGCGCCACCGAACGCCTCCACATCAGCCAGCCGCCCTTAAGCCGGCAGATCGCGGCCCTCGAAAAGGAACTCGGCGTCCGCCTGTTCGAACGTCACTCACGGCGTGCGACGCTGACCCATGCCGGGCGGCGCTTTCTCGAAGACGCACGCGCGGTGTTGATCGGCTTCGACCAAGCCTGCCGCAACGCGCGCCTGGCTGAGCGCGGCGAGTTGGGCGAGCTTTCCATCGGCTTCATGATGCACGCGGCCTACACGGTTCTGCCGGGCCTGGCGCGGCGTCACATGGCCAGTCATCCCGGGGTGCGTGTCGAATTGCGAGAGGTCGTTCCCGCCACCCTGGCTGATGCCGTGCTGGCCGGTCGCTTCGATGCAGCCATCATGTTCAACCCCGGCCCCATTCGAGGCCTGGACACGTATACGATTTACCGCGAGCGGCTTTGCCTGGCCGTGCACTCCAGCCACCCTCTCGCCGGCCATGCGGTGATCCGCGCCAAGCAACTCAATGGCGAGCCCCTGATCGCTGTCCCGACCGACGTTGCACCGAAGCTGCGCGAGGCGATTGTCGCCTATTGTCGTTCCGGTGGCTTCGAGCCGACGTTCAGGCTGGAAGTCGCCCTTCAGCAGACGATCGTGAACCTGGTCGCGGAAAACCTTGGTATTGCCCTGGTGCCGCAATCCATGGGGCAGCTCGGCATCGCCAATCTGGTCCACCGCAAGCTCGAAAAGGCGCCTACCATCGAGCACGTGGTCGCCTGGCGGCCGGGCAATCTCAATCCGGCACTCCGGCCATTCCTTGAAGAGGCGCGGGCCGCCCTCGCTCCGTAACTGATGCTGCGGCTAACCGCGCTTCGATCGTTACAATCCAATTTAAATCTGCCTGGAAGGGCGGCGTCTTGCTACCAGCCAAACCTGACGAAGTCGCGGTACCGCTTCAGCGCCGCCGCGTTGCATCTCGGCAACAGTTCCGGAAAAAAGCTGACAACCTGCAGTTTCCGCCATTGTGCGTCCAAATCTTGATCCGAACAATCAACCTGCTTGGCTGTGCAGCTTGGCTCAAGTGGAGCCCCTTTGGAGGCTACGGGACATGAACGCGCGGCAATTTGCGACGGCAGCGCCGGCGCTATGCGGAACGATCGTTCTTGCAGGTTGGGTCGTCGCATCACTTGATGGCCTAGGTTCGGCCAGCATCGAGAACGCCGGTGCAATGCGGATCGAGGATCACCGCGCACCATCTCCCATCGCCGAAGCTGCGGACGCATCGCAGGTGACGGCAACGGGCAACGTCGCTGTCGCTGCTGCCGATGTGGCGGCGGCCGTGGAATCGGTGGTCGGGACGACCACCGATGCAACAGCGGCTCCGGATGCGCCGGAACCGATCGTCGAGGCCGCGCTGCCCGATTCGTCGCAGACGCTCGCGCCCGATACACCGTCCATGCAGGCGGCGACGGCGAACACGCCCGATCCTGTACCAAATGACGCCAGGGAGGCTGTGAGCCGCATCGAAATTCTCGATGAGTGCTTCGTGGTGGACATCTGCGTCGACCGATACCTGTGGGCGCTGTACCAGCGGACGCCCAAGGAGGACACCAACAAGGTGTACGAGCGGAGGAAAGTGACCGTCAGGAAGCGCGGCAAAACGGTGACTGTTACCAGGACCTTTACCAGGCTCGTCGATGCGGACTTTACGTGGAAGGATCCCAGGGCGGCGGAACGAGCCGGCATGCCGATGATGGACTACGTGATCGGAGGCATGGATCGGCGCTTCAAGCTGAAGCTGTTCCATACGCTTCACGCCGCGGAGCAGGCCGGGCTGTCGCCCGGCATAACCAGCGCCTTCCGCGATGACTATCGCCAATCGATCGCGAGCGGCCTGAAGGCGGCGAGCAACAGGTCATACCATGGCGGCAGCCTCCGCGGCGGCTATGGCCACGGGCTTGCGGCGGATATCGTGAGCGTCAAGGGAACGACACGGGCGCAGCGGTGGGTTGCCAGCGAAGCCCTCTGGAAATGGGTCGATGTACACGGGAAGGAGTTCGGAATCGGACGACCGTATCTCGATAGAGATCCGCCGCACGTGGCACCCATGGATGGTAAAGAATATATTGCTCGCCGCGGAACGAACGTTCGCCAGGCGGAAGCGGATATGAAGAAGCGCACCCGGCTGGTCATGCGGTACGATCGCGGCATATCGAAACGCACGAAAAACGCACGGGCGTCCAAGGGGAGAACGATCTAACCCCATTCAGCGTGCGCTCTAAGGACGCGGGCAGGCTCCGCCGAATTCCTCAATTGTGCCGCTCGAATGTCCCAGGAACCATACGAGTTCGGACCGAGCCGGCTGGTGCCGCAGATGGGGTGCATGATTTCTCGTTTTGTGGGATCGAAGCGCAGCCAAGCGCGACGGCGGGCAACGCATCTCATCATGGCCAGTCTGGCCGCGTTGGTCGCGGCCGGAGATGACGCAGGCGCCAGGGGCGGCCGGAGTGAACGCCGGATCGAAGCCGTCGAGTCGCGCATCGCCGGCGACCCGATCATGGCCATCGTTTCGCTCCAGGACCAGCGGATCATCGTCTATGACGCCAATGGCTGGATCCTGCGTGCGCCGGTCTCGAGCGGCCAGAGAGGACGCGAAACGCCTGCCGGGATCTTCAGCGTGATCCAGAAGGAAGCGGAGCACTACTCGAACCTGTATGACGACGCCTACATGCCCCACATGCAGCGCATCACCTGGTCGGGCATCGCGCTCCACGGCGGTCCCCTGCCCGGCTATCCCGCGTCGCATGGCTGCGTGCGGATGCCCTTCGATTTCGCGGCGCGCCTGTTCGAGGACACCCGACTCGGCCTGCGGGTGATCGTGGCGCCAACCGATGTGGCACCGATCGAGATTGCCCATCCGGCCCTGCTCAAGCCGAAGCCGGATGTCGCCGCTTTGGCCGCTGCCCGTCGGGCGGAGGCCGACGAGGCAACCGCAAAGGCGGATCAGGCAAGGCTCGCCGCCGCCAAGGCCTACCGGGAGTCCACGCAGGCCACGATGCCGGTGCGCGTTGCGGAAAATCTGAAGCGCAGAGCCGAGACGCAACTCGCGGCCGCCGAAAACGCGCTCGGCTCCGCCACCTCGCCTGAGTCAAGAGAACAGGCGGAGCGCGCCAAGGCGCAGGCGGTCACCCGAGTGGCCGAGTTGCAGGAACAATGGACCGCGGCAAAGGCCGAGCTGCAGCCGAAACTCGATGCCGTGACGGCTGCGCGTGAAGCCGCCCTCGCCGCGGAGAATGCACGGATCGTGGCAGTCGAGGCCGCGCGGCAGGCGACGCGCGAGCTCGAGCCGGTATCGGTGCTGATCAGTCGCAAGACCCAGCGGCTTTATGTCCGGCGTGCCTTCGAGCCCATCCTGGAGAGCCCGGTCACCGTCCAGGACGCCGATCGTCCGATCGGCACGCATGTCTTCACCGCCACGGCGCAGACCGACGGCAGCACGGGCGTTCGATGGAGTGTCGTTTCACTGGAAAGTGGCCGTCCGCACATCGCCACGGCTGAACTCGATGATCCGGCGCGCAGGCGTGGAGGTCATGAGATTGAGCCAAGGAAGACGGAACCAGTCAGCGCAATGGCCGCGCTCGACCGGATTGTCATTCCGCAGGACGTCTTGGATCGCATCGGTGGGGTAACACCGCGGTCGTCCTTGATCATCACCGACGAAGCCTTGAGTTCCGAAACCGGCAAAGGGACAGAGTTCGTGGTCGTCATGAGCGGCGAACCGCAGGGCGGAATCAAGATGCGACGACGCGCTCCGGCGAGCGAATTTCCCTATGCGCGGTCACGCGATCGCCGGCCATTCTGGAGCCCGCCATTCGCGGGTCCATTTTCCACGTGGTGAAGCTGCGCTTGTCGCAACGGCAACGGCACAAGCGGCGCCGCGCTGGCATTCGTGACATCCGGAGCATATAGTTTCGGAACAGTTGGCGGTCGCGCAGATGTACGTTCACTCACGCAAATCAGGTCTGGCATTCATGTTGGCGGCGCTCTGCCTAGGCGGGCCCGCAGCCCACGCCCAAGTTGCGCCCATGACCTATTGGACTCCCGGTTGGCCCCTCGGCTTTGACAATCTGGCCGTCGACCAGAGTTCGAGCACTTACGGCAACTTTCCGAGCTTTGACGCCGGCGACTCTCGTGGCGGCTTTTCCTATACGCGCTACAACTTCCCGAACGGCTGGTTCGTCGGCAGCGAACGTAGCGGCATGGGTTTCAGCGGCATCAACCAGTACGCAGCGTTTGGCAATTTCGGTTCGCTCTATACGGAAGGCGTGCAGTTCGGCTACAGCTTCAAGAACGCAGGCGGCTTGCCGCTGACGGTCTATGCCGGCTTCGACACTTTGAAATACAACACCGGCATCGGCAGCCCCTTCGCGCCCTTCGACTCGGTGTCCGGCACGCTGCCCGGCTATAGCGCGCATGCGGGCGTCGAGTTCCAGCCGGCGTCGAATATCAGCCTGTCACTCGGCGTCGGCTACGTCCAACAGTCGGGACGCATCGACAGCGACATCAATTCCTCCCTGCTGCCTGGCGCTTCTCCGTTTGCCTTCGGTCGCCGCTAACTGATGCTTGAGCCGGCCGCTCAAATCGCGCATCAATGCTCTCCGTTGCACACCACAAAAAACAAAAAGGGAGGCAATCATGAGAACGCTCACAGCCGCGCTGTGCGCTTTGGTGCTGTTCGCAACCGGCGCGCAGGCACAAACCGTCAAGGATTTCCTGGCGCTCGTCACCAAGAAATGGACCACGCCGTTTGAGCCATTTCAACTGATCGGCAACATCTACTACGTCGGCACCGACGGCATCGCCGTCTACATCATCAAGACGTCGCAGGGCCTGATCCTGATGGACACCGCGCTTCCGCAGTCCACCGGCATGATCAAGGACAACATCGCCAAACTCGGGTTCAAGCTCGGCGACATCAAGTACATCCTGAACACCCATGCGCATTTCGATCACACCGGCGGCTTTGCCGAAATCAAGCAGGAGACCGGCGCTCAGCTTGTTGCCGGCGAACGCGACAAGCCCTTGCTGGAAGGCGGATACTATCCCGGCGACGAGAAGAATGCCGACCTCGGCTTCCCGCCTGTGAAGGTGGACCGCGCCGTCAGGGACGGCGACAAGGTCACGCTCGGCGACACCACGCTGACGGCGCACGCGACACCCGGCCACTCACCAGGCTGCACGAGCTGGGAGATGACCGTCAAGGACGGCAATCAGGACCGCGAAGTGCTGTTTTTCTGCAGCGGCACGGTCGCGCTCAACAGACTGGTCGGCAATCCGACGTATGGCGGTATCGTCGACGACTATCGGTCGACCTTCGCCAAGGCCAAGGCGATGAAGATCGACGTGCTGCTCGGCCCGCATCCGGAAGTCTACGGCATGCAGCAGAAGTGCGCGCAAATGAAGGACGGCGCGCCGAACCCGTTCGTCAAGTCTGGCGAGCTTGCAACCTACGCGGCGGGACTCGAACAGGATTTCGACAAACAGTTCGCCAAGCAGACGGCCGCTCTCCAGAAGAGCAACTAGAGCGTTTTCGAGCGAAGTGGATCCGGTTCGCGTGAAGGAAACGCGTCAAAACGAGAATCTGGAGCTTCGGTTCTGATCCATCAGAACCGAAGCTCCAGACGCGCCGGTTATAGCGCCGTGCCGCCGCCGAACTTCGACGGATCATCGTAGCTCGGCGTGTCGTCAAGGTGCATCGGCGACCGATGCGCTTCGACGGCCCAACCCGGACCGGCGTAGACCGGTCCGGGTTGAACGATGACATGTCGCTGCTCGAAGTGGTGATGCATCGTCGCCGCACTGGCGGATGCAGACAGGCCGATCAACAGGCCCAAGGCCAAAAAAGCACGCATCGCGCTTACTCCAACGAACTTGCCGTCCGCTTTCGTCCGATGAAGTGCGCTTCGGTCCCCGTCGTCCCAAGGTGCACCGGCTTCACGATCGGTCACATCAGCGGCATCAAGAGCGGTTGCATCCGACCGGTCATGTCTCGCCGCTCGGCGAACTCGACGTCAATAAGGCTGATCGCGGATGTGCAGCATGTACAACACGCGGGAGATCAGCAGTTCGCCGACCAGAAAAATGCCGACACAGATGATGATGTCGCCCCATGTCAGCGATAGCGCGTTCTGACAGACCGCCAAGGGCAGGAGCGATTCCGGAATCTGGTCCAGCCCAATCGCCTGCGCGCTGGACGGCAATTTCAGACGACGCTTGGTGAAGCTGGAGAAGAGATCGCCGAGCATGGCAAGCCATGCGACCAGAGCGCCGGTGGCGACGCTCACGCCAAGCACGGGCGCGACCGCCGCGGTGACGGCCACGGAAAGGACGACGCCCCTGATCGTTTTCGACTGACCCAGCAACGGGCGGCCATCAACGAACTTCACGCCGGCATCCAGAGGAAATGCCAAAGAGGACCCAAATATTCGCTTTGCGATGACGGGCGTGCCGTTCGCGAAGGTCAAGAGCACGAGCGACTGCAGGATCGGCCAAACGTCCATCTCACTATCCTGCGCCACCGCACGTCCATTGACCAGATCAATGACCGCCGTCAAACCGCGCTATGGCAACGCAAGAGGCGTCAGTGGCGGCGTTCGGTCGCGGCCGCCTCGCGCGGCGTTGCGGCGTTGCCGTGTCGATTGTGATTGGAGCTGCGCGGGCCATTCCCTGCCGCCGGCAACTCGATAAGCGTGTGGCGCTGCTCCTTGGCGTCGAACACGGTTACATAAAGCTTCGGATGTCGCTTCTTGATGGTGATGGCGGCCTTCTCCGCCGCCTCGTAGCTTTCGTGCTCGGACTTCAATTGCCGATCGACAGCAACATGAAAAGGCTTGGTAAGCTGTGGCTTGACGGATTTTCGCGCCGAACTTGCGACGTTATTGGCGATCGGCGTTCTGATCGGCCCGGTTCGGGTCGAGAAACCTGTTTTCCGTGAGGAACCGCGTTGCTTGCTCCTGGGCATTGGTCGACCTTCTCGAGAACATGCCGGCATCTACAAACGGAAATCTCCGTTCGGCTGATCTTCCAGATCGATAACAACGCAAATCAGGCCCGCCGGTGCCTATTATCATTGTCATCAGGCGGGCGGAATGTTTCGCTCCAGATCCGCCAGCCACGCCGCGGCGCTGGCATCTGAGGGCGCGCGCCAATCGCCGCGCGGCGACAGGGAGCCTCCCGCCGAAACCTTGGGGCCGTTTGGCATCGCGGAACGCTTGAACTGGCTGAAAGCGAAAAACCGCCGCAGGAAGACCTCGAGCCAGCGCCTGATATCGGCGAGCTGATAGGCCTTCCGCCGGTCGGCTGGAAACGCGGCCGGCCATTCGCCCTTGGCGACGTCGTTCCAGGCATGCCAGGCGAGAAACGCGATCTTCGACGGCCTGAAGCCGAATCGAAGGGTATAGAAGAGATTAAAGTCCTGCAGTTCGTAAGGACCCACGGCCGCTTCCGTGCTCTGCGGCGTTTCGCCGGCCTGAACAGGCACCAGCTCGGGCGAGATCTCTGATGCGAGAATCGCTCCCAATGTCTTTGCGACTTCCTCGTCGAATTGTCCTGTCGCGATGACCCAGCGGATCAGATGCTGGATCAACGTCTTCGGCACGCCAGCGTTGACGTTGTAGTGCGCCATCTGATCGCCGACACCATAGGTGCACCATCCGAGCGCCAGTTCGGAGAGGTCGCCGGTGCCGATCACAATGCCTCCGCGATAATTGGCGAGGCGGAAGAGATAGTCGGTGCGCAGCCCGGCCTGCACATTCTCGAAGGTGATGTCGTAGACCGGCTCGCCCCGCCCCGCAGGATGATCGATATCCCGGAGCATCTGCGTGGCAGCGGGACGGATATCCAGCTCGCTGGCACTGACGTGCAGCGCCTGCATCAATGCTAAAGCGTTGGCTTTGCTTTGGCTTCCGGTCGCAAAGCCCGGCAGCGTGTAGGCGAGAATGTTCGATCGCGGCAATCCGAGAAGATCGATCGCCTTGGCGGCGACGATCAGGGCGTGGGTGGAGTCGAGTCCGCCCGACACGCCGATCACCACGCGTTTCGTGCCGATCGCCCGCAGCCGCTGCACCAGACCCGCGACCTGAATGTTGTAGGCCTCGTAGCAATCCTGGTCGAGGCGGCTCTGATCGCTGGGCACGAACGGGAAGCGCTCGACCTTCCTCGCCAGTCCGATGTCCGTCATCGGCGGCCGCAGCGAGTAGCTGACGCGCCGATACGCGCCGGCACTCTTCTGCCTTCGATTGTCGTCGAAGGTGCTCATCATAGAGCGTTCCTGACGCAGCAGGTCCAGATCGATGTCGGCGATCGTGATCTGCCCGTCCTGCCGGAAGCGCTCACCTTCGGCCAGCAGCACGCCGTTTTCGAAAATGGAAGTCTGGCCATCCCAGGCCAGATCAGTGGTCGATTCCCCGATTCCGGCTGCCGCATAGACATAGGCGGCAAGGCAGCGCGCCGAGCAGGATCGTGACAGCAGATCACGCGAAAGCGCCCGACCGATCGTGATCGGACTACCGGAGAGATTTGCGAGCACCGTCGCTCCGGCCAAAGCGAGCTCCGCTCCCGGCGTCACGGGAATCCACATGTCCTCGCAGATCTCGACGCCGACGGTCAGTCCCGGAACATCATCGGCCTCAAAGAGCAGGTCGACGCCAAAAGGAACCCGAACGTCGCCGATCGTGATTTCCGATCCAACCAATCCCGCGCCGGAGGCGAAGTGACGGGTTTCGTAGAACTCCCGATATGTCGGCAGATATGTCTTGGGAACGACGCCCAGAATGCGGCCGCGATGAATGACGACCGCGCAATTGTAGATCCGCGCGCCATGACGCAGCGGCGCGCCGACGATCAGCACTGTCATCAGCTCGGCCGATGCCGCGCGAATGTCCGCCAGCCCCCGCTCCACCGCATCCAGCAGCGGATCCTGCATGACCAGATCTTCGATCGCATAGCCGGACAGACACAGTTCGGGAAATACCGCTGCTGCCACCGACTGCCCGTGACAGGCGTTTGCCGTCTCGATGATCGCGGTCGCGTTGGCGGCCGGATCCGCCACGCGAGACACCGTGACGCAGGCGGCGACCCGGGCAAAACCGTGGCGGTAGATCGAATAGAAGCTCATGTGGCTCGGTTCCGTCTCGCGAGATCCAATGGCAAGACAACTCCCCACTCAATGCCGCGCGGTCAAGCCATCTCAACCGGTTTAGTCTATTCAAACAGAGCGCCGTGCCAAGCAGGTCTGTCGATGCCGCGAAACGTGAATTTGGCGCCTGGGTTAAGCCTCCCGATAATCGAGCAGGATCAGCCCGACGAGGATGAATGCCACGGGCCAGATCCAGGAGGCAATCCGGCTTGCCCTGCCGTCGAGACGCAGCTCCAGCCAGCGTGCCCATCCGGCGAGGATGCCGCAGAGCGCCAGAGGCGTGTGGCTCATCTCGATCAAGAGCTGATCCTTGATGTTGGCGATGGCATGGGAATGGGTCAGCAGCAGTGCGCCGCCGATCGCGGTGGTCAGCGGAAAGACCAAAGCCGCCTTGCTTTTCCTCAGTCCGCCGACCTGCACGCGCCATTCGAATAGACCGAACAGGACGATCAGCAGCACGAAGATACGATGCTGCGCGATCTCTGGATCGCGCAGCGATTCGAAAAAGCCGAATTGTCCCAGCGGCCACGCCGCTTCGTCGGCACGGAAAAACAGAAACGTCGCCATGGCAAGAAACAGCAGCGGCCAGTGTCTCGCCCAGCGGCCCCAACGAAAATGCTGGATCAAGGCGAGAAGGCCGATGAGGACGACGAAGATTCCCGCCCAATGGTGGTTGAATTCCGACCAGGCGACATCCGCTGCGTTGCGGGGCAGGATCGTGCCTTCGCCCGGGACATAGGCCAGTGGTGCCGTTGTGCGCTGCGCATCAGCCGCAGCGAGTTTCGTCTGCAATTCCGCGATGGTGAGCTTGTCGTAATCAGGGCTGGATAGGCGGATCGGAAAATGCGGCGTGAAGCGCTCGACGATCTCGGACCAGCTCACCCGGTCCTGAGATAGATCGACACCCGGCGGCAGCGACGTCAGGGAAGCGGCGGCAAAGATCACAGCGGCGCCGATCCCGATCTCCACTTCAGCGAACCGCTTCAGCCGTGTGATCGGCGTTGACGCATCGCGGCGCAGCCGATCGACGGTCAAGAAGTTGAAGGCGCCGAGCCCAAGCAGCATCAGCAGCAGGCAGACCTTCGCGCTCATCATGACGCCATAGGCGGTGCCGTAGATCGCTTCGAAGGAGCCGACATAGCCGAACGCCATTACGATGCCGCCGACGAGGATGGCGGCCACCGAAGCCATCGACATCACGGAATAGCGCCGTGCGATCAGCTTCCAGTCAACCGGATCGTGACAGAGATTGAGCGCAATCAGGAAGCAGGGCAGACCTCCGATCCAGACCGCGGCACCGAGCATGTGCAGCGCGCCAGAGAGGAGGTAGGGCCATCGCAGGTCGAGACGGCTTGCTGCGTGCGTGACCGAAAGCTGCGCGATCAAGATCACGGCAGCGAGGCCGACAAGAAAGAGAAGTCTTGTCGTTGTCCACGACCTTCTTGCAAGAAGAGCGATGAGAAAAGCACAAGCGGCGATCACGAGGTCCGCGCGTACGAAACCGGCTCCGGCGGCCTCTGCCCACGAAAGCTCGAGGGTGCCGACAAGCGCGGCGGCATTGAGCACGAGCGAGCAAAGCGTGAAGATGCCCAGGAGCAAGGAGCTGATCAGAAGAAATGTCCGGCAACGGCTGCCAATCTTGGCGCCCTCGGCGGAAAGCCAGGAGGTGAGCGGTTGCAGCAGCACAAGCAGGAAGGCGAGCGTGCCGAGCGTGAAGGTCTGGCTCGTGAGAATCAGACCGCGCAGAACGACGGACAGGAATCCGAAAATGTCGAGAAAGAGCGACAAGGCTAGCGCAGGGTGAACGGAATATCGCCGCGTGTGATGTGCCCGTCGACGCTGAGCACCTGCCAGCGCAGACGCCAAACGCCGGCATCGAGACCCTTTGCCTCCGCGTCCAGGGCGTCGGGCGCCGAGTCGGTTGCCGCCGTGAGCCGCTGCTGCGTCCCGCTTGGGCCGACCAGCGTCACTTTTGAACGGTCGTGATCAATCCGACTGTTGAACTGCAGATGGATCGCCACATTGCCGGCAGGCATAACCGCGTCAGCCGCGGGCGACGACTTGATCACGATGGCATGCGCCGTGGCCGCCTGGAGAGAAAGCAAGAGCAGGAGCAGCGCCAAGAATGGCAGCGGAGTTCTACGTCTCATGTGCAGCAACTATTCTTGATGACAAGGCATGCAGCCGTTCGGCGACTGTCATGACTTGGCTCGGTGAAGGAGTTCTACGAACCAGCTCAATATCGCGATTGACCGTGCGTGTTTGAATTCGGCCTCACCTATCCACTGAGTTATGGGTAAAGAGCGCGTGAGCTCTGTCGGGAGCGTTGAATCCGATCGCAGAGGAAGATCCCCACCATATCGAGATAAAAAAATGATACGGTATGGTTTTGTTATGTCAAGCCTTCGGGTTCACGCATTCACGGCCTTCTGCGGTTACGACCGTAACCGTTCAGATCAGTGCGGGCCACTTGGCGCGGAGCCGAGTACCTATGCGGTCTGCAAGGAGAAGCAGGGTTGGTCCCTTCTTCGGCAGACCTCGATATGGCAGAACTGGCTCCGCAAACCCGCTTCAGTCGCGCGGCAACTTCGCGACGGCATCCCGCAGGCCGACGCCGCTGGTGGCTGTCTTCAGCATATCCGTAACCAGCGACACTACAGCATCCGCAGCACTGTCGGCCCTCAGGCCGCCATCACGGATGTTGGAGATGCAGTTTCTCCTTGAATCAGGCGTACCCGCTTTCGGGGAGTAGGTGATGTAAGCTCCTAAACTATCCGCTGCCGAAAGGCCGGGTCGTTCTCCGATCAGCATGATCGCAATCCGGGCACGAACAATCTCCGCAATGGAATCGCCCAGCGCCACGCGCGCGAGCGACGCCAGGATCAGCGGCGCAATGGAAAGTCGTCGCGAGGAAAGACGTTCGACGATCGCTCGTGTCAGCGGCACGGCGTTGACGTCGATGGCGCTGGCAGACAATCCATCGGCCACCACGATCACGACATCGCAACCCGGACGGACCCCCGCCAGGCGTTCCGCGGATGCCGGAGAAAGCTTCCGGCCGAGATCAGGGCGCCGGATGTAGGTGCCGCGATCACCCGCCTCGCTTTCGACCTCGACCGTTTCCAGCCCAAGGTCGGAGAGGTTGGCGCGGAGTGAAGCCCAATCGACCGCAGACCAGACTGCCTGACGCGCGCGCGCATGATCGAGAAGGAACGATTGCGCGGCCCGCGTCGGCAGCCCCGCACCGAACCGCCCGAGCAACACCCGCGCGTCGGTCATCCGCCGCAGATCGACCGATCCTGTCCTTTCCTTCGGCAAATCACCCTTCGTCACGTCACGCTCCGAGCAGCCTGGCATCCGCCATATAGTCGGCGAGCTTCGGCGGCGCATCCAGAAGGCGGCCGGCCATATCGGTCAAGCCGACATCCACGAGCCAGCGCTCGAACTCCGGCGCCGGCGGCCGCTTCAGGATTTCGCGGCAGTAGACCGCGTCGTGATGGGCGAGCGACTGGTAGTTCAGCATCACATCGTCCGCGCCGGGAACGGTGATGACGAAGTTGACATTGGCCGCACAAAGCAGCGTGAGCAGCGCATCCATGTCTTCCTGGTCGGCATCCGCATGGTTCGTATAGCAGACATCGACGCCCATCGGTAAGCCGAGCAGCTTGCCGCAAAAATGATCCTCCAGGCCGGCACGGATGATCTGCTTGCCGTTGAAAAGATATTCCGGGCCGATGAATCCGACCACGGTATTGACCAGCAAGGGCCTGAACTCACGCGCAACCGCATAGGCGCGAGCTTCCATCGTCTGCTGGTCAACGCCGAAGTTCGCGTCGGCCGAAAGCGCCGCGCCCTGCCCGGTCTCGAAATACATCAAATTCGCATCAATCGGACCGCGCCCGAGGCTGCGTACAGCCTCATGGGCCTCCTTCAGCAGCGCCAGGTTGACGCCGAAGCCGTCATTGGCCTTCTGCGATCCGGCGATCGACTGAAATACGAGATCGACGGGCGCCTTCGCCGCGATCGCCTTGATGGCCGTCGTCACGTGACCCAGGCAGCAAGTTTGCGTCGGAATTGAAAGTCGCACGCGCAGTTCGTCCAGGAGCGCGACGATGCGCACATAATCATCCACGGTGTCGGTCACCGGATTTACCCCGATCACCGCGTCACCTGATCCCATCAGAAGCCCATCGATCGCGGAAGCGGCGATGCCGTAGGAATCATCGGTCGGATGGTTTGGCTGATTGCGTGTCGAAAGCCGTCCCTTCAGTCCGATCGTCGAGCGGAAGCGGGTCACGACCTCCCGCTTGGACGCCACGGAGATCAAATCCTGCAACCGCATGATTTTCGAAACCGCGGCCACCATCTCGGGCGTCAGGCCGCACGTCACCGCCTCAAGTTGCTGCTGGCCTGTTTCCGGCCTGAGCAGCCATTCACGGAATTCACCGACTGTCAGCGACGAGATGATCCCGAAAGCCGCCGGGTCATGGCGATCGACAATCAGGCGCGAGACTTCGTCGCTGTCGGCTGGGATCAATTCCTCGGCAAGGAACGTTTTGAGCGGAACGTCGGCGAGCGCCATCTGTGCGGCAAGCCGCTCGACCGGTCCGTCCGCGGCGATGCCGGCAAGCTGATCGCCCGATCGCTCGGGCGTCGCCTTGGCCAGCAGATCCCGAAGGTCGGTGAAACTGAAGACCGTGTGCTCGATCGTCGTCTTGTAGGGCATGACCGCTTGCTATCGGTTGATGAGGGCCAGCGCTTCCGCGTGAAGTTTCGGCGTGGCGGCCGCCAACACGCGGCCCTCGGAATGAATTGAAAGTGGACTTCCCTTCCAGTCAGTGATGCATCCCCCTGCTCCCTCCACGATCGGAACCAGGGCCATGTAGTCATATGGCTGCAGTCCCGTTTCCAGAACGATGTCACAATGCCCCGACGCGAGGAGACCATACATGTAGCAATCTCCTCCGAAGCGCCGCAAGCTGGCGGATCTCGAAAGCCGCTCGAACACCTCGGCATCCTCGTCTGCGAACATATCGGGCGACGTCGTATAGAAACGGGCATCGGCGAGGGTTTCGCAGGCGCTCGTCTGGATCAATCTGCCGCCGAACAGTGACAGGCCGGGCTTGGCCATCCACCGCTCGCCGGTAGCAGGGACGTCGATCAAACCACAGAAAGGCCGCTCCTCATAGGTCAGCGAGATCAGAGTGCCGAACAGCGGAAAGCCGGTGATGAAGCTCTTGGTGCCATCGATCGGGTCGATGATCCAGGTGAAGGCGTTGCCGCGCCTGACCCCAATCTCCTCCCCGATGATGCCGTGGTCGGGATAACGCGCCTCGATCCGCTCCCTGAGGTGTAGCTCGACAGTTCGATCGGCGATCGTTACCGGACTCGCATCGGGTTTGGAGATGACATCCAGCGGCGTTCGGAAATAGGACAGCACGATCGGCCTGACCGTGTCCGCGAGTTCGGCGGCGAAGGAAAGATAGACATCCGCATCGTCTGCCGCGACGGCAAGCTTGACCATCACAGCGCCTTCAGGAATGACGGCCAGCGCGGGTCGTAGATGATGGAGCGCGCCCGCATATGCTTCCATATGCCGTATTTGTAGAAGTCGAAATCCAGCGTTGAGATCCGGTTTTGCACCATCGCCCAGGTGCTCCACTTGATGTCGGCGAGCGCCTTGTGGACGATGAAGCGGGCGTGCCATCGCTTGTCATAGCGGCCGAAATATTCCTCGATGATTTCCTGTTCGACATCCTCCGGGAAGAAGTGCTCGCTGCTCCAGATTGCGAGGTCATAGAGCCGTTCATTGTTGGATGCATATTCGAAATCGATCAGCTTGACCGACTTGTCCTCTCCGACCAGGAAGTTCCCGGGCATCGGATCGTTGAAGCAAGGCACGAGATCGAGCCCGGAAGCCTCGAGAGCCGCGCGGGCCTGCTGGTACTGACGGTAGAGCCAGGCATGATCCTCGGGCCAATAGCCGCCGAGCTGTTTCACCTGGTCATAATGCTCCTCGATCATGTCGAACACGGTCTTGGTCAGCGGCAGCGGTGGCGCCTCATGCAGGCGGCGATATATCTTCACGACGGTGGCGCGAAAAGCCGGATCGACGAAATCGCGATGGGTCGACGCCCGCCGATCAGCGAGGAATTCGGAAACCTCGATGTCGAGATGATCGAGAAAGTCGAACGTCCTTGGCCCGACATCCATTGCTTCGGCTTGTTTGCTGGCCGCCCGCGCCGCGCGGCGATCGATGAACATCTCGGTGCCGCGCCCGGGGATCTTCACAAAGTATCCGACAGCGTCGCCGTCGACTCTCACGAGGAAATTGGTGTTGCTGATGCCACCTGACACTGGCCGATAGGACAGGCGGCAACCCTTCCAGGCCTCCACCTCAACGATGGCCGCCTCGAGCGTCCGCTCGGCATCCGACCTGGCCGCACCGATTTCAAGCATAACCATGCCTCGCTTCTTCTCTAGAGCATTTTCGGTTCTGATTGAATCAGAACCGAAGCTCTAGATTCTTGTTTGACGCGTTTTCTTCACGCGAACCGGTATCCACTTCGCTCGAAAACGCTCTAGAGTGATCGGACCCGTTCCTCGAAGCCCGGATGACCAAGCAGCATCCGGCAGCGCAGGAAGCGCCATCCCGCATATTTCAGGAATTCCAGGCCTAGAACCGGCGATCGTGCATTCTGCAGCAGGCTGCGAAGCGCCCAGTAGAAGTCGTCGGCGGCGGCATAGAGCCTGCATCGGCTGAACGCCTTCTCACTGAAGCGGCCGTCGTGCATCTCCAGAAGCGGCTTCATCTGGCTTTCGAACTGGTAGAGCTCGTTCATCTGCACGCCGAGCTGGTAATAGGGGTCGACGTCGCCGGCCATGTCGAAGTCGACCAGCATCATCGCCTCATTCGGACCAAGCATGACATTCGACGAATGAGGGTCTCCATGCGCCGGTTTCAGCTCGACACCCGCGGCAGCAATCGCCTCACGCATCGCGGTCATCCATGCCAGCATCCATTCCACATCGTCGGGGAGCATGGTGCCCGCCTCCGATACCAACGGCCAAAGCTGATCGATGCCATCGAAGACAGACCATGGGCGCCCGAACGGCTCGCCTGCGGCGATCACCTTCTGCATCTGGATGAGGCGGGCGGCCACGCTCTCCTGCATCAGGTCGTCGATCTTCGCGGCTCGCCAGCCCTCGCCGAGCCGGGTGAACAGCACGGCCCTTTCGCCGGGGACCCGCGCAATGGGCTCCGGCGACAGGCCAAGACCATGAAGACGATGCGCCGCTGCGAACGCCACATCGTCGTCGACAAGCTCGGCGACCTCATCAGCCCCGAGCCGAAGGAAGAAAGTCGCCACCTCCTCATCCGGCGCGACGTCGAACGAGGTCGACTCGACCGCATGATAGGATGGCGATGCGACAGGAGGCGCAGATGCCGCGTAGGTCGCGCGCGCGGCATCGACGAAAGGCAGGCTCTGGATGGCTCGCTCGGCGCGCGCCTCCAGGGCCGTCTGCGGCTTCCCGAGCGTCTTCATGCAGCCGGCCCTTTCAGACTAGCCGCCTGCAGCCCATCGCTCGCGATCGCATAGAGCATGTCCGCGAGAACCTGCGTCCCGAAAACCTGATCCTCGGTGCTAGTGAACTCGGTCGGATGATGGATCACGCCGTCGCGCGAACGCACCGCCAGGACGATCGAGGGGCAGACGCTGGACGTTGCCACCGCATCATGACCACCGATCGTATCCAGATGGCGCGCCGTCTCGCCGTAACCAGCGGCGGTTCGTTCGGCGAGCGAAATCAGCCCCGGAGCAAAACCGCCCGCCTTGCGTCGATCGATCGCCCTGACTTCGTATGTCACGCCGGCCTTCTCGGCCGCCGCCTCCATCCTGATCTTCATCTTCCGTTCCGCTTCAGCGAGGACTTCCGGCGAGCCGGAACGCAACTCGATGAAGAGAACGGCTTCAGATGGAACGGTGTTTGGCGAGTTCGGAAAGACCTCCAATCTGCCGACCGATGTGTGCAGGTCGAGGCCGTGCTCGCCGGCGATCTCCTTCAGGTCCGCAATGAGATAGGCTGCGCCGAGCAGGGCGTCCTTGCGTTTGGCCATCGGCGTCGGCCCCGTATGCGCCTGTCGGCCGAGGAAGGCGACCCGGTATTTGGTCGCTCCCCAGAAGCGCGTGAAGATGCCGAATTTTTCATTCGCCTCGAACAGCACCTTGTCGCCTTCGATATGAAGTTCAATAAGGGCGTCAGGAACCGCTACCTTGTCGCTGCCCGCATAACCGATCTGTTCGAGGGACTGGCGAACGGTGACTCCATCGCCATCCGCCCGATCGAGCGCCCATTCGAGTTCGGCCGCTCCGGCGAACACGCTGCTGCCGAGCAGGCTCGGCTGGAAGCGCGCGCCCTCCTCGTTGGTCCAGTTCACCACCTGGAAATTGCAGGCCGACAGCTTGTTCTCCGCCTTCAGACGCTCCGAGACGGCAAGCACAGCCTCGCAGGCCGAGACGACGCCGAGCGCCCCGTCGAAGCGACCGCCATTGGGCTGGCTGTCGATATGCGAGCCGACCATGACGACCGGCGCATTGGAGCCGGCAAGCGGCAGGCTGCCGAACTGATTGCCGATGGCATCGACCGCCTGGGTGAAGCCGTTGTCGGCGAACCAGCGGCCAAGCCAATCGCGTGCTGCGCCATCCTCCTTCGAGAGGGTGAGCCGGGTCATCGATCCATCCGGCCCGCCACCGAACGTCGACAATTCCTCCATCATCGCCTGAAGACGTGACGGATCGATCGGAGCGCGCTTCAAGGCAACCTCAGGCATAGATGATTTCCACGTTGGATTTGAGGAATTGGTCGGAGAAGTCCCTGGTCAGGAGGCCCCCTGTGATGACAGCATGTACGTCGCAGAGCCCGAACGTATGGATCGAACCGAGCCGGCCGAATTTGGAGCTGTCGGCGACGATCACCGACCGCTTGGCCTGTGCGCGCGCCACGCGGCGCGTGATCGCCTCGTCCTCGCCATAATCCATGAAGCCGCGTTCGGCATGGACGGCGCTGATGGCGATGATGGCCAGATCGAAGAAGTGCTCCTTCATCGCCGCCACGGTCTCCGGCCCGAAGGTTGCCTGATAGTCAGGGCGCAACCGTCCGCCGAGCACGCGCACGCTGGGCGTGGACAGATAGTAGAAGTGCGCCGCGACCGCGAGCGAGTTGCTCACGATCGTGAGGTCCTTGCGGGCCTCAAGGTGCTTCACGCAGGCAAGCGCCGTCGTCCCCTCGTCAACGAAGATCTTCATGCCATCCTTGACCAGCGCCGCGGCGGCTTCGCCGATCCGCGCCTTCTCCCGGGCACCGACGCGCAGGCGCTCGGCAAACGGCTGATCGCTCTCCTGCCGATCGATCACCGCGCCGCCATAGACACGGCGGGCAAAGCCCTGCGTCTCGAGTTCCCGGAGATCACGCCGGATCGACTCGTGACTGACCTTGAGGTGGTCGACCAGGTCCTTGACTTGAACCCGCTGCTGCTGCCGCAGCAGATCGCGGATCAATTCAAGGCGATGCTCCGTGAAGCTCATGGACGTTCCTCGATTGTCACGGCACTGCCGGCCGCTTCGCGATACGAATTCCTGTTCACGACCCGCCCCATCACGCGCTGGCACGCATCCCTTCGACAGAGCCGGAAGCCTCAGCCGACGGCGTCACCAGATGACAGGCAGCGAAGTCCTGCCGCTCCCGCACCGTCAGGCTCGGATGAAGGCGGCTGCATTTGTCGATGGCCTGCGGGCAGCGCGAGCGGAAGCTGCAGCCTGCGGGAACGTCGAGGGGGCTTGGCGGCTCGCCCTCCAAGAGGCACTCCTCCGGCTGATAACGGCGCCGCTCGAGCGTCGGCATGGCGCTCAGAAGGGCCTTGGTGTACGGGTGCCCCGGGTCGAAGAAAAGACGCTCATTGTCGGCGAGCTCGAAGACCTCGCCGAGATACATCACCGCCACGCGATTGCAGGCCTTCCTCACCATCGCAAGGTCATGCGAGATGAAGATGTAGGTCAGGTCGTATTCCTTCTGCAGCTTCTGGAACAGATCGAGCAGCTTGAACTGCTCGGTTTGATCGAGTGCCGACAGCGTCTCGTCCATGATGAGAATTTCCGGCTCGAGCACCAGCGCACGGGCGACATTGACGCGTTGGCGCTGTCCCGCGCTCAATCCGAGCGGAAGCTCCTCGTAAAGTTCGGCCGGCAGCCCCACTTCCCCCATCACCTTCAGGACCCGCTCGCGAATCCTGCCCCTGTCGCGCCAGCCATGCGTCCGCAGCGGATCCTCCAGCATCTTCCCGATCGCGGTGCGGGGCGGCAGCGAGCCGAACGGATCCTGCAACACCATCTGCAGCTTGCTGCGGAATTCGAGCAGCGTTTTGCCCTTGAGCGTTGCGATGTCCTTGTCAGCGCAGAGGATCTGTCCCGAACTCGGCAGTTCGAGCCTGGACAGAAGCCGCATCAGGGTGGACTTTCCGCAGCCGGATTCGCCGACGATGGCAAAGCTGTCGCCGCGGCGCACATCGAAGGTGACATTGCGAACTGCGCGAACCAGATTGACCCCGCCAAAGCCCGTCTTCTTCTTGACCTTGTAGGTCTGCGAGGCATCGCGAAGACTGATAACCACCTCCCGCTTGTCGTCGAGGGCGGGAGTTGCCGGAGTCTCGACCCATATCTTCGGGGTCTGGCGCACGAGTTCGCGCGTATATGGATACACGGGCCTGTTGATCAGGTCTTCGGTCGACTGTTCTTCGACGACGCGACCTTGCTCCATCACCAGGATCCGCGAGCAGGCCTCGCGCGCCACCGGCAGGGACGATGAGACAAACAGGACCGCGGTGTTGAAGGTTTGCGTCAACTCCTTCATCAGCCGGATCACCTGCGCGGCAACCGTCACGTCGAGCGGCTGAGTGACATTGTCGGCGACCAGGAGCGCGGGATTGGTTATCAATGCATCGACGATCAGCGCGCGCTGCATCATGCCGCCCGAGAATTGGGACGGATAGTCGTGAAAACGGCTTCGCGCGGATGGGATGCGGACGGCATCGAGGAGCTCGATCACGCGACGTTCGGCGTCGCGGCGCGATGTGGCGGGCACAACAGCCCGCATCTTCTCGACGATCTGCGCACCGACCGGCAGCGTCGGATCGAGCGCGCCCATCGGGTTGGCGCCGACATAGGATATCCGCTGGCGCAACAGGCGCATCTCCGCGCCACGCATGGCATAGATGTCGCGTCCCTCGAACAGCACCTCGCCGGATCGCTTCGTCAGCGGCGGCTCGAGCCAGTTGACCACAGCCTTGGACAGCACGGTCTTGCCGGAGCCACTGGCGCCGACCACGCCGACGATCTCGCGCGGAGCGAGGCTCAGGGACACGTCATCGAGAATGAGCTTGGCCGTGCCGCCGCTGCCCGCGGCGACCGTCAGGTTCTTGAGGGCGAGAAGTGGCTGCGTCATGCTTCGGAGCCCCCATGAATTGCATTGCGGGCGCGTTCAAGGGAAGCGCCGATCAGGTTGATGCTGGTGAGGGTCAGGCCGAGGAAGAGACCCGGCATGGTGGCGATCCACCATGCGTTCAGGAGATATTTCCGTCCGTCCGCGATAATATTGCCGAATGTCGGCGTCGGCGGCTGCACGCCGAGCCCGAGGAAGCCGAGCGTGGATTCGAAGATCATCATGCGCGCCACGTCGAGCACCGAGGTGAACAGCACCGGCGGCAGCAGCAACGGCAACAGCAAGGTGAGGATGATCCGAAAATCGGTCGAGCCGCCGATCTTTGCTGCGCGGACATATTCGCGCTGCCGCTCGGTCATCACGATGCTGCGCATGATGCGGGCATAGACCGGCCAGTTCGAAAGCCCAAGCACCAGGACGATCGCGGGGATCGTCGGCCGCGAGACGCCAAGCACCGAGATGGCGAGGATGATCATCGGGATCGAGAGCTGCGCATCGGTCAGCCGCATCACGATGGCATCGGTTCGTCCACCGAAGTAGCCCGAAATCGTGCCAAGCGCGCATCCGATCGCGAGCATGACGATGACGGAGGCTACGCCGATCAGGAACGAATAACGTAACCCGACGAGCGAGCGCACGAGCATGTCCCGGCCGATCTGGTCGGTGCCGAGCGGGTGCGACCAGCTCCAGTTTCCTCCCAGAAACAGCGGCGGCAAAAGGCGGGCCTTGACGTCCATTTTGGTCGGATCGATGCCGCTCAGTTCAGGGTAGAATGCAGTCGCCAAAGCAAGGAGGATGAACAGCGCGAGGCCGACGCGAAACCCCGGCGTGGATGCCGCCTTGTCGAAGATGCGTCGGACGATGGAGCGTTGGGCCGGCTTCTGCGCCATTGGCTCGGCGGTAACAGTGGCGATGGACATCTATATTCGCGCCTCAGTATTCGAGCCTTGGATCCATGGTCGTGGCAATCAGATCCACAATGATGTTGATCAGCACGAAGATGGCACTGGTCACGATGGCGATCCCTTGAATCAACGGGAAGTCACGCTGCAGCACCGCGTTGATGGTGAGCAGACCAAGCCCCGGATAGTCGAAGATGTACTCGACGATGATCACCCCGCCGAGCAGGCTTGAAAACTGCACCCCGAGCAGATTGAGCAGCGGCACCGAGGCGTTGCGAAGGGCATGGTTTGCAATGATGCGGCTGCGACCGAGGCCGCGGACATGCCCCACTGCCACGTAGGGCTCCATCATCTGCGCAGAGACGGAACTGACGAGCGTCCGGATCAGGACAGGTGACAGCTCGACCGCAAGTACGATGGCCGGCAGAATCGTATAGGCAAAGCCCTGATAGCCGATCGCCGGCAGCCAGCCGAGCTTGACCGAAAACAGCAGCGCGAGAACGATTCCGAGCCAGAAGTTCGGCAACGATATGAAGACCGACGAGGTGTAGAACGCCAACTTGTCCGGCCACCGCCCGATCGCGAGGCCCCCCGCAATCCCGATGATCCCGGAGAAGACGAGGGCAATCACCAATGTCACTGCAGCAAGCTGCAGCGTCATGGGCAAAGCTTCAACGATCAGGCTTAGAACCTTGGCCCGCTCGCCGCGTGTCGTGTCATTGAAATTCGCGCCGCCCGTCGCCGCGCCGTTGGCAGGGCGAACGAAGGACTGCCCGAGGTCGCCTCGAACGACACTGCTCATGTAGCGCCCGAATTGAACGATGATGGGGTCGCGCAGGCCCATGTCGGTCGCGATCTTCTCGATCAGGGCCTCGGGAGCCATTCCACCAGCCATCAGCCGCACGGGGTCGCCCGGCACGATCCTCAGCAGCGTGAAGATCAGCAACGAGACGAGGAATATGATGATGGCGCCCTGGAATAAGCGCCGCATCAGGAAATTGAGGACCAGCATTCTTCAGCTCCGCGGAGGACATGCCGGACCGCGCACCATCTGCGGCGCGCGGTGGCCGTTCATGGTCAGGCAACGGGCTTGGAGGCGTCCATCGATCCATCCGGATAGATATAGAGGCCCTCGAAATCCTTCTGCATCGCGTGAATCATCACGGAGGTGAAGAGCGAGAGCGCCGGCATCTTCGAGGCGATAAGCGGCATCGTCTCGGTCTGGAGGATCTTCTTCCGTTCCTCGAGCGTCGGGGCGCTACGCTCCTTGTCCAGACTTGCATCGATCGCCGGATCCTCGATGCCGCAAATGCGATGCGAGGAGGAATGGAAATGCGTGCGGAGAATCAGATCGGGCTCAGGCGAGCCGGTCGACCATCCGCAGTCCACCATATGGCCGGGTCCACCGCCGGGACGATGGTACAGGCGTTCATTCCACGCGGCCGGCTCGAGCACGGTCAGGCTGACATTGAAACCTTGCTCGTTGAGCATCGCGGTGATGATCTCGCCATATTCCTTGGTCTTCGGGTAGAAGCCCACCGACGTGATGTATTCGAGCGGCGGCAAGCCCTTGCCGTTCGGGAAACCAGCCTCCGCCAGCAGCGCCTGACATTTCTTCGGGTCGAACTTCGGATAATTCGCAAGATCGATGTAGCCGAACTTGACCGGCGACACGAAGTTGGACGACGCATGGCCCGCGGAGCCCAGCACTTCGAGGATGAGATCGCGGTTGATCGCGTGGCACGCCGCAAGGCGGATGCGGGGATCGTTGAACGGCGGCTTCGAACAGCGGAACCACAAATACTTGTTCTCGACCGAAACAACCTGGTTGATGCGGATGTTGGGATTGCCCTTGACCGTATCCACCTGCTCCGGCTCGAGCCGTTCGACGATCGAAGCCTGGCCGTTCATGAGGGAGAGCATGCGCGTCGTGGAGTCGCCGGTGAAGGTGAAATTGATCCCGGCAATGGCCGGCTTGCCCTTGAAGTAGCCGTCGAACGCCTTCATCACCGTGTCGTTGCCGCGCTGCTCGACGAATTTGAACGGACCTGTGCCGTTCAGCCGCTGCGAGAGCACGCCCCCGGGTCCTTGCGCAATATCCTTTGCCGACATGATCGGCAGGAACGCGGCGAGGAACATGAAAAGGTGCGCCGGATAACCGCCTTTCGACGTATCGACGATCACCGTGTAGTCATCCGGCGTCTCGATCTTCAGCGTCTCGGTCGGGCCCGGATACCATTGTGCCGGGCGATCCGGCTTCGACCCATATTCGAAAGTGGCCTTCACGTCCTCCGCCTTGAACGGCTTGCCATCATGGAAGACGACGCCCTGGCGCAGCTTGATCTGCAGGCGGTTGGGATCGAGCAGCTTGATGTCGGTGGCGAGCTCGTAGACGACTTCGCTCGGATTATCGAGCTTCATCGGCGTGCGGGTGAGGAAGCCCATCACGAAGCCTTCGATGTTCTTCTGCGACAGTGTCGTGTGAGCGGTCGGATCCCAGTTGCCCGTGATGTTCTCGGCCGACAGGAAGGTCATGGTCTTGCCGGCCTGCGCGTGAGCCCGCGAGATGAAAAAGTCCGGATCGATCTGCATGTAGCCAGCGGCGGCCGCGGCTCCTGCCGCCCCCTTCAGAAAGTGGCGGCGGTCAAATTTCGGATGCATCGACATTCCCCTTTTCCACATGAACCAACAAACGGTCACAACGGTCATGCAGGAGGCGTGCCAAGGCCGTAAATGCTTAGTTTTTGATGATCGCCGTGTGGTTTTTGACCGATCTTGTGGCAGCCCCTCTCGGCGTGCGCAGGACACGGACGCGCATCTGCCTCATCGCGGGCGGTTCGCCTACGGTGCAGGCAGTCGGATTTGCGAGTTACGTGAACTGGATTTGCGCTGATCGTTGTGGTCAGCGCCGGGCGCGCCCTATGGCGCCAAGCTGGGCAGATCGAGGCCGTTCGAGCGGGCAGATGCAATCGCGCTTTCATAGCCCGCGTCGGCGTGCCGCATGACACCGCTCGCCGGATCGTTCCAGAGCACCCGTTCAATGCGGCGGGCAGCCTCAGGAGTTCCGTCTGCAACAATGACCATTCCGGCGTGTTGCGAATAGCCGATGCCGACGCCGCCGCCGTGATGCAGCGAAACCCACGTCGCGCCGCTGGCACAATTCAGGAGCGCATTGAGCAGAGGCCAATCCGATACGGCATCAGAGCCGTCGCGCATCGCCTCGGTTTCGCGGTTCGGGCTTGCCACCGAGCCGCTGTCGAGATGGTCGCGGCCGATCACGATCGGCGCCCTCAGTTCGCCGCGCGCCACCATCTCGTTGAAGGCGAGACCCAGCCGGTGGCGATCACCGAGGCCGACCCAGCAAATCCGCGCCGGCAGCCCCTGAAACTTGATCCGGGCTTTCGCCATGTCGAGCCAGTTGTGCAGGTGCTTGTCGTCGGGCATCAGCTCCTTGACCTTGGCGTCGGTCCTGAAGATGTCATCCGGATCTCCTGACAGCGCCGCCCACCGAAACGGCCCAACGCCCCGGCAAAACAGCGGACGGATATAGGCCGGCACGAAGCCGGGAAAATCGAACGCGTTCTCAAGTCCCATATCCTTCGCCATCTGGCGAATGTTGTTGCCATAGTCGAGCGTGGGAATGCCTTGGGCGTGGAAATCCAGCATGGCCTGGACGTGATCGACCATCGACGTCTTTGCCGCGGCTTCGACCGCCTTCGGATCGCTGGCGCGTCTGGTCTCCCACTCGGCAAGCGACCATCCCTTCGGCAGGTAGCCATTGATGGGATCATGCGCGCTGGTCTGGTCGGTGACGATGTCGGGCCTCACACCACGCCGCACCAGCTCCGGAAAAATCTCGGCCGCATTGCCGAGCAGGCCGACCGAGACCGGTGTGTGGCTCTGCGCGCTCTCCGCCACGATCGAAAGCGCCTCATCAAGCGTGCTCGCCTGCCGATCGAGGTAGCCTGTGCGCAGCCGCATCTCGATGCGGCTCGGCTGGCATTCGATCGCAAGCAGCGACGCGCCCGCCATGGTCGCGGCGAGCGGCTGCGCGCCGCCCATGCCACCGAGACCCGCCGTGAGGATCCACCTGCCTGCAAGACTGCCGCCATAGTGCCGCCGCCCGACCTCGACAAACGTCTCATAGGTTCCCTGCACGATGCCCTGGCTGCCGATATAGATCCAGGAGCCGGCGGTCATTTGACCGAACATCATGAGGCCTTGCCGGTCGAGCGCGTTGAAGTGATCGAGCGTCGCCCAATGCGGCACCAGGTTCGAGTTCGCGATCAGAACGCGCGGCGCATCCGGATGGGTGCGGAAGATTCCGACCGGCTTGCCCGACTGGACCAGCAACGTCTGGTCAGCTTCCAGCTTGCGCAGCGACGCGACGATCCGATCGAAGCTATCCCAGTCGCGCGCAGCGCGACCGATTCCACCGTAGACGACGAGCTCGCTTGGACGTTCGGCGACCTCCGGATCGAGATTGTTCATGAGCATGCGGAGCGGAGCTTCCGTCAACCAGCTCTTGGCGCTGATCTCGCCGCCCCGAGGTGCGCGGATCGTACGGTCGTTATCCAGTCGGCGATTCATCACAGATGGCCCTTATCGGCAGGATTCGAAACAAGGATCGGAAACGGGTTGTCGGGGAGCGCCGAGAGCGCAGCGGCCGGCAATGCACCGGCTTCGACCAGCGCGGTTGCCTTCGCAAGGTCGCCAGCCATGTAACGATCCTCGCCCAACGCCGGCACATGCACGCGCAATTCGGCGATGACCGCAGCGAGTGGGGCGCTGGTCAAATGCGGCGCGCGAAGTGTGATGCCTTGCGCTGCGACCAGGAGCTCGATGCCCAGGATCGTCGCCAGATTGTCCGCCATGTCGGACAGCCGGCGCGCAGCGTGCGCGGCCATCGAGACGTGATCTTCCTGATTGGCGCTGGTGGGGGTTGAATCGATCGAGCAAGGCAACGCGCGCTGCTTGTTCTCGGCATAGAGCGCCGCCGCCGTCACTTCGGCGATCATGAATCCGGAGTTGATGCCGGGCTCTGGTGTGAGAAACGGCGGCAAACCGAAGTTCAACGCGGGATCGACCAGCGTCGCGATGCGCCGTTCGCTGATCGCGCCAACTTCCGACAGCGCAAGCGCAATCTGGTCGGCGGCAAAGGCGATCGGTTCGGCGTGGAAGTTGCCGCCCGAGACGATCTCGCCGGTCTCGACCAATACCAGCGGATTGTCGGTGACCGCATTGGCCTCGATCGTCAGCGTGCGGGCCGCCTGCGTGAGCAGATCAAGCGCAGCGCCGGCAACCTGCGGCTGGCAGCGCAAACAATAGGGATCCTGCACGCGCTCATCGCCCTCGAGGTGCGACTGGCGTATGTCGCTGCCGGCGAGCAGCGCCGTCAGGGCAGCAGCCGCATCGATCTGCCCGGCATGTCCGCGCAGTTGCTGGATTTCCGGACGGAACGGAGCGGTCGACGCCATGGCGGCATCGACTGAAAGTGCCCCTGTCACCAGAGCCGCGCAGGCCAACCGATGGGCGCGCAGCACACCGGAGATAGCGTAAGCCGTCGAGAACTGAGTGCCATTGATAAGGGCGAGCCCCTCCTTCGGTCCTAGCGTCAGTGGGGCAAGGCCCGCAGCCGCGAGCGCGTCGCGGCCCGAGACGACCTGTCCGCCAACAATTGCCTGCCCCTCCCCGATCATGACGGCCGTCATATGCGCAAGCGGCGCCAGATCGCCGGATGCGCCGACCGAACCCTGCTGCGGCACCAGCGGACAAACGCCTCGCGCGAGCATCATCTGCAATTGCTCAATGAGCTCACGGCGTACGCCAGAAGCGCCTCGCCCGAGCGAGACGATCTTCAGCGTCATCATCAGCCGAACAATGGGTTCAGGCGTGGCCCGCCCTACCCCACAGCAATGCGAAACGATGAGATTGCGCTGAAGCAGCGCCGTCTGATCGGCGGCAATGCGCGTCGACGCCAGTTTTCCGAAGCCGGTGTTGATGCCGTACGCCGGCACGTCGGCACGGGCAGCCTGCGCAACGATATGAGACGCTGCTTCGACCCGCGCCCAGAACGATGGTTCGAGCACGACTGCGGCACCTGCGAGCACCTGTGCGCAATCGTCCAGCGTGACCCTTCCCGGCGTGACGACGATCGGCGCCGCCGGATCGCTCATTGCCCCCTCCACACCCGGCCATGCAGGGGATTGAATCCGATCCGGTAGACGAGTTCGGCAGGCCGCTCGATGTCCCAGATTGCGAGATCACACCATTTGCCGGCATCGAGCGTGCCGGCATCACTTAAGAGACCCAGCGCGCGCGCTCCCTCCCGCGTCACGCCGGCAAGACATTCGGCGACGGTCAATCGGAACAACGTCGCACCCATGTTCATCGTGAGCAGCAGCGACGTCAGCGGCGAGCTGCCGGGATTGCAGTCGGTCGCGAGCGCCATTTTGACTCCGTGGGCACGGAACAGCTCGACCGGCGGCTTCGTCGTCTCGCGAATGAAATAGAAGGCGCCAGGCAACAGGACCGCGACCGTACCCGCCGCCGCCATCGCCCGAACACCGGCTTCATCGGTATGCTCCAGATGATCGGCGGACAGAGCTGAATATGCCGCGGCAAGCGATGCGCCGCCGAGATTCGATAGCTGGTCGGCGTGAAGCTTGACCGGCAAACCCAGAGCCTTCGCCGCCTCGAACACGCGCGCCGTTTGATCATGCGAGAACGCGATGCCTTCCATGAAAGCATCCACGGCATCTGCGAGTCCAGCCTGAGCCACTGCTGGCAGCATCTCGCGGCAAACGAGATCGATGTAACTATCCTTGTCGCCGGAAGCTTCCGGCGGCAGAGCATGTGCGCCAAGAAAAGATGTCCTGATAGCGATCGATCGGACACGACCGAGGGCGCGCGCGGCCGAAAGCTGTCGCATTTCGGTTTCCGTGTTCAGGCCGTAGCCGGACTTGATTTCGATCGTCGTGACACCCTCACGGATCAGCGCGTCGAGTCTCGGCAGCGCACCGGCGACAAGCTCGGCCTCGCTCGCAGTCCGGGTCGCCGCAACGGTGGAGACGATGCCGCCGCCGGCACGCGCGATCTCTTCATAGCTTGCGCCCTTAAGCCGCAGTTCGAATTCGTGTGCGCGGTTGCCGCCGAAAACGAGGTGGGTGTGACAATCGACCAGTCCGGGCGTGATCCATCGGCCCGCACAGTCGATCCGCTCGGTCGCGTCGGCATCATGCGGAAAATCAGACTGTGCGCCCGCATAAGCGATCCGGCCATCGCGAGCCGCAATCAGCCCGTGCTCGATGGTGCCGAGCTCGGGCAGATCCTCACGCATCGTGGCGAGCCGGGCATTGTGCCAGATACGATCGAAACGTTCGGCCATGTGTCTTCCCCCGGTGCCGGAAGCTTGACATATATGTCTAGACATATAATCGTATCAGCGCTCTGTCCAGCCGGCAGGAAACATGACGCATCTGCATTTTAGATCCGCGCTGCTGCCGTCGGGGTGGGCCGACGATGTGCAGGTGATCGTCACGGATGGGATCATCGCTAAGGTCACGGTCGGCGTAGCGCCGGAAGTGCGTGATGAGCGACATCAATTGGCAATTCCGGGGCTAGCGAGCCTGCACAGTCACGCGTTCCAGCGCGGCATGGCGGGCCTTGCCGAAACGCGCGGCAACACGGCGGATACGTTCTGGACATGGCGCGAGACGATGTACCGTTTCGCGCTGGAGATGATGCCGGAAGACGTCGAAGGCGTCGCGACCCTGCTTTATGTTGAGATGCTCGAGCAGGGCTATACGCGGGTCGGCGAGTTCCACTATCTTCATCATGATCGTGACGGCACGCCCTATGCCAGCCTCGCCGAGATGGCGACACGGATTGCACAGGCTGCCGAGAGCACAAGCATCGGCCTCACGCTGCTGCCGAGTTTCTACGCGCACAGCGCCTTTGGCGGCGCGCCGCCGCATGCAGGCCAGCGCCGTTTCGTCTGTTCGATCGACCAGTTCGCCGCACTGGTTGACGCCACGCGCAAGGCGGTCGGCACTTTACCCGGAGCCAATGTCGGGATTGCCCCGCACAGCCTGCGCGCCGTGACCCCAACCGAATTATCTGCAATCGTGCCGATCGCCCAGAGCGCGCCGATCCATATCCATGCCGCCGAGCAAGTCAGGGAGGTCGAGGATTGTGTTGCCTGGTCGGGCCAGCGGCCACTCGAGTGGCTGCTTGACCATGCGCCCGTCGATCAGCGCTGGTGCCTGATCCATGCGACCCACACAACGCCGACGGAAGTTGCCTCGCTTGCGCGCAGCGGCGCCGTCGCCGGCCTCTGCCCGGTGACCGAAGCGAGCCTCGGCGACGGCATTTTCCCGGCGCGCGAATTTGTCGATGCCGGGGGCCGATTTGGCGTCGGCACCGACTCCAATGTCCTGGTTGGCGTTGCCGATGAACTACGCCAGCTCGAATATGGTCAGCGCCTCAAGCACCGCGAACGCAATGTGCTGTCGGGCGGCCCCGGCAGTTCGACCGGCCGTGCGCTGTTCGACAACGCGCTCGCGGGCGGTGCACAGGCGCTGGCGCAGAGCTGCGCAGGGATGGAGCAAGGCGCGCGCGCTGATATCGTGACCCTCGACATCACGCATCCATCTCTGGCCGGACGCCGCGGCGATGCCATCCTTGACGGCTGGATTTTTGCATCGGGCGGAGGGGCCATTGATTGTGTCTGGGCAGGCGGAAATAAAGTCGTTGAGGGCGGACGTCACCGGCTGCGCCCGCGAGCGCGCGAGCAGTTCAACGCGGCCGTTCGGAGACTCCTGGCATGAGCCTTCCCGCCCAGCGCGACGAACTTCAGGCCGCGGACAAGCTGACGCTCTATAAGCAGATCCGACACGACATCGAACGCCGGATCCTGGCCGGGGAATGGCCTCCGGGTCATCGCATTCCCTTCGAGCATGAGCTGATGGCGCGCTATCGCTGCTCACGAATGACCGTAAACAAGGCACTGTCGGAACTGGCGCAAGCCGACCTGATCGAGCGAAGGCGGCGGGCGGGCACATTCGTGCGTCGTCCGCAGCATCTGTCGGCGGTGCTCAAGATCGCGGACATTCGCGCAGAGATCATCGGGCTTGGACGAAGCTATGCCTATGAGCTCATCCATTGCTCGCGCCGTGCCGCGAACGCCGCCGATCGCGCGCGTCTTGGCGTCCGCAAGGCCGGCAAGGTGATCGCTATCGCCTGTCGTCACAGCGCCGACAACGTGCCGTTTGCCATCGAAGACAGGCTGATCGATCTCGACACCGTGCCGGAAGCCGCGGCGGCGGACTTTACGACCGAGCCACCCGGCTCATGGCTGTTGCACCATGTTCCCTGGACAGAAGCCGAGCACACCATCGGCGCTGTGGTGGCCGACGAGCGCACTGCGGCCGGACTTGACATCGCGGTCGGCGCGCCGTGCCTGGTGATCGATCGATACACATGGCGCAGCGCACGAACGGTTACCGCCGTGCGCCTGCACTACCCAGGCGATTCCCACCGGCTGGTAGCCCGTTTCAAAGGCGGCTGAAGAAAATATCTGGCACGGCATAATTCATGCAGGATGATGCAAACAGCGATCATAGTTCGGTAGGAGGGAAGAGCATCATGCGTAGTTTCAAGATATTCACCGCAATCTTTGCCATGCTGGTGTCCGCACCGGCGGTCGCCGACGATGTGAAGGTCGGTATCGGCATCTCGGGATGGACCGGCTTTGCGCCGCTCACGCTGGCAAGCCAGGCCGGCATCTTCAAGAAAAACGGTCTTGACGTGACCTTAAGGAAGATCCCGCAGAAGGATCGGCATCTCGCCATCGCCTCCGGCGATATTCAATGTGCGGCGACCACAGTCGAGACCTGGATTTCCTGGAATGCGAACGGCGTCGCAACCAAGCAGATCTTTCAGCTCGACAAGAGCTTTGGTGCCGACGGCATGGCCGTGCGTAACGAGGTTGCCTCGATCAAGGATCTGAAAGGCAAGACAGTCGCGGCGTCCGCGCCCGGCACCTCGCCCTACTTCGCTCTCGCCTGGATGCTTCGAAAGAACGGCCTCTCGGTCAAGGACGTCACGGTGGTGAACCTGGAGCCTGCCGCGGCCGCGCAGGCGTTCGTGTCCGGCCAGAACGATGCGGCAATGACCTATGAACCTTACCTCTCCACGGTGCGGGCGGCACCGGACAAGGGCAAGATCATCGCCACCACCCTCGACTATCCGATGGTGATGGATACGTTCGGCTGCACGCCGAAATTCCTCACCGACAATCCGAAAGCTGCGCAGGCCCTGGCCGACAGCTATTTCGAAGCCCTCGACATGATCGCAAAGGATCAGGCGAAGGCGTATGAGATCATGGGAGCCGACGTGAAACAGTCCGGCGAGCAATTCGGCAACTCGGCGAAATATCTGCGCTGGCAGGACAAGGCCGCGAACCAGAAATTCTTTACGGGCGAGTTCCTGACCTTCAACAAGGAGGCGGCAGATCTGTTGCTCGAGATCGGGATCATCAAATCTGCCCCCAGAATCGAAGATCTTTTTGACGCAAGCTTCATCAAATAGAACCGCTGCGCCTGCGCCAGTCCGCTGCGCCGTAGCGGAGCGGGACTGGCGCGGCGAGCGGTAAGCGCCGCCTGGAAAACACCGCCGTGATGCGTCCCCTAAGTCCCGTAACTTCGAAGCAACGCGCGGCCTACGGCCTTGCATTCTTCGTGCTGTTCGTTGCCCTTTGGGCCTGGGCGACCTTCGGCGGTTATGTTTCGAGGACATTTCTCGCCAACCCATTGACGATGGTGCAGGAAGGCTTCGAGCTGCTCACCAGGCATGGTTTCCTGTTCGATATCGGTATCACGATCTGGCGCGTCCTCGGCGGCTTCGTGCTGGCAGCGCTCGTTGCCGTGCCGCTCGGCGTTCTCATGGGCGCCTACAAGCCGATCGAAGCCTTTCTCGAACCGTTTGTTTCGTTCGCGCGTTATCTGCCCGCCTCCGCGTTCATCCCGCTTTTGATCCTGTGGGCCGGGATCGGCGAGCTGCAGAAGCTCATGGTGATCTTCATCGGCTCGGTCTTCCAGATCATCCTGATGGTCGCGGTGACCGTGGGCAGCACGAGGCGCGATCTGGTCGAAGCGGCTTACACGCTCGGAGCGGCCGACAGCGGCATCATTCGCCGCGTGCTGCTGCCCTCCTCCGCGCCCGAGATCGCGGAAATTCTTCGGCTGGTCCTGGGATGGGCATGGACCTATGTCATCGTCGCCGAACTGATCGGATCGTCGTCGGGGATCGGCCACATGATCACTGACAGCCAGGCCTTGCTCAACACGGGCCAGATCATCTTCGGCATCATCGTTATCGGGCTGATCGGCCTGATCTCGGACTTTCTGTTCAAGGCCTTCAACGCATGGCTGTTTCCCTGGAAATTGGCATGACGGCGCTGAAGATCGATCAGGTTTCCCGTACCTTTCCCGCGCGAGCCGGCCATGCGCCGACGCGCGCGCTTGAGCCGACCGATCTCAGCGTCGGCGACAATGATTTTGTCACCATCCTCGGTCCATCGGGCTGCGGAAAGTCCACCCTGCTCCGTATCATCGCCGGGCTCGACCGGCCGACCAGCGGGCGCGTCATGCTCGACGGCTGCGAGGTCACCGGACCCGGCGCGGATCGCGGCATGGTGTTTCAATCCTACACGCTGTTTCCCTGGCTCACGGTGCGGGAGAACATCGCGTTCGGCCTGCGCGAGCGCGGAATTTCTCAGGCCGACCGCCGCAAAGTCGCGGATGGATTCATCCAGCGCGTCGGGTTATCGGGCTTTGAAAATCATTGGCCGAAGCAGCTCTCCGGCGGGATGCAACAGCGCACAGCGATTGCACGTGCGCTTGCCAACGATCCGAAGATCCTGTTGCTGGATGAGCCATTCGGCGCGCTTGATAACCAGACCCGCGCACTGATGCAGGAGATGCTGCTTGGGATTTGGGAACGCGATCAGAAGACCGTGCTGTTTGTCACCCACGATATCGAAGAGGCGATCTTTCTCGGCAGCCGCGTCATCGTGATGAGCGCCCGCCCCGGCCGCATCAAGGCCGAGATTGCGATCGATCTGCCCCATCCGCGTTCCTACAAGATCAAGACCACGCCCGAATTCATCAGACTGAAGGAACGGCTCGTGGAAGAGATCCGCACCGAGGCTCTGAAGGTCGCTGCTGACGCCTGACGGACGTTCGGCGCAGCGGTCGGACGAGCACGCTCAACGTCCAGGTTGCTGAATGATACCGGATGGCCCGGCAGTGACGCCGGGCCACCTAACTCCTTTGGCACTGAACTATTCGACTTAGAAGTCCATGCCGCCCATGCCGCCGCCCGGAGGCATGCCGGCAGCCGGAGCTTGCTTCTTCGGCAGCTCGGCGACCATGGCTTCGGTGGTGATCAGGAGAGCCGCCACCGACGCCGCATTCTGGATCGCGGTACGCACGACCTTGGTCGGGTCGATGATGCCCTTGGTGACCAGGTTGCCGTATTCGCCGGTCTGGCCGTCGAAGCCGAACGAGTACTGATCCTTCTCAAGGATCTTGCCGACGATCACCGAGCCGTCCTCGCCCGCATTGATCGCGATCTGGCGGGCGGGAGCCGACAGCGCCTTGCGCACGATCTCGACGCCGGTCTTCTGGTCGTCGTTCTTGGTGCGCAGGCCCTTGAGCTGCTCGGAGGCACGGAGCAGGGCAACACCGCCACCCGGCAGGATGCCCTCCTCGACCGCCGCGCGGGTCGCGTGCATCGCGTCGTCAACGCGATCCTTGCGCTCCTTGACCTCGACCTCGGTCGCGCCGCCGACGCGGATCACCGCGACGCCGCCAGCGAGCTTGGCCAGACGCTCCTGCAGCTTCTCACGATCGTAGTCCGAGGTGGTCTCCTCGATCTGCGCCTTGATCTGCGCCACCCGCGCCTCGATGTCAGCCTTTTTGCCGGCGCTACTCACGATCGTGGTGTTCTCCTTGTCGATCATGATCCTCTTGGCGCGACCGAGCATCTGCAGCGTGACGTTCTCGAGCTTGATGCCGAGGTCTTCCGAGATCGCCTGGCCGCCGGTCAGGATCGCGATGTCCTGCAGCATGGCCTTGCGGCGATCGCCGAAGCCCGGCGCCTTGACGGCCGCGACCTTCAGGCCGCCACGCAGACGGTTGACGACCAGCGTTGCCAGCGCCTCGCCTTCGACGTCCTCGGCGACGATCAGCAGCGGCTTGCCGGTCTGCACCACGGCTTCGAGCAGCGGCAGCAGCTCGTTCAGCGAGGAGAGCTTCTTCTCGTTGATCAGGATATAGGCGTCATCCATCTCGACGCGCATCTTGTCGGCGTTGGTGACGAAGTAGGGCGAGATGTAGCCGCGGTCGAACTGCATGCCCTCGACGACGTCGAGCTCGGTCTCCAGCGACTTGGCTTCCTCGACCGTGATCACGCCCTCGTTGCCGACCTTCTTCATGGCGTCGGCAAGGAACTTGCCGATCTCGGCGTCGCCGTTGGCGGAGATGGTGCCAACCTGGGCGATTTCCTCGTTCGAGGTAACCTTCTTGGAGTTCTTCTGCAGGTCCGCGACCACGGCATCCACCGCCATGTCGATGCCGCGCTTGAGGTCCATCGGGTTCATGCCGGCGGCCACCGACTTGGCGCCTTCCTTGACGATTGCGGCCGCCAGCACGGTGGCGGTCGTGGTGCCGTCGCCGGCCGCGTCAGCGGACTTGGAGGCGACTTCGCGCACCATCTGCGCGCCCATATTCTCGAACTTGTCCTCGAGCTCGATCTCCTTGGCAACGGCGACGCCATCCTTGGTGATGCGGGGAGCGCCGAACGACTTGTCGAGCACGACATTGCGCCCCTTCGGGCCGAGCGTCACCTTGACTGCGTTGTTCAGAATGTCGACACCTCGCAGCATACGGTCGCGGGCATCGACGCCGAATTTGAGTTCCTTGGCTGACATGTCTGTCTCCCTGATCTGTTCTCTGCTCCTCGTCCCGAGCACGTGGCCTTGAAGCGGCGCCTCGAAGAACGTGATAAATTGGGTCGTGCCCCCATCTTAGAGACGCCAGCCGCGCCGGCTCTTCAGGATGAGGGAACGTACGACCTAAGCAGCTTTCTTGACAGACGTGTCGATGAGAACGCCCATGATGTCGCTCTCCTTCATGATCGGCAACGGATGGAATTTCATGCGATCCTCCTTGGCGTTTGTGAATATTTCTGGGCTGGCAGTCGCAATGAGGGAGTGCCAGCCATCCTTCACTTATGCCTGTGACACCAGGGCGCAAGAGTTCCGACCCATGATGTTTGCCGCAACCTGGGTGTTTGAACGAGGACCGCTCGCGGCGATCGCTGCCGGTCGAAGCAACATGCTGCCGGCGGGGACCACCGGCAACCGATGAGCGCGCCGTCAAGCGCTCGTATCCTCGCCTATTCGCTTGGCAGTCGAAATCGAGCGATGCTGAAAGACCGCCCGATTTCTCAGGACTGCCTCATCCCACGCCCAGGACCTTCGTCTGCGTTTCCATGTCGTCGCGCAACGCGCGGCTGTCGCCGGCATAGGCCATCTGTCCATTGACCATGATGTAGGCGCGGTCAGCCAAATCGAGAACAAGGTCGACCTTATGCTCGACCAGCAGGATGCTGGCCTTGTGGGAAAGGCATGGACTCGACGCCCGTTTCGCTCGGCTATGACGGCGTGCGCTTCCTCAAGCCGGTGTTCTTCGGCGACACCATCACGGTGAGCTACGTGATCAGCGAGATCGACGAGCCGCGGCGGCGAACTGGTCGCCGTCGCCAAGCACATCACGAAGTGGACCGAGAACGTGACCGCTCGCCCGGCGGCTTAGATTTCCGGCGGAGCCAGTCGAATCTGGCACGAAGATCGCATCAGCCTCATTGCAGCTTCGAGATATCCTCTTTCTTGGCATCAGAGATGATACTGGCGCGATCGTAGGCGTTAACGTCCTCGATGAACTTGCCCGTGATGACCCGATCGACGGGAACGGCGGCAGGCAGCACCTTCTGATCGACAAAAAATTGAATCAGGCGATTCCAGTCGGCATCGATCAATAGTCCATGCTTGTCGCCGATCTTCGGCGTGTTCCAGATGCCGAGCCGGGCCTGATTGACGACCACGCCTTCCTTGAGCGCGGCAGTTGCGTCGGGGTTCTTCGATTTGGCTTCAGGATAGGCCTTCCAGGTGATCAATACCGCGGCTTCGGGATTGGCCATCGAATAATCATATCCCTTGGCGACCGCCCGCGCGATACCCGTGAGCATTTTTGGATTCTTGCCGATCGTATCGTTGCGGGCAAGCAATGCAACGTCCGGCAGCGAGCGCAGATTCTCTGGCACCGGAACCTGGCGAAGATCGAGCCCGGAGAACTTGAATTTCGCCAGCGCCGCATCCCAGTAGATCACACCATCCACCAGCTTCTGGCGAACCGACGTCACCGCCTGCGCCCCGACACCGATCGGCAGGAAGGAGATATCCTTCTCGGGATCCAGGCCCGCGGCTTGCGCGAACGCACGTCCAAACGTCGTGCCGGCGCTGCCCATCGACTGGACACCAAGCCTCTTGCCCTTCAGCTCAGCAAGCGTCTTGATCGGGCTGTCCGGCAGCACGGCGATCGACCAGATGTTGGAATAATAGAGACCGTAGAAATAGCGGATGTCGAGCTTTCCGGACTGAATGCCAACCAGTGCTTCGCCTGGCGATGCGGCACCGACTTCAGCATTGCCGGCCGAGACCTGGATCGCCGATTCGTTCGAGCCGCCGACTGCGATCAACGTGACATCGTAGCCCTCGGCCGCGAAATACCCCTTCTCCCTGGCAACGACGAATGGCGAAAACGCCTCGTCGATATTGCGAACCGGAATCAGCAGTCTCACCTTCTCAAGCGCATTCGCGCTCTCCGCACAGCCGACAGCCGCTATCACCACCGCGGCAGCCAACAACAGCCGGCGTCCCCAAGCTACGCTAGACATTCTCATCTCCGACAGGTTCAATGCATCATTGGCGCATCGCTGCGCCGGATCCAGAAAATGGAGCGACGCGCCGCGTACCGCATCAGGCCGTGCATCGCCAGGCCAATGGCCGACAGTACGATCAGGACCGCGAACACGCCTGCGACATCCATTCCGAAATTAAGGGTCACCACGAGATAGCCGAGACCGACCTGAGCGCCGACGAATTCACCGACGATTGCACCAATGACCGCGAGCACGGCGGCAATCTCGAGCCCCGCGAAAATCAGGACCAGCGCGGACGGAATGCGCAGGCGCATCAAGGTCTGCCATTTGGTGGCGCCAAACGCCCTCATCATATCGAGCTGATCCTTGTCCGTTGAGTGGAAGCCGGCGATCACGCTCACCAGTACCGGAAAGAAGCAGACCAGCGCCGTGATCACGATCTTGGAGGTCAGACCGTAACCGAACCAGATGATGAAGAGCGGCGCGATGGCGACCTTCGGCAAGGTCTGCAATGCCACGAGATACGGATACACCAGCCGTTCGAACACCGGGACCAGCGAGATGGTTGCCCCGATGACCAGGCCGGCGATTCCGCCGAGCACGAAGCCGCTCAACACCTCGGCCAGCGTCGCCCACAGATGCGGCCAGATCACCCCGCTCGACACCAGGGCGTAAAGCCGAACCACGATCGAGCTCGGGGTCGGCAGCACGATCGACGATACGTCGAACCCTCTGCAGGTGCCCTCCCACACCGCAATCATGACCGCGGCCACCGCGATCGACTGCAGCAAATGCGATCCCGCCGGCTTTGAAACGTCACTCATAGCGATGTCGCCGTGACCGATTGCGCGCCGAAGATGGTGCGGATGTGGTCGCAGAGTTCGCCGAACCGCGGCGTCGCCATGGTCTGCAGCGAACGCGGACGGCCGACATCGACATCGATGATTTCGGAGATGCGACCCGGCCGCGGCGACATGACCACCACGCGATCTCCCAGCAGGACGGCTTCCGGAATGCTGTGGGTAATGAAGATCACGGTCTTCCGCTCCTCGGACCACACCCGCATGAGCTCCATGTTCATGGCCTCGCGCGTCATCGCATCGAGCGCCCCGAACGGCTCATCCATCAACAGGATGCGCGGCTCGCGCATCAGTGCGCGGCAGATCGCAACGCGCTGCTGCATGCCGCCGGACAACTCGAACGGGTATTTCTGGGCGAAGTCCTTCAGCCCCATGAACGCAAGCAGTCCTTCGGCGCGCTTCACCGTCGCCTCGGACTTGTCATTCCTCAAATGGGCCGGCAGCAGCACATTGGCCAGCACCGTGTTCCACGGCAACAAGGTCGCCTGCTGAAAGACGACGCCCACATCCGGACGCGGACCAGTAATCTCAGCACCATCGCATTGGATGGCTCCCGACGACCTGCTTTCGAGACCGGCGAGGATTCGGAGCAGCGTTGTTTTGCCGCAGCCGCTCGGTCCCACAACCGAGATGAACTCGTTTTCGTGAATGTCGAGATTTACGTTCGTCAGCGCGTTGACGGTCTCGCCGGAGCGGGTCTTGAACCGCTTCTCCAGGCCTGCGATGCGAATCATCGCCGATTTCGTCGAGTCCGAAGCGGAAATCGGAGCGCCATAAGCGCCGCCCGCTGGCTGAACCTTCAAAGCGACCATTGTTCTCTCAATCAAGTGGCTGACAACGTCCCGCGAGAGCAAGAATTGCGCCACGGCGCCATATGCGCCGTCCTCCCTTGTTGACTATCTAGTTAACTGAGCTTCTTAGAGCTTGTCTAGCGACAATTTCATTGCCTTCCGCTGACGGCCCGACCGAGACGCGGAACAGTCTGCTTCGCTGCCTCGCTGCTACGCAATATTGAGGGCCTTTCCTGCGGCTCGGGAGAGGAAGCTTGCGTCCAAAGAGCGCCAACTGCGCATCGATCGAGACTCGGCGCTCGAATTGCCTACTTATTAGGACGATGGCGCCCTTTTGCACCGCAGCCGTCAAGCTGCGGGGACAAGCGCAAGATAACCACCACGTTGACTATTCGGTTAACTGATACTTAGTTTACTCGAAACGCGGGCCGAGGGGTCGACGATGCGCGAGATTGTCATCCGATCGAAGGACGATGGCGCGGATTTCGTCGGGAGTCAGCCGATGACCCGGTCCGGACTCGGCGTGGTTCTGATCGCGCTAGGCGGCGTGTTCGTCGACGCCTATGATTTTGCCAGCCTCGGGATCGGTGTTCCCGGGCTGCGTGCCGAATTCGATTTCGCACCATCCCAGCTTGGAACGCACCATTATCGGCTCGTTCTTCTTCCCACCGTTGCTCGCGAAAAACGGTCTGTCCAACCTGATGCTCGCGCTCGCGCTGGTGCCGATCGCCGGCCTGCTATCGCTGTGGATGGTCACATGGGAACCGGTCGGAAGCCGATCCGAAGACGACGTGATCGGGGAGCCCATGATCGCCCGAAACCAACCCGCGATTTAGAGTCCCGTTAGCTCAATTCGCGGCTGCCGCCAGGTTTTTCGCATTTGACTTCCGATCCAGCACCTTGGCGGGATCGGATACGCAATATTGCAGCACAAGGTCGGTGACATGCTGAAGCCACTGCTTGCGCGCGATCGCTGAACTCAGTTCCTTGTTGAGCGCGATCTCCAGCGTGTACTGGTTGGAGAGATAGTGATAGCACAGCGATGACAGCGTCAGATAAACGACCGCCGGATCAAGTCCGGCGCGGAAGACGCCGTCCCTGCGACCTCGCTCCAGGATAAAGCTGAGCGTCTCGACCAGCGGATTGTAGAGATCCCTGATCCGTTTCGATTTGCGAATGTACTTACCGCGGTGCTTGTTCTCTTCGTTCAACAGACGAATGGCGTTCGGATTGTTCTCCAGCGCCGTGAACGTGTGCGCGATGAGTTGTTGCAGGGCCAGGATCGGATCGCTTGCGCGCACCGACAAATCACGTTGCTGTTCTCGGAAAATCTCATACATCCGCTCGAGCGCGGCGACGAACAGTCCTTCCTTGGACTTGAAGTAGTAATACAGCATATTCTTGCTGAGATGGCAGCGCTCGGCGATGCGATCAACGCGCGCGCCCTCGAAGCCAATGCGGCCAAATTCTTCCATGGCCAGCTTAAGTATCTTCTCGCGAACGCGAGCCGGATCGCTGCTACGACGCGCCAAGACGCGCTCCCTTCATCAACAGAGCGAGAGCGAAGCCCCAAACCGGATCTGCGAGTGCCGTTCGGCGAACACGCCGTCTGGTCACCCACGCAGACCTGCAGCTCCCCTCGCTTCAGTCCGAGAAGAAGCCCAACCGCTCCGGAAAATCAAACTGAAAATGGTCAAGTGCGACGGAATCGGTTGAGTCATCATCGAGCCTTTCAGTTCTTGGGCATGATCTTCTCGGAAAGCTCTCCAGTCCTTGCGTTAACGCAAATTGCCGGCCGGCTCACGCGTTAGTCTGCGGAACGAGCAGTCTCCGCCTGTTCAACCAGTTGCCAGAGCCGTGGCGGCGAAAGCGGCAGCTCCATTGGCTGGACGTTGAGATGCGACAAGGCATCGGCCACGGCATTGGCCATGACGCCTCCGACCGGAATGAGGCCGCCCTCCCCTGCTCCCTTCGCGCCAAGCGGGTTGTTCGGACAGGGTTTCAGTTCAACGGTGATGGAACGGATATTGGGAAAATCCGACGCCGTCGGCATCAGGTAGTCGGCAAACGAGCCCGTCAGCAACTGGCCTTCATCGTCATAGACCAGATGTTCCAGGAATGCGCCGCCGAGACCCTGCACGATCGAGCCGATCGCCTGACCATGCAATGTCAACGGATTGATCATGCGGCCGACGTCCTCGACCGAGATGAAATCAATGACCTTGACGTGGCCCGTGCCGGGATCGACAGCCACATGCGCAGCCTGTGTCCCGTAGGCCCAGGTGTATTTCTTGTTGAAGAATTCCGCTTCGACCTCGAGCGGCACGCCTGACAGCCCGGCAAACGCAAGATGCTCGCCGCCAAAGCTGGCCTGTTCGCCGTCGATCACGACCTGCTCCGCCTTGCAGCCGAGGCGCGCTCCAGCCGTCTTACGGATCAGATCCTTCAACTTGTCGGCGGCCAGCAGGATCGCCGAGCCGCCCATCACCGTCGATCGCGAGTGATAGGCGCCATAGCCGTCCTTGACATAGCTGGTAGACCCGTGACGGATCGTGATCTTGTCGTAAGACATCTCCATGGCATCGGCGGCGATCTGCGCCATGATCGTCTCCAGTCCCTGCCCGACCGATGACGATCCGATGTAGACCGAGAGCGCCCCATCGGTCTCCAGGACCAGGCGCGCCTCCTCCTTGGGACCCGCCGCGCCGCCTTCGATGAAACTGCCGATCGCGAGGCCGTGATAGTAGCCGTCGATCAATTGGCCGCGAAGCCTGGTTCTTTCGTCCCAGCCGAACTCCTTCAGGCAGCGATCGAAGACCGCGTGATAATCGCCGCTGTCGAGTTCCGTCGAACTGTCATAGGGCGTGATCGAGGCGAGCGGATACGGCATCTGCGCATCGGCCACGAGATTGCGACGCCGCAGTTCGACCCGGTCGATCTTCAAATCCTGCGCGGCGAGATCGATCATGCGCTCGCGGATGAAGTCGGTCTCGTAGCGGCCCGGCCCGCGATAGGTCCCGCAAGGCGTCTTGTTGGTGGTCAGCATCGAGCTCTTGAGGTCGATGTGCTCGATGCAATACGGCCCCGACATGAACTGCGCGACGTTGCGGGGGCCGACGGAGCCGTTGGTGCGGATATATGCGCCAATATCGGCCCATATCTGACCGCGAAGCCCGATGAAGCGGCCATCGCGTGAAACCGCGAATTCGACATCGCATTCGACATCGCGCGCGTGATTGGCGCTCATGATGTGTTCGCGACGATCCTCGGTCCATTTCACCGGCCTGCCGACAATCCTTGCCGCGGCAGGGATCAGATAGTCTTCCGGATAGAATTCGCCGCGCGAGCCGAAGCCGCCGCCGACATCGACCTCGATCAGATCGACCGCTTCGAGCGCAAGTCCGAGCTGCGCGGCGAGGGTGCGGCGATTGTGCCAGGCGGTCTTGGCGGCTCCCCACACCGTCAGTTTGCCGGCCGCCTCGTCCCATTCGGCGACAAAGCCTCGAGGTTCCATGAACATTGCGGCGTGCCGCTGCACCTTGAACGTTTCGCGACGAACGTAGTCCGCCGTCTTGAACGCTTCGTCCGCATTGCCGCGGAACGCACTCCACGTGATGGCGACATTGGACCCGTGCTCCTCGAACAGCACCGCCCGCTTTGCTTCGGCCTGCGAGCGATTGGCGACCGCCGGCAATGGTTCGATATCGAGCACGATACGCTCGAGGGCATCCTCGGCGATCGCCGCGCTGTCCGCGATGACGAGCGCAACGGGTTCGCCGACATAGCGCACCTTCTCATCGGCCAGGACCGGTTGATGGAACGGCTCGAGCTGCGGCAACGGCTGCAGGCGCAACGGAATGACAGGGACCTTGCTTCCGAGATCCTTGGCGGTCAGGACGCGACGTACGCCCGGCAGCGCCAGCGCTTCGCTACTGTCGATCGACCTGATGATCCCGTGCGCGACCGAGCTGCGCAGGATCACGGCGTAAAGCTGGTTCGGCCGATTGACATCGGCGACGTAAGTCCCCCTTCCCCGCACCATGCGCAGGTCTTCGACCCGCTCCATAGGGCGCCCAATATAGGAATTGAAGCTCTTCATCACTTGCTCCCCGAGCCCCGGTATGACTCCCGCGCTTCAAGCACGGCTTCGACGATCGGAACGTATCCTGTGCAACGGCACAGATTACCGGAGAGAACATCGCGTATCCGCTCCTCGTCGGCCCCCGGCTCATGGCTGAGCAGCGCGTGCGCCGTGGTGATGAAGCCCGGAGTGCAGAAGCCGCATTGCAGGGCGTGATGCTTCCGGAACGCAGCCTGCAGCGGCGTCAGTTCGTCGCCGGAAAGGCCTTCGACCGTCACGACCTGATCACCCTGCACCTGAACGGCGAGCATGAGACAGGAACGGACCGCCTCGCCGTTGACCAACACCGTGCACGCACCGCAGACGCCGTGCTCGCAGGCCAGATGAGTTCCGGTCTGACCAAAATTGTTGCGGATGCAGTCCGCCAGCGTCGTACGCGGCTCAACATCGGCAGAGACCGATTGGCCGTTGAGATCGAACTTGATGTCCATGAAAACTCCTAGACGGCGGACTTCTTCAGCCCGCGCGCGAGCAGTGTTGCGACCAGTGCTGCACGATAAGCGCCGGGCGCGTGAATATCGGATGGAGGATCGACGGATTGCCGCGCCTTTGCCGAAGCGGCCGCAATCAGCCTGTCGTCCAGCCGGTTGCCATTCAGCATCGCCTCCACCGCCGCCAGCCGGATTGGCCGGTCCGCGACCCCGATCGCGCCCACATGCGCATCGACGATGCGGCCGGCACCATCCAGGTCGTAATGGAGGGCAATACCCGCCATCGCGAAGTCGCCCTTCCGGCGCGCAAACTCCAGGAAAGCCCACCGTCGTGCGGCCGGCCAGGGAGGCAGATGTACCTCGGTCAGGATTTCGTCCGGCTGCAAGCTGGTCTGCAACGGGCCGGTGAAGAAATCGGCGGCCGCCTCGATCCGCGCACCGGCGCTGCCGACGATCGTCATCCGCGCTCCGCAGGTCATCGCGATGCCCGGCATCTCGGCCGATGGATCCGCATGCGCCACGGAACCGCCCACCGTTCCACGGTTACGGATCTGGTAGTGCGCCACATGCTTGATCGCTTCAGCGAGCAGTGGGTGGCTGACGGCGAGCCGCGCATCACTTTCGATATCGCACCAGCGCACCTTGGCTCCGAGACGGACACCGTCCTCGCCGATGCTGATCGCATCGAGATTCTTCAGGTGCTTGAGATCGACCAGCAGCTCGGGCGTCGCCAGGCGGAACGCGAGCATGGGCATCAGGCTCTGACCGCCGGATATCACCTTTGCGTTTCCATCTTTCGAAGCCAGCAGGGCAACTGCCTCGGCAACCGTCGAGGGCGACGCATATTCAAAGATCGGCGGCTTCATCCTGCCTCCCACCAACGCGCGACGTATCGACTTACGGTCATCATCGCGCTACGAAACCGGACGCCGTGGTCAAGGCGATCGGAGCGCATGCGCAACCGGCCGCGACCAGCGACAGTATCGAACTATGTCCAATGTTGACTAGATAGTCAACAAGTGAGTAGGTTTGGATCGATACCGCTTGCCGCGCCGTACCGGCGGCGCCCTGCAGAGCCGACCGACAGATAAGAAAGACGAGGTCACTCATCATGTTCGACAATACGCGCGTCATCGCGATCGAGGAACATTATTGGGACCCCGAGATGGCGGGAGCTTTTCCGGCGGGCGAAAACAAATCTCCGATCTCCGACCTTCTGACCGAAATCGGAGACATCAGGCTTCGCGCGATGGACGAAGCGGGAATCGACGTTCAGGTGCTGTCTCATGGCGCGCCAGCAGCGCAGAAATTGTCGCCCGACATCGCGGTCGACCTGACGCAGCGGGTCAATGACCGTCTCGCCGAGGCCTGCGCGAGACATCCCGACCGATTTGCCGCATTCGCAGCGCTTCCGACGCCTGTCCCCGATCAGGCCGCGCGGGAACTTGAGCGATGCATCAAGGACCTGAAGTTCAAGGGCGCGATGATTCACGGCCTCACCAACGGCCTGTTTATCGATGACAAGCGCTTCTGGCCGATCTTCGAAGTGGCAGAGAAGCTCGACGTGCCGATCTATCTGCATCCGTCGGTGCCGCACGCGGAAGTCACCAGGCACTATTACGACGACTATGCCCGCGATTTCCCGACCGTGATCCGGCCAGCCTGGGGCTTCACGGTTGAGACGGCAACGGCCGCGATAAGGCTGATCCTAAGTCGCGCGCTGGAAAGATACCCGAGGCTCCAGATCATCCTCGGGCATCTCGGCGAGACCTTGCCGTTCCTGCTCTGGCGCATCGATCAGGCGCTGTCCCGTCCCGGCCAGCAGAGCCTGAGCTTCCGCAAGCAGTTCTGCGAACACTTCCACATCACAACCAGCGGCAATTTCTCGACGCCGGCGTTGATCTGCAGCATGCTGGAACTCGGCATCGATCGGATCATGTTCGCCGTCGACTATCCCTATGTGGTGAACCAGGACGGCACGGACTGGATCAAGCAACTTCAGCTCTCGCCCGACGACAAGCGCAAATTGGTAGGCGACAACGCCGCTCGATTGCTCAAGCTGTGAACGGCCTTTCTGCGCGGAGACGCATATGAACCAGTGCGAGACCGGTCCATGACAGAGCTTCCCGAGATTCCTGCGGATCTCCGAGCGCTGATGGCGGAGATCGGCCCGAGATGGGCCACGGACACCAAGGGCCATGTTCGGCTGATGATCGAGAAATTCAGCGAAGTGCTGAAGTTCTCGCCCAAAGACGGAATCCGCGTTGAAGCCGATATTCACTATGGACCGCACGAGCGGCAGGCCTTCGATATTTTCCATCCTGCCGCGGCAGATCCATCGCCGCGACCCGGGCTGATCTTCGTCCATGGCGGCGCCTTCACGGAGGGCAGCCGCCATCGCAGCGCAGAGATCTACGCCAACGTCCTGTATTATTTCGCAAGGCACGGTGTGGTCGGGATCAATGTCGGCTATCGCCTTGCGCCCGAGGCGCGCTATCCGGAAGCCACGCGCGATATTGCAGCGGTCGTGCAATGGATGCGCGACAACGCCGCCGGCCTGAATGTCGATCCCGATCGAATCTTTCTGATGGGACACTCCGCGGGCGGCGCGCATGTCGGCAGCTATGCCTACGACAAGCGGCACCAGCCGCCCGGCGGACACGGGCTTGCGGGAGCTCTGATCGTCAGCGGCCGGGTCCGCGCCGATGCCCGGGCGGACAACCCCAATGCCAAGCGGGTCGCCGAATATTATGGCGCTGATGTCTCGATCTACGACGACGTATCCCCCGTCTCCCACATCGACAAACAGAGCCCGCCGACATTTGTCGCCTGCTCCGAGTTCGAGAATCCGCTGATCGACGTCTATTGCTTCGAGCTCGCCCATCGTCTCGCCGCTGCGAAGGGCCGCGCGCCGCCCTTTGCCTGGCTGAAGGGCCACAACCACACTTCGATCGTCGCGCATTTCAACACGGCCGAGGACGTTCTCGGCCGTGCCTGCCTCGCGTTCATGGCCGAGACACGCCGCTCCTGAATCGGCTCTGACGGGCGCTCAGGGAAGGCGGATGCCGGTGAATTTCGGCTGGGTGTATTCCTCGAACGCGTAAGGGATCCCTTCGCGGCCAACGCCCGAGCGGCCGACGCCGCCGAAGGGATAATTGTCGAGCCGGAACCGGCTCGCCTCGTTGATCCAGAGCGAACCGGCGCGGATCTCTTCCGACATGCGCATCGCAGTCGCCAGGCTGGCGGTGAAGCAGGATCCCTGCAGGCCGAACTCGCAGTCGTTCGCGATACGTATCGCGTCATCGATGTCCTTGGCCCGCATCACCACCACGACGGGCCCGAAAACCTCCTCGCGGATCAGGCGCGTACCCGGCGGAGGGTCGATCACAATCGTCGGAGGAATGACGCAACCGTTCGTATCACCGCACGTCACCACCCGACAGCCCCGCGAGCCGGCGTCCTCGATCATCGCCCTGATCCGATCGGCGGCGCGGACGGAGACCACAGGACCAAGGTCCGTATCGGCCAATGCCGGGTCACCGACCTTGAGCCGCTTCGCTGCTTCGATGAAACGCGTCAGAAATTCGTCGAACACCGGCGCTTCGACGATGATCCGCTGCGTGGAGATGCATTGCTGGCCGCTGGCCTCGAACGAGGACGGGACGATGCGCTTCACCGCATCGTCTATATTGGCGTCGGCGGCGACGATATTCGGCGAATTTCCGCCTAGCTCTCCGATGAACCGCTTGGCACCCGCCGCGCGCGCCAGTGCGTCACCCGCGGCCGTCCCGCCGGTCAGCGTGACCACGTCGACATCCGGATGCGCGGCAAGGTCCAACGCCTCCTGACGGTCGCCGGTGACGACTTGAACGAGGCCCTCGGGCACGCCGCCTGCGCCGAAAGCCGCGGCGATCGACTGCGCGATCCGAGAGCCCTCCAGGCAGGGCTTGATGATGACCGCATTTCCCGTGATCAATGCCGGCGCGAGCTTCTGCACCAGCAGATTGGACGGCGCGTTGAACGGCGTCACCGCCGCAACGACACCATATGGCACACGGCGCGTGAAGCCGAATAAACCCGCGCCGGCCGGGACCATGTCGATCGGCACAACCTCTCCGCCAAGTCCGTGCAGGTGCATCGCGCAAGCCCTTATGAAGGCGATGCTGCGGCGGACCTCCATCTCGGCCGCCTTGCGCGGCTTGCCGATATGTTCAATCGTCATTTCGACGAGTTGCGGCGTCTCCTTTTCCATCGCGCTCGCGGCGCCGTTGAGCCAGGAAGCGCGCTGATGGGCCGGCGTCTTCACGAATTGCCGGAACGCCGCCTTGGCGGCCTGCACGTAGTGCTCGATCTGATCTGCGCCGGTCGAACGAACCACGAAGGCGATGCGGCCGGTCCAGGGGTTTCGAATGGAAAACTCCGTCTCCTTCGCACCCGCCGCCGTCGGCCCTTCGACGTCATTCGTTGTCATTTTCTCTCTGTCCTGTCTCACGAGCCATCACGCGCGATCAACACACTTGACATCATGTTGACTATACAGTCAACATGATGTGGTCGAATGTTGCCCGCAGTAACTTGGTAAGCTCTTGAGAATCGCAGTCATTGGTTATGGAGCGATTGGACGCTTCGTCATCGAGCATTTGCACGCTGATCCATCAATCGAGGTCTGCGCGGTCTTCTCGGTTCCGCAGCCGGCGAATTGCGCTGCTCCGCTCGTCGACAGCATCGAAGCGCTGCTCTCGAAGAAACCTGAGCTGGTGGTCGAATGTGCAGGGCACCAAGCGCTCAGGGATGCCGGCGAAGCGGTGATCCGCGGCGGGGCCGACCTCCTTGTCGCGTCGGTCGGAGCGCTCGCCGACCCTGCGCTCGAGCAGACACTGCGGCGCGCCGCGGCCAATGCAGGCGGCCGATTGCTGATCCCGGGCGGTGCGCTCGGCGGCATAGATGCGCTCAGCGCGGCGCGTGAGGCTGGACTCGATTCAGTGGAATATTCCGGCCGCAAGGCTCCGTCGGCCTGGAAAGGGACGCCCGCGGAGAACATGATTGCGCTCGCCTCGGTCACAACGGCTCAGACATTTCTCGAATGCGATGCGCGGATGGCTGCCCTGCGGTTTCCGCAAAATGCCAATGTGGTCGCCGCGCTGGCCCTGGCGGGGCTCGGCTTTGAGAAGACCAAGGTCCGCCTGATCGTCGATCCCACAGCCGACGGGAACACCCACTCGTTCATGGCGCGTGGAGCATTCGGCGAGATATCGACGACGATCCGGTCGATCACATTGCCGTCCAATCCGAAGACGTCGGTACTTGCGCCATTCAGCTTGATACACGCGATAAAAAAACGGGCCGGCTTGATCCTGGTGTGATCACCGGCCCGCTCCACCCCCGCCCTAAGGACATTGCCGAAGCTGAATTGCAGACGAAGCCTTCCCCCTGTGTGACCGAAGGCTTCGATTACCGAAAGCAAAGCGCGATTGCTCAGGCCTTCAAATGATTATCGCGGCGCTTGTAGAGTTCGTCGTCTGCATAGCCCATCGTCTCGGGCTTGCCGCGGCCGAGCATCACCTGGAAATAGACCGGCTCGAGGCTGTTGTTCTCATATCCGTGAATAACGCCAGCCGGGCAGGAAATGCATTCCCAGGGCCCCAATCGCTTCATGATCTTGCGGCCATCCTCGTCCTGCACGAAGACATCGAGATGGCCTCTCAGAACGAAGAAAACCTCCTCGACCTCGTGGGTGTGCGCGGCATTGCCCTGGCCGGGCGGCACGAACATGATCGAGAGAGTGAAATTTCCCGCGGGAATCGACGAGATATCGTTGTGTTTGCCGGAACCACCGGCCCCGATGAAGCGATGTTGCGCGCGCTTGAATCCCTCGATCTTGGCGTCCTCGAACGCCGCCCAATCGGCGCGCCTGTCCGCGAAACGCGCGACATAGCGATCCATGATCTGCTCTAGTGAAGCCGTTTCCAGCTCCTTTGGACGAGCGTGCCTTGCCGTACCCATGCAGTTCTCCTGTTGTCCTCGGTTGTGGTGAAGGCGAGGCCTGAGGGGCGCGAAATCTTCAACGTGCCCGAAACTCCGAAGCCCCCTCACCACAGATTGGCGCCGTGTCGCAGGCAAATGCCTATCGGCGCGCTGACTGAGAGCCTATTTCCAGTTAACTATCTAGTCAACACGAAAGGATGATGATCGATCGACCTGGTTCATTTGCCCAAAGCGCGACCGTCCTGCATCCTCGACGGTGAACGGCTGCTGTTTGCCGGCTAGACCGCATTGAAGTTCTACAGTCGAACCGCTGTGGACTGCGACCATAATGGCTGGCCCCCGACAGAGGGTGATCGCATCACAGATTCCATCGGATGCGCCGACATCATCTTTGTGAAGCATCCCGGCATCATGGCTCGGTGACGCGATCGCCGAAGCGTAGAGCACGATCACCGAAGCGACCATGTCGGCACTAACCGGCTGTCACTAGCCTCTTGGCCGCGCCGATTAGATCGGTCCATCTCGAGGAGATGAAACGCTTGCGGCTTTATCGAATGCAAAGCCTCCGGAACGGCAGTTCGGTCACTTGAACCGCGAGCAATCGAACGGCTGCTGGAGATGGTTGCAACAGGCTCCGGGAGCGATGCGGATCTGCAGACACATCAATTGCGATCTGATTGCGTTAGACCGCCTGCCAGTGCAGCAACGAGTATGGCGGATCGGAATCGGAATGGTGCTCGAACACGCCCTCGACCTCGGCTCCGATCGAGACCGTCTGCAGGGGATCACCGAGTAGGTGGCCGACCATGCGAACGCTGCCGGCCTAATCGCCGCTGTAGGAGGCGAAGCCGTCGATGTCGCGCGGATCGAGCCCGGCGTCATCGCAGGCCGCCAGGATCGCCTTCAGCGCGAGCTTGAATTCGGCATCCGGCGAAGCCCCGTGCCGATAATACGTTGTCTCGCCAATCCCGACGACGGCCACGCGACGTCTGAGCGTGCGATCGGTGCGCCCCCATTATGTCTGCTTCTTTTCCGCCGACTGCTGCCGGCGATGATCGCCCAGGGCTCCCGTTTCGGCAAGACGTGCGAAGCGGGCTTCGTCATAGCCAAGCACCTCGCGCAGCACCTCCTCGGTGTGCTGCCCCACGGCCGGTGCGGCAATAGGATCCGCGACCGGAGTGCGCGAATATCGGATTGGCAGCCTTACGTTCGGAACCCACCCAACCGTTGGATGCGGGATGCGCGTCACGATCGCACGTTCTCTCGCTTCCGGAGAGCGAATGGCTTCCCCGACGCTGCGCACCTGCCCGCAGGGCACGCCCGCTGCACGCATCCGCGATTGCCAATACGGCCAGGGCTGCTGGGCGAAGGCCTCGCCAAGGATCGCGAACAATTCATCGCGCCGGCGGATGCGATCGGGTCCGGTTGCATAGACCTCGGCCGAAGCCAGATCGGGGCGACCAATCACTTGCGACATCAATCGTTGAAAGATCTTGTCGTTACCGCAGTTGATATAGAAGGAGCGATCCTGCGCCTGAAACACGCCCGACGGGCAAGTGTCGGGAGACGTGTTGCCATGCCGCTGAGGATCCGCGCCGCTGAATAGGTGTTGCAGCGTCGCGTAGCCGGTCATCAACACCGCATTGTCGAACAGCGAAACCTCGATCGCCTGCCCGACGCCGCTCCGCGCGCATGCAACCATGGCGCCGAGTATCGCGTTGGACGCCATCATCGCGGTGCTGATATCCATGACCGGCGACAACGCACGCACGCCTTCGCGATCGGCATAGCCGTTCATGGAAACAAACCCGCTTTCGACCTGCACGATCGGATCGAAACCGAGCCTGTCAGCGGATGTACCGTCGCGGCCATAGGCCGATACCGAACAATAGATGATGTCCGGCTTGATCGTTCGGCAACTGTCGTAGTCGAGCCCCAATCGCTTCATGACCCCGGTCGAGAAATTCTCGACGACCACATCCGCCTTGGCGATCAATTCGCGTACGATGTTCAGGCCCCCTGCCGACTTCAGATCGATCGCAACGCTACGCTTGTTGCGGTTGGTCCAGAGAAACGGAGCGCCATGCCTGAGCTCGGGATGCACAGGCGGATAGCGGCGGAGATCGTCTCCCGTCTCGGGCGCCTCGATCTTGATGACCTCCGCGCCCATGTCGGCCAGGATCATCGTGGCGAGCGGTCCCGCAATAAAATGCGAGAAATCGACGACGCGGATTCCGTCCAGGGCTTTTGGTGCATCGGACGGACGCGGCGCATGTTCCGGAAATTCCGCTTCTAGCTGATCCAGCATCTTTCCTCCCCATCCGTTGTCGTTCGGATCCGTTCAGATGTCCAGGACGAGCGTCGGCGATTTCGAACCCGAGCAGCAGATCATCACTGTCTTGTTTGCTGCTCGTTCTTCCTTGCTGAGAAATTGATCGCGGTGATCCGGAACTCCTTCGATGACCCGGGTCTCGCAGGTGCCACAGACACCTTCAGCACAAGCGTAGTTCGCGGTTATTCCCGCATCCAACAGCGCGCTCAGGATCGTCTTGCCCGGTTCGACCGCTATCGTTCGAGCGCTACGCGCAAGCCTCACTTCAAACCCACCGTCGGTGGCCTGCTTTTCCTTTGCCTTGAAATATTCGACGTGTACCTGATCAGTGGGCCGCCCCGTCGTCGCCGCCTCGAATGCTTCGAGCATCGACACCGGACCGCAGCAATACAGATGCGCTTCCGCAGAGGCGCCCTCGACGATCGCCGCAAGGTCGAGCTTGCGGCCGAGCGGCGCGTGGTCAAAGGTCACATGCAGGTTTTGATGAACATCGCGCCGAAGCGCATGCAGCTCGTCGAGGAACGCCGCAGCGAAACGTGTCCTCGTCGCGTAAAAGAGCTCCCAGGAGCGACCGAGTCCCTCGAGGCGGCGAACCATCGCAAGCAGCGGCGTGATACCGATTCCGCCCGCGATCAGCACCGAATGCGCTGCATTCTCCTGAAGGACAAAGTTGTTCCTGGGATGCGAGATCGTCATGATGTCTCCGACCCGCACCGTGTCATGGATCAGCCTGGAACCGCCTCGACCTTCAGCGTCCCTGTTCACCGCAATGACATAGCGCTTCCGTTCGCTCTGGTCGTTCACGAGCGAGTAGCTGCGGATCATTCCATTCGGCAGATGCAGATCGATGTGACAGCCGGCCGTGAAAGGAGCGAGATCACCGCCTCCGGGAGCGACCAATTCGTATGAATTGATGCTTTCGGCCTCGTAGCTGATCCGTTTGACGCGGACCTGCGTGGTGCTCTCAGCCATGAGCGCCGTCTCCTCCGCATGCGCGATGATTGCGCTTGATGCGAGCGGACGAGTTCACAGCTTGTATCCGAAATCGGCGCCGAGCTGTGCGCGCATGAAAGGCGCGCCAACATCGACCCACGAGTCCTCCGGCGGCAGTTGCAGCGACACGGCGCGCACCATGAACACGTCCGGGTCGGTCACGCCCTTCGGCCGGTTGCCGTGATCGCGGTAGGCACCCAAGGCCTCGAGCAACAACCGGCGGGTCATCGCAATGCCGGTGTCGCTGGAGCAAAGATTCTCCTTGGTGCGATCGAAGATCGGCGAAACGCCGCTCTGGCATGCGCCATCCTGCACCCACAGGCCCGGCAGTCCCGAGAACCAGGTGGTCTGCTGCGTGCCGTAGTCGAATTGAAACCCGTTTTGCGGATTGAATTTCGTCCAGTACCCCGCGTAGGGAACGGTCACGGGGTGCTGGACCAGCGAATGGCGGCTGGCGTGCCCGCTCTCGCGGCCATTGTGCCCTTCCTCGAAGATCTGCCGGATCTTCGGCAACAGGGGCTGCGAGGGATGATACGAGAACATGATGCAGAGCGTGTTCTCGTCATCGATCGGCACCCAGGCGTGCCCGCTCAGATCCGGAAACGGCGACAGCGGCGGAACCAGCGTATAGAACGGCAGAATGAACTGATTGACGCGCCAATACAGCGTGTTCTCGTCATAGTTCCGCCGGGCGGCGATACTCATCCCGAAATCCTGCTTGATGCATTCGAACGTCGGACGAAGATCGCGCTTCTGAATCCACGCATTTGTGGTGCCCTGCGAATCGAGCCGACCATGAAGCAACGGCGCGTGAGCGGAATCGATCTCGCCTTCGACCGCCTGCAGCCAGTTGCATTCCTGAACCCGCACGGAGATGTGCACCTGCTCTGGCGGCACCAGGTTCCATTCCAGGTTCGGAAGCGGCGGCGGATTGGCGGCATCGGGACCCATGTAGGTCCAAAGCATCCCGTTGCGCTCCCGGCATGGATAGGCCTTGATCCGGACGCGCTCTTTCAGACGGCTGCGCGCCGGCTCCGCCGGCATATCCGTCGCCGCGCCTGTCACGTCGAACTTCCAGCCGTGATAGACGCATCGCAATCCGCAATCTTCGTTGCGGCCGAAGATCAGCGGCGCACCGCGATGCGGGCATGCATGATCGACCAATCCGACGCGACCCTCGCTATCGCGAAAGGCCACCAGATCTTCTCCCAATAGCCGGATGCGCTTGGGCTGGCCATCATTGACGAGATCGGCTGACGGCAGAAAGGGAATCCAGTACAGCCGGAACAGCTCGCCAAGGGGCGTGCCCATACCCACCCTCACCAGCCTTTCATTGTCTTCGTGCGAGAGCATGAGCTTTCTCCGTTCAATTCAACAGTTCGTTCCGAGCGCTATCTGGCTGCGCGCTCGAGGAGAGCAGCGATGCGGGGTGACAGGCCCAGATCACGGGCGGTCCAAAGTGGATCGGATGCGGCAAGGGGCTTGCGCGGGACGGGAGGCTCCTTGCCCGCCTCGACCAGACCCACGATCTGTTCGATCCGCCGTCGTTCGAGCTCCTTCAGGGTGTCCTCGACGACAAACCCTTCCGCGACGCAGCCGGGAAGCTCCGGATAAGCGAGCCGGAGGAGCCACTTGCCCGGCTCGGTTTCGACGGCCTCAGCTTCCAGAAGATAAGGGACCGACAAAAACTCGCGCAGATCCAAATCATCCTCCCTGCACGAACCTTGATCCGTTCGCGTCAATATTTGTTACGTATACGTACTATATCGATTCTCATCTTGCAAGGGCCGATGCGGCCTTCGCGCGTGTCGGATTCGATCGGCACCCAGCCAAAAGGGTTGAGGACGGAACACCAAGCTGCTAACGGCTATGCGATTTCGCCAGATGGAACTACAGCTCAGGTCGACAACGGCATGCCAGCCGACAAGGCGATGAAGACGGATTCGGCCGCGCAGCTCGCGCGCAACTGGCAGCTCGAAGGCGGCATTGGTTTTCTCCTTCGGCTGCTCGAGGCCCGCTACGACGTCCTCTATCAGAAGGTGACGCTCCAAAGCGACATCACGCCCCGGCAGTTCGGCGTGCTCATGGCGCTGTATCAACGCGGTCCCCTCACGCCATCGGTCCTCGCGGAACACATCAGTTGCGATCGGAACACGCTCAGCGAAATGCTCAAGAGAATGACGGCGCGAAAGCTGATCTCGAGAAAGAACAATGCGGAAGATCGGCGGTCCGTCCAGGTTCAGATCACGGCCAAGGGAGAGGCCGCCCTTTTGAGCGTGGTTCCGGCCGCCGCTGAACTGCAGGATCTGATGCTGGCGCCCCTGCGCAAGGAAGATCGCGCGCATTTCCTCAAATGCATGCTCGCGATCGCGAAGGCCGCGCCGACGGACTCTTCCGCGTCATCGGAGGATCAATCCTCCTGACGCAGACCCAACTACTTTCCGAACACTCCCGCTCGCGCAAGGCTGGCGATTTCTCCGGAAGACAGGCCGAGCGCCCGCGACAGCACCTCGTCGCGGTGCGCGCCGATCGCCGGCACTTCGCGCCGCATCGACGATTCTGCGCCTGACATTCTCCAGGGCGGATTGACGCCAAAGAACTCGCCTGCGCCATCCGCAATCGTCGCAAAGGCGCCACGCTGCAAAAGATGGGGGTCAGTCAGCCCCGCACGAGGATCGCGATATTCGGCGCAGGGAACGCCAGCACGATCGAGCGCTGCGATGCATTCGCGCACGGTGTGGCGCTCCGTCCAGTTCTCGATGCGCTGCATCATTGCGCCCCAGTTTGCGCCACGCGCCGGCACCGTGTTGAAGCGGGCATCCTCGGCCAAACCGCGGTCTCCGGTCACTTCGCAGAGGGCGGTGAAGTTGCGCGACGTCACCGGCGCGATCAGGATATCGCCGTCGCTGGCCCGCACCGGACCATAGGTCGGGCGCGGCGCGTGGACCGGAAATTGCGCCTCCTGCAGTTCGTAGACGAGCAGGTTCAGCATGCAATCCATCAGCGCGACATCGATACGCTGCCCCTCCCCGGTGCGCGAGCGTTGCACAAGCGCGGTCTGGATCGCCGAATAGCCGAAGATGCCTCCGAGCAAGTCGGCAACGAAGACGGCACCCGCGGCGGGACGGTCGCGATCGCCGGCGTAGCGCATCAGTGCACGGTCGAAGCCGCTTTCGGCGTGAACGATCATGGCATAGGCCGCACGGTCCGCCGCCGGACCGGATTGGCCATAGCCGGAGATCGAGCAATAGATCAGGCGCGGATTGATTTGCCGCAGCGCCTCATAGCCGAGCCCCAGTCGATCCATGACACCGGGACGAAAGTTCTCCACGACAATGTCGCTCTGCTCGACCAGCCTGTGGACGAGGCCGATCGCCTCGCTGTTCTTCAGGTCAAGCGCGAGACTTCGCTTTCCGGCATTGAGCTGGCCGAAATAGGCGCTGTGGCCGTCGCGCAGCGGCGCACGCAGCCGCATGTCGTCTCCCTCCGGCGGCTCGACCTTGATCACCTCGGCACCGACATCGGCGAGCAGCCGCGCGCAATAGGGCCCGGCCAGCATGATCGAGAAATCGAGCACCCTGACGCCATCGAGGGGAGCGGTCTTGAGCTGCTGCATGCGGTTACTCCTATCTGGGCAATCCAAGCGCGCGCTGCGCAATCAGGTTGCGCTGGATTTCATTGGTTCCGATGCTGATCACCCACATCAACGAATGGCGCAGGTTCTGTTCAAACCGTCCGTTGTCGATTGCATCAGGCATTTGCTCGGAAAGCGCGGCGCGTGTACCCAGAATGTCGAGCGCAGCTTCGCCGAAGCGCTCCATCAGCTCACTGGAGAACACCTTGCTGATCGCGCCATATTCCGGCGGAGTGACAGCATCAGCCGCCAGTTCCGCGCAATGCATCATCAACTGACGGCCGACCTCGATCTCGGAGGCGAGCACGGCCATTCTGTCGCGGACGATCGGGTCATTGGCGAGCGCCGGCCTATCGCTCTCCGTCGCCATGATGTGGCGGCGCAATTGCTCGAAGGCGTGGGCGACCTTCAGGACGATGCCGCCGCCGACGAGCCCGCGCTCGAAGGCGAGCGCGCCGGTCAGCACCTTCCAGCCGCCATTGACCTCACCGACGAGATTGTCGTGGGGAATGCGGACGTTGTCGTAGAAGATATTGGCAAAGGAGCCGTCATACATGGTCGTTGCCGGGTGGATGGAGATGCCCGGCGCGCTCATCGGCACGATGAACATGCTGATGCCGGCATGCGGCGGTTTGGCGTCCTTGTCCGTACGCGCGGCCAGGAACATGTATTTGCCCCACCACGTCGTGGTCCAGATCTTCTGGCCGTTGATGACCCAATGATCGTCGTCGCGCTTGGCGCTGGTGCGAAGTGCGGCGAGATCGGAGCCCGCCTGAGGTTCGCTGTAGCCCATGCCATGCATGGCTTCGCCGCGGAGAATTTCCGGCAGATATTTTTTCTGCTGCTCCGGCGTGCCGAACATCATCAGGGCGTTGGCTTGGATCGCCGCTCCAATCCGCGGCGCTTCGCTCCGTTCCATGGTTTCGATGAAGGCGATCTGCTCCAGCGGCGAGCGCGCCTGCCCACCGAACTGCTTCGGCCACCCCAATCCAATCCAGCCTGTCCTGCCGATATCAAGCGCGAAGTCGGCATCGAATTCGCGCTTGGCGAACGGCCGCGCATCGAAAACGGCCTTGCGCTCGCCCGACCAGTTTTCCTCCAGCCATTGCCTGACCTGCTCGCGCAGCGCATTGCCGGCCGGACCGAGATCGTATTGCGGCAGTTCCGCACCGCCATCATCCAGCAGGAACGAGGCTATGCCGAGCCTCGCATACGCCGAACCGCCTAGCGCGATCGTATCCAGATGCACGCGTTTGAAGTGCAGCGGCGCCTCGTGCTCTTCGGCATAGCCGATTGCGCCGAATGTATGCTGGGTCTCGAGCGAAACGCGCCGCAGGGCTTCTCCCGAGAACGACGCGGCGCAGTCGGCAAAGTATCGCCAATTGAGATCGTTGCGATCGTGCAGCTCGGCCGCATGGTCGACGATCAGGCGCACGCCTTCAAGCAGGATGAAACAATTTGCAAGCTTGTGCTGGATCGCCTGGAACTTTCCGATCGGCTGTCCGAATTGGCGGCGCTCCTTTGCATAGTCGACCGCCAGCTCGAACGCGCGCCGCGCGGCGCCGTAGGCGCGCGCCATCAGTGCCAGCTTGCCTGTGCGCAGCAGGTCATCGACGGCACGGACTTCGATTTCGATGACGTCGACCGGCGCAGCGTTCAGCCGAACCTCGTAAAATCCCCACGCGCCCATCGCGCGCGTTGGTTCACAACGAACGCCCGATGCATCCATCGCAACGAGCGCAAACGTCGATGGGCTTAGCGGCACAAGCAAATGTGAGCAGCTTCCGGCCGCCTCGACGAACCGAAGCAACCCACTCGCCCTGCCGTTCGTGACCTCGATGGCACCCGTCGCGCGGCCCGGATCGAACGCGCCAGGCGAAAACGCGATGCGTGCGGCGCCTGCATGCAGGCGGCTTAGGAGATCAACCGAAGCCTCGGCCTGCGACCCCGCGAGCGCGAGGTTGGCGAGAGCGGCCGACCACATCGGCGCCGGACACGCGGCACGGCCCAACTCCGCCATCGTCACTAGAATCTCGCGCAGCCCTCCCATGCCCGGATCGCTGCCGAGCGACGCAACCCCCTGACCTACGAGCTTGTCCCAGATGGCAGCGATCTCATCCGGACAGGGGCCACGGTTCATCGTGTCCGTGCGCCATTGCTGGCCGAGAAACCCGCGCAGGGAATCCCGGAGCATCTCCCTCGTGTCTTCAGTCGGGAGCTCGGTCGCACTCATGGCCGCGCTAAGCCTGGCCGAATTTCGGCTTGCGCTTTTCCTTGAACGACGTGGTCGCTTCCTTGTGATCGGCCGTTTCGAACGTCACTTGCTCCAACGCCATTGAGGCTTCGAGCAGCATGTTGACGCGATCCTTGACGATCTGGTTGATCGACAGCTTGGTCCAGCGAATGGCCCAGGTGGGTCCGTTCGCAAGCTCCACCGCGATCTCACGAGCCTTGGCCAGCACCTCCGCACGCGGCACTACGTGGTTGACCAATCCAATCCGCTCGGCCTCCCTACCCTTCAACAGCGTCCCACGGATCAGGAACTCCTTGGCCTTGTTGATCCCGACCAGAAGCGGCCAGATCACCGTGCCGCCGTCACCCGCAACGAGGCCGACTCGCGACACATGGGTGTCGCCAATCCGGGCATCTTCGGCCATGACCGTTATGTCACACAGCAGAGCGTGGGTCGCCGCGAGGCCAATCGCGTCTCCATTGATGGCCGCGATGATCGGCTTGTCGAGCTCGAGCTGGCGAGTGACGCCGCGCCGACTGATCATGGGATCATGGACCTCGCCCTCTTCGAGGACGTCGCCGCCCGGCCGCTCCGACATTGCCTTGACGTCGCCGCCGACGCTGAAGAAATCTCCGGCGCCGGTCAGCACCACGACATTGACGGCGTGATCGTCGGCAAGATCGTCCCAGATCGTCCGCAGCTCCCGGATCAGCTTTTGATTGATCGCATTGCGCGCCTGCGGGCGGTTCAAGGTCACGGTCGCCACCTTGTCCGCAACCTCGACTTTCAAGCATTCATATTTGGCGTAGCTCGACACGTTTTCCTCCGTTTATGTTCTTGTTCAGGCGAGACCGGCTTTGTCGTCACATCCTCCCGCTCAACGGCGGATGCCGGGCTGGATGTCGGCCAGGGCGACATGAAGCGACATGGCGCCGGGATCCTGCTCGAGCATCCGCTGCACGGATTCCAGATGCGTCCGCATCAGGCGAGTGGCGGATGAGACGTTTCGCTCGCGCAACGCGGACAGGAATTGCCGGCGCTTCTCCGCGAGCCGGGCCATCGCGACGCCGCTAGAGGCCACCTTGGCGTAGACGAAGCGCATGTGGATCTCCGTCACCGAATCCATGATCATGGCAATCACCTTGTTTCCGGTCGCCGCGGCAAGCAGCTTGTAGAACTCGCGCGAGCACTCGACCCGGTCGAGCAGCCGGCCTTCGCGTGTGGCAAGGTCGGTGCGCTCGACATTCGCCTCCAGCGCATCGAGATCGGCCTGCCGCGCATTGGCGCACGCCAGCCGCACGACAAGATCAAGCACGTGCACGCGCGCTTCGGACAATTCCCGCACCGAAATCGTGCCGAGGCTCAGCATGTCCCGCATGACGTCATTCATGCGGCTGGTATCGCCCTCGCGGATGAAGGCCCCGCCCTTGACGCCCTTCTGCAGCCGCAGCACGCCGGCCATCTCAAGGCTGCGCAGCGCTTCGCGCAGGACATTGCGGCTCACGCCGAGTTGCTGGGCCAAGTCGCGCTCCGCGGGAAGCTTGTCCCCGGGCTTCAGCACGCCGAGCGCTAATTGCTCGCGAATGCGCTCGCAGATTTCCTCGAACGCGCGGCGGGTGTGGATCGGCCGGAATTGCGGGACAGCCGGCGCACCGGCTGCACGGTCGGAGGCCCGCTCCCGCCGGTTGAGCGAGCTCAATCGCGGTCGGGTGGGAGTTCGAGGGCTTGACTTGGTGCTCATCGGGTGAATTATTAAATGGATCACCCATTCAACGGAAGCTCTTTTCTGGGCTTCCCCACAAAAAACAGGCGGGAAACCCCATGAGCTTCACCGAGGAACAGGCCGCGTTCCGCGACAACATCCGGAAAATGGTCGCCAGGCACGTGGCGCCGATCGCCGCCGAGATCGACGAGACCGACCGCTTCCCGCTGGAGCTCGTGAAGCTGTTCGGCGAGATGGGGCTGATGCAGCTCTGGGTGCCGGAACAATACGGCGGGCCGAACGGCAACCTGACGATGGCCTGCATCGCGCGTGAAGAGATCTCGAAGGTCTCCCCTGCCTGCGCCTCGATCGCGGCCCTCAACACCATGTTCATCATGCCGTTGCTTCACTTCGGCTCCGAGGAGCAGCGCAGGAAATACCTGCCGATCATCGCCAAAGGCGGCGTCGTGACCGCAATCGCGATCTCCGAACCGCAGGCCGGCTCCGACGTCTCCGCGCTCAACACCCGCGCCAGCAAGGATGGCGACTGCTACGTGCTCAACGGCCGAAAGCAGTGGTGCAGCTACGGCGTAGTCGCCGACTACATCGTGGTGATGGCGAGGACGAGCGACAGCTCCGGTGCTGATGGCATCAGCGCCTTCATCGTCGAACCGAAGCAGATGCCAGGCATCACGTTCGGACGACACGAGCGAAAGCTGGGCTTTCACGGCGCTCCGAACACGCCGATTTTCTTCGACAATGTGCGGGTTCCGGCCGAGAATCTCGTCGGGGAAGAAGGCAAAGGGTTCCGCGCGTCGATGCGCGCGCTCGATCTCAACCGTCCGACCATCGGCGCCCAATCGGTTGGATTGGCGCAGGGCGCCCTCGACGCCTGCATCGCCTATGCCAAGGAACGCAAACAATTCAAGCGATCGATCTCGGAATTCCAGGGCGTGCAGTTCATGCTCGCGGACATGGCCATGCAGATCGAGGCAGCCCGCGCGCTGGTCTACGAATGCGCGCGCGCCGGCGATGATGGCGACTGGAAGAGGCTGAACCTGCTTGCCAGCATGGCGAAGTGCATCGGCAGCGACACGGCCATGAAGGTCACGACCGACGCCGTCCAGATTTTCGGCGGCTACGGCTACACCATGGATTACCCGGTTGAACGCATGATGCGCGACGCCAAGCTGACCCAGATCTTCGAAGGCACCAACCAGATCCAGCGCGTGGTGATCGCCCGCGAGCTGCTGCGATAACGAAAATGAATAATCAAATACAACATGGAGGAAACGATCTTGGCCTGCACCATCCACCGGATCTGGCGAGCTGCCGCCATATCCGCACTTCTTGCCGCGACACCTGCTTATGCACAAAAGGCTTATAGCCCGGGAGCCAGCGATACCGAGATCAAGCTTGGCCAATCCACACCGCTCAGCGGTCCCGCCTCCGCCTTCGGTGCCGGTGCTGGACGGGCGGTCGTCGGCTATTTTGAGATGCTGAACGCGCTAGGCGGGATCAACGGACGCAAGATCAGCTTCACGCAACTGGACAATGCCTACAGCGCGCCCAAGGCTGTGGAGCAGTCGCGCAAGCTCATAGAAGACGTCGGCGTGCTCGCCGAGGTCGGCACCATCGGAACGGCGCCGAATGTCGCGATCCAGAAATATCTGAACTCCAAGCAGGTGCCGCAGCTCTTCATCACCGCCGGCGGGCGACGCTTCAACGATCCCAGGACTTTCCCGTGGACCGTGCCGCTCTACCCTGATTTCGAGACGGAAGGCCGCGTCGTCGCCAAATACATTGTGCAGGCAAAACCTGACGCCAAGATCGGCGTCCTGTATCAGAATGACGACTACGGAAAGGATTACCTCAAGGGATTGCGGGCCGGGTTGGGCCCAAGGGCGTCGCAGATCGTTACGGCAGTTTCCTACGAACTCACCGAGCCTACGATCGATTCGCAAATCGTTCAGCTCAAAGCTGCCGGCATCGACACGCTGATCGAACAATCGTCCTCGAAGGCAGCCGCACAATCGATCCGGAAGGTCTACGAACTCAAGTGGAACCCGCTGCACGTGATCGGCGGCTCGACGGCCTCGGTGGAGACCATCCTGAAACCGGCCGGTCTGGAAGCGTCAAAGGGACTGGTCACGACGCAGTTTCTCAAGCAGCCGGGCGATCCCGCATGGGCCGATGATGAGGAGGTGAAGGCCTATAAGAACTTCCTGAAGAAATACGCGCCGTCGACCAATCCGGACGACTACTCCGTCCTGGTTGCCTACATGAACGTCCACGCCGTGACGCTTGCCCTGAAAAAATGTGGCGATCAGCTCACGCGGGACAATCTCATTCGTCAGGCGACATCGCTCCATGGCGAACGGCTGCCGATGATGCTTCCGGGCGTCTCGATCAGCATGCATCCCGACGATTACACACCGTTCAAGACGCTTCGAATCGCGATTTTCGACGGAGAGAGCTGGACGCTGGCGGGCGATCCGCTGTCGGCTGAGTGATCCATCCGGGCGTTTGCAGCGCTGCTCGCAGATCTGTTTCTTCATAGGCGAGAGCGGCATTGCTGCTCTCGCCTTGCCGCGTTCAGGACGCTATTGCACCCAGATTGATCATGTCGCCGACGGGAATCCAGTTCGCACCATCGAAACGGGAAATCTGGAGGTTGTGGATGGCGCGATAGTCGGTCGGAGAATTTTCCACCTTGATGCCATCGAGGAACAGCGGCGGCTGTTCGCCCTTGAGCGACGTCGCCTGCTTCAAGAGATTTTCCCGCGTCAGATCGTTGCCGCAACGCTTCAGCACCTGCTCGATCATGTAGGCGTTGTTGTAGCCCGGCGTCGCGGTATTGTCATCGATACCGATCGAGGGCATGTATTTCTTCATGAAGTCGACATAGGCCTTCACCCTTGGCTTGTCCTGATGTCTTGGGTCGGTCACCACGATCTCCCACCATGCCGAGATCAAGCCCTTGGCGTTATCCAGGCCAGCCGGGGCAAGCGTGCCCCCGATCGAACTGCAGTTCGAATTGACGACGTGCAGCGGCTTCCAGCCCATCGCCGCAACCTTGCGGATGCCTTGCGCCGCGAATTTGGAATAGGTCAGCTGAACGAACACGTCAGCGCCGACAGCCTTGCAATCGGCGACCTGATTGTCGATGGTCGGCTCGGTGATTTCATGACTCACCTCCTTGACAATGGCGCTCGCCTTGCCGCCGAGCCCCTTCTTGAGTCCGCGAAGGAAATCCTTGCCAAGATCGTCGTTGACATATTGGACCGCGATCTTGGCATCCGGCTTTTCGTTCAGGATGAACGTCGCCAGAGCGGCGCCCTGCGCGACATAGATCGGGTAGAACGGAATGATCCAGGGAAACTCCTTTGGATCATTGAAGCGCTCGGCGCCTGACGTCAGAAATAGGCTCGGTATTTTCTTCGCATTCAGATATTTTTGTACGGCGGCGTTGGTTGCTGTCCCCAGGAATCCGGCGATCGCAAAGACCTCCTCCGACTCCACAAGCTTGCGCGTCTGTTCGACGGCCTTCGGCGGCGAAAACGCATTATCCAGGGAGATCAGGTTGATTTTCCTGCCGTTGATGCCGCCATTATCGTTGACCATCTGAAAATAGGCCGTCTGCGCCTGTCCGTAGACGCCGTAGCCGGACGCTGGCCCACTATAGGGCGCAGTGGTCCCGAGCTTGATTTCGGTGTCCGTTACCCCTGGTCCGTAGTTGCTTGCAGCGCGTGCGCCGGACGCTCGACCGAACGTGAGTGCCGTTGCGCCGAGGCCGGCGATGGTTGTTCGCCGCGAGATCAAAGTCATTTCGGCTCCTCCCTTTCATTTTGACTATGCTTGAACGCAACGGGCCTGCTGCTCTGCGGCAGCCTGAGACCCGGTGAGCTAGACGAACGAAACGCTTACCGGCGCGAATCCCGAAATCCTGGCTTCGTAGAATTCACCAGCCGAGACCGGTGACACAGGTCCGAGCGCGCCGGTCAGAACGACATCGCCAGAGCGCAGCGGCTGGCCGGCTTTTGCCATCGTGCGGGCAAGCCAGAGCGCCGCGCGCAACGGATGACCGAGACAGGTTGCGCCACAGCCGGTCGAGACGATCGCGCCGTTGCACGTCATCGTCATGCCGCAGGCTTCCAGATCGACGTCGGTCAGGCGGCGCGGAGCGGCGCCGAGCACATAGCGTGCGCTCGAGCCGTTATCCGCCACCGTATCGAGGATCGTGATCTTCCAATCGCGGATCCGGCTGTCGACCACTTCGAGCGCCGGTACGACATAGGCCGTCGATCGCATCAGTTCGCCGAGGGTGATGTCATCGTTGGCCAGATCTCGTTCCAGCACGAGCGCCACCTCCGCTTCGACGCGCGGCTGGATCAGTCGCGCGACCTCGATCCGCTCGCCCGTCGGGATTTCCATGTCGGCAAACAGCGCGCCGTAGTCGGGCTGATCGACCCCAAGCTGCTGCTGGACCGCTTTCGACGTCAGCCCAATCTTTCGGCCCACCAGCCGGCGGCCGCCGGCAATGCCGCGCCTGATAACCTCGGCCTGAATGGCATAGGCTACCTCCACGCGCCCCTCGCCGATATCGCCCGCGATAGGCGCGATCGGGCGACACGTCGCCTCCGCTTCCTGCAAGCGTGTCGCGATGCTCTCAACGATATTGCTCATGGCCGATCCAGGAAGTCGGCGACCAGCGCATTGAATTCGTCGGCCTTCTCCCACTGTGCCCAATGCCCGCATTTGGGAAAGACGTGAAGCTGTGCGTTCGGCATGGTCTTCAGCAGGATGAAGCTCGAGTCGAGCGGCACGACCCGATCTTCGCGCCCCCAGATCAGCAACGTGCGATGTTTCAAGCCACCGAGATTTTCACGCCAGATGTCGAGCGGCGGCCGCTTGAAGATATCGATGACATCAGGGCGCGTCGCAGCTTTGAGCCGCTCGGCCATCAGTTCCTCGGTGATCGAGGACTGGTCGAACACCAGGAGATCGATCACGCCCTTCAGCTTCTGCAAGGTCGGCCCGTCGCCGGCATGGAACATCGCCATCCGCCGCAGGCCCTCGGTCGGCATCGGCGAGAAGATCGCCTGGCTGCCGCCGGTCCCCATCAGCACCAACCGATTGACCCGTTCAGGCGCGCGCAAGGCTACCATCAACGACGTGGCACCGCCGAGCGAGTTGCCGACGAAGCTCGCCTTCTTAACATCGATCGTATCCATGAACGCGCGCGTGAAATCTCCCATCGCTTCGAAGATCGGGCCATCCTTCAACTTTCCCTCGGTCTCGCCGAATCCGGGAAGGTCGAACACGATCACGCGACGGCGCGCCGCGAGAGCCTCGACATTCTTGCGATAATTGCTGAGGCCGGAGGCGCCCGGACCGCCTCCATGGATGAGGATGGTGGGCTCCCCTTGCCCGACATCGTAATAGTGCGTGCGTGTTCCTGCGACGTCGACGTGCTTACCCTTCAGTTCCACTGCTAATCTCCGACTTCGATCATGATTCCGTCAGCCTCGTGCGGTCGCCTGCAGATAGGCGTCGCGCAGTTTCCGCTTGAAGATTTTTCCGCTCGCCTCGCGCGGCAGCGCGTCATGAAACACGAACCGCTTCGGGATCTTGAATCGGGCGATATGGCGTTCCAGAAATGTTGCGATGGCTTCGGCCCCAAGCCGAATCCCGCCCTCGGCTTCAATGGCGGCGACCAGGCTTTCGCCGAACTCCTCGTCGGGCGCGCCAAACACCGCGCAATCCCGTACGCCCGGACAGTTCACCAGGACATTCTCGATCTCCGCGGGATAGATGTTGACCCCGCCGGAGATCACCATGTCGCGCTTGCGATCGCAGATGTAGAGATAGCCGTCGGCATCCACGTAGCCGACGTCGCCACAGGTCACGAGCCCACCCCGATCGATCTCATCGCGCTGCTCCGGCCTGCCGTGATAGGTGAAATCGGCATAGGCTTCCGTGCGCAGGTAGATCTCCCCGGTCTGTCCTGTGCCGAGCTCGCGGCCTTCATCATCGTAGATGCGTAGCGTCGTGCCCGGCATCGCCCTGCCGACCGTGCCTGGATGGGCAAGCCATTCGTGGGAGTTGCAGCCGACCGCCGGCCCGGTTTCGGTTGCGCCGTAGGTTTCGTGGATCACTGGACCCCACCAGTCGATCATGCGCCGCTTGACGTCAGGCGGGCATGCAGCACCGGTGTGGGTCGCCCAGCGAATGGAAGAGACGTCATAACGCGATCGGACCTCATCGCTGAGCCGAAGCAGGCGCACGAACATGGTCGGCACCATCGTGAGGTGGGTGACGCGATGCGCCTCGATTGTCTTCAGCAATTCCTCGGGATCGAAATTGTGCTGCAGGACCACGAGGTCGGCATGCTGGAAGGCCTGCCTGGCAAATGCCCCTGGAGAGGCATGATAGAGCGGGCCGCACACGAACGCGCGCATGCCTTCCTCTATGCCGTAAATCTGCCGCAGCAAGGCGGCGTTCTTCCTGACCTGCTCTGCATTCATCGGCGCGCGGCGCACGCCTTTCGGCCGGCCCGTGGTGCCGGAGGTATAGATCATGGTCCCGCGCGGCGCGCGCGCCGGCTCCGACCATTCGGCAAAGCTGTCTCGATAAGGAGCCCAGGCCTGCCCGAACGAAGGAGCGCCCGATGAAGTCGCGACGCCAACGCCGGCGGGATCCGGCGCCACAAAATATGTTGGGAGGCCCGCTGGAACTGGCGCCTCGACACCCTGCAACAGGCCGGCGTCGACAATCAGCGCACTCGGCGTGCAATCCGAGAGGATGTAGCGGATTTCGTCCGCGCTGCTATGCCAATTGAGCGGCACGACATACGCCCCGAGCAGGGACGCGGCCTGCATCACTTCGAAATAGATTGGATCATTCCGGATCAGTAGCGCGATCGCATCGCCTTCGTCGACGTCCGCTGCCGCGAGCGCCGAGGCCGCGCGCTTGCCCTGCGCGAGCAGCGCGTCGCACGCAACACTGCGCGCTCCGATGACGATCGATCTATTTCCTTTGCTCACTCCAGGCATATCATCGCCTCGGCGCGGACGGATGGCAGATAGACGTGGTCGAGCGCTTCGAAATCCGCTTCCGACAAGTCGACCGATGTCGACAATGTCAGCGGGTCCATGTGGCCGTTGAGCACATCGGGATAACGCCAATGCGCCCTCGCCACCGTGCGGTCGCCGGCCTTCAGCTCCACAATGAGCGGCGCGGCCGCGCTCGAGCCGTGTCCGCTCTGATAGCCATCGCCGATACAGTAGATCTCCAGCCTGAATTCGTCCCTCGCCCGGCGCTGAACGGCGATCTCCACGTCGAGCAGGCCGAACGCCACGTCATCGGGATCGTCCTCGCTGTAGAAATACACGTAGGAAATGCGCGCGTAACGGCTGGCGCCGAGCGCAGCGTCGGACGGGACCTGCGCATCGCTGCGGCCAGGTGTCCGCGGCGGAACGGGACCGAGCAGGCACATCTGCGGAAGCGACCTGCAGCCGACCATGATGCTAGGCCTGCTGTGGCGCGACGGAGTGACGATCGCTATTTGCTGCATGCTGGATTTCCACATCGAAGACAGGGCCCAGGAAGGCGAAAGCGTTGTCGGCGAGAATGCCCGGGCAATCCGGGAGCGCGGCGCGGGTGAATGTGCCGGGATCCTTCTGGCGAATGGCAAAGGGATAGTCGGAGCCGACCACGATGCGGTTGGATCCCACGGCCGACGACATGAATTGAAGCGCAGGACCATCGTAGACAATCGAATCGTAGAAGAAGCCGCGCGCGATTTCCCTTGGAGGCCGCGTCATCCGCTTTTGCATCTCGCCGCCGAGCGACCAGCCGTAATCGAGCCGCGGCAGGATCCAGGGCAGCGCTCCACCGCCATGACTCAGCAGGATGCGCAGCTTCGGAAACTTCTCGAGAACGCCACCTGCGAGCAGCGACACCGCGGCCAGCGCGGTCTCGAGCGGAAATGCCGTCGTCGCCGCGAATTCGGGGCCGGCCCCGATCCGCTCGAGCCCGGCCGGATGCAGCGGATGGACGAAGATGCAGAGATCGAGCGCCTCTGCGACTTCATAGAGCGGATGGAGCACTTCGCTGCCGAGGGCGATGCCATCGACATGGCTTCCGATCTCGATGCCGGCCAGACCAAGTGCCTTGATGCGCTGCAATTGCGCCAGCGCGCGTGGCACATCCTGAACGCAGGCCATGCCTATTCCGGCGAAACGGCGCGGCGCTTCGCCAACCATTCCCGCGATGCACTCGTTGATAGTTTCGGCAAGGTATTCGGCGTCGTTCGGCGGCAGCCAATGCGACAGCAGCTCCGGCATCGGAGACAGCACCTGCATTGCAGTGCCATCCTCGTCTATGTCCGCCAGTCTGCGCCTGACGTCCCAGGAGCGCGAGTCGATCCTGCGGAACACTTTTCCGTCAATCATCACCGCGGCCTTGTCGCCGGAAAGCTCCACGCTCGGCCATCGCGGATCGCGCGCTGTGTCAGCGGACAGCCGTGCAGGCACGACATGCGTATGGGCATCCACCACTGGCAATGGCGCCCTCCTTTCCTTCCCTGATCCCTGCACTGCATTTCGAACTGCGCAGGATAATTCACTTTACAAACAGGAATGATTGTTTTTATCTTGTTTGTCAAGCGCTCGGAGAGGGGCGCCGCAAGCGGCAAAGAACCGCTCGAGGGGAGTGAACGCATTGGATCCATCCCGGACACGCATCGTCATCGTGGGCGCAGGCCAGGCCGGCGCGCGCGCAGCCGAGGCATTGCGGGCTGCCGGGCATCGCGGGTCGATCTCCTTGCTCGGCGAAGAACAACATCCGCCCTACGAGCGTCCGCAGCTTTCGAAAGCCATGCTGACCAATGCGAGCGAAGAGCCGCGCTTCATCCGGAATTCGCAGGATTGGGCGGCAATCGACATCAAGCTGAGCACCTCCACGCCGACTGTTGCAGTTGATGTGAACCGTCGTGCGATCGGGCTGTCGGACGGTCGCGAGATTTCATTCGATCGCCTGCTGCTTGCGACAGGCACGCGACCGCGTCGGCTGCGCGATCTCGAGAATTGCGGGCTGCGCGTCTGCTACCTGCGTTGCATCGACGATGCGCTCGAACTTAGGCGCAATCTCGCGCCTGGCACCAAAGTGGTACTGGTCGGCGGCGGCGTGATCGGCCTTGAGGTCGCTTCTGCAGCCATCGCGCGCGGCTGCGACGTCACCGTGCTGGAGAAGGCCGATCGGTTGCTGCCGCAGGTCGGGTCGCCGGCGCTGAGCGGATATCTGAGAAGGCTGCACAGTGATCGCGGCGTCGCCATCTGCTGCAATGCGACCATCATGGGAGTCACGGCCAAAGGAATCGAATTGGCCGATGGAAAGACTGTTCCGACCGACCTTGTCGTCGTCGGTGTCGGCGTCGAGCCAGCCGCGGATCTTGCCCGCCAGGCTGGGCTCGCGGTCGATCAGGGTATTCGTGTCGGCCCCTCCGGCATGACCGATATCGACGGCATCTACGCTGCCGGCGACGTCGCCGAGCAATGGAGCGGCTGGCACGGACGCTGGATGCGCGTGGAGAACTGGGCCAATGCGCAGAACCAGGCGATCGCGACGGCGAGAAACATGGTCGGCCAGGATGTCAGCTACGAGGTACCGCCCTGGTTCTGGTCGGATCAGTTCGACGCGAACATTCAGGTGATCGGCCATCCCGGTGGCGCCGATGAGATCGTGCGCGGAGACGTCGAGCGCGGACGTTTCACCACCATCAGCCTGCGCGACGGCGAAGTGGTCGGCGCCGTCACCGTGAACTCGCAGAAGGACATGGCGCTCCTGCGCAGGCTCGCCGCTTCCCGGAAGCGGGTCAATCCATCCGACATCGCCAATCCCGCTTTCGACTTGAAACAAGCTCTCACTTCATGAAGAGCGCAGACGGAGGAAACGACATGCAAACCGACAACCGTCAGCCGGCGCTTCTGGTTGATCCTGCCCAACAGATTTTCAAGGTCGCTCGCCGCAATTTCACCGACCCCGAGATCTTCAAGGCAGAGAAGGAACTCATATTCGAGCGCTCGTGGCTCTATCTCGGCCATGCATCCGAACTCCCAAAGCCCGGCGACTTCGTGAGCCGTACCGTGGCCGGCCGCAGCATCCTGTTTACCCGCGACAGCAAGGGAACGCTTCGTGCGCTGCTCAACACCTGTCCCCACCGCGGCGCACAGGTTTGCCGCGAGCGGAAAGGCAATGCGAAATCGTTTCAGTGCTTCTACCATGGCTGGGTGTTCGGAGCCGACGGCAAGCTGCGCAGCCAGCCCGGCGAGGAAGCCTATGCCGAAGGATTCAAGAATCGCGAATCCTCCAACATGCAGGCGGTTCCGCGCTTTGAGACCTACCGCGACTTCTGCTTCATCTCCTTCGACAAGAGCATCATGCCTCTCGTCGACTATCTCGCCGGCGCCAAGGAGTATCTCGATCTCATTTGCGATCAGACCGAGGCCGGTCTGTCGATCATCTCCGGAACGCAGGAATACTCGATCCGGGCCAACTGGAAGCTCCTCACCGAGAACAGCATCGATGGCTATCATGCGACCACCACGCATGCGAGCTACTTCGACTATCTGATGAACACGACTGACGGACTCGTCGGCGGCATGGGCGGGGGTGGATATGGCTATGATCTCGGCAACGGCCACGCCGTTCTGGAGTATGGCGCGCCATGGGGCCGGCCGGTCGCGCAATGGATTCCGGCCTGGGGCGACGACGGAAAGCGGGAAATCAGCCGCCTTTACGACAACCTGGTGCAGCGCTTCGGCAAGGAACGCGCCGACCGCATCGCCTGCAAGAACCGCAATCTCTTCATCTTCCCGAACCTCGTCGTCAACGACATCATGGCGCTCACCGTCCGCACCTACTTCCCCATGGCCGCGGATTACATGATCATCAGCGCCTGGGCGTTGGGCCCGAACGACGAGACCTCCTGGGCCCGCAAATATCGCCTGAACAACTTTCTCGAATTTCTCGGGCCCGGCGGCTTTGCGACGCCCGACGACGCCGAGGCGCTCGAACATTGCCAGCGCGGTTTCAATAACGCCAAGGAAGCGCAGTGGAACGATATCTCCAAGGGAATGGGCAAGGAGCGTCCCGCCTACAATGATGAGCTGCAGATGCGTGCGTTCTGGACGCAGTGGAACGCCATGATGTTCCCGGCTCCGGTCTCCAGCATCAAGAACGTCGCAGCCTGAAGGAGATCGTCATGCGCGCAATCGAACGATCGGACGTGGAAGACTTCCTGTTTCACGAAGCGGACCTGCTCGATCAATGGCGACTTCCCGAATGGCTGGAGCTCTTTACCGACGATGCGACCTACGAGGTCCCCTGCACCGATCTCCCGTCCGACGCCTCGGCGGACAATAATCTCTTCTATATCGCCGACGACCGGTTCCGGCTGGGTGAGAGAGTCAAGCGCCTGATGAAACGGACCGCACACGCCGAATTCCCGCACTCCAAGACCAGCCGCATCGTCGGCAACGTGCGTATCCGCGGGCGCGGTGACGACACCGTCGACGTCAGCGCCGTGTTCCAGACCTTCCGCACCAAGGACGGCACGACGGATCTCTATTTCGGCACGAGCAACTATCGCCTGAAGGTCGACGACGGCAGGATAAGGATCAGCGAAAAACGCTGCCTGCTTGGCGGCGAAGGCCTGCGCCCCCACGGCCGGATTTCGATTGTGCTGTGAGAAAGCTCCGATGGAAAAACCATTTGCCGAACAGGTTGTCGTGATCACCGGCGCCGCTAACGGCATTGGAGCGGTGATCGCCCGGCATTTTGCCCGACAGGGTGCCAGGCTGGTCCTTTCGGACCTCGACGAGAAGGGGTTGACGGCTACCGCCGATGGTCTCTCCGGCGAAAAGCCGCTGGTCCGAAGTGGCGATCTTTCGCGCGAGGATGTCGCCGGCCGATTAATCGGCGATACCGTCAAGGCGTTCGGCACCATTGACGTCCTCGTGAACAATGCCGGCGGAGGCATCATCAAGCCGTTCCTTGAGCATACTCCCGAGACGCTGCGGACGACCATCGACCGCAATCTCTGGACAATGCTGTGGTGCACGTGGCACGCCGTGCCGGTGATGAAGGCGAAACGTTACGGCCGGATCGTCAACATCGGCGCCGACTCGGTGCGCAACGGGCTTTATGATCATGCAGCCTACAACGCGGCCAAGGGCGGCGTTCACGCCATCGCGACCGGGCTGGCGCGCGAATTCGCGACCGACGGGATCACCGTCAATGTCGTTGCGCCCTGCATTGTGAATACGCCCCAGGTGCAACGTGCAGCAGCCAAGGCACCACAATCGATCAAGAAGTTCGTTGATGTCGTGCCGATGGGACGACCCGGCGAGATGGACGAAATAGCGTCCATGGTCTGCTATCTCGCCTCGAAGGAAGCTTCGTTTGTCACGGGCCAGGTCATCAGCGTGAACGGTGGAAGCACGATGCTATGAGTACGACGATGACCAGGGACGTGTTGATCGGAAGGCTGAACGAGTTTCCGCCGGGAGAGGTCCGCCAGGCGACGCTGCCGGATGGCACCAATATCGCCGTGTACAACGTCGATGGAGCCATCTATGCGACGGCCGATCTGTGCACTCATGGCGAGGCCTCGCTGTCGGAAGAAGGCATTCTGACGGGGAAAATCGTCGAATGCCCGTGGCACTTCGGCACGTTCGACGTCACTAATGGGCAGCCGACCGGCATGCCCTGCACGGTCGCGCTGAAGACCTTCCGGGTCAAACTGAGCGAAGAGGACGTTTATGTCGAATGCTGACAAGACGAAATCAGAAGCACGCGGAGGCCACGCGTCACTGCCCCGCACGGCGACGCGGCAACGGCTGCAATCGCGCCGGAATAGTTCAAGCGAACCGAAATACGCCCCCAAGCGGACCCAGGCGGAGCGGAGCGAGGCGACGCAGACCCAACTGATCGAGGCTGCGGTCAAGCTGGTACGCGCCAACGGACTGCGCGGGCTGCGCACGGTTGAGGTGGCAGAACTCGCCGGCGTCTCGCGCGGCGCCCTGCTGCACCATTTCAAGAGCAAGCACGACCTTCTCGTCGCCGTCATCAGACACGTCAACGAGGTCTCGCTGCTGGAGAGCGCGCGCCGGGCGCACCTCGCTCAGAACAGCGGAAACGACCCGATCGAAGGCATCATCAAGGACGCACAGGATTTCTATTTCGGCGACTACTTCTTCATCGAGCTCGCGATCGCAATGAGCGCGGACAGCGACTCGCGCATTCTCAAGCGGGAAACGTACAAGAACTCCCGCACCAGCCGGTTTTCAGTCGAGGCCGCCTGGCTCGAAGCGCTGATGTCCTCAGGCGTTCCCAAGCAGCTCGCCAGCGACATCCTGTCGCTCACGCTGAGCGTGGTGCGCGGCTATTCCGTTCGAACCCTGATCGAAAAGGATCCCGAGCAGTTCAGTCGCCTTCTGAAGGTGTGGCGCGACATCATTCGCCAACACCTCCAGACGGCGATGATCAACGACCAGAAGAACCGCGGTTGAAAATGGACGCCAAGCAGTTCGCCCCGATTCCCTTGATCCAGCTCTGCTATGTAAGGCTTGCGGTGCAACACGGCGCGGCCGCCGCCGCGTTCGTGACCGACGTCCTGGGGCTTCAGCGTGTCGCTGATGACAAGGAGCAATTTCTGTTCCGGTCCGACGAGCGCTTCCACACGCTTTGCCTGGCGGAAGATGCGCAGCGGTCGAGCATCGGAGTGGAGCTCGCGTCAAGCGAAGATCTTGATCGCGCGACCGATGCACTGAAGCGAGAAGGATTCGAAGTCCGCGAGGCTTCGGCGGAGGAATGCAGCCGACGTTTTGTCCGGCGCGCGCTGATCGTGCGCGATGCGAGCGGCAATGAGATCGACCTCGTCTCGCGCCCGGCGGTAAGCGGCCGGCGCTACTTTCCCAGCCGCGATGCGGGCATCACGGGTTTGCAGTGCGTCGGGCTGCGCAGCCGCGCGATCAAGGATGACCTCAGGCTGTGGACCACGATCCTGGGAGCGGCGGTCAGCGATTGGGTCGGCGATATCGCCTATCTCAGCATCGACCGGAAGCACCACCGGATTGCGCTCTATCCTTCCGACCGCGCGGGACTGCTTTATGTCTGTTACGGGGTCGAAAGTCTCGATTCGATCATGCAGAACCACTATTTCGCGCAGGAGCGACAGATCAAGATCCTGCACGGTCCGGGCCGTGAAACGGCATCCGGCCAGATCTTCCTGCGATTTTCCGGACCGGAAGGACACGTCTTTTCGTATGGATATGGGCTCGCCGACCTCGATGCCCAGCGCCGTCCGCGGCAATTTGCGCCGGCAGCTTCGTCCCTTTGCGAATGGGGAAGCGAATGCTCCGAAATTCCAGAGCTGCGGCAAGCCATCACCTGATCTCTGCAAAAGGAGCGCAACAATGATCCAGCTCAAGGATGTCACCTATGCGCGGCTGGGGGCCTCGAGCCTCGAGGAAGCGGAATCATTTGCGACCAAATGCCTTGGCCTTCAGGTGAGCGAGAGATCGCGAAACGCACTCTATCTGCGTTCGGACGAGCGCGCGCATACGCTGTGCTACTTTGAAGGCGACCCGGCCGACCAAACCATAGGATTCGAAGTGGAGAACGAGAGTGAATTGAATGAGGCCGCCGCGACCCTGGACTCGCTTGGTCGTTCGGTGCGTGTCGGCACGACCAACGAATGCTCGGCGCGCAAGGTTCGCGCCTTCATCGGATTTGAGGATCCGAGCGGCAACCAGATCGAGCTGGTGGTCCGTCCGGAGCAGCATGGCCGCCGCTATTTTGCTTCACGGGACGCCGGAATCACCGGCTTCAGCCATGTCGGCTTGAATTCGACTGACCCGGTCCGCGACGAAAAGTTCTGGACGGAGGTCTGCAACGCGCGCGTCAGCGATCGCATCGGGGACATCGCGCTGATGCGCGTGAATGCGATCCACCATACGATCGCGCTCGCGCCTGCCCGGGGTCCCGGGATCCAACACATCAATCATCAGGTGCAGAGCAACGACGACGTGCTGCGATCCTACTATCATTTGTCCGAGCAACGGGTGCCGATCGTCTTCGGCCCTGGCCGCCACCCGACGTCGGGCGCGCGGTTCCTTTACTTCCAGGGCCCCGATGGCATGGTGTTCGAATATTCGGTCGGGGTGGACGAGATCGAAGACGAGGCAACCCATCGGCCACGTCAGTTCGGGTTCGAGCCTTCAAGCCTTTGCATGTGGGGATCGAAGTCGAAACGGGCTCGGTAGCACCACCGAAGTTATGTGCAATCCGGCAGAGCCATCCGCACGGAGCCGCCGTCGCTCGCTCGCCCGAAGCGCCGCACTTGCGAGCGACGGCGGCGTAGAGGTGGCATGCATCTGCTTGTTGGACCTGAACGCCGTCAAGCCGCTTGCCGGAGCGATGGAATGATAGGAGAAGCCCGGCGGCAGTTCCTGCCAATTCCTCACAACCCGGGATGCACGCCCTCAAGGGGTCGGGATCATTTAGCCTCGAGCTTCAATTGCGGACCGGCGCGAATACCCGGGCCATGTACGCGGAAACGTCGTCCGAGATTACCGCGCGCGAGGCGGCGGTGACGCCGGCTAGCGTCTTCGCCAACTTCTTCTTGAACTCGATCTGCATGGAGCGGGCGATCTGGATCCGCTGCGCTTGGGGAGATCCCGCCCCGTGCATGGATTCGGTCAGGTACCCTACGGCATTCCGGCCGAGCGTCATGTTTTCCACCAGCCGCAGGATCCGGATCCTGTGCTCGGTCGAGACCTCGGGACGTCCCTTCAGATATTTTTCGATCAAAGGGCCGATCGTCTCATGCCGCAGTTCACGCTCTGAGGGCAGGGTGACCATCAACCCGCCCGCGAGATCCTGCGCCAAGCGGCCGATCTCATAGGGAAAGCGCGTGACATGGTGCTTGCAGACATTCGCCAGCATCTCGTCCGGCAAGTAGGCTCCGGACTTCATCTCGATCCCCTGATGGCTGGCGGCGACGCCGGTGCCGTAGATCGTCTCGTTGAGGTGGGTCATCTCGACAAGCTTGTCGCGAACGTGCGAGGCGCGCTCGACGCCGTTGTAGTCCGCGATGGTCGCCGCAGCTCCGATCAGGACGTCCCCGACGCCGGTCTTGCAGACGTAGCTGCGGCGATGATAGCAGGTGAAGCGTTCGACCAGCGTGGAGGCGAATTCGAATTCTCCGTCGAGGAAGACGAGTTCCCGGGGAATGAAGACGTCCTCGAACACGATCATCGCTTCCTGACCCGAGAAATGCGCGTTGCCCGCGTCGATATCGCCCCCTTCGGCGCTGCGGGTGTCGCAGGATTGCCGGCCGTAGATGTAGGTGATGCCATCGGCGTCGACGGGTATTGCGCCGACGATGGCGTAGTCCTTGTCGGCGGCCTCCAGCCTCATCGTCGGCATAACGATCAGCCAGTGCGAATTCAGGCAGCCCGTCTGGTGCGCCTTCGCGCCCGTGACGTAGACCCCTTCGGGAGTACGGCGCGTGACATGAACGAAGAGATCGGGATCCGCCTGCTGCGACGGCGATCTGCCGCGGTCGCCCTTGACGTCGGTCATCGCGCCGCCGATCACCAGGTTCGCGCCCTGCATACGCGTAAGGAACCGGTTGAACCGAACGTGGTAGTCGGTGCCGTACTTCTCGTCCAGATCGTATGTCACCGAATGCAGTGAATTGAGTGCATCCATGCCGACGCAGCGCTGGAAACACGTGCCGGTCAATTGTCCGAGACGGCGCTGCATCTTGTTCTGCATGACGAGATCGCCGGCGCTCGCTGAGACATGCAGGAAGCGGTTCACGCGACCGCCGGTGAGCGGCGAGATGGCGGAAGCCAGTCCGGGATCCTCGTTGGCGAGATCATAGGTCCTAGCGACCGCGTTGATCGAAGGTCTGATGATGGGATGGTCGACTGGTTCTTCGACCGGCTCGCCCATCAGATAGACCTTCAGCTTCCGCCCCCTCAGGCTCTCGATGTACTCGGCGCCGGTCCCGATCGGATTCTGCGGTCGGGCCGGACTGGCGGCGACTTCCTGATCCATCACGATGCCTCCATCAGAGCGGGCCTACGATGGGATCGCATCGGGGCCCGCATTCTCGACCTGCTTCAGCCCTTCTTCGCCAAGGGGCAGACGCTGTCCTTGAGCGGCCGGAACGCCTGATCGCCCGGGATCACCTCGCGCAGCTTGTAGAAGTCCCAGTCGCCTTTTGATTCCGACGGCTTTTTCACCTCGTACACGTACATGTCGTGGACCATCCGTCCATCCTCGCGGATTCGGCCGTTCTTGGCGAAGAAGTCGTTAATCGGCATCTCGCGCATCTTTGCCATCACCGCGAGCGCTTCATCCGTGCCAGCCGCCTCGATTGCCTTCAAGTAATGGATGGTCGACGAATAGTCGCCAGCGTCCCCCATGTGTGGCATTCGCTTGATGCGTTCGTAGAAGCGTTTGGACCATGCGCGCGTCTGGTCATCGCGGTCCCAATAGAAGGCGTCCGTCAGGATAAGACCCTGGGCCGTCGAAAGTCCGAGGCTCTTGACGTCGGTAATCCAAACCAGCAATCCGGCGAGCGTCTGACCACCCTTCTGGATACCGAACTCCTGAGCCGACTTGATTGCGTTCACCAGGACGTTGCCCGATCCAGCCAGTGCAACGACTTTGGCTTTCGATGCCTGTGCTTGCAACAGGAAGGAAGATTGATCGAAAGTTTCGACCGGATACCTGGTCGATCCGACAATTTCGCCCCCCAAACCTTTGACGACCGCAGCAGTATCCGCCTCCAATGCGTGTCCAAATGCGTAATCTGCCGTGAGAAAATACCAGCTCTTCTCACCAGCGTGCATCAGAGCGCTGCCTGTGCCGCGAGCCAGTGCATAGGTATCGTAAGCATAATGTATGCTGTTCGGTGTGCAGGAGTCGTTGGTGAGACGCGACGCGCCCGAACCGTTGATGATCGCGATCCGGTTCTTCTCCTTCGCGAGTTGCGAAACGCTGAGCGCGATCGAGGAGTTGATGAGGTTCGCGACCATGTCGACGCGATCGACGTCGAACCATTTGCGCGCCAGAGCGGAAGCGGTGTCCGGCTTGTTTTGGTGATCGGCGACCACCACCTCGATCGGCTTTCCGAGTACCTTGCCGCCGAAGTCCTCGACGGCCATCTTCACCGCGGTAACGGCACCTTCGCCGGATTCATGCGAAAACTGTCCGGACATGTCCGTCAGGACGCCGATCTTCACGACGTCGCCCGAGATCGCCGCGGTCTGGGCGCCGGCGCCGCCGCTAACCATCAAGATCGCCGCCGACGCGACCAGGACGCTTCCGATTCTCAACTTCATGACGTTCCTCCCCAGGATACGTATGCTTGTAGATTTGTGATTTTATTACTAGCATAACTAGACTTATGTAACATGCATAACTAGACTGATATTTCCGGCGAGTCAACCGCGCGGTTGTGGTACAGGTGCGCAACTTTCGATGGCCGCCGTCGCGGCGGCCGCGTGAATGGACAGTCCGGAATGCCCGTCGCCGCCAAGATCCAGACAACAAAGGCCTCGACAAAACCAAGGTCGCCGGCGCCCGCGGGCCGGACGAACATCGGAAGGACCGAACGCAACTGTTCGGTCGCGCGCACGCTGGACATCGTGTCCGACGCGTGGGCGTTTCTGATCATCCGCGAAGCCTTCTTCGGAACACAGACGTTCGAAGGCTTCCGCTCGGCGCTGGGCATCCCGCGGGCCACGCTCACCGATCGGCTGCGGAAGCTGACCCAGCTCGCCATCTTCCGCCAGGTCGCGCCCGGATCCTCTCAGCGCAAGGAGTACCGTCTGACGAAGATGGGGTTCGATCTCTATCCGAGCTTTATCGCTCTCATGCAGTTCGGCGACCGTTGGCTGTCCAAGGGCAAACCTCCTCCGCTGACACTGATCCACACCAACTGCGGTTGCGACAGCCACCCCATCGTCACATGTTCCCATTGCGGCGAAGGCGTCGGCGCCCGCGACGTGAGGTACCGTGACGGACCCGGTGCCGGACGCTGTCCCGCCAAGCCCGGACGCAACACCAGGCGGGCTTCCGACGGAAACCGGTTCGTCCTCGGCCGCCCGAGCTCGGTTTCACGCGCCCTGGAGATCATCGGCGACAAGTGGAGCTTCATGGTCGTCCGCGAGGGGTTCTTTGGCAACCGGCGCTACGACAAGATCCTGACGGAGCTCGCGATCGCGCCGAACATCCTGACCGATCGGCTCAACCGCCTGGTCGCCAGCGGCGTCTTCTATCGCAGGCAGTACCAGAGCTCTCCCGACCGGTACGAATATCTTCTCACCGATATGGGACTGGACCTCTACGGTCCCTTCATCGCGATGCTGCGATGGGGCGACCGTTGGCTCTCCAAGGGTAAACCGCCGCTGATACTCACCCATCTCAAGTGCGGACACGATTTCCAGCCTTCGGTGGACTGCGATCGTTGCAGACAGCCGATCGTCGCCGCCGACATGCGATATCGGCTCACCTACGATCCCAAATCGTTTGGTGCCTTGGGCCCGCGATCCGTCGACTGATCATCTTTCTCCGATCACGATCGGCTCAACGCTTCGACCAGCTTGAAGCGCATGATCTTCCCGGAACCGGTCCTTGGAATTTCGCCGACAAGGTGGACTGCTTCGGGAATCTTGTAGGCCGACAGATGCGCCCTGCAGTGATCCATCAAGGCAGGAACATCGAGTTCGTTTTCCTTTGCGACGACGAACAGGCAAGGCACCTCTCCCAGGGTTGCGTGCTTCACGCCGACGACGGCACAATCCTTGACCTGGGGATGCCGGACGACGACTTCCTCGATCTCAGCGGGCGCGATGTTCTGGCCGCCGCGGATGATCAGTTCCTTGATCCGGCCCGTGATCGTCAGGTAGCCGGCCGGGTCCGACTTCGCGAGATCGCCGGTGTAGTACCAGCCCTTGCGGAGTGCCGACGCGGTCTCCGCCGGCTTGTTGTGATAACCCCGCATCAGGTTCGGCCCGCGGACGATCAACTCGCCCTCCTCGCCGATCGGGACGTCCTCGGTAGACGACGGATCGACGATGCGCACGGCGAGACCCGGCACGGGCAGCCCGCACGATCCCATCGGCCGGGCGCCGTGCAGCCAGTTCATCGTCACCATCGTGGAAGTCTCGGTGATGCCGTATCCGTCCAAGAGCCGCGTCTTGAAACGTTCCTCGAACACTGTATTCAGGGTCGCCGGCATGATGGCGCCAGCGGAGATGCAGAGGCGAACCCCGCGGAGGCGCTCGACGCCGCTCTCCTGGGCGCGATGCAGGAGATAGTGAAACATCGTCGGTACGCCGGGAAGGACCGAATACTTCCCCGTCTGCAGGAGATCGAGCGCCTGCTGGGGCGAGAACTTCTCCATGATGTGCTCGCTCGCGCCGACGGCAAGCACGCCGAGCACCGATAGATTGAGGCCGTAGGAGTGGAACAGTGGTAACGGCGAAAGGACGACGTCCTTCTCCGTCAGTTCGGCGATCGGCGCCCAGCAAGACGCGGCGATCCAGAGCATGCCGCGCAACGACAGCAGCACGCCTTTTGCCCGACCGGTCGTCCCGGACGTGTAGATGATGAAGGACGAACGATCGATGTCGTCAGGATCGGACGGCGATGTGGGGCCGCTGGCCGCGAGAGCCGCCAGCGCGACGCCCACTCTTTCCGCGTCCGGACCCGCGAAGATCGAAATCGGTCCGATGGAGGCATCGCGGCAGATCTTGTCCACCAGGTCCTTCCTGGCGGCCGTCGTGACGACGAATCCGCAGTCGGCATCCGCCAGGCGATAGCTGATCTCACCTTCCGCCGCATCGTAGCTAATGGGGACCACGACGGCGCCGGCGCGCAGCGCGGCGAGGCATGCCTCGATCCAATCGACACCGTTCGGCAGGTAGATTGCGATCTTGTCGCCGTCGCGCAAACCGGCCTTCGTCAGGTTGGCTGCGATCGAAGCGGTGCGCCCGGCAAGGTCCGCGTAAGTGACGGACCGCGACGAATCCCAATACGCCACCTGGTTCGGTCGTTGTTGCGCATGACGCTCGAGAAGCGTCGCGACAGGCGCGATCAGATCGACGTGAAGCATGCCCCCTCCCCTAGACCATACTGTATCCGCCGTTGACGCTGATCACCTGGCCGGTGATCCAGCTTCCGGCATCCGACGCGAGCAGAGTGACCAGGGGCGCGACGTCGGAGGGCAATCCAAGCCGGCGGATGGCGTAGGCCTTGACGAGTTTCTCGCGGTTCGCGTCGACCCAGGTCTTGTCATGTGCGGTCTCGATCAGGCCGAGCGAGATCGAGTTGGCGGTCACCCCCGAACGACCCCATTCGCGCGCCAGCGACTTCATCAGCGCGATTGTGCCTGCGCGCGCCGCGGCCGCGAGCGCCAGACCGGACTCGCCGACCCTGGAGGAGTCGCCCATGATCGAGATGATCCGTCCGCGGCCCGATGCCTCGAGCAGCGGGCCGGCGCTATGGCAGCAATTCAGCGCGCCGTAGAGACACGTGTCGATCTGCTTCTTCCAATCCTCGGGCGTGCTCTCGCTGAATCGCTTGCGGAAGACGAGGCCTGCGTTGTTGACCAGGATGTCGAGGCCGCCGAAATCGCTCTTGACGTCCGCAATCATCTTCTTGACGACGCCAGCGTCCGCGATGTCGGCTTGATAGGCCTTCGCCTTGCCACCGGCCTTCTTGATCTCGGCGACCACCGCTTCCGCCTCGGCCCTCGAACTGTGATAGTTGACAGCAACGCTCGCCCCGTGTTCCACCAGCATTTTGGAGATGGCGGCCCCCACGTCCCGTCCGCCTCCCGTCACGAGGGCGACGCGTCCTTTCAAGTCATTCATCTTCTCTTCCTTTTGCTTGTTCCATCAATTTGAAGATGCGTTCCGGCGTCATCGGAAGGATCGAGACGCCGATGCCTAAGGGCGACAGAGCATCGGCGATCGCGTTTGCGATGGCGGCCGGCGCGCCGATCGTGCCGCCCTCGCCCATGCCCCGAAAGCCGCCTGCAACAGCCGACTCGCTCTCGATATGGACAACGTCCATGAGCGGCACCTCGGGTGCGGAAGGAATCATGTAGTCGACGAGGCTCGCGGTCAGGAGCTGGCCATCCTCGTCGTAGATGAGCTCTTCCAGCAGGGCGGCACCGATGCCCTGCGCCACGCCTCCGTGGACTTGGCCGTCGACGATCATCGGGTTGATGATCCGGCCGCAGTCTTCCGCGACGACGAATTTCAGGATCCGCACGAAGCAGGTCGCCGGGTCGACCTCCACCGCGGCGATGTGGGTGGCGGCCGCGGTTGTTCCGTTGATCGGATCGTAGGTGTAGGTGGCAGTCAATTCCTCGCGCGCCTCGACCGGCAGCGTCTTCATGTCGGAGTAGACGGCCTTGGCGATCTGCTTGAAGGTCACCGCGCGATCGGTGCCGAGCACGATAGCCCTGCCCTCGGTTACTTCGATGTCGTCCGCATTGGCTTCGAGGAGATGCGAGGCGACCCGCTTGATTTTCTCCTGGAGGATCTTCGAGGCGTGCTTCGCCGCGCCGCCGCCGAGTACCGCGCTGCGGCTTGCATAGGTCCCGGTCGACATCGGCACTTCGTCGCTGTCTCCCTGGATGACGCGGACGTCCTCGAACCGGGCGCCGAGATCGTCGGCGACGATCTGGGCCAACGTCGTCTCGAGACCTTGGCCGTGGGAAGCGACGCCGAACGCCGCCGTGATCGCTCCCGTCGAGTCGATGGTGATCTTCGCCGTTTCGGAGCCGGTATTGATCGGCATTCCCGGCGCCACCGCGATCCTCGAACCGATACCGGTCAGTTCAGCATAGGACGCGATGCCGATGCCGAACAGTCGCCCCTGTTTGCGCGCTTCGGCCTGCAGTTTCCGAAGTTGACCGTAGCCGACCGCTTCGGCGGCGGCGTCCAGGCATTCGGTAAATCCGGTCTTATCCCAAATGATCCCCGAAGCAATCCGATACGGAAACTCCTCAGCTCTAACCAGATTCCGGCGCCTGATCTCGAGAGGATCGACACCGAGCGCCGCAGCTCCGAGGTCCATCAGACGCTCGGTGACGAAAGTCGAGATCGGTCGGCCGACGCCGCGGTAGGGACCGGTCGGCGGCTTGCAGGTTGCGACGCCGCGCACGACACCCCGGTAGGACCCGATCTTGTAAGGCCCCGGAAGAAAGCTGACGACCTGGACCGGTTCCAGACCGCAGGTCCAGGGATAGATCGAGAATGCACCCACGTCGCCGATCACGTCCGCTTGGAGCGACGTCGCGATGCCGTTCGCATCGAATCCCATCTCCGCATTGACGATCTCGGCAAAGGCCTGGCTGCTGCTGCTCACGTCCTCGAGCCGGTCCGCCGTCCACTTGACCGACCGGCGAAGTTTCCGCGCGGCGATGCAGATCAGAAGCTCCTCCGGATAGAGCGAGCCCTTCGAGCCGAAGCTTCCGCCCACGTCAGGCGCGACCACGCGCAGGCGGTGCCCCGGGAGGCCGAGCGATTCTGAGACAGCGTCGCGGACGATGCCGGGAATGTTCGACGATGTGTAAAGCGTGATGGCGTCGCGACGTTTTTCGTATTCTGCAGCGTAGCTGCGCGGCTCCATCGCGAGCGGCGCCTTGCGCGTCATTTCGAAACGCCCGCCCACCCTGACCGCCGCGGCTTTCAGGTCGGCACCGACGTCGCCCTTCTTGAATTCTCGCGCGAGCAGGACGTTGGTGCCGGCCTCTTCGTGCAGAAGCGGAGCGCCGTCGGCGATGGCCAATTCCGCGCGCGAAATCGCGCCGAGAGGTTCGTAGTCGACCTCGATCAACTCGAGCGCATCCTCGGCGAGATACCGCGAGGTGGCGACGATGGCGACGACCGGCTCGCCGACGTAGCGGACCTTCCTGGAGGCGAGAGGCACGATCGGCGTCGCATGGTAGTTTGGCATCCGCGAGAACGGGATTACCGGCTTGAAGTCGTCGGCGATATCGTCCGCGGTTAGCACGGCAATCACACCCGGCGCCCCCAGTGCCGCGGAGGTATCGATCCGTTCGATGCGCGCGTGGGGCTGGCCGCTGCGAAGGAACGCAAGATGAAGCGGCCGGTCGGGTTTGCGGTCGGCCGTGTATTCGCCGTTGCCGGTCAGAAGGCGCGGGTCCTCGGTGCGCTTGATGGGCGCGCCGACGTTCCGCGGCCGCAGCACGTCGGAAGGATTTGCGCGTCGATCGCTACTCATAACCCTCGGATCCCTTGCGCAGGCTTTGCCATTGCCGATCGTCGTGGCCACAGATGATGGTGGCGCCTCCTTTCTCGATCCGACGGATCTCCTCGAAGGTCTTCAACTGCTGATCGACGTTCCAGGTATTGCGAGGCGCTGCGTCGGTATCGAGGTTCTGCCGCAGGCTGACCGAGTCTGACGCGAGCAGAAACTGGCCGTCGCGATCGAGACTGACGAGTGCGCCGAGCGTCCCCGGCGTGTGGCCCGGCAGCGGTACTAGCACCACGCTGGAATCCCCGAACAGATCCTTCTCTTCGCTCACCGCCTCGATCGGCTGCCCGTAGTCCCAATCGGCCCTGAGATAGCCGGCCGCCTCGGCGCCCGGCGCCTTCGCGGCTTCGATCTCCTTCGCATGGGCCAGGATCGTCGCCTTCCTGAAGAACTGGTTGCAGCCGCAATGATCGGGATGGAAGTGCGAATTCACGACGACGTCGATGTCGTCCGGCCCGAGCCCCGTGCACGCAAGGCTCGGCAACAAGGTCTCGTCAGCACTCATGAGCGGCTTCATGACCTTGGCGAGGGGACCCCAGCGGTCTTCGGCCTTGTCGACCACGGACGGATGACAGCCGGTATCGAACAGGACGTTACCCTGCTTGTGCCGGATCAGCGCGCTGCTGACGGGAAGGTCGATCGTTTCGCTGCGGTCGGCACCGGGCACGTAGATGCTCTTCTTCATGCGGAGGCGGCCGGCGGCGAGGAAGTTGAGTTTCATGACGCTTTCTCAGTGCGTTTGACGGCAGCGCTTCTGATCGCCGCGACGATGTTCTGGTATCCGGTGCAGCGACAGAGATTGCCGGAGAGCCCCTCCCGGATGTCTTCATCGGTCGCGAGCGGATATTTCCGGAGCAGATCTTCGCCCGTCATAAGCATGCCGGGCGTACAGAAGCCGCACTGCAGCCCGTGATGCTCACGGAACTCAGTCTGCAGCACGTTGAGCTCCTCCGGCGATCCGAGCCCTTCGACGGTGATGATCTCGGCTCCGTTAGCCTGAACGGCGAGCATCAGGCAGGAGCGTACGCTATCGCCATTCACCAGGACGGTGCAGGCGCCGCAGACGCCGTGCTCGCATCCGACATGCGTCCCCGTCAATCCGAGCAGGTCGCGCAGAAAGTCGGACAGAAGCAGACGCGGCTCGACGTCCGGTACGTGGTAGGTCTCACCGTTCACGGTCACGGATACTTCCGTTGTCATCGGATCAGCCCTTCATCGCCAACGCGGTCCGCAATGCGCGCTTGGCCAACTGCCCCAGCAGATGCCTGCGGTACCCGGCCGAAGCATGAAGGTCGTCGTTCGGAGAGACTTGGGACAGGACAATTTCCGAGAAGCGATCGGGAGTCTGGTCGTCGAGTTCCATCGCGAGAAGCTCCTCCTCCGCCTTCCTGAGCCGCAGTGGCGTGTCGGCCACGCCCATCACTGCGATGCGCGCAGCCTCCAGTCCGGACAGCCCACGACGGATGGAGACCGCGATGCTTGCGAGTGCGAAGTCACCGAAGCGGCGCGCGACTTCCTCGAACGCCCAACCGTCGTGCTTCAGGATCGGAAACTCGACCTCCACCACGATCTCTTCGGGCTGCAGACAATTCGTCAGCGCGTCGACGAAGAATTCCTCCGAGGCTATCGTCCGACGGCCCGCCGGACCTTGGACGGAGATTCCAGCCTCATAGAAGGTCGCGAGCATCGGGAGTTCGGCCGCGGGATCCGCATGGGAGAGACTGCCCCCGATGGTGCCGCGATTGCGGATCGCCAGGTGAGCCACGTGGCGCATCGCTGCCGACATCACGGGCAGCCTCGAGGCGATCAACGGCGAGCGCTCGAGCTCGCGATGGCGCGTCAGCGCGCCAACGGCGATGCGATCGCCCCGATCCTCGATGTACGATAATCCCTTGATCCCGTTGAGATCGATGAGCACGGCCGGCCGAGCCATTCGGAAGTTCAGGAGCGGCAATAGGCTTTGACCGCCGGCCAGCACCTTCCCCTCGCCCTTCGCTGCGATGAGCGCTTCGACGGCGGCGTCCACCGTCGACGGCGAAACGTAGTCGAATTTGGCTGGCTTCATCGATCGCCCTCCAAAGCTGGTCCCTTCCCTGTCTCGGCCTATTCGCCGCGAAACTGCGGCGACCGTTTCTCTGCGAAGGCTCGTCGGCCTTCCTTGAAGTCCTCGCTGTCGGAGGCCTCATCGACGAGCCGCTGCGCAGCCGCCAGATCAAGCGCTCCAGCGCCCATCGAAAGGCCGTTCAGCATGTACTTGGCGCCAGCGACCGACAGCGGCGCGTTGGCCGCTAACCGCTGCAGGAACGTCACGGCCGCGAGGCCTACGTCTTCGTGCAACTCGTCGATCAGCCCCATCGACATGGCCTGCTCGGCTTGATAGCGCTCTGCCGAGTAGAGAATCCGCTTCGCGTTCGATAGCCCCGTGAGCGCCAGCAGGCGCTGCACGCTGCGAACGCCATACACGATCGAGAGTTTCGCCGACGGAATGCCGATCATCGCAGTGCGATCACCGAAGCGGAAATCGCATGCCAGAGCGAGATGGCAGCCGCCTCCGAGACAATAGCCGGAGATCGCTGCCACGACTGGCTTCCCGAGCCCGGCGATCGCCGCCGAACACGCGTCGACCGCCACCTCGTAGACGGCGCTCTGGTGCCTGTCGTCTCTGATCTTCTCGAACTCAGAAATATCGGCGCCGACGGTAAAGTCCTTGCCCGCGCCCGTGAGGACGACGCCGCGCACATCGCGATCGGCAGCGAAGCGCGAGAAGATTTCGGCCATTTCGCGCCACATCGCGAGCGTCACGGCATTCTTCACGGAGGGCCGGTTCAGAATGACATGGGCGATGCCGTCGCGTCGCTCGATGCGAATTTCCTCCAACGTAACCTCTCTGGCGCCGAGCCGACGAATCCCGGGACTTCCCGGTAGACAACCCGGTACCCAGTTGTTACTTGCATAAGTAGACTAATTTGTGCCGCCGCGTCAAGTTGCTATTCGGCGGCCTGCGAGAGCAGCAGTTGCTCAAATCGCAGCATGATCTACCAGCGTGACGTCGAACGGCTTGCGCTTCGGCTGCATGGCCGAGGAGTTGAAGAACCCGCGGCTGATTGAGACCTGCGTGCGCAACGACAACAGCGAACGAGATCGGCTTGCAGGGAACGCGGACGCAGTCCGGACTCTCGGTGGACCGTGGCAAGGCTTCCGACTGGCGGGGGACGAGCCACGCAAGGGCTTCTTCGCCGGCTATCTCGACGATGAAGCGGCGGCTGAACAAGTTGGCGTGGTGGCTGGTGGCACTCCGGCGACATCGTCCGCCAGGGCGAGGACAGAACGATCTATTTCCTCGATAGAAGAAAAAAACATGATCCGGAGGTCGGGCGAAAATATCGCCGCCACGGAAGGTGGAGACGGTTCTCTGTTCACACCCGGCAATTCATCAGATCGCCATCCTGGCCGTGCCCGACGAGAAGACCGGCGAAGAAATCTTCGCATGCGACAGCGTGGCACGACGAACGCATTCGGTGTTTATTTTCTTTGAATCTCATCTCTCCACGTTACCATCCATAAGTTGTGCAGTCCGATTGTCCGCGCGGCTACTCGAAAGGGTAGTGGCATTAACTTTGTGATGATCTAAAGTTGCCACGCTGAATAGCGCCAACCGAAGCACTCAAGAGCAAAGACCTAAAGTTTGCCTGCCACCGGCGACGCAAGTCGCCGAACAGAAGGATTGTGCCAATGGCCTTCCGGTTTCTCGCGGGAGCTCAGCCATCGACCCGCAGCGCAGGCATGGCGGCGCGGGATCTGGAGCTACGGCGTCACTGACAGTCTCGACGACGGTGTTTTCCTAACTGCAACAGATGCGTCGCGTCAGCGTCCAAGGCTGCATGCGACTGGAGTACTGCGATGCGGAATGCGAATAGAATCGGCACAATAGTGGATCGCCTCTTTTCACCGCTCGTCGCACCTTTTGGGATACCCGAGCCGAAGAAGTCCGTCGGAATCCTGGTCGGCGCGACGGTTGCCGGCCAGCGATATTATTTCCGGTTTGGGCAGGTCGACTTGCATGAGGGCGGCACCAGTTCGATTGAGGACACCGTGGTCTTCATCGGCTCGAACACCAAGGTGTTCACGGCAACGCTTCTGGCGCTCGCGGCATCGCAGACCTCCACGACGCAGGGCACCCGCGTCACCGATCTGTTACCGTCCGACGTCATCCTGAAACAACCCCACGGCGACATCCTGCTCTGGCACCTCGCCACGCACAGCGCTGGATTCCCGACGGAGGTGTGCGGACCGCGGCCAGCGTTCGGCGATTATCCATTCTCGTCGCTGGGCGCGTTCCTGAACGACTTCACGCCGCCCTATGCGCCCGGCAGGCACTGGGTCTACAGCAATCCGGGCTTTGCGCTTCTCGGCGTTCTGCTGTCGCATGCCTACGCCGGCGGTAACAGCACGTTCAACTGGGACGCGACGTACCAGAACTGGCCAGCGCTTGTGGTCGACCGCGTGACGGCGCCGCTCGGCATGACGTCGACGCAAGTCGATTACAGCGCCGTGAGGGCGAAGGTCGCGCAAGGCTACAATTACGTCCCGCCCACGAGCCTACCGCCGGCCTACAAGGCGGTCGATCCGCCGGACTGGGTGCTGACCTCGGCAGGGCTTGGCGCCGGCGCGCTGTCATCGACGCTCGCCGACATGCTGGCGTTCCTGGAGGCCGAAATCAGTCCGCCCGAGGGACATCTTGGCCTCGCGATGAGGCAGACCCAGAAGGTCCACCCGCCGTCCAACGTACTGTCCATGGGACTCGGCTGGCAACTGTCCAACGACTACTTCGACAAGAACGGCGGCTTCGACGGCTACGAGACCTACATGGCCTTCGACGCCACGCACAAGGTGGGCGTGTTCGTGTTCGGCAACACCAGCGGCGGCGCTGGCGACGCAATCACGACCAACGGGCGCATCCTGCTCGGAGAACTGCGCGGCATCCAGGCGATGCGGTCGACGTTTCCGACGCCGGCCGAGATCCCACAATGCCCGTGACGCTGGAGATTGCACCCGCGCGATCGCCATACAATTCTTCATCGAAATGGAGCCTGAGACCATGACGGATCATCGAGACCTATCGATTCTTCAAGATAGCGCGTTGCCGAAGCACCTGCTGCAGGCCCGCGAAGCTGCGGCCGATCCCGACCAGGTGCTGCGCGCCACGCTGCGGCTCGTGCCGCGCTGCGGTGACGCGGCCCTGCTGGCGCGGGCGAGCGCGCTCGGGCGACAGCCGATCGCGGGCCGCGGGTTTCTCACGCGCGACACGCTCGCGGACGAGGTGACGCCTCTTCCTGAGGCGCTCGACGCGGTCAAAGCCTTCTGCCAGCAGTACGGCTTCACCCTGAGCCGAACCGCGCTGGGCGGCCTTTTCGTCACCATCGAAGGCAAGGCCTGCGCTCTCGCGCGCGCCTTCGGCGTCGCGATCGGCCGCTATCACCACGGTGATCTCGTCCTGCGCGCCTATGAAGGCGCCTTGAGCCTGCCAGCGGCGCTTGCGCCTTATGTACGCGCCGTGCTCGGTCTCGACGATCTTTCCCGGCTCGCAGCCCTGCCGGACGCCTCGGCCTTCACCGAGCCGCCCTCGCTCAAGGGCAATCTGCCGACCACGGTCGCATTCGACTACTATCAATATCCGCAACACCTGACCGGCCAGGGCACCACGGTCGCCTTCATCGAACAGGACCTCAGGGTCGATCTCGACGAGATCGAGGCCTATTACCGCAAGCTGGGCCTCGGCCCCGTGTCTATTGTGCTGGTGCCGGAGTGGGGCCCGCCGAAAGCACAGGACGACCCCATGCGGCCGAAGCGCAACGGTGAAGCGATGATGGACCTGATGCTGACCGGCGCGGTTGCGCCGGGCGCCACGCTCGTCGGCTACGCCATCGTCCAGGACTACGGCTATTCGTCCGATCCCTGGGTCGACACCCTGATCGCGGCGCTCGAGAACGACAAACACCCCTGCAGCGTGATGTCGATCAGCCTTGGCCAGCCGGAATCGAGCTGGTCCACGCAGACGGCGCTGTCCGTGAATTTTCTCTTCGCGATCGCTGGTCTGCTCGGCGTCACCGTGTGCGTCGCCTCCGGAGACTTTGGCGCCCCTGGCGATGTGGATAATGGCGGCACCTACAGGCAAAACTGCGCGTTTCCGGCGTCCTCGCCGTTCTGCCTCGCCTGCGGCGGGACCGAGCTCGTGCTTACGCAGCAGGGAGACCAGCGCGTCCTGACCGGAGAAGTGGTGTGGAACGAGATGACCGAGATCGGACAGAAACTCGCGACCGGAGGCGGCATCAGCACGCTGTTTCCGGTTCCTGATTTCCAGCAGACGCTCACCCTGCCGGTGCCGTTCAATGAGGGGCAGACAGCCGGCCGCGGTCTGCCGGACGTAGCGAGCAACGGCGCCAGCAACAGCAGCTACGACGTTGGCTACGGCACGAGTGCCGCGGCGCCAATGTGGGCGGCCCTGATGGCGCTGCTCGTGGAGGGAAATGGGGGAACGCCGATCGGCTATCTCAACCCCCGTCTCTATGAGCTGCAGCTCGGCGGCACGGAATGCTGCAAGCCGATCACCGAGGGCGACAACGGACCACCCGATTCCAATATCTCGTTCCCGGCCGGCAAGCCCTGGAACGCCTGCTGCGGGCTCGGCTCGCCGCTCGGCTCCAGTCTCGCCACGGCGCTTGGGATAGGCGCGACGACGAGCCAAAGGCAGCCTCGACGCAAGACAGCGGTGGAAGCCGCGTCGCTATGACCGGTTCGCCGGATGCAAGGCCCGCCGGGCGGCATTGCCGCCGGCCCCATCCAATCGTTCTCACATCTCCCAATGGAGGTTTTCATGTCGACGCAGCAAGCCGTTCTCAACGCCGTGTTCGATCCGGGCTACGATCCGACAACGGTCGAGACCGGGCAGTCGATCCGGCCTGTGTTCACCGAGGCACTGCCCACATCCGCAACGTCAACCCCGACTATCTGCCGCCGCCGCAGGCGCAGGGCACAGCCCAGCACCAAGGCAGTCCCGGCAGTTGCGCCGCATGGGCCTCGACCTATGGTCTTGCCACCTTCACCGCCGCTGCCGCGTCGAAGCAATCGCCGTCAACCGCGTCGCTGCAGGCGAGCCCGGCCCACATCTATATCCAGGTCATGAAGATCTATGGCGCCACCACCTGCAATGGCTCGCGGCTCGACTCCTATCTCGATCTTCTGACCCAGGCAGGAACGCCCAACTGGGCAACGGCGCCGTATTATCCGAACTGCCGCGAACTCTGGTCGAGCTATGATGCGAACGCGACCGTTGACGCGAGCTTCCAGATCCCCGGCTGGGCAATGGTGGATACGTCCGATCTCGATGCGATCAAGGCAGTGATCGCTAACGGCGGCGCGCTTTGCTACGGCACCGCGCTGAACGAGGGCTTTGGGAGCTATAACAGCACCTCGCCGAGTCCGATGACCGGACCCTTCAACAAGGACAAGAGTCCGGACGGCAAGCTTATCGGTCACTGCATGCTCATCATCGGCTACGACGACGATCAGCAGGCCATCCTGATCCAGAACAGCTTCGGCCCGAACTGGGGTCACCAATGGAACGGCAGCGGCGGCTATATTTGGATGAGCTACAAGCTCTTCCAGTATCTGGCGCAAGGGAAGGCGATGTACGTCACGGCCTGATGCCACCAGGCACGCAGGAGCTGTGTTGTGGCCGGCGCCCGACGATCACCTCGAGCTGATCCGTCGGCGCGCTCGCCAAGAGGAGGCATACGGAACTCGATAGCGCAGATCACGCGCTCATTGCTCGTGAAAGGCACGGTGAAAGCTGTCCCGAATCGGCTGAGTGATGTAGCGGAAGAAACTTCGCTCCCCAAGCTGAACCATTGCCTCCACCGGCATCCCCGGCGTGAGCTGGACATTGGGAAGATGAGCAAGCTGGTCTCGATCGATCAGAATCTGCACTTTATAGTAGTTGCTTTTCGTCTGCTCATCGGCCGTGACGTCGGAGGCGACGAAGGTGACGCGGCCCGCAACGAAGGGCACGAGGCGCTGCTTGAACGCAGGAAGACGCACCTGTGCTTCAAGGCCAGGATACACCACATCGATGTCGTCGGGCGAAAGTTTCACGTTGGCCACCAGCCGATCGCGCGATGGCACCAGTTCCATAACCGTATCGCCAGGCTTGACCACGGCGCCGACGTTGAACACCCGCATGCCAAGGACTGTTCCGTCCTCTGGCGCCACTACATCGCGGCGCACGGCGACATCCTGCGCGGCGCGCAATTTGTCCTCTACCTCGTTCAGCCTGTTACGGGCTTCGCGTGTGTCGTTCGAGACATCCTGTAGCCGCTGATCTTGAATCTGCTTCATGGATGAGCGAGCCTCCGCGATCGCGGCCCTCGCGCGTTGGATCTGCCCGCTCAGGTCACCCAGCGTCCCTTCCAATCCGGCTTGGCTCCGCTGCAAGGCCAGCACAGCGGACAACGTCGCCAGGCCCTTTGTCAACAATCCCTGCTTGATCTCGGCCTCATACCGTATCAATTCGAGCTGTTGCCGCGTGGCGCGCTGTTGCTGTTCCGCCGATTCGATCACGCCGAGTTGCTGATCGACCCGATCCAGCAGCACGGCAAGCTGGCTTTTCAAGCTGATCGTGCGCGCCTCGAACAGGGCGCGCTGGCCGCTGACCGCATCGGCAGCGCGCAGGGCGTCGAAGCCTTGCCCACCAGCCGCCGCCAGCAGATCATCGGGAAAGCTTATATCGCTGCTTGCGGCCGTCTCGGCGTCCAGTCGGGCCAATTTCGCGAGCAACGCCCAGCGCTGGGCTCGCGCCGTCTCGGCCGCCGCGCTTGCCTGCACATCATTCAGCCGCATCAGCACCTGACCGGCCCGCACATGATCGCCGTCGCGCACCAGGAGTTCCTGGACCGATCCGCCCTCCTGGTTGGCAATGACGCGACGCTGCCCCTCGACCTCGATCAAACCATTCGCGATCGCCGCTTCCGCCAACGGTGCGGAGACGGACCAGACGCTGAAGCCGCCGATGAAGACTGCCATGGCGATCAATCCGAGCAGGATCGCGCCGCGTGTCGACGGATGAGGCGCCTCGATCGATGGTGGCGCGCGCGACGCGATCGACCAGTCGCCGCCATCAGTGACGAGGGCTCGTTGGGACGGAGACGTGAGAGCTTGGGTCATGATGCAACGCGGTTCTGTTCGCGCCGGGCGGTTGCTGGCACTGTGGTGATGCGTGGTTCCGTCAATGTCGGCCGGTTGTCGGGGGTCGGGGCGACGACGCGGTTCAGGATCTCAGCCCGCGGTCCAAACATTTCGACCGCGCCATCTCTCATCAGCAAGACCAGATCGACATGCTGCACCAAGCGCGGACGGTGCGAGACCAGGACCACCGTGGCGCCGCGCGCCTTGAGCTTTCCTAACGTATCGGCAAGATTGGCCTCGGAATCGCCGTCGAGATTGCTGTTGGGTTCATCCAGCACCACGAACTTCGGATTGCAGAACAGGGCACGCGCCAGGCCGATCAGTTGCCGCTGTCCGCCCGACAGATACTGCCCGTTCTCGCCGATCTCGGTCTCGTAGCCGCGCGGCAGCCGCAAGATCATGTCGTGACAGCCCGCAAGCTTGGCGGCCTGGTAAACCTGCTCGGGCGAGGCCTCTGCCATCCGCGCGATGTTGCGGAATACTGAACCCTCGAACAGCTCGACCGATTGCGGCAGGTAGCCGACGTAGCGGCCGAAATCCTCACGCATCCAGCGATGGACGTCGGCGCCATCGAGACGGACGGTGCCGGCGCTTGGCGCAAGCGTTCCGATCAGCATCTTGATCAGCGTGGTCTTGCCGGCTGCCGAGGGGCCGATGATGGCAAGACTGTCACCGGGAGCCAGCGCGAACTGCACGCCTTTGACGATCGGGACCGTCGAACCCGGTAAGCCGTACGAGACACGCTCCACCGACAGCCGGCCGACCGGGGTCGGCAATGGCCGTCCGCATGGACGAAGACGAGGCTGGCGAAGAAAGTGCTGCAAGCGAAAGAAGGCCTGCCGGGCCTGGACCAGCTGCTTCCAGCCGCCGATCAGCATTTCCACTGGCGCAAGCGCCCGGCCCATGATGATGGAGCCAGCGACGGCTACGCCCGATGTCAGCTCATGCTGCAGCACCAGATAGCCGCCCGCGCCAAGCACGGCGATCTGCACACCCAGGCGCGCGAACTTGGCCATGGCCAGCAGAACGGAGGCTCGCTGCGCCGCGCCTCGCTGCGGCGGCAGCATTTCGGCCACCGCCTCCTGCCAGCGGCGCATTACCGCCGGCAACATGCCCATGCTGTCGATCACCTCTGCATTGCGCGCGATACTGTCGGCTCGACGTTGCGAATTGGCCGCCGCAACATTTGCTTCCTCCATCAGGCGCGAGGTGGTCAACTCGTTCAGCAAGGTGAGAATGAAAAGGACGATCGCTCCGGCCGTCGCAATGCAACCCAGCACCGGATGCAGGGCGAAGATCACGGCGAGAAAAATCACCACCCAGGGAAGATCGTAGAGGGCGAGCAAAGCAGGCGAGCCGAGATAACCGCGGCAGATGGCGAGATCGCGCAGCGCCTCCATACGATAGGAATGACCGGAGAGCACGCTCTCGATCGCTCTCGCAAAGCCCTCCGGGGCGGCCCTCTGCTCGACCCAGATTGCAACGCGCTGCAGGGTCTGATTGCGCGAGATTTCCAGAATAGCCAGCAACAGGATGGACATGCCCGCGATCAGCGACAAGTAGAGCAGCGTATCGACGTTTTGCGTCGTCAGTACGCCGTCGAAAATCTGCATCATGTAGATCGGGATGGTGAGCTGCAGCAGGTTGACCACGCCACTGAACAGGCCCACCACCAGGAACTGGATCTTGCAACAGCCGATGGCCTGGCTGAGGATTGTCTTGCTTTCCCCATGCGGATCGACCGCCGCGAGCTTCGACATCGGCTTCATATGCGACGCCCCCAACTTTCAATCCTGATGTCCTGGTCGTGAAATCCGGATCTCGTCGCCCCTGCCGTATCTGACAGGCGCAGCACGACTTCAAAATCCTCCGATACGGTCGTCCTCCCCAAGAGGAGGACGACCGTATCCGTAGAAGCGCTGTTGTGTTCGCTGAGGACAGACAATCCTGAGGGGACTTAGCCCAGGACGAAATCGTGTTGATTGAGATCGGCGGCGTGGACGCCCTCGAACGTCACCTGTCCGGCGGCGCCGAGATCGAGTACGGCTCCGCCGGCAGTGTCGTGCAGGTGGGCCATCGGATCAAAATTGGAGCCAAAGCCGGAGAGATTGATCGTATCGCTGTTGACGTTGAAGTCCGTGATCGCGTCATGCCCACCTTGCGACGCCTGGAAGGTGAAGATATCGGCCCCGCCGTTGCCGGTGAGGGTGTCGTTGCCGACTCCGCCATCGATGCGGTCCGCACCATTGCCACCGATGATGGTATCGTTGCCGTCGCCGCCGAACAACTTGTCGCCGACCGTTGCGTTCGCCGCGCTGGTCGTGAAAGCCTGGATGAAGTCGTTGCCGGCATCCCCATAGATCTCGTCAGCGGCCATGTCACCACCGATGATCCTATCGCTGCCATTGCCGCCATGAACCAGGTCACCGGTAGTATCGTTCCACTGGATGATGTCGTCGCCATCACCCGCATCGACGAAATCATGGCCCGCCATCTTGTCGATGACATCGTTGCCGGCGCCGCCGAAGATCTGGTCGTTGCCATCACCGCCGCTGATGTGATCGTCTCCGTCGCCACCGTCGAGAAGGTCGTTGCCGCCGTTGCCGACGATGGTGTCGTTGCCCGTGCCGCCTTCGATACGATCGTTGCCGTTGCCGCCCACCAGGGTATCGTCGCCGGCATCTCCGAACATCTTGTCGCCGCCCGTGGCGTTCTCGGCGCTCGTCGTGAAAGCCTGGATGAAGTCGTTGCCGTCGCCGCCATGACTTTCGTCTGACGCGGTGTCGGAACCGATGATCCTGTCGTCACCTTGGTCACCAAAGACGGTGTCGCCAACACCATCATTCCAGGAGATCACGTCGTCGCCGGCACCGGCGTGAACGACGTCATGGCCGGCCATCTGGTCGATGGTATCGTTGCCGTCGCCGCCGTAAACCAGGTCGTTGCCGGCTCCGGTGCTGATGTGGTCGTTTCCAGACCCGCCGTCGAGGTAGTCGTTGCCGCCGCCACCGCTGATGGTATCGTTTCCGGTACCGCCTTCGATGTGGTCCGCGGCATCGCCGCCGACCAGCGTGTCATCGCCGCCATCACCGAACATCCTGTCGCCTGCAGTCGCATGCGCGGCATCGGTGGTGAAGGCCTGAATGAAATCGTCGCCGTCGCCGCCATGACTTTCGTCGGACGCCGTATCGGAACCGATGATCCTGTCGTTGCCGCCGTCGCCATAGACGGTATCACCGACGGCATCATTCCAGGAGATCACGTCGTTCCCATCGCCGGCATGAACGACATCATGGCCCGCCATCTGGTCGATAGTGTCGTTGCCATCGCCGCCAAACACCATATCGTTGCCGGCACCGGTGCTGATATGATCGTCGCCGTCGCCGCCATCGAGGACATCATTGCCGCCGTTTCCGTTGATGACGTCATTGCCGGTACCGCCCTCGATGTGGTCGTTGGCGTCGCCGCCAATCAGAGTGTCATTGCCCGCATCACCGAAGATCTTATCTCCTGCGGTCGCGTGCGCGGCGTCGGTCGTAAAAGCCTGAATGAAGTCATTGCCGTCACCGCCGTGGCTCTCGTCGGCCGCCGTGTCGGAACCGATGATCCGGTCGTTACCCTCATCGCCGAACGCGACATCGCCGACCTTGTCGTTCCACGAGATCAGATCGTCGCCCGCACCTGCATGGACGACGTCATGACCGGCCATCTGATCGATCGTATCGATGCCGTCACCGGCGAACACGACGTCATTGCCAGCCCCGGTGCTGATGTGGTCGTTTCCCGAGCCACCTTCGAGAAGATCGTTGCCGTTGCCGCCGGTGATGGCGTCGTTGCCCGCGCCGCCCAGGATGTGATCGTCACCATCACCGCCGCTGAGCGTGTCATCGCCGTCATCGCCTGACAGCGTATCGTTGCCCCCGTTGCCGTTGATCGTGTCGTTGCCGGCAAGGCCGAAGATATGATCCGGCCCATCGGTGCCGGTCAGGATATCGTCGCCGTTGGTTCCCGTGAGATCAGACATGACGCATTCTCCCTTTCAAATCTGGGCCTCGGCGTTGCAGGCAGACGAGATTCCTGATGGTGCCTGAACCGATGCCCTCATGCATTGGTATGCTTTCTTTTCGGAGAGTTCGGGGCGATATGGCTTCATCTGTAATGCGAGACGCGGATTGCTGTAACCAAACTGTAACGTCGCTCTCAGCTTGAGCCGAGGGCATCATCCGAGCTGACGCACGATCGATCTTGAAAAACGCGTGGTTGCTGATGTCCTCGAGCTATTCAACGGCCGCAGTCAGCCTCCAGCATCGTCGCAAACACGATGCCGCGATCAGCCGCCAGGAAGTCGCTGACGTCTTCCACAAGCTCAGAGTGTGGCCGTGGCGCGAAGCACTATAGAGACTGCAGCTTCGATCGAGGTCTCGCCCGAACGAATCCCACCGATCGAGCGCGTCGATAGCTCCCGCTTCGCAAAGCGATGGCTATGCTCGCGGAGTAAAAACAACACCTGCCATGGAAAACATCGCTCAGCGCCAGATCCCGAACGCCTTCAAAAATCGACTATTGCTTTGTCGCATCCATCCAGATGCCCGCCTGCGCCATGGCGGTTGGCGCGATCGAGGCGCTCGATGGCGCCAATCGCAAGGCTCAGGTGATCGGCATCAACGGCACCAAGGAAGCAATCGATACCATCAAATCCGGCAAGCTGCTTGCAAGCGGCGACTACAACGGCTTCGCGCAGGGCTGCCTCGGCACGATGATGGCGATCCGCTCGCTTCGCGATAAGCTGTGATCAACGAAATCGTGCTGAAGCCGACCGTCATCACCAAGGACAATTATCAACCCTTCGACGTGCCGCTGGACCAGCGGACCTGCCCAACCTGGGAGGAAGCTGGTAAGCTTGGCGGGAAATAAACCTCTCTATTCGCTCGAACACGAAGACGGCTGCCGCTGTCGTCTTCGTGCTGCAGTTTTCCGGAGACCGCGATGTTGTTTGTGATCCACGCCCTCGACCGTGCCGATGCGCTTCCGACCCGGCTTGCCAATTACGATGCGCACAAGGCGTACCTCGCGGACACCTCGCGTTTCGGCGTCAAGATCGTGATGTCCGGCCCGTTGGTCGCCGACGATAGCCAGACCATGATCGGAAGCCTGTTCCTCATCGAGGCACCAAGCCGGGCTGCAGCCGAAGCCTTCAACCGCGCCGACCCATTTGCCGCCGCGGGCATTTGGGAGCGAGTTTCGATCACCGGATTTATACGTCGCCAAGGCTGAGCGAGCGAATCGCGGGTCGGGCGGATGGCGGGGCCAATGGATGACACCGAAGGCACGGCAAATGTCCGCTCGGCCTATTCGGAGACCTGCGGGCAGCCGACAGGGCTTGATCCACCACCGAAAAGATCACGCTCGAACACAAAGATGAGATCATTCTTTCGAAAATTTGCACAGCGGCAAGCTTCGTCGTACCGATGGTCGCAGCATGCAGCCCCGGCACCGCCCGCCCACGGTCTCGCCCAGCACGCCGATGGCGAAAGAAGTGATCGGCTGGGACACATTCACCCGAGGCTGCTTCACGAACTCAGGGCGCCTGCCTCGGCGGTCCCACTGATGCGCGGGGGATGAATTCGCTTGGCACCAGCACATGACGGGCCTCCTGCACGTCGTGGTTTCGGATTCTATCGAGGAGCATGCCGGCAGCGATCCGGCCGATTTCACCTTGGTCCCATCCGATGACTGCAATCGGCGGCGTGACAAGCTCCGCAAGTTCGGAGTGGCCGGAGGCGATGATCGAGACATCGTCAGGAATCCGCAGTCCTCTTCCCCGCACCGCGCGCAGCACGCCCGATAGCATGTCGATGCCGCCGGAAATCACCGCCGTCGGTGGATTGCGCTGGCCGAGCATCGCCGAGGTGATACGGAATCCCGCGCCGGGCAGGAAACTGCCGGCCTGGATCAGAGATGGATCGGGCGCCAGTCCGCGCGCCTCATAGGCCTCCCGATACCCGCGGATACGTTCACTTGCCGGATATAGCCCACGCTCACCCGTGATCAGTGCAATGCGGCGATGGCCGAGATCGAGCAGATGGTCGACGGCGGCACGCATGCCGCCTGCGTGATCCGCCATTACCGCATCGGCCCATGGCGGTTTAGCGCGATCGATCAATACGATGGGAATGTCGAGCTCGCGCAGAAAGGCTTCGAACTCTCCCTCGATCGGGGTGTAGGGGCCCATCATGACGCCGTCGGCCTGCCGGCTTGACAGCCGGCTGAGCAGCTCCCGCTCGCGTTCCTCGCGACCTTCTGAGTTGGAGATGACCAATGAAAAGCCCTCGTCGTCGAGCACGTCGTGGGCCGCCTTCACGAAGCCGGCGAGCTGCGGGATATTGATCTCACGCAGGATGCAGCCGATCGTGTGCGTCGAGCGGATCCGCATGCTGCGCGCCACCGCGTTCGGCGCATAGCCGAGTTCGTCGATCGCGCGCTGGACCTTTCGGCGGACGTCGGGACGAACCGTGGCATTGGCATTCAGGACACGCGAAACCGTGCCCGTCGAAACGCCGGCCGCGGTCGCCACGTCGCGAATCGTCAGCTTACTTCCACGGCCCACCATCTGCCGATTTGTCATCGTCTCCACCTGAGGTCCGAATTCACTTTAGCGCATACGGCGCTGAAGTGAATTCCGCGGCCTCAACCGTCGGACGTACCGATCAGATCTCGAAGGCCCACTGCTCTGCTACCAAAGTATACTGTCCGCCCTCGCGTCGCATATGGCCAAAACCGGGGAAATGCAAATGCATTCCGCCGATCAGCATGTCGTCGGTCACCACCATGTCGAAGATCATCTGCCGCGCCTTGGCCGCGGCCTCGGGGTCCGTATCGAATTCCATGGTGACGTGCGGAAGCGCAACCTGGATCTCAGGCACATGCACCGTGTCGCCCCACACCACCATCGACCGGCCGCCGGAGGAGACAACATAAGCAGTGTGCCCGGGCGTGTGACCGGGGATAGGAATCGCGGTGACGCCCGGCAGCACCTCGCCGCTACGGAAGGTGCGGACGCGGTCGGCAGCCATATAGGGTTTGAGCTGAGTCCGGCCAGCTTCAAAGTAGCGGCGGCGGGGCCGCTCCGCTGCCTTTGCCATCGCCTCGTCATTGAACCAGTGATTGATCTCGTTTTCGTGCACGATGACCTCGGCATTGGGAAACAGTCTCGTGCCGGTCGCCGCGTCGGTCAGCCCGTTGGAGTGGTCGGGATGGACATGGGTGAGCAGCACGCCACCGACGGAGGCTGGCTCGATACCTGCCGCTGCGAGATTGGCAGGCAGGCGACCGCAGGTCGGTCCCATCAGATCGGCGGAGCCGCAATCGATCAGGTAGGTCCGTCCGCCCACTCGCAGCGCAAAAGCATTCACTGAAATGCGCGGCGGCGACGTACGGTGATCGCGGGCGAGAATAGCCTTGGTCTCGTTCTCCGGAATGTTGCGGAAGATCGTGTATCCCATATCGACATAGCCGTCGCTCAGGCCAGTGACCAGCACGTCACCCAGTCTGCGATGGTAGACGCCTGCGACTTGCGTCTCGGGAAACCTGCTCATCGGACATTCTCCTCCCAGAGTCGCGCGACCGCAGCGGGATCGTCGCGCCTGTGATGCCAGCTTCGGCCGACGCGAAGCCCGGTTCTCGACCACAGCCGAATCTCCATCAGCGCGTAAGCCCAGGCCACTGCGAACACGTCCATCACCGGTGCGCCGGCGATCTCGCGCAGACCATGACGGATGAGAAGTTCGGCAAGCACCCCCTCCGCCGGAATGATCACGTCGGCGCCGCGCGCCACCAAGCGTTCGGAAGCCGTGATGAAATTTGCGATCACAGGCGCAGGATCGGCATAGGCCGCTGCCAGCGCCGGCTCGTCCAGCGGCGGATCAAGGGCTACGACATCGAGCACGCGGGTAGCGAGCCCGTGCTTGTCGACCGCAACCTTCGTCATCCATTGCACCGCCGGCGCGTTCGACACCAGCGCCACGTAGCGTCCGAGCGAGCAACCGACGAGAAGACCGCTTTCCGTCAGCGAGGCGACAGGGATGTCGACGGCGGAACGGATCTCACGCAAGAACGGCTCGCTGAACGAGCCAATCACGAAGGCCTCATAACCCTCCCGTTCGGCCCTGATCGCGTTGTCGATGACGCGGCCGAGAATGCGGTGATAAGCATATGCATTGCCGAGCACCGCAGTGGCTGACGCTCCGCCATAGCTTCCGGGGGGAAGACCATGGACGACAAGCTCAGCGTCGTTGCCGAGGATTTCCGCCGCATGCGCTTCCAGCACGCGCTTGTAGACCGCCAGATGGTCGAGCTCGTTGACCGACTGATGCCAGATGCGAGGCTTCGAGCCTCCGCCGAATTCTGTGACAATCATGCGTCGGTCCGATCGCCGGTCAGGCGCAGCGAGCGCAACGAGCCGATCTCTTCCAAGCGCCATAGCTGCTCGAACAAGTCGCCTGCGTGGGCGCGGCTGAACACGCGCGTCGTGCAGTCCAGGAACTTGGCCCTCAGTTCCTCGCGCGTGAGCGGCATTTGCCAGCTGCCCTTGGCATACACCACGGGTGCGTGTTCCAGCACTTCGCCTGAAGCCAGCACAACGCTCACCTTGTCCGACGGCGCAAAAGGCTGGTCGCCCGGCATGGTCTCGGCGGTCGTCGTGCAGCGTACCTTCGCAAAGGTGGCACCGACATCCGGTCGCGTGACGAATTCATCGGTCAATTCGGCAAGGCCAACCCGCCGTGCGATGAGCGCGGCGGCCATCGCGAACTCCATGCTGAATTTTGCTTCCAGTCCCGTCTGCGGATTGCTGTTGCGCAACATCAGCTTTTGCGTGACGCCGGTATGAACCCGAATCTCCCTGACGTCATTGGGATCAAGCCTATGCTGATCGACCAGGCCGAGCATCGCATCGATCGAGCGATGCGTGGCATAGCAGGTCGGATAGCGTTTGACGTTGATTCCAAGCTCAGCCAGTCGCCAATGCTTGCCGATGTCGAGCGTTCCGTCCTCAATTTTTGGAGCGCCGGACGGGGAATGAGCGCGAAGGAACCCGGTTCGGTGCTCGAGCACGTCCAGCGAAGCCGTGAAGCCTTGATCCGCCAGACGCGCGGCAAGCACGCCGGATTGCGCGGTGCGACCGGCGTGGAGGGATTTCGTCATTGTGCCGAAATTGGCGACGAGGCCCGAGGCGAGCGAGGCAGCGATGGCGACGGCATGCGCCGTTTTCTCAGGATCGAGCTTACGAAGGCGGGCGCAAGCCGCGGCGGTTGCGAGTGCGCCCATCACCGCGGTCGGATGAAAGCCGCGCTCGTGCAAGTGCCCCGGCTCGAGATCTGCAAGCTGGGCCCACAGCTCATAACCCGCGACATAAGCCGCAACCGCATCGGCACCAGTTGCATCGAGCGACCAGCCTTCGGCCAGGATGGCTGGAACGAGCACCGCGCTCGGATGGCCGGCAAGCGCCACGTCGTCATAGTCCAGCACGTGCGCGGCCACGCCGTTGACGAGTGCGGCATCCGGCGCCGCAAGGTTGCGGCCCGCAGGAATTTCGGGCGCCCCGTCGTTCTGCGTCGAAGATGCGAGCATGGCCGAGACGATCCGCACCGGTTGCTCGGCCGCCCCTGCAATCATGACGCCGACGCAATCGATGATGCCGGTGCGCGCGGCCTCTCTGCACCGATCGGGCAAGTCGCACGGTCGCAGGCCCGCGACGAAATTTGCAGTCTCGCGTGTGATATCAAGCATGATCGCCTCCTCAATAGGATCGGGGAAGACCGAGCACATGCTGCGCCACATAGGCGAGCACCATGTTGGTCGAGATCGGGGCCGTCTGGTAAAGTCTGACCTCGCGCCACTTGCGCTCGACGTCGTATTCCCGCGCAAAGGCGAAGCCGCCATGGGTCTGGAACGCTGTGTCGGCCGCCCTCCACGTCGCTTCGGAGGCAAGCAGCTTGGCGATGTTGGCATCAGCGCCGCACGGGTGTCCGGCCTGAAACAAGGCCGCGGCGCGCCGGCACATCATGTCGGCCGCCTCCAGCTCGGCATAGGCGCGCGCCAGCGGAAACTGGACACCCTGGTTCTGTCCGATCGGGCGGCCGAACACGCTGCGCTGATTGGCGTAGGCGACACCCTTGTTTAGCAACCAACGTCCATCGCCGACACATTCGGAAGCGACCAGGATACGCTCCGCGTTCATGCCGTCCAGGATATAGCGAAAGCCCTGCCCTTCCTCGCCGATCAAATTCTCCGCCGGTACCCGCAAGTTCTCGATAAAGACTTCGGTGGTGTTGTGGTTGACCATGGCCTTGATCGGGCGGATCTCGACGCCATTGCCCTTGGCCTCGCGCAGATCGACGAGGAACACCGAAAGTCCCTCAGGGCGACGCTTGACCTGATCGAGTGGCGTGGTGCGTGCCAGCAGCAGCATCAGATCGGAATAGAGCGCGCGCGAGGTCCAGATCTTCTGGCCGTTGATCACGTAGACGTCGCCCTGACGCTCCGCCCGTGTCTTGAGCTGGGTGGTGTCGGAGCCGGTGTTGGGCTCGGTCACGCCAAAGGCTTGCAGCCGTAACTTTCCGGCGGCGATATCCGGAAGATAGGTGCGCTTCTGCTTTTCGTGGCCGTGGCGCAACAGCGTGCCCATGATGTACATCTGCGCATGCGCCGGGCTCGCCGTGCAGCCATTGGCATTGATCTCTTCCAGGATCACCGCCGCCGCGCGCAGCGGCAGGCCGGAGCCGCCATATTCCTCCGGAATGAGGGCGCCAAGGAAGCCGGCCTCGGTCAGCGCGGCGACGAATTCGGCCGGATAGCCGCTGCGCTCATCGAGCGCCCGCCAATATTCGCCGGGGAATCTTTCGCAGATCTTTCGGACCGTGCTGCGCAGCTCTGGAAAATCCTCGCCCAGGACGACCGTGACGTCTGCCTCGGCTTGGTGGGAAGCATCGTGATAGTTCATGCAGTATCCTTTCAGAGGGCAGCCCCGGCAGGTGCGCGATAGGTCTTCGGCAATCCGGCGCGAGCGATGGCGCCGGAGAACCGCTCGCCCGGCAGCCAGCTTTCGAGCTCCCCGCGCAATGCAATCAGCGCTTCGATATCGGCGCCGGTATCGAAGCCGAGTTGCTCCAGCAGGAACACGGTGTCTTCAGTGTCGATGTTGCCGGTCGCGCCGGGCGCGAAGGGACAGCCGCCAAGTCCGGCGAGCGAAGCGTCGAAGGCGCGAACGCCGGCTTCAAGCGCGGCGGTGACATTGGCAAGACCGAGCCCGCGGGTGTCATGGAAATGGCACGCGACGGGAATGCGGCCGACGGCTGCGATCACCGCTTTCATCAACCGGCGGACCTGACCCGGATCACCGTAGCCTACGGTGTCGGCGACGATGATCTCATCGGCTCCCATTTCAGCAAGCCGCACCGCGACCTCGACGACCCGCGCCTCCGACACGGATCCGGAGATGGTGCAACCGAAGGCAGTGGCAATCCCGGCGCCGAGTGCAATGCGCGCGCCGGCGCGTCGATCACGCGCTGCGACGATGCGCGCGAAATCCTGCAACGATTCTTCGGTGCTGCGACGGACATTGGCGAGATTATGCTCCTCGCTTGCCGACAGCACATAGTTGACCTGCGCCAGATCCAGCGCGAACGCGCGCTCCGCACCGCGCAGATTCGGCACCAGCACCGAAGGCCGGCAGCCGGCAATCGCGATCGCGCCGCGGGCCACCTCGTCCGCATCGGCAAACTGAGGAATCACCTTCGGCGGCACGAACGACGTCACCTCGATCTCGGTGATGCCCGCCTCGACCATGCCGCGACACCAGGCGAGCTTGCGCGCGACTGGCAGGATCGCCTTCACGAGCTGCAATCCGTCCCTCGGCCCGACTTCGCGAACATGAGCTTTCTCACGCATCTCGCGCCTCCATTACTTGCCCTGGAAGTCTGGCTTGCGGCGCTCGTTGAACGCCAGCACGCCTTCGCGGCGGTCCGCAGTCGGAACCAGGCGGTTGTAGGCCTCGATCTCGAAAGCAAGACCGTCCGCAAGCGACATCTGAAGACCCCGGTGGATCGCCTGCTTCGCCTGGCGCACCGAGATCGGGCCGTTGCCGGCAATCCGCTCGGCAATCCCCAGCGTTGCGGTCAGCAGTTCCTCCGGCGGCAGCACGCGATTGACCAGGCCCCAGCGCTCCGCCTCCTCGGCCGAGAACGGCAGGCCGGAGAGGATGACTTCCTTGGCGCGGCGTTCGCCGATGGCTCGCGGCAGATTCTGCGTTCCGCCGGCCCCCGGCATGATGCCGAGCGTCACTTCCGTCAGTGCAAAGCGCGCGTTGCTTGCGGCGTAGACGAAATCGGCCGCCGCCGCGATCTCGCAGCCGCCGCCATATGCGGCGCCGTTCACCGCCGCAATGACGGGTATCGGGCACGCCAGGATCGCGCGCAGCATACGCTCGAACACGAGATGCTGGGCCTGCCACGCTTCATCCGTCATCCCCTTACGCTGCTTGAGATCGCCGCCGGCGCAAAACGCCTTCGCGCCGCTCCCGGTCAGAATCGCAACGCGAAGTCCTTCGAGATCGACGGTGAGCCCTTCGAATAGCTCCATCAGGTCGAGACCCATCTGAGTGTTCATCGCATTGGCGGCGTCCGGCCGGTTCAAGGTGACCAGCAGGATGTGATTGTCACGCCGTTCGGCCGTGATGGTCTCGAAATCACTTCGCATTGACTGTCTCCGTTCTGGCGGGTGTCCGAAGGATGACATTGTGCTGACCTAGCGCCGGAGCCGGCGTGCGCGCCCGGGGACGCTCCCCGTTGAAGGCAAGGGGAATGCCGATCAGCTCGATGTCGTCGTCATCGCATCGCACCGTCATGTCGAGCGCGCGGGTTTGCGGATGCTTGGCGACTTCATCAATGCCGAGCAGCGGCGCATTGGGCACCCCAGCCTCATCAAGCAGCTTGCCGAGCGCCTCGCCCGAATATCGCCGCACCGCGGCTTCGATCTGCGGCAAGAGCTGCCCGCGGTTGACGACGCGCGCGGCGTTGGTGGCGAAGGCGGGATCGGACGCAAGCGCATGGAGTCCCAATGCGCCGCAGAGCTTGCGGAACAGATTGTCGTTGCCGGCGGCAATCATCAGCCAGCCATCGGACGCCTCGAAAGCCTGATAGGGTACGATCTCCGCCGTGCCGGAGCCGTAGGGCTTGCGGACTTCGCCGGATGCCGCGTACCCGGCAAGCGGCACGGTCATCCAGGCAAGGCCGGTCTCGTAGAGCGACGTCGCGACGATCCGCCCCTCGGCGCCGCTCTTGCGCGCGACCAGCGAAGCGAGCAGGCCGATCACGGCCCACATCCCCGATCCCATGTCGATCAGGGAAACGCCGACCCGCACCGGCGGCCGGCCGCCCTCGCCCGTGACACTCATGATCCCCGTGCTGGCCTGCGCGAGCGGATCATAACCCGGCTTGCTCGCGAGCGGCCCCTTGGTGCCGAACGCCCCGATGTCACACCAGATCAGCGCAGGCTTCTCGGCACGCAGTGCCTCGGCCGTGAGCCCGAACTTGCTAAGAATGCCCGGCCGCAGATTCTGGATCACGGCGTCGGCCTGCGAAAGAATAAGCGACTTCAGCTCGTGGCATTCACGCGCATCGCTGAAGTCGACCGTCACGTCCTCCTTGCCGCGGTTGAGGCAGTGAAAGGCGCTCGCCGTCTCATTCCAGAACGGAGGTCCCCAGCCGCGCGCATAGTCGCCGCTCTTCGGATTCTCGACCTTGATCACGCGTGCGCCGAGATCAGCCAGGATCAGCCCGGCGTAGGGCGCGGCCACGCTGTGACCGAGCTCCACGACGGTGATGCCTTTCAGCGGCTTGTCGATCTCAGCCATTCGGTTCTCCTTGATGGGGTGCCGCGCACCGTTCGCCTTCGTCTTCATTGCGACCAAGCTTTCCGACCAGGCTTCAGGACTTATCCATCGCGTTATCGGCCACGAGCACCGCGCCATTGACGAAGCTCGCCCGATCCGACAGCGCGAACACGATCAGATTGGCGAGTTCCTGCGGCGTGCCCCAGCGCGTATTGCGCATCGAATTGTTCTCTGACCAGCGCCGCCGTTCAGCCTCGGCTTCCTCTGCGCTCAGATTGCGCTTGGCGAGCTCACGCTCCCATTTCGCGAAGCGCTCCGGCGTGTTGACGAAGCCGGGCACCACGCAGTTGACGCGGATATTGTGCGGTCCGAACTCGTTGGCCAGGATCTTGGAGAAACGGATCTCGGCCGATTTGGCTGGCCCGGTGCAGGACGACAGGAAGGGCGGCATCGTCACCATGATGCCGGTCTCGCCCGAGACGTTGACGATGCTGCCACCCTTCTGCTGGATCATGACAGGAATGATGCGCTGGCAGATGCGAAACTGGGCGAAGAAGTTGATCGCCATGCCATACTGCAATTCCTCGTCAGTCACCTCGAGGAATGGCTTGTAGGTGCCGGTGCCGGCGTTGTTGACGAGGATATCGATGCGCCCAAGGCGGTCGCGGGCGATCATCGGCAATTGCTCGATCTGCTGCAAATCGGTCACGTCGAGCGACAAGGTCTCGACCTTCGCACCCGTCGTCTTCTCGATGTCGGCGCGCGCCACAGTGAGAGCATCCTCGCGCCGTGCGCAGATAAGCACCTTGACTCCCTCTTCGGCCAGCAGCCGGCTCGTCTCGAGGCCGATACCTTTGCTGCCGCCGGTGACGATGGCCGTCTTGCCTTCCAATCCGAGTTTCATCTGTTTTCTCCCTGAAGCGAGGTCATGCGATCGAGCAGCACGCGGATCGGCATCGTTCCGCCATTGCGCGCGGAGGCAAGGACGTCGGCAGCCAGCCGGCTTGCGGCGCCGGATGGGAATCCCAGTCGCGCCATCCGGGCTTCGAACACTTCGGTGGCGCGCGCCTCGTCCTGGAAGACCAGCATCCTTGGCGCTTCGCGTGCGGTGCGGCGGTAGCGGCCGCCATCATCCATCTCGATCTCGACGGTTGCATCAAGATGCGTCCCGACATCGTCGGGCAGGACCGTCGTCTTCTCGACGAGTGTCAGGATCTGTGGATCCCGCTGGTGCTCGGCGCCCATCTCATAATCGAGCCGGTCGTAGCGGAGCATGGCGGCAACCGCAAAGGCGGTGCTGGCCTGCGTCTGGACGATGCTGGTGAAGGGTCCCTTGAAGGATGTCCCGGGATACTCGGTGTAGGGACGCCAGATCGTCACCGTGATCTGCTTCGCGTGCGCGAGGTCGATGCCGTCGCCGTGGAGCAGCTTGGCTGCAATCACGGCAGACATATTGTCGCCGAGTGTGGCGAACGGCTTGGCCATGACGCCGAGCATCGTCGCGGGATCGGGATTTTTCAGCCAAGCCTCGGGCGTGTGGTCGAGACCGGCAAGGGAGCGTAAAAAGCCCTTCGGCCCTTCCAGTGCATCGAGCGCACCTTGCACGCCGCGCGCCGCGAGCTCAGCGGCAATGTACCCGCCGTGAGCGGCGCGCCCGTTTTGCACGCGCCATTCGTCCGACCCGCAGCGTACCGGCTCGAGCGTTCCCCCTGTCGTGGACGCCGCAATGGCGACCGCGTTGGTGGCTCTTGACGGATCGAGACCAAGCGCCGCGGCGCCGGTCGCGGCCGCGGCTATGGTGCCAAAGGTCGGACTGGTGCGCACGCCTCGCCCGATCAGGCCGCGGGCAACGGTCTCGCCCGCGCCGAGCCATTTGAGCGTGGCATAGCCGGCCGTGAGCGCATTAAGGACGACGCGCAGCGATGCGTCGCACGCTTCGCCCAAGCACACCGCCACCGGTGATATCAACGATCCCGGATGGGTCCACGAATCGTGATCGGTATCGTCCTGGAAATGCGCATGCACGGCAATGCCGTTGGCAAGCACCGCTTCGGACAGTGGGACATGCTTACCGTTCGCCCAGATCCGCGCACTTCGCGGGCCAGGCGCGACATCAGTCGTTATCGCCCGCGCAGCCGTGGCCGTTGGTTCATCACGCGACACCAGCCCAAGCCCAAGCGAATCGAGGAGGCAGATCGCAGCCTTCACAGCGATCTCGACCGGGAGTTCGGCTTCAGCCGCTGACGCGGCAAAGGCGCCGAGCCGAGTTGTTGCGTTGATTTGAGCCATCACAGGTACTCCTCGGCCAGCGCGACATCACGTATTTCAGCCACAGAACCGCTTCGCCTGATCTCGCCGCCACGCATCACATAGCCGCGCGTTGCAAGCTTGAGCGCTGGCCGGGCCATTTGCTCGGTCATGAGGATCGTGGTGCCGCGCGCCTGCATATGGCGGATCGCCTCGCTGATCCGCGCGATCCACACCGGCGCTAGCCCGAGGAAAGGCTCATCCAGCAGCAGCAGCTTGGGAAACGAGCTCATGGCGCGAGCCAGAGCCACGATCTGCTGCTGACCTCCGGACAACTGTCCCGCCGGCTGGCTCGCGCGCTCGCGCAGCATCGGAAACAGACCGCAGAGCCAATCCAAGGCTTCACGCTGTGCCGCACTGCCTCGCCCGCAGGCGCCGCTCAGAACATTGTCGGCGACCGACATGGTCGGAAATACGCGGCGGCCTTCCGGCGAATAACCCATGCCGGCGCGCGCCCTGCCGTCGCATGCGAGCGCGCTGATGTCCCGGCCGGCAAAGCGCACCGTGCCGCGCGAAGCGCCAGCAAGGCCGATGACGGCATTGATCAGGCTTGACTTGCCTGCTCCATTGGCACCGACCAGAAGGACCGTCTCGCCCTCCGCAACTTCGATCGAGACGCCGCGCAGGGCCGTGATGCCGCCGTAGCGAACTTCCAGGTTTTGCACCGCGAGCATCATGCCTCTGCCCCCTCCATCGTTCCGAGGTAGGCGTCGATCACGTCCTTACGCGACAGCACTTCTGCGGGTGCGCCTTCGGCGAGCACGCGGCCGGAATCGAGCACCAGGATCTTCGGGCAGAGCCGACGCACAAGTTCCATGTCGTGCTCGACGATCAGAACGCCGCACCCCAATTCCGTCACGGCATGACGAACGAAAGCATCGACACGCAGGCGCTCGCGCCGTTCAAGGCCGGCCGCCGGCTCATCCAGCAGCAGCACTTTCGGCCGCACCGCACAGGCAAGCACGAGGCCAAGCATCTTCTGCAATCCGTAAGGCAGTTTGTCGCTTTGCTCGTCAAGGTGCGCGGCAAGATCGAATTCATCGATCAGCGGCGCAATGGTCTGCCACAGGCTCTCGCCGCCATTGCTGAAGCGCACCGCGCGCGAAATATTCTCACGCGCCGTCGCGGTACGGAACGTGTTGGTCTGCTGAAAACTGCGTACGATGCCCGCGCGGCTCACGGCATGGAGCGGCTTTCCCGTCATGTCCCGGCCATCGAGCAAGACGCGGCCGGCGGTTGGCGGGAGCATGCCGCAGATCACGTTGATCAAGGTGGTCTTGCCGGCCCCGTTGGGGCCGATCACGCCAAGCACGTCTCCCGGCGAGATCGAGAAGCTCACGTCATTAAAGACGTGCAGCCCGCCGAAACGCTTGCAGATGCCAGCGACCTCGAGACGCGTCCCCGACTTCGCGGTGCCGACGACAAGTTCGCGGCGATCGAACCGCGGTCCCATGACGCCGAGGACGTCGCCGGGCGGCATCACAAACCCCTCGCCGAAACTACCCTCGGTCCGCGCCGCCTCTCTGGGCAGCGGCTCTCTGCTCCTCGTCATGGTCGCGACTCCGTGGCTGCGGGGGCACCTAGCGCGCCGGACCCAGGGTTGATGGTGGGCCGGCGGGGAGCGCGCGAACTTGGAAGGACGACAAATCGAGACGCGGTGCCAACAATGCCTTCACGCGCTGCAAGCACCACGACCACGATCAGGAACCCGAACAGGAGCTGGGAAAATTCACCACGCAGCGAGAAGATGTCTCCTGCCCAGATCAGCAAGGCTCCGCCGACGACCGGCCCGAGCATGGTGCCCTTGCCGCCGATGATCGTGTAGGCGATGTAGTTCACCGACGAGAGTGCGCTGAACGAGGTCGGATGTGCGGTGAGCAGCATGTTGACCAACGCGAAGCCGGCGAGCCCGGAGACGCCCGCGGCGACCGCAAAGCCGAATGCCTTGTAGTGCCAGACGACGAGCCCGAGAGATTGCGCAAGCAGCTCGTTCTCTTCGATCGCGGCAAAATGCTGGCGCAAGCCCCGCGTGACCGCAGCCGTGATCAGCGCACCGGTGAGCGCCAGGCCGATCGTGACCAACAGCACCGCGCGATTATCGCCGAGTTCGATCCCGAACAAGGTCACGGCCGGCATGCCGACCAGGCCGTTGGCCCCTCCGGTCCAACCCGGCATCTCGAACAGCAAGAGCTGTGTGATCTCGGTGAGGACGAAGGTCACCAATACGAAGTAGACGCCGGTAAGGCGGAGCACCAACGCGCCTAGCGGCAGCGCAAACAGCGCCGGCACCATGAAGCTCGCAATGCCGAGCAGCACAACGTCCGTCACACCATGGCGGAGACCGAGGATGGCCGCGGTGTAGCCTCCAATCGCCATGAACGTGGGCACCGCAAACGTCATCAGGTTCATGCGCAGCATGATGTAGACGCTGAAGGCAGCAGTGACCCCGATCAGGATCTGATTGGCCAGCGAGTAGATCGCAGGATTCTGGCTGATCCAGGGGATGACGAAGGCGGCGGCGATAATAATAACGCTTGCCGTCTCGGCGATGGCGCCGCTGCGCGCGGTGCCAAGATCAATGCTTGCCATGGCTCACGCTCCCCGTACCCGATGACCGAACAGACCTGACGGTCTGACCACCAGCATGATCAGGACAAGCACGAACAGTGCGAGGGCGCCTTTCGATCCTCCGAGATAGACGGCTGAGAATGCCTCCACCATGCCGACGATGAAAGCCGCAACGGTTGCACCGCCAATGCTTCCCAGGCCGCCAAGGATGACAATGAGGAAGGATGTCGCCAGCACGGGATCGCCGACATGCGGCGCAAGCGACAGGATCGGCGTGACCAGCGCGCCGGTGAGACCCGCAAGTCCGGTGGCCAGCGCAAACGCGGTTGGAAACAGAAGTTTGGGACGCAATCCCTGCGCCGTGGCGACTGCACGGTCGTCAGCAAGCGCACGCAGGGCACGGCCGAAATCGGTGTGGTAGATCAGGGCGTAGATCAAGAGGATCCCTACAAGACAGACAACAAGGACCACGAGATTCTCGATCGGAACGTAGAATCCGTGCCCGCGAAGGACGCCGGTCAGGGGAAAGCTGAACGCAGGCGACTGCGGTCCAAACAGCACCAGGAAGCCGCTCGACATCATCAGATAGAGACCCAGCGTCAGCATCAGCGTTGCCAAATGATCGTCGATCACGCGATCGAGGACGAAGCGTTCGAACAGATAGCCGAGCGCCGTCGTGCCGAGTGCGGCTGCGATCACCGCCAGCGCATAAGGCACACCAAGATAGGTCACCGCCGAATAAGCGAGATAGCCTCCGAGCACGTAGAAGCCGCCATGGGCGAAATTGACAACGCCGAGAATGCCGAAGATCAGGGTGAAGCCGAGGGCGAGCAGTGCATACTGCGCGCCCAGGCTGATGCCGATGAGGCCAGTGGCAACGATGCCTTCCACAGGAGCTCCGCTACTTGCCTGTGGCCGCTTCGACCGGAACGATCGGCTGCAATTGGCCATTGGTGACAAGTCCCACGCCGAAGGGGAACGACAGCTCCTGGTTGATGCCGAAGAATGCCTGGCCGATCCAATGGCCTGAACCAATATTTGGATCGTCTACGGGCAGTCCACGTAGAGCCTGGGCCACCTTTTCGGTGTCGGTGATCGTGCCCGCTTTGGCGATTGCCTTCACGACCATGCGGGCGCCGGACACCCACTGGAAGAACAGATTGTTCTCAGGCCGCTCGGCACCGAACAGCTTCTTGTATTCGTCGGCGATCAACTGAACTTTCTCGTCGACCAGAACCGGTTCGTACCAATAGAAGTCCTTCAGCACGGCGTCGCCGCCGGCGACGCGGGAGATCTCGCCATAGCCCGGACCACCGAGGCGCCCGATTGGTCCTTCGAAGCCGGCTTGTCGCAATTGCTTGACCATGATGCCGGCGTCGCCGGGCGGCGAGGACGCAAGATCCACAGCCTCCGGCTTCGCGTTCATGATGCGCGTCACGATCGGCGCAAAATTGGTGGTGCCGCGCTGGTAGTATTCCTCGGTCGCGGCGATACCGTTCTTCTTGTAGGCGTCCGCATCGACGCTTGCGATATCGGTGCCGCCCTGATCGTTCGGAGCGACGAGGACAACGCTCTTGATGCCGAATTTCTGCTTGGCGATCTTGATGATCGGATCGGCCCATCCCGACGGACCAGGACCGACATGGAACACCAAGGGCCATTGCGGACCGAGCGCATCCTTGGCGTAGCCATTGCCCATCACCAGCATTGAATTGCGCTTGCCGATCGGCTTTAGCCCGGTGAGTTCGGGTGAACCGATGGGTCCGATGATGAATTTTACGCCCTGCCCCGCGAGCGTATTTGCCGCGGCAGCGGCGCCCTCGGCAGTGTACTTGCTATCGATTGCGACGACACTGACCTGACAGGGTGCGCCATCGATCTTGACCAGACGGTCGCGATTAGCCTCCGCCGCGACGAACTCCACCGCACCCTTGAGTGCGAGCCCCCACTGCGCAGCCGGTCCGGAAAGCACACCGACGACGCCGAGTTTAAGCTCCGGTTCAGCGGCCAGTGCGGACGGCCGGGACGCGACACTTGAAGCGCCGATCGCAGCGCTGGCCAACAGCAGGTTACGACGCGTTATCTCCATTCCATCCTCCCCGTTATGGATCGTTTCATTTATTATGCCGCTGATGCTCATCACGAGGCACAGAGACCTCGCTTTGGGCAGCCGCGCCATCACCTCGGAGAGAGGACGCGACTATCCAGCAAATATTTGATTTTACTTAGATATATTTCTACGAAGCATCTCGTGCTGGCGAAATGCGCGTTCGGCACGAGTATTGACGTCCTTCCCTACGATTGTTCTTCCAGCACTTGGTTCGAATTATGCGCAGTTATCCATGTGCTGTCAATGAAACGATTTAACAGAATCGTCAAGGTATCGCGCAATCAGATCGATGTCGCCTGGCCGTACCTCAGGGATTGGGTTCAGTGTGGCAATGCCGGCGCCTGAGCTCGGCGCCACCGGTGAGAGCGCCACAGGACCGTACTTGTCGTAGACGCGCCGAGCCGGGTGTACAGCACAGTGGTCTTGGCACCACGACCTGCGTCGATGCCGCCTTCGGCAAACCAGGCAAGAATATCGCCGCCGAAGGTAGTCATGATAGGCTCACCCAAGCAGCAGGATGCCCCCGGCAGCGCGGTAGCCAACGCAATTGTACCAACTTCATGTCGATATCTTCGAGGTAGAGGCGCGTCATTGCTTGCGCATGACGGCGTTCTTAAACATCGCCAATGGCACCGTTGGCCGTTCCCCCAGGATCAGATGAACGGTTTGCCGCCTGTGACTGCGATGGTGGTGCCGGAGGTGTAGCTCGACAGGGGATCGGCCAGCATCACATAAGCGGTAGCCAGTTCGGCCGGCTGCCCTGCCCGCCGCATCGGCACCTGCTTGCCGAAGTTCTTCACGGCGTCCTCGGGCATGGTGGACGGGATCAGCGGCGTCCAAATTGGACCAGGCGCGACCGCGTTCACGCGTATGCCCTTCTCAGCGAGCATCTGCGCCAGTCCGCCGGTGAAATTCTGAATCGCGCCCTTCGTCGTGGCGTAAGCCAGCAGGATGGGATTCGGCATGTCAGAGTTCACCGACGCCGTATTGATGATTGCGCTTCCCGCCTTCATAAGCGGCACCGCCGCCTTCGCGAGATAGAACATCGCGTGGATATTCACCTCAAAAGTGAGCTGCCACTCTTCGTCGCTGATGTCGCCAATATCGCTGAACGTTGCTTGGTGCGCGGCGTTGTTGACGAGGATATCGATGCCACCGAGTTCGCTTGCCGCGCGGCTCACCACATCCCGGCAATGCTCTGCATTTCGGAGATCCCCTTCGACTAGGATGGCCTTGCGCCCCTCCTTCTCGATGAGTTGTTTCACGTCCTGAGCGTCTTCCTTCTCGTTGAGATAGGCTATCAGGATGTCAGCCCCTTCGCGCGCGAACGCAATGGCTATCGCGCGGCCAATTCCGCTGTCGCCGCCGGTTATGATGGCCTTTCTTCCCTGCAGCCGACCGGACCCTTTGTAAGTCGCTTCGCCATGATCTGGCCGCGGCCTCATCGCTGCCGTGGACCCCGGCATTTCCTGCTTCTGAGCGGGATATGGCGGTTTTGGATAGTCGATCATGTGTGCCTCCTGTCGAGCGCGCTGAGCTGCGGTCTCTTGCTTCCGGAAGGCAGTACGCTGCGATCGAGCCGGTGATCAGGATGTGGACCGATGCCGATAGACGCACCGGTGATGACGGCAAGCTGTCCCATGAGCATGTCAACTTCCTCAACTTGAGAGCTTGCCGCTCAACGGCCGTGGTGACCGGTCGTTCCTATTTGCTTCCGCCGCTTCACCGCAGCGCGCGCAGCAAGAAATCGAATGGTCGTTAGCAAGAATCGCCGGCGCTCCGACTTTAGAGTTTCATCCGGCAAGCTGAAGAAGAGCGAGCGAATCGTCGCGCCCTTCACCATCATTTGCGGCCGGTGCGAGCACTTCTCGGTATGCGAGACCACCAATCGCAAACGGCATCTGGCCGACAAGGTGTCCGGAGCTCGATCCGCGACCTTCGTTCCTCTTCATGCCTTCGGCGGTTCCCACGGCCGGCCGAGGAACCTTGCTCCACGACATCGATTACGAGTCCGACGTCTCCCGTTTCCACCAGATCGAACCATGCGGATAGCGACGCTTCTTACCGGTCTCGCGATTGCTGTGGCGGGATGCCAACGGGAGGAACGACAACTCCGGCTCGATCCACCGATCGCGGAGGCGCTCGACAAAGTAGCGCTGATGCCGAACGGCATCAGCGGCGCGCCGCCCAACGTGTATTTTGCGCTGGAGAAACCGTACGAGACCAACGCCTACAATCTCAGCCAGGGCAAGCGGCTTTACTCTTGGTTCGGATGCAAGACCTGCCACGGCAATGGCGAAGGTGGCATCGGACCCGCCTTCCTCGATGGCTGGTGGTACTACGGCCCCGACATGGTCTCGATCTTCGCCTCGATCCGCGATGGCCGGCCGCACGGTATGCCGGCCTATCGCGACAAGATGACGACCGATCAGATCTGGCAGCTTGCAGGCTACGTGCAGACGATCGGCTCCTATGCCGGCAAGACGGCCGCGCCGAGCCGCAGCGATGAAAAGCATACGCGCCCTGCGGAAAATCGCGCGCCCGCAAAGATTCAGTTCGATCAGGGACCAACGCCGCTGCATCCGGATCAGGGGCCTACGCCGTGATGCGACGCGCGACCAGACTTGCGTGGGTCGTGACACCTGCAGTCCTGCTGGCGGGTTGCGACGGCTGGCAGTCGGCGCTGGATGCGCATGGCACATCTGCGGTCAGCCTGAAGCAATTGATCATCCTGATCGTGGCGGTCTGCTCCGTGGTCTGGATGCTGGTGATGATCGCGCTGATCATGGCCCTATGGCGCAATCGCCGCGAGCGTCCCCTGCCGGTCACGCCGCAACCTTCGACGCAGAGGCGCATGACGGCCACCGTCATCGCCGCAGTCGCCGCCACGACCGTCGTCATCAGCGGTTTTACCATCATGAGCTTCTTTGCGACACGCGCGCTGGGCATCGGCGGCAACGACGAGCTGACGATCAAGGTGCGCGGCCTGCAATGGTGGTGGAGCGTCGAATATTTCGGCGCGCGCTCCGAGGAACGGTTCGAGACCGCCAATGAGATTCACATTCCCGTCGGTCGCAACGTGCGTTTCAAGCTCGAGGGGCTCGACGTCATCCACTCCTTCTGGGTGCCGAGCCTGGCCGGCAAGCAAGATCTCGTCCCGGGCCGAGCCAACGAGCTGATAATTCGCGCCGAAAAACCCGGCATCTATCGCGGGCAATGCGCGGAGTTCTGCGGAATGCAGCATGCGCATATGGCGTTCCTGGTTATCGCGGAAAGTCCGGACGAATTCGACAAATGGATAAATGCACAGCGGCAGCCGGCCGTCCAACCATCCGAAGAAGAGCTCGCCGGCGGCCAACGAACGTTTCTCGAGAAGCCATGTGCGGCCTGCCACACTGTTCGTGGCACGGCGGCATCGGGCACGACCGGACCGGATTTGACGCATGTCGGCAGCCGCAAGTACATCGCCGCCGGCCTGTTCGAAACGACACGGGGATCGCTCGCAGCGTGGATCGCTGACCCGCAGACGATCAAGCCAGGCAATAATATGCCGATGGTGCCGCTCACGCCCGAGGAGCTGCGCGCGGTCTCGGCCTATCTGGCGAGCCTGAAATGAAGGCGAACATCACCGGGCCAGCTACGCGCGACACCGATCTCGAGCGAAGCCAGCTGGAGGCTGAGCTCGCAGAAACTTGGAAAACGCCTTCCGGTTTGTGGGCTGCGCTTGCGACCGTCGATCACAAGATCATCGGCCGGCGCTACATCCTGACGGCCTTCGTATTCCTCGCGCTTGGCGGAATCCTCGCCGCGCTGATGCGCATCCAGCTCGCACAGCCGGAAGCGCGCTTGATCGGTCCGGACCGCTACAACCAGATCTTCACGATGCACGGCGCGAACATGATGTTCCTGTTCGCTGTGCCCGTGATGGAAGCGATGGCGGTGTATCTGGTGCCGCTGATGCTCGGCACGCGCAATATCGCCTTTCCTCGGCTGAACGCGTTTTCCTACTGGATCTATCTTGCCGGAGGCACGCTGCTCTGGCTTTCCTTTGCGCTCGACATGGCTCCCGATGTCGGCTGGTTCGCCTATGTGCCACTGTCCGGCCCGCAATATGGCGCCGGCAAGCGCGCCGACATTTGGGCCCAGATGATCACCTTCACCGAGCTCTCGGCGCTCGCCGTGGCAGTCGAGCTCGTTGTGACCATCTTCAAGCAGCGCGCGCCGGGCATGACACTCGACCGCATTCCCGTGTTCGTCTGGGCAATGCTGGTAACCGCGTTCCTTGTCATCATGGCGATGCCGGCAATCATGGTCGCGAGCACCAGCCTGATCCTCGACCGGCTCGTTGGCACGCACTTCTATAACCCCGCCGAAGGCGGTGACGTACTGTTGTGGCAGCATTTGTTCTGGTTTTTTGGCCACCCCGAGGTCTACATCATCTTCCTGCCGGCGGCTGGCATGGTCTCCACCATGATCGAGCCGTTCGCGCGCCGTCCGGCCTTTGGCTATCTCGCACTGGTGATGGCGCTGATCGCCACCGGCATCCTGTCGTTCGGGCTGTGGGTCCACCACATGTTCGTGGCCGGATTGCCGAGGCTCGGCAACAGCTTCTTCACCGCCTCCAGCATGGCGATTGCGATTCCCGCCGGCGTCCAGGTCTTTTGCTGGATCGCGACGTTGTGGGATGGCAAGCCCGTGTTCGCGACGCCGCTGCTGTTCATCATCGGATTCATCGTCACCTTCGTGATCGGCGGCTTGACCGGTGTGATGGTTGCGTCCGTGCCGTTCGACACGCAGGTGCACGACACCTATTTCGTCGTCGCGCATTTCCATTACGTGCTGATCGGCGGCGCCGTCTTCCCGCTACTCGGCGCCGTCCACTATTGGTTTCCCAAGATCACGGGACGCATGATGAGCGAGACGCTCGGGAAATGGTCGTTCTGGCTGATCTTCGTCGGATTCAACCTGACATTCTTTCCCATGCATATCCTCGGTCTGCAGGGCATGCCGCGCCGGATCTACACTTACCAGCCGGACATGCCATGGCATGGCATCAACCTGTTCGTCAGCTTGAGCGCGATTATCCTGGTTGCCGGCTTCCTGATTTTCTTCCTTAATGCCATTCGCAGTGCACGGTCCGGATCAGTGGCCGACGACAATCCCTGGGCGGCGCCGACCCTGGAATGGGCCACGCCCTCGCCACCGCCAAGCTACAACTTCGCCCGCGTGCCGGTCGTGAGCGGCTCCCACCCGCTCTGGGACTGTAGCGACGGCCTCGCCGTTGCGAACGGTTTGCGCACCGACCGGCGCGAACTGGTCGTCACCTCGCTCGTCGCTGCCGAGCCGCAGGCGCGCGAGGCTTCGCCGCGGAATTCGATCTGGCCATTGTGGGCGGCGATCGCGACGACCGTGATGCTGATCTGGTCGATCTTCTCGCCGTGGGCAGTGGTCTGGGGTTCGATCCCGATCTCGATCACCCTCATCGGCTGGTTCTGGCCGAAGAGCATCCCAGAGGACGAATCATGAAGGAGAGAGTCGCGCTCGATCTCTCAAAGCTCCCGTTGCACGGAATGGGAACCGCCAGCGTCACCTGGTGGGGAACGCTCGCCTTCATGCTGATCGAGGGCACCGGCTTCGCGCTCGTCATCGCGGTCTATTTCTATCTCATGAGTCTGGCTGCGACCTGGCCGATCGATGCGCCGAAGCCCGACCTGCTGCCGGGCACGCTGGCGACGCTGATCCTGATAGCAAGTCTCGTTCCGAACGTCTTGATGTCGCGCTGGGCGGAGCAACAGGATCTCGGAAAGATAAGAATCGGAATGGTCGTGATGTCGCTATTCGGCGTGGCGCCGCTGATCGTGCGCATCTTCGAGTTCCCCGCACTTGGAGTGAGCTGGGACACCAACGCCTATGGCTCGATCGTTTGGACGCTGCTCGGTTTGCACACGACCCACATCATTACCGATCTCGTCGATACGCTTGTGCTCACCACGTTGATGTTCACACGCCACGGCAACAATACAAGGCGGTTCGGCGATGTGCAGGACAACGCGATGTATTGGAACTTTGTCGTCGTCACCTGGCTTCCGATCTACGGCTGCATCTACTGGATCCCGCGGCTATGACCACGTCAACGATGATGTCCCATCTTCTGCTCTGGGCCGGCCTCTGGCTCGCGCCGCTCGTCTGGGCCGTGAACATGCAGCTCGGACAAATCCTGCCTTATGCCGACTGCCGGTCGCAACTGCACGCAACCGCCGCCGCGTCGCTGATCGGCGCCACGATCGCTGCCCTTTCCGGTCTCGCCTCATGGCGATCGGCGCGACCGTCATCGGCGGATGCTGGTGCGCCCGACGAAACAATTTCCTTTGCCGGCAATCTCAGTGGCCTTGCCGCGCTTGTCTTCACCTTTGCCCTGATCATGCAGGGCATCGCGTCAATGATGCTGACCGGATGCGAAAAGTAGCCGTTTCCCTCCTTGTATTGCTGTTGGCAACGTCGGCGCACGCCCATGACGTCGAGCAGCCGATCGCTCGCGCGAGTTGGACATTCGATCCCTGGATCGTTGCCCCTCTTCTCACGTTCGGCGGCATCTACGCCATTGGTGCGCTGACGCTGTCCCGGCGGCGGGGATGGAATGGCGGCAGGCGGAGCTGGCGTGATCTCGCCTGCCTCGTCGGCTGGCTCTCCCTTGCTGCTGCCCTGGTTTCGCCGCTGCACTGGCTCGGCGAACGTCTCTTCACGTTTCACATGATCGAACACGAGATCATCATGGCCGTGTCGGCGCCGCTGATTGTTATCGCCCGGCCGGTTGGGACATTGTTGTGGTCGCTGCCGCGACGGGCCCGTCTGGCCATGGGCCGCCTTATGCGGCAGCCCGTCACCCGCGCGGCATGGAACTGGCTGAGCTCCGGCCGCAACGCCACCCTGCTGCACGGCGTTGCAATCTGGGCGTGGCATGCGCCGGTGCTGTTCGATGCCGCAGTGGCCGATCCGCTGCTGCATCGGCTGCAGCATCTCAGCTTCTTTGCGACGGCGGTGTTGTTCTGGTGGTCGGTATTCCGCCGCAGCGAGACCGGCGCGGCCGCCTGGCACGTATTCGTCACAATGCTACACACGAGTGTGCTTGGCGCGCTCATGGCGCTGGCGCCGCGGGTGCTCTATCAGCAGCAAACGGCTGCGGCTGCCTCATGGGGCCTGACACCGCTGGAGGACCAGCAATTGGCCGGAATCATCATGTGGGTGCCGGCAGGGACGATCTATGCCGGGGCCGCGCTGGCGCTGATCGGGATCTGGATCAACGGGGCGGGCAAGACGGCAGGACAAGCCGATGTGGTCGCTCCCTAGACTTTACGTGTGGGCACTCGCATTGGCAGCGACCTGCCCCGCTGCAACTATCGCGGCTCAGCTTGCGTGGAACTCGCAACATCAGACGGAGAGGGTTGCCCGTGCGATGACCGGCGGCGATCCTTCGCACGCACCGGAAATCATGCGCCGCTATGGCTGCACGGGATGCCACACGATCCCGGGAGTTGCCGGCGCCGACGGCCAGGTCGGCACACCGCTCGCAGGCCTGCGCGGCCGTGTTTACATTGCCGGCGTGGCGACGAACTCGCCCGATAACCTGGTGCGGTGGATCGTTGCTCCGCAGGCCTTCTCGCCGCGCACGGCCATGCCGGCCACCGGAATCACCGAGGCCGAAGCGCGCGACGTCGCCGCCTATCTCTACGCCCGGTGATCAGGAATTGTGTCACGGCTTTGGTGTCGGTCGCGCTGCTAGCGATTTGATATAGAGTGCGACCGCCTCAAGATCGCTCTCGGGCAACATGGCGGTGTTGGTGACGACATCAGCCATTGAGGATCCAACGCGCCCGTGGTCGGGCGTTTTCCCGCTCCGGAGCATCTCGATCAGATCCTGTTCCGACCAATGGCCGATGCGCTCGGGGGTGATGTTTGGGTAATAACCGGCGCCCTCCGGATCCTGGCCACCGGCATAGCGCGTCTTCGTCTTGATGCCGCCGAACATGTCGCGCGAGGAGTGGCACTCGGCACAGTGTCCGATTGCTTCCACAAGGTATCGGCCCCGATTCCATTTCTCGTCGCGAGCAGGATCCGGCTCGAGCGGGCCGGGCCTGAAATAGAGAATTTTCCAGAATCCGACGAAGCGACGAACGCTGAACAGCGAAGCTAGTTCGTGTGCAGGCGGCCTCCCCTTGACCGCCGGCAACGTCCGCAAATACGCCATCAGGTCAGCGACGTTCTGCGGCTCCATATGCGTATAGCTCGCATAGGGAAATACCGGATAGTAGTGGCTCCCGCTCGGAGAAAGGCCACTGAGCAGCGCGTTGGCGAGGTCCTTCGTCTGCCAGTTGCCGATGCCGTCCACCGGGTCCATCGAGATGTTCGGTACACGAAATGTCCCATAGGGCGAGGCGAGAGCAAGTCCTCCGCCCAAGCGCAGTCGATTAGACTGTCCCGGAGACGCATGGCACGAAGCACAATCGCCCGCAGCAAAAATCAGCCGGCCTCGCGCGGCATCGCCGCCCCTGTCCGCGAACCACGCGAGATCTGCGGATGCGAAAAGCTGTGGCAGGGTGATCAACCAGGCGCCAACGGCGAGAACCGTTGCGACCGCAATTCCTGCGCTCATCCATATACGTACGCGCATCTTGCCCTTGCACGGCGGTCTCCCGGCGGCACTAACGCCTCCGCTTTCGCCGTCGTTCCCTTACGTCTCCATGCACCGCCTGGCGAGACATCGACGAGATAGTCGGTTGCGCGGGGTAAATAGGAACTTTCAGTTTCGTCACGAGTCGACCTTTGGAACTGTGAAAACGCTGTTCACCTTCGAGGGCTCAGAGGTCCGATCGAGTAACACAGATTAATCCACACCAGCCTCTGCAGCGCGGAGGTGGTGCGGATGCGGGATTATTATGCAAACAGGATTTGCCTTCTCGAAATTCGCAGACCGCCTTGCCAGCATAATCGAACTGTCATCTGACGATCTCGATCTGCTCGCGAGAATGCCGACCAGTATCAGCCATCTTGGTCCCCGCCACCGTCTCCACAAGGGCGATCAGCCCAGCCATTGCTGTTTACTCCTACAGGGCTATGTTTGCTACCAGGATGCCGAAAGCCGCGATGGCCAGATCACGTCGATCTACGTGCCTGGCGACCTACCCGATCTCCACACCGTCTATGACGGCCGGGTCGATCACGAATTGCTCACGCTCGGCTCCGCCGTGGTCGCATCCGTGCCTCACAGATATTTTCGCGAGATATCCGTCCTATCGCCATCGATGTCGCGCGCACTATTGCGTTTACTGTTGGCTGACGCCTGCTGCTTGCGGAATTGGATCGTCAATCTGGGAAGCCGGGATGCAATGACGCGAGTCGCACACCTGTTCTGCGAAATTACAACCCGCCTCCGCGCCGTCGGCCTTGCCAAGGATTTGAGGATTCCGTCTCCGTTCACGCAATCCGATCTGGCCGCCGCCTGCGGCATCTCCGCCGTTCATGCCAACCGAATCATTCAGGAATTGCGCCGGAGCAATCTGCTACGGTGGCAATCGAAGACGATCACGATCACCGACTGGAACGGCCTTGTTCGGCTGGCCGGATTTAATCCCGATTATCTGCGGCTGCGGGAATACAACAACATCGAAAACATCGAACAGGAGTCAGCGCTGGCGACCACCATCGACCGCAGTTCCATTGTCGACGCGTTGCTGCCTTAGGCTGGGTGATCGGCCAGTTCGTCTTGGTCCTTCGCTCTTACCTGCTCGAGGAGCGCTAGCCGGACCTCTCGGAGGACGCTCGACCAGTCCCCGGGAGCTGACTGTCGAAACAGCCGCAGGCTCGGATACCATAACGTCCTGTTGCCGAAAGCAGGCCACCGCCAGTCGCAATCGGAATGCAGCAGCACCCAGGCTTCGCAGCCGAGCGCCCCCGCCAGATGCGCAACGATGGTATCGACACAGACCACCATGTCCAGTTGCTTGATCGTTCGGCCGAGTGTGGCGATGTCCGGCGTGCTGATGTCCGCCGCACCGATCTCGGCCGCTTGCGCGGCCGCAGGACCTCGTTGCAGCGAATAGAGGTTTACGCCGTCGCCGTTGAGACGCCGCAACAAGCCCGCCGGTATCGCACGCCGCTTGTCCCAGTCGCCGACCTCCCAGACCAGGCCTACCGTCAGCCCCTCGCCGCTCCGGCATATTGTCCCGCCGTCACGCTCGGGCAATGTCAGATAAGGCTTCCGTATGGCGATCGAGCCCTTCCCAGCCCTGATCGCGTGAGGAACCTCCATGATCTCGATGTCGACGTCGAATTCGGCGTCAGGTGTACCATCATGAAGCGGCATCGCGCGGTCGACGCCGTTCGCCCGCTCCAGCAGTGGTAGCAGTTCGGGCTGACACCAGAGCGTCACTTCGCGCGCGACGGCACGAAGCGCCGGCATGAAGCGGACAAACTGGATGGTGTCGCCGAGACCATGGTAGCAGCGGACCAAGACCCGCTTGTCGCGGAGGTCCTCCCCGCGCCAAATCCGTTGCAGATGGCGCGGTCCGGTATGCTTCTCAGGGCCGAGGCGGCACAAAACCGCCAGATCGCGATCGTTGATCGCCCAAGCACGCTCGAAGTCCCCCGTCCGCATCGCATCGGTCCAGCTTTCTTGCGATTCGTCCGCCGGCGACAAATCGGCTGGGCCAGTTCGCGCTGCGGATCCAGGATTCATCCGGCGGACGAGCGCCGCACGAATTTATGGAATCGGCTCGGCTTACCCTCGCCGGTCTCATCCTGGTACAGGAACGCCAGTTCAGACTCGTCGAACTTCCGAAAGAACTCGTCCCAGCTGATTCTATCGAGCCCTTCGTCCTTCGGGCCGAAATCAATGCGTAAGATGCCGGCATGCCCGTCCTCTTCGGTCGCCCTGACCGTCGCCGGACGGCCACCGCGCTCTTCCGCCCAGTCTCGAATCACCTCGTGGTCAGTGGTCGTGTGCGCTTCACTTTCCCTGGTCTTGCTCGCAATCATTGGCAGCTCCTCAATCGTTGGACCCAACGGACAGCGCAGGCTTTCGCGTCAGGTTATTCGCCAAGAAACTCCGCCATCCCGGATTGGTTCTTCCACGCACGATCGTTACGGCTCTTGCGGAGTGATATTTCAGGATCATCTTCTTCATCTTCATCCAGTAAGCGCTTCGTTCCTGCGTGATCCTATCCTGGGTTAAGCTTTCTCGATTTTGTGAGACGGAATCGGTCTTCGTCTCCCACGGGCGCGCTCGGTGCAGGAACGAACATACCTTTCACACGTTCGCCGACCTGCTTACGTCCGCACCGCATGGCGGCTTGCTCCCGGAGGATCACGATCGATGCATTCACGTCTTCAAGACAGCCGACGCGTTCGCGTCGGTATCGTGGGAGTTGGAAATTGCGCGAGCTCCTTCGTCCAAGGCCTCAGCTACTACCGGAACGCCAAATCGAACGAGCCGGTCCCGGGATTGATGAATGCGGATGTCGGCGGCTATCACGTTGGCGATGTCGAGATCGCTTCGGCCTTCGACGTCAACGCCAACAAGGTCGGACGCGACGTGGCAGAGGCGATCTGGGCGGCGCCAAACAATACGCACCGTTTCTCGGATGTGGCGCGAACCGGCGCGATCGTACAGCGCGGGCCGGTGCTGGACGGCGTTGGGCACTATCTTGAAGACGACATCCCGATCGCAGACATGCCTGAAGCCGATGTCGCCGACATCCTGGTGAAATCGCGGACGGACGTGCTGGTTTCGTATCTACCGGTAGGCTCGCAAAGAGCAAGCGAATGGTACGCGGAGCGCGCCATCGCCGCCGGATGTGGCTTCGTCAACTGCATTCCCGTCTTCATCGCATCCGACCGCAGCTGGCGGCGGCGCTTCGAGGAAGCGGGTCTGCCGATCATCGGGGACGACATCAAGAGCCAGGTGGGCGCCACCATCCTGCATCGCGTGCTAGCTAACCTGTTCCGCGACCGCGGCGTGCGGCTCGACCGCACCTACCAGCTCAATGTCGGCGGCAACACCGACTTCAAGAACATGCTTGAGCGGGAACGCCTGACCTCGAAGAAGATTTCGAAGACACAAGCCATTACCAGCCAGTTTGACGTACCGATCGATGCCGACAATGTACACGTGGGACCGAGCGATCATGTTCCATGGCTCACCGATCGCAAACTCGCCTTTATCCGTCTGGAAGGCACCACCTTCGGGGGCGTTCCGTTGACGGCCGAGGTCAAGCTCGAAGTCTGGGATTCACCCAACTCTGCGGGCGTCGTGATCGATGCCGTCCGCTGCGCCAAGCTCGCGATGGACCGCGGCCTATCGGGTGCGCTGACCGGACCGTCGAGCTATTTCATGAAATCTCCGCCACGGCAATTCACCGACGAGGAAGCGCGTCGGCGAACGCGCGCCTTCATCGACGACAAGGCGTAGCCAATGGTGCAAAGCATTCACCTCGTTCGCCACGGCCATCATGCACTACTCGGGCAGGTCCTATGCGGCCGCGTGGCCGGCGTTCAGCTTGATGATCTCGGCTGCCGCCAGATGGCGCGTTGCGCCGAGCTGATGCGGCCCGCTCCTTCGGCAGTTCAGGCGAGCCCGCAGCCGCGCGCCCGACAATCAGCCGCCATTCTTGCCTGGCATTTCCGCCGCCCTGTTGAGATCGTGCCAGCGGTAGACGAGATCGACTGTGGCGACTGGACCGGCCAGCCGTTCGCGGCGCTCACGAATGATCCGCGCTGGATACGGTGGAATGACAAACGCGGAGCGAGCCGTCCGCCGAATGGCGAATGCATGCACGCCTTGCAGCGGCGCGTCGTCGAACACGTGGAACAGCTCGGTCGCGACCGAACCGACGGCACGATTGTCATTGTCAGCCACGCAGAGCCGATCCGGGCCGCGCTGCTGCATTACGCGGGGATTCCGCTCGATAACTTTCTCTCGATCGAGGTCGATCCAGCCAGCATCAGCACCCTGGCGGTTGACGAGACGGGAATTCGCATCGCGCAAATCAACCAACGGGTGGCGGCGTGAAGATCGTGATTTTCGGCCTGACGATCTCATCGTCCTGGGGCAACGGCCATGCGACGCTGTGGCGTGGCCTGTGCAAGCATCTCGTGAGATCCGGCCACGCAATCGTGTTCTTCGAACGCGACGTTCCTTATTACGCCGGCGCAAGAGACATGTTCGAGTTGCCAGGCGGGCAACTGGAGCTGTTCTCGACCTGGGAAGACGTCCGCGCCAAGGCGCATGACCATATCCTTGGCGCCGATGCAGCGATCGTTACCTCCTATTGTCCAGATGCCATCGTGGCAACGCAGTTGATCCTCGATCAGAGCCGTGCACGCGCGGTATTCTACGATCTCGACACACCAGTCACGCTGTCAAAGCTGCATGCTGGGGAGGCGGTGCCCTATATTGGGCCCGACGGCCTTGCCGGATTTGATCTTGTCCTGAGCTTCACCGGCGGACCGCGCGTATCGGATGAGTTCCGCCGCAAGCTCGGCGCGCGCAATGTCCAGCCGCTCTACGGGCACGTCGATGCCGACGTGCATAGACCGGTGCCGCCGCAGCCGCACTATCGTGCGGCGCTTTCCTATCTCGGCACCTATTCGGAAGATCGCCAGCTCGCCCTTGAAACACTTTTCGTCGAACCTGCGCGTGCGCGGCAGGACCTCCGGTTCCTGATCGGCGGTGCGCAATATCCGGACGATTTTCCGTGGTCGCCGAACATCCACTTCGTCCGGCATCTGCCGCCATCTGAGCACGCGCCGTTCTTTGCCTCTTCACGGCTGACGCTCAACGTCACCCGCCGCGCGATGGCCGAGATGGGCTGGTGTCCGTCGGGCCGCCTGTTCGAGGCGGCGGCTTGTGGCGCGCCCCTGCTCAGCGATGGCTGGGCAGGCATCGAGGCTTTCTTCACCCCGGGTGACGAGATCCTGATAGCACACGACAAGTGCGACACGCTTGCCGCGCTTGACATGAAAGACTCAGAGCTGCTGCGCATCGCCGGCCGCGCGCGTGAGCGGACCATGGAGCAGCATAGCTCCGGCAAGCGCGCCGGCGAACTGATTGCGCTGCTGGAGCAAACGGCGCGCCGAGGCGCACTTCAAGCGGAAGCCGAGGAGGCTTAAGATGTGGGGCATCGTTCCGGCCGCGGGCCGCGGCAGTCGCATTCAGCCGCTGGCATTTTCGAAGGAGTTGCTGCCTGTCGGGAGCCGGCGCGACAACGGCGCGGACCGCCCCTGCGCCGTCTCCGAATATCTGGTCGAACGCCTGATCCTTGGCGGCGCCGACAAGATCTGCTTCGTCATTTCGCCGGGAAAATCCGATATCCTCGAATATTTTGGCGACCACTATAGCAGCGCCCAACTCGCCTACGTCGTGCAGCCGGAAGCGTCCGGACTTTGCGACGCGGTATTCAGGGCGAGGACCGTCATCGGGGATCATGACCATGTCCTGATCGGCTTACCCGATACCGTATGGTTTCCGAAGACGGCGCTGCAGACCCTGCCGGATGCCGATCTATCCTTTCTGCTGTTTCCGGTCGAACATCCTGAATTCTTCGATGCCGTCGTGCTCGACGGCGACAATGTGCGGGAAATCCAGGTCAAGCGGACTGATGCCGCGTCGAACTGGATTTGGGGCGCCTTCAGGATGTCCGCGGCCGGCTTTCGCGATCTGCAACTGCTCTGGCGCCAGCGAAACTGCCGCGACGAATATTTTGGGACGCTGGTGAATGCCTATCTCGCGGCCGGGGGCCATGGGATTGGCGTCAGGACCGGCGAATCCTACGTCGACGTCGGCACCGTGAACGGCTACCGCACGGCGATGGCACTGCTTGCCGAGAGCGACGGAAATGACGGCCGATCGAAACAATGGGCGGATTCGCGGAGCGATGCGGTCCGTCTCCCCGCAAACGTAAGCAACGGAAGGAATACATGACGAGCGACACGCTCTCCAGGGAGGAAATCCGCCGGCGCGTGAATGCACTCGGCCCGTGGTTTCATAACCTCGACCTCAAGGGCATCAGCACGGCGCCATCGCATTTCCTCGGCGATTATCCCGCCGTGAAATGGCAGCGCTTCTCGGGCGTCATCCCTGATAACCTGGAGGGCAAGACCGTGCTCGATATCGGCTGCAACGCCGGCTTCTACGCGATGGAGATGAAGCGACGCGGCGCCGAGCGCGTGCTCGGCCTCGATACCGACGAGGAATACTTGGCGCAAGCGCGATTTGCCGCCGAGGTGAACGGGCTCAAGATCGAGTTTCACAAACTGTCCGCCTACGACGTCGGCCAGCTCCGGGAAAAGTTCGACCTCGTGATCTTCATGGGCGTGCTCTATCACCTCCGTCATCCGCTGCTTGCACTAGACCTGATCCACGAGCACGTGGCGGGCGATCTCCTGCTATTCCAATCCATGCTGCGCGGCGACGATCGCGTGGATCCGGTGGACAAGAATTACGACTTCTGGACAACGGACCAGTTCGATCGTTCGGGATATCCGAAATTGCACTTCATTGAGAACGAATATGCCGACGATCCCACCAACTGGTGGGTACCCAATCGTGCCTGTGTCGAGGCGATGTTACGCAGCGCCGGGTTCGTCATTGCCGCCCATCCCGAAGACGAGGTCTATCTCTGTCGGAGGGCGACAAGACCACAGGCCGAGGGAGCGACCTATCCATCGCGGGGTACGATCTGATGATCGAGGCGGCAAAGATCTGGAACGAACCGAACAACAAGTCGCATTGGGATATTCTGATCGATCCGGACTGGGCGAAGTTCGCCGAACTGGCGATCGCCGCAGGCAAGGCGATCCGCGCCGCCCACCCGAACCTGCCGCGGGTGCTCGGCGGCATCTCGCCGATCGATCCATCCTTCATGCGCAACATGCAGGCGCGCGGCGTGCTGGATCATTTCGAAGCAGTCGCCGTGCACGGTTTTCCACTCGACTGGAATCTGTGGCAGATCGATGAGTGGCCGAACAAGCTCGCGGAAATCAAGGCAGTCGTCTCGCTGCCGGTGTGGGTGACGGAAGTCGGCGCCTCCTCGTTTGGCGCCGAGGAGGTGCAAGCCTGGGGCCTCAGACGCACCGCGGAACTATTGATCGGCCGCGCGCCGCGAATCCATTGGTACAGCCTCTATGATCTCCCCTCCGCCTGGGAGGCGACAACACGGCACAAGGAAGCGGAAGGCTCTTCATATTATCGGCATTTCCACATGGGGCTGCTGCGCGAGGACGGCACGCCGAAGGCAGGACTGGAGCTATTCGCAGAGTATTCGCACGCGATGGGGCTGTGCCAATGGTTTCATTTCGAGGATCATCGCCTCGACGACGCGGTGCGCTGGATGCGCCGGCTCGGCGTCAGGCACCTTCGGACTGGCCTGTCCTGGGCTGACAGCTTCCGTCCCAACGCACTTGATTGGTTCGACCGCCAGATGGACGCGCTTGCGGAGTTTGACGTCACCGTCACCCTTTGCTTCACCCCTGAACACCGCGGTATCGCCCCGCACCATACCAGCCCGCCGCTTGACGCGAATGAATTCGCCGACTTCTGTGCGGCGATGGTCGCGCGCTATGCCGGCAGGACCGGGCTCGCGCTTTCGTCGACATCCACCGAAACAAGGGAACCGACATGCGTGCCCTGATCCTCGTGATGGACTCCGTCGGAATCGGTGCCGCTCCCGACGCGAGCCTTTACGGGGACGAAGGAGCTGAGACGGTCGGCCATGTCGCGCGTACCTGTGTGCTCGGTCAGGCCGACAGCAACCAGCGCGAAGGACCCCTTCGCATTCCCAACCTGGTTGACCTCGGGCTCGGAGAAGCCTGCCGCCTTGCAACCGGCCGCGTGCCGCCCGGACTCGATGGCGCCAACATCTCGCCTCAGCAATTCGGCTGCGCCAGCGAACTGTCCAAGGGCAAGGACACGCCTTCCGGTCATTGGGAAATCGCCGGCGTCCCGGTGCCGTTCGATTGGGGATATTTCCCGAGGACCATACCCTGCTTTCCGTCAAAAATCATCGAACGCCTATGCAAGGAAGCTGCCCTGCCCGGCGTCATTGGAAACCGCCACGCCTCCGGGACCGAGATCATCGACTCGCTCGGCGAGCGGCATATGCGGAGCAGCGAGCCCATCTGCTACACCTCCGCTGACAGCGTCTTCCAGATCGCAGCCCATGAGGAGACCTTTGGGCTCGAACGGCTCTATGATGTGTGCGCGGTCGCGCGCCGGCTGCTTGATCCCTTGAACATTGGCCGCGTGATCGCCCGCCCCTTTGTCGGCTCCTCGAAGGGCGGCTTCAGGCGGACCGCGCATCGGCGAGATTTCTCGGTTCCGCCCCCAGAACCAACCATTCTCGATGCTTGCGAAGTCGACGGTCGCGATATCGTCTCGATCGGCAAGATCGACGATATCTTCGCCCATCGCGGCACCGGACGAAACGGGCGCGGGGACAGCAACGACGCGCTGTTCAATTGCACGCTGGACGGCTTGAACAGCCTCGCCGATGGCGGACTCCTGTTCGCCAACTTCATCGATTTCGATACCCTCTACGGCCACCGGCGCGACGTCGCCGGCTATGCGGCAGCGCTCGAGGCATTCGATGCCCGCCTGCCCGAACTGATGGCGCGGCTGAAGAGCGATGACCTGCTCGTGATCACCGCCGATCATGGCTGCGATCCGACCTGGAGTGGCACCGATCACACGCGCGAGCAGGTGCCTATTCTGCTCCGGAGCAGCGCCCAAACATCACCAATCGGCAAGCGCGTCGGCTTTTCCGATATCGGCGCAACGGTCGCCGCGCATCTCAAGCTCGCTCCACTTCGACACGGCGTCCCGTTCTGAGCAAGGCCGCCCCTCAATCTTTACTCATGTTATTGATCGAAGTTAGAGAAACCATTGTTTGTACATTTTTGAGGAACGAACATTCGTTGCACCGCTTCTGATTCCAAACGTGACTGGCGCGCAGGTCAATCGGCCATCAGGGCGCACATCCACTTTCATCCCTGGCCGGTCGCAAGACCCGGTCCGATGTTTGGCAAGGAAGCGAAGGCGAATGACACGAGTATTGATTACGGGTGGTGCCGGCTTCATCGGCTCCCATGCCGCAGACGCGTTGCTTGCCGCCGGCTACGAGGTCAGGCTGCTCGACGAGCTCTCCCCCCAGGTTCACGGTCCGCAACGCGAGCGTCCCACCTATCTCGACCGCGAGGCGGAACTTGTCGTGGGCGACGTGACTGACGCGCTTGCCGTAGAGCGCGCGTTGCGCGGCACCGATATGGTCCTGCATCTCGCTTCCGCGGTTGGCGTTGGTCAGAGCATGTACGACATCGATTCTTATGTGCGGACCAACGAACTCGGCACAGCGATCCTGCTCCAGGCTCTGTCCAAGCGTCCGGTCGAACGTCTCGTCGTCGCATCCTCTATGAGCATCTACGGTGAGGGCCTTTGCCGCGGCGTCGACCATGCCGAGTTGGCGCCGCAAGAGCGGTCGCTTGACCAGCTCCGAAGTGGTGTATGGGAGTTGCGCGACGGCGCAGGCCGCAGCCTCGATCCCGTGCCGACGCCCGAAACCAAGCAGCCTTCCTTGAGCTCAATCTACGCGCTGAACAAATATGCGCAGGAACGCATGTGCCTGATCATTGGCAAAGCCTACGGCATTCCAACGGTCGCGCTGCGTTTCTTCAACGTGTTCGGCCCTCGCCAGGCATTGTCGAACCCCTATACCGGCGTGCTGGCGATCTTCGCCGCACGCCTGCTCAATGGCCGTCGTCCGCTGGTATTCGAAGATGGCCTGCAGCGGCGCGATTTTGTTCATGTCAAGGATGTCGCCCGCGCCTGCCGGATGGCGCTGGAGACCGATCGGACCAACGACGTATTCAATGTCGGCTCCGGCCAGAGCCGCACGATCGTCTCGGTGGCAAAGGACCTTGCCCGCGTCATGGGGCGCGCGGACATTGCACCTGAGATCACCGGCAAATATCGCGCCGGCGATATCCGCCACTGCTTTGCCGATATCACCAAGAGCCGCGCTCTGCTCGGCTTTGAGCCGCGTGTCGCATTTGAAGACGGGCTCACCGAGTTGGCCGGTTATCTTGCGGACCAGATTGCCGATGACCAGGCTGAGAAAGCCGCCGAGGAACTCTCGCGACGAGGATTGGTCGCATGAAGAACAGAGACAACAGGCCTGTGCTGATCACTGGAGGCTGCGGCTTTATCGGCTGCAATCTCGCCGATCGGCTCGCCGAGCGTCGTGATAATGTCCTCGTCCTGGACAATCTCGCCCGCGCCGGCGTCCGCGAGAATGCGCAGTGGCTCAAGTCGAAGCATGGCGATCGGATCAACATCATCGTCGCCGATGTTCGCGATCCGATTTCGGTCATCGACGCCGTGAGGGACGCCCGTGCCGTGCTTCACCTCGCGGCTCAGGTCGCCGTGACCGACAGCGTGGCGGATCCGGTCGGAGATTTCGAAACCAACGCCCGCGGCACCATCAATGTGCTCGAGGCCGTGCGCCTTCACAACAAATCCGCGCCCGTGCTCTTTGCGTCGACGAACAAGGTGTATGGCCGGCTCATCGACGACACGCAGATCATGCGAACCGGTGCCCGCTATGCGCCTGCGAGCAAAACGCTCTCCGACGGAATATCCGAGAATGCCCCGCTCGACTTCTACAGCCCCTATGGTTGCTCCAAGGGAACGGCCGATCAATATGTCCGCGACTATGCCCGCGTGTTCGGCCTGCAGGCTGTCGTCATGCGCATGAGCTGCGTCTACGGCCCGCGACAGTTCGGGACCGAGGACCAGGGCTGGATCGCGCATTTCCTCCTGAGCGCGATTCGCGGTATCCCACTGACGATCTATGGCGATGGTCTTCAGGTTCGCGACGCGCTGCACGTCTCCGACGCCGCCGACGCCTGGCTGACCGCGCTGGAGCGGATCGCGCTGGTTCGCGGTCGCGTATTCAATCTCGGCGGCGGCCCTTTCAATTCGGTGAGCCTGCTCGAGCTGATCGATCACATCAGGCAACTGACCGGTCGCGAGGTCAAATACGCACTCGCCGATTGGCGCCCCGGTGACCAGCCCTGGTATGTCACTGATACGCGAGCTCTCTCTACCGCGCTCGGCTGGACGCCGAAGGTTTCCCTCCAGCAAGGGCTGCACTCGCTGCACGCGTGGCTTGACGGCCGGTTTGGACAATCGACCGCAAATAGGGAAGCCTCGGCATGACGCGCGTCGCCCTGATCAATCCGAACTGGAATTTCGACGGCAGCATCTATTTCGGGTGCCGCTCGCCGCACCTGCCTCTGGAGCTCGGAATCTCGGAGCGCTATCTGCGTCAAGCTGGGCATCCGACGCTGTTGCTCGATGCTCACATGTTCAGCCTTTCGCTCGCCGAGATCGAAGCCGAGCTCCGCGCATTCAAGCCGGATCTCGTCGTCGTTACGACAGCGCCAACCTATCTGTTCTGGCGCTGCGCGCCGCCCGAACTGCGCGTTCCGCAGGAGCTTACACTTTCACTGCGGGGACTTGTACCAAAGCTGGTCGCCGTCGGGCCTCACGGCTCGACCACGCCGAAGACCGCGCTGAAGAAGCTCGGCGTCGATATCGTCGTGATGGGCGAGTGCGAGCAGTCGCTCCTGCGCATTGCCAATGGCGAGCGCGATTTCGCTGGTTTGTGTTTCGCTGACGGCAATTCAATTCATGTCAACGGCGGACCTCAGGCGGTCAACTTCAAGGATCAACCATCGCTGCACTGGCCTGCGGAAATGCTCAGACGGCATCATCATCATCATCACCGCTTTGAGGCGGAGCCGAGCGGCCCCGGCGCCGAGGTCGAGGCTTCGCGCGGCTGCCCGTATAACTGCACTTTCTGCGCCAAGGAGAATTTCCGCAACGCCTATCGCAGGCGCCCTGCCCCGGTCATTCTGGAAGAGATCGACGGCTTGCGGGACCAAGGCATCGAGTATCTCTACTTCATCGACGAAATCTTCCTGCCGAACAGCGAATTGCTGCAGGGCCTGTCCACCCGTGGGCTCAAATTCGGCGTGCAGACGCGGATCGATCTGTGGCGTCCCGACATGCTGGAGCTGCTCGGCCGCGCCGGCTGCGTGTCGATCGAGGCCGGGGTCGAAAGCCTGACGCCGGAAGGGCGAGCAGCGCTGGCAAAGAACTGCAAGATGACGACCGACCAGCTCGCCGACCGGCTGGTCGAAGCGCGCCGGCATGTGCCGTTCGTGCAGGCCAACCTGATCGAGATGCCGGAGGATGAGGATCCCGTGGTCCAGCGCTGGCGCCGGCGGATGCAGGATGCCGGCGTGTGGGCCAACGATCCGGTGCCGCTCTACCCATATCCCGGCTCACCGGATTACCGGAAGCTTTGGGGTGAGCCCGATGATTTTGCCTGGGAGCGAGCCCACCAGCACTACCTCGCGATGTTCGACCAATTCAGCGATGTGCAGGAGGAACGTCCCGTTCCACTCGCCGCGCTCGAGCTGCAGGTTGCGTCATGAGCCGATCCGCGAATCTCACGATTCTGATGACGTCGGATACCGTCGGTGGTGTGTGGACTTATGCCTCCGCGCTTGCGACGGCGCTCGCCGCTTCGGGTGCCGAGGTTCATCTCGTGACGACGGGACCGCGCGCACGTATGGATCAGCGTGCGATGCTGCAAGACGATCGCGTGCACCTGATCGAGACCGACCTCGCGCTCGAATGGCAGGATCCGGAAGGAGCCGACCGGCCTGTCGCCCAGCGCGTCCTGACCCAACTGGAAGAAGACATCGAACCTGACGTCATTCACCTCAACAGCTTCCGCGAAGCCGTATTCGATTGGAATGCACCTGTGCTCGTGGTCGCGCACTCCTGCGTAAATTCATGGGGCCTCGCCTGCCACGATACCGCGTGGCTCGAGGAACCGGCATGGCGAGGGTACACCGCAGCCGTCGCCGCGGGCCTGAGCAAGGCGCAGGCGTGGATCAGCCCGAGCTGCGCGTTCTACGATGTCATATGCGATCTGTACAGCCCTAGAGCGCCGGGCCTGGTGATCCGGAACGGCATCGCGCCTGCCTCGCAAACAGATAGGAAGGAGGACTTCATCCTTGCGGCCGGCCGGGTGTGGGATCGCGCTAAGAACATCGCAGCGTTGACCGCGGCCGCGAAAGGCGTGCACTGGCCGATATCCATAGCGGGCCCCGACAATGATGCCGCCCGAGCCGAAGTCTCCTGGTTAGGACATCTTCCCTACGACGAGTTGCGCGCGCGCATGCAACGCGCGGCGATCTTCGCAAGTCCCGCATTTTACGAGCCCTTCGGTCTTTCGGTCCTGGAGGCCGCCTCCGCAGGGTGTGCGTTGCTCCTATCCGACATTCCGACGTTCCGGGAACTATGGAATGGCGCCGCCGTGTTCGTCGATCCGACGGATACGAAAGGTCTGCGTCGCGCCCTCAATGCGTTATGCACCCATGACGACGAGCGCGCGCAATTGCAACGAGCCGCCCGGACGCGCTCGCAGCGCTACTCGCTGGGACGAACGGCAAGCGCCTATCTGCAACTCTACATGAACCTGGTGGCCAACGCGCAGCGTCCTGCTCCAACGCATGCGATGGAGATGCACGCATGAGATGCATCCTCTTCTACCATGCGTTTACGTCCTGCTGGAACAACGGCAACGCGCATTTTCTCCGCGGCATCGCACGCGAGCTTGGCGCGCTCGGCCACGAGGTTCTGGTCTACGAACCCATTGATGGCTGGAGCCGGACGAATGCAATTCGTGACCGCGGTTCGAATACCCTTCACGAGGTACCGACCCTTTTTCCCGGCATCGATATTCGCCAGTATGACAGCTCGCTCGAACTGGACGAGGCACTGGATGGCGCTGCGCTTGTGATCGTCCATGAATGGAATCCGCCGGAGCTGATTGAAGCGATCGGCCGTCGCCGCACCCTCGGCGCGCCCTTCACGCTCTTGTTTCACGATACCCATCATCGCGCCGTCACCGCCCCCGATAAGCTTGCGGGGTTCGACCTCGATGGATTCGACGGCGTACTCGCCTTCGGCGAAGCGCTTCGTCAGATCTATCGGCGGCTCGGATGGGCCGACCGTGCATTCACCTGGCATGAGGCGGCTGATACAAAGCTATATCGCCCGCTGCCGCATATCGCGCGAACCCACGACGTGGTCTGGATCGGCAATTGGGGCGATGGCGAGCGCGCTGCCGAACTCGACGAGTTTCTGGTTCGACCGGTGTCGGAATTGAATGCCCAGGCGCGGATCTACGGCGTCCGCTATTCGGAAGCCGCGCTCCGCGCGATTGAGCAGGCCGGCATTGAATACCGCGGCTGGCTTCCGGCGCATCGCGCGGCCGCGGCCTTTGCTACCGCGCGTGCCACCGTGCATGTGCCGCGCGGCCCCTACGCCCAGTCGCTGCCGGGCATTCCGACGATCCGGATGTTCGAGGCCATGGCCTGTGGCATTCCCATCGTCTCGGCCCCGTGGGACGACGTTGAGAATATGTTCCCGCAGAACGCCTACCTGCGAGCCGAGAACGGAGCGCAGATGACCCGCGCGCTGGCGACGCTCCTTAATGATCAGGCGTTCGCGGCTGAAAGCGCCGAAACCGCTCTTCAAGTGATCAAGAGCCGTCATACCTGCGGCCATCGCGCTATGCAGCTTCTCAACATTGTCGATGAGATTCGAGGCGCGCGTGCGTCATCGCACCCCGCCGAGCACGAGGGAGCCATCGCATGAAGATCTGCTTCTTCGGTTCGAGCCTCGTCTCGTCCTATTGGAACGGCGCCGCGACCTACTACCGCGGCATGCTGAAGGAAATCGCAGCGCTCGGGCATGACATCACTTTCTTCGAGCCCGACGCGTTCGAGCGACAGGCTCATCGCGATATCGACGATCCATCGTGGGCCAGGGTGGTCGTCTATCCGGCGACGCCGGAGGGATGGCAGCGCTCGCTGGAGGTCGCTGCTCATTCCGCGGACCTGCTGATCAAGGCGAGTGGCGTCGGCGTATTTGACGTCGAATTGGAAAAAGCGATTGTGGAGATTCCGTCGAGCGCGATCCGTATCTACTGGGATGTCGACGCGCCAGCCACGCTGGATGCGATGTCGAGCCATCCACACCGTCATCTGCGCAAGGCGATCCCGCGTTATGACATCGTGCTCACCTACGGCGGCGGAGAATGCGTCGCGGCGGCTTATCGCGCGATGGGCGCCCGGGACTGCGTCCCTATCTACAATGCGCTGGATCCGGCGACGCATTTTCCGGCGCCGGCCGATCCCAAGTTCGAATGCGATCTCGGTCTGCTCGCCAACCGCCTGCCTGACCGCGAGCAGCGCATCGACCAATTCTTCCTCGACGTCGCGACACGGATGCCCGACAGGGGCTTTGTATTGGGCGGATCGGGCTGGGAGACCAAGGAGACCCCCTCCAACGTCCGCAAGGTCGGGCACGTCGGCACCGGCGATCACAACGCGTTCTTTGGCTCCGCTCTTGCGACGCTGAACGTCAACCGCAACAGCATGGCCCGTTACGGGTTCTCGCCGCCGACCCGTGTGTTCGAAGCGATCGGCGCCGGCGCGTGCCTGATCACTGACGACTGGGAAGGCATCGACCATTTCCTCGAACCAGATCGTGAAGTGCTGGTGGCAGCCAACGGCGCCGAGGTGGCCGAGCACCTGAATTCACTGAGCCCCGAACGCGCACATATGATCGCGGAGCGCGCGAGGGCACGCATCCTCAGCCTTCACACCTACCGCCACCGGGCGCGCCAATTCAACGACCTTTTCGCAGGAATGGACACGAGAATCGAGGCAGCAGAATGAATCTCAACATTGTGGTCATCGGGCTCTCGGTTACGTCTTCCTGGGGCAACGGTCATGCCACCACCTACCGTGCCTTGATCGACGCCATCGCGAAGCGCGGCCACCGCGTCACGTTCCTCGAGCGGGATGCGCCATGGTACCGCGATCATCGCGACCTTGCAAAGCCGTCGACATGGACCGTCAAGCTCTACCAGTCGCTGCCGGAGCTTCCCCGACGGTTCGGCAAGCTGATCCGCGATGCCAATCTGGTGATCATCGGCTCCTACGTGCCGGACGGAATCGCGATCTCGGAATGGGTGACGACGCACGCGCAGGGAATAACGGCCTTTTACGACATCGATACGCCGGTCACGCTCGCTGGGCTCGATCGAGGACTGGGCTACATCTCCGCCGCCATGATCCCGCGCTTTGATCTCTATTTGTCCTTTAGCGGTGGACCGGTGCCGAAGATGATCGAGGATGACTTTGGCAGTCCGCTCGCCCGCGTCCTCTATTGCAGTGCCGATACGAGCCTCTACCGCCCGCAGCAGGCGGAAATAAAGTGGTCGCTGGGTTACCTCGGCACCTATAGCGAAGACCGGCAGCCGCTGCTGGAGCGACTGCTGCTTGCGCCTGCCCGAATACTACCGGATCAACGATTCGCAGTCGCGGGATCGCAATATCCAGAGCGTCTTGCCTGGCGTGAAAATGTCGAACGGATCGAGCATCTCGCGCCGACCCTGCACGCACAATTCTATTCGGAGCAGCGCTTCGCCTTGAACGCCACTCGCGCGGATATGCGCACGCTCGGTTTTTCGCCGAGCGTGCGGCTGTTCGAAGCCGCCACCTGCGGAACGCCGGTTATCTCCGATCGATGGCCGGGCATCGAAACGATTCTCACGCCATCGACGGAGATCCTCCTGGTCTCAGAAACGCGCGAGGTGGTCCAGATCCTTCGCGAGATGCCTGAAGAACGCCGGCGGTCGATCGCCGAAAACGCGCGCAAGCGCATCCTGGCCGATCACACGCCCGAACATCGCGCCCGGCAGTTGGAAGCCCATTATCTCGAGGCAACTGCGCGGCGCTGCCGCAAATCGACCCGGCCGTCCATCAGCCCGCCGATGCAGGTCGCCGAGATATGAGAGGAGATGCCATGACGTTTCAGGTCCGCCTTCGGTCTTCCCGCTGCACCAAAACCGTGCTGGTCGCCGGGGGCGCCGGCTTCATCGGTTCGCATCTCTGCGATTCACTGCTTCAGCGAGGCGCGAGTGTGATCTGCGTCGACAATCTCTTCACCGGTACGGTCGACAATATCCGCCCATTGCTCAATCATCCGAACTTTCGATTTGTCGAATGTGACGTGCGCGATCCGCTTAGCATCAATGACGACGTCGATCAGATCTACAGCCTTGCCTGCCCGGCTTCACCGCGTCACTATCAGGCGGATCCGATCGGTACGATGAAGACCTGCGTCGTCGGCACCATGAACCTGCTGGAACTCGCGCGGAAGAAATCGGCCCGGGTCCTGCAGGCCTCGACCAGCGAGGTCTATGGCGATCCCGAGGTGCACCCGCAACCCGAATCCTATGTCGGCCATGTCAACACCATCGGTCCGCGCGCCTGCTATGATGAGGGAAAGCGTGCTGCGGAAACGTTGATGTTCGATTATCAACGAATCCACGGCGTCGAGGTGAAAGTGGCGCGCATCTTCAACACCTATGGGCCGCGCATGTTGGAGAACGACGGCCGCGTGGTGTCGAATTTCATCGTGCAGGCCCTGCGCGGCGAACCGATCACGATCTATGGAAGGGGAACGCAGACACGAAGCTTCTGCTTTGTCGACGATCTCATTCGCGGGCTCGAACTACTGATGGAGAGCTCGCCCTCCATCAGCGGGCCTTGCAATCTCGGCAACCCGCAGGAAATCACCATCGAGTCGGTGGCACGCGAAGTTCTGGCCTATACCAATTCCGCCTCGCCGCTGCGTTTCGAGCCGCTGCCGAAGGATGACCCCAAACGGCGCAAGCCGGTGATCGACACTGCCGAACGGTCGCTAGGCTGGCGTCCGCGTATCGCGCTGAAAGAAGGCCTGCAGGCAACCATCGCCTATTTCGCGTTGCGTGTTGCGACGGCGATGCCAGTACTGGTGCCGGCGAGCGCCTCCCGGAGCACATCACGTGCAGCGCGCGCTCGATTGACCATCGCCACCCAGCAGTGACGCCGACGCCAGCTTGAACAGGTGGACGCGAGGTGGCTCGATGTGGATGTCGGCCACGTCATACTGGTAAGCGCACCGCTCAACGCACGAGACAGCACCGATGGTTCAGGCAAGCCGCTCGGCGCGCGAACGCACGCATGCGCACACGGCAGGAGAACAAAGGTCAGCCTTCCCAAATGGGCAAGCATCTACCCGCGCTCTTCGGTTCGGAGCTGGGCACCACCTTGATCTACGTCAGGTCACAGGACGTGCCGTCTCTGCGACAGCGCGGCCGGTAGTCGCCATCCCTGCAGCGTACGCCGCTCCAGCTCCGAGCAGAAGTGCGCAGAAACTTGCAAACATCGCATAAGCGAAGTGTTTGCGCGCTTCGTCGATTTGAGCCTGTGTCGCGGACCGGGCGGTCGAGCCGACCGTTTCGCGTCCTGGGACATTCGACAAGGCAGCCACGCGCGCACTGGCAGCATATGTCGGACCGACCAAGTTGCTGGCGATACTGGTCGCGGAGGCCGGCATCAGGGCGGCCGCCGCGACTACGACCACGGTTGCCACCGCCCACGCACCCAGGGCGTGACCGACCCGCCCGAGACCCGTCTGATCCGGCGAATTGGCTGCCGCCACCGCGCCACCGATGAACGCGGCTATAATGCCCGATACCGCCCACCACACGAACGCCGCCCAGCCTGCACCAGCAGGCGCGGCCGTGGCGGTTGAGACATCGATCGCGAGCAGACCGATGCCAAAACCGAGCATGGTCAACAAGATTTGGACAACCAGCGAAGCAAAGACGCCGGCAAGTACGGCCGACCACGTCCAGGCAAAGAAAGCGTTGGATAATGTGCGCGAGACCATGGCAAGCTCCTCCATGAAACTGATTTTGGTTCCAACGTTCTATTCAAACGTACGTTCCTGTTCCTAGGAACTCCGGATGGTCCTCACGGGTTTGAACATGCGGGCTTGTTGGAGGAGAGGCCCCTCGTTGGAGGAGACGACAATGACATTTGGCAGAGGCGCTTTGCTTTGGTTGCTGGGTATTCCTCTTCCGGTCATCCTGCTGCTTGCACTATTCTGGCGGTAGGCAAGCCGCGAGACCGAAGCGCTACGCTCCGGGAATGTTCATACCCGAAAAGAAGCCGCGCCGGCGATCAGTCCACATGACCGAGACGGTGAATCACCGGCCGAAGGCCGCTTGCGGTCAGTTCAAGAATGGCCAGAGTAACAGGCAGCTTAAAGCGGCGGGGCCCAGCGCTTCCGGGATTGAGATAAAGCACCCCGTCAATGGTCGCGATCCGCGGTCGATGCGAGTGGCCGGAAACGACCACGTCAATTCCGCACAAACCAGGATCGAGCCGTAGTTCCTGCAGGTCGTGCAGGATGTATATGGACCGCCCGCCGAGCCTTACCGTCTGGGTGTCGGGATAGTGCTCCGCCCAGTCGCCGGTATCGATGTTCCCTCTGATCGCCGTTACCGGCGCAATCCGGCGCAGCCGGGTGATCACGTCGGGGCGACCGATGTCGCCGGCATGGATGATATGCGCGACGCCGGCGAGGCATGGCTCAACCTCGGGACGCAGCAGGCTGTGGGTATCGGAGATGACTCCAATCCTGAGCAATACGTCAGTGTCCCTTGGTGCGGTACCTGGTCCTTCAAGCGCGTTCACCGCTGAGAAAGAGCGCCCTCTGGCTTGGAAACGACACCCGCTGGTGCTCTCGGCGGAGACGGTTCATTCGAAGACACCGGCCGTAGCTCCGGCCGCACAAACCTGATCAGCGCCCTCTTCTCCTCGCTCGCATTCGGATTCTCCGGGAGAGAGGCCACGGCAATGTCGATGCGGCTGCCGAGGTCGGCCTCTCCGATCTGAGAGCCCGATGCGCCGCCAGCTCTCTTGCGCTGGGCATCGGCAATCTCGTTCCAAACCGTCCAGGGCAGCGCCCAGAGCCAGGCAAGCGATGTGCCGAGCACGAGCGCACCAAACAGCATGGCGGTAATCGTAGTCAATAGCCAGCGTCGGCTTGGCGTCGGCGGCGTGACATCGTCATCGAAATGCCGCGGCAGTGGCGGTGGATCCTCGTCGTCCCAATCGATCAAAGCCTGCTGCCACAAGGGACGCGGAATTTCGGCGACCGTGATCGGAGGGTAGGACTCTGGATAACCGCGAAATCGCTCGATCGATTTTCCGACGGGCACTGTTTTTGACCTGCGTGATAGGTGCCTAAACTCAACCCAGGAAACTCGCTATGCGCGCTTAGAATCCGGTAGAGAACCGATCATAACGTGGACACGTCATTCTTGTTCCTAATTCCACGGGCTCGCGCCCGAGCGTTCCCTGATGCGCGCCGCGGCTATGACCTGCGGGCCCGGCACGGAACCCTTGCCTGACTGAGGCGGCCGCCGAGCGGTGCACGAATCGATAGCTGAGAAGAACGCAATCGCTTGACGACTGGTCTGCGAGAGCAGATCTGGCTCGCGCTTCAAACGAGGCCTACTTGGTCAGCGACTTGCTCTGATGAACTGACCACCATTCGACTACGGCTTGAGAGACTTTGTCCCAGAGGGATGTCGGCAGGTCTGGGACTGCAATTCTGAGCACATACCGGTCCCGCGGTCTGTCGTTGAACCACTCTGCTGCTCCGAAATCGAAACCGAAGCTTCCGGCATGACGTAGGGGCAGCCCGGTCTTGCTCAGATCGTGGCAGAGCTCCGCCGCGAGACTCCTCGTCTGCTTCTCGTCCAGCCTCGTGGATGGTGCCAACGTGACATAAAGCCCGTGCGCGAAATGCAGCTCCGCTGACGAGCCGGGAAGCGCTGACGCAAAGTAACGCGCCGTACGTCGGCTGTTACGCAACATCGCGGCAACGCGTCTATCGGTCAACTGTCTGTAGGCCGTCGTCCCTACATAAGGCGGGAAATGCGCCGGCACAGCAGCACTCCCCAGAAGTCGGACAGCATTGCGTGTCCCATCGACCAATTCGCGGAGCAATTGCCGCTTTGAGGCTTCGGCCTTCTTTTCGCAACGAACAAAAACAGCGGAGCCGAGCCGGCCATACTCCACGCCGAGAGAATCCAGTTTGGTATGGCTGCGCACCAGAACGATGGGGATTCTCCAACGGCGTGCCCAACTCAGAACCCGGCGGATCCGACCAGAGCCGTTGGAGAAGCAAGTCGTATCGAAGACTGTCAGATCGAGCTGCGGCTTTTCGCAATGCAAGGTCGCCTCGAATGCGGCAGCGGACGTGCAGGAATCGAACAGAAAAATGCGTGGTCTTTCAGCGGAAGGTTCGACTTCGTCGGGTGATGATTTCAACGTGATCAGGCGCAGATGGCGGGCATGACTTTCGACCAGCTCGACGGTTTCTCCGTAAGTGCCTGGCAGCGTCAGGATATCCGCGTCGGGCAACAAAGGCCTGGTGGCCAGCAGCAGCGCCGATATGGCTGCCATTCCGGAGGCCGTATAGATGGTCTCGTCGTCTTCCGAAGCAACGAACTGGTAGAAGGATGGACCCCGGACCGCGAGGTCCGCCCGCTGATAGTCATAGTCAAACTCAAACGGCCCAGCTCGCAGCCGGCCCGAGTGTGCCCACGCCGTTTCGGTAAGCGCCCAATCGTGCAGCGCATGTTCGGCCTTCAGGGCAGCGGCAAGTTGGAATTTTTGCTCGATCACCTCGGCCGGCGAGGACGGATACCGCAGGGGCAGCGGCGTGCTGAGCGATCCATTCAGCAACCTGAGTTCCTCGTGCTTCCTGTCGAGATATGTTTCGAGCGCTTCCACCGATGTCCTCACTGGTCCAGGACTAACGTAGCCGCTAACAATTGGGTCCTCCGAAGAGCCCAGCGCGAGTCTCGATAACCATTCGCGCATCAGCAGCGGAAATCGACTTAGTTCCAGGAGGCCCAGGAATTCCTCGACTTTCCTTGTCGGATGCTACCCGACTCACGCAGGTTGGGTCGAACCTGGCTTCTGAGTCGGTCTTTGCCTTTCCGTCCGAATCAGGAACGCCGATTGGCTCGTTGCCGAACTCATTATCCACGTCCAAGCGCCACGGGAGGTTGATCACGGTCACATCGGGCCGCCCGAGTCCGATGAGTCGAGAGCGCAACCGGAGGGCGCGATGCGTATGCAGCAGGTGTTGGTACCAACGCCGCTTAATCACTTCTGGGATCAGCACTGCGAGTCGCCTGCCGCGAAACTCATCTCTGATGTCGTCAATCACCCTCAACATTGGTTGCTGAATCGTGCGGTACTGTGCTTGAAGAACGATAAGACGTGGAGGCAGGAGTCCTGCTTGCAGTGCCGGCACCTCGACATCCTTTCGCCATTGGTCGCGGAGATTTCGCTGTTCATCCGCAGCATCTGGACCTGATAGCTGTAAGAGATGAACGGCGACGACTTCGGGCGAGATGCTCAGCGCAAACTTCAAAGCGTTGTCGCTCAGCCTGTTCCAGCTCTCGAACGCAACAACGACAATAGGCGGTGTCAATCCGCTGAGATTTAGAGGAGCGGGATCGCGGAGCTGGTTGGCAAGCTCGTCGTAGTAGGCGCGTATCGCTTTGAGCAGAACGATGACGAGCGGAAGCACCAAAATGGTGATCCAAGCTCCCTCCGCGAACTTGGCGGCGATGATCACGATGAGAGCAGTACCTGTCGTGATCGCGCCGACCGCATTGATCGCGAGATGGGCTTTCAATTCCTTCTTGGGTGCTTCCGCCGCGGCAACGGCTCGGCGCCAATGCCATACCATGCCGGTTTGCGAGATGGTGAAGGTGAGAAATGCACCGATCGCAAACAGCGGGATGAGCCGGTCGGTTATGCCACCAAAGACCGTCAGGAGAAGTCCGGATGTGAACGCCAGATACAGGATGCCTACGTCGAAGACCAGTCGCCGGCCCGCAACTGCGAAGGATTTGGGCAGAAAGCCGTCCTGGGCGACTACGCGGCAAAGGCGCGGGAAATCCACGAAGCTCGTATTGGCTGAAAGAGCCAGGACGCACAGCAGTGAACCGATCGCGACATAATAGAGGGCGCCGTTTCCCACGATGGCGGCCGCAAGCTGGGACAGAACACTGCGATAGCCTTCCCGCTCCTGATCCATAGCGCCGATGCCATAGGCGCGAGCGAGAAACGCGATGCCGATCAGCAGCGTGCCGAGAATGACGACAATGGCCGTCAATGTACGGTGGCCGTATTTAATGGTCGGCTCATGAAAAGCGGTCATGCCGTTGGACACAGCCTCCACTCCCGTCATCGCCGTGCAGCCGCTTGCGAAGGCGCGCAGCAGCAACCAGAGACTCGCGGTTTCGATTGCTTCTCCCATTGGGGGCGGCGGGACAGCCGGCTGCGGCGATCCGCCGGAGGTCATGACTTTGTACACTCCGACAGCGAGAATGATGCCGAAGCTGACCACGAACAGATAAGTCGGCAAGGCAAACATCCGGCCAGCATCGAGCGTGCCGCGGAGGTTCACTATCGTCACGAGCGCAAGAATACCGAGACACAATGGGAGAATGTAGGCGTGCAAGGTCGGCACCGCCGAAACCAGAGCGCCAACTCCCGCGGCGATGCCGACGGCAACGTTCAAGACGTAGTCGACCATCAGAGCCGCCGCGGCGAGCAGACTAGGATTGGTGCCAAGGTTGTCCTTGGCAACGACATACGCACCACCGTTGTTCGGGTAGGCCCGGATGGTTTGCCAGTACGAGGCAAACAAGATCGCAAGGAGCACGACGATCGGCGCCATGACCCAGCCGACAAAGGACGTCGCGGCTGCGCCAAGCGGAATGAGGATTGTAAGGGCTGCTTCAGGACCGTAGGCAGAGGAGCCAAGACCATCGAGCCCCATTGCGGGAAGGCCCTCAAGGGCCCCGATCTTACGCTCCTTCAACTCCCGGTTGGCCAAGCGTCGTCCGAGAAGAAGATCAAACGCTCTCACACTCACGACCCCGGCCAACAAGATACATCACATCACCATTCTTCAGCCTACCCACTTCCGAGGAAGCAGCCGCAATCAACGGTAGGCCCGCGGCCCGCCGTATCCGCATGCTCGGGCGCTTCAAAACCAAGGCTTGTAAATTCCGTTAGTTCCTAATGGGTGGAAGATCGATCCGCGCCGGAGTTGCGCGGCAAAAACCGCATCGAGACGGGGGATATCCGGATCACCTTTCGTCGCGATCTTCTTCAAGCCCAGCGCCATTGACCAGCCGCGCGGATACTCCCAGGAACGGGCGAAACGCTGGTGTGTTGAGCTCCCATTATGAGAGGAGAGTCGCATGGCATACGAAGAACGCGAGACACGAGATCTAATCGGTAGCGACAAGGTCGAAGGAACCGCCGTCTATGGCGCCGAGAACCAGCGCATTGGCTCGATCGAACGGGTGATGATCGACAAGATCAGCGGCCATGTGGCTTATGCGGTGCTGGGGTTTGGAGGCTTTCTCGGAATTGGAGACGATCACTACCCGCTTCCATGGCAATCGCTTAAGTATGACACCGGCCTTGGCGGTTACGTCACGGGCATAACTGAAGACCAATTGAGAGGCGCACCTAAGTACAGCAGCGAGAGCAGCTGGAATTGGTCAAACCCCTCGGTCGCACGATCGATCGATGACTATTACGGCCGCATCCCGGCTCCGTGAACCCTGGAAATCAGGACGTTCCAACGGCAGAGCCTCAAGGGCACGGCTGGCTTGAAGAGTCGACAACGGACTGTCGGTTGGTTCGAGAGCGACCATATGCGTTCGTGCGGTGTTGTGCCGCGGGGAGGAGGACATGAGGCTGAGTTTTAGGACGCCTCTGGGGCTATGCCTCTTCATCGCAGCGCTGGTCGCTATCGTATTTCTTCGTGCCAAAGTGCGGGACGATGATGATCCAATGGCGCAGCCTTACGGCGACTGGCCGAGGATGCCGCCATGAGCGGCACCCTCAACGAAGAACGCTCGGCGAGGTCTAGGCCTCCATCTCAGCGTCCAATCCGTTTGCGTCTCTCGTCTACCAGTTCACGAAATTGCTCTTCCGTCAGATTGCCCGCGCCGACGATCTGATAGCGACTTTGCGGATCCTGAATCTGGCTGTGGCGGTCTTCGTTCTGCGGGCGCCGCCATTCTTCAGGATTGCTCCCATCATCGCCGCCGCCGAAGCCGAGGAATTCGACCATGATGAGCGACGGCTGCGCCTCAGTAGATCCCTGTTGAGGCGTCTTGGCCTGTTGCGCCGCCGCGCCAGCGGTGTTGGACGCACTCAATGCGCCGCTGACGTTCGGCGCCTGCACTGTCGGAATGCCGGTCGCGGAGCCCTGCACCTGAATATTGCCGGCATTGATGATCTGCAGCGCGGCAAGGTTGACGTTGCCCGAGACGCGAATACCCGCCTCGCCAGCGTCAATCGTGCCCAATGGCGCAATCAGATCGATGTCGCCTGGCCGTACCTCAGGGATCGGGTTCAGCGTGGCAATGCCGGCGCCTGAGCTCGGCGCCACCGGTGAGAGCGCCACACGACCGTACTTGTCGTAGACGCGCCGCGCTGGGGTGTACAGCACGGTGGTCTTGGCACCACGACCGGCGTTGATGTCGCCTTCGGCAGACCAGGCAAGGATATCGCCGCCGAAGGTCGTCATGATGCGCGAGAGGCCGAGCAGGATGCTGCCTTTCGTGTAGATCTGGATATCGCCGGAGCCCTGGGTCATCACCCCGGCGGCTGCCGGCGGCATCTGGCCCTCCACGCCAATGATGACCTGCCCGGCCGGCGCGACCAGCTGGATATCGCCACCGAAATTCGTTCGCGCGCCGGAGCCACCGAACATGATGATATCGCCCGCCCGGTCGATGGGCCTGCCGCTCTCGTCCCTTTCGGGAAACAGGGTCGCGATCATCTGGCGGCCGCGCAGGTAGGAACCGTGGCGCGTGCTCGATTGATCGTTGTATTCACGTCCGCCCTCACGCAACTCGGCGAAGTAGATCTGGCGCAGAAAGATGTTTTGCTGATCGGCGGTGAGTGTCGCGAAGAAGGCCAGTGCCTCCTCGGTCGTTCCCAAGAAGCCGTAATACTCCGAGAGCCACGCTGCAAGCTCGGCTGTGTAGACCTTGGCCACTTTGCCGGGCTGGTCGGCGAGCGGCAATCCGCTTTGCGCCAGGTTGGCTGGGTTCAGATAGTGCGCAGCAAGCGCAGCGTAGTCCGGCCCGGCGCCGCCGACGCCGGCCTGCACGACGATCCCGGCGCCAGGCCGCAGATCTCCCGGCACCAGAGGTCCGATGCTTGTCAGCGAACCATAGTCAGCCTGATAGACGTTGTGCCCGGCGGAGACGAGCAGCGTGCCGGGCCCAGCGATCTGATAGTTGGCGAAAATAATGTCGCGGCCGGCCGACACGATCGACACGTCAATGTCACGGTTGTTCAGGATCACTCCACCGGTGTTGAAGATGTCACGCCCGGCGCGCAACCAGGTTTGCTTGCCGGCGACGTGATAGGTAGTCTGACCCGCTTGCGTCTCGCTGTGGCCGGATTGGAAATTGGCGATGTCGCCCGTGACGGCGTAGAAGCGCATCGGCTCCGGGTCGTCGACATGCAGATTGCTGAACGGTGTCCCGACTCTCATGCCGACGTAACCCGGGACCTGGACGTATTTGTCACCCTGGCCATTGATGGAATTCCAGGCAAGGAATTCCAATTGCCCAGCCGGCGAGGGCAAGAGATCGATCGTGCCGGAAAGCAGGATGCTGCCACCTGCCGCTATCACGGAGAGCGAGGGAACGACCTCCTTCGAGGAAGGATTCTGCCCAGCCGGGTTGATGTCACCACCCGCCGAAAGCAGCGTTGCGCGCGTCGCATCCGTCCAGAGATCCCGGACAGCAAAAACATCGGCGACGAGATCGATCCGGCTGCTGGCCGTGACCGAACCGTCGCCGAGGTTGAAAGTCAACCTGCCATACATGGCCGACTTGTAAGACGCGAGCGGGTCGATCGGACGCGGATCGCCAGACCGCGGCAAGGGGAAGCCGGATTCGGGGATGCCATGGGATGCCGCAACGACGGTGCCGACTTTGCCGGCGCGCAAATCGATATCACCGCGAAGGTTGGTGAGGTCACCATACAATCTCTCGTCGAAGCTCAGATTCATTCCCGGATTGAGGCGGCCGGCGATGTCCACCGTCAATGTGCCGCCACCGCTGCGGACGACCGCTCCACTGGGGTCGACGCGCGCGCTGCTGCCGATCGCCGCCGACAGCCCTGTCGAGCTCATGACGAACGCATCGCCGATGCTGGTCTCTCCCGCGTCTCCACCGGCACGCAAGACCACATTGCCGCCGCCGAGCGCGCCGATACCAGCAAAAGCGCGCATCACGAGCGTCTCGGAGCCGATATCGTAAGTCCCGAAATTGATGCCCGAGCTTCCGTGCTGGCTCCACGACCAGTTTTCGACGTCGGAGGACAGCACAAGATCGTTCCAACTGTACTGGTTCAAGACCACACGACCGCTGAGCCCTCCTCTCGCTGTCAGCAACACGTCGCCGCCATGCTCGGTGAAGTAGATCCCGGTTGGGTTTAGCGCTGCCTCGTAGGCCGCATAGCCCGAGCCGAGCACGGTACCGTCGCTGCGGGTCTCGCGTGCCAGTCCGGCGACAGCGGTGCCGGCCGTATAGACGCCGAACAGCGATTCCTGACGGTAGTCGCCGGCGGCCAGCAGTTCGAGATAGCCGGTACCGGTGCGCAATACGCTCGGTGCTTCCTGAGCGCCGTCAATCCCGGTGCCGTGGGGATCCTTGAGCGCGAGGTTGCCGGCAGAGAGCATCGACTGGACCGCACGGGTGTCGGCAGCGCCAAGATCGGCGCCGGCCACGTAGCGCATCGACCAGGAGAGCGAGCCCGGCGCCAGCATCGGCGCCAGCGCCCACATCTTGCCCTGCCGGGCCGACGTATAGGTAATGTTCGCCTGGCTCGGGTCACCTGGAACCGACAAGATCGTGCCGGCAGAGATGTAAACCGTACCCCACAGCACGCCATCCCAGATCGGATCACCGGAATTGTAGACATAGAAATCATCGCGGATTTGGCCTGAGACCACGACCGGCTTAGCTCCAGGGAAAATAAAGCCATTCCAGCCCAGGGACTCGTCATACGGCGTCGTGAAAACGACGTCCTGGACGATCGGTTGGCCGCCGACGAGCGTGACCGTCTCGCCGGGGAAGCGGCCATCGTCGGGTGTCGCAAGCGGCGGCGCGAAACCATCGCTGATGCTGCCGTTGATATTGAGATTACCGCCCGCGCGCATCACCACGACGCCGGGCTCGCCCGAGCCTCGCCGCGCGGGATCAGCATTCGGACCGTAACGATAGCCGGAGAGATCGAGATCGCCGATGACGGTGATGTCGCCCGTAGCCGTCAGCTCGACGCCGGGCCGCAAATGGAAGGCATCGCCATAGGCCGTGAGGCCAGACAGCCTGCGCAGCAACGCATTGTTGGCCGAGGCTGCATTGATAAAGGCGGTGCTATCGCGGTGGATGGCATCGAGCAGGCTCTGGTTGACGACTCCGTCGGCCAGTTCGTAGCGGCGGAAACCATTGACCGCGATGCTGGCGGCGCCCCGGATGTTGAGCGGACCGGCAGCGTCGATCGCGATGTCGTTGGCGCCGGCACCCGTGCCGCCGGCCCCGCCGCGGCGCGGCGCGTTGATTTCGAGCTGCCCGCGCGCCACTGCATCGGCTGAACGCAACTCGATAGTGGCGCCTGCCGCAAGCCGCACCGCCCCTTGCGCAGACGTCAGCTCCACATGACCTCGGTTCGACGCTTCGATCGGCGCGCCGTGGCCGTCGACCTGCATCACGGAGCCGTGCGCGTCGAGAACAGCCGTGGAAGAAAGCACCAGATCGGCGCGCGCGGCCAGACGGATGATGCCGACTTTCTTGCCGCTGGCGTCGATCCGGCCGTTGACCGTGAGACTGCCACCATCAACGGAAATGTTCACCTCGCTGGCACGCACCTCATCGCCGATCACGAGGTTGCCAGCCTTGGTGACGAAACTGCGTGAGCCGAAGAAGCCACCATCATTCAATGTGGCGTTCAAGCCTGAAAAGTCAGCGAGAGTATGGGCGCGGCCATCGAAGCCGCCGGACTGGTAGCCATCCGTGCTGGTCCCGCGGAACGTGCCGCCAAGGACGAGCGCGCCATTCGCACCCAAGGCGACAGCCTCGATGGAGCCGGCCTGATTGCGAACCGCGGATACGTCGAGGACGGACCCGGCATGCTGTGTGATTGCGCCCCCGGCGCTCTCCATCACTAGATCGCCGCCCCAACTGTATTTGGTCACGTCGAAGAAGGTCACGGCGCGGCCAGACAGGTCGAGCGTCGCCCGTCCGCCCAGCGTAATATCGCCCGCAGCACTGAGCTGCAGCCGGCCGCTCGGCAATGCAACCGCGGTGTCGATCGTGATTGCGCCACCGTCGAAGCGAAGCTCGCCGCCCAGAGCGTTGACGGTCGCGGTGTTTGCGGCCCCGCCCCCCGGCACGCGCGCCACGATGACGCCGCCTGCGGTGTAAGACATGAATCCGCCGGCTTCCGCAGTCAGCAGCGGCGTTGCGATATTCAGATCACCGCCGGCATAGGTCTGCGCATTGGTGCCGGTGTGGTGGACCGAGAGTGTGCCACGGTCCTTCGCGGTGATGCGGTTCGAGGCCGCCATGTTGACGGTCGCGAAGCCGAACGCAAGACGGTCGAGTGCGGTATCGTTCTGGTTGCGCGCATAGGGATCGTAGCCGAACATGATGTCGCGCGCGTCCACCGTGAGCGTACCATGGCCTGTCCCCGGGCCACCGGGCCGCACCGCACCCGGCGGCAAACTGACGAACGGATTTGCGGACGTGCCCACGCCGGAGGACACGCCGTTCCAGATCAGCGTGTCGACCGCAAGCGTGGCGGCATCAGTCTGGCCACCCCAGCCATAAATGGCGGGCGTATTGAGCACCAGCACGGTGTTGCCGCCGTCCCGGCTGCGAGCGTCGAGTGTTACATCGCCGAAGAAATTGAGGGAGGAGCCGACTGTCAACGTCAGACGCTCGACCTTGGCAAGCGCCGAGTCGCCGGGTGTGAGCAGCCGATCGAGTGTAGATTGAGTCAATAGCCAGCCGGAACCGAGCGCGCCAGCGGCGCTGGCGGCAGCAAGGGACGCGTCCGTTCCAACATTGATCTCCGGCAGGCTGAGTGTGAGATAGCGCGCATTGAGCGCGACGTCGGCGCCGAGATTGAGTGCGCGGCTCGACGAGACCGCGATGGTGCCGAGCGTGCGAAGCGCTGCACCATCTTCAATCGTGACCGTACCCGTCGCGCTTGTCACCGGCGGCAGGAAATTCAGCCATCCATTGGCGACGGAGAGAATGGCATTGGCCGCGGCAATGCTTCCGTTGATCGAATTGGCGAAAATATAACCGTCGCTCGAGTCGAGGACATTGATGCTACCGCGGGTGGTGTCGAGCACGGCGCCATCTTGGACCTCGATGGTGTTCTTCGCCAGAATGAGGATCTGGCCGGCCTGCAGAACCGCGCCGGGGCGGACATAGACATTGTTCGCACTGGCGGAGAAAAATGTGCGCGCGCCCTGGCTGGTCGTATCCCCGGCGCCGGAATAATAGGTATATTGGCCACCGATCAGCAGCGTGCCGCCATTGAAGCGCGAGAGATCCTCGGCGTCGATCGACGCCATGCCGGGCGTTGCGGCAGCCCCCTCGGCCCTGAGCTCGATCGAGCCGGTTCCAACGACAGCGACAATGCCGGCATGGCCGTCTTTAGCGGGATCAAAGAGCGCAGTACCGTCGAAAGACAGAACATCACCCGAGGTGGCCCCGAGGTCGAGCTTGAGAACCTGGCCGTCGATGGGCAGGCGCGGCCGCGCCAAACCGAACGTCGCCGCATTGGCGATGACGAAATCGCTGTAGCTCGTCTCGTTGTAGTGAGAATAGGTCCGCACGCTGCTGGCCGGAGTAAGAACGATCTGGCGTGGCACGGCGGAGCGGTAGGCAGTATTGGCGATGCTGAGCGTAGCGGTGGTCACATACGAACCATTGCCCAAGGCTGCCGTCCCAAACGTGGCGGTGGTGCCTGCGCCGATCTCGACACGGTATGCGCCCGGAAGCAGGGCATAGGTCGACGGCAACAGTGTATACGTGCCCGCCGGCAGACTGCCGGTCGGCTGCGTTAGCGTGATTTGCTGGCCGACCAGCGGATCCCCCGCCCCGTTGTCGGGCGCTTGCGGCGCATAGCTACCGGCATAACTCGGGACAAGGGCGTAAACGCGATTTGATGACTTGCTATACGAGTTTGCGGGGTTGGCATTGACGAGCGGCGTCTCGCGCACATCTACCGAGCCGCCTCGCCCGCTGACGAACCCCGCGCCGGTGAGTTCTCCGCCACCGGAGAGGTCGAGCACCGAGCCAAGCTCGGCGACGATGCGATTGCCTTTCAGCGTGAGGCCCCGAACCTGCTGTCCTGCCGGGCCGACTGAACCGAGATCGTCGAAAACCACATCGGTCCCGTTATGTTTGTAGGACAGACCATCGGTGGTTCCGCCATACGGCACGATGAGGCCGGCCGCGCTGGTTGAGGTGATGCTGCCGCTACGCAGGGTGACGGTAATGGCAGGCTGGGTCGTATAGGGATCGGTACTGAAACATCCTGCGCAGAGTGCCGCAACATCGCCCAACACGACGCTTCCCAGCGGCGCGCGCACAATACCGCCCTGGTCGATTGTCGTCGCTATCAGGCCCAACACGCCAAAGACAGATTGGGGAAGCGCCGGCTTGGTGCCATTGCCACGAATGGTCAAAGTGCCTTCCGAATTGCGGACGATGCTCTGGAAATGCTTCGTCATGCCGGCGGCGATGGTGGCGGTGGCACCCGTGGTCGGATAGAGCTGCGCCGCCTCGATCGCGATATCCCCGCCGCTGCCAAGAGCTCCGCTGCCGAAGCGAACATCGCCACGGCCGAGGAGTTCGATTGAATCAAATCCGGGACCATCGATCGTGTGGTCGATGAACGGAGCCGGGTATGTACCCGTCTGATATTTTCCGAAGACGCCGGAGAAGACCCGATTGCGGATATCAATCAGATCGGCAGACACCGTAAGCGTGCCACGGTTGGTATCCGACGGCTGCCAGATGCCCGAGATCCCCGGATACGCCACGCCGGACTGGATCTCAATGTCTGTCGCGCCGTCCAGAAGGACATAGGGAGCCGACAGCGAAACACGCGCATCCGGAGTCGAGGGCGCTACCGACAATTCGCCGCGATAAAAGGCGAGGCTCTGGCGTGTGGACAGGCTGACATTGCCTTCAAAGCGGAAAATATCCCGGCTCCAAAGTGCGAGACTGTCGAAACCGCCTTCGCCCACTTGCGACATACTCACATATGCTTTGCCGTCGACGAGCGCGGCATCCGTGGCGCGCGAGTGGAGACCCGGTGGCAAGGGACTCGCAGTGCGGTCCTGGGTGATCGTGAAGATGCGCGGACCGGTCGCGGTCGCGGCATTGAAGTACAAGGGTGTTTCAAGGGCGAGAGTAAGCGTACCGCCGGCGGCGCCGACGCCGCCAGACGCCGCACGCATCGTGCCGTCGATATAAAGTCCGGTCTGCGAGGCAATCAGGATCGAGCCGCCATTGCTTGCCGCATAGACGGATTGCCAGACCGTAGTCTCATCACGGCCGCCCAACAGATCGATCGCCGCGTGCGTGCCGGACGCATCAAGCACGGCGCCCGGACGGATGATGACAAGCGACTGGGTGGCCGGCAGCGTACCCTTGCTGTCGCGCGTGAGCGACGCAATACCGATATTGATCGAGCCGCCATCGCGGACGATGCCGTAGCGGCGTCCTTGCGTATCGACACCGCTGACGGGCCGCGCGGCAACATCGAGCACCGCGTGATCGCCGATCCAGATCGACTCCCCGGCAAATCCGGTCTGTTGATAGTCCGCTGAGCCGAAATCACTGCCGATGGTGATCGTGCCGCCCGCTGCGGTGATCGCGCTGTCGATCGTCGTTTGCCGCAACGCGTTCAACGTGACCGAATGGCCGTCGTCCACCTTGACCACCGAACCCGCGGCAAGCACCATGCCTTCCGCCGACGTCAAGGACAGGTCGGCACCATCGCGCTGCGTGAAGCTGCCCTTGGCTGGGTTATCAAGGTAGAGGGGTGGTGTCCAAACCTCCATCGCAGTCGATGGATCTGTGCCGGTCGGCGCACTGAAGCTGGCCGATGACAGTCGATAGACCGGCATCCTGACATGGAGTTGCGCGCTGGGCGCGACGAGCAGACCTGTATTGCTACGGATGTCATACTTGGAAAACCCGGTCTGCAGCAGGTCCGGCTCGATATACTGAATCGGAGCCACTGCCACCGATCTGCCCATGACCGCACCGGCACGGATAATTGTCCCGGCAGAAAAGACTACGTCCACAGGCGCGGGGTTGCCGGCGCCCACCACCACCGTCGTCGGAACAATGGGCATCCCGTTGGGAAAGACGTTGGCCGGCACGATATAGTCCAGCGGGAAGAACTGCGTGCCATTGATAAAGCTTATCGTCGATCCAGCCCGGATCACAGGCTGGCTTTGCGCACTCACACCCACATACCCCCTACCCACGACGTAAATGGAGTAGCTGACCGTTGGCGATAGTGAGGGCGGAGGAGTCCAATCAGCCGCAAGGGTCAGAGGCGTCGTGATGTACGGAGCGGCGCCGACCGGCTGTCCGGGAGATGCCACCGTGAAGGTGCGGCTATAGTCGGCCGGCAGGATCTCGCCGGCGCGGACGCGGAATTCCCCCAGTGCCTTGAGATCGATCGGCGCCGTCTCGCCGGCGCTCAGTACGCCATTCGTCTCCAACACCTTGCCGCCGAGCACGATGGACGCGCCTGATCCCAGCGTCAGCGTCCCGCCTCCTTCGACGCCGTAGCCGCGAATGTCGCCGTCCAGCGTGAGCCTGCCGACCTTGGGCGCTACGCCGGTGACGACGGTGTCGGCTCGGAGCGTGACGTTTCCGCCGTGTCCACCCTTGGATTTGCCATTGGACAGGACAGCGCCGCCGGACGACACGTCGATCAGGCTGCTGGCGGCGACGATCACGTCGCCCGAAGACACCAGGTGAACGTCGCCGCCGTCGATGAAAGCCTGTTTGCCCTCGCTCGCTGGATCGTTGCTCGCATTCACCCACAGTCCGCGCGTATCGAGCGTCGCGCCCTGCGCAATGGTGATGGTCGAGGTGCCGCCGGATGTCAGCGCTTGCGTCAGCGTCCCACCGACAGGCAAGCGCGATGAAAAATGGTTGGTCGCTGTAATCTCGCCACTGCGGGCGGTGACATCGGCTTTGATGTCCACGATCGGCGCGGTCAGCGCGACCAAACCGCCATCCGCAACCGATAAGTGCGCGTCAATCGTGATCTTGCCGCCGGTCGCGAAATCGATGGCGCCGAGCCCCTGCCGGCTCAGGTATTCGGCATCGAACCACGCGGTGTCCGTGCGGTCTGCCGGCGGCGAGACGGCTGCCAGATCGGCGATCAGGACGTTCGTGTTGTAGACACCTGTGCGGCCAAGCGCCGTATACTGGCCGAGCGCGAGTGTCCCGGCCAACGGCGCGGTGTTCTGTGAAAACTTGTAGCCATCAGTGACGCCGTCGGGACGCGCCTCGGTCTGGCGTCGGCCGTGGACCACATCGGCCACAATTGTGCCCGCGAAGATCGATGTCGGCGTCGACAGAACGAGGCTGCCGGCATCGCGCCCCACCGTGTAGCCGTCTTCCCAGCGGACGCTGACCCCGCCTCTACCGAGCGGATTGGTCCAGGTCTCGGTGACGTTCCAACGCTCGTGCTTCCGCGTGAAGCCGCCCGCTACGCCGTCAAGCAGCATATCCGCGCGCGCGGTGCCGATGCTGTAGATTCCGCCGTCGGCACCATGGAAATTCGTCGTACGGATATAGCCTCTTTGATACGTGACGGCGCCGCCGGAGATGTTGAAGATGGAGCCCGACTGCGCCGTCACTTCCGCTGCAGAAAGCGTGATGGTCCCGCCAAGCGCGGTCCACTCCCCGATCGTGTGAGCGGTGTTGTTGAGATAGCCCGAGACTTCGAGCAGCCCGCCTGGCGTGTAGTACCGATCGGACGCGTAGCCGCCGGCTCCCGCCGGCACCAGCACCAGATCGCGCAGGTCGATCCACACATTGGCATTCATCAGCTTGCCGCTGTCACGATTGACGGGCGCGTCACGGAGCTCGTTACCCTGGACATTCACCTGGATGTTGTTCGCCGACATCGGCAGCAGCGCGGTGCGCACACCGGAGACGTCAATGGTGGCGCCAGTTTCGGTGACGATGCGCTGGCCCGCCGAAACGGCAACCTGCCCGCCCTGCGCCATCGTGACCGAGCCGCCCTTGAAGAAGACGTTGCCGCCGGTGACGATCTCGACACGCGACTGGTCCTGTCGATCCGCCAGCTTGGCAAGGTTGTCGAACTGCCCGAAATTCGCTTGCGCACGGAGGCGGTCCTGCGTTGCCGATGCCGCGATCAACGCATCGCGCTGGCTGTTGAGCGCGGTCTGGTCACTATCGAGTTCCGGCAGGATAGTGGTGACACTGGTACCGCCGAAGCTGATGCTGCCATTTCCGTCGGCCGCCGAATTCAGAAGATGAATAGTGCCTCGCATATTGACGGAGGTGGTCGAGACCAGAGTCCCGTCTTGTGCAATGATGCGCCCGGCCAGCGTGATGTCGCCCTGCTGGCTGAAGATCAGGCCCGCGTTGATGACGCTGCCGCCCGTGCCGCTGCCGGAAATCACCGGCGCTATCTCGCTGCCCCGGGTGGTGGAGAATTGATTGGCATCGGTGCCGTAGCCGGGCCGCAGGATGAAGTCGTTGCCGGCCGCGAGCAGCGCCTGCCCTTTCGGCGTCGAGATCGACCCTGCGTTTTGGACGTTGCTGCCCAGCAGCATGACGAAGCCGCCGCCTTCGGTCACCGATTCTGGCGCGCGCGTGGTCAGCTCGGCACCGGCCTCGACTGTTACCGATCCGGTCGCGCCAGTGAAGCTCGGCAGATAGACGCCCGAGGCCTGCTGCGAGTAGACGCCGCGATTCAGGAACTGGTCATCGGTGACGTTGGCGGTCGCGGCGATCAGCGCGCCCACATTCACCTGCGAGGTGCCGCCGAAGACAATGCCGTTGCGGTTGATGATGTAGACTTGTCCATCGGCCTTGATCTGCCCGGCGATCTGCGAGGGACGCGCGCTCGGGTCGACCACGCGGTTGAGCGCCGTCCACGAGCTGTTGCCCTGCTGATCGAAATTGACCGTGGTCTCCTTCCCGACATTGAACGTGGTCCAGTTGAGGATCGCCTTCTGCTGGGTCTGCCTGATGTCGACCTGCGTGCGGCCATTCACCTGCGCCTGCGTCGGCAACTGCGCGCCGGTCCAAACGCCGGGCAACGTACCGGCGCCCGGCGCGACGACCAGGCCACCAGGGGCAAGCCCGTTCGGGATTGCGCTTTGCGTCTGCGAGGCGAAATTGCGCGCGGCACTCTGGGCGGCCTGGATCGCCTGGATCGCCCGTGTGGCGCGTTGCAGGGCATCGCTCGCCTGCTGCGCCGCCTTTGCCGCGTCCTGCGACGCCGCTTGCGCGGCCGCGGCCGCCGCCGCGGACGGCGACGAGCCGCCGAGCGGGCGGGCGTCGGCTCCGGCCATGGCCCCGAGAAGAGCAGCGGCGCTGACGCCGGCAAGCAGTGCTGAATGAGCGCGGGTTCGGCGGTGACGAAGTCGAAAGGCCGTGATCTCGACAGGCATGGACACGCTTTCTCAGGCAATCATTTTCGGCGGGGACAACATGCGGATGCCCCTCTCGATTCCTGGATCCTCGTAAGGGCCCAAATCTGCAAAAAAAGTTGAAGGGTTTATCCGAGCAGCAGAATGCCCCCCGGCAGCGCGGTCGCGCGGGCACCGAATACCTCCTCGATCAGCGAAACGACGCGGCCGATGTTCTCGATCCTGAGCCTCGCGTTGAACAGGCGACGCCCCAGGTCCTTGTTCATCAAGATGATTCGCCCCGGTCGATATCGATTGACCTCCGCAATCACCTCGTCGATCGGCGTGGACTGGAAGATGACGATCCCATCTCGCCAGGCCGAAACCGTGGCAGGATCGACTGTGACGACTTGGCCCACCCTTTCGCTGGAATAAGCGATCTGCTGTCCGGGCGAGAGCGACAGCGCAGACATGCCCCGCTCGACCCGCACATCGCCTGTCACACAGGTGACACAAGCGACCCGGTGGTCGACCCGCACATTGAAACGTGCCGCTGTGGCGGCGATACGGGCACCAGCTGCGAGGACCGTGAAAGGATCGGCAGCGTCGGATCTGGTGGAGATCATCGCCTCGCCGGCTACGATCTCAGCCTCCGTGCCATCAGCGCGCAGCGACAGGCTGGTCCGCGTGTTCAGATCGATGGTGGCGCGATCCGTCAGCGAGATCTCGCGCTGCTCGCCGATTGCGGTCCTGTAGTCGGCAGCAAACTCAGACCATGACGGCCACAATCCGAGTGGAGGCCGGACAACGGGAATGGCGGCGCCGGCCGCAGAGGCCGCAAGCGCACCCCCCAGAAAGGCACGGCGCCCGATGCCAGCTTTCGGGGCTGCATCGTGGGCGGGCAAAGTCCGGTCGGCGGTCGCGTCGGCGGCCAGATCCTTGCCGACCGGCCCCAGCGATTTCCATGTGCGGCTGATCCGCCCGAACGCCTCACCGTGGGCAGGACTGCGGGCAATCCACTGTTTGAGCGCAGCAAGGTCCGCCCGGTTCGCCCGCCCTTCCGCGAACCGCATCACCCACTCATAAGCCTCCTCGTCGATCGACGGGACGCCGGACTGCGGAGCGCGAGAGCTATCCATGGCCATCCGCCGGTTCATCTGTTCGTTGGGCTCCCTCCCTATGAGATCCCTCGGACGGCCCCGAACTGAATCGGGAAACGACATTCCGCTTCAAGCGCTCGGCGCAATGCAGAACGGCCTGCTTGAGCTCCAAGGCGACTAGACGCTCGGAAATATCGTGCTTTGTCGCGACGTCACGGATCGACAAACCTTCAAGCCGCACCGCAAACAAGATATCCAGCCGGCGTGGCGTGAGCTCCTTGGCCGCCTGCGCCAGCAAGGCCCATTCGGCTCGGCCTTCCGTCACCTCTGCAGGTCCAGGCGCTTCATCAACCAGATCGAGTTCCTCGATCGCCTGGTCAAGCGTGACAACATCGCGCTCCCGGCGCAGGCGCTTGAGCGCGATATTATACGCGATCCGAAAGATATAGGATTGCGGCCGGAGCACCGGCCCAATGGGCGCGGCGCGTTCGAGGCTGATCCAGGCCTCCTGGAGAGAATCGCCCGCGAGTTCGATCGATCCGAGGCGCTTTGTCAGCCGCAGTTTCAGATCGTCGTAGCCTAGGAGAAACGCGCGGCGCAAAAGCGCGCGGCTCAGCTCAGTCATGCCCGCGAGCCCCTCGCATTGCGCCACTCACGTCCCGACACTAATTGATGGCCTGCCGCCGGCTGGTCGGACGGCATCCAGCATGCTCGCGGCTTGACGGAGGAAAGATCACCATCGCGAGTGGCTGAGGCAGCCCGGCCGGCACCGCCTGCCCGACGTCGAGGCCCTGCAGCCCTGCCAGAAGAACGCGTTGGCGGTCGGCCGAGAGTTCGGGATTCCACAGCTGCGCACTAAAAACGCGCCCCGACCGATCGAGCCAGAAGCTCATCATGATCTCTCCCTCGTCGGGCTTCGCCTCATCGGTTTTGCACAGAGCTTCCGTGACGCGGGCCTGAACGATGGCGAGATAAGGCTCGAAGCGGCCAAGCGCTGCAGTCTGTGAGACGCCAAGGTCGCGCGGCGTCTTGATGATGCTGATTGCATCGCCGTATCGTGACGCCTTGGGAACGTAGCCCGTACCACGCAATATCGCTTCCAGGGCACCAATCGGGGCGAACTCCCCTTTGATCGCAGTCGAGCGCTGACCGAGGGCGAGCGAGCCGTCGTAAAACACCTCAACACCGGTAGTCGCGCCGTAGGCCACCAGGGCTTCGGCGAGCGGCTGGGCTGGAATATCAAATTGGACCTTCGCGTGCGGAGACAACGGCTCGGCGTGAAGAGCCGAGCTAGCCGCCCCCCACGCCAACGCCGTAAGCAACAGATATAGAGCACCCCGCCCACGCAAGATATCGACAGCCGGTGTCACGGAACTATCCAAGCCACGGCTTGGAGCACTTCGGCGAGGGCTCAACCGTTTGAAGCATCACTGCTGCCCGACATACGCACCAGGCAGCAACATCAGCTTCACGAAGGTCTCCGCCAACTGACAATCGATTATGCGCCAGCAGATCCCCACGCCCACCTTCGAAAAACCCTAGTGACCGAAGATAACAGTTTCACGACAGCATGAGACGCGCGCCCCACGTAGGGCCGTAGCGCTCGGTGTTGTTCTCCACACCCCCGCTTTGACCAGAGTGCTCACCGCGCCAGGCGCCGTTTCTCCGGGCGTCGCCGGCAGCACTGTTGAGCACAATGCAAAAAGATGGGTTCGAAGATGCAGGAACTGCTCCAATCGCCGTCACGAGGGGGAAATTGGCGACGATTTCCGAATGGAAGAATTGGTTTACCGCAGGACGTCCCGCGTCAGGCGGCTTCGTCCCGCAGGTGATACCAGCCATAGAGCATCCGCTGGCCGAGGCGACGAAACGGCGCGAATGGATGGCCCGGCAGTGGCGAGGTGAAGATCGGCAGATCCTGGCCGGTGAATGTCTTCCCGGCGATCATCTGCGCCATGCGCCGGCCCGCCTGCGCCGAATAGGAAACGCCATTCCCGCCATAGCCGAGCGCGTAGACGAGCGCCTGCTTCGGGTCGGGGCGGAAAATACGTGGCATCATGTCGTGGCTGACATCGACCCAGCCCCACCATGAGTAATCGATTTCGATGCCGCGCAGCGATGGAAATTTCCGATTAAGCCCGTCGATGAGAAGGTGAAGGTGCTTTGGATGGGTGGCGTCGGCGCCGGTAATGGCGCTGCGGCTGCCGATCTGAATGCGATTGTCCGGCAGCAGGCGATAGTAGAAGCGCAGCGTTCTTGTGTCGGTGATGACCTGCCTGGTGCGAAAGCCGGTGGCTTCCAGTTCTGCGGCGGTCAGTGGCCGGGTAACGATCGAATTGGACAGGATCGGCATGCAGCGGCGCTGCAGCACCGGCGTCAGTCCGAGCGAGGTGTAGGCGCCCGTCGCGATCGCCACCGCGCGCGCCTGGACCGTGCCGTCCGGCGTCTTCAGGAAAAATCTTCCACCGCGCGGCTCGATGTGGAGAACGGGGCTTGCCGGATGTACGCTCGCTCCGAGTTCGCGGGCCATCTTGAGATAGCCGAATGCAAGTTTTGCCGGATGGACGCCGATGCCGCGCGGCTCGTGAACCGCGCCGACCGCTTCCGCATCAGCGACGAAATCGCGGCGCACCTCCTCCCGCGAAAGCACACGCGTCGCGTCACCGAAAACGTCGTTCAGGACTTTCGATTCGGCAGCAATCTTTTCCAGGCTGCGCCGGCGGTGCGCGACATAGAGATGCCCACCCGGTTGCGGCTCGCAATCGATCGGGCTCTGGCGAACCAATTCTTCGAATGTCGCAAACCCGTCCTCGATTTCGGCATGCATGCGGCGGGCGACGTCCACACCCCAGCGCGCGATCCACTGCGAGCGCGTCAGCCGGCCCGCAGCATTTTGTGCCTGGCCTCCATTGCGCGTGCTGCACCCCCAGGCGACGCGATTGGCCTCCAGCACGGTGGCCTTGATGCCGAATTCGCGGGCGAGAAAGATGGCGCAGGCAAGGCCGGTGTAGCCCGATCCGATGATCGCGACGTCGGCGTCGGTATCGGCGACGATCGGCCCGTCGGTTTCAGGCGGAACTCCGGCGGTCGCGATCCAGTACGTCGGCGCGTAATCCCGATTGCGCCCCGGACCGTCAGAGACCAAAGGATCATAGTGCGGATCATAGGCCACCGCGGGCGCGGCCATCTGCACGTTCATCGCTGTACTGCCTCGTCCGGCGCACGCGCAGGCAGCAGCGGCCGATCCTTGCGGAACGCGCTCTTGGCACAAATTCTGTCACCGCGGAAAGCGAACAGGTCGCAGCCTTCCGCTTCAATGCGCTGACCGTCCTTGGTGGTCGCGCGAAAGATCCATTCGGAAATGCCGCGATCGCCGAATACGGCGTGACGCGTGCACTGCCAGCTCACGTCGGGCATGCTCGTCCACGTACTCTCGAACGCGGCGCGGACCTCACTCGCCCCGCTCAGACGGCGGCCGCAGATATCGGGACCCGCGGCGGCATCGAATGCGATATCGTCCGTCATACAGGCCATGACGGCGGCACCATCGTGGCGGTTGAAGGCCGCGAACAATTCTTCAAGAAGATTTCGCCTGAGAGCTTCGAGCGTCGACATGCGGTTTTCCTGCGGGCCGGCAGACGCCAAGGCTTTGGCGTCAGGTGGCTCGCTCGCAGACTGTCGCAACCGAGACGGCGCCCTTAGAACCAGATCGGGCAATTCTCTGTGACCAGAACTGGCCTGATGTTACGGCCCCGGCTGGCTCCTTCGGGTGGCGCCGCATTCAAGCAGTCTGCGCTGACGAGCATCTCGACGCGAAACGCTCCAATTGAAAAGCGCTCGGCACCGGTGCGCGGTGATGGAAGGGCATGTTTGATCTCGCTGCGCGCCTGAGCGATCTGGCCGCGTCGGCTTCGCTGACGCCGGCTGTCCTCATGGCAACCGCGTTTTCCGTCTTGGCCGCGGCTTTGTTGCGCGGATTTACAGGCTTCGGTTTTGCACTGGCGGCAGTCCCCCTGCTCGGCATGTTCATGCCGCCATCGCAATCCGTCCCGATCGCGATCTGCCTGCAATTCATGGGCAGCGCACTGGACTTTCCGCGCGCCCGTCAGGATGGCCATTGGCCGTCGCTGCGCTGGCTGATCGTCGGCGCGGCCGCCGGATCGCCTGTCGGCGCGTTGGCTCTGAGCGTCGTACCTGCGTCGGTGGCACGCATCCTGATTGCGACCATCACCATTGCGGCTGTGATCGCGCTCAACGGAGGCGCCCGCGTCACGCAGACGCCGTCGAAGGCGATGACGATGCTGGTCGGCCTAATCTGCGGGCTTTTCAACGGACTGGCGGCAATGCCGGGCCCGCCTGTCGTCATGTACTATATGTCGGCCCCGTTCGGCCGCGTGGCGACGCGGGCTTCGCTCATGGTGTTTTTCCTGGCCACCTCAATCGCCGCGCTGATCAGCACCGCCCTGGTCGGCTTGCTCGACCAGCGGACCCTGTTTCTTTCGCTGTTGGCGCTGCCGATCATGCTTGCAGGCACCTGGATCGGCGAGCAGGCTTTCCGGCGCGGCAGCGACGCGCTGCACCGCCAGGTCTCGATCGCAAGCCTCGGGCTGATCGCAATCGGCAGCGCGATCAAGGGCGTGAGCGAATTGATGTGACGCCGCTCAGCGTCCGGCGACCACCGATCCAAGGCACTCCATACCGGGCTCGATCCGGTCGGTGCGGATCGATGAGAAACCGAGCCGGAAACAGTGGCGGGTTGCCGCCTCGTGCATCGAAAAGACATCGCCGGGCTCGATTACGACTCCTCTCGCACGGGCTTTTTCGGCAAGCTGCGTGGTGTCGGTGCCTTCGGGACAGGAAACCCAGTAGTTCGTACTGCCGGCTGCGCGCGTCCAACTGCAGTTCGGGAGGAATTGCGGCAGCATCCGGTCGAGCAGTTTCGCGCGCTCCAGCAGCACGCGGGCGACCTGTTGCAGGTGTGAACGGTAATGACCGAGGCCGATGAACAGTGCCGCGACGCGCTGATTATTCAGAGGCGGATGGCGAAGCATGAGGCGCCGGAGCGCCCGCAACTCGCGGATAACGGGCGCGGGCGCCACGACGTATCCGAGCCGCAGGCCGGGCGCCAGCGCCTTCGACAGGCTCCCGACATAGAGCACGCTCTGGTCGACATCGAGACTCATCAGCGGCGGCAGGCTGCTGACCTCGGGGATCAATTCGCTCTCGTAATCGTCCTCGATCAGCAGGATGTCCCGCGCCTTGGCGATCCTGAGCAGTTCGCGACGCCGCTCGAGCGACATGGACACGGCGGTCGGACATTGATGACTGGCGGTGACATAAGCGAGCCTGCATCGCTCGAATACCTCATCGGGAACCAGTCCCTGCTCGTCGATGCGTAGCGGCACCACATTTGACGTGAGCATGCCGAAAATATTGCGGGCGTCCGGATAGCCGGGATCTTCCATCCCGACAGGCGTGTCTGCAACGACGAACAGCTTGGCGATGAGATACAGCGCGTGCTGGGCTCCGATCGTCATCATGATCTCGTCGGAACGGGCACGGATGCCGCGGCGCGGAAGCACCTGGCATTGCAACTGCTCGATCAGGGCAGGATCATCGCCATCGATCATATCCCTTGCCCAATTATTGATTTCAGGAACGCTCAGCGCGGCCCGCGCGCTTTCACGCCAGTCGTTGGTCGGAAACAGGCTCGGATCGAACTGACCGAAAATGAATGGATAGGGATAGCTCTGCCAATCGAGCGGCTTGATGATGTTGCGAAACTGCGAGGGGCGCAGCGCAAAGCGTTCGGTCCAACGGCTCTCATCGCTGCCTGCCGCGGGGAGCCCATTGCTTCGCACTTGCTCAATCTGCTTGGGCAGGCCCGCGACGAAGTAGCCGCTGCGTTCCCGTGACACCAGGAAGTTCTGATCCACGAGCTGCTCATAGGCGATGACAATCGTGTTCCGCGATACCTTGAGCAGCGCGGCAAGATCGCGGCTCGACGGCATGCGGACGCCGAGCGGCAGGCGACCATCTTCGATGGCGGTCACGATCATTTGCCGTATCTGGAGCTGCAGGAATGCGCCGGACCGGTCCAGGCCCTGAAACAATGAATTCCAGAACAGAATATCGCTCGGCGGCAGGACGTTGACCTGTCCCGTCGCCTCACGTCGACGCAATGGCACCAACTTACCCATTGAAATCCCTTGCGGAAACCTCCGCAGTTGACCTGCAGTTGCGCCAAAAAGGAAGCAAAATCCACGCCATGGCGGGACCTGACGGCGACGATGCATGCCCTGGCCCCATTTGTGCATGGCATCTGGCGCTTATCTGAATCCGCCCTGCGCATCAGGCTCGCAGCATCGAGCTTGGGAGTGCAAGAGTGAGCCAGGACACCGTCGTCTTCGCGGCGCGCAAGATCGTGACCATGAATCCATCACGGCCGTTCGCAACCCATGTTGCGGTGGGCGACGGACGTATCGTGGCGGTCGGCGACAAGGCCGAGATCGCGCAGTTCGCCAAAGGCGCGGCGTTCGACGACCGTTTTGCCGACAAGGTCCTGCTTCCCGGCTTCGTGGAAGGCCATAGCCACATCATGGAAGGGATGATGTGGTCCTTGCCCTATGTCGGTGCCGGCGATCGCCGCTCGCCGGAGGGAAAACTGGTTGCCGGCGTCGGCTCGATCGATGCCATTGTCGCGCGGCTGAAGGAAGCGGACGCCGCCATTGGCGACGCCACCGCGCCGCTGTTCGCCTGGGGATTTGACCCGCTGCACATTGGCGGCCGCATGCTCACTCGGCAGGATCTCGACCGGGTCTCGACGACGCGGCCCGTCATGGTGATCCATGCCAGCTTCCACATCAGCAATGTCAACACCATCGTTCTGGAGCAGGCCGACCTGCTCCGCGCAACCGACATTTCCGGCGTGGTTGCCGGCGCCGATGGGCTGGCGAGCGGAGAACTGCAGGGCATTGCCGCGCGCTTTCGCGTTTTCCGCGCGCTCGGCGGCAATCCGTTATCCGGAAATCTGACGCTCGCCGACGTCATGCGCTATGCCAATTCGGCCTGCGTGCAGGGCGTGACCACGATCACCGACCTCCACAACGATCTGGTCGACCGGACCGTCGATCTCTACCGTGCAGCGACGACGCAACCCGATTTCGGCATCCGGCTGGTGCCGGCGCTCGCCTCGGTCTCGCATTCGCCCGAACAGGCCATCGCCAAGATCGCGGCCTTGCGCGAAAGCAACAACGACAAGCTCCACTATGGTATCGTCAAGCTCGTGGTCGACGGATCGATCCAGGGCTTCACCGCACGATTGCGCTGGCCGGGCTATCACAACGGCGCGCCCAACGGCCTTTGGTACATCGCCCCCGAACAACTGCCGCAGCTTGTCGAGGCCTATCACAGGGCGGGCATTCAGCTGCACATCCATACCAATGGCGATGAAGCGACCGAGCTGGCGCTGGACGCGATCGAGGCCGCTCAGACCGCGATGCCGCGTCCCGATCACCGCCACACCCTGCAGCACTGCCAGATGGCGGACGCTGCGCTGTTCCGCCGCATGAAGGCGCTCGGCGTCTGCGCCAACCTGTTCGCCAACCATCTCTATTACTGGGGTGATGCACATTACGAGTTGACGATGGGACCCGAGCGCGCCTCGCGGCTGGACGCGACGGGAATGGCACAACGGATCGGCGTGCCTTTCGCGATCCATTCCGACGCGCCGGTGACACCGCTCGGGCCGTTGTTCACTGCCTGGTGCGCTGTGAACCGCGTATCGTCTTCGGGACGCGAGCTCGGCTGCGAGACCGAGGCGCTTACGGTCGAGCAGGCGCTTGCGGCGATCACGATCGGACCTGCCTACACGCTGAAGCTCGACGGCATGATCGGCAGCATCGAGTGCGGCAAATATGCGGATTTCGCCGTTCTGGAGGACGACCCGCTTACGGTTGCGCCGGAGAAGCTGAAGGACGTCGCGGTCTGGGGAACGGTCGTGGGCGGCACAGTGAGAAAGGCCCCGCACGCATGAGGCGAGCGGCGCCCATTCCTGTCACAGTGATCGGCGGTTTCCTCGGCGCCGGCAAGACCACCTTCCTCAATCGGCTGCTCGCGACCGCGACCGCACGCTATGCCGTTCTGGTCAACGACTTCGGCGAGATCAATGTGGATGCCACGCTGATCGAACGTCATGACGGCACCACCTTGTCACTGTCTAATGGCTGTGTCTGCTGCAGCATCGGCTCGGGATTCCTCGAAACGCTCGGCTCGCTGCTGGACGGCGGCGAGCCATTCGAGCGCATCATCGTCGAAGCGAGCGGCGTCGGCGATCCCTGGCGGATTGCCGAAATCGCGCTGGTCGAGCCCGACCTGCGGCTCGACGGCGTCATCGTCCTCGCCGATGCAACGCGGATCACAGAACTGATCCATGATCGACGCGTCGGAGACACGGTCCGAGGTCAGTTCGCCAAGTGCGATGTCGTTTTGCTCAGCAAGAGTGACGTCGCAGACGAAGCTGCGCTGCAAGCGGCCCGAAGCGCAATCCAGACCGTTCGGCCGGATGTCGCCATCGAAGTCCTCTCCCGCAACACAACATCTGACCCGTTGCTGATCGCCAGAAGCCGAAGTTCGCGTTTCCGCGCCGAGGGCGTGGAGGAAGACTCGCTCGATCACGAAAAGAACTTCAAGCGCTGGACCTACCGACGGGACGGCGCGTTCGACCGGAGCCGGCTGGCCGCAGCAATCGAAGCACTGCCGCCGCAGCTATTGCGCCTCAAAGGCGCGTGTCGCGTCTCGGGCGAGGTCGCGCCGCTGGTATTTCAGATGGTCTCGAGCGACTGGTCATTGTTGCCCGCAGCCGGTGAAGATCTCGACCCGGCACCGATTGCGCTTGTCGGAATAGGAACGCCCGACCTGCCCTCCGACGCCGATCTCGAAGCCATACTCGATGGCGCGCTCGCGCGCTCGTTCGTCTCATGAGCCGCGAGGCAACCATATTTCTCATGGCACCGCAGAAGTGCCAGCTCTCGAATAGTCAACCATGAAAGCGGATTTAGCCATGTCGATCAGAAGATATCTTTTGCTTGGAGCGATAGGACTATTTGCGATCTGCACCACCCCTCACCGCTCGATCGCGCAGACGGCCGGCAGCAACGCGGTGGTGATCGCGACCACGCAAGTCCCCCGGCACTTCAACGGCGCGGTGCAATCCGGCCTCGCCACCGCCATGCCGAGCTCGCAGATCTTCGCAAGCCCTCTGCGCTATGACGATAAGTGGAATCCGCAGCCCTATCTCGCCCAATCCTGGGACGTCGCGCCGAACGGCCTGTCGGTGACGCTGCATCTGGTCAAGAACGCCGTATTCCATGACGGTCAACCGGTGACGTCCGAAGACGTCGCATTCTCGATCATGGCGATCAAGGCCAATCACCCGTTCCAGACAATGCTGGCGGCGGTTGAAAACGTCGACACTCCTGATCCGTCTACGGCGGTGATCCGGTTGTCGCATCCGAGCCCATCGCTGCTGCTCGCGATGTCGCCGGCATTGATGCCGATCCTTCCCAAGCACGTCTATGGTGACGGTCAGGACTTGAAGGCCCATCCCGCCAACCTCAAGCCGATCGGCTCCGGACCGTTCAAGCTGACGGAATACAAGCAGGGCGAGTACTACACGCTGGAGAAGTTCGACAAGTTCTTCATGGCGGGGCGGCCCAAACTGGACAAGATCGTGGTCCGCATCGTCTCCGACCCCAATGCCGCGCTGGTGTCGATGGAACGGGGCGATGCCAACATTCTGCCGTTCGTCGCCGGCGTCCGTGATATCGACCGCCTGCAGAAGGCCGCCAACGTCTTCGTGACGGACAAGGGCTTTGCCGGCGTCGGGCCGCTCAACTGGCTCGCTTTCAACACCAGGAAAAAGCCGCTCGATGATGTGCGGGTCCGCCAGGCGATCGCTTATGCGGCAAACCGCGAGTTCATCGTCGGCAAGCTGATGAGCGGCAAGGCCGCTCCCGCAACCGGACCGATCGCACCGGGATCCCCGCTCGAAGAGAAGGCCGTCGAGACCTACAAGGCGGATTATGCCAAAGCCGCCGAACTGCTCGACGCGACCGGCCACCCAAAAAGCGCCGATGGTTCGCGCTTCTCGCTCACGATCGATTATATTCCGGGAGCAGACGAACAGCAGCGCAACATCGCCGAATATCTTCGTTCCCAGTTGAAGCGCGTCGGCATCAATCTGGAAGTCAGGGCGGCGCCGGATTTCCCAACCTGGGCGCAGCGCGTGTCCAACTATGACTTCGACCTGACGATGGACACCGTGTTTAACTGGGGAGACCCGGTGATCGGCGTCAACCGGACCTATCTCAGCTCCAACATCCGCAAGGGCATCATCTGGTCCAACACGCAGCAATACAGCAATCCAAAGGTCGATGAACTGCTGCAGGCCGCCGCGGTGGAAACGTCTCCCGAAAAGCGGAAGGAGCTCTACTCGGAATTCCAGAAGATCGTGGTGAAGGACGTGCCGATCTATTTCATCAACGCCACGCCCTATTATAACGCCTTCAGCAAGGGCCTGGGCGGGCTGCCGACCTCGATCTGGGGCATGATGTCTCCTCTGGACGAGGTGCATTGGGAAATACCGCCCAAGACCTGAAGCCCGTAACTTGACACTCTTTCGGTGCGACCTGACTTATGGCCTTCGCGACTCATTTCCTCCGACAGATCGTGAACGCCCTGGCTCTGCTGCTCGCGGTGCTGGTGCTCAACTTCTGCCTGATCCATCTCGCCCCGGGTGACCCGGTGCAGGTCATCGCCGGGGAGATGGGTGGCGCATCAGCCGAAGTCGTGGCCGCCTTGCGGGCCAAATACGGGCTCGACCACAGCCTGCCGGAGCAACTCGCTACCTACCTGGGTAAGGTGGCGACCGGCGATTTCGGCTACTCTTATTATTTCAACCAGCCAGTGCTGGAGCTGATCGCACAGCGGCTGCCAGCGACGCTTTATCTCGCACTCTGCGCGCTGATCCTGGCGGTTCTCATTGGCACCTTGCTCGGCGTGATCAGCGCTCGCCGCCCGAACGGCATGCTCAGTCATGCCGTCACCTTGTTTTCGCTGGCCGGCTATGCGGCGCCGATCTTCTGGACCGGCTTGATGCTGCTATTGCTGTTCGGATCGATTTGGCCGGTGCTTCCCGTCGCGGGCATGAGCGACGTCGCACATCCCCGCCAGGGACTTGCCTATGCCATCGATGTCATGCGCCATCTGGTGTTACCTTCGCTGACGCTGGCGCTGGTGTTCATAGCGCAATACAGCCGGCTGGCGCGGGTCAACATGATCGACGCTCTGTCCGCAGACTATGTGCGTACCGCGCGCGCGAAAGGCCTGCCCGAATGGATTGTCATCGGCAAGCACGCCTTGCGGAACACGCTCATTCCGATCGTGACCGTCGTCGGACACCAGTTCGGTAATCTGTTCGCAGGCGCAGTCCTGGTCGAAACCGTGTTCAGCTGGCCGGGCATGGGACGCCTGGTATTCGATTCCATCTTGCGGCGCGACTATCCGACCCTCATGGCGGTGCTTTTCTTCTCGGCGGTGATGGTGATGGTTGCCAACATCGTCACCGACCTTGTCTACCGCCTCATCGATCCGCGCATTCGAACGGGACAATCATGACGACGATCGAGACGTCGACGCCTCTCGCCGTCGAATCCTCAAGCCCGCCGGTACGCCCCTCGGCATCGCCCGGACGCGTGGCATTCCGGCAGTTCCTGCGCAGCCCCTCGGGCGTGTGCGGGGCGTGCCTGCTCATCCTGATCGTGCTGGGGACCGCGATCGGCCCGGTTGTGTATCCGGTCGACCCGCTCGATCTGGTTGGCGGTCCCTTCACGGCGCCGTCAGCGGACGCATGGCTCGGCACTGACTATCTCGGCCGCGACGTGCTGGCCGGCTTGATCTACGGCGGACGCGCAAGCCTCGCCGTCGGTGCGGTGGCTGCGTTGATCACGATTGCGATCGGTTTGACGGTTGGCGCGTTGAGCGGTTTCTTCGGCGGCGCGATCGATGCCGCCCTGGTGAAGATCACCGAGTTCTTCCAGATCCTGCCGCCACTCTTGTTTGCGATGGTGCTCGTCACCCTGTTCGGACAAAAGCTCACGACAATTACTCTCGCCATCGGCGCGGTCAGTTGGACCTCGGCGGCTCGCCTCACTCGGGCCGAGTTCATGCGGCTGCGCAATCTGGATTTCGTCAAGGCCTCGCGCGCGGCCGGCGCCGGCGACGCCTATCTGATCCTGCGCGTACTGCTGCCGAACGCCCTGCCTCCCGTCATCGTCTCGGCGACGCTCGCCATCGGCGTCGCGATCCTGTTCGAAGGAGGCCTGAGCTTCCTGGGCCTTGGCGATCCCAACACCATGAGTTGGGGATTAATGCTCGGCCAGAACCGCAACTATGTGCTCGACGCCTGGTGGGCGGTGATCTTTCCCGGCGCCGCGATTTTTCTCGCGGTGCTGTCGATCAGTCTGGTCGGCGACGGCGTGAACGACGCCATCAACCCACGTCTGCGCCGGAGAATGTGATGAGCACGTTGCTCAAGGTGGAAAATCTCAGCGTCGGCATGCGCGGCAGCACCGGTGTAGTGGTGCCCGTGCTCGAGAACCTGTCGTTTGCGGTCGAGGCGGGGCGGACGATGGCGCTGGTCGGGGAGTCGGGCTGCGGCAAGAGCATGACGGCGCTGGCCATCATGCGGCTATTGCCGGAGGATTTCGTGGTCACGAGCGGCCGGATCCTCCTGGAGGGCGAGGACATCCTGTCGGCATCGCCCAAGCGGATGCGCAGCTTGCGCGGCAATGGCATTTCGATGATTTTCCAGGAGCCGATGACCGCGCTCAATCCGCTGTTCACGGTCGGCGATCAGATCGGCGAAGTATTGCGCTGGCACAGCGGCGTGGGCCTGGCCGAAGCGGAGCAGCAAGCCATTGCCTTGCTCCGCGCGGTGCAGATTCCCGCTCCCGAGCAGCGTGTGAAGGCCTATCCGCATCAGCTCTCGGGCGGTATGCGCCAGCGCGTGATGATCGCAATGGCGCTCGCCGGCCGGCCGAAGCTGCTGATCGCCGATGAGCCCACCACAGCGCTGGACGTGACCGTGCAGGCGCAGATCTTCGACTTGCTGGCCGATCTGCAGAAGGAAACCAAAACGGCTATCGTCCTCATCACCCACGATCTCGGCGCCGTTGCAGAACTCGCCGACGATATCTCGGTGCTTTATGCGGGGCGCTGCATCGAATCCGGTGACGCCGACAGCGTGGTGAGCCATCCGTGCCATCCCTACACCAGGGGTTTGCTGGACTGCGTGCCGCAGCTCAAGCTGGGACCGCGACCGCCGCAAGCCTGGTCAGACCTCGCCGAGATCGCAGGAATGGTGCCGCCGTTGGGCGCGCGGGGACCGGACTGTGCCTTCCTGGCAAGATGCCGGGAGGCAAGCGAGCTTTGCAGGTCGCGTCTGCAACCGGCGCTGGAGCCGATTACAGATGACCATGCCGTGTCCTGCTGGCGAAAATCGGAGCTGGCTGCATGACGACACTCCAAGCCGCCGCGCCGCCTGATTCGTCGGAGTTTGTCCTCAACGTGAACGATCTCGTCGTTCATTTCGAGGCCGGCAGAAAGCGCCCTCTGCAAGCCCCCTCGTTCGTACATGCCGTCGACGGTGTCAGCTTCCGCGTCAGGCGCGGCACCAGCTTCGGCATTGTCGGCGAGAGCGGTTCCGGAAAGTCCACGACGGCGCAAGCGATCATGAGGCTCGTTCCCGCGACCTCCGGCCAGATCGTATTCGGCGAACGAAACATCCTGGACTTGACGGGTAAAGGCCTGCGCGAGGTGCGCAAGCATCTGCAGATCGTGTTCCAGGATCCATTCTCCGCGCTTAATCCACGACGGCGCGCCGGCGAGCAAATCCGCGAGCCACTCGATCTGTTGGGAATCGGCACGCCCGGCGAACGCGACGAGCGGGTGCGCAGGCTGCTTGCCGAGGTCGGGCTTCCGCCGAACGCGGCCAATCTCTTCCCTCACCAATTCTCGGGCGGCCAGCGCCAACGGCTGTGCATCGCCCGCGCGCTCGCACCGGAACCCGATCTGATCGTCTGCGATGAAGCAGTATCCGCACTCGACGTCGCCATCCAGGCTCAGATCCTCAACCTGCTGAAGCGGCTGCAGCGCGAACGGCAGCTGACCTATATCTTCATCTCGCATGATCTCGGCGTGATCCAGCAATTCTGCGATGAGATTGCGGTGATGTATCTTGGCAAGATCGTCGAACAGGCGCCTGCCGCAACCATCTTTGCCGAACCGCGCCACCCCTACACGTGGTCGCTCATTGCGGCCGCCGCCCCGCCCGGCCCGACCCGGGAGGCGCTGAAGCAACACTATCTCGTCAAGGGCGATCCGCCGAGCCCGGTCGACCCGCCACCAGGCTGCCGGTTCGCCCAGCGCTGTCCATCGGCCGTCGACCAATGCCGCAAAAGCTTGCCGCTGCAGGAATCAATCGGGACAAATCACTACGTCGCCTGCCATCGCGCGGCCGAGCTCCTGCCGCCGAGCTTTGACGGTTAACCTCGCCGTCGGGAAGGTTGGATCCGCTACGAAGCCACGCCACGGACTACCTTTTCATACTTCTGATGGCCGCTCGAACGCCCGACCCGAACCATCCGATTCTGGTTCTGCAGAAAACTGCACCCGAGGCGATTGTCCGTTTTTTCGCCCTAGTATCCTATTCTACGACGAGCATGGAATCGACCTGTACCGTCAGATCTACGCGCTGTACCGAATGGGGTGAAGATACACAAACAAAGGAGAAGTCGTACAGCAATCCAGCCGCACGACGTACGACCGCGTCGCACGAGACTCGTTTTGTTCTCGGCCATCGTTCCCCTAATTTCTTGAAGAAGGCCTTTTATATGGTGGGCGCACCAGGGCTCGAACCTGGGACCCGCTGATTAAGAGGCGTATGATTTGCCAGGAAAATCAATGGCTATTCCGACAAACAGATCGTTCAACCTGTATTGAACCCGCAACAGGTTTTCTCGTCGTCGGAATGAATCGTCCCGGACATCAAGAGCGATCACCTCGCAGCGGTCCGCGATCTCGGCTTGTACAAACGGCGGCGATTCATGCGCAATCCATATGGCCTGCGCAGATTCAACCTGGAGGGGCAACCACCGACACGACGAAAAGTATACCGAGCCTTGCAGATTACGCGGTCTTTCCGGAAACATGTCGTAAAGCCATAGCTACGTCGAAGGTCTAAAGGGGGCGATAGCTGCAGTGGATATGGCTTCCCCCGACTGAAGTTATTTCACGTCCTCAGCCTAAATTAGGTCCAGTGCATTGGGCCGGGACTTAGCGAACGAAATGGTCTTTCTGGAAGATTTGCCACCGCAATGCCCACCGGCGAAAGCTAAGGGCATGGAGCTTGAGGGCGCCTATCGGGTGGTCAGCTGTGATAAGCCAACAATTAAGGATTTCTGGTCGCAGGCGGCCCTAGGAGTGCCACTCCGCCCGACCGCAGATGCGTGCGAGTGCTCCCTGTCCTTAGAGCGCGACCAAGCTGTAGATATCGCAGGTAAGTTACCGAGCGAATAAGGAACCCACATCTTGCACTGTTAGTGATTGAGCCCGATGACGGAAAGGCTCTCATAAGCAAGAAGAGTTAGCATGTCGATCTCTGGCTTTCACAGAGTTTCGATCCAACCGTAGCCATCGTAAAGGTTGAGAAGGTGCAGGATGGCTCATCGGCGATCAGCGACATACGTCCGCACATTGGTGTACATGGACGAGCCGCATCTAATTCTCATGAAGACGTTCAAGACGCATGTCGTCGCGCTGGCCATTCCCTCGCCGCCAGACGAGGCGTGGTTCATCGCCACTACCGTGTCATCGCGCGAAATGGAGGCATACAGGGACGGCCATGTTGATCTGAGATATCTGTTCACTTACCCGATCCGCTCCATTTACACCTTCGATTTGATGAAGATGGTCGACAACAAAGTGATGATGGAGCCTTTCGAGGACCATGTGCCAGAACAGTACCTGCCATCTCCTAGGTTCTTCTCAAGCAGTCATACAGACGACGAGGAGGATACGGTCGGCCCGACTCATATTCAGTCGCTAGTGGTTGATGGCGAGTGGGATATGCCGGACTTTGGCCAATTTTACAGTCTCTATTCTGACGTCTACTACTTCCTTTCCGCTGTTCACGCGTTCGCAGATGAAAGCGTTGAGATCGAAAAGAAAAAGACAATCAAGCAGACATTCGTCCACACACCATTCAAGGGCGGGTTTAGCTATGTGCACTTCTATACCGCTCTCCCTGCTATTGTACCACGTAACGAACGCCTGCGTATGGACAAGATCAAATATGAGTCACCCGGATATGTTGATGTGAGTGGTGACTCGGAGACATTTGCAGAGACGGAGTCAATTATTCTATCTTTCCTAAATAATCGCGCGCCGCTTCGGGAACTATACAACACGCTTCATTCTTTTCTGTCGAAGAAACGATATCTGGTCATGGCTGCGGAAGAGTTTTCCGAGAACGCTCCTGCGTCTGAATACATCAATCAGGCCGCTGCCACTCGCGCCGAGACACGTCAAATCCGGAATACTGAAACGGTGAGGTCTCTAGTAAAGAATAATCCATTAGCCTTCGCTAAGATCGTGCTTTCACTATATCGACGACTTGATGAAGCCTCTCGCTTCTTTGCGCAGGGGCGCGTCAACTTCACTTAAAAATTGCAGTGGCGCCGGTGCAAAAACTTTCGCCCAGTGCTCGCGATGCTTAAACTTGGTGTCAGCTTCAGGGCTGAAAGGTAACGTGATCAGCGAACTTAGTGCCGTAGCGAACTACGACGAAAGTATCAGAGCCTAACCGTTAGGGATTGATCACGATGCTCAAGTTGAGCATGATGTTGTATGGTGGCGTCAGAAATGGCGACTCTTCCGCTCCTCGCGAAGATTCCGTCCCCTCTAAAAAGACGTCCGGCATGAGCCGACGTTCCGTCAAATCGTCACCTCGTGTCATGGCGACCCTGGAGCTTGACGGAAGCAGGTGTAATTACAAGGGGATTCCGTCCGAGTCATATCGCGGCTTGGACTGTGGTCGTGAGGGTACCCTTCCAATCAGACTTTGCCTCAAATGATCACCTGTAGCTCGCCTCGTCATCCGCAGGGTATGCTTCAATGGATAGTGGCCAGTCACTCGATGACGGTTAAGAGCACTGGGGCTTCAAAGAGCCAATCCGCGCGCTATTCTTTCTGCTGTGAGTGTGGACCTTCGGGTGCTTCGTATTCATGTCGCATCAGCTTGCAGCTCGGCAAAGGAAAGACAACGGCTAAGCTTGGATATCAGCGCGGGTAAGCTAGGCTGTTGTCGCGCAGGGGAATAAAATTATTACTTGGCTGACAAGAGAACCTCTTCTTGAGCCCTCCCACTCAGCGGCCAGGTCCAAGCGCCTCTGCATCGCGTGAGACAGACGATCTGATGCTATGCGGAACGGCGTTGCAATGTTAAGAACAGGATCGTTTCGGCAATCTTGATCTCGAAGGTTCTGTTAGCCCCATCTGCATTTCGGGGATGTATATTTGAATGTCGACCGATTAGGGAGGTCATGATGCGTCGGCTTGCTCTTATCTTGCTTGGCTGGGTTGCTCTTATCGACGCTGATGCCGCCGACTTCCGACGAACCCCTTCTCAAACAACAGAAGCTGAGCTCGGCAGGGCGGGCGCGCTGGACGGGGTTTGGCAGTGGACCTTACCTGACACGCCCAACGGGCTTCGGCCGACACAGAGTTGGCACGCCACCGGTTCGTCGCCCGACGGCGATATATACGTGGCCGCGATGGATCATGTGACAAATGCGGCTCTATACCGCCTGGATTGGCGAGTAGGTAAGCTTCAGTTCGTGGGCGATGCTCGGTCGGCCTCCGAGCTCGTTCACAATTGGATGCCGGGCGAGACAGCCCAGAAATTCCATACGCGACCGCTCTGGCACCGAGGCAAGATCTACGTTGCAACCATGGATCGCTCGACTCTGGATGATGCATATCTCACTCGACGTGGCTTCCACTGGTATGCCCACGATCCAGTCCTAAACACTTTCACCGACCTGAGCGCCTCGGAACCCGGTGGTGTCGCGGTGACCCACGGAAATGTAGTGACGATCGCCCCTGACCCCGTGCGAAACATCATCTACGGCGCGAGTGTCCCTACCGGCGAAATCTACCGCTACGACATAGGTCGTGGCCGAACGGATGTTCTAGGCAGACCGAGCTCATTCGACCAACCATACGCCTATACTGGACGAATAATGTGGGTAGATTCCGGAGGGCGTCTTTACTTCACAGCGAGCAGCTCAAAAAACCCATCTGTTTACGGGCACGTCCATTACTACGATCCGGAAACTGGATTCGGCGAACGAAAAGACTGGATCCTGCAGGAGGAACAGGCCTTGGAGGTCGGTGAATGCCTGGCGAACGGAAAGCAATGCATCTTCTCGGACGATAAAGGCCATGTTTACCGCTTCGATGACGAGGGACCTTCCTGGTCGTATCTTGGCCAGATTGAGACTGGTCAACAGCTCAAATATATATGGATGTTCGATGTCACGCGCGACATGAGCAAAGTTTACGCCGCCACCAGTTCATCGCCGCAGCCAAGCGATTTCACATCACTGTATGAGTTTGATCTAACGACGGGAAAGACGGAGCGGCTGTGCACTTTAGCAAAGCTAGGCCCTGCGCTGCGCGATCTCCACATTCACACAGGTTATGACGCGTGGGATCCCGCGGGCCGGTTCTACTTCGCAAGTTTCAACGGCCGTCCCGATCAGTCGGTCATTGTAACCCGTATCGATCCAGCCCGCCTAAAGGATGCATTGAATAAGTAGATTTAGCAAAACGTTTGAGAGGCATTCGATAGAGGCCACTAACTCGAGTATTGACAACGATGCAATCCGCTACGGATGTGTGCCAGTTTCGGCGTAGCGGGATGGTAATGCCTTAGAGCGAACGCGCAAGCTGGCGTATAGCAATCGCAGGTCTGACAACGCCATGCTCAAGGATGTCGCATCAAAAAGTGGTGACGCACGCCGCCAAGCGCGAGGCCGTTGCTCACCTTCAGATCGCCTATGAGGTCAGCATGTTCGGCGATTGGAGTCGATGGCACCTCGGCTCTAGAAGACGCACAGCGACCCTGGCAATCTCACGCCGGCCGCTTACGCCGATGGCGGTGCCCCCGACATCCAACGGGACGGGACGCTGCGCTGAACCGGCGTCTCCGCCCCCGTTCCGTTGCTTCACCGAGCCAAATGGGCTCAAATCAATCCGGGACTCTGCCCATCACTAACAAGGGACTCAGACCACAGCCTGCCGCCCTGAGCGAGGGGGAGCCGGGGAATGAAGCGCAGCGACTAGACCAACGTGCGCGGCGTGTGCTTAGATGCATCTCTAGAGTGAAGCGAGTTTTTTCGAATGATCTCTAAGGTAGTTCGCCGCGCCGCGAACATGATCGGCATCGATGTTTTCCCTCGCAAGCCGGGCGGATGGCATTGGAGCCATACGGCGGACTCCTACTATCCCGTCTCCCCGAGATCGCGATGGGGATATGGGAAGCCCCCTCACGCCAAACTCGAAGCGTTATTTTGTGGCCAGCGCGGTCAATTTTCTGCTCTTCTGGAACAGATGTTGTCGGCCAAGTTCATTCTCGACGAAGTGCCGGCCGGAACAGCGGATGCCGGTATGCCCTCGTGGGATAACAACTTCTTTTCAAGCTTAGATGCCTGCGCGCTCGTGGGCATGCTTCATTTAAAGGTGCCAAAGCGCTACCTGGAGATCGGATCTGGAAACTCTACTAAGTTCGCCCGATTTGCGATCGATAGGGCGAATATCGAGACAGATGTCATCGCCATCGATCCGCATCCGCGCGCCGAAATCGATGGAATATGTGACAAGCTCATCAGAAAGCCATTCGAAGAATGCAGTTCGATAGTGCTGGATGAGATCGGATCTGGCGATATTCTTTTCTTCGATGGATCACATCGTGTTTTCCAAAACTCAGACGTCACGGTTTTCTTTTTGGAAATCCTCCCGAACCTCCCGAGCGGCGTAACGGTACAAATCCATGATATTGTCTTACCCGCGGACTACCCGCCGGAATGGCATACTCGGCTATACTCAGAGCAGTATCTCTTGGCCGCGATGTTGCTCGCCAAAGAGCCGCCGTTTCGAACCCTGCTTCCTAACTGTTTCGCGTGCCTTGATCCAGTTCTTCGCCCGAAGGCCGATGCACTGGTTACTCCTCACATGAGCCATGTGGCCGGCGGCTCGTTTTGGCTGGAGACGCTCTAACACAAGGGGTCTAGGCCGTTCCGAGCGTCGTGGGCAAACCACTGTTGCAATGCAATCAGTCGGAGGCTTTGCGATGAAGAATCGGGTCAAAGGAGCACTTGATCACGTTGGATTGCTGGACGCAGTTCGACGAACAAAATGGAACATTAAGCGCGGATTCGGTCGAACAGATCGTGCCCTGATCGAGAGGCATCTGGCGTCAAGCCCTGTCCGAAAACTTCAACTGGGTTGCGGATCCAACAAACTACCCGGCTGGCTGAATTCCGATCTTTTCCCGTCAGCAGCGGACGTTTTGCATCTCGATGCAACCTCCGTTTTCCCGCTTCCCTCAAACACCTTCCATTTTGTCTTTAGCGAACACATGATCGAGCATATCCCGTACACAGCGGGACAGATGATGCTTGAAGAATGTTACCGCGTTCTCAAGCCAGGCGGAACAATTCGTGTCTCGACGCCAGATCTCAATTTCGTCGTCGGGCTTTACCAAGGCGAGAAATCGGACCTGCAAAAGGCCTACATCAAGTGGTCAACTGATAACTTCGTGAAGTGGGCTCCGGACGCCAGCGGCTCGTATGTAGTCAATAATTTCGTTCGAGATTGGGGCCATCAGTTTATCTACGACGAGAAGTCGCTATCGCGGTCCCTCGGCTCTGCTCGATTCTCAAACATCAAGCGTTGCAGCTTGAATATCAGCGACCATGATGAACTGTCAGGCCTTGAAAACGAGACCCGGATGCCGGTAGGCTTCCTCAAGCTCGAGACTATCACGATGGAAGCTACGAAACCGTTGTAATCGGTAGGTATCCGCCCGACTTGCAGGAGGAATGCGGTCCAAAGCGTGTTACAGCAGACCGAGACTCTATCGGCGGAGTGGAGAGCATGAGCGTGGGATCAGCGCAACCTGCGCTAGGAGCCAACGAAAGACCGCGTCGATGTTAGGTTGATTGAAAGTGTGCTGGAACAGGTTCCTGTCGCAGAAATCGCCAGTGGCAAATTTCGGTCCGTTCGTCGGCTGGAGATATCGACGATCACCTCAACGAACGATTTGCACATTGGGTCAGATTCGTTGAAATTGAAATCTCCCATCTGAACATTTTTGCGTGCCGTCAGCTTTCGATTGAAGCCGATCGTTCGGCTTGCCGTTGCAGAGAGACGAACATTCGTCTGGCGCGACAGCAGCCGGGTAGTCTTATCTGTCATTCTCCTCAGTTCCACCGTATTTCCGGTATCCAAATAAGGCAATTTTTGAGCCACTTGGTTCGACCGGATTGCTCGTCAGAGCATTGAGCGAGTTTTCCAATGAAACGCCTACTGATGGCAACCATCGCAATTGTGAGCGCCGCAGCTCTTGCTCAGACGCTTAGCATGGCGCAGGAGAACAATGCTCCACGCCCGGTCGTTGAAGATGTGCCACCTGGCGGCTGCATGCCGATCGGTCTAACTGCCTCTGGAGAGATCGTTTTCCCCATCCAATGCAAGGAGCTTATTGAACGGCATCGCGCGGCGGCGGCAGGGCAGAATTCTGAAGACAAGAACGCCGCAAAACCACCTGACAACGCTGCCCCCGGCGAGGCGCCAGACCAGAAATCAACTGGATCAGTTCCGCCGCCAAACAAGTCATCCCTCCGCACCAAGAAGTCGGGCGACTGCACTCAGAACAGAACCTACGACCCATCATCCCGAACGTACACGGGCTACGATGGACGGCGTCGTTCCTGCAGCTGACGGAGCGCGTGAGAAGGTAGGCGTCAACAAGAACAACCGGTATGCGAATATTTCGGCATTGCAACCTCGCGCAATTTGACGGTCGCCGGACCTAGATCGTGAGGCAGAAGTGGGTTACACTTTCAAAGCAGCTGCCGGGTCATGTCCAGTAGGCACGGTTGTCAAACCGCATCTCACTGATCAGGCTTGAGCGGATGGAGCAATACAGCAAGTTCGATGATCCGGCCGCGAGCAAATCAGCCGATCCCTCGTGTGGCATCCCGCGCTGTCGCCGGCCGGGTCACCGTTGATCACGCGCCGGATCAGTCAGGTACGTCGACGCACCCCAGCTCCTCGATACAAGCAGAGTTACTGCACAGCATCGGTCGCGATCTGCTATTCGAAGTCCCTGCAGCCCAATGATGCGCGCGTACGATCAGCCATCAACTCGCTCAACGGTGCGCAGGCGGATCGCTTCGCTAGCGGCTCGTGTCACGTTAACTCCAAGCGCACGAAACGATCCCGCTGTGGCTTGAAGACCGTCGCATGGCGCAGAGCCTGTCCCAGATCATGGTGTCATCCCGGAGCAAACCTGCTGCGGGAGTTCTCGCAGCGCCCGACAGAGCAGAGGCATTTCCGAACCAGTTGCTGCCGGGCGCCAACAGAGGAAATTTAATTGTGAATGCACAAGAAACCATCTCATCCTTTCTCAATTTCGGCTAAAGTGTGGTGACAGTAAGAACATTTAGAGAACAACACAAATACGAAAGCGGTGGCGGTAAGGCAGACGAGACATGGTGAAGTCCGAGCATAGGTATCGTGATACCAGCTCCGATGAGGATAGGGTCACTACCCAAGCTTTCACGGCAGAGAGCGCTACGCCTGCGGGGTCGCCGTTAAGATACTCGTCGCCTTGGCCATGGATTCGAGCTCTCGCGATTGGCATCGCATTGTGGTCCGGCATTTTGTGGCTAGTCTGGCATTTTATCGCTTAGAATTGACGATCAAGCCTAGGTGGCACCGCCATCATGTGGCTGCGCTTCGCGCACTGGCCTCCGTCGCGGGCGAGAGTGAACTTCAAGCTGGATAAGGCCGTCGAGCAAGGCTAGTCCTAAAGGCGATATGACACCGCGCCTGGAGCGCGAGCCATCGCCTTGCAATCTACTTGGGCAAAAGGCGCTCGATTTCGTCAAGATAGACTTGTGCGCTACGCCTCCATGAAAACAGCCTTGCCCTGCTTCGACCCTTATCCGACATTGTCGCGCGAAGACTTTCGTTTTGCGAGAGAGCGACGATTGTCTCTACCCAGCGGTCACCATCATCTGGGTCGGCGTACAGAGCCACATCGCCCCCTACTTCGACCAGACTTGCCACACTGGACGAAACGACCGGACAACCTCTCGCCATCGCTTCCAGTGGTGGAAGTCCGAAGCCTTCTGTCCTGGACGGAAAAGCCAGACAAAGTGCCCCCTCATACAAAGCAGCCAAATCGTCCTCGCCGGCGTAGCCAACACAATGAACATTTGATCGGTTCAGGTCGATCGCGCCCAAAGAAAAAATGCTGAACGCGCCTCCGGCAACGATGATATTGATTCCCGCCGCTTCCAACCTTTCTGCCTGCTGAAGAATAACGTCGAGGTTCTTGTGCTTGGCTGTGCTGCCAAGCAGGAGGACATACGGATGTTTGAGATTGTGGATTTCCGCTCTGGCGCGGCTCGCGTTCCATCGCAGTGCGTGTTCATGGCCGTTGGGAGCGATGAAGATCTGTTCTCGCCGGCAGACACTGTACTTGACAAGCATATCGGCCGAAAACTGCGATACGGTGGCGACCCTTCTCGCGCGCTTGCCCACCAGTGGCATCACGCTTCGATAGGCAAGACCAAAGGTGCGAGAATAGCTTTCCGGCTCAATAAAGACGTTCGCATCGTGAATGCACACGATGTGATTTCGTGCGAGAAGCGGACCGAAATTTCCGAGGCTCAGTACCTCCGCTCCCCCGTACAGCGGCAAAACGAGCTGATCCCAGGCGTGGCCCGATCCGAAGCCAGTGCGGCAAATGGTGATATCTGAAAGTTCGGGTTCAGATTCCACGGCAGGCGGCAGTACCAACCGTAACGCCAGTCGTGCGGCGACATGTGGATCTTGCGCAAGCAAATCATTGAGCGCCCGTACAATCTCGTACGCGTAGCGTTGAACACCCGTGACGCGCTGAGTTACGAATCGACCGTTGATTGTCCAGGTTCTCCTGTCTTCAATGCTATCGGTCCCAGGTTGCATGCCAGACTTCCGAATGCAGCAAGCGCTTCGCCGACGCGCCAGGCGACACGTAGTCACCGCGGATTCAATATTCGTCCACAGCGCTCCTCGCTGAAGGCGAGCGCCCGCAACTTTCGTTAGTCGCACAACCTGATAGAACAACGATGCGAGGATCGTCATTCTGGTCTTCGTCGCTCGCGATCTTGCGCTTCCGGGGTACCCCTTGTCAAACCGAGCTTCAAGTCTCGTAAGGTGCTCCGACCATTTTAGAAAACCGGAGTATCGTACGTTCCCAGATCAAATTTTGCCTCCTTTAAGATGCCCTGCCCCGCCGAAGGGGACATGGCGCTCGCTCCGCTCGCTGGCCCGCAAACCGTGCCGCTCGCCGTTCCTGCATTGAACATCGGGAGAGCGGTTGGACAACAACCGCGAATTTCGCCAAGTGAGGCGGCAAGAATGGATTGACAATCAAAGCTCATGGTTGGACGTCTATCGCTTGGAACAGGTTTGCTGGTGCACCACCATATTCTCGGCAAGCTATCCCCCCTGCCAGGAATTGGGCTAGACTGCGGTGCCAAACCGTCGGTGGAGGTGAAGGATGTACGACTTTTCCTGGCACCAGTCCCATGGCGATCTCACGCTGTCGTCGGCCAGTTTTGTTGCTCCAGTTCTGCATTCGCTCTTTGGACTCGAGTCCGTACTCGACGTGGGCTGCGGTGATGGGCGATGGCTTGTATCGTTCAAGGAATGCGGGGTAGCGGTGATCGCTGGCATTGACGGTCCATGGACCGATGCAGCGAAGCTTCAGATAGAGCCGACCAACTTTAGCATTCGGGATCTTTCACAGCCGTTCGACCTTCAACACAAGTTTTCATTGGCAGTGAGCCTTGAGGTCGCCGAACACGTCGAGCCGCAGTTCTCGAAAGTGTTCGTGCAGAACATGGTCCGCCACAGCGATGTGGTTCTCTTTGGTGCGGCCATTCCGTTTCAGGGCGGATTTCGGCATGTAAACGAGCGGTGGCAATCTTATTGGGCGGATCTCTTCGCAGGTGAGGGCTTCGACTTATTCGATATTTTTAGATCGCAGCTTTGGAACCGGACCGATGTTGCGGTTTGGTACAAACAAAACATGCTACTTTACGTGAACCATGATCGTCGCGATCTCATCGCTCGCGTTGGCGACTACATAGAAGTCAACGGCATTACTCAACTGCCGTGCAACATCGTGCATCCCGACCGATACGAGCCGATCGCGTCGTACTCACAGATTGCCTTTAAACCTCTCCTCCACAAGCTTCCGCGCGCTACGATGCAAAAGTTTGCGGCTGTGATCTTAGGACGGACCTGACTTCGGCTTCTTCGGACTCTTGTAACAATGGCGAGAAAGGAACCATCACGGTTTTCACCACCACTTCGCTGCTCGTTCTGCGTCCTCCCGTTGAGACACCGGATTGAGGAGCGATCGGGTGAACGGGAATACGAAGGCCAAAGCATGGTGTCTGGCGCGCCCGCTTTCCGCCTTGGGAGGGATCCAGTCAGACAGGTGATGCGGCTTGTTGAAGGGTACCGGACTGTGTGGCGGACGACGTTGGGCTTTGCATGCTCAGCTGCGAGGACTCAGCCAACAACCAGAACTGCAAACGGCGACACTTACTCAACACCCATCTTCTTACATTGCCGAGGGATAAATGCGATTCCCCAGCAAAAATCTGGCCAGCGCATTGCGCGGATTGGTTCGGCGTAAGCTGTTCCTGCAAGACCCGATACCTACCCGCTATCTGCTCCTCCGAGCACTGGACCGACGATACGGGATTGTAAAATCCTACCAACGCAAGCTCGATTACGGCTTGGTGGAGCGCGCACATTACGGACACTGCATGCTGCATGCGGCGATCCTGGCACGCAAACTCCAGCATTCCCGCATCTCGTGTATCGAGTTCGGCGTCGCCGGCGGTGCGGGGCTGATAGCGATGGAGCAACATGCCGAGGCCGTCCGCGCTGAGACCGGAGTGGAGATCGTGGTCTTCGGCTTCGATACCGGAAAGGGCATGCCAGCGCCGGTAGACTACCGCGACTTACCTTATCTCTGGCAATCCGGCTATTTTGCCATGGACATCCCCAAATTGAGCGGGCGGCTCAAAATAGCCAGACTACTCCTCGGCGATGTTGCGGAAACCTTGCAAGACTTTACCGAGCGAGAGAAGCCTCCGCCGATTGGTTTTATAGCCTTCGATCTTGACTACTATTCATCGACGGTCACGGCGCTAAAGATCTTTGAGGCTAACCATCGATATCTGTTGCCGCGAGTCGCCTGCTACTTCGATGATATGGTCGGTGACATTGATTGGGCCTACAACGAATTCACCGGCGAATTGCTCGCCATCAAGGAGTTCAACGCGCAGCACCACGATATCAAAATCGCGCCTGTCAGCGGATTACGGTTCTCAGGCAGGCGCATTCCGCAAGCGTGGCACGAACAGATTTTCGTGGCCCATCTGTTCGCTCATCCTGATTATCGCACACCCATCTCCGAGCTAACCCAGCTTCCACTCGACGCGAATTAGGGCGTGTACTCATAAATCCGCGATGTCCGCTTACCCCCAACAGCGGCGTAGGAGCCGACATTGCATGAGGTCCGAGAAGGGCCAGAGGACTAAACCGCTCGCGCGGTAGGCGCCAGCGGCTGGCGGCGGAGCCAAGAGGATAGCGCAACGCGCGTCCTATCTTGAGATGAGGGGTTCGCAACCTTCACCCAAGACAGGAGCATCCCCATGACCGACGAGGCAGTAAGCCCGTTGCGCCGGCGCATGATCGAAGACATGACGATCCGCAAGTTCGCGCCGAAGACCCAACATGACTACGTGCAGAGGGTCAAGAACTTCGCCGCGTTTCTCGGGCGATCACCCGACACGCGAGCGCGCGCCTTGTTAATCACGGCCGGGAACCTCCACGATCTCGAGGGGGGCGCGCAGCCTGCTGGCGATGGGGCATCAGCCCAAGCGGCTTCTCGCCGATCGCGCTTATGACGCCAGGAGTCTGAGGGAGATCCATGCCGGACGGCGGATCAAGGCTGTTATCCCATCAAACCCCACCCGCAAGCATCCTTACCGCCACGACAAAACCGCCTACAAGGGACGCAATGTCATCGAGAGGATGTTCTGCCGCCTCAAGGATTTCCGACGCATCGCAACTCGCTATGACAAGCGGGCCGATATCTTCCTCTCCACAATCCTCCTCGCTGCTGCCCTGACCTGGTGGATCAATTGAGTCCAGACCCTAGATCGCACGTGCACGTCGGCGAGCTAATCCAAAATTCGTGAGACCAGAAATACTCGTGCATTCTCGGAATAGGATGGCATCGGATCCGCTTTCAGATGTGGGAAGGCACCGAGAAACTCATCAAAAGCTTCGATCTGACCTATTCGGTTCTTCTGTGGTCCCGAGCCCCAATCATCGAAGAAAATGATTGCGTGGTCGCCGATGAGACTCTCGCTGAACCACAAGGCGGCTCGGCTCGCCGAATAGATATCGCAATCGACCATAATTAGACTGGCGCGTTCGATATTATACTGCTGGATAGTCTCGTCGTTCAGGGTGTCCTTAAACCACCCCTTGATGAGAGTTGACCGAGTCCAGTCGATCCCCCGCTCGTTCAAATACTTCCGCGTGGCAGAAATGCTGGAGTAGAAGTCGCCCGGCTTCCAGCCCTCCCGTTCGGCTTCGGGCGGCAAGCCTTCGAAAGAATCGAAACCGAAAAGCCGGACAGTGTTCAGTTCTTTTTTGGCCAACACATCGTGCATTGCGGCAAATGAGGTCCCGCGGCTAACCCCGAATTCCAGATAATCTCCAAACTCATGGCCGTGTTTTCCTAGTTCATCGATTGCCACCCCGCAATACGCCGCAAATTGTTCTGGCGGAACAAGCGGGGTCCAGTCCTTGCGCCGCCCTTGGCGCCAACGTCGCAACTGACGCAAAGGCTTACCGGCGCCTGTCTGATCGAGTAGCCCCACCAACACCTTGCGCGCAGATGACATGTTGTCTATGCCCGCGACGTGGCGGAGTAGACTAAGACCGACTTGTCCTGCCAACGCACACTCATTGCCTAGCTCCTTTGACGGCTTTCAATGGGAAAACGGCAATTAAACATCGCAGTTTGCATCAGTCTGCCTGGCCTGCGCAGCTTCCTCGTTCCCTCTGGCACGCTGATCACCGGCTGGCGGACGCCAAACCCTCATCGAAGCAGCTTTCAAACAGCCCGGTTCCTAAATGTTCAGAGAAGCGGTGATTTCACCGTTACCCGTACAACAGAAAAGAGTGTGTGTCGAGGCTGCGACGTTATCTGGCGGATGGGCGGCCAGAAGCACCACCTGGAATTTCACCAGGTCCATGTTTCTGAGATGATGATGCAAATCTTCGAGATGCATACAATGCGGCGATCCATCGCAGCCGATGAGAGCGCATTAAAGCAAGACTCGCTACGGGTACAGTTGCGGCGGTGACCCAACTCAGCGAAAGCAAAAAAATTCCGCTTGGAGTCAATGGACTAAACCGCTCGCGCGGTAGGCGCCAGCGGCTGGCGGCGGAGCCAAGAGGATATCGCAACGCGCGTCCTGTCTTGAGATGAGGGGTTCGCAACCTTCACCCAAGACAGGAGCATCCCCATGACCGACGAGGCAGTAAGCCCGTTGCGCCGGCGCATGATCGAAGACATGACGATCCGCAAGTTCGCGCCGAAGACCCAACATGACTACGTGCAGAGGGTCAAGAACTTCGCCGCGTTTCTCGGGTGATCACCCGACACGGCGAGCTTCTTTAGGCAGGGAAGACCGCCTCCTGCTCCGAGCGAAGCTCGTCGATGAGCCGTCCGGTGGGGCGCTCAACATCATCATAGGTCAGCACCGCGTCCTTCGGCACGTCGCGGAGCAGCCGGCAACCCTCTGCCAGCCCCATCGGCAGCAGCTTCTCGGCGCGCGAAACAGCATAATTTTCACATTGGCCGTAGGTGAGATAGCCACCCAACCCGTCGATAAGGTCGCCGGCCTTCAGATCTGTCTTGGCGAGCGTGATCACATCCACCTTCGGCCCTCCAATCGGCTGAAGTACAGGGTCCTGCAGAAGGACGGCGCGGGCGATGGAGATGGGCACCTCGAAATGGCACAGGTGATAGGGAGTATAGAAACTGTAGAGCGGTCCCTCCCCGAGCTTGTAGAGATTGAGGAAGTGCTTCTGTTTTGGATCGTCATGGGTAGCGAGCACAAACACCCCGGGACTTGGGCGCGAGCCGACTACGTACTCCACTATCCCGCCGCGTTCCCGCAGCATTTCGACGTCATAGCGGGTCACGAGTTCATCCACATGGCCGGAATGGTCATAGCCAAGCATGCCGCGCTTTGCCACACTCATGCCCGTCGCATTGGCTACGATTGCCTGTTCAAAGCTGATCTTGGTGCCATCGGCGAAACTCGTCACCATATAGGGATTCTGACCCCACCGCTTCGCAAATTCCGCCTGGGTGGTGGGCGTGCGGTAACGATCCTGAAGTCCCTTGATATTGCCGCAGACGAGCGGCGTTAGACCGATCTGTCTGACGAAGCGGTAGAGATTCATCTGGACGCCCGGCTGGTCGCCATCGCATCCGGTCAGGAACGTGCCGACCTTCTCGGCGTGACGCTTGAGGATCGGGCCGACGGTCGCATCAAGCTCGGCGTTCATGGAGACGAGCGTCCTGCCGTTCTCAATCGCGCTCATCGTCAGTTGGGCACCGAATTCCAGCGCACCGGTTACGTCGACCAGACAATCGATGAGATCGCAGCCGGTCAGCAGCTCGGCGTTCTCGGTGATCGCTGCATGGTTCCCCGTGATCGCGGCTTCGAGCGCGCGCCCGTTCGTGACCGTTTCGATATGTTCGATCCCTGCCAGCCGAAAGGCGCGTTCGGCATTGGCGAGCGTCCGGTTGGCGATCGCGACAAGCCTCATGCCCGGGGTCGAATTGACAATCTGGTTCGCGATGCCGCGCGCCAGGAAACCGGCACCAACCATGCCAACGCGAATAGGGGCACCTTCGCTCTCTCTTTTTTTGAGCAGATGGTCGACAATGATCATAGCATCAGCCTGCCATTTCCACCTGACTTCCGGGATACGGCTGGGGGCCAGCGCCATACCGGCAAGGCTGCCTGCCCGGCATGTTACGACAGATCGCGAAGCTTTGTCGCATCTGTTGAATCGGGATCGAAACGCGGCCAGCGCTGATCCTTCTCGGACAGTTCCTTCAACTCAACCGGCCACTCGATGCCGAGCCATGGATCGTCGTAGCGAATGCCGCGCTCATGCTCCGGCGAGTAGAAGGCGCTGACCATATAGAGCGTCTCTGCATCGTCCGTGAGCGTGACGAAGCCATGCGCGAATCCTTGCGGCACATACATCGTCAGTCGGTTCTCGGCCGATAGCTCCGCCCCAAACCACTGTCCGTAAGTCGGCGATTGCGGGCGCAGATCGGCAATGACGTCATAGAGCGCACCCTGGATGCAACGCACGACCTTCGCTTCGGCTGCCGGCGGCAGCTGATAGTGCAAGCCCCGCAGCGTGCCGCGCCGGGCGGTGAAGGAAGTATTCACCTGCACGAAGCTCGCGATGACGCCGGCAGCCTCGAATTCCCTCTGGCAGTAGAACCGCGCGAAAAAACCGCGATCGTCTCCCCGTTTCTCGAGCTCGATGAGATGCGCGCCGGCGAGCGTCGTTTCGTGAAAAATCATGCGACCTTCTCGTTTGGCAGAACGGCCTCGTTCGGGCGGCTTCGTGAGGACTACCAGACCTTCCAGGGGGCTTCCCCACTGGCCCAAAGGCTCTCAAGTAAATGGCGATCGCGTAACGTGTCCATCGGTTGCCAGAAACCGTCGTGGTGGTAAGCGCCGAGCTGACCTTCCTGGGCCAGCCGTTCCAGCGGTTCGCGCTCCCAGACGGTCATATCCCCTTCGATATATCCGCCGACCTTGGGGCTCATCACAAAAAAACCGCCGTTGATCCATCCCTCATTGGCTGGCTTTTCACGGAAGGACACGACACACGCCCCGTCTGTCCGCAGGTTGCCGAAACGCCCCGAAGGCTGGGTTGCGCAGAGCGTAACCAGCCGGCCATCCCGCTTATGAAGCGCTATCGTCGCTGTGATGTCGACATTCGACAGGCCGTCACCATAGGTTAGGCAAAAGGCTTCTTCGTCCGCCACATAGGGCAGGATGCGCTTGATGCGCCCGCCGGTTTCACTCCTCTCCCCGGTATCGATCAGCGTGACAAGCCAGGGTTCTGCCCGCCGCCCATGGATTTCATATGTATTGTTCCTGAGGTCGAAAGACACATCGGATGAATGCATGAAATAGTTGAAAAAATAGTCTTTAATGACATTGCCCTTGTGGCCTAGGCAAACGATGAAATCATTTATGCCATGGGCGCTGTATATCTTCATGATATGCCAAAGGATGGGCTTCCCGCCGATCTCGACCATGGGCTTGGGTCGCGTCGAGGTCTCCTCGGACAACCGCGTCCCCAATCCCCCCGCAAGAAACACTGCCTTCATCGCCAATCACCTGAGGCGTCGTTCAATAAGCCCGGAGACGCGTTGAATTTAAAGATGGTGGACTTGAGAAACCCAGTAAGTTCTACTTTAGACTACTGAAATTGATGCTGCTTCGCAACAACTATCATGCGTGCAAATGCTTCCTTGATCCTTCATGCTTCGAGATTGTCTTTTATTCTTCAGGATGAATCCCACACCTTCCCTTCGCCCAAGTATTTTCCAACACAACTTTGGCTCTCAGCGAATCCATACTCTGCCAATATCGGTGTGAAGAAAGCTCGCGAGCCTGCCTCCTAAACCAATCGCGCCATCGGCTCTCATCCCCAGTTATGATGATCCCAGCGATGAAATCGAAAATTTCCGGCTGACAAACGAAGAACCCTCCATTTGTTTGTCCGCCATCTGTTTTGCCTTTTTCCCATGGCAGGATCCCCCAGCAATTTTTGCACGATGCGAAGCCGCCGGTTCACAAATTCCATTCTAGCTCCCGGTTCAGCCGATTGTTATCGACGTGGCTCTGCAACACCTTCAATCGCATCAGTTCGGATGAGCGAAAATCCGTGTCCTTGAAGTTCATCCTCTTCAAGCCCGACATCAAATTCCGGATCGATTGATCTAGATCCACAACCGGCTGATGATCGGGAGCGAGCGAGCGGTAAAGACTGAAATCAACCCGATAGGAGCGACTGTCCGCTGGCGCCGATGTGTTGATCGAAACCATCGTTCCAGGATTGGCGGCGGCGACGGCGTAGGCGAGGTCACGGACCTGGTAGTTACGATTGTCCGACCCGGTATTGACGGCCAGACACCGACCACCATTCCCCGCGGGGCGATCAAGTGCCCAATCGATGGCGCGAGCCATGTCGGCTACGTCAATCAGAGGACGCCATGGCGAGCCATCAGAAAGCACAGTGATCTCGCCCCGACTGATCGCGCAGGCCACGAAATCGTTCAGCACCAAGTCAAGCCGGAGACGGTCCGACATACCGCAGGCTGTCGCAAAGCGAAGACTGGTCACCACCATATCGGTGTCTATTTTTGCCAGCGCCTGCTCAGCACCAATTTTGGACCGGGCATATGCCGTAATCGGATTAAGCGGATCAGTCTCCCTTCGCGGCGGTCCCTGGGCGATCCCGTAAACACTGCAGCTTGACGCGAACACAAAGTTCTTGACGCCGGCCTTGGCGGCCGCCTTTGCGATTGAGACCGTTGTGTTCTGATTAATATCGATAGTCACATCCTCGAACTGATTTCCCATCGGATCGTTCGAAACGGCTGCAAGCTGGACAACCGCATCGTAACCGGACGTCATTTCAAGGGGGATAGTACGGACATCGCCAAAAAACTGTTGGTCCAGATCGCGCTCCGGGAAGACCGCAGCGCCCGTAAGGCAATGGGCGAAATATGCGTTGTCGAAGCCGTGCAGGATCGCGCCGGGCCGCGACCTCCGCAAATATTTGGCCACCGAAGGCCCCACATAGCCCATGTTTCCCGTGATCAATATCTTCACAATCCGCCCTTCTCTAAGGTCGGCCGGCCTGGGCCAGGAAATCACACTCTGATCTTAGAGTATCTAGAAACTGCGTCAAACCAGAACCATCGGCCTACAGGCTAATGGGAGCCGGCGCCACGTAGGAACCCAGGCAACATCAGCAAATTGCCGCCAGCAAGCCACCGCCGGCCTTCCTCGCAAAGTAAGTATTTGATCCTGCACACTTGACGCTGCTATGTTATCCTCTTTCAACGCTCTCGCGAACGCGCACCACTGCGATTGGAAGGTGCCTCAATGGTTGTGGATGCAGCCTGCTATTCGAGGAGCATAGATGGACCAAAGCCGCGTTCTCATCGCTTCACATTACAATGCGACGCGCTTCGTATATGATACCAGCTGCTACGACATGGTGGCTGGATTTGCGGAATGCGATGACGTGGATGTTCTCGCTCCGAGCACCCCAAAGAGCTCCGGGCAAATCCGCGTCGATAGGGTAAAGCGCCGTCTCAAGTCCCTGACCGGGCTCGGTACCTGCTATCGCATCGAACCTGTCGAGGTGAAGCAGGATTATGAACTCTTTGTATATATCGGCACCGGATTGCCAGATCTCGTGGATATAGCTCGCATTCGGCACTGGCGCCGACGGGCTAAGAGGGCCGTCTGCGTCGTGCTGAAGGCTTATGGCGGCGAGCTCAAGCAATTTGAAGATAACCTTGCCATCCTGAACTCGTTCGACATCGTCTATAGCGGCACCTGGACTTCAATAGCGTTCTTTCAATCGCTCGTGCGGCCGCCGGTGCGTTATCTCGCTTACGGCATTCCTGCACTTGAAATGATGCCGGCGTCAATTAATCGCGAGCGCACAATAGACGTTTATGCAATGGGTCGACGGCTTCCAGCATTGCATGACCAGATGCTGCGGGAGATGCGATCGGGTTCAGTAAACTATGTCTTCGATTCCTTCGACAATTCAGTGCCCTTCATCAAGGACTTCGCGGGTCACTGCTCATCCAGAGCGCAGTTTCTGAAGCAAACGAAATTCTTCGCCAACTTTGGCGTCAGATCGTTTCAAAGCAGAGAGCTCGAGCTTGCTGGCGATGACGATTTGATCACCTATCGATGCTATGAGGGAGCTGCGGCCGGAACCGTGATGTTCGGCTCGGCGCCCACGTCGCCAGACTACGCCCTTCTCTTTGATTGGGAAGACGCGATCATCCCCGCCCCGGCCAGCGGGTGCGACTACCTCGATTTTCTGCATGGTTTGGAAGCGCAGACGGATCGCATGAACGCAATTCGGCGCAGAAACGTATCGAATGCGCTCCTCAAGCACGATCTCGCCTATCGCTATGAGGCAATTCTCAAGGACCTGGGAGTGGCTACCCATGAAAAGCTCGAAGAACGCAAACAGGGCCTGTTGCATGCCGCCGATAGGGTTGGTCGTCCAACTCAACTTGGCGAGACGACGGTGGCGACGAGCATGGTCGGCAATCGCGCGCCGCGCATAGCGTGAATCGGTTGAAGAGCTTCGAGAACGAAGGTCGCAGGAACGCCCCCTCAGCGGGCGATTTACGACTGGGCTATGCCGCTCCCGCTTGCAGCCGTGAATGCTGTGGATAGGCGAGATCGAGCACAATATAATGCAGGCTGCTAGGACTTGATGCCTTGATGTGCAGGCTTTGTCGATGGCGCAGATATCGATCATCGTATGCACCCACAATCGGGCCGAAAGCCTGCGAGTATGCCTGAATTCCATAGAACATGCGGCAACCACCACTCCCGCGATCGATGTGGAGTTGGTGGTCGTAGACAACGCATCGACCGACGCCACCGCAGCGTTACTTCGGGACTGGCAACGATCAACTTCAATACCTTGCAGGGTGGTGTTTGCCGCACAGCGTGGCCTGAGTCAGGCCAGGAACTGCGGGGTTGACCATGCAACCGGCAAAATAATTGCCTTTACGGATGACGACTGCACGCTCGCCTCGGACTATTTCGAGCGGCTCGAACAAGCCTACGCCGAAGATGCGACGCCATCACTTAGAGGCGGTCGTGTTGAACTGGGCGATCCACGCGATCTGCCCTTCACGATCAAGACCGATCGAGTGTTGCAGAAATTTCTTGGCGGACATCCGGGCGGATTCATACACGGCTGCAATCTGACAATGACACGATCGGTCTTGGACCTCGTAGGGCGTTTCGACGTCCGCTTGGGAGCCGGGCAGCCGATTGGGGCGGCGGAGGACTCGGACTTCGTCTACCGTGCACACCGTCGCGGCGTGACGGTTTTGTACGATCCTTCAATTGTGGTGTTTCACCATCATGGCCGGCGGGATCCGGCAGTGGTAAGCCAGCTGCAGGGCGTGTACAATATTGGCAACGGGGCGCTGTATGCAAAGCACGGATTGAGGGATTGGAGGTTGTTGCTTCGGATCGTTCGGGAGATTCGAAACGCCCTCCGGGAGTCTCTCGGCGGCCCGCGTGCAGATGCGGAATTTGGTCTCAGTCACCGGGACAATCTTCGAGGTAACCTTAAAGGCGCCCTGCGATTTTGGTTCGGAGCACGTCACTAGAGCGAAAATCGATCCGCGAGCAAGCGTTGATGCACACGCGAAATCCGGCGGCATTTCCTGACGTCAACGATGGCGACCGTCCTACCTCGGCCGTTGACCAACCCGTGAGCAGGCAGGTCGTCATCTATTATAATGGAACGTTCATCCACCTGCACAATGGTGCTCACGCCAGGGTGACTTCCCTGCTGGAATATCTGTTGAATGCCGGTTACTCCATTACGCTGTTCAGTTTTGAAAATCACCCCACCGAGCCGTGGACCGACGCCGCTCAAGCCGCGTTCAAAGCCAGATTCCCGACTGTCCAATTGGTGTTGGACAGGAAAACAGCGTTGCTTGGTTGCATGACCTACATCAAGAATGCACTCACATCTTTTTTTCCGTCAAAGGCGAACAAGATTATCGGACGACGTATCCGCGGAGCGAGCCCGAACTACGAAGCCCTAATGGCCGAAAGAACCGAAGCGGTTTGGATCGTGAACTATGCCGATGGCCTGACCCAGCTCAATGGCATGCCGCGAGCGCCGATCGTCGAAACGCATGACATGAAATTCATTCAGGTCGCGAAGAAGAACTCCATTCCACCCTTCAGTTTTCGCTCGCTGCTCAGAATGCGGAGCGAGTTCGGCGTACTCAATTGCACGGCGGCAATAATTGCAATTTCTCCCGTCGAGGCTGGCCTTTTTCGTGCCGCTTTGGCCGATGCCAACGTTTTCTACATCCCGCAATATCCGTCGGTCATACCGATGCGGCGCGCAGACAAGCCGAAAAGTGGATACCTTTACGACCTTGTCTTCGTGGGTTCCGATATGTTCCAGAACGCCCGCGGTCTGCTGGCATTCTTCGAGGACAACAAGACATGGCTCTCATCGCTGCGTGTCGCGGTGGTTGGTCGGGTCGGTGAGAACGCATCCGTCCAAGCGTTTGCGCAAGGAAGGCCACAAGTCCAATTGCTCGGCTTCGTCGACGATCTTTCGCCGGTCTATGCTGCTTCCAAAGCTGCCATCTCACCTGTTGATGGTACTGGCCTCAAAATCAAGGCTGTCGAAGCACTCGGTCACGGACGGCCGGTGTTTGCCTCGCGCCACTCGATGGAAGGGCTGGCGCCAGGATACGATCGCTGCGTGTTTCCCATCGCACGCTCTCATATTGAGCGGATTCTCTGGAACGACCCAGAGCTCGAGGCGGCGCAAGCGAGCGCCCTGGCCTACTGGGAGAGTCTCGCCGTTGCTGGCGACTTGGCGCAGTTTCAAGACTTCCTCGATCACGCAACTAATAGGGCGAAACTCGTTTGAGTTCACTTCTGACAACTCGAGGAACGACCGGATCGCTGGGCAACAACCGGCTCCGCCACCGCGCCATTGGGGATTGCGACCGACTAACGCACGGGGACGGATCGCCAGCGGATAGCGTAATCTCTGTGGGTTCCCGAGCATGAAGGTAGATTACTATAGCACGTATAGATCGTTCCAAGGCTGGTCCGAGACCCCTGACGCCTCCCACGACCTATACTACAAGCTGGAAACGGCTGATCTGCATCTGGAACCGGGCTCAAAAATCATCGAACTCGGCTTCGGCGACGGACGATTTCTGGATTTCGCCAGACGCTCACGTTACGACGTGAGAGGCAGAGAAATTATTCCGGAGCTCGTACAACAAGCCGAGGCGCGGGGGCATAATGTCAAGACTGGAAGCATTCGCGATTTTCGCAGCGAGGCGGGCAGCTTCGACCTTGTCGTAGCGATCGACGTGGTGGAACATTTTTCGCTCGACGAGATAAGGGAGTTTTTTGAAGAGGTGGGACACCTCCTGAGGGTGGGCGGGCATGTCCTCTTGCGCTTCCCTAATGGAAACAGCCCGTTCAGCATGCCGCTTTACAACTCTGATGTAACCCATCGCATGCATCTCAACGGCTCCAGTCTATCGCAAATTTGCGTGCCGCTTGGATTTGAAGTCGTCCGCGTTGGTAACCAAAAGAGAGCTATCATCGGAGGTATCGGAATTCAGATCCGTCGAAGAATCCAGTTCGCACTACGTTCGTGCATTGAACTGTTAATCAGCGCTGCCTATTTCGGACACCGCGTTCCGTTGGACTCCAACTTGGTAGCGGTGTTTCGGAAGGCGCGATAACACTATTGGTCTCTGGCATCTGGAACTATTTTCGATGAGATCGACCTCGCTCACGCATCAGGGAAACCCTTCTGTAATGACGCCTGCGCATGAGGCGGGTAGCGCCGGGGCCTGACTGATCGTCAGCTGCGGCTGAACCAAGGCGGCTACCTGATGTGGGACGATTATCTTTGGACCAATGCCAAAGCACTCGATCTCAGCCCGAAGCAAGCCATAGATGCGTGGATCTATTCCCGCCGCAACATCGTCGAGCACATCTTCCGATTTATCAGGTCTACGCGAGAAAGACGGCATCAGATCCGGAATTGATCGATATGGCCTACTTTGCCGATCCGAGACAAATAACCGGGGATTAGGATCAAAGGGCTCGTTGCTATAAGGGGCACTCCAAGCTCGATCGAACGCTCGCGCGACTAGATATTCGTATTCCCGATCACACTTCTTGAGACGGTTTTAGCGTGCTCTGCAAAAACTGATGTACCGCTCCCACCACTCTTGATTCAAGCCCATCTGGGCACCCAGTGGCGCGCCACAGCAGAAGCATAGAAATCATGTAGACCAGCGCGGAGGCACCAACGACGGTTGAAAGTCCGCCCACTAACGAACCATAATCTTCCCTTCCGGATAGCCAGTCGCCAAAGGATACAACCGTCAGCGACATAAAGATGCAGCTAAGTATTGAGCGCCACGGACCGAACACCTGAACACGCAATGGCAAACCGATCAGTTCGCGGACCGTAAGCATCGAAAATCCGGCCATCAGCACCGAAATTGTCAGACGTACCGCGAGAAGGCCTGCAAGGCCGTAGTAGTAGACCCCGAGCAAGATGATCGGCATCTTCAGGCAAAATTCAATCAAGCTAAGCCGAAACAGAATGTTGGGTTTGGCAAGCGCCATGGATAATGGCGCAACGGGCGCGACGAACAGCGAAGGCACCAGGGCAAGAGCGAGCAATCGCAGAATCCAGCCTGCGTCGATCCATTGTCCACCGAGGACGAGGCGAATGATGGGTTCAGCCATCAAGCTCATCCCAATCATGATGGGCAGTCCGATCGCGACCACCGTCGCCGCACTGTTCCGATAGGCCGCCGTCAATCTCTGGTGGTTTCCCCTTATCATCGAAAAAGCGACCATCAGCGGATTGAGAGCCTGCAGAACAATCACCTGTGTTGGAAGTGCAGCAAGGTTCGCGGCCATCGAGAACCGGCCGAGTTCGGGTCGACTGATCAAACGGCCGAGTATCAGTTGGTCCATCTGCCAGTTGAGCGCGTTGACCGTCTGAGCAGCTGTTGACCAGCCGATAAAGCCAGAAAACAGGCGCCATTCCCGAACTGTAAACGCAGGTCGGTAAGGCGCAACGATGTAGGAGACAATGGCGACAACGACTGGGAAAGCGACCGTGCCTGCCGCTATGGCCCAATAGCTTCTGGTCTCCCAAGCAAAACTGACCGCAAAAACAAAGCTTGCGCACTTGCCGACGAATTCACAGAAGGAAAAGCGCTTGAAGTCCAAGTTCCTCGTGAATTCGATCATCCCCGCGCTAAGCAGGCTGCGTGCTGCCGGCGAGATAGCAAGCACGCAAACCAATCCGATCAATCGCTCGTCGTCATAGAAATGGGCCAACGGCCACGCCATGGCGAACAGAACGAGCGCCACCGCTGCCCCGCGCAGGAAACTGATTGTAAAGGCGGTATCGTAGTGGGATTTGGTGGGTGCTGAAAGCCGAACGATCGCCTGCCCGATGGGCAAGTCCAACACAGCCTCGACAACCACAACAACTGACATCGCAATCGCGACGAGACCAAAGTCCGCCGGCGATAACAATCGTCCAAGTACGACTATGGTCGCCAGATCGAAACAACGCGCTACTAGTCGAGAGGCAATGAGGACCGTCGCGCCCGCGGCTGCCCGACCACTTACCTTTTGAGAAGACTGCACCACCTACATTTCCTTGTCTCGCAGCAGACAGGACTTCGGGGAACTTCCAAATACAAGTGCATCGCTCGCCGCCAAACTACCCAATGACCAACAGCTATGGCGTTTCGGTCGTTGAGGCTACGGCCTATCAACACAGCAGCAAATGGTTATGCCGCGCTTCTCCCAACGAAATCGGCCAAACCAATTTTGCTCGCCATCCGTCATTCAACCGGTTGCGCCGCTGAGACATTCGGATACAATAGTCTCCAACGAAGCAGTGCACAATATTCCAGAACTCAGCATAAATCAGACGCGTCGTGCAAACCGAGTTGCCTCTCGGGCGAAAGCGAGCACCACGTGCAAGCTCCAAGACCTGATAGCGGATCAAAAGTCCCGTCCGCCAAGCGATCCAACAGCTGATCAAGCGACTGCTGAAAAGAGGGCCGAACCCGGATCGAGCGAACCGCGATTTGCCAGTCACATGCACGGTGTCGTCACCAGGGCTGAGCTGATGCCAACATCTACCGCAGCGATGGCACGCGCATTGATTAAAAGCCGTGAGACGCGCAACCGTTCGAACTCCCAAACAGGGCGTGAGGTCAGCCCGGTTCCAGGCGCATCAGACTAGATTTTCCAAATAGAAGCTATACTGCTTGACCGATCGACGAGGATTTTGTGGCTGATCCCACTCACGCCTTGGATTGTGAATTCACGCTGGCGCTTAACAACCGCACAGGGAAATACTTTTTCTGTAGGGACATGATCGAGGCATCTCGAGACCTCATCAGAAACTGCTATTACTGGAGAGTATCGCGCACCGATTTGCCGCCCAAGACTGTCGCACGGGTCCTTGGCAGACTAGCCCGCATTGAAGTCGACATCCGGGTGCAGAGGCCTTTCAGCTACCGCATAGTGCCGCCTATTTCTCACCCTCGTCCGATGGTTTTTACGGATCCGCGGGAGTGCGTCCTCTACCGAGTGAAGCCGCACGATGTCGTGTTGTGTCACGACATGGGTCCTTTGACGCATCCGCACCTCTATAGCCCGGGAGTCGAACAACTGTATGCGCTCGCCTTCAATAGGATCAAGGCCGCAAAGCCATTGATGCTATTCGTTAGCGACGCCTCGCGCAAGGATTTCGTTCGACTTTGCGGTGGGGACTTTCCTCTGATGGAGATCGTCCACCCTCCGATTCGAACCGGGATGGAGCGCGGTTGTGAGCAACCAGTGCGCAATATTCCCACCAAGTTCTTTCTTACAGTCGGAAGCGTCGGCGCACGCAAAAATCAGCTACGCGCAATCGAGGCGTTCAGGGCTTCAAAGCTTGCCGATAATGGTTACGGGTACGTCATCTGTGGTGGCGCCGAACCGGGAGCCGAAGACGTGTTAGAGCTAGCGCGTCGGACGTCCGGTGTTGTCCTCCCCGGTTACGTGAACGACGAAGAACTGAGGTGGCTCTATAAGAATGCTGCCGGCTTCGTCCTGCCCAGCTTGCTGGAGGGCTTCGGCCTACCTGCCGCCGAAGCGATCGGCCATAGCCTCGTACCGCTACTGGCGCGGGGAGGCGCGCTCGAAGAGGTGGCCGGCGATGCGGCGATCTACGTCAATCCCCTCGATGTTGCGGAGATCAGTCAAGGGATGAAATCCCTTGCCAGCTTAAGCGAGGAACAGCGCAAGATTCGGCTGGATCGACTTCGTATAAGCATCGGACGCTTCTCGCTGGAACGCGCTGTACGAACGTGGCGCTCGGCCCTCATGCTTGCAGCAATTTCCGCCTCCAGGGCTGCGCACGCCTAAATTCTCCGGGACGAAAAAGCCAACGGCGCCTCGCAGCGTGTACCCAGCCATGCCCAAGCAGCTGGCTTTTGCCGCTCGCGGATGCTTCTTCGGCTAGCGCCGCAATGCCAAAATGTTCTTCGGATGGTCACGGCGCAAGATTACGTCGAAAATGGCGAGCCAATTGCCTTTACAGCGGCCGAGGCGATCGATCCACGGTTCCGGAAAGCAACACCTCGCATGATTCATGAGCATGTTCTTGAAGATCAGCTTGGCTGCTTCCGGTCCGGAAAGCGTTCCCTTGCGCTTCAAGTAGATTGGATTCACGACCTGCGAATATCCAAGCCGTACGCCAGGGAGCCGCGCGCCCTTGACTCCTTGATGTACCCCACAAAACGCGTTGGTCTTTACGACGCGGCCACGCCGGCCGACGCGCGCAGCGAAATCGATATCCTCCTGCCATGCATATAGCGGAAGCTCTTCATCGAAACGCTCTTCACCGATGGCGGCCACGCGATAGACCATATTGCATCCATACAGGCCACCGAGTTCGCCTAGTACGACGGGCTTCCCCCTTGGACGCTTGTCGTGCTGGCTCACCAGCTCGATAGCTTCTCCAAATCCAATTCCAGCAGAATTAATGCCGTCAGCTAAAATCGTGCCATTCGCCGCTACCACATCCGAATACAAACGAAAAAAGCTATCGATCCCTTCAATACAAAATGATGAAGGGACAAAATCATCATCGAAAAAGGCTACGATATCACAGGCGTGCATGACTGCTTTCAGCGCAGCGTTGCGCTGGATTGGCAGGCCGGGCTCCGAACAGATCACCATGACTTCCTCTGGGACGTCGTCCGGCAAGTCCGTCGACTTCACGACGGCATAAACCAGCTTGGAGGGAGGCAGTGTCTGGCGCCTCACGTGATCCATCCACCTTCCGAGTTCTTTTGATCGCCCGGTGCTGGCTATCACAACAGCAATTCGGCTTGGCGGCTGTGTCGACATTCCAAGCTAATGCCTTTCCGAAAGCAAGCGCGTTGCGGTTTCCCGAATTACCTCGACGAGCTTCTGGCCTGCCCGTCTCCAGGTAAAAAGGGCCGCACGTGCCCGACCCGCCTGTGAATACTCGGCCCAGCGCGCAGGTTCGTCAACGAGGCTACGGATAGCGTGCACCCATTGCCTAGGATCCGTTGCAGCGGCGAACATAGCGGCCTCCCCCGCAACTTCAGTAAGCGCACCGCAAGGCGCGAGAATTGCCGGACAGCCAAGGGTCATCCCTTCCAGGGGCGGCAGTCCAAAACCCTCCGTTGTCGATGGACATGCAGTACACAAGGCCCACTCAAGCAACGCACGCAACTCGCCATCCGTTATGCGGCCGGCGAAAACAACGTTCGGTGAGACAACATGACCTAACTGCTCGAACTCCTCCCGGCGACAAGCTCCTACCAGCACGAGTTTAAGACCGCTGAGCTCCGAAGCAGCAAACGCCTTGAGCAATAAGCCGATATTCTTATGCGGTTGAACGTTTGCAAGTCCAACAACGAACCGTCGTGATCCCAGAGCGAGCCTACCGAGGATTTGCGGCTGTGACGTATGATCAAGTAGATGGTCGACGCCATTGGGGATCACCGAAATGTGGTCGCGCCGAGCAACGCCGAAGCGCGCGAGCTCATCCGCCGAAAATTCCGACACTGTCAATATACGCGCGTGTCTCCTTCCTAGCACAGGCAGGATGTTGCGGTACCATCTCACAAATCCCCACCGGTATGAGTCGGGTGTGACGAACACTTGGGCATCATGTACCATCGTGATTGCGGCCGCGCTTGCCATTGGCCCCAAGTTACATAGGTTCAGGAGTAGATCCTGCCGCGTCAGCCTTGGCAGATCGAGCTGTTCCCAAAGCTGCCCCCGGAATACGCCACCACATTCCACGTCAAAAGAACCGAATGAACGAAGGTGCAGATTGGGCGGTCCTATCAGCGTCGGCGGATTTTTAAACAAGTCCGAGAAGTCGTCATCCCGTCCTTCCAATTGATGTATAAGTTGCTCCGCGACACGGTGAACGCCCGTCGGTCCCGCGGTGAGAAATTTGCCGTTGATGGCCAAGCGGCGAAAGGTCAAGGATCCCTCTAGTCATTGTGCCCTGGCGCTCAACGCTTACTCGAGCGCCGCGCGAAGGGCTGCAATTGTAAAATCATGATCGGACACGCCGGCAACGCTTCGCAGCTTCGGCCAAGATGACAATGCAGCGCATTTCTGATATCCGTAATTCGGCGACCCCCTGCGCGCCGTATCTTTGCATGAGGCGCACTATGGAAACACTTTTCCGTAGCATCGTATCGGCCCCACATGGCCACAATTTGGTAACGTGGGCACCCCGAGATCGAAGAACTCGACGGCACCTTATGCGCCTGCTGGCGCTTCTTGTGCTCGGCCTGACCCTGCAAGCTCAGATCTTGTCCTCCGCGAATGCCCAAGCCTCCCCCGATAGGATCCGGGCGACCGACGATCCGCGGGTTGATGTCAGTCCTTGGGGCATTGCTTCCGGCGCCGAGTGGCTCTTTGATTTTCCAAAATTCAATCCCTTGCTTCGAACGGCCGGCGTGCAATGGCTGCGCGCTTTCTATGAATGGCAGGCCATACAGCCAGCGCCTGGACAATTTAGTTGGGCGGAGACGGACCGGCTCGTCGCGAATGCTCAGGCGAACGGGCTTCATCTTACTCACGTGTTCGCCTATCTCGCATCCTGGGCCTCGGCGGATGGAGGAACACGAAAGTTTCCAATTAAGGATATGCAGTTTTGGAGGGACTACGTCAGCGCTGTCGTCACGCGCTACCACAAGGATGTCAAATATTGGGAGGTGTGGAACGAATTTAACGGAAGCTTCGCCGAAAATGGCAATGCTGCTCTCTACGCTGAACTCGTCAAAGAAGCTTCCGTTGCAGCAAAGAAAATCGACCCTACGGCGCAGATCGGTATGAGCGTCGCCAATTTCGACGTAACTTTCTTGGACGCAGCGATCAAGGCCGGAGCGGCCGGCTATTTCGATTACATTTGCGTGCATCCGTACGAGAAACTGGGCGCGATCGCAAACAACGGCGAGGTTGATTTCCTCGCGATGGTCCCGACGCTACGGCACATGCTCGCTGCAAACAACTTGCGGAACGATATGCCACTCTGGATCACGGAGATTGGCGCGCGAGCGCCGACGAAACCGCAAAGACGAGCCGACATGCGACAAGCGGTGACGTTGGCCAAGGCGTATCTGCTCTCGCTCGCTTCAGGTTTTCAACGCGTATTCTGGTTTGAAGCGCGCGGCCCCACCTACGGTGATCAAACTGATCATGGGATTATTCGCGCCGATTTCACGCTGCGACCGTCATATCACGCGTTGAAGACGATCACGAGCCTGCTCGGTCCGAAGCCAGCGAGGATCGGCTGGCTGAAGTTGGGATCCGGCGGCTACGGCTTCATGTTCTCCGGAAGAGATCAGGCGGTATTGGCTGCATGGGCTCCGGCGGCAACATCAGTCAAATTCGATGCTGCCGTCCAGGTCGTCGGCTTGTCAGGAAATACGACACTGCTCCCCGCTGGTCAGGCGATGACGCTCACGGATGTGCCTCAGTTCGTCCTCAACGTTCCAAACGCACTGGTACAGAATGCCGCAGCCAATCAGGATCGACTGTCGCTCTGGGGGGATAACTATGCGGTAGCGGATCAGGTCACTGCACGTTTACAATCTACCAACGTCGAGAATGGGCTCCGGCAAATCAATCCTGATACAACAATCCCGATTGAGATTGGTAACGCGTCGTGGCGCCGCACGAACTTCGCGAAACCTGGCTCCGAGGGGCACTACGTCTATTTCGCCGTAACGCCGCAGTTTGTGCCGTTTGGTACCCGCGAACTGGAGATTACTGCAGTTGTTAAGCGCACAGAACCGGCGAGAGAGGCTGGCATGAGTTTGGATTATGAATCCAAAAGCGGCTACGTCAACGCCGGTTTCTTGACCGTTACGCAAAGCGACGAATGGCAAGAGCTGAGATGGAAAATTGCGGACGTCAACTTCGTCGGCCAATGGGGATGGCATTTTCGTCTAAACGCTATCGCCTCACCAAATGAATTCCTGGTCAAGGAAGTCAGAGTAAAAAAGAACGCATCGCGCTGATTTCGCTGAGCGAGAGCGTAAGATCTAGTAAGCAGCTTCGCGCGAAGCTAGCGGACCCTCGAAACTGTGCTGAATCTCGCGCCTTCAGCTTGCAAAGCGGAGGCGTGGGACCGTTGTCCAGGGCTCATTGCACCAAGCGGCTCTATGCTCCGCGAGCAGGCCAAGGCAGCAAAGGCGAAAAATGGCAAACCGAGATCGACGAGCGCGCCGGAAACCGTTGCCGCAACTAGCCATCCGAGGCAGGCGTACTTCGCCGCTTTTCGATATCCACTCCGGACGCGATCCTCACCTGTCGAGCGGCTCAAGAAAACAGAGACAAGAAACAGCGTCATCGTAACTGCACCAATGACACCCAGGCTCGCGAGGACACTAATGGGAAAACTGGAGGCCCGCATACTCCCATTCCCGACCCCAGCTCCAAACGTATCAACGAAATTTTGCACCCCCTGCGCGTTCCATAACGATCGCTCGACGCCCGAGGCGGTGGACATTTTGTTGAACACGAGCTCGTCGAACATTCCGCTCACATAGGCAGACGACGTCTCGTTCAGCGCAATGGCGATCACCACAATTGGGACCACAATCGGCATGGTGGCAAGAAGCCACATGCTTTGTCGCGTCGTAGCCCGCCGCGCCGCGTCGAATACCACATGAAGGAAGGCAATGATCATGAAGCCGGCCAGCCCGACATACGCAGTTGAAGACGTGGAAAGCAACAGAGCAAGAAATGAAAGACCCGCGAGTACCAATGTCAACGGGCTACGAATGTTCTCGAGCCAGAGCTTGCCTGCGAAGGCGAAGTACCCAAGCGTTGCAGCGCCGAAGGAAGACGCCTCAGTGAACGATCCGACGATACGCTTGATCCCCACCATCTCCGTGTCATTAAGCAATCCATAGTTGGCGTTGCGAATAATTGACATCAGCTCGGTTGCATTTGCGTAATAGGTCAGCAGGTCGAGAGCGGCGAACGCCAGATTCAACACGACGCACAATAGCGCCGCATTTTCCATTGCTCGTCGACCGCCGCACGTCGTTGCGTACGCATACAGTAAGATGAAACATCCAAAGTCACCGATGAGATAAATTGATTGTGTCAAGTTTGATGTCCCAGGCGCAAGCGGCAGACTGTAACCGGACGTTCGCGTCGGGAACACAAACGTTTGCCCTGCAAATAGTCTTGGCAAAAAGTAAGCGGAGATAGCGCTCCAAATGACAGCCAACATCAACCAAAGGCCCGGTCGGCCCATCACGAGTGCAGCGAGCACTCTCTTCTGATCCCCATTGCTAATCAGCTTGGCGGCCATAAATCCGAGCAATAGGTGAGCAGGCTGGATATTCGTGTCACCCAACGCTGGAAGAGTTAAAGCAGCAGCCGATCCGAGCAGGGTTGAGCAAAAGAAGGCCGTAACGATAAAGGCGGATGGACAGAAGATACCCACGAGTCCGGCGAGTAGCGTGATAATTCCGATCAATTCGACGGTCATAGGTCTCGCTCTCGCTGGTACCGAGTCCGTTTTCTACCTTTTCAAGACTTAACGCACGATCGCCGTTGGCGGGCCCAATCTTAGCCTAGCCTCAGCGCGCTGGATACAGTTCGCAGATCAGCCTGTTGGCCGCATCGAAAGTTGCCCGATCGATATCTCGGCACGAGCTTGGTTCAGGACAGGTACGAAATGGTGTACAATCCTCCTTGCCGTTTGTAATACAACTATTCAAGGTCCCTACACTTCAGCTGCCGAGCTGCGTAAATTTGGAGGGGGGCGCTTATCCATTGAATGGTCCCGACAATATCGCGCATTATATTGGACCAGGATTACCTATGAAAGTCGCTATTGTTCATTATTGGTTGGTCGGCATGCGCGGTGGCGAGAAGGTCCTCGAAGCGCTTTGCGAGATGTATCCGGACGCCGATATTTTCACCCATGTTTGCGTTCCGGAGATGATTTCCGAGAAGATTCGCCGGCACCGCATTACTCCAACGTTCATTAGTTCGTTGCCGCGCGCGTCACGTATGTACAAGATCTATCTTCCGTTGATGCCGCTTGCGCTGGAGCAACTCGATCTCCGTGGCTACGATCTTATCCTCAGCAGCGAATCCGGACCATCCAAGGGCGTTATTTCGCCGCCAGGCGCCCTCCACGTCTGCTATTGTCATACGCCGATGCGCTACATCTGGAACATGTATCACCACTATCGGAGCCGTGCCGGCCCATTGACGCGCCTTATGATGCCGCCATTAGCGCATTATCTGCGGATCTGGGACTTGGCGTCCGCTGCGCGCGTGGACAGTTTCGTTGCGAACTCAGCGACCGTCGCAAGGCGCATCCGCCAGTATTATGGAGTCGAGTCCGTCGTTATTCACCCACCTGTCGACACGGCCGCATTTGCGATAGCAGCTCCTTCCGAACTTGAAGACTACTATTTGATGGCCGGGGAGCTGGTGCCCTACAAACGACCTGACCTCGCAGTTCACGCCTTCAACAAGATGAAACTAAAGCTAGTCGTGATCGGCGGCGGCGAGATGCTCGAAGAGATTCGGCGGATCGCCGGCCCCACCGTTACGGTGATGGGTTCACAGCCATTTCAGGTCCTCAAGCGGCATTACGCGCGGTGCCGCGCCTTGATCTTTCCAGGCGAGGAAGACTTTGGAATGGTGCCGGTTGAGGCGATGGCGAGCGGGCGTCCTGTGATCGCCTTTGGCCGGGGCGGCGCTACCGAGACGGTGGCAGAGGGCTTGTCAGGTATCTTCTTTGCCGAACAGTCAGTTGAGGCGATCGCGTCGGCGGTCCGAAATCTCTCGCATCTACGAGTTGACCCGCAGAAGATCGCGGCGCACGCAAGGCAGTTCGGCCGCGAGAAATTTTTTGAAAAGATGAGCAAACACGTCGACGGTCTTCTCGCGAATAGTACGAACACGCCCTGATTAGAGTCCGCGGACTGACTGATGGCATTGATACAACGACGAGGCATCGATTACAGCCTGAATCGATGCTGGTCAGGCAGGAAGAAATTCTATCGTCAACTCGGCCTGGCACACGAGGCGGCAAGGCCCGCAGCTGGTTCCACATCCGCTATCTGTCAGCAATGCTCCCACAGCGCAGTTGCTACCTTGGACTGCGTAAGCTAGTCTATAAGGGCAATCAGAAACAATTAATCGGAGAATAGGCGCACCCGATTTTTCGGGGCATTAAATGCGTGTGTGGGTTTTGCTTGGCATCTCAGTGCCGGGGCAAGGGAGTTTTGTTTCATTCGTCAGCCAGCTCCCGCGGAGACGCAGGCAAGTTTCACCCAACCCAGATAGCTGTTCCTGGCACTTTCAGGACAAATACAACTGATACGTCAGTAAATTGGGCCAAACAGTATCAGTAAATTGGGCCAAACAGTAAGTGAGATCCGCTAAAGTAACTTCCTTATCGTCTTAAAAACCTGCGCGAGGTGGGCCGATTTGTTTGAGGCATGTGCATGAATATTGCTGGCCAATTCCGCCCCGACCAGACTTCCCAGGTCGACAACTCGGAAAACGGAACACAGCCGTTGCTGGAGATCCGTAACTTTCTCAGCCGGCAGTGGCGTCTTATTGCCGCAGTCACCGGTTGTGCGACGATCCTTGGGGCCACCTACATCGTCCTGACTCCTGTGAAGTATACCGCCCAGGCGGACATGATCATCGACACGAAACGGGTAACCTGGACCCAATCGGAAATGTCGACTGACAACCGCTCGATCGAAGATGCGGCCGTCGAGAGTGAAATCGAGACGACAAAATCGGATAAGGTTGCTCTCAGTGTTATCCAGCGATTGCACCTGGACGAAGATCCGGAATTCGTGGATACGGGAGCAGGACTTAAAGACCGGCTATTCTCTCTGCTCGGGTTCGTCGATCCGAAACAGGAGTTGTCGAAACAAGAATTAATTCGCCAGGCTCTGTCCAAGGTCAAAGCAAATCTGCGCGTCACCCGGCTCGGGCGCAGCTATCTCGAACAAATTTTTTATACTTCCCTCGATCCGGACAAAGCTGCGAAAATAGCCAACGCGTTCGCCGATGCGTACATCGAAGATCAGACGCAGGCTAGAATTGACGCAACCCGCCGCGCTAGCACCTGGCTACAGGAAGGCATAGGGGGGCTCCGGCAGCAGGCGAGTGATGGGTTTCAAGCAGTTCAGGACTTCAAGTCCCAAAACAGCATCATCATCGGCGTAGACGGCAAGTTGGCGAGCGAACTCGAACTCAATCAGCTCGGGATTGCCTTAGCTAAGGCGCGTGCGGATACAAGCCAGGCACGAGCCAGGCTCGATCGCATACACGGGGTTCTCGATCAACGGCGCGACACGGGAAACATTGATATTACCAGTCCCGTGGTCACGGACGCACTCAACAGTCAGGTCATAACCAAGCTCCGGCAACAATTTCTTGAAGATCAGAGCAAAGAATCAGAGGTGGCTCGGCGTTTCGGGGCGGATCACCAAACTGCCCGAAATCTGCGTGCCGAAATGGCAGCGCTGCAACGCGCAATTTGGGACGAGGTAGCGCGCATCGCCGAAAGCTACAAGAGCGAGCTGCAAATCACGAAAACGCAAGAAGATTCCATTGAAAGGCGTATGGCGGAGGTCTTCCAGCAGTCCAATGCGACGCGGCAGGCGCAGGTCCGTTTGCGGGAATTGGAAACTGCTGCGAACACATATCGCAATATCTACGAGACATTCCTGTCGCGGTTTACTCAAACCGTGAAGCAACAGTCGTTTCCGTCAACCGAGGCTCGTGTTGTTACGCCGGCGCTGCCTCCCGCACTGCCAAGCTGGCCCAAAGTCAGCTTAACGCTCGCGCTGGCGGGGCTGTGTGGACTAGGTTTGGGCACCATGCTGGCATTTGTCAGGGAGCAGATGAACCGCCAAATCCATACCCGAGCGCAAATCGGAAATCTCCTGGGAACGAACTGTCTTGCAGTTTTACCGATGTTTCCGAAGAAGATCGCTCTCGGTACGTCACGTGCTAAGCAGGAGGTGACAGCATTTCGGCAGATTAGCGAAGTCGCACCGTTTTCCGCCACTGCCGAAGCGCTACGCTACATAAAGGTAGCGATCGACCTTCACCCTGGAGATGGCAAGATCGTTGGAATCGTTTCTGCTCTGCCTGGGGAGGGAAAAACGACCGTCGCAGCAGGCTTTGCAGCCTTCGTGGCAAAAGCCGGTGGCCGCGTCCTGTTGATCGACGCGGATCTGCGGAATCCAGCGATGAGTAGGTCGCTTGGCTATGCGGACAGGCCTAACCTGCTCAATCTAGTCGCAGACGACCGCGCCCTCAAGGATCTGGTGATCACGGATCCCAGATACAAGTTCGACTTCTTACCGTGCTCGACGCAATTCGGACCTTTGAACAGCTCGGACCTCCTGAACTCGTATTCAATAAAGGCAATGCTCGAATCTGCGAAGAACACGTATGACTACGTGCTCGTCGATCTACCGCCGATTCTGCCAGTAGTAGATGTACAAGCGGTGGCTCATTTGTTCGATGCATTCGTTATGGTTGTGGAGTGGGGCAGCACGTCGGCCGACGAGATCCGCAAGGCGGTGACATCCTCTTCGGTTGTATCGGAGCGCTTGCTCGGTGCCGTTCTCAACAAGGCTGATGAGGCCAAGATGCGTCGCTTCGAGAATTATTCGGACCGGCGATATCTCTATTACAGGAAGGATAAAACCTCGGCGGAAACCGCGTAGATCTTGGCCGCATACTCCTATTCGTACCATTGGCAGAGGTGCTGCTTCTGGGAGAAGCCGGTTGGCATTCCTGGATCGGCGCTTAGGCGTGAGGGGTGGCAGCAGTGCGTGGAGAATGCGAGCCGCCCCTCCGACGAAATTCGCGTCCAGCGGGAAGCAACTGTGTTGTTAGACCGGCGATCGGCCGGAGGACCGCGCGCGCTCCGTCAGCTCATGGCAGAGAACGTCGGATCCCACGTCCGCCGGCGCGCAATCATGGTGTTGAGGATGACAATCAGCTTGCGCATGCAGGCGGTGAGCGCGACCTTCGGCTCCTTGCCCCTGGCGATCAGCCGATCATAGAAGGCCTTGAGCACGGGATTGTGCCGGGTCGCGGCCCCGAGACAGGCCATGTAGAAGAGATTGCGGACCTTGCGGCGTCCGCCCTTGATGTGGCGGTTGCCCCGCCGTTTTCCGCTATCGTCATCGTAAGGGGCCACATCCAGCAAGGCGGCGGCGACGACATTGTCGCTCACCTGGCCCAGTTCCGGCATTGCCGCGATCAGGCCGGCGGATGTGATCTTGCCAAGTCCCGGCACGCTCTCGATGATCTCGGCGAGTTCGGCAAAATGCGCCGTCGCCTTGACCATGGCTGCGATCGCGCTCTCGAGCTTGGCAACTTCACTGGCGATCTTCTTCAAAAGCCGCGCTTGCATTTTCTGCACGACCTCTGGTGCGGCGTGCTCGCTCCTGTTTTGCAGGCTGGTCTGCAGGTCGAGCAGGCTTTGACGCGCATTCACGATCTGCGCCAGCTGCTCGCGGGCTGCATCGCCGGCTTGGCCCGGCGCGTCGGTGAAGGTCTCGGCGAACCAGGCGATCATCTCCGCATCGATCGGATCATTCTTGGCGAACCGTCCCGCCGATCGGGCGAAGCTGCGCACCCGCTTCGGGTCGACGATCCGGACGTCGATGCCGGCCGCGCGCAGCGCCTTGACCCAGTCCCGCTCGTAGCCGCCGGAGGCCTCCATGGCGGCCTTGCCGACCTTGTGCTTGCGCAGCCAGCGGATCAGCGCGCGCCGTCCCTCCGCGGTGCTCGCAAACGTCTGCCGTTGAGACAACGCGCGAAGGCACGCGTCCACCTTGTCCTTGGCCACATCGATGCCGGCGATACCAACCTCATTCTGTGCCATCATCCACGCCCTTCCTCGCTCGGTCCGGGCTCGCAGCCCATACAACTGTTCGGGTTGAGGAAGACACCGGATCTGTCCCACGCTCCCCGACAGGCTCTCAGGGCCTTTGAGCACGATCGGGCTCAGATCCAGCGACGGGCGGTTGGTCGGAACCGCCCGTTCGCACATTCTGGCAGATTCTGCGGACACAAGAGCAGAAATTAGCTCCTGTCCCTTCCGAGAACAGGAAGGCGAAGCTGCCGTTCCGCGAGATGCATGACTCGACCTTCAGCAAGACTCGATCTTCAGTAAGGAGTTATCGTTTAAACAGAAGGCTTCGCTCGTTGGAGGCGGTGAGGAACATCGCGAGTTTTCTGCGGTGATGAAACTGAGCAATCGTGCAGGCCTCACTGCTTCACAGTCATCTACTAACTTGATTTTTCATAGGGATTCAGCGCGTCCCGTCTTCATTCACGCAGCGTAGTTCCGGCAACGGAGGAAGGTTTGGCGAACTGGGTGAATGCCTGCCTACCGAGAGCTTGCAGAATTGTACAACCGCCAAGACGCTGCTAAGATTAATAGACAGTTAAAGTTGGAAGGTCTCTGTTTTAAGGTTGGAAGGTCTCTGTTCCGGATATTAATTCTTGGAGTACCAAGATGAACAGCTTGGCCGACACGCGTAACAAGTTGCAATTTGCTTCAGTGCGTTCAGCAGGTCCCGTCGGATTAATTCCCAAAAGGATAGTCGATATTGTCTTAGCGCTTTTGGGAATCGTCTTGCTGGCGCCTCTGCTGATCATCTGCTTCGTCGCGGTTCATCTCAGTTCATCTGGGCCGGCGCTGTTTCGTCATCGACGCGTCGGATACAACGGTAGGCATTTCGAGTGTCTGAAATTCCGCACGATGGTCACCGATGCTCCGGAGCGGCTGCGCCAGCTACTCATATCTGATCCAATGACCGCTGCAGAGTGGGCAACCAATCACAAGCTGCGATTCGATCCACGCGTAACCGCCGTCGGGACGATATTGCGCAAATCCAGCCTCGATGAGTTACCTCAGTTGTTCAATGTGCTGAAAGGCGACATGAGCATTGTCGGACCCCGTCCTGTCACGGACGAGGAATTGATCCTATACTCGAGCCGCATGGAGGATTACATTGCATGCCGGCCGGGAATTACCGGCCTGTGGCAAGTTAGCGGTCGGAGTACGACGAGTTACAACAAACGCATCATGTGCGATGCGTTCTATGCGCGAAATTGGTCGATGACACTCGACGCCAAGATATTGGTAGTAACGATCCCATCGCTCCTATTGGCCCATAGCGCTTATTGAACAGGTGAGGAGCTGACCACTCACGGCGCAGGCGGACTAAACATGCGAGTCGGCGCCTCCTGCGTCGCCCGTCGGGATGAAGGTGCCCGAAGTCTGCGACCGGCTGGCCTCGCCCCTTCTCGCATCTCTGCACCCGTCCGCTCAGCTCCGCACGCGACATCCGCTGCTCCGACGTGACGAACGTCGATTTCCAGCGCATGATTTGCAGGTTTCGCGATATCCTGCCGCTCTCAGGCACGATTGCTGCACACCCGAAAACGTGAACTGCGCATTACAGGTCAGTTGGTCTTTCTCGTTGCCGGTAGTGCGCAATCCGTGAAACGCCTATAGATCCAACGGCGCCCGTCGTGGCGACGCCACACCAGGCCGCTCACCAACTCGCCCGTAGTTGATCGACGAGGGAGTAGAGCAAAACACAAATGCCAAATCTCGGCCCACGCCGGGACGGTCCCGCCACTCAAAAGATCGCGCTCATCTGGATCAAGTATCATCCAACCAAAAAGATCCCACCGAACGGAGTATGACCCGGCGGCAGGTTCGCCAGCTAAAAGCCCGACGAAAGGCAATCTCTAATCCGTTTCATGTTAGCACGTCGACGCGTGGCGGCAACGGCAACTTGCGGTAAGCTCCGGGTGACTTTCAAGCCAGCAACTAAGCGCGACGTCAACGGCCACGACAGCAGTATCGGATTCGACGACGATGACGAAGAAGCGCGTCATCTCGATGCGCGCGATGAGCATGTGGGCTACGGTACGGGAGCAGAGCAGCGTAATATGCGACGTCTTCGAGACGGTGTATGCGGTCCTTCACATCTCGAAGTTCGCCGGGCACGTCAGAAGGTTTGAGCTGCAAGGTCCGCCCGATGCCTGCAGCTACCAAGGGTGGCCGTCTTGACTATTAATGTTTAATAATCGAATTAGCCGGGCGACGGCGATGGCGAAAATTAAATGTATTAAATGGGATGTTTCCTTCCACAGCGCACCATGTTCGGACGCCCGGAGCGGCTCGGGTGTCCACCGCGCGTCCGCATCCAGGTGCCTTGGCAGCAAGGGTGCTATTTGCTGTCTCGGAAGAGCGGCGCGCGACTTGGTGTGTCCGAACTCGCGTGCGCCTCGAGCTAGATCTTCTCGCTGGAGATGATGCGCGTCGGCGGCGCGGACGCGCAACTAGGGAGCGGCTGCCCCGATAACCGGTTGGGGTGTCGTGGTAATCGGTGTCGTGGTAATCGGTTGGGGCGTCGTGATGATCGTGGTTGATCCGGTGCCCGCAGTGGCGGCCTTGAGTGCGTAGGCGTTGGTCGCGTAGATGATCGGATCGTTTACCGTGGCCATGATCGTTCGCAGGAAATTCAGGAACTTGGTGGTCTCGACCGCAGCAGAGTTGGATGTGTAGATGACATCCTTGTTCCGCATCTCAAAGGTTTGAGCGAGGAAATAACCCGAGGGATCGCGGAAATTGATCAGATAGATGATCGGAATGATCGGGCCCTTAAACGGCGTGCAGTCGACGCCCAGTTGCTTGGCCACTTCGCGCGTCTCGCCCCGATACAGGAACACCGACGACGGATCGGCCAATCCATCGTTCATGCCACCCTGTTTGCCGACCGCCTCGGCCAGCGAGATGCGCCACGCATCGAACTTGAATTGCCCCTGAAGGCCGGATGCACCGAACGCGACGAAGGTCTGCGGCTGGCTGTAAAGATAGATGACGTCGTTCGGCAGTACGTAGATGTTGTTGGAAGGCTCGTACATCAATGCGCCGAACGGGACGCTCGCGCGGAGCCCCTTGCGCTCGAGCGACACCCAGATGTCATAGCCGTGCGTGATAGGTCCGCCGGCGCGGGCGATGGCGTCGATGATGCGCTCGGGGGCCGGGCTCGCACGAAAGCGGCCGGCCGCGCGCACGTCGCCGAGGACGCTGACCAGGGACGTGTTCTGCTCGGCCACGGCCACGACGACCTGCGGTTCGAGGGCTCGGCCCTTGAGCCGGTCCACGATGTCATCCCGGATCTCCGAGGGGGTGCGGCCCAGCGCCCGGAGCGTGCCGGCGTACGGAACGGCGATATAGCCCTTGTCGTCCACCGCCTGGTTTGGAACCGTGACGAAGTTGCCAGCGCGGACGCCCGCGTCCGATGTAAACAGGCCGCCGGCTGCGGACTCGAATATGGTGATGCTGACCGTGTCGCCTATGCCGAAGCGGAACGCCTTCGTCGGCGCCCTGTCGGCAAAGGCCGACGACAGCCTCGGCGTATAGCGACCGAGGACTTCGACAACCTCCGGCGTCAGCTTGACCAGAGCATAGGGGAGAGCGGCAGGCTCAAGTCCTTCCGACGCCGTTCGAACATCTGTCGCTAACGGGCCGGATCCAGGCGTGATAATGCACCCGGCACAAGAGAGTGCCAGGAGACCAACAACGATCCTCCCGCATGTTTGCTGCGCGATAATGATTAATGTCCCCAAATCGTCCAGCATAGGTAAGGTACATTAATGCGCGATCCAGGCCACCGAATCATCGCATTAACCTGAACGCAACTGGTGCTTGTTGCCTATATGCAACACGGCGAAGTGGGACCCGCCAGGCGCCGATCCTGGACGGGCATCGAATCCGCTTCAGTTGGGGGCTGTGTGTACCGAAAACCTTGTCCGAGTTGATGATGTGACGGATTCGGCTAAGCGGGATGATCGGGCTTCTTGGTTTCGTGCTGGCCGTCGTGACCTCGCCGTTCAAGTCGAGGTTGCAGCGTGAAGCTGAGAACGCGGCGCTGCGACATCAGTTGATGGTCTTGCGGCGGAGACTGCAGGGTCGCGTCCGGCTCACGAACCATGACCGCTGGTTCTTTGTCCAGCTGTATCGTTGGTTTCCATCAATCTCGTCCGTCCTCACGATCGTCCGCCCCGAGACCCTCGGGCGTTGGCACAGGACTGGTTTTCGCTGCTACTGGCGTTGGAAGTCACGGTCTTCGGGAGGCCGACCGCAGATCGACACCGAACTGCGCGTGTTGATCCGGCGGATCAACATCGAAAATCCGCTTTGGGGCGCGCCGCGCATCCACGGCGAACTGCTGAAGCTCGGGTTTGAGGTCGCGCAGTCGAGCGTCGCTAAGTACATGGTCAGGCGACGCGGGCCGCCCAGCCAGGGATGGCGGACCTTTGCGCAGCCACGCGCCGGACATTGCCGCCATGGACTTGTTCGTCGTTCCAACGATCGTTTCGAGCTGCTCTATGCTCTCGTCATCGTCCGGCTCGATCGCAGAGCCCTCGTTTGGATCAACGTCACAGCACATCCGACGGCCGAATGGGTTGCACGTCAAATCACGGAGGCATTTCCCTGGGATGACGCTCCGCGCTACCTCATCCGGGATCACGACCGGATCTATAGCAGCGTCGTCACGCGCCGAATGCGCTCCATGGGCATCCGCGACAGGCCTACTGCACCGGCCTCGCCGTGGCAGAATGGAGTTGCCGAACGGTTGATCGGATCGATCCGCCGCGAGTGCTTAGATCACATCATCGTCTTTGGTGAGACGCATCTACGACGGATTTTGCGATCCCACGCACGCTATTACAACGACATCCGAACGCACCGGTCGTTGGACAAAGACGCGCCGGTTGCTCGCCCGGTTCAGCGGACCGGAAGCATTAAATCACACGCCATCCTTGGCGGACTTCACCACCACTACGCTCGAGCTTAGGTTTTCGGTATAGACACACCTTTGAATGGGTCAATGGCACTCCCTCCTGGTTGCCTGATATATCCGTCGCGTTCCGATAACGATCGAAGCGTAGCCCACTGATGACGAGGTACTAAGCACAAGGATGAGGGCACTTCTTCGTTGCGACCGCATGTCAGCCCGCATTCGGATCATTCTCGTATTCATAGGCGTCGCAGAAAAGATTGCCGTTGCGACCCCAATCTTCGCGCGAGACTTCCGTGAAGATGAAGTTGATTGTCTCGGGCCTGCACTTCGCGATGCGCGCGAATTCACGGGTCAAGACCTCCGCAAGCTCGCGCTTCTGTTCGATAGTCCGCCCCGGAAACCAGTCGATACGAATGAAAGGCATATCTTCTCCTACGTGTTGGTGGATGGATTTTACCGAGGGATCGCTGAACCAGACGCCAACACAATGAGCATATCGTGCGGTTTGGGATGGCCGAGCGCGACCCACGAGTGCGTTCGGATACCAGAGTGAGCCGCGCTCATGCGGAGCCGACCAGCATGCGATAGCGGAACTGGTCGATGATCACCGCCAGGATGAGCAACCCACCGAGCAGCACCATCTGCAGGTACGAGCCGATCTGGGCGATGTTCATGCCGTTCTGGACGAGGGAGATGAAGAACGCGCCGAGCACGACGCTGTCGACGCGGCCGATGCCCCCGCGGAGCGATACGCCGGCGATGACGCAAGCGGCAATCGACTCCAGCGCCATCGACCCACCCAAGTTGTTCTCTCCGGACTCGACGCGGGCTGTCAGCAGTAGACCGGTAATCGACGCGAGCATTGCGCTGAATACGTAAGCTAGGAACAACACCTTCTTAGTGTCGACGCCCGACAGATGGGCAGCCTTGATGTTGCCGCCGACCGCGTAGATGTGCGCACCAAGCCGGGTGCGGTTCATCATGACCCAGGTCACAAGAATAGCCGTCAACGCGACGACGACCGGAACCGGCACACCTACGATGCGGCCGAAGCCGAACGTGTTGCCGAATGCGACAGGCAGGCGCGACACCGGCACGCCGCCGGTCAGATAGAGCGCCAGCCCGGCGCCGACGGACTGTACGCCAAGCGTCATGATGAACGGCGAGACATTGAACTGCGCGATGCCGAGGCCATTGATACAGCCGATCGCCTGCGCGGCGCCCATTCCTGCGAGACTACCAAGGACGATCACCAGCCAGATGTGATCCGGCATCATTCCAGCCATCGCCACCATGGCGAGCGCACTAACGACGGAGGTGAGTGCGATGGCCGTACCAACCGCGAGATCGAACCCACCGGTGATCAGCACCACCATTTGTCCGAGTGATACCAAGATCAGATAGACCGATTGCCGCGCCACATTGGTCATATTGTTGACGGTCAGGAAATGACCCGAAACAAGCGAAAACACAATCAAGGCGACGGCCAAAAAGAACGGCAGCACGCCGACTCTGAGAAACAGAGTTCTTAAGGCCCCGATCGCGGACAGACCGGTCGCTGCGCTATTCACTGCGTCAGGCGCGTTCATTAGCTTGGCCCTTGAAATTCGTGAAAAAATGAGGAAGCACGACCTCCTCGACGAGGTCTCCTCCCTCGAGCTCGGCCGAAATCTTTCCGTTCGAAAACACGAGAAGCCGGTGCGCCAGATGCATCACCTCCGGCAGATCAGAGGAGATGACGACTACCGCCTTGCCGGCTTCGGCGAGATCGCGGATCAGGAGCTAGAGCTGGTGGCGCGTGCCCATATCGACGCCGATGGTCGGCTCATCGAATATGTAGATTCTGCGGTCCCGGCCGAGTCCCTTTCCGAACAGAACCTTCTGCTGATTGCTGTTCGCCCTCAAACGTGAGATCAACGGTCTGGCGTAGCAAGAGCGTCGGCGCGTGCGCCAGGACCGTAGTCGCCCCTTGATCACCGAGCTGCAGAGCTGGCTATGCGAGCAGCGCGCCCAACGACACGATCAAGGCGACCAATTACTGCCTCCGCCGCTGGGATGCATTCCTCCGCTTCCTCGATGCCGAGCGCCCTTGCATGTCGAACAATGCCGCCGAACGCGAGCTACGGACGGTCGCCATAGGAAGAAGAAACTGGAGCCTCGCCGGTTTTGATGAGGGCGGCCGGCCCTCCGAACGTCCGTCACGCTACTTAAGGACAACCAACCATCCGCCTAAGGCACCTAACCGGCGCCGTCGTCCGATGCATACGGCGAAGGTGAAGATTGAGCTGGCCGCCGATTGCTTCGTATTGCGGCAGCTCCGATCGAAGATACAGTGGGGCCCCAGGTTCAGCTGTCGTCGCACAGGATCGTCGGGTGACATCTGGCATCGCGTACTTGAATTGTTGTCAGCGCGTGGGCGGATCTGCCGGACATTCGCGAGCCATATCTACGCACCGCCAAGATAAGCGGCGACGATTTGCGGTGACTTCAGCAGGTCACCTGCCTTGCCTTCCGAATTGATCCTGCCGGACTCGAGTACATAGCCGTAGCTGGCGATCGAGAGCGCTTTGCGTGCGTTCTGCTCCACCAGCAGCACTGTCGTGCCGGCCGCGTTGATCTCGCGAATGGTACGAAAGATGTCGTTAACAATCTGCGGCGCGAGGCCCATTGACGGCTCGTCCAGCAGCAACAATCTCGGGCGCGCCATCAGCGCACGGCCGATCGCCAGCATCTGCTGCTCACCGCCGGACATCTGGCCGGCGAATTGCTTGCGCCGTTCACGCAGGCGGCCGAAGCGACGATACACGCTTTCGAGATCGACGCCGATCTTGTCGTCCCGTCGCGTATAGGCCCCAACCAGCAGATTGTCCTCGACACTCATGTTCGACACCACCCGGCGGCCTTCCGGCACCAGACTGACGCCCCGTCGGACAATGACGTCGGCGGCGACGCAGTGGATCGGCTGGCCTTCGAACAGGATGTCGCCCGATGATGCTGCGACCAGCCCACAGATCGCCGACAAGGTGGTGGTCTTGCCCGCGCCGTTGGCACCGATCAGGCAGACGCAGGATCCGGTGGGGACGGACAGCGAAATGCCTTTCAGGACGTCGATCGGGCCGTAGCCGACACAGAGCTTGCGAAGCTCAAGCATCCTCGTCGCGCCCCAGATAAGCTTCGATGACAGCCGGACTGCTGCGGACCTCCGCGGGGGTCCCCTCGGCGATCTCACGGCCGAAGTTCAGGCAGACGATGTGATCGCTCACCCTGGAAACGAGGTCGATGTCGTGTTCGATCAGCAGAACCGTGACGCCGGATGCGCTGATCTGCAGGATCAGATCACCGAGTTGTTCCTTCTCGGAATGATTCATGCCGGCCGCCGGCTCGTCGAGCAACAGCAGCCGCGGCCGTGCTGCCAGCGCGCGAGAGATCTCGACGCGGCGCCGGTCGCCATAGGAAAGAGCCCCGGCGGGCACCCTGGCAAGATGGCCAATGCCGACCTCATCGAGCAGCGAGAGGCAGCGGCCCTCCGCCTCTCTCTCCTCGCGCGCGACGCCCGGAAGGCGCGCCAGCACCGCCAGAATGCCCTGGCGATGACCGAGATGCGTTCCGAGCATCACATTGGCGAGCACCGACTGCCCGGCAAGGAGCCGGATGTTCTGAAACGTGCGCGCCACGCCGCGCGCGGCCACCTGATGCGGCGGCCGGCCGTTCAGCGGAACACCATCGAGCACAATCCGGCCTGCATCGGCCGGATACAGCCCGGTGATCATGTTCATCGTGGTGGTCTTGCCGGAGCCGTTCGGTCCGATCAGGCCGGTGACCCGCCCTGCTCCGGCGACAAAAGAGATGCTGTCGACCGCCACGATCCCCTGGAAGCGCTTCGCGATTTGCCAGACTTCGAGTTTGGCGCCGATCATGACTGCGCCTGCTCGGTCGCTGCCGCGAGCTTTGTCTCCCGCGCCGTCGCTCCGGGCCAGCGCAGCTTCAGGATCGACATCGCACCGCCCGGCAGATAGAGCACGATTGCTACGACCAGCGCACCCATCAGGATCTCGCGCAATTGATTCGAGAACCGCAGCACCTCCGGCAGCAGAGTCGTGAAGATGGCGCCGACCAGCGGACCGGCGAGCGCATTGACTCCACCGAGGATCGGATAGGTCAACGCATCAACGCTGCGCGCCAAACCGAAATCGCCCGGCCCAATAAAATAATTGAGGTGCGCGGCCAGCGCGCCTCCCGCACCGCAGATGAAGCCGCTGGCAATGAACAGGGCAAGGCGATGCGCGAACACGTTGACGCCCATTGACTGGGCGACCACGTCGTCCTGCTTGATGGCGGCGATCGCCCGGCCGAAATAGGAACGTCGCAGGGTGTGAGCGATGTAAACGACGACAGCGACTGCAAGCACGAGGTGCCACGTCTCGGTGTAGCGCGGAATGCTGAAGATGCCGATGGCGCCTCCCGTGACGCTTTCCCAATTCAATGCGACGACGCGTGTCACTTCGGTGAACGCGAATGTCGCCAGCATGAAGTAGTCGCCGCGCAGACGAAGTACTGGCACTCCGATCGCTGCGGCTGCGAGGGCAGCAAGCAGTGCGCCGGCGAACACCGCCGGTGCGAACGAGAGGCCGAGCACCATCGTGCAATAGACACTGCAATAGGCTCCCAATGCCATGAAGCCGCCAGTCGCCAGCGAGAACATGTTGGCACTCAGCGCCAGAAACAGGCCATAAGCGATCAGCGAATTGAGCAGGCAAAGATCGATGATATTCGAATAGCTCGCGAAAAACTGGGTGATCCAGGCATTCATGCGCGACGCTCTTCGAATCCGGAGAACAGTCCGTTTGGCTTGACCAGCAAGATGAAGAAGATCAACCCGAATCCGATCGCATCCCGGAAAGAGGACGACACATAGGCAACGCTGAACACCTCGATCAGTCCGAGCATGAAGCCGCCGGCGACTGCGCCCGGTACATTGCCGAGACCGCCGATAATGATGACGGTGAGGCCCTTCACCAGCATCTGCTCGCCCATGAACGGTGAAACCACGTTGAACAGATTGCCGAGCAGCATGCCCGCCGCACCGGCGAGCGCTCCGGCAAGAAAGAAGGTCGCCAGAATTGTTCGGCCGACCGGAACGCCGACGATCCGTGCGACATCCTCACTGAACGCCACGGTGCGGATCGCCCGCCCAGTTGAGCTCCGCTGCAATACGAACGCTAGCAACGCCATCAGCAGCAGCGAAACGACCAGGATCACGACCTGCAGCAACTGAATCCTGACATCGGCGATTTCCCAGGAGATCTGTAGAAGACCGTTCGCTGGATAACGCTGAACCTGGGTGCCGAAAATCTCCTGCGCCAATCCGACCATCATGCGCGCGAGAGCGAGACTGGCGACCAACCCCATCCATCGATGTCCGCCGCGCGCCCGCAACGTGCGGAAGATCACGAGCTCGCTCAGCATCCCGAGCAAACCGCCACCAAGCAGCGCAACCACCAGCGCCAGCGGCGTCGGCAGGCCCAGCCGTGCAGCCTCGAGGCCGAAATACGCTCCGGCCATGAAGAACGCGCCCTGCGCCATGTTAACGATGTTCAGCACGCCGAAAATCAGCGTGCATCCCATCGCGAACACGGCATAGGTGGATCCGAGCGAGATGCCGTTGACGAGCTGCTGGAAGAAGGTCGACATCGCAGATCGCGGCGGATCAGTCGGCGGCCAGGATGAACTTGCCGCCCTTCATCACCAGGACCTTCGGCGCCACCGCCGGCTCCCGATGGTCATCGAACGAGAAGCTACCGTTGTTGGCTTCGAGGTCCTTTGTCGCGGCGATGGCATCGCGCAGCTTCTTGAGGTCCGACACGCCGCCGGCACGCTTGAGCGCATCGGCAACGATATAGACCGATGTATAGGCCTGGGCCGCGAAGTTGTCGGGATCGGAATTGTACTTCTTGCGATAGGCCGCGACGAAGGCCTTGTTCTTCGGGCTGTCGTACTGAATGAACCAGCCGGAACCGACGGTGAAGCCGTCCGCCGCATCACCGGCGAGCTCGGCGAGCTTGTTGGAAATCGCAGCGTTGGCGCCAAGAATGCCTGTCGACGGCGGAATGCCGAGTTGCCGGGCCTGGCGGACGATGTTTGCGGTTTCCTCGGCGAGGCCGCCGATGACCAGAATGTCGGGGTTGGCGGCCTTAATCTTGGTGAGTTGCGCCGAATAGTCGACATCGCCCTTCTGGAAGGTCTCGGTCGCGACGATCTTGATGCCCTCGGACTCCAGCGCCTTCTTGTGGACTGCGTAGGCGGACTTCATCAGCGTGTCATCGATGCCGTAGATCTGCGCGGCCGTCTTCGGCGCGTACTTCCTCTTCACGTAAGCCAGCACGCCGGGGAACACCATCGATTCCGGCGGGCTGGTGCGGAAGATGTAGTCCCCCATGTCGGTGATGCCCGGTGCCGTGTTGGAGCTAGCGATGACGGGCACGCCGGCCTTTTGCGCCAGCGGATCGGCAGCGAACGCGGAGGTCGCAAGAGTCGGTCCGAGGATCACCGCGACCTTCTCCTGATTGATCAGGCGCTGAAAGATATTTACCGACTGACCGCGGTCTCCAGCGTCGTCCTGATGAATGCCGATGAGCTTGTAGTCACCCAACCTGCCTGACGCATTGATCTCCTCGATCGCAAGTTCCGCACCGTTCTTCTGCATCACGCCGTACAGCGCGGCCGAGCCACCCGATGTCGCTTGCACGATGCCGATATTGACCAGCGTTTCCGACATCGCCGCGCTGGAAAATGCCATCGCACCAACCGCGGAAAGCAACAACGCAAACACCGACCTCTTCATCGACACATCCCTTCAAGTATTGTCTTTCGCGGCAACGACGCGCGATCGACTACAAAACAAGCTACATGACTTTTGTTCGAGAGCGAGAACAAAGATCAGACATTCTCTGCTCACTTAATGGACCAATTTTCTATGCATCGCGCACGCAGCGCGCTGTTGTTTCCGCACTCGTGCTTGAATTGCAGGTCATCCAGAAACGCCGCGAGATTTGTCACGACGACATCGATGTGATTCGAGACGTAGCCCACGCTTAAGGGATCGCGATGAAGGATCGGATCGACGACGAGCACGGTCTTCATGCCGAGCTCGTGGGGGATGACGAGATTGCCTGGACGATCTTCGAACATCGCCGACGCTGCCGGATCGATCTCGTGGCTGATGAACAGCTTTTCAAAGGCACTCGGGTGCGGCTTTCCGACAAAACCGTTGTCTTCGATGCTGGCCACGACATCAAAAACGTCTGACAGACCCATCGCAGCGAGCGCCGCCAATGCGTGGTCACGTGATGCGTTCGTGAAGACGATGCGTTTTCCCGGTAGCGCTGCGAGCCGCGAGATCAGGCGCTCGTTTGGCACCAGCGCCGACAGGTCGATATCGTGCACGAACGCCAGGAATTCGTGCGGTGCCGCCCCGTGCCGCTCGGCCATCCCCTGAAGCGTCGAGCCGAAGCGCTCGTAATAGGCGAGGTGTATGGCCTCGGCAGCGACGGGGTCAACCTTTACATGATCGGCGATGAAGGCCACCACGCGCCGCTTGAGCTGCTCGTGCAGGCCGAGCGAGCGCGGATACAGTGTGTCGTCGAGGTCAAAGATCCAGTTCTCGACATGCGCGAAGGCCCCGCGCCTGTCGTCGTTTCGTTCAACCTCCCTCGTACTTGCCGAGACGATCATGAAATCACTCAGTGCAGGAAGTCGACGTGATCGCTGGTCCCCTCCCCTCAGGATACGACTTCTTTGAGCCGTTTGATCGTGCGATGGGCGCTCGGCTTGATGTCCTTGACATCAAGGCTGATATCCAGCGCGCGGATCGAATGGGTGAGATCACCCACCGAAATGATGTCGACGCCGGTCTCGGCGATCGGGACGATCGTCTGCTCGTTGATGCCCCCCGAGGCCTCAGTCATGGCGCGACCGTTGACGAGCTTCAGTCCATCGCGCATTTCGTCGATATCCATGTTGTCGAACATGATGATCTCGACGCCACATGACAGCGCTTCCTCGACCATCTCAAGCGTTTCGCATTCGACTTCGATCTTGAATGTGTGCTGGGCAGTGGCGCGCAGCGTCTCGATCGTGTTGGTGATCGAGCCGGCGATCTTGATGTGATTGTCCTTGACCAGGATGCAGTTGGCGAGGCTAAAGATGTGGTTGTGCGCGCCGCCGACGCGGACGGCGTATTTCATGATCATCCGCAGCCCTGGCCATCCCTTGCGCGTATCGGTCAGGCGGACCTTGGTGTGCTTGACCAGGTCGACGTAGCGGCGGGTCTTGGTCGCGATACCTGACATCTGCTGCAGCCAGTCGAGCGAATTGCGCTCGATGATGAAGAACGTTGAGGCTCGTGCCTGGATGCGCATCAACACGGTACCAGGGCTTACGCTGTCACCGTCCTGAACGACGTGTTCAACCCGCGCATCGGGATCGATCTGCTTGATCGTCTCATCGGCCAACAGCAGGCCGCAGACGATACCGTGGCCCTTGGCGTAGATCTGGGCGGTCTGGATCGGGTCTTCGCCGACCAGGAAGCCGCCGGTGGTGTCACCCGGCCCGAGCTCTTCGCGCAGCGCCTGCTCGACAAGCGGCCGGATCATAAAGCGGTTCAGTTTCATCGGATCGCCCCTCTGACTAGGAAGAAAGCTTGTTGGTGAAGGCCTTTCCGGCCTTCATGACGAGGTGCAGCCGCGAGCGATCCTCCATCACGCGGATGTCCGCGAGCGGATCGCCATCGACGACGAGGACATCGGCTATCCTGCCGGGAGCAAGCGCTCCAAGCTCGGGCCGCTCGATGCATTCCGCGGCCTTGCTGGTCGATGCGACGATCACGTCCATCGGGGCCATGCCAAGCCAGTCCACCATGAATTTCAGTTCCATCATGTTCTCGCCAACCAGCAGGCGATGCGACTGATCGGTACCCATGGCCACTTTGACGCCGCGCCGGACCGCTTCCTTCCAGATCGGGATCTGGTCCTGCATCAGGTTGTGGATCTCTTTGTCCTTCACGTCTTCCTGGCCCATCTGGTGCCCGGCCCAGGATTTGTCGTCGGCCCGCTTCTTGATCGACAGCGGCACCAGCGCCAGCGTCGGCACCCACCACGTGTCCATTTTGATCATCTCGTCGGCGGATTCTTCGTCGAGGAACCAGCCATGTTCGAGCGTGTGGATGCCGGCCTTCACCGCATTGCGGATGCCGTCGATGCCTTCGGCATGCACCGCAACGCGTCGCCGCTTGGCGGCCGCTTCCTGGACCGCCGTGCGGATTTCCTCGATGGTGAACTGCGGCTCATCCCAGCTATCGGTGACCGAGGTGATGCCGCCGGTCGCGCAGATCTTGATGAAGTCTGCGCCGCGCATCAGCAGCTCGCGAACCAGCCGCCGGATATCCTCGACGCCGTCGGCGACCGTATCGGGCAGCCAGGCGCGCTTCTTGATGCGCATGTCGGCCGGCACCCAATAGTCGCCGTGACCGCCGGTCTGCGAGATCATGCCGAGCGAGATCAAGAGGCGGGGACCGTCGATCAACCCTTCTTCGATCGCGGCACGGAATCCGGCATCAGCTCCGCCCATGTCGCGCGCGGTCGTAATTCCACAGGCCAGGGTCTCCCGAAAGATTTCGATCGAGCGTAGGACGTTGTAGGTCGGTGTGTTGAGCAGATGCTGGCGCATGTCGCGTGCGCGATATGTGCCGTGCACGTGACAATCAATGAAGCCAGGAAGAATAGTACGTCCTGACGCGTCGAGCCGCTGTGCGCCGAAAGGAACCGCTATTTTGTCCGCGGAGCCCGCAGCAATTATTCTCCCGTTCTCGATCAGCACGGTGCCGGACTTGATCGGATCACCTCCGAGTCCATCGATCAAGGTGCCACCGACAATCGCAGACAGCATCAGAAACGTCCTTCGTTCTCTAAAAGAAAGGCTAACAGGGCCGAAACCGGGGCGAAGTACCAAGTGCCGTTCAATCCATGGGTCCACCGGACTGGTCCCGTGCGACAGTCTGTCCCGTCAGGTCAGGTCGACGGTGACGGTCTTCGTCTCGGTGTAGAAGGACAGCGCGCTCATCCCCAATTCGCGGCCAAGTCCGGAGCGCTTGTAGCCGCCGAACGGCGCGAAGACGCTGATGGAGCTGGCACTCGGCAATCCATTGACGGCTATCATCCCAGTCCGTACGGCCTTCGCCACGCGCAGTGCCTGGCCGATGTCACGCGACCAGACCGAGCCGTTCAATCCGTAGGCAGAAGCATTTGCCATGCCAATTGCGTCAGCTTCGGTGTCGAACGGCGTGATGCTGCAGACCGGGCCGAAGACCTCGTCGCGATAGAGCCCGAGTTCCGGCGCCACATGCGCGAAGATCGTGGGAAGGTAGAAGTTGCCGTTCGGCAGACCAGCGGGGCGGCAACCACCGGTCACCAGCCGGGCGCCATCCTGTTCGGCCTTACGGACGCACTGGTCGACACGGTGCCAATGGGCCGCGGAGATCAACGGTCCCAGCGTGGTTGCGGGATCCAATGGCGAACCGAGCTTCAGGCCGGCGACCTCGTCCACCAGCGCCTTTGTGAGCGCTTCAACGGCCGGCCTCTGGACAAGCAAGCGGGACCGGGCCGAGCAGGACTGGCCGGCATTGCCGAAGACGGCGCCGACCGCACTCCGGGCCGCCTTGCCGATGTCCGCATCGGCGAACACAATGCATGCGTTCTTGCCGCCAAGCTCCAGTGCAACACGCTTGATGGTGCTGGCGGCCGCTCGCATCACCGCAATGCCGACGGCCGTCGACCCGGTGAAGGAAATGCCGTCAATGGCCTCATGCTCGGCGAGCAATTGCCCGATCTCTGCGCCGCCGGGGAGAACGTTGACGACGCCGGGCGGCACGCCGCAATCGGCGATGACCTCCGCCAGCAGCAGTGTTGACAGCGGCGTCAGCGGCGACGGCTTCAGCAGGCAGGCGCAGCCTGCGGCGAGCGCCGGTGCCAGCTTCCATGCCGCCGCGAGCAACGGAAAGTTCCATGGCGTGATTTGCGCGACCACACCGAGCGGCTCGCGCAGGGTGAAGTTCAGCAGGCTATCAGCGACCGGTATGGTGTCGCCGAAGAACTTGTCCATCGCGCCGGCGTAGTAGCTGAACACGCGGGCGGCGCCGGCGACCTCGCGCCGGGCCCCGCTGATCGGCTTGCCGGCGTTCACGGCCTCCAGCAGCGCAAAATCCTCGGCTCTCGCCATGATGCCGTCGGCGATTGCGCGCAACACTTGCCCACGCTCGAACACCGGCATCCGCGGCCAGCCGCCTTCATCGAAGGCATGGCGAGCTGCAGCGATCGCTTCGACGACCTGTCCCGAGCTGGCTGGCGCGACACGGGCGAGGAGGTCGCCAGTCGCTGGATCCAGGATCGCCTCTTCGCTCTCGTCGGACTTTTGAAAGCCACCGCCGATGAATGGCGTGAACCGGACCGGCGGGAGTGCAGCGATCATCTTGATGCCAGCGCCCTGGTGGCCTGCATCTGCTCGAACATCCGTGCCGCTGCATCGCCCGGGACCTTGGCGCCGGTGATCAGACGGCCGACGATGGCGAAACGCCGCGGACAAGCCTCCGCGGCCACGAACGAGGTCTCGATGCTGCCGCCGAGCGCACCGAAGCCGGTCAGCAACACAACGGACGACTGGACGTTCGCGGCAATCCACCTGGACCAGCGCGTGATCTTGCCGACGTCGTGCGCCGGCAACACAAAATGGTTCGCCTTGATGGCCACGGCGCGCGCCAGGATGCGATCGAGCACGTCGTCCAGCATGTATCCGCCTCCGGATACGCCATAGTCCGACACCGGGATTTCCCCGCCCACCACCGGCACGATGCCAGCATGGATCGCTTTGCCCACGAAGGCGTCGACCGCGGTCGGCCCAGCCACCGGGAACAGAATCAATCCGTCGACACCGGCGTCCTTGCACATCGCGGTGTACTTGGTCGCCATGTCCGGCATGTCCGGACCGGCCTTTTGGTGGTCGTAGAGAATCGGCAGATCCGTGAGATCGCGCAACCGGCGCATCGATTCCTTCAGTCCAAACCGCATCACCGAAGTCAGGCCGAGCTTGTAGCCGGCAACACCCTCGCGCTTCGAGGTTTCGCGCACCACCAGTTCGAGTTGGTCGTGGGAATCGATGTCGAGCGCCGGCACGATGCCCACCTCGCCCTTCAACATTTTTGCCATGTGATCCTCTCGATGACGTATCGGAGGACGCTAGGCCGCTGTCTCGCCGCCCCCAAGGTCCGCTGCATGACTCGTTCTTGGTACCAGCGCGCAGTCTGGCTCCATGAGTTGAGGAGCCACTGGCGCTGAAATTGCCCGTCTCGAACGGATAGGTGAAAGTGATCGGGAGACGACGCCGCCTCATGATGATCCTCGCCTGCAACGCCAACCGGACCCTTGCCAACAGGATTTGCGATCACCTCAAACTTTCTCCGGTCAAGGCGGACGTGCGGCGCTTCGCCGACGCCGAGATCTATGTCGAGGTGCTCGACAACGTTCGTGGCGCCGACATCTTTGTCGTCCAGCCGACCGCCGCACCGACGAACGATCACCTGATGGAACTGCTGATCGGCATCGACGCGCTGCGCCGCGGATCGGCGCGGCGTATCACCGCGGTAATCCCCTATTTCGGATATGCCAGGCAGGATCGGAAGAGCGGCCCACGGACGCCGATTTCGGCCAAGCTCGTCGCCAATCTGCTCACCATCGCGGGCGCCAATCGAATCCTGACGCTTGATCTTCATGCCGGCCAGATTCAGGGCTTCTTCGATATTCCGACCGACAATCTGTTCGCAGCGCCACTGTTCGCGCGGGACATTGCCGACCGCTTTGTGCCCGGCAATACGGTGGTGGTCTCGCCCGACATCGGCGGCGTCGTGCGTGCCCGGCTGCTTGCGCAACGGATCGGCGCTCCCCTCGCGATCATCGACAAGCGACGGCCGCAGGCCGGCCTTTCCGAAGTGATGAACGTGATCGGCGAAGTCGAAGGAAAGGTCTGTATCCTGGTCGACGACATCGTCGATTCCGGCGGTACGCTGTGCAACGCGGCCGATGCGCTGCTCGATCGCGGCGCCACCGCGGTCTGCGCATATGCGTCCCACGGCGTGCTGTCCGGCGCCGCGGAGAATAGAATCGAGGCTTCGCGTCTCACGTCGTTGACGGTGACCGACAGCATCGAGGAAACGAATGGACACGGCCCGAAACTCCGCCACGTCTCGGCCGCCCCGCTGATCGGCGAGGCAATACTCCGGATCAGTGAACAGCGCTCGGTATCCTCCCTGTTTGCCTGATGGTTTCTTGCAGCCGCGCCAGCGCATCGACGAGTATCTGCTCCTCGACATCACGTCCGATCAGCACGATCCTGTTGCGTTGCTCCGAGACCGGCCATTCCGTAAGGTCGACCGGCTGGTGCAGCAAGCCCTGCACGACGTGGAGAACCGTCGGACCGGGTGCGCCTTCGATATCCAGCATCGCCTTCATCCGCAGCAACATCGATCCCAACAATCCAATCGTGTGATCGAGCCAGGCTTCCAGCAGGTCGGGCGCGATCGCGCCATCGAACGTGAGCGAGGCCGTCGCGAGTGGCGCAGGCTCGGCCGAACACATCGCCCCCAAGGGCTGCATCAACGACCGCGGCAGGTCCAGCGCGCTCGGCCAGAACATGTCCATGGTCATTGCTCGTGGGTGCATCACCGACTGTCGGGCATGCGGATTGATGGCGGTCAGAACCTGCTGGACGGCGGTCATATCGTCGGCATCAGCGATATCGGCCTTCGAAATCAACAGCCGGTCGGCCAGCGCCACCTGCATCCGTGCCTCGATGTGCGCCTCGACCGTACGCAGAAACGCACGGCCGTCGACGACGGTGACGACTCCGGACAGCGAGATGCGATGGTTGAAGAAGGCATCCAAAATCAGACCCTCCAGCACGGTTGCTGGATCCGACAGCCCGCTGGTTTCGACGACAACCCGTTTGAACGGCGGGAGGCACCCGTCGCGGCTGCGCCGCAGCAGGCCTTCCAGCGTCGGCGCGAGGCTGCCCCTGGCGCGACAGCACAGGCAGCCTCCCTCGAGCAGCATTACCGTATCCGCGCCCTGCTCGACGAGCAGATGGTCGAGGCCGACTTCACCGAACTCGTTGATCACGACCGCAGTCTCGCGGAACTCATCGCTCGCCAGCAGCGCATTCAGCATCGTCGTCTTGCCCGACCCGAGAAAGCCCGTCAGCAGGACCAGCGGGATGCGGTTCATGCCTCGATCTGTTTCTGCAGGAGACGGATGGCGGCAGCGACCGCCGACAGACGCACGTTGTCGCGGCTTCCTGAAAATACGTGGCGTTCCGCCATGATCGGCGCATTCTTGCGGGCCGCTGCGATATAGATCGTGCCCACCGGATTCCTCGCATTGCCCCCGCCAGGACCGGCGTAGCCTGTAACGGCAACCGTGACAGCCGCACCGGAGTTTGACAACAGGCCTTCAGCCAGTCCCTGTGTCACCTCGGCGCTGACAGCGCCATGCTGGGCTGAAACCTCTTGCGCGACCCCGAGGCCGGTTGCCTTCGCACTCTCGTGATACAGGATATAGCCCCGATCGAATATCTGCGACGCGCCCGAGACCGACGTCAGACAGGAACTTACGAGACCGGCGGTCACCGTTTCAGCGGCGGCGAGGCGGACGCCCCTTCGCTTTGCGGCGTCGAGCGCGGCGGCGGCCGCATCGAGCAGCGCCGGAGGAAAAATCGTCTGCCCTTCGTTCAAGAACAACTGGTTCATCGGCATTACAGGCTCACATGTAGTTGGTTCTTCCAACGATGAATGTCGGCGGCCTTTGAAGTCAACGAGCGGCTGCGGGTGGTTCTAGAACATCATTACGAACTGGACCTGCGCGGAGTGACTTGAACTTGGCGCTGGGCCGACTATGGTTTCGCCATGCTCGACGCAATGAATGGGGACTGAGGTGCTGATTACGCTCGACCGCAATGGTGCGGAGAGCTTGCAGGAACAGATCTATCAGCGGATCCGCGAGCAGATCGTGGCTGGCACGCTCCGGGCCGGCGCATCCGTGCCGTCGTCGAGGCTGCTCGCTGCCCAGCTAAAGGTGTCACGTAATTCCGTGATCTTCGGCTACGAGCGCCTGATCAACGAAGGTTACCTCGTCGCCAAGCCGATGGTTGGCACCTTCGTCGCCGATGTCCTGCCGGATCGCACCGTCTCGACGGACAAGACCGGCGATACCGTCACTGAAGCCTTCGACGCCCGCACCGCTCCTGTCTTCACCGGACGGCCGCACGCGATCCTCAACAATTCGAACATTCCGATCGATTTCTGGACCCAGCGAACGGACCCGCGCGCTTTTCCTCTGAAAACCTGGCGACGCCTCATCATGCAGTCGCTAGCTGCGGCCGGATACAACCTGACCGAATATGGCGATCCATGCGGATTGATGCCGCTGCGTATCGAGATCGCCGAGCACGTCGGAACGACGCGCGGGTTCCGGGTGCGCCCCGAGCAGGTCGTGATCGTTGCCGGCGCACAGCTTGCACTCAATTTGGTGCTGCGCCTTCTTGCGTCTCCCGATGACGAGATCGCCGTCGAGAACCCGTGCAACCAGGGCGCGGCCTACCTGTTCGAAAGCTATCGCATGCGGCTGCTGCCGATCGCGGTCGATCGCGCCGGCATCGACGCCCAAAAGGTTGTCCAAACCAATGCCAAGCTCGCTTACCTGACGCCGTCGCACCAGTTTCCAACGGGCGCGACGCTGTCGCTGGAGCGGCGACGGGCGATCGCTCGCTGGGCGCAGCAGAGCGGCGCTCATCTGATCGAGGACGATTACGACAGCGAGTTTCGCTACGACGGCGCTCCGCTCCCGGCGATGAAGGCGCTGGCACCGGACCATGTCATCTATCTCGGTACGTTCTCGAAGTCGCTCGGCGCCGGGCTGCGCACGGGCTTTGCGATTTTTCCGGAGCATCTCGTCGATGCCGCGGCGACCGCCAAGGCACTGCTCGACAATGGCCAGGTCTGGCTCGAACAGGCCGCCCTGGCGCGCTTCATGCAGGGCGGCGGGTTCGTGCGGCATCTGCGGCGTTGCCAGCAGCACTACTATGCGCGACGCAATGCACTGATCGCGCGGATGCGCGAACGGTTCGGCGACGCCGATTTGATGGGAACGGAGGCCGGTACGCACGTGGCTTGGCGGCTGCCGGCCTCACTGGCGCCGGCTCACAACATAAAGGCCATCGCCCGCACCCGCAATATCGGGGTTTACACCGTGCAATCAGGCGGCGGCCACGAATACGATGGGGACCACTTCGAGACGAACTGGCTTCTGCTCGGCTACGCGTCACTTACTGAAGATCAGATACGCGCCGGAATCGATCGCCTCGCGGAGGTTCTGGCGGTCAACGACATGCTGCAGCCCGGCGCGCGGAGCTTCCGCACACTGCTTGCACCGATCTAGGCACACTGTCAGCCTGGATTGATTGCACGATACAATCGCCAAACCGGATGCGAGTATAAGCCCGGCGATTTCTACGCCGGGCTACGCCGCTACCCTCTCGCGAGCAAACAGAGATTTTCTTTCGCGGGCATTGGTTCAAATGAAGGCGCGGGCGGCGCGCGGAATGCGCGACATGACAGTGCCGCTTGCATTCTATGCATTTGCACCTGCCGAATGGTCGACAAAGGATGGTAGCGCCTGGGACCTAACCCACGCGAGGGCATGGAGTCCGATCATCCGGACGGCCGCATCGTGCTGGTCGCGAAGCGGGATTTTTTTGTGCGTGGCCGCACCTTGCTGAGGGAGTATCCCGCGGCTACAGCTCAACCGTGTCACGCTCCACGCACCTTCCGCCGCGATCGGATACTACTGAGTAGCAATGTCCGGCTGGCGATCCCGGATTGGCTCACACGGCTCCAGGGCTTGCAGCCCCTCTCTCGCCAAGAGCAAGCTTGCGCCAGCGTTTTCCCGACTAACACCTGGCTATGAGCGAACAACGGTGGAACCCACCGCCGGGGCCCAGGGGCGTCCTCGTGCCTCGCCACGTGACCCGGCATCAAAGGAACGTGATGCTCCGCGAGTCGGAGCTTCACCACTTACAGTTTCCCCGCGCCGAGAAAATGGCGGACGCCTCCCAGATCAGAAGCAGGCTGCCGGCCGACCTCGAGCAAAGCGCGGGCGCTGTCGGTCATGATGAGCCAGCCGCCGGCCAACAACATGACGTCCTTTATCACCAGCCGACCGGCGCCCGAGAGCCAAGGGAAGCCATGTGGCGTATCGCCGAGCGCCGAGACCCAGACCTCAGGCGTCGTGATCAGGAACGACAACGTCACGAACGGCGTGAGGAAGGCCAATATCGCTCCCAACATTCCGTATCGACGCGAAAAAAGCCCGACCAATGTTAGCAGGCCAATTATGATCTCAACTGAGCCCAATCCGTTCGAGAATCGGTAGGTATTGTTTTCGGTCTGCCAGGCTCTATCAGCCGGCTTCAACTCTCCTTCCCTCGTGAGGTGGGCCTTGTACTGATCGGGATGCTTGTAAAAAAATGACAAGAACGGGCTGTTTGCAACGAACGGCGTGATACTGTCGGCTTCGTAGGGGGCGAACTTGAGCGCGCCGATCCACAGGAAGACGATAGCAATCGCAACGCGCGTCACCTGCATACCTGCCTTGTCGGAGTTCGCGATCCATTCAAGCAGGAAACGGAGAGAGCCGATCATGACGTTTTCCTCATCCATTACATCGAGCATGATCAGGTTGCGGCACCCGGCCTGTGTCGTATTTCAACAACCTGAATGTTCTTTTCAAATCACACGGCTTGCTGCGCGTACCCAAAAAACGAGGATATCGGGTGCAGCTTCCATGGTTGTGACCCGCGGCATTCGGCATCTCTAACGCTGCTTGCATACGCCGCTTTCACAAGCAGGCCCTGTGGCTTGCAGCTGAGGCGAGATACACAGGGCTCTGGCGACCGCAACTGTGGGCCGCCAGAGCCCTGCTTCACTGTCGGCGCCGGACGAGTGCGCCGCGATGCATTCCGACATAGGCGGTTATTCCGGCACGACCAGAGCCTTGGTCTTGCGCAGCCTATTCATCACTTGTGGATCCAGGTTTAGATGCGCCTGCACCAGTTCCGGCGGTGTCGCCGCCATCCACGTGTCCAGAGAAAAGTCGACAAAGCGGTCGCTCTTGAACGTTTCGAGGAATCGCAGCGTGTTCGACCCCGTGTTCTCGAGGTAGTGGCCCATCGCCACCGGCACGTAGCCGACATCGCCGGCCTGCAGATCGAACGTTCGGGCCTGCCCCTGGCCGGCAAACACGCCCGCGTGTTGCGCGGGAATGGTGTCGATGAACAAGCCCTCTATGACGACGCGGAGCAATACAACCCCGGAGGCAGAGTTTTCAGTTCAGGGTGCTTCGCAAACGGATCCACCAGATCCTGATCGGCGCAAAAAGGGATCGGTCGAAAGGCGGCACCTGCTTTCGACGCGGTCTTTAAAGGCGCTTCCTGTGAACGCAACGACCTTGTGGCCTTCGTCAATCAGAATGTGCGCAATTCCAAGCACTGGATTGACATGACCTGGTGCAGGCGTTCTAGCGATGACGATTTTCATATGATGCTCTGTACCTCATTACAGACGACACGCCCGCTTCTCTCCAAACCGATGCTCGCGATCCGAGTTGGCAGCTCACCACGCCGCCTGCGTTCTCGTCGCCTGGCGCAGTTCTCACTGCAAACGCTGATGAGCTGGCACGCCGAGAACAACTTGAGCCAACGCTTGGCGGTCAATCTTCCCGAGCGGGTCGCGCGGCACAGCATCAAGCGCCACCAGCAGCTCCGGCACTTTGTAATCCGGAAGCTGCTCCCTGGTGGCGCCCAGAATGTTATCGATTGCCGCGTAGTCAACATCGGCTTCAAGCTCCACCACGGCCGCCACACGCTGGCCTAGCACGGGATCCGGCGCTCCAAAGACCGCCGCATCGCGCACCAGTGGATGGCTCAGCAACGCCCTTTCGATCTCGATCGGTGAAATAGCGGATCCGCCGCGGATTATGACATCTTTCTCGCGACCAGCGGCCGGCATCGCGTTCCGATAATTCATGCGTTGCGTCATCCTGGAATTTCTCACAAGATTTTGAGTTGTCGGCGTCGCGCTAACAGGATTGCGATCATCTTGATCACGCTTCCGGCTTTGCTCGTCTGCTCATTTCTTAGAAGAGATGTGCTCATCCGACTCATTTAAACAGGACCAAGATTGGTAATTCTGATTGCACCGTGCCCTGTTGCACCAGCTTGATGCATGCTGCCGTTCGATGGCTTGAGCACAAAGGACGGCAGCATTAGGGGGCTTGCCGCCCGCATTGCATGATCCGTCACGCCAGAACGCCATTTCAGGAGATGCAGCGTCGAACAGACCAGACGAGCCGCTAAGGCTGCATGCGGTCGGTCAGTCAGGAAGCTTAAGCGATCGTTGAATAGCCTGAACGACAGCGCGATCTGAGCAGCTCAAACCTACCGACTTAGCGCCGAGCCGCTCTTCTCGGCCTCAGCCGGCGGGATCCGGTCTGCCTCGCTGAGGTCTCGTATCTGAAGGACAAGCCGACGTAATTTGCTCTCTGCAAATATCACCGCCTGTGACCCTTCCGGACATGCGCCGCAGGAGCCGTCTTTGATAGACAGCCTCGCGCCGGCAGGAAAAAGAGAGAGGGTGTCGTCCTGCACGAGTTCCTGCCCCAGCCCCGAGGCCGATCGCGAATTCCTCCGCGACGAGAGTCCGTAGGCCGGCCCCTCGGTGCCGTGCGAGATGCCGAGCTGAGCAGATCGCGCCAAGAGGCCAACCGCGCGCTATCGCGCGATGGTACAGGCAAAATTGGCGTTCTTAGTACTGTTTTATAATCAACCGGAGCGCATCTAGCACTGTACCAGCAATAGAGATACTGAGATTGGGCTCCGACGATGGCCGATGTTGTTTCTGGCAACAAAAATCCCGATAGCAGCATGGCGCGCGAGGCCGCCGGATCCGTGCAAAAACACGAAAGCCGGACGTTGTTCAACCACTCGGTTCGGCTGATTGTGTTCGGTGCGTTGAAGGGAATCCGCCAGAACCTAGAGTTCGATGACGAGCTACTCTATGTCTCGGCGTTGTTGCATGACCTGCACGACGCTCCGTGGAGCAGTTGAGCGTTTTGCGACGGCTGTCAATCCGCTCCGACGACGGTGATAGGGATCCTCGCTTGGATGCGTCGGGCGCCTACAAAACACAAGTCTCAAAGGGTCTAGGTGACAATGCGGAGTGCTGCCCTACTCAAGACGCCGGAGTTGAATTACGAACAGTGGCGGGATCTGTTGCGCCCGAACTTTGGGCTGTACGCGGTAGACGATCCTAGAATCTTTGCCGGCAGAGTTCGCTCCCGTAGCATCTTCGGACTTAATGCGTCGGAAATCAGCAACAATATTCGCCATTGCCAACGGACACACCGTTGCGAACGGACACAAAAGGATATTCGCCTTGATGGCGTTGATCACTGCTACGCCGTATTTCAAGTCGATGGACGATCAACGATCGTTCAGAATGATCAGGCCGTAGAGCTAGCGGTGGGAGATGTCGCATTCATAGATTCGACCCGCCCGGTGACGTACCTTAGTGATGGTCATGAAGAGTGGCTTTCTCTGCAGTTACCTCGTCAGTCTCTGATCTTCGCCCTTGGGTTCGAGCCACGCGGCGGCTTTCCTGGCCACTCTGGAACGCGTGCATCACGCCTGCTGTTCCAATTCGTTCTGGACGCCGTCGACGACGAGCAGCCTATGCCGACGTCGGCTGCCAACTATATGCAGTTAGCGGTTTACGATCTGCTCGGAGCGGTATTCGCGCCGGCGGATCCAGCACCAGGCTCGCTTCATTCGGATAGGTTGTTTAAGCGCATCTGCGATGTCATCAAGGAGCGCTTTGCCGACCCGGATCTCGGTCCGTGTGAGATTGCTGCCGAGCTCGGTATTTCGCTACGTTACCTTCAAAAACTGTTCACGAACCGCGGCTGTACGTGCCGCGGCTTCATTCAATCAGTGCGCCTGGATCAAGCTGCGCGCACTATTAAGCGCCGCGGGGCGACGAAGTCGGGCCAGCCTCTGAGCACGATAGCCTACGCTTGCGGGTATCGCGATTACACTAGTTTCGCCCGTGCATTCCGCCAACGGTTCGGTCACGCACCCGGCGTTCATGAGCAGGGCGAAGACGTCAACCCGGTGCGTGACGCAAGGCACGAAAGGGCGCGTTAGGCCCACGACGTCGGCCGCTCAGTCGCCTAGCCTCGATGGCACGCCGCCGACGGTGGCGTGGAGGGATTTGTCGTCAGCGCGGGCAAATTCGATTCAGGTCAGTTCACGGTCCCGTGCGCATCATCGTCTAGGAGAAGCAATGCAGAACATCGTTGGGCTGGCGGCTTTGACGGCCACCGCCGCCTTGTTGGCCTGGTCTGGTTTCCGCACCTGGCGTGTCAAAAACCGCATCGTCAAATGGGGTGGCGCAGGTCTGTTGGCGCTGCTGTCCCTTGCGATGTTGTGCGCCAGCGGGCTCACGTCGCTCGGGATGATCAAGCAGCACAGCCGCTCGGCTCCCATCCCGGATATCAAGGTTGCAGCTACGCCGGAACTCATTGCGCGTGGCAAGGACATCGCCGACGGTCTTTGTGGCGCCTGCCATTCACACACGGGCACGCTCACCGGCGGCTACGATCTGGCCGTAGAACTGCAGGTTCCAATCGGGTCGTTCGTGGCCGCAAATCTTACTCCGGCCGGGCCATTGAAGCACTGGTCGGATGGCGAGATCTTCCGTGCCATTCGCAACGGCGTTGATGCCGAGGGCCGATGGCTGACAATGATGTCCTACGTCAGGGCCGGCCGACTGAGCGACGACGACATCAAGGCTGTGATCGCGTATATTCGTAGCGTAGCTGCGGCAGGAAACCCGACGCCGGATCCGCCCGATCACATGAATATGCTCGGCCTTGCCATGCTCGGTGCTGGCATGCTGCCAAGCGGCCAGCCGATCATCACCGGACATATCTCAGGGCCGTTGAAAGGGCCGACGTTTGAGTTTGGCGAGTACATCCTGGCGTATCAGGACTGCCGTGCCTGCCACGGCGAGAACCTGACCGGCGGCGTGCCCGGGCAGTTGGCGCCCCTCGGACCAGACCTGAATCTGGTCAAGGACTGGACGCTGGCCGGGTTCATTGCAGCCATGCGCACGGGCATCGATCCCAACGGTCACCAGATCAGCGAGCAAATGCCGTGGCGTTCCGTCGGAAAAATGGATGATGACGAACTGGCCGCGATCTATCAGTATCTGACGCATATGCCCAACTCGTAATGCCGGTGGTATTTGCGAGCATCAGCACAATGGAGCCGGCCGACAGAGTCGTCGGCGTGCGATCGCGCGGGCCGGCGCATTCATAAACGTCGTACTCGACCTGCGTCGCTGCATCGCGGCCGCGAGCGATTCTGCCCGTGCTACTGACGACGGACGAGGAACGGGTCGCGCGCCGTGGTAAGAAGGCCTTTTCCGGATGCTGATTTGATGATCGTCGCGAGATGTGCAGATAAAGAGGATCGCGCCGCGGCGGTATCCACGTATCTTCTCGAACCCTCGATAAGAGTTCCTGCAAGTGCTACTTATGGTCGGCGAGTCCTGTTAATCGCGCATAGCCGCCAACGATGTCAGCGAGCTCTGCGGATGTGATCACGTCCTCCAGGCAGTTAAAGCCTTCCGGCGCGCGCTCGGCCACCAGATCGAGCACGCGCTCGGGCCCGCCTCTGCGATTATTGCGCACGACCTCGGCAGTCTTGGGCAGTCTCTCGGCCTCATAGGCGCTGAGCGCCGCCTCAGGTGCGAGTTCGGATAAGAGGCTCGCCAGGCACTTCGCATCGAGAATGGCCTGGGCTGACCCGTTTGAGCCGGTGGGATACATGGGATGCGCCGCATCGCCCAGCAGTGTTACGCGCCCCTGAGTCCACCAGGGAAGCGGATCGCGATCGCACTCCGGGTACTCAAAAAACTGCGGCGTGGCCCGGATCAGCGCCTCGACATCGAGGAAGGGTATCCGCAGGCGCTTCGCGAACGGCAGCACCTCCTCGAGCTTGCCGGGGCGAGACCAGTTTTCACGCCGGGGCGGCGGCAATTCGCCGTTCGCCACCTTCCCGTTCATCACCCAGTTGGTCAGTTGCGTTCCCGCCGATCTGCCTTCGGCGATCGGATAGACGGTCAGCTTGGCCATCGAATCGGCGGCGATCAGCATGACATTGCCGCCCTCGAAAACAGGCCAATCCACGGCTCCTCGCCACAGCTGACTGCCTTGCCAGCGGATGCCGCCGTCCGCAGGATGCAGCAGGGCCCGCAGTACTGAGTGGATGCCATCAGCACCTACCAGCACATCGCCATGCTCCTCCACTTCGGTGCCGTCGGCCAGCGTGAAGCGTGCCATGACGCCGTCGCTATCCTGAGTGAAATCCTGCAAGCGGTGGCCTTTGCGCAAGCTGCCGGCTGGCAAACGCTCCTGCGCCGCTCCCCACAGAACGCGGTGCAACCTGCCACGATGGATTGAGAGCTGAGGCATATCGTGCCCGCCCCAGAGGCCACACTCACCAACCCATATCTGCTGTCCAAGGTGATTCACATATCGCAGTTCGCGCGTGCGGATGGCGATATCGTCGAGCTCGCCCAACAGGCCGAGCGACATGAGCACTCGGGCGCTGTGTGGCAGGACATTTATGCCCACGCCGAGCTCCCGGAGTTCCGTGGCGGCCTCGAAGACGGTGCAAGGAACGCCCAACTGGTGCAGCGACAATGCCAGTGTCAGCCCGCCGATTCCCCCTCCCGCAATAAGAACGCGGCGCTTACGCGGCACGCTGTTGGTCGGTGGCTCATGCTCCTTGTTCATCCGGGTCGTCTTTCGTCACGGAATTTGCCGAGCTGTTGCGGTTCGGCCGCTGGCAGCGTCCTCCCGGAAGCGACAAACTCGATTACGAGATTGACATCTGGCTTAGTCGCGGCCGGCCTCTACGATAGCCCTCGCTATCCGTTCCGGATGTGTGAAGCTTATTTCATGAGACCCCGGAATCTGGATGAGGCGGAAAAGTCCAAGCTTCTCCGAAAGTCGCGGATGCCAGGGATGACTATGCGAGGCCACTGTGTCCTCGGTGCAGTTGATATAGGATTTTCCAACTTTCATGTCAGCCGGATTGGTGGATAGACAGATCTTGTCCCTGAAGGTCTGCATTGGGTGCGGATTGAGCCTATTGTAGGCTTTTTGCGCTGTCTCAAGGTCACCGTCATTGATGAAAGTTTCACGAAAGAAGAGGAACGGCAATACGACCGAGCCGTCGTTCCGTTCTGCTGCGAGGGCCTCTATCGCCGCGACTTGATGTGGCGAAGTCATGTCTTGGATCGACTCTCCATCGTTGGGAACGTAGGCGTTCCAATAGACGAGGCGCCGGATCCGGCGCAGAATGCGATCGGCCACACCCGTAATGACCATTCCACCGTAGCTGTGCCCGACCAGTATTGCATCCTCACTGCCGGTCTCTTCCAGATATTCGACGATGGATTCTATCGCTTCTGACAGCCCGACCGTTTTCAAGTCACCACGTCGATTGCCCTTTATCGTAGGTGTATGGACGTCATGCCCCATGGCCCGAATTAGGGAGGCCACACCTTCGAGGTCGGCACCGGCGTGCCAGGCGCCGTGTACAAGCACGTAGTTGGCCATGCACTCTACCTTTGTTCAATATTGCTATTTGTTTCTGCCACACGCCGTCGGGCGTGAAGTCGCGATTGGGCAGATCCAGAGTGAAACGATTGCGGACCTGGGGCGAATACGCAGAGGATATCGCCACAACGTCCTGCACCGGTGACTGTGGATCGGAGTCAGCCGGTGCTAACGATCAGAGGTAGGGGGCAGTCCGATCGGGAACAGTACCAAGATCGGCAACTCTCAATGTACCATCGCGAGACTTGGCGTTGACGTTCAGTTGCCGTGCAAGCGCGCCAATTCCAGTAACCGATGACAGTCCGCCGGCAGCCGCCGTTCATCGAGGTTGGTCACGCCGAGCAGCAATCCCTGCTGTCGGGAAGGCTGCATGTACCAGGGTGACAGCGGTGCCGGCGCCAGGCCGAACTGTAGCGCGCGCGAAGCGATGGCCACGTCTGCCGCAAACTCGGGAAGCAAGAGAACCACTGCCAGACCGGCGGTTGCTTGCACCTTGATCGCGTCGGGCGCCATCTCTCCCAGGTAACGGAGCAGGGTCTCCCGTCGGGCGGCGTAGAGCCGCTTCATGCGGCGCAGATGGCGAAGATAGTGCCCGTCCCGCAGGAATTCCGCGACGGCGCGCTGCACGGCCGCAGCCGGCGCCGGCGCCAAACAAGCAGCGAGCTCACCGAACCGACGACCGAGTTCCGGCGGAACGACCACAAATCCAAGGCGCAGGCCCGGGCTGATCGTTTTGCTGAAACTGCCGATGTGCAGCACCCGGCCTCCATGATCCAGAGATGCAAGGGCCGGGGCCGCGCGTCCTTTCAGCTGCAGCTCGCTCAGGTAGTCGTCCTCGATGATCCAGGCGTCGTTCTGTCGAGCCCAGGCGATCAGTGCAAGCCGGCGCGGCAGCGACATCGTCATCCCAAGCGGCGCCTGCTGGCCTGGTGTTACAACGGCCAACGCCGCTCCTCCGGCGGTCTTGACCCCAGCGGCAACATCAAGTCCTTCTGCATCGACCCGAACAGCTGTCACGCCAATGCCGGCGAGACCAAGGGCGGTGCGAGTGAGCGGAAAGCCTGGATCCTCGATCCAAGCTCCCATCCTTTCAAGCTGAAGACCGCGAATCGCCAAACCGAGTGCGCCGGAGAATCCGGCTGTTATAAGCACCTGAGAGGGGCTGCACCGAATGCCGCGGGCCAGCCCCAAGTACGCCGCGACCTCCCTTCGCAGCTCCGGATCGCCGCGCGGATCCGGATACGTCACCGGCGCTGCCGCAGCCAGCCGGGTCTGACGCGTCAGGATGCGCGACCATAGCTTGAACGGGAAGGCGTCCTGAGAGGGCACGCCCATCTGAAATGCCCGCGGCGCGCTGCCGAACTCGTAGAAGAGGTCGGGTAGAGGCGGCGCTTCCGGCGACCAGTCGGGCACTGAGGATCGGGACGGCCGCTCGGCGACGCGAGTGCCTGCCGGCCCGAGACCGACCGCGAATTGCTCCGTGATGAGACGTTCGTAGGCCAAGCGCACCGTGCCGCGGGAGACGCCGAGCTGAGCGGCCAGATCGCGCCAAGAGGGCAACCGCGCGCCGGAGGCGAGCCGCCCGTTCTCGATGCCCTCCCGGATCGCGCAATAGATCTGCGCAGCCAGTGGGGTCCGTCTGGCACGATCAAGGTGGATGGGGAGGACGGCCATCGCGCGATGGTACAGTCAAAATTGGCAATCTTGGTACTGTTTTATGATCAGGGCGAACCGATCTGTTCGTCATGACCAACGGTCTGAGCGGCTCCGATGCAACTCAATCTTTTGTGGCAGGGCTGTCCAAAGCAGAAGCCCTTTTTAGCCGAGGCTTGATGCCTTTAAGGAGAACGCGGTGAATCAAACCATGGATTGGTGCAATTTCGAGAACTCACTCAAGACCGAGGCGCGCTTTTTCAACCGGACGGCAGCAAATCATCTCACATCGATCTTCCATGGTATAAGCGAGCTGCAAACGCGCGACGGCCGTCCGCTCGTGGTGGATGCGGGTCCGGGAACAGATCTTCATACCCTCTATCGTGCTCGGGTCTTTCAGTCTGACGAGAGACTCGAAGCTGCCCTCGCCAGGCCGGACCTCTACCTCGGCGCGCCGCCAGCACCCTTTGCGGCGGCAGGTCGCGTGAATGCGCGCGGCATCTCGGTTTTCTACGGTGCAAACAATCGGAGAGCGGCTATTGCTGAAGTGCGCCCACCTCTTGGTAGTCAGATCGCGGTGGCCCAATTCGAGATCATCAGAAAGCTGCGACTGCTCCATTTGACCGCCCTGTCTGACGTTCGCGTCACTGAAAGCCTATCTGATTTCGGATTAGCTGGGAGGATAGAGGGCGCCGTGTTCCTGCGGTTGCTGAGTGGGCGTATCATGCGGCCGGTGATGCCCGATGATGATCCGTTTGAATGCCTCGCAACGCAGGCCATAGCCGATTTTCTGGCGACGGAGGCTTCGGTCCCGATCGACGGCATCATTTCTCCATCGTTGGAGTCAGGGGGAGCCGATGCTTACGTCGCCCTTTTTCACAAGGCTGCCCGTGTCGAGGCCCTGAACGTTCCGGAGGGAACAGAGATTAGCGCCAGTACGGGGTATTGGGCAGAGGATGGGTGGGTGGAAGATTACGAGGTAGTTGAGAAAATTGCACCGTTAGACAAGGACGTTCATGAGAATGAGCAAGAGCCGGAAAGCTTGGACTTCACTGCAATTGCGAAAGCAATGCCTCTTGACCCGCGGGATGTCGATTGGCGCGAAGCCAGCCTTCGCATCGTCCCCCAAAACATAGAAGTGCATCGCGTCAAGCGCGCCGAATTCGCGACGGACGGATTCACGGTGAAACGGCACCGTCGGGAAAAACGAGCCGGCATCGATCGTTAGGCGAGTCCGCGCAAGCGCACCAAGTGCATGGAAAAGGCAGCAATCCCACAATGGTACAGTCCGAATCGGCAATCTTGGTCCTGTTCTTAGACAAGGCGCAACGCATCTATTCGCCAGCACCAGTGACCGGAGCGATGCCGATGATGCATCAGGTTCGGGGGAGTCGGTCACTGCCGGCAGCGCAGATCGCAGACACGGAGACAGGAATTCGACAATGGCCGATATTATTTCTGGCATCAAGATCCCCGACAGCAGGATCGCGCGCGAAGCCGCCGAACTCGTACGGCAACATGAGAACGAAATGTTATTCAACCACTCGGTTCGCGTGTTTGTATTCGGTGGGATGAAGGGAATCCGCCAAAACCTAAAGTTCGACTCTGAACTGCTGTACGTCGCCGCGCTGTTTCATGACTTGGGTCTTGTCGATGCTTATCACACCCAGGAAAGGCGGTTTGAAGTCGACGGCGCCGATGCGGCGCGCGAATTTCTCCGGAGCCATGGCATCCCCGAACCGAAAGCGGATCTGGTGTGGGAGGCGATCGCCCTCCATACGACGCCCGGCATCCCCCAATACATGCGACCAGAAATCGCTCTTACCAATGCTGGCGTCCTCATGGACGTCGTCGGGAGAGGATATGACGAGTACACGCCAGAGCAACGCGACCAAGTGATCGCCGCCTTTCCTCGGAGTGATTTCAAGAGAAAGTTTATTGAAGTTCAGACTTGCTCGGCCTTGAAGAAGCCTCAGACGACGTTCGGCACGGTCAACGTGGAATATATTGAACATCATGATCCTACATTCCGTAAGCCTAACGTATGCGCCCGTATTCATGACGCTCCCTGGAACAGTTGAGCCACTTAAGACTTCATGTGCTTCAACTCTCGGTAAATGGCGCCGGTACAGCGTCAAATCCTCGCGCCGCATATCGATGGATGAAAAGGCTGCTGGCGCCTGAGAGGCGATCGTCCCGGCGCTCCGAAGACCACCGGCTTGGCAGAGGCGATCGTCGGGGCTTGGTTAGGCTTCAGACCCGCTCGGGCATAAAGAAGCGCGTCAGAGAAGGTGTGGACGTCCAATGTCGAATATATCGAGCGTAGCAAACCCACCTTCGGCCGCCAAACGTTTGCACGCGTATTCACAACTGCTTGGCCTCGCAGAGCCGTTGTGGGCGTTCATCGCCGTCGAATTTCGACTAGCCGCGCTTCCTTCAGCAGAATGACCCGTCTCATCTGGCTCAGCCTCGGGGCGTTCGCGATCGGCACGGAGGGTTTCATGATCGCCGGCCTCTTGCCCGCCATGGCGCGAGACCTGAATGTCGGCCTGCCCGCGGCAGGCCACCTGGTTACCGCCTTCTCCCTCGCTTATGCGAGCGGCGCTCCCGTCATGGCAGTGCTGACCGCGAGGCTAGAGCGTCGCAGCGTGCTCGCCGTGGCAATGGCTGGATTCAGCCTCGCCAATCTGCTCGCGGCCTTGGCACCGGGGTATGCCGGCGTGCTGGCGGCCCGCCTGCTGCTGGCCCTGTCTGCGTCCAGCTTCATGCCAGCGGCCAGCGGATATGCCGCTGCAGTGGGCGGCCCGGAGCGGCGCGGCCGCGCTCTGTCTATGGTCACCAACGGGCTAACGTTGGCAATCGTCGCCGGCGTTCCACTTGGGGTGCTGCTCGGTCAGAGCTTCGGCTGGCGCGCCACTTTTCTCGGCGTGGCGGGGCTGGCGGCGCTCTCACTGATTGGAATCCTCGCTTGGCTGCCGCGCCAAGCGCCCACCACCACCGCTAGCCTGGGTGAACGCCTGGTGCTTGCGAAGCGCTCTGACATGCTGGCGGTCTTGGCAACTAGTGTGCTGACGGTGGCTGGCACCTTCACCATGTACACATATCTGGGCGCCTTCCTGGCCGACGTCGCCGGGGTCGGACCACAGAGGCTGGCGCTGGTACTACTCGGCTTCGGCATTGCTAGTGCGGCTGGCGCTCGGCTTGGCGGCACCATGGCGGACAACTGGGGTGCGGGCGATACCGTGATGATTGGTTGCTGTCTTACTCTTCTCGCATACCTTGTCTTCTCGCTGAGCGCTGCGCTCAGGCCGGCGCAGGTCATGCTGGCCCTCGTACCGGCCATCCTGCTTTGGGGGCTCGCCAGCTGGGGCTTGATGACGGCGCAGCAGGCGCGACTGGTCTCGCTCGCTCCAGCTCTGGCCGCCGTCAGCCTTTCACTGAACTCATCGGCCATCTATCTCGGCAGCGCCGCGGGCGCGGCAGTCGGCGCCCTGGTGATCGCCGATGGTGGCGTGGCGCGACTCGGCTGGGTAGCCGCGGGATTCAGCGTTGCCGCGCTGCTGCCACTGGCGGCCAGCAGCCGCACTGCGTCAGAGCGGTTTGATGAATGGTGAAGGCGATAGATGTGGCAACACTCACGTAGCTCCAAACGTTCACCCGCCGTGATGCTTACCACCTCGAAAAGTGTTGATCTAACTGGAAGAGCGGATTGAGAGATGCCAAGTGGCGTGAAGGTCTCGATAATACCGGAGGAGATCGGGCTTCCGTACGAAGTGCATCTGGTTGACTTCAATAAGGGCGACCAGCACACGCCGGAATTCCTTTCATTGAACCCGAATGACAGGATCCCTGCGATCCCGGACCTCAACGGTCGAGATGATGAGCCGCTGCCCTTGCTCGCATCCGGAGGAATTCTGCAACATCTTGCAGAGAAGACTGGCAAGCTTTTGCCGAATAGCGCAGCTCGCCATTACCCGACGATCCAGTTGGTGAATTTCCAGATGAGAGGGATCGGACCGATGTTCAGCCAGCTTGCCTTCTTTAACAAATTCGCGGGCCGTACTTACGAGGACAAGCGCCCACTTCAGCGACATGTCAACGAATCAAGGCGCCTGCTAGGCGTCAGGGAAACGCATCTCGCCGGACGACGGTGGATCATGGACGATGAATATACCGTTGCCGACACTTCTATGCCTGGGTGGGTACGCAACTTGACCGGCTTTTACGAGGCTCGCGAACTCGTCGAATACGACAGCCTTCAAGAAGAAGTACCAGCTTGGCTGGACCCCGGCCTAGCGCGGCCCGCAGTGCAGCGGCATTGAGCATCCCGCCGACGCCATGAGATGCGAAGGTGCACTGTTAGGACCATGCACCGCGTCGCAAGACGCTGCTGAAACCCGCGTTCCTGGCGAAATTCAAGGCTCTGAAATTGTCACGCCGATGGCCAAGCTGCCCGGTCAGGAAACGCTTATCACCGAATATCTTGCCTATCGGCTCGCGCAAGCAAATCGGGACATCAACCGGCAGCTTAAAGCGCGCTTTGCCACCGAAGGAGTGGGGGTCGAGCGATGGCGGATTCTGAAGGTACTGTCGGACGGAAACGGACGCTCTATGGGCGATCTCGCTGAATTGGTACTGCTCAATCATCCAACGCTGACAAAAATCATCGGCGGCATGGTGTCGGATGCCCTGGTTTATCGGGCCTGGGATCCTAAGGATCGTCGAAAGGTGCTGATGTTCTGTTCCGACCGCGGCAGGATCCTGTGCCACCGGCTCGACCTGCTGGCAATGAGCCAGGAAGCGCACATCGTGCGGAGTTGCGGCAGCAGGTCAGTAAGCGAGCTTAAGCGATTACTAAAGAGTCTGATCGACAGCGCGATCTGAGCGATCCACCGAACTGGTACGGAGCCGGTAATGCCGCAGCCTGCGGGATTCGGCTCTTGCGCTGTTGGAGTCAAAGAATTGTACTGCCGTAGGTCTAGCTGTCAGTGATTCAGTTGCAGATTTCGAGCGACCGGCTCAGACTCATTTGTTAGGAGGAACGAACGTTTCAGCCGTATATGGAGTACGCCCCAAACAGTTTGCGCGCAGCACGCGACTGGAGAAGGTTGTGGCTGCGACGAGACGTGGACCAGAATAGGCTGTGATGCGTACGGCTGTGGATTTTCCGGAGCAGGCGCATAACCAGCTTCAACGCAGTTCTTGGCATCCCGCCCCGAGCAGGCGCTGTTATTAGCGTCACTGGAGCAATTTTGCGGAGCGTAACTCTTTAAACGTTGGTCCAGTGTGGCACGATTACCCGGTGTGGTGAGCCGTCCCGCGTGAGATGATCGAGCGCTGCGAAGGAGATCGCGGTGGCCCTCGCGTCGTCGTCGATCGTGACGTTGCACTGCCGTCCAAAGCGCCTTGGGTAGCCGTGGAGAAGCCCTCCGCAACGCGTTCTCCCGCGTAAATGCGCGCCGACACATCGCTGTGAAAGACGCCGCAGAGATCTCTCGCGAACATGTTCGTTTTCCAGACAACAAACATGTACCAAAACCTGATGACGCGCGGCTTGATCATAGCGAGCAGCGCAACCGCCAGGCGTCACTCTCGCCATTCTACTCATTCAAAGGCGGCTCCAACTCACGCACGGCGCGGTTGCCATCCGAGTAGGCCCCACACGTGCAGAGGCACAACCGTCAACTGACCACAGCAATATTCAGGAGGTTCACATGGTCACGAGGACCCCGTCGCCAAACGCAGGAGAGGCATCCGGTGCGGCTGCGGTCCAGCCTGACATTCCCTCATCGATCCCGGAACTGGACATCGATCCGTTCTCACTCGATTTTTTCGCCGATCCGCACCCGGCCCATGAGGTGCTTCGCGAAGCCGGTCCGGTGGTCCAGCTCCGTCGCTGGGATGTTTACGCCGTGGCTCGCTACGCCGAGGTCCATGCTGTTCTCAATGACCCCGCGACGTTCTGTTCCAGTCGAGGCATCGGTTTGAGCGACTTCGCCAAGGAGAAGCCCTGGCGTCCCGCGAGCCTGATCCTCGAGGCCGACCCACCGGCACATACGCGTGCCCGTGCCGTGCTGAGCCGCGTGTTGTCGCCAGCCGCGATGAAACAGATTCGCGACGGCTTCGCGGCGGCCGCGGAAGCCAAGGCCGACGCGCTTCTCGCCAAACGCAGCTTCGATGCGATCACCGAGCTAGCTGAGGCCTACCCGCTTTCAGTGTTCCCCGATGCGCTGGGCCTCAAGCCAGAGGGGCGCGAGCATTTGCTGCCTTATGCCGGCGTTGTCTTCAATGCATTCGGGCCGCCCAACGAGCTGCGGCAAACCGCGATCGAACGCTCCGCTCCACACCAGGCCTATGTGCAGGAGCAATGCCAGCGCGAGAACCTGACGCCCGGCGGCTTCGGAGCCCGCATCTATGCACGTGCCGATGCCGGCGAGATCACGGCAGCCGAAGCGCCGCTCCTGGTGCGCGCGCTGCTGAGCGCAGGGCTCGACACCACCATCAATGGCCTTGGTGCCGCGATTTACTGCTTGGCGCGCTTTCCCGATCAGTGGGCGCGGCTTCGCAGCGACCCGAGTCTGGCTCGCAACGCGTTCGAGGAGGCCATCAGGTTCGAGAGCCCCGTCCAGACGTTCTTCCGGACCGCTACGCGCGATGTCGATATCAGCGGTCATCGCATCAGAGAAGGTAAAAAAGTTCTGATGTTCCTTGGCGCGGCCAATCGCGACCCGCGCCGTTGGGAACTGCCCGACCAGTACGACGTAACGCGCCGGACCAGCGGTCATGTCGGCTTTGGCTCCGGCATCCACATGTGCGTCGGGCAACTCGTGGCGCGGCTCGAAGGCGAGATGATGCTCTCGGCGCTGGCGCGGAAGGCTGCATCGATCGAGATCAGTGAGCCAGTTAAGCGTCTCTACAATAACACCCTGCGGGGTCTCGACAGTCTTCCCGTCACCCTCAAACCAGCCTGAGCCAGGACCACCATGCCGACTATCAATTTCATTCACCCCGACGGACGCCCTGACGCTGTCGATGCGCATGCCGGAGAAAGTGCCATGCAGGCTGCGGCCCGTCACGGCATCGCCGAGATCGCGGCCGAGTGCGGCGGCAACGCCATGTGTGCCACTTGCCATGTCTATGTCGATGACGGCTGGATCAACCGCCTGACGAAAATGACCGAAGACGAAGATGCTCTCCTTGATGGCGCCGCCGCAGAGCGACAGCCGACTAGCCGGCTGTCGTGCCAGATCGCCATTGTATCGGAGCTCGATGGCCTCGTTCTTCGCCTGCCGGTAGGCGGCGGCAGGCGAGGCGATGATGAGACGGCGGGACCGGGACCAGCGGCAGCTCTCTTACGAGTTTTAGCCTGGACGAGATGATCCCCTGATCACCTGTTGCGGCGGATCTTGATCTCGCGCAGGATGTCTTCTGCCGACACCGAGCTGTCCTCGACCTTGATGTTCTTGAACATCAGGTCAGCAAAGCCGAGCTTCTTAGCGAGCATATACATGTCGTGGTCGGTTTTGGATACGAAGACCGGCTCGACGATCTTCTCGCCCCATTGTAGCGAGCGATTGAAGGCGGTGCGCGAGCCGTCCATCTCGAAGCTCGTGCAGGCCGGCAGAAGATAGGTGCCGTTCTTGCGCTCGGAGATCACCGACCACGCCGTCGGATAGGGGTCGCACACCACCAGCAGCTCGAGCTTCTCGATGCCGCGTACCGCGTCCGGCATCCGGGTGATGGTGTTGACGCCATGCCCCATGACGAACATCGCCTGCACCGGATTGGGCTGGCTGATCTGGTCCTTCGGCAGCAAGGTCGCATCGAACCAGCGCGTGCTCGGAATGCCCGGCGTTTCCATGAGCTGCTTGGTCGGGAAGCGCGACTTCATCCAGTCGTAATCGACCTCCCAGACCCGGCACCAATGCCGCCAGGCCTCCCGGCGAGGCCGTAATAGAGCGGCAACGTCGTCACATCGAGGCCGAGATCGGTTGCGCCCTGCACGTTGGTGTGGCCGCGGAAGATATTGGCGCCGGCGCCGGGCCGGCCGACATTGCCGGTGGCAAGCAGCAACAGGCAACTGGCGCGCACATTGGCGGTGCCGGTGGTGAACTGGGTCTGCCCCATCGCCCAGATCAGCGTCGCCGGCTTCTGCTTGGCGAACAGTTCGGCGATACGCTTGACCTGCGCCTCCGGCAGGCCGGTGACACGCTCGACCTCCTTCGGATTCCACTTCGCCGCCCGCTTGCGGATCTCGTTAACGCCGTAGACGAGCTGGCTGAAGCATTCCTTGTCCTCCCAGCCATTTTCGAAAATGTGCCACAGCATGCCGTAGATCGTGGCGATGTGAGTGCCCCGGGCGTAGCCGAACGCGGATTGGAGATTACCTCGTCAGCCCACCGGAGATAGACCGCTCGCGGCTCAGCGGGTCATCAAATGCGCTTGTGACCCAGCAGCACCATCAAGGGCGAAGCCTCACAAACGCGTTGAACCGGATGCGCAGAGCCAGATCAGCGGGAACAGCGGCATCTAGATTGAGCGCCATGAGCGAATCGTCATGGCCGGGGCTCCGCCATCCAGTCCGCTGCCACGTCAACATAGGCCTAGATCATCGTGATCGGCCACAGCACGAACCGATCAGCGTGATCAGCCGGCGACACCCACGCCGAGGCCCAGGAGTGTCCTCGTGCCTCGCCACGTGACCGGCCTCAAGCCCATCAACCTGATCACTGGCCCGATCACCAAAACAAGCATGTTCAAAGGAACGTGATGCTCCGCGAGTCGGAGCTTCACCACTTACAGTTTCCCCGCGCCGAGAAAATGGCGGACGCCTCCCAGATCAGAAGCAGGCTGCCGGCCGACCTCGAGCAAAGCGCGGGCGCTGTCGGTCATGATGAGCCAGCCGCCGGCCAACAACATGACGTCCTTTATCACCAGCCGACCACGGCGCCCGAGAGCCAAGGGAAGCCATGTGGCGTATCGCCGAGCGCCGAGACCCGGACCTCAGGGCGTCGTGATCAGGAACGACAACGTCACGAACGGCGTGAGGAAGGCCAATATCGCTCCCAACATTCCGTATCGACGCGAAAAAAGCCCGACCAATGTTAACAAGCCAATTATGATCTCAACTGAGCCCAATCCGTTCGAGAATCGGTAGGTATTGTTTTCGGTCTGCCAGGCTCTATCAGCCGGCTTCAACTCTCCTTCCCGCCGATCATGACGTTTTCCTCATCCATTACATCGAGCATGATCAGGTTGCGGCACCCGGCCTGTGTCGTATTTCAACAGCCTGAATGTTCTTTTCAAATCACACGGCTTGCTGCGCGTACCGAAAAAAGGAGGATATCGGGTGCAGCTTCCATGGTTGTGACCCGCGGCATTCGGCATCTCGAACGCTGCTTGCATACGCCGCTTTCACAAGCAGGCCCTGTGGCTTGCAGCTGAGGCGAAATACACAGGGCTCTGGCGACCGCAACTGTGGTCCGCCAGAGCCCTGCTTCACTGTCGGCGCCGGCCGCGATGCATTCCGACATAGGCGGTTATTCCGGCACGACCAGAGCCTTGGTCTTGCGCAGCCTATTCATCACTTGTGGATCGAGGTTTAGATGCGCCTGCACCAGTTCCGGCGGCGTCGCTGCCATCCACGTGTCTAGAGAAAAGTCGACAAAGCGGTCGCTCTTGAACGTTTCGAGGAATCGCAGCGTGTTCGACCCCGTGTTCTCGAGGTAGTGGCCCATCGCCACCGGCACGTAGCCGACATCGCCGGCCTGCAGATCGAACGTTCGGGCCTGCCCCTGGCCGGCAAACACGCCCATGCGCGTCTGCCCCTCGATGACGTAAAGCCACTCATCGCCATTGGGGTGCCAGTGCGCCTCGCGCAATCCGCCCGGCTCAACTTCGACCAGCGCCGCGGCGATCGTGGTGCTGATCGGGAACAGACGGGAATCGGTGATCCGCACCGATCCGCTTCTGGTCTTGATCGGCACCTGCTCCATCATCCTCCACGTGTAGCTCGTCTCCGCCGCCTGCGCGCCCGGTATGACTTCCGAGCCGAGCGGCCCCGGTATCGGCGCGTTGAAAATATAGCGTTCGCTTTCCTCAGGGGTATGGCCGAACAGCGCGGCAGGCACGCCGAAATTTTTACCCAGCACGTCGGGCGGCACGCGCCTGAACCAGTCGTTGAGCAGGAAAGTGTTGTCCTCGTCGAAGTCGCCGTCGTCGAAGACGAGAAGGAATTCACAGCCGTCGGGACCAAGGCCCTGGATCGAGTGCGGGGTCCCGCCCGGGAAGAACCAGAGGTCGCCGACGCCAACGTCGTCGACGAAATAGCGCCCCTCAGAATCGACGGCCGTCACGCGCGCCTTGCCATACAGCATGTAGGCCCATTCCGATGCCTTGTGCCAATGCAGCTCGCGTACCCCACCGGCGTTCAGGCGCATGTTCACGCCGGCGATGGACTTCGCAACGCCGAGCTCGCGCTGCGTGACCTGGCGGGTCCAGCCGCCAGGCTCGAGCCGCACATGCGCATCGGAAAACGAGAAGCGCAGGTTCGGCAACGTGCCATGATCGGTCGATGGCGGGACCAACAGATCCGGGTTCTGCTGATCCCGCATCAGATTGCGCGGGCCGGGATCGGTGCCGCCGCGACCAGGCCGCTGTGGCTGTGGAGTAGCGGCGCCTCCGGTTTGCGCATGCGCGAGACCCGCAGTCGTAAGAAGACCACCGGCGGCTGTTGCCGCCAATAGATGCCGACGGGAAATGGAATCCATGCTTGGTTCTCCTATGATTCGAGACTGCTGCTGCGCACGACGCGGTGCTTGACTTCTCCGTGCGTCGTCCGACGGAAGCGGTTAACGCTATCAATGCGGTAGGCGATCCAACCGCGAAAGAGGAATTGGGAGTACCCTGCTTTCTCCGCAAGCTTTAGCCAGCGTCGATATTTCTCGTTAGCACGATTTCCAGCAGTTTCCGGCAGGCGCACTAACATTGGCACTGGCAGCCTCGATACCAATGAACTGAAGTTTCGCGGCCGATTGACCGCTCACGCCGACGCTCTCCCGCGATCAACCCGCGGATGCTGAAGCGGTCAGTAACTGGCTGCTCCGCGCGCCGAACAATTAACTTTCGGCGAGACCGTGTAGCGTGCTTCGTTCAGCGCCAAGCTGTTCTGCCTTCGTCCTTGGCCCGACTGCCGAAGTCCTGCAACATGAATGCAACCTCAAAGGGCTGCGCATAGAACCGTTGCAGAAGCCACGATCGTTTCGGCCAAGAAGTCAGCGCCCAAGTCGAAAAGCTGATAGAGCGCGCCAAGGCGCAACCAACGGCGTTAACTGCCCCGGGCACGCCGCCGCTCAGGTTCTCGCCGTGGCACTTACGGCACTCCTATACGTCAGGATGTACTCGCCAAACTGACGGGTCGCCCTTTCATCATGCGCACGAAAAAGCGAACTGAGCAGAATGGAATCTGCCGACGGTTCACGCGGACAACACATCTCGCGACGCGGCCGTAGGTAGCTGCCATCTCAGATAGGCGACCGCGCGGCCGGCGTCGTGGGTCTAACGCACCCTTGCGGGCATTACGCCACGCACTAGGTTGGCGTCGTTCCCTGTAGGTGAACGCTAGGTGCGTGACCGAACCGTTGGCGGAACGCACGGGCGAAATTGTTGTAATCGCGATACCCGCAAGCGTAGGCTATCTCGCTCAGACTCTGGCCCGACTTCATCGATGCCCGACGATTAATACTGCGCGCAGCTTGATCCAGGCGCACTGATTGAATGAAGCCGCTGCAGCTACAACCGCGGTTCGTGAACAGTTTTTGGAGGTAACGTAGCGAAATACCGACCTCGGCCGCAATCTCAGATGGACCGAAATCCGGGTCGGCAAAGCGATCTTTCACGACAAAGCAGATGCGCCTGAACAATCGATCCGAATGAAGCGACCTCGGTGCTGGATCTTCCGGCGCTAATAGTGCTCCGAGCAGATCAAAAATCGCCAATTGCATATAGTTGCCAGCCGACGTAGGCGTAGATTTCTCTTCGTTGACGGCGTCCAGAACGAGTTGGAACAGCAGGCGTGATGCAGGCGTTCCAGAGTAGCCAGTAAGGCCGCCGCGCGGCTCGAATCCAACGCCACGAATCAGACGCTGGCGAGGCAACTGCAGAGTGATCCACTGTTCGTGGCCATCATTAAGATACGTCACTGGGCGCGCACAATTTACGAACGCGACATCTCCCACCGCCAGTGCTACGGGCTGATCATCTTGAATGATCGTTGATCGTCCAGCGATCTGAAATACGGCAAAGCAGTGATCAAGGCCGTCAACGCGAATATCCCTTTGTGTCCGTTCGCAACGGCATTTATTGTTCCTAATCTCCGACGCATTAAGTCCGAAGATGTCCCGGGGGCGAACCCTGCCGGCAAAGGTTTCAGGATTGTCTATCGTGTGCAGCCCACAAATCGGGCGCAATAGATCCCTCCACTGTTCGTAATTCAACTCGGGCGTCTGCAGAAGGTCAGCACTGCGCATCAGAAGGTCAGCAGTCGGCATTGTCACCGAGATCCCTTAAGGCCGTGGTTTGAAGCTCCTAGAAGAGGGCTCCGATCCGACTCTTCAACGGCACGCGCAATCAAATGTTGGAGAAGCGCGCGATCGTGACAGCCGGGGTCATCGAGCAGTGATGGGCTGAACAGCGCTGAGATGATCGGGTCGCCAGCTTAAAGATGAAGGCGCCAGTCCCAGGTAAATGAAGCCACGCCGAGAGGCCGATCGGCACCGCAAGCAGAAACGCGAACCCTGGCTAGAGGGTTGTGAGGCGCCGGCAATAGGTTAGTTGTTAGCGCGTATTATTCGTTGATCTCCCGGCAGACCCGACAAAATGCTCCGCATCCAACATTCCTATTACGTCCGGTTCTCACCTGGTACTATGTTTGGTTCTGGGATAACTTGATGATCCCTTCAGATTCCTTTACCGGCCTGCTCTTCGTCACCCTGTTCTTCCACAAACCCGTCGATAGCGGATCACCGCGGCTTACGCGGTCTTGTCCGCGGCGACCTTCACCTCGACGAGATCGACGGAGGATCACGCTCTCGCCCTGCTTGCCCCCCGAGACCGGGCCGCAGCGATCTTGCGCAGGCGAGCGACACCATTCTGGACCGGCGCCATGCATGCCGCTGGCATACTCCAGTCATCGTCGAATTCGTCACGCGACGCCAGTGCGTGACGCGAGGTACGAAAGGGCGCGTTAGACCCACGACGCGGCCCCGCTCGGCGGCCTATGGCTTACGATGGCAAGCTGGATCGAGAGAGCCTTGCCAAAATCAAGATGCTAATCGAGATGGCTTCGTGCCAGATCCGGAGTTCGATCCAGCAAAACTGTTCAGGAAAGAAGAGATGCGAATCGCAAAAGCGTTCATCTTCGGAACCGCACTAAATCAGTCCCCACCACCACAGCCGTAATCACGAATGGCCGAGGAGAACAACAGAGGCTTTTCGAATCGTCCACGCGTCTTGGCTTGGGTATGGCACTAGAAAAAGGGATGTATGTCATGGTTTTTAACGATGCGTCGCTGCCGCCGGTATCGCCGGAAGATGCCGCGCCCCTGCTGGCCACGGTCGCGGGTTCGGTTCTACTGCCGGGCGAGGCGGGATACGACGACGAACGCGCCGTCTGGAATCTGAATCATGAGCTGGTGCCTGCGGTGATCGTGGTGCCGGAGAGCGCGCGCGATGTCCAGGCCGCCGTTACTTTCGCGGCGGGGCAGCACCGGCCGGTCCTGGTGAAGACCACCGGCCACCAGATTGTCGGCCAGGCGCACGGCGCCGTGGTGATCGCGACCCATCGAATGAACGATATAACGATCGACGTGGCCGGCCGCACGGCCCGGGTCGGCGCCGGAGTCCTGTGGTCGGAGGTCATCGCGAAGGCGGCCAAGGCCGGGCTGGCCCCGCTGAACGGGTCGAACCCCACCGTGGGAGTCTCCGGTTACACGCTCGGCGGTGGCCTCAGCCCGACCCTCGGCCGCTCCCACGGCTACGCCGCCGACCACGTGCGCTCGCTTGACGTGGTCACCGCGGATGGCGAACTGCGGCATGTCAACGCGGAATCCGAACCCGACCTGTTCTGGGCGCTGCGCGGCGGCAAAGGCAACTTCGGAGTGGTCACCGCCCTGGAATTCGACCTGTTCCCGGTATCCCGCCTCTACGGCGGCGGCATCTACTTCCCCGGCGAGCGCACGGCCGACGTGTTGCGAGCCTGGACCGACTGGCACCCGAGCACCCCGGAGACCATGGTCACGTCGATCGCCGTGATGCGGATGCCATCGGTGCCCGGAGTGCCCGAGCCTGTACGCGGGAAGTTTCTGGTGTCGGTGCGGATCGCCTACAACGGCACGACCGCGGACGGCGAGCGGATGATAGCGCCGCTGCGGGCGGTAGCTCCGGCAGTCCTGGACACGGTGCGGGACATGCCCTACACCGAGGTCGCGTCGATCCACAGCGAGCCGACTGACCCGCTGCCCTACTACGAACGGGGCATCATGCTACGAGAGTTCCCCGCGCAGGCGCAGGACAAACTGATCGAACTGGTCGGCCCGGACGCCGAGACCGCCCTGGTCATCGCCGAGCTTCGTGCCCTGGGCGGGGCGTGGGACCGGGAGCCGGCGGTACCCAACGCCGTAGCTACAAGGGGCCTCCCGTACAGCCTGCTCGGCGTCTCGGCGGGTCCGCTGTCGCAGGAGCAGCAACTCAAGAGGTCGGTCGCCGAGCTGCTCGACGGCATGAAGCCCTGGCAGGGCGACCGGCGTTTCGTGAACAACCTCGCGCCGGATGAGGCGGCCGACGGCGTGGAGATTTACGGGCCGGAGCGCTACGAGCGCTTAGCGTCTATCAAGAAGACCTACGACCCGGCCAACATGTTCCGGCTCAACCACAATGTGATACCGGCCACCTGATTGGACAAAGCCGCCCGGCATCGCGGTGAGCTGGCGATCTTGGCTGCTACTGAATAGGCGGTCCCACGACTCTCAATTCGGTGGGCTCGATTTAATTCCGCGCGCCCGCCCAATTCTTGCTCGTGCTGTATTGAATCAATATAGAGAGAAGGCAGAGCGACTCGCTGGAGTTACAGGCGGGCGATTTTCTTTTCAGGCGGACACCGAGGGCGCGCTCGAAGGCGCGGGCGATGATCAAGACGGTCATCCTGACGACGAACGAGGAGCGCGAAGCATGCTGAAATACCTACAGCGACCGTGCGTCAGCGTTCGATTCTGCAATCCCGATTCTTTTCGAAAGATGGTTGCGGGAGATTTCTTCATGCTCCCGCAAGAGCTTACCAAGCAGCGAACGCACCATCTCATCTCAGAGGTCCTCCCGCAGGCCCTTAAAGAAGGGGTGCCGCACCTTGCCCTCGGCTGACTTGGCACGGTACTCGATCTCGGCGAGCAGCTTCGGCTCGACCCATAACTTCTCCCGTCACATCCAGATCATCGCTGCAAAGATCCTCGAGCGCGACGTCAACATCGTGATGGTACTGCCGAAGCAGTTCGTCCATTAAGTGCGCGCGCCGCGGGAAGCTTACGGAGTATTATCGCCGCGCGTCCGACCGTCGCCGCCTCTGCATATTGGTCAATGGCCACGATGATCGCCTGAACGTGCTGATAGCACCACCCTTCGAGCGTCGCTAAGCGACAGGCCTCGTTCAGAGCTTTGAAAAATGGCGTCAGGTTCTCGCCATCGCTGAAATATTTCACCATTTTCGGCCTCCAAGCACTTTACCTGCGGTCGCTCCTGGTAATTCTCTCTTGAGCCTATCGCGCTCGGTGCAAAGACCTTCGATCTTCGCAAGCATTCTTTGGAGGAGCAGTTCAGCTGAGGCGGTGGAGATCCCCGCCCGTTGAAGCTTCAGAATGTCTTTCCGTTGACGTCCAACCTGGACGCGCATGTATTCGATTTCCCCGCGGACGAACTCGAGATCCGGCATAGAGGCTCCCTTGTGTAGAGCCCCTAAAGAGAACAAAATAGGAACGAAGTTTCAAGTTACAAGTTGGGACCGGTGCAAGATTTTGAGAGGTTCACTATAGCCGACAACACCCAAAAGGACCCGGATGAGCGACTATCTGGATTGTCAAGTTGCATTGGCGTATTGGGCTCGCGCATCGCGAGCTTTTGCATTGAGTCTGACGAGGAGCTTGCGCGCCAAGGCAATGCGAATGACCATTTTCTCTTTGCCGGCCCTGAGCAGCCTGTCACGGAACTCTCCGAGGCTTTTGTCGTATCGGGCGG
>NZ_JADYVX010000079.1 GCF_020194175.1 Bradyrhizobium sp. BRP22 | reverse complement strand
GGGGTATGATGGGCCACGGCATGATGGGTGGGGGCGCGATGCGGCCCCCGATTATGCTGCGCATGATGTTTGCTCTGATGGACAGCGATAGTGACGGAACAATCTCATCGCCGGAGTTTCAGGTGGCTCATGAACGAATTTTCAAGGCAATGGACGGCAACAAGGATGGCCGGCTTACCTTGGAGGAAATGCAAACGTTCATGCATGGGACCAGGAGATAGGTTCCGCAGCAGTAGTGAGCCTCGAAGATTATTCCTCCTGCCTGCTTGAGCGAACCGAGGGACAGCACCCGGCTCTCAGGCAATCGATTGACGCTACCCCTTGTGACCCAAGAGATATCGTCTTGGGATTCAGGTTTGAAAAACGTAGGTACCGGGCGCTGCAAGGCTGCCAGCGACGTTTGACGGAAATGAGGGCGTAACTCTCACAGACGAGGAGTGAGCGTCCAGCCAGCGAATCCACCGCGGCTTTGAGAACCAGCGCACCTAAACGAAAAGCCGCCCGAAGGCGGCTCTCTGAGGTGTCGCTGCAATCAAATCAGGGACTAAGCCTTGTTGGGGGGAGCGCCCGTCCTGACATCGATTGTCTTTGAACTCTTTATGGCCTTGGTTGGCTTCTTGATTGTGAGATGCAGCACGCCCTTGTCGAAATGCGCCTCGACAGCTCCGTCCTCAGGCTCAAAAGGCAAAGACATCGATCGATAGAATGAGCCATAGGTCCGCTCCTCGACGTGCCATTCCTTCTCGTCTCTTGTGCTCTCGGCCTTTTTCTCTCCGGAAATGACCAGCTGGTTGTCGTCCACGCTGACCTTGATATCCTTCTCGTTAACACCGGGAAGCTCGGCCGTCACTTCGAAGGCATCCTTTGTCTCCGCTACAGCGACCGGCGGGATACCAGCTCCAATGTAGGCGGAGGGCGAACCCCGATCGAAAGCTCGGAACGCGTTTTCCATTTCGCGCCGCATGGCTCGGAAGGGGTCTGAAGCCAAATCTTGGCTAGTGGTCCACAGTCTTGGAAGAACCATTCGATTGCTCCTTCGCAGGTTTGGGAATTATCCAACCTTTATAATCGGCGATTTTTGAGCTATCGATTTTGACTTAGCTCAAATCTCGAGGCGCCTGGTGTTAATCGGCGTGGGGTCACGACGGCGATCGGCACGATAAGTCTTTGATCCACATGTAATTGGAATGGTCATGCTTCGGCGCCAATTTACAGTTCGACGTTCGAGGAGGCGAAGACATTGAAGTCGAGGAGCAGTTCTTCCTGCTGCCGAACGACGAGATATTGACGGTGCTTAGGCTTCCGGACGAAGCGGTGGCTTAATGTTGTCTCGATCTCGCGGTTCAGATGCATGATAGGGACCGCGCTACTTTTGTTCCCGCGCGCACGCTGTCTTTCGGGTGCGTGAGTTAGAACAATTCGCGCTATGGAAGGTGATCGACGCATGTGAATCGCTTGCGACAAAACTCCTATCCCTTGTTCATGGTCTCTAGTTCTTCGATTGTTACTTCGCGCGCGTCCATATAGTGGAAATCATCGACTGCACGTTCCGATAGGAAGACACGGCCTGTTTCGTGGGTGTACCAAAGTCCGTGCACAAGCCTGTTGCGCTGCGAATTAAGCTTAGAGAATTGTAGGATGATCTGTTCGTAGAGGTCGGACTTGCGAAGTTGATCTTCGATTTCTGCAGACACGCAAGCATCAACGATTGCCGAGCTTTGTTGCTCACGACCGAGTGGAAGATTTTTTTCAAAGTGTCCGCGTAGGGCCGGCAGGATCCGAACCTGCACCCAAACCGTTATGGACGGCTAGTTCTAACCATCAAAGTCGCCCAGGAGGGATGGTACTCTTCCAGTCCAGACATACGCGGCGCAACATCCAACTTGGGTGGCACTGTCCTCCCTTCGCGATCCCTTCGCGGGCACCGCCTTAGGCCCGACCGACCACCTCGTTTGCCTGGCTGGCACTGCCTCTAATGTGCTGCCTCCCGCGCCCTGAGCGGTTTCAGTAGGATCTCGTGGCATGAGGGCCGCTGGAGCGCCTGCGCGAGGCGCCGGCTCCAAGCTCAGGGTTGTGCGTAAATTGAGTCGGGTATTTGCGTTAGAGAGTCAGGGAATTGCGTTCCCCGACAAGGCCACGCGGCCTCAGATGTCGATGGTGGCGCTGAGCGAGTTTTCCTGGATGAAGTCGCGGCGCGGCTCGACCACGTCGCCCATCAGCTTGGTGAAGATATCGTCGGCCTCGTCGACTTCCTTGATCTTCACCTGCAGAAGCGAGCGCGCCTCGGTATCCAGCGTGGTCTCCCAGAGCTGCTCCGGGTTCATCTCGCCGAGGCCCTTGTAGCGCTGCAGGGTCAGGCCCTTGCGGGCGGTATCCGTTACGGCTTCGAACAGGCCGACCGGGCCGTGGATGGTCTGCTCGCTCTCCTTGCGGCGGAGCTTGCCGGGCTTTGCATAGAGGTCCTGCAGCTTCGGCGCGTATTCGTCGAGCTTCCGGGCGTCCGCCGAACTGAGGAAGGCGTCGTCAATGATCGCGACGTCCTTGACTCCGCGTACCGTGCGCTCGAACTGGAAACCCTGGCCTTCGACGAAGCGCCCAACCCAGCCCCGCTCGACTTCCTCAGCCACCTCATCCAGCCGCGTAGCGATGTACTCGGCGGCCCCATTGGCGACGTTGACATCGTGGGTGATTCTCGGGTTCAGGACGCCTGCGATTGCAGCCTGTTCGATCACTGTGCGATTGTAGCGGCTGTGCAGATTGCGCAGCAGGGCGCGGATGATGCGGGCATCATTGATCAGCGATCGCAAATCGGAGCCGGTGCGATCCTCGCCCCTTCCGGTCTTGAAAACGCAATCGGCGAGGCCTGCCTCGATCAGATAGTCTTCCAGCGCCCGCTCGTCCTTCAGATACTGCTCGGACTTGCCGCGCGTCACCTTGTAGAGCGGCGGCTGCGCGATGTAGAGGAAGCCACCATCGATGATGTCGCGCATCTGGCGATAGAAGAAGGTCAGGAGCAGCGTGCGGATATGGGCGCCGTCGACGTCGGCGTCCGTCATCACGATGATCTTATGATAGCGCAGCTTGTCGATCGAGAAGTCGTCGCTGATGCCGGTGCCGAGTGCGGTGATCAGCGTGCCGATCTGTTCGCTGGACAGCATCTTGTCGGGGCGGACGCGCTCGACATTGAGGATCTTGCCGCGCAGCGGCAGCACCGCCTGGAATTCGCGGTTGCGGCCCTGCTTGGCGCTGCCGCCTGCCGAGTCGCCCTCGACGATGAAGAGTTCCGACTTGGCGGGGTCCTTCTCCTGGCAATCGGCCAGCTTGCCCGGCAGCGAGGACACCGCGAGCGGATTCTTGCGGGTGAGTTCGCGCGCCTTGCGCGCAGCCTCGCGGGCGGCCGCGGCCTGGATCACCTTGCCGACGATGACCTTCGCCTCGCTCGGGTGCTCCTCGAACCAGGCGGCCAGCGCCTCGTTGATGACGTTCTCGACCACGGGGCGCACTTCCGAGGACACCAGCTTGTCCTTGGTCTGCGACGAAAACTTCGGATCCGGCACTTTCACCGAGAGCACGGCGGTCAGGCCTTCGCGGCAGTCGTCGCCGGTCAGCGTGATCTTTTCCTTTTTCGCATTGGCCTCGGCATAGCCGTTGACCTGGCGCGTCAGCGCGCCGCGGAAACCGGCCAGATGGGTGCCGCCGTCGCGCTGCGGGATGTTGTTGGTGAAGCACAGCACGTTCTCGTGGTAGCTGTCGTTCCACCACAGCGCGGCTTCGACGCCAATGCCGTTCAGCTCGGAACGGACCATGATCGGATTGGCGACGATCGCCTTCTTGTTGCGGTCGAGATATTTGACGAATTCCTCGACGCCGCCGACATAATGCATCTCCTCGCGCTTCTCGACTGCGTGGCGCATGTCCGAGAGCACGATGTTGACGCCGGAATTGAGGAAGGCGAGCTCGCGCAGGCGGTGCTCGAGCGTCGCGAAATCATATTCGATGTTCTTGAAGGTCTCGGTCGAGGCGAGGAAGGTGACCTCGGTGCCGCGCTTGCCCTGGGCGTCGCCAACGACCTTCAACGGTGCGATGGAATCGCCATGGGCGAATTCCACATAATGTTCCTTGTCGTCGCGCCAGACGCGGAGCTTCAATGTACTCGACAGCGCGTTGACGACGGAGACGCCGACGCCGTGCAGACCGCCGGAAACCTTGTAGGAGTTCTGGTCGAATTTGCCGCCGGCATGGAGCTGGGTCATGATGACCTCGGCTGCGGAAATGCCTTCTCCCTTGTGGATGTCGACGGGAATACCGCGGCCGTCGTCACGCACGGTGACGGAATTATCGGGATTGAGCACGACTTCGACGCGCGTCGCATAGCCTGCGAGCGCCTCGTCGATCGCGTTGTCGACGACCTCATAGACCATGTGATGCAGGCCGGAACCGTCGTCGGTATCGCCGATATACATGCCCGGCCGCTTGCGCACGGCATCCAGGCCCTTCAAGACGCGGATCGATTCCGCACCATATTCCACGGGAATGGGATGCTGGCTTTCGGCAGGGGTCTGCCGGGCTGGTTCTGTCATGTGAGGCCTTGAGATGTCCCGAATCAGCGGCGCAAAACTGAGGGCTGATTACACTATTTGTGCCACGAAAGATGCATCGCGCCTAGCGCAAAGTCTGTCTCTGCAAGCTGTTGAATAAATAGTATTTTTATGCCTTTTTTCAAGGCGCTTCAGGCGTGTTTCCAAGCGTTCGAAAAAGCGCGCTTCGAGGCCGTTTTCAAGGCCAGAAAAATCCCAATTTGGGTCGTCCGGCGAGCACCCTCTAGCGGTACGTCGCGGACCTGCTACAGAGAGCATCGAAGCGGGCTGGCTTCGATGCTCTCTACGTGTTCCGCGACGTCCGGATTGTCCGCCTTGTCCCTGCCTTCCCAGCTTTATCGGCCCGATATCGATGGCCTCCGCGCCATCGCCGTGATGTTGGTGCTGATCTTCCACGCCTTTCCCGAGGCCGCGCCGGGGGGCTTCGTCGGCGTCGACGTCTTCTTCGTCATTTCCGGCTTTCTGATCACCGGTATCATCGCGCGCGAGCTCGACGAGAAGCGCTTCAGTCTGGCCGGCTTCTATGCCAGGCGCATCAGGCGGATCTTTCCGGCGCTCATCGTCGTGCTCGCTTTCGTGCTGGTCATGGGCTGGCTATGGATGCTGCCGTCCGCCTACGCGCAACTGGGCAGCGACGTCTTTGCCAGCGCTGCCTTTTTCGCCAACATCGCGCTGTTGCTGCAGTCGGGCTATTTCGACGTCGAATCGGCAAAAAAGCCGCTGCTGCATCTGTGGTCGCTCGGCATCGAGGAGCAGTTCTACCTGTTCTGGCCGCTGCTGCTGATGCTGGCGGCGCGGCTGCGGCTGAAACTGTTCTGGATCGCCGCGGTGCTCGGCGCCGCCTCCTTCGCGCTCAATCTGCTGCTGATTGGCGCAAGCCCCGTCACGACCTTCTATCTGCCGTTCACCAGAGCCTTCGAATTGCTCGCCGGTGCCTTGCTGGCATTGGGCTGGAACCAGATCGGCAAGCCGAGCGCCGCGAGCGATTGGCGTGCAGTCATGGGCCTTGCCCTGATCGCGGTTGCGGTTGGCCTGTTCGACAGCCACAGCCCGTTTCCCGGTTGGCGCGCGGCGCTGCCGGTGGCTGGATCTGCGTTGCTGCTGTCGGCGCCCACAGCCTGGCTCAACCGCGGCGTGCTCGCCAGCCGGCCGATGGTATGGATCGGGCTGATCAGCTATCCGCTCTATCTCTGGCACTGGCCGCTGCTGGTGTTCTTCGCGCTGATCAAGTTCAGTCCGCTGACGCTGCTCGAGCGCGGCCTGATCCTACTGCTCAGCGTGCTGCTTGCCTGGGCGACCTACCGTTACATCGAGAAGCCGCTTCGTTTCGGCCGGCCCCAGCCGCGCAGGCTGGTTGCGCTCGGCGCCAGCACGGTGCTGCTCGCCGCGCTCGGCGGCGCGGTGGTTTGGGGGCGTGGCTACGATTTCCGCCTGCCGCCGGAAATCCGCGCCATGGCCGGTGTGTCGACACAGTCGGCGCAATGGCGGTTCCACCAATGCCTGCTCGACCTCAGCCGCGATACGTCGTTCGCCGATGATTGCGTCGATCGCGACCGCCGTCCGCTGGTCGTGATCTGGGGCGACTCCACGGCGGGCGCGCTGTTGCCCGGCTTGCGCAAGGCGCAGGAGACGAGAAAATTCGGCATCGCGCAGTTCACCTCGGCGTCCTGCGTTCCGGTCTTGAACGTCGATGTACCGGGGACGCCGAACTGCCGGGCCATGAACGACAAGGTGTTTTCGCTGATCCGTGATGTCAGGCCCGATATCGTGCTGATGCACGGCACCTGGGACAAATACCTCGACAAGATCGTCGAGACGGCCGCCGCGCTGAAGCGCGAGACCGGCGCGCGCGTGGTCGTGCTCGGCGCGGTGCCGACCTGGCGGCGCGGGCTGCCGAACGAAGTGCTGCGCTATTTCCTGCTCTATCATGGCCTGATCCCGGCGCGCTGGAGCGGCGGGGTGACCAGCGGCTGGTTCGACGCGGTGATGCGCGAGCAGCTTGCGACGGCCGGCGCGGAATTCGTCTCGGGGTTGGACGCGCTGTGCAATGGGCAGGGCTGCCTGACGCGCCTCGGCGACAGCGCCGGAGATATTACTGCCAGTGACGGCATTCACCTCACCGAGAAGGGCTCGGTCTATCTCGTCGACGCGGTGATCGACCGCGTGCTCGATGGGCCCAACGCTGGCCAGCCGCGCTAGAGCATTTTCGGTTCTGATTGAATCAGAACCGAAGCTCTAGATTCTTGTTTTGACGCGTTTTCTTCACGCGAACCGGTATCCACTTCGCTCGAAAACGCTCCTAGAGCATGATCCGGAAAAGTGGAGGCCGGTTTTCCGAAAAGATCATGCTCAAACAGAGAGCTGGAGCGGGATGACGATTCGAAGAAAAGTCATCACGCTCTAGCCGGGGCGCGTGATGTGGCCTGCTTCGACGTCGAAGATCTCGCCGTTCGCCCCGATATCGACGAACGCGGCGGGATCGGCTCCGGTCATCCAGACCTGCGCGCCGAGCTTTGCCAGTTCATCGAACAGCGCCTTGCGCCTGTTCGGGTCGAGATGCGCTACCACTTCGTCGAGCAGCAGCAGTGGCACGATGCCGGTCATCTCGGCGACCAGCGTTGCATGCGCCAGCACCAGTCCGATCAGAAGCGCCTTCTGCTCGCCGGTGGAGGCATCGCGCGCCGGCATGTTCTTCGGCGCGTAGACGACCTGCAGGTCGGTCAGATGCGGGCCGTCGAGCGTACGTCCGGCGGCAGCATCCCGCGCGCGGCTGAGGCGCAGGATCTCGCGGTAGCGGTCTTCGACGGCCGTTGCGGTCTCGCTCAGCAACGCGTTCTCCATCCAGCCGTCGAGCGCGATCTCGGCGGAAGGAAACGCCGAGCCCTGCGCGCGCTCGCGCAGCATCGCCGACAGTCGTGCGGCGGTCTGGCCGCGGGTGGCCGCGACCGCGACCGCCAGCTCCGCGGTCTCGCGTTCGATCGCGCCGCACCAATGGTCGTCATAGTTGCGCACTTCGAGCAGGCGGTTACGCGAGCGCAAGGATCGCTCCAGCGCCGAGACGCGGCTGGAATGTTCGGAGTCGATCGCAAGTACCAGCCGATCGAAGAATCGCCGTCGTTCGGAGGCTGCGCCCAGAAACAGGCCGTCCATCGCAGGCGTCAGCCACACCATGCGCAGATGGTCGCCAAAGGCGGCAGCGGAACTCACCGGCTCGCGATCGATGCGGCAGCGCCTGCTGACGCTCTCGCTCCCTTGCGCGGGCGCTTCGATCCCGGTGCCGAGCGTCGAAAGCCCCAGCGCGCCCTCAACCTCGGCCGAGACCGCCCAGGAACCATCGCCCTGGTTGTCGGCGACGTCTTCCAATGTCGCGCGGCGCAGTCCGCGCCCCGGTGCCAGAAACGAGATCGCCTCCAGGCAATTGGTCTTGCCGGCGCCGTTCGGCCCCACCAGCACCACCACATCACCGCGCGTCGAGACACTCGCCGCCCGATAATTGCGGAAATGCGTCAGCGACAGCCGATGGATGCGCGAAGGGGTCATAGTACTCGTCCTTCCCCTTGTATCTGCTCGGACATGATTTGTGCGATGGAAGCGACTTGCGCTTTGGCCGGTGGCCACCGGCCAAAGCGCGTGGCGATGTCGCCCGTTTCCCCCTCCGGCTACAACCGTGGGTGAGCTT
>NZ_JADYVX010000078.1 GCF_020194175.1 Bradyrhizobium sp. BRP22 | reverse complement strand
GCCTGGGGCCGGAGCGCCTTCCGGCGGACGGGCGGCGGCGGTGGCGCGGCGAAAGGCGTCGCCGCTGCGGGAACCGCCGCCGGGGCGGCTGGCCTCGCGGGCGCGCTGGGCGGCCTCCGATTCGACCTTGCGCACGGCCTCTTCGAGCGACAGGCGCTCGCGGGTGATCTCGGATTCGGACAGCGGCGGCTGGACGCTGCGGAGCTGCTGGATCAGCGCCGCCCGCGCGCGCTCGTAAAGCGCGCGGCGGCTCTCACCGGGAGCATTGGGATCCAATCCGGCGATGGCGCGGGCAATCAGCGGGTAGTAATCAGCCATTTCCAGTCAAATTGGTGGGATATAGGTAATATCCCGTTAAGCCTCGAACGGATTTTGTACCAGAATAGTATCCTCGCGTTCCGGACTGGTGGAAAGAAGCGCGATCGGGCAACCGACCAATTCTTCCACTCGGCGGACATATTTGATGGCCTGTGCCGGCAGGTCGGCCCAGGAGCGGGCGTTCGCCGTCGGCTGCTTCCAACCCTCGATCGTTTCATAGACCGGCACCACGCGGGCCTGCGCGCCCTCGCCGGCCGGCAGGTGATCGATGTCCTTGCCGTCGAGCTTGTAGCCGGTGCACACCTGTATGGTATCGAATCCATCTAAAATATCGAGCTTGGTGAGCGCCAGCCCCGTGATGCCGCAGGTGCGCACCGTCTGCCGCACCAGCACCGCATCGAACCAGCCGGTGCGGCGCTTGCGGCCGGTGTTGACGCCGAATTCCTTGCCGCGGCGGCCGATTTCCTCGCCGATCTCGTCGGTCAGCTCGGTCGGGAACGGCCCCTGGCCGACGCGGGTGGTGTAGGCCTTGCAGATCCCCAGGACATAGCCGACCGCGCCGGGGCCAAGGCCGGCACCGGTCGCCGCCTGCGCCGCCACCGTGTTGGAGGAGGTGACGTAGGGATAGGTGCCGTGGTCAACGTCGAGCAGCGCGCCCTGGGCGCCCTCGAACAGGATGCGCTTGCCCTCGCGGCGCTTGAGGTCGAGCAGCCGCCAGACCGTTTCGGCATAGGGCAGGATTTTCGGCGCCAGCGCCGACAGCTCGTTGAGGATGCCCTTGCCGTCGATCTCCTCCAGATTGAGGCCGCGGCGCAGCGCATTATGATGCGCCAGCAGGCGGTCGATCTTGTGCGGCAAGGTGTCGAGATCGGCGAGGTCCATCAGGCGGATGGCGCGGCGGCCGACCTTGTCCTCATAGGCCGGGCCGATGCCGCGGCGGGTGGTGCCGATCGCCGTCACCGCGTTGGATGATTCGCGCAGCGCGTCGAGATCGCGGTGCAGCGGCAGGATCAGCGTGACGTTCTCGGCGATCCGCAGATTGTCCGGACTGACCGCGACGCCCTGCCCCTTCAGCCGCGCCACCTCGTCCAGGAAGGCCTGCGGGTCGAACACCACGCCATTACCGATCACGGCCAGTTTCGACGGCCGCAGCACGCCCGACGGCAACAGCGCAAGCTTGTAGGTCTCGCCATTGATGACGAGCGTATGGCCGGCATTGTGGCCGCCCTGGAAGCGCACGACGATGTCGGCCTGCTCCGACAACCAGTCGACGATCTTGCCCTTCCCTTCGTCGCCCCACTGGGCGCCGACCACGACAACATTGGCCATTTCGCAAGCGTTCCCTGCAACACTTCAAGGTTCGATCATGATCGACGCGGAAAAGCGGTGCCGAACTTTCCGGATCATGGTTTAAGCTGCCCGGCGAAATCACGGCGGCTGGCCGTTCGCACACAGGGCGCTAAACCCGATAAAGGAAGCGCTACGCTTAAGCAAGCAAGAAGGGTAGTTTTTGCTCCAATTGGACGATCTGCAAGCCTTTGATATCCCCGGAAAATTTATGGCCGTGGCAAGGCAGGGACAGATCATGGACAAGGATTAAGGGAACGGCCAGCCAGATGTCCAAGAGCACGCGCGCCACCGAGACGCTGGCGAAGCTCGGCGCGAAATTCATCCTGCACACTTATGACTATGATCCTGACGCCGACAGTATCGGCCTGCAGGCCGCCGAAGCGCTGGGGGTGGCGCCAAAACGGATGCTGAAAACGCTGATGGCCGAGGTCGACGGCAAGCCGGTCTGCGCCGTGGTGCCGTCAGACCGCGAGGTCAGCATGAAGAAGCTCGCCGCCGCGTTCGGCGGCAAGGGCGCGAAGATGATGCGGCCTGCCGATGCCGAGCGGCTGACCGGCTATCATGTCGGCGGCATCAGCCCGTTCGGGCAGAAGAAGCGCGTGCCAATCGCGATCGAACAGGCCGCGCTCGGCGGGACGACCGTGTTCGTCAACGGCGGGCAGCGCGGCCTGCAGATCGAGCTTGGGCCTGACGACGCGGTGAAGGCCCTCGGCGCGATCGTGCGGCCGCTCGTGGCGTAATCTCACGCTGCCGCGGGCTTGAGCGTGAACACCTCGCGGCGCTTCGAGAGTAGCGCGAACAGCAGCGACAGCGGCGCCATCATGGCCAGCAACGCAGCGCCCGCGATCAGCGCGGCCGATGGGTTGCCCCAGGCATCCTGCAGCCGGCCGGCGGCGGAGGGCCCGATCGCCATCAGGATGTAGAAGCAGGTGAAGAACAGGCCGAAGCCGAGCGAGCGGTCAGCCGGCTCGAGCACGCGCGTCGGCAGCGACAGGATCGCGCCGGACAACGGGCCGATGGCGACGCCGAAGATGAGGCAGGCGATGGTCGGACGGACGCCGGCGACGAACAAAGTCAGCGCCAGGGCTGCCACAAGGCCGCAAGCCATGATCGCCGCGACCGGCCGTCCCGACCGCTCGACCAGATAGCCGCCGGCGGGAATGGCAATGATGGTGAACCAGATCGCGAGGCTGACCAGCGAGGCCGCGCCAGTCGGGCTCGACCCCTGCGCCACCAGCAATTGCGGCGCATAGCTGAAAAACAGCACGCAGGCGAGATTCATCGCGCCCCAGATCACGCCCGCGATCAGAACCGGGACCAGGATCCTGACCGGCAGGACGGTGCGCGCCTCCGCTGCAGCCGCGGCCTGGACGGGACTTCGCGGCAGGAAAGCGAAGGCGCCGAGCACGACCAGGGCCAACATCGCGCTCGACGCCATCACCGCCGGCCACCCCAGCGATTGTGCCAGATAAGTCTGCGCCGGCAGCGCGAGCATCGCGCCGAACGGCCAGCTCATCTGCAACAGTGACATCGCCAGCACGATCTCACGGCCGGCGAACCAGTCGGTCGTCATCTTGGTGGCGACCAGAATCACGATGGTGGCGCCCACGCCACCGATCACACGCGCAATCAGCGCGGCGGCGAAGCTGTCGCAATAGGACAGAGCGATGCCGGACATCACCATCAGCGCCAGGCCGCCGAGCCCGAGCGTGGACTCACGCACGCGCTGGCCGATCAGGCCGGCCGGAAAGGCGACGACGATTCCGGGCAGCAGATAGGCGCCGAGCAGCATGCCGAGCTGGGCGTAGCCGAGCGAAAGATCGTGCATCAGGAAGTTGGTCGTGGAGCCGACCGACTGGAACTGAAACCCGGTCGCCGCGCGCGCCGCGAACAATACGGCCAGCACGATCCATCTGCGGGGCATCCCTGCCTCCCCGGTCAATCCTGGAAGTCGCCGCTGGCGAGGTTGAGGCTGACCACGTTGGAGAATTCGGACAGCTCGTCTTCGGAAATCTCGTGCAGCGACAATTGAAGCTGCATGATCGCGAGATCGACGAGATGGCCTGCAAAGGACAGACCGCCGGAAACCAGAATATTACGCTGTTCGGTGAGTACCGGAATCACGTTACGCAAGCGACGGGCCCTCAGTTCATCCATATCGATGCCCTCTCAGAGGCCGCTGCGCGGTCGCGACCAGCCAGTGGGCGGTGGTGGCGACATCGGCGAACAATTCGATCGCCTTCGTCGCGACAATGTGCACCGAGCTCGCATCGGCATCGCGCCGCTGCCGGCTCGCCGCTGCATCGGTCAGGAAGGTGACGCGATGGCCGCGGTGGGATGCGTCGATGGCGGTGGCAAGGCAGACCTCTTCCGCGGCCAGACCACCGATCGCAAAGCTGCCGATCCGCGAGACGACATCGTCGAACAGCGGATTGGCGTAGCAGGAGGGCTGCCTGCGCTCGAACACCATGTCCGAGCGCTTCGGCTCGAGACCCATGATCCAGGGCGACGGCGCCTTCCTGTCGACGACGTCCAAACCCGCGATATCCAGCTCTTGGGCGCGCCGCGTGAAGGCGATCGGCATCCCGGCATTGCGCGCGTGCTGGATCGCGGCCCTGCAGCTTTCCAGCGAGCGCTCGACATCGTCGGCGGAGGCCGCCGCGCGAAAATAGGCGTCCTCCTGCAGGTCGACCATGACCAGCAGGCGGGTGTTGGAAGCGCCGACATAGGGCTTGAGGTCGATTACCGGACCCATGGCGATCACATCGCAGTCGGTTGCGCCGCCGCGCCGCGGCCGGCGGACATTTCAAGGATGCCGGGAACGTCCCACTGTCCTTCAGGGCGGATCAGGACGTAGGGATCCTCGCCGAGGGTGATGCGCTGCGGATGCCGCTCGGTCTGAAGCTTGACCTCGACATAGTCGTAATCGGAGAACACGAATTCGCGCGAGCCCGCCATGCGCTCGAAGCCGCGCTGCTCCCAGAAGCCGAGCAATCGCTTCTGCGCGTGCGCGTAGAGCACGTTGTAGCCCTTCTTGCGGCACAGCTCGATCGCGGCATCGACAATGCGGCCGGCGACGCCGCCGCTACGGCTTTCGCTGCGCACCGCCAGCCGCTCCAGCTTGGCGAAATCGGCAAAGTAGCGGATGCGCATGCAGCCGACCGGCTCGCGGCCGAGATGACAGATCAGATGGGTCGCGGAGAAATCGTTGCCGTCGAATTCCTCCTCGAACGGGCAATGCTGCTCGCCCATGTAGACGGCGCTGCGGATCGCCATCACGCGCGCCATCTCGTCCATCGAGCGCACCACCCGCACCGAGATCGGATCCGGCGGCACCGGCTTCGGCGGCGGCATCTCATGCGAGCGATCGAGCATCTGCAGATGCGGCGCGAACAACCCGTCATAGCGGGCGCCCGGCGTGAACCCGAGCGGCTCGAGCACGCGCAGCCCTTCCTTGGTGATCGGGCGCGAATAGATGTTGATGCCCTGGTAGAGCGGGGTCGAGAATTTCTGCAGCACCAGCGGGATCGCGGCGACCGTCGGGCCCTTGGCGTGGATGGCCCAGACATAAATGCCAGCCGGCCGCTCCGATTGGCGCGCGACGAACGCGAGATCGGGATTCTTGGTATCGAGCCGGCCGTCGATCAGGCGGCGCGTGCCTTCATGGGTCAGCGGCAGCACCGCGAGAAAACCTTCGCCCTTCGGCGCGGCAATGTCGAACTGGTCCCGCCGCGCGATCGCCCAGAACACATCCGGATTATGGTTGGCGACGGTCTGAACGATGCGGTTGGTGGTCAGTCCCGGAATATCTTCCCTTGCCGCATCCATCAGCGATGCGATCCCGGCGGCATCGACGGTGAATATCACCGTGCGTTTCGCCAGTTGCAGCATGGTCATCTTGTCGAGCGACCGGGCGGGACCCGTCCCCTGACGGCGGGTGGCGGCCTTGCGAATAAAATCGAGGTCCAGAGCAGTCATCGATTGTCTCTCGCGGTTGTGGTTTTGCCGCGTTTCTGCCAAGAATAGAGGGATGTTCCCGTTAAGCTAAAAGGCGACAAACGAGGCGATTTGTATGCACTCACCTGAGCGCAGGGGTGTTCACCACCGTGCACACCCCCCGGGCCGCATCGCCCAGTGGGATTCGGTGCGGATCTTCCTTGAGGTGGCGCGGATCGGCAGCTTCCGCGCTGCAGCCCTGGAGCTGAACGCCTCGGCCAACTTCCTGCGCAAGCAGATCCTGCAACTAGAGAACGCCTATAAAACGACGCTGATCACCCGCCATGTCGACGGCGTGCGGCTGACGCCGGAAGGCGAGAAGGTGCTGGAGGCGGCGCGGCGGATGGAGGAAGCGGCCTTCGGCCTCGATCGCGCGCTGAGCCAGACCACCCCGGCCCTATCGGGCGAGGTACGCTTTGCCATTACCGAAGGCCTCGGCACCTTCTGGGTCGCGCCGCGGTTGATCGAATTCCAGCGTGTCTATCCGGGGCTGCTGGTCGATCTCAAATGCGAAATGCGTTCGGCCGACGTGCTCCGGCTCGAGGCCGACGTCGCGGTGCAGCTCGAAGAGCCCGACAAGCCCGACCTCAAGCGCGTCAAGATCGGCCGCCTCCACGTCATGCCGTTCGTCAGCCCGCGCTATGTCGAGATCTACGGCATGCCGAAGGACCAGGACGACATCCGGCAGAACCACCGCATCGTGCTGCAGGACGCCGACCAGACCCGCGCGCAGCAGATGTACGAGCAATATGCCGGCCGCGAGCAGGTCGGCTTCGTCGCCATGCGCAACAATGTCAGCAGCGCCCATGTCTGGGCGGTCGCCAAGGGCGCCGGCGTCGGCTGGCTGCCGACCTATGTGCCGGCGGTCGCGGGGCCGCTGATCCCGCTCGACATCGGCATCAACTTCTCGCTCGACATCTGGCTTGCCTATCACCCCGACGCCAAGCGGATTCCGCGCGTCAAGCAGTTGATCGACTGGACCATCCAGGCCTTCGACGGCAGGAAGTATCCGTGGTTCCGCGACGAGTTCGTGCATCCCAACGATCTGCAGAAAACCTACAAGGGGGAGCCACTGGTAAATCTGTTCGCAGGTTTCGTGAACGAAACACGCTCCAAGATCGGCTGAGCAACGCAATGAGCAAATCGACCGACGGGCACATCGATCAACTGGTGCAGGCCAAGTGGCGCGAGATCGGACTGTCGCAGTCCGACCTTGCGGAAGTGCTGGGAGCAACGCCCCCGCAGCGGACAGGGCGCGTAAACGGCCGCGACGCGGTCGACATCGAGCGCTTGCGCCAGGTGGCGAGCGCGCTCGGCGTCTCCGTCGATCTCTTCAACGGTCGCGCCAGCAGCAGCGCCGCCGCCCGGGCGCGACGCCTGCCGGAGCCGGGCTCCGCATCGCTGCAGTCGCTGCTCGAGCTGCGCCTGTTGCGGTTGTTCCGCGAACTGCACGACGTCGATACCAAGCGGATCCTGATCGATCTCGCCGCGCAAATGGTCAAGCGCCAGGCCGGTCCTTCCGACGAGGCCGGCTGACGCACTCCTTCGACGCGACGGCGCGACGAAGCGGTCGTCGGATCACGCCGGCAGACTGCCGGGAGTCGGGTCTGCGCATGGTCGCGATGCAGCCAGCACCATTGCCGTCACCCCGAAATCCGTGTCTGTGGCGCGGGCCGGGTCCTCTTGCATTCCGGCCCGGCGCGTGAACCCCGCCGGGCGGGCCGCGGCGCCATGAACCGGGCCCGACGCATGTCTGCTTCCGAGACCACCTCCCCCGCCGGCTCCGGCAACTGGCTGGCCAACCAGCCCTATTTGCTGCTCAGCTTCACCGCGCTGTTCTGGGCCGGCAACGCCATCGTCGGTCGCCTCGCCGCCGGACATATCCCTCCGGTGACGCTGTCGTTCCTGCGCTGGGGGCTGGCATTCGTATTGATCCTGCCCTGGGCTTGGCCGCATCTGAAGCACGACTGGCCGTTGATCCGCGACCGCCTCGGCCTGATGGTTTTCCTCTCGGTGACGGGGATCGGCGTCTTCAATACGATGCAGTACTGGGCGCTCGAATATACCCAGGCGCTGAACACGCTGCTGTTGCAATCGGCGGCGCCGCTGATCATCGCGGTGTGGTCGCTGGTCCTGCTCGGCGTGCGTCTGACGATGGCGCAGGCCTTCGGCGTCCTGCTGTCGCTTGCGGGCGTACTGGTGATCATCCTGCGCGGCGACCTCACCGCGCTGTCGAATGTCGAATTCAACAAGGGCGACCTGATCTTCCTTTTGGCGCTCACGATCTTCGGAATCTATTCGGTGCTGTCGCTGAAGCGGCCGCAGATCCATGGCCTCTCATTCGTCGCCTTCACCTTCGGCTGCGGAGCGGCATGCTTGATACCGTTCCTGATCTGGGAATTGCTGGCGCGCCCGGTGATGCAGTTTAACGTGAGCAACCTGCTCTCGCTGCTCTATGTCGCGGTATTCCCTTCGACCCTGGCCTATCTCTGCTTCAACCGCGGCGTCCAACTGATCGGCGCCAACCGCACCGCGCCGTTCTTCCATGTGGTGCCGGTGTTCGGCACTGTGCTCTCGATCATCTTCCTTGGCGAGCATCCGCAACTGTTCCACCTGATCGGCTTCGTGCTGGTGCTGTCGGGCGTGTTCGTCGCCTCGCGCAAGCCGAAGCCGGCCTAGAGCATTTTCGGTTCTGATTGAATCAGAACCGAAGCTCTAGATTCTTGCTTTGACGCGTTTTCTTCACGCGAACCGGTATCCACTTCGCTCGAAAACGCTCTAGGGGCGCCATATCTCTGGGCCCACCC
>NZ_JADYVX010000077.1 GCF_020194175.1 Bradyrhizobium sp. BRP22 | reverse complement strand
GCTCAGCACATCACGGACCAGCGCCCGAATCTTCCTCAGCGGATGGTTCAACGGCACCCGCGCTTCGGGCGAGATGTACGAAAACAACCGCCCCTGATCCACAAATGCGCCCCGCATGCGAGCACCCCTCTGATTCGCGATAAAAAATTGAATCAGTAAATTGTCGCTACCGCGAGGGGTTTTTCAGCAGACTGCTAGAGGGGCGAAGTTATGGGCATGCCACATCTAATGCTTCCAATCGAGGTATCGACGGACCTGATGAGGCATCTCTCGCCAGATCGCGCGCAGGCAGTAGTCGAGACCATTCGAAACTCCTCACCATCTCTTATAGGCCAAATGACATCCTTGAGGCTCATTCTCGGCGCCGATGTGAACGCAGTCGCTCTTGAGGACAAAGTGCCGAGTTCAGGCTCCAAAATGGATCGCTACGACTGGTTCTTCTTGGTCGAGCGCATCCAAAAAGATTCAGACCTGGCCGGATTAGTGGCGCTTCTTCGAACCATGGGTGGATGCGCCGCACTTGTGAACTTCAAGAAGGTCATAACAGATGTAGAGGAAGCGATTCTGGGCGAGGCCGTTCAATCGATTGTAGAAAACTACGGAGAACGAATATGAATGGCCCTATGAAGTACGATGAACTTAGGAAGGCCCATGCCGGCGAAGCCCTCACCAACTGGATTACTGGTCATCAAGTCTTGTTCGTACTCTGCCGTGAACTCGAGCGCAGCCTCAAACTAATGGAACGCGCTATATCGGCCGACAATCATGTGGCCGTTGCTCGTCAGTTTCAGCGGCTCTCATCAATAACCAAGGCGTGTGCAGTCGCGTTCAGGTTGCCGGCAATATGTCCCGGAACGACTACGAGAAACATGTGGTTATTCCGATGCTCAGCGTGGATGAGGCCTTCACAGGCCTTTGGGCTCGCGACCATTCCCCGATGTTGCGGCAACTGTGTACCACTTTTGCGAAGTTACGTGGCTTCGAAGCGGAACGAGCAGCCTTAAGAATGCTGACGGCCGTGATGGTCAAGCAACACGAGCGCGTTTGCGAGCGCTTTGCGAAGGGCCGCCCCAGTCTGAACGCTCAAGCCCGAAGCGAAATGGCGACGGATCATCCAGAAGGCTACCTGCGTATTCGTGAGCGATTTGGACCGCGCCACGTACAGTTGATCGACTCGTAGCGAACATGATCGGCCACCTGGAGTGAGCAACATGCTCCCGATCAATGGTTCGCCGAACTAGGCGCCGTTTGGCTGCCAATGAATAAGCCGGCGTCAGTCAACGCGTTTACGTAGGTCTCGTGATGGTGAAGGTCGTGCTTGAATTGCTCAAGGCTGTCGAGTTCATCATGCCAATTGTCTGCTGATAACTCTCCTTTGAATGTCGATCTCAGCATCTGCATGATGGCAGCTCGTTGCTCGACTGGAAGCTTGGCCATTGCCGACTTTAGATATCCACCCGGCACAAGTTTTACTTCAGTTGAGGTATAAACACCGGCCGCACGAACAGCGTCGATCTGGATCGGTAGGCTCCCTGCAATTCGGGAATATCCACGCGCGATAGCGATGCAATGCGAGAAAGTAGATCGATGCGAAGAATGCAAAATAGCCGTCGATCGGAAGAGTGCGCGCTGGTCTTTTGTCGGTGCGCGGCGTGGTAATGTTGTTCCAAGTTGGCATACCTACGATAATAGGATCGGAGGGCTGGTACGAACTTTCCAGATATCGGGCATGATCTACGGTTGCAATTATCTCGAACCCGATATTTGGATTTAGGCCTAGCATTGCTCCAACTGAAGCAGATAGGCCTTCTCGTAGCGCGCGATCCTGGCTCTCCAACCGGAAGCGGTATCCATCACCATTCTTCACGACCTTGTAGCTGTCATCGATGCCGCGAGCCTTGGGGCCCTTTGTAATGTGGGAGTTATAGACTTCATGGTCATAAGTCTCCTGCCACATGATGATGCCGTCAGCGCCGGCGTTCTTCAGGCTTCTATAATGCCGTGACGTCAGCGCCATCGTGCAAAACAGTACTCTGTTTGCGACACTTCCGCCCATTATCTCCCTTACTCGTCGAACAAGGACGGGAAGCTGATCTCTTACGAATTTTACATCATCGCCACCCACAAGTTCGATGTGCTGGAAACCCTTCGCGAGTAGGTACTCGACCTGCACAAGAATGAGCCGCTCTTCCAGGCTTAGCCGGCGCATCTCATTGTTGTCGGAGCGCCAGCCACAGAAAGTACAATCAGACGCGCAGCGATTTGTTACTTCCACGGGTGCCATCGAAACAACCAGGCCGCCATAAATCCTGCGACGGACAAGTTCGGATTTTGCAAGAACTTTGTCGCGAATAGCCTGGAACTCGGTTGAGTGGATCGCGTTCACAAGTGAATTGAGATTCGCGTAGCTGAGTGGCTCGCTCTCCGCTTTCTCCAGTATTGCCTCGACTTGCGGCAGTGTCGGGATGTCATGATTCTCGGTAAGGTCGATAAAACGCTCGCGATCGACTTTATACATGATCCCCGCCTTGTGGAGGCAAATACTGTCTTCGGCCAGAGCTACGTTCTTGAATATTTCGGCAAGCGCAAGGCGGGTTCCCAGTTATAGTAGTAACGCACCACGCAGGACCAGCAGCCGCCGAAGATTCGTAATTGGGATGGAAGCATCGCGTGGCTGGATCCGTCTAGTACCAAATATTGTAGCATTGAGGTCCGAAGGAAATGACCAGCTGTGCCGTGGAAACTGCCAGGAGAAATCGCCCTTCGCAGTCCTTCGACATCGCTCGTGTCGACATTCACTCGAGATCGTGCTTTCTCGCCGCAAAGCGATTTCAACTGTTCCTGCTGCGGCCTCTTTTTTCCTCGCGGGGCGAGGAGCTGGAGGTCAGGCCTTTGCGCCACGGGATGCGCCACTGTGGAAGGTTCGAGGCCTTACAAGGAGAACCAAGAATCCTTGCAAGTCCGACCAGCATAGTCGATCCCAACTATCTCCCGCCAACCCATATTGAATGACCTCCTCCCCGGGAAATCCTCCCTCCGCAAAATCCTTCAATTTGTCTCACAGGGCCTGACGGCGAACACTTATTGAGCAACGTGTCTTCCGTCAGCGTCGAGCCTTGCAACCGCTTTACGAGAGCGCGCGGTTTCGTCGCGCCTCAGTAGAAAATGACTGTTGCAAACGTCTAGGTTGTATGCAACCGTAGGATTGGGCCTGAGAAACCCAAGATAGCATCAGTGGCCATCAATGGGCCAGCGTATAACAGCCCCGTTCGGTGGGACGGTGCGCCCATGTCGAAGGGGCACCCCAAAAGCACATTGGCCGTTCAGGATTACGGTTTCTGAACCCCGCGGGCACTGATAAGTTCAGGGGCCGGTCATCATGAGTCAGGAACAGCAGAAGCCCGTTCCCGAAGATCATACGTCCGTCACCAGGGACGAGGAATCGGCCGCACGAGGGTTGCAGCGCGATTTGCAGGATCGGTTGCAGCTGGCGCACGACGAGCCGGTCAGCGAGCCCGTCAGCGACAGCGCTCCCCATCCCGAAACGCCACGAGGCTCCGTCCGGATGGTTCGCCGCCTGCTCAAGGTCGGCATTGGCCTTGCCATCGTCGCCCTCTTCGGATGGCTGCCGCTCAGGGCCGTGTTGCAGACCTCGAGCGTGGAGGCCGTAGTCAATGCCAGGATCGTGACCTTGCGCTCGCCGATCGACGGCACCGTGAGCGCGAGGCCGCAGAAATCCACGCAGCTCAGAGTGGTTCGCGAGGGCGATGCGATCCTTCACGTCGTCAACGCGCGCGGCGATCGCGCGCGGCTCGATGATCTCCGGCGGCAAATGTCCCGGTTGGAAAATGAGCGCCCGAGTCTGGCCGCCAAGCTTGCGGCCGCCGAGACGGCGCAACAGGATCTTGCCCGCCAGGCCAGCCAGTTCCGTGACGGCCGCATCCTCCAGCTCGAGGCCCGGATCGCCGAAATCCAGACCGCGATCGAGGCCGCCGCCGCACGGCGGGAGGAGGCCGTGGCCGCCGTCGAGCGGGCGTCGTCGCTGATCAAATCGGGCAGCGTGTCGACGGTCGAAATGGCCCGCCTGACGCGCGAGCAGGCGATCGCCCAGCAGACCGAAATCGGCGCTCGACGGCGCCTCGACGCCGCCAAGGTCGAGCTCACCGCGGCAAGGAACGGCACCTATCTCGGCGACAGCTACAATGACCGGCCGAGCTCCGTGCAGCGCGAGGAGGAGATGCGCCAGCGCGTCAGCGACCTGCGCGCCGATCTGGCGCATGCCGATGCCGAGATCGACTGGCTGACCCACGAGATCGCCGCCGAGCAGCTGCACTACGTCAAGCGGGCCGAAGCCGACATCAAGGCTCCGGTCGGCGGCCGCATCTGGGAGATGATGACCTCGCCCGGCGAGGACGTCAGGGCCGGGCAGCCCTTGCTCAAGCTGCTCGACTGCAGCGGCGCGGTGGTCACGGCGAACGTCACTGAGAGCGTCTACAACGGGCTGAAGCTCGGTGAGCAGGCGAGCTTCGAGCCGAACGACGGCAGCGCCGCGCTCCAGGGCGAGATCGTCAATCTCACCGGCGCGTCGGGCGCGCCCGCGAACCTTGCGATCAATCCGGATGCGCTGAACAAGGAACCCTATCGGGTCACTGTCTCGATGCCGGCGCTCGACACCACGGGCAAGGATTGCGCGGTCGGCCGCACCGGACGTGTGGTGTTCAACGCGGACGCGGCAAAGTCATGATGGCGGCATTTGCGCCCGGGCTGGTCACCTTCGGCGCCTGTCTTGCAATCCTGCCCCTGCTCCACCGCGAGCAGACCCTGGCCCGCGTCATGATGACCGGCATGTCGTTCGTTCTGCTGGTCCACTATTTCGCGTGGCGGGTGACCCACACTTTGCCGCCTCCGGGCCTCACCGCCGACGCGCTGGTCGGCTATCCCTTCGTTGCGGCCGAGGCGGCCTCGATGATCGCGGTGTGCCTGTCGCTGCTGTTCCTCAGCCGAAACATCGACCGCTCACCCGAGGTCAATGCGATCCTGCGTCGATCCAGAGCGAGCGCGGCTGCGCCGCTCGTCGACGTCTTCATCTGCACCTACAATGAGGAGAAGGCGATCCTGGAGCGCACCATCATCGGCGCGACCGGGCTGAACTATCCGAACTACCGCGTCTGGGTGCTCGACGACGGGCGCCGGCTCTGGCTGCGCCGGCTCGCCCAGGAGCTCGGCTGCAACTATCTGGCCCGCCCGGACAACCGCCACGCCAAGGCCGGCAACATCAATCATGCGCTCCAGCACGTTTCCGGGCTGGCCGAGCGGCCGGATTTCATCTCGATCCTCGACGCGGATTTTGTCCCGATGCCGGATTTCCTGACCCGGGCGATGAGCCTGATGCAGGACGGCAGCGTCGGCGTCGTGCAGACGCCGCAGCATTTCATCAACCCGGATCCGATCCAGACCAATCTCGCGGCGACCGATGTGTGGCCCGACGAGCAGCGCTTCTTCTTCGATATCCTGATGCCGGCCAAGGATGCCTGGGACACGGCGTTCTGCTGCGGCACCTCGTCGCTGATCCGCTTCTCTGGCCTGATGCAGATCGGCGGCTTCCCGACCGATTCGGTGACGGAGGATTACCTCGTCACGCTGCGCCTGAAGGAGAAGGGATTGCGCACGGCCTATCTGAACGAGCGCCTGACCATCGGCCTCGCGCCGGAGGGACTGAAGGAATATATCACGCAGCGCGGCCGCTGGTGTCTCGGTTTCATGCAGATCTTCCGGGGCCGCAGCGGGCCGTTCTCGCGGCAATCGAAGCTCGCGTTCATGGACCGGCTGTCGCTGGTCGACGCCTTCATGAGCTGGGCGGCGGTCTATGGCACCAAGGTTTTCGGCCTGATCGTGCCGTGGCTTTATCTGCTGTTCGGGATCAAGGCGGTCCATGCCGACTTGTTCGAGCTGCTGAAATATTTTTTGCCGTTCTATGTCTGGCACGCCTTCACGATGGCCTGGATCTCGCGCGGCCGCTCGCTCGCGATCATGACCGACGTGTCGCAATACATCGCGGCGCCCGCGGTTTTGAAGGCGGTCGTGACCGGCCTCGTCAAGCCGCAGGGCCAAAAGTTCAAGGTGACGGCCAAGGGCGGCGACCGCAACCGCCGCTTCATCGAATGGCCGTTGCTGCGGCTCTATGGCGCCGCCCTGCTGATCACGCTGCTGGCGATCGCCTATGCCTTCATCCTGCATCTGCGCGGCGACAGCATAGCCTATGGCGGGCTGGCGCTGGCCTGGAGCCTGTACAATTGCGTCGTGCTCGCGATCGTGTGCTTCATCTGCATCGAGCAGCCGAGGCGCCGCAAGGCCGAGCGGTTCGAACGCGACGAGCCGATCCTGATCCATCAGGACAGCGAGATGCGCTTGATCCGGATGGCCGACATCTCGATCTCGGGCGCGCGCTTCATCGATCCCGTCCCGCCCGCCATCGGTTCCCTGATCAAATGCAATGTCTACGGACAGAACGTGGCCGCGACCGTGGTCCGGCGCACCCGCGACGGCTTCAGCGTCCGCTTCGAGGACACGGTGGCGACGCGGGTCAATGTCGTGCGCGCATTCTATGCCGGCGAATATGTCCGCGCCTTCCAAGGCGTGCGTGCGGCGTCGGTCGGCAAGGCCCTGCTGATGCGGCTGTTCGGCTAAGAGCGGTATGAGTAATTTTTCCGGCGGCCGCACCGCCTTGTTGGGTGCGACTCTCCTGAAAGAGCTATGGGTGAGTAGGCTGGGGGAATCTCACCCCCAGCCTCTCGCAGAACGGTGCGTGAGCCTCTCGGCTCACACCGCTCCCATCAGGCAAACGTGCTGGTCATACCGAGCTGCCAGTGGACGAACAGGCTCGCGTGGTCCCGGACCAATCGTTCCAGAAAGCGGCTGGTCCTGACTTTGTGAGCTCTGAAGCGCTTGTATTTCCGCATCGCCCACGCCAGCACCGTCTGGTTGACGTACCGGAGCATCGGATGCAGCGCCGAAGGCGTGTATCGTCCGTAGTATTCAAGCCAGCCTCTGAGAAGCGGATTGAGCTCACGGGCGATGTCGGCCAACGAGACTTGCGTGCAACGACGGAGATGCGACCGAAGAAAGCGGGGACGACGGGGACGGCGATCTGTTTCGGGCCAGGCTGGATCAGATCATCAATCTGAAGCACGAGCTGGTGCAGCTCGGGACCAAGGTCGACTGGGACTGGATCGATCGCGAGATCGTGCCGCTCTACAACGAGAAGGGCCGGCCGGGGATCGAGAGCCGTTTCGTCATCGGACGCTGTTGCTCAAGCACATTTACGGTTTGTCCGATGAGGCCGTCTGCGAGCGCTGGGTCTATGACCCGTATTTCCAGCACTTCACCGGCTTTGAGTTTTTCCAGCACGAGTTCCCGCACGAGAGCTATGACGGAAACTGGGTGATGACGACCTGAGAAAGGCGGCGTATCGAGGCGGGTGATGAAGCCTGCCAGCAACCTCCAAAGGAGCGATACGCCGTGAACGAGACTACCAATGTTTTTCCTCTGCGTCAGCCCGATCAGATTGCTGATCCATTGACGGATATTCTGCGTGCCGGAGCTCGCGAACTGATCGCCCGCGCTGTCGAGATTGAGTTCACTACATTCCTGGAAACGACGAAGCATCTGGCGCTGCCGGATGGTCGGGCGCGCGTGGTGCGGCATGGATAGGGGCCGGCGCGCGAAATTGCCACCGGCATCGGCCCTTCGTGATCGCCCGTCCGAAGGACCGCGACCGTGGAGCAAGCGGGCCAAGCGACAGGATCCGGTTTCAGTCGACGATCCTGCCGCTCTGGGCCCGCCGGGCGAAGAGCTTGGACGCGTTGATCCCCGCGCTCTATTTGCGGGGAATCTCGACCAGCGACTTCCAGGAGGCGCTTTCGGCCTTGCTCGGCAAGGACGCGCCGAACTTGTCGCCACCGGTCATCGCTGGCCTGAAGAAGGACTGGCAGGCCGAATACGAACGTTGGCAAAACCGCGACCTGTCGGCGCGGCGCTACGTTTATGTCTGGGCGGATGGCGTCTATCTGCAAGCTCGCATGGAGGACCATGCCGAATGCATCCTGGTGTTGATGGGCGCCACGTCTGAAGGAAAGAAGGAATTGATCGGCTTCCAGGTCGGGGTACGCGAGAGCGCACAAAGTTGGCGAGAATTGCTGATCGATCTGCGCAAGCGCGGCTTGCAGATCGGGCCTCAGCTTGCTGTCGGCGACGGCGCTCTCGGCTTCTGGCGGGCGCTCGATGAAATCTTCCCCGGCACGCAACATCAGCGATGTTGGCTGCACAAGGTGAACAACGTGCGCGACAAGGTCGCCAAGTCCGTGCAGCCGGCAATAAAGAGTGATCTGCGTGACGTCTACCTAGCGCCGAACCGGGCGGCCGCTGAAACAGCGATTGATATCTTTGTCGAGAAGTACGGCGTCAAATACAAGCGGGCCGTTGAATGCCTGATCAAGGATCGCTCGGCTATGTTGGCGTTTTATGACTTCCCTGCCGAGCACTGGTCGCATCTGCGCACGTCGAATCCAATCGAGAGCGTCTTTGCCACGGTCAGGCACCGGACTGTGCGAACGAAGGGAGCGTTATCGCCACACACAGCAAAGTTGATGGTCTTCAAGCTCGTCGGCGCCGCATCTAAAACCTGGCGACGGTTGAAGGGCGCAAATCAGTTGCCGAAGCTGATATCCGGGGTAAAGTTTGCGGACGGAATCGAAGTCATTCCGACCGCTGAAGTCCGCGCCGCCTGATCGGACCGCGTCACCCAAAATCCCTTATCGCTCTCCCGCACGAGCGCTCCGACCTCAGCCATTGGCGCAAGCGGCTCGCCAGCAAGCTCGAGCTCTTGCTGGCCGAGAGCTTAAGAGTGGCGCACGAGACCGGCGCATTGCGGACGCGCGATCCGAAGCGGGTGACGGTGGACACCACCGTTCAGCCCAAGGCCATCACCTTCCCAACCGACGCCAAGCTGGTGCATGCGGCGATCAAGGGGCTCAATCGTCTGGCTCGCCAGCACGGCCTTAAGCTGCGGCAATCCTATCTGCGCATCGCCAAGCGGGCGGCGATGATGGCCGGACGCTATGCCCATGCCAAGCAGTTCAAGCGCCACCGAGCGCAACTGCGCCTGTTGCGCACCCGGCTCGGCCGCCTCCTTCGGGACATCCGCCGCAAGATCGAAGGCCAGGGCAGGCTTGAGGCTGCCTTCGAGCAGCCGCTTTCGCGCGCCACGCAGATCCGCTCGCAAGAGCAGCGCCAGCGCGGATACAAGCTCTATGTCCCTCCATGCGCCAGAAGTCGAATGCATCGGCAAGGGCAAGGCCTCAGCGCCTTATGAGTTAATGGCATGGACCACGCCCGCTCTCAGCGGCAACGTGCAGCCCGGCGGGGGGCAGCAGCAGGAGCGCAAGCCATGTCGAATACGAACCTTGTCACAATCGGCATCGATCTCGGGAAGAACAC
>NZ_JADYVX010000076.1 GCF_020194175.1 Bradyrhizobium sp. BRP22 | reverse complement strand
AGATGAACGGCATGGGACAGATCGTAAGCTGGTCAGTGCGCGACGAGAGTCTCCACTGCGAGGGCATCATCAAGCTATTTCACGAATGGCACCGCGAAACCGGCGCGGTGACGCGCTCCGTCCGCGAGGACATCGTCGACGTCGAAGATCATGGTGAAGCTGGAGGAGAACTTCGTCGATCTCGCCTTCGGCTCGGCACAATCAAGGGTATGCTGCCTGAGCAGATCAACGCCTACGTCCGCTACGTCGCCGACTGGCGACTGACCCAACTCCGAATTGACCCGGTCTTCGGCTTCTTCGAGGCTAAAGAGGGCGGGTTCGCCCAGGTCAAGGCGCATCCGCTACCGTGGCTCGTCGAGATTCTCAATGGCGTCGAGCACGCCAATTTCTTCGAGCAGCGCGCCACGGAGTACTCCAACGCGGCGAGCCGCGGCAGCTGGGACGGCGAAGACAGGGTGTGGGCGGCTTTCGGCCGCATGTAGGCGACCTAACCTAACTAACGCGCGCCCCTGACCTTCGGGCCCAACTAGGCCGGCGGCATGCTGGCACGTAAACCTGAACGCCCGCCCGATCATGTCTGCCGAACCGCACGGATGACCGCAGCAAGCTGCTCAGCTCTACATCGCCGCCGATCCGCACCGCGACATCGCCGACCGCAATTTCCATCGTGTCGCTCGCCACAGCTTCAAAACGCGCGAACTTGACTGGTCGGGCTCGCTCGGAAAGCGGCGGCAACCCGAACCTTACCGACGAATGATCGGTGACCACCCGCAAAGCCGCTGGCTCGCTACGGCGCTATTGGGGGACGCGCTTCGCGAGCGGCTTCGTTCCAGCCACACCACCAGCTGCGACACGACCCCCTCGCGTGCTTACAAACCTCGAAGCCTGGATTCGCCGGAGACTGCGAAGGTATCTCTGGCGACAATGGTATAACGGGCACAAGCGATTCACGGAGCTTAGCCGCCTCGCGCTTAGCGAAGTTCGCCGCATCGGTTGCCGCTCGTTCGCCGGCGGGGCCCTGGCGAATGTCCGGGCACCCTCCGTCCAGCACGCGTGCGCCACCACTTCTTTAACGCTCTTGGTCTCCGCCGAATACTTGCTCCTGGGCCAGCTTAACTCAGTCGAACCGCCGTGGTACGGACCCGCATGCCCGGCTGTGTGGGAGGGGCGACGTCGCGAGACGTCCCGTCGCGATCAATCCCCTTTAGATTCATTCAGCTCGGCGGATGCTCTAAAATCGCCTGGCTTGCCTATTACTTTTGGTAGTCGAGAACGCTGATCTCCGCCGTTAGAGTGGGTAAACACTAGCAACTCGGGCATAAGCGGCGGTCTGCAAGACGATGATCGCGAACAAAAGGCGAAATTCCTTGAACTCACAACATCTAGAGATTGCCACTTTATCTATTTTGCGGTCGAAAACGGAACCAGCTAAGCTTGGCGCGTCCACTCTTCGTCGTCAGAATGATAGTCCCGCCGCGCCTAAATCGCGTTCTGGCGCAGAATGCTGAACCAGGTTCACAGTGAGGTCCATGACTGGTCAGCACATGCCGGCCAATAGCTAACCTGTGCTCATCCCGCCCGTATCCCTGTGGATCCAGGACAATGGCGCGCCGCCTCGATATGTTTTGCTTGTGGTTATCTCTGCAGGTAGCTCTGTTCGTCGCTGCATGCGGCGGCGAACAATCCAGCGAAGCACCGGCCGCGCAATCAGGCGTAAGTTCGTCGGTCATTACCGTGCTGAAGGTGAAGCCCGAGGCCGTGACATTCGTTGATGAATTGCCGGGGCGCGTGGCTGCTTACAGGACCGCCGAGATCAGGCCGCAGGTCGGGGGGATCATTGAAAAGCGCCTGTTCGACCAGGGTTCGGAGGTCGAGGCCGGCCAGATTCTGTTTCAGATCAATCCTGATCCGTTCAAAGCGGAGGTCGACAGCGCGGCTGCGGTGCTTCAGCGAGCTGAATCTGGTCTGATCCGCTCTGAAAGTAAGTTCGATCGTGCCAAACAGCTAGTGACCAGCAATGCGATCAGTCGTGATGCATATGATGATGCGCTCGCCAACCTTGCTCAGGCGAAGGCGAATGTTGTCGAAGCCCAGGCGACACTTCAGCGCCGCAGGCTAGACTTGGCCTTTACAACAGTAAGGGCGCCGATCGCTGGACGGATTGGCCAGGCGCTCGTTACTGAAGGCGCGCTTGTCTCAGCTAACGGGACCAAGGCTCTGGCGATCGTCCAACAGATCGATCGGGTCTACGTTGATATTCGCCGGCCTGCCGCGCAGATCGACGTGATCCGTGAGGCTACCCAGTCTGGCCAGCTCGACTACGCGTCGAAGATACCCATTGAGATTATCGCTACGAGTGGAAAACCTTATCCGGTCACAGGAAGGGCGCTATTCTCCGATATCAACGTCGATCCCGGCACGGGCAATGTCACCTTGCGAGTCGAGATGCAGAACTCGGAACGATTTCTGCTTCCAGGCATGTATGTCCGGGCACGCGTACCCCGCGGCGTGCGACATAACGCATTGCTAGTGCCGCAGGAAGCCGTCATCCGCGATTCAGCAGGCCGGGCGCAAGTCATCATCGTCGATCACAATAAGCAGTCGGCCCGCCGCCTCATCAATCTCGGTGAAATTGTGGCTGGCCGCTACATTGTTACTTCGGGCCTGAAGGCCGGCGACACTGTCGTGGTGCAAGGGCACGAGCGCGTGCAAGATGGGGGCACGGTGCACTCAAGGCCATTCACGCAGGACGCCGCCGTACAGGCGGGCCATTGAGAGCGAAGGGCCATGCCTCAATTCTTCATCGAGCGGCCTGTCTTCGCATGGGTGATCGCGATATTCATCGTTCTCGCCGGGGTCCTGGCGATTCCGCAACTGCCGGTCTCTCGCGCTCCGAACATCGCGCCGCCGACGGTCGGCATATATGCAATGCATACCGGGGCCGCACCCCAGACTATCAACGATAGCGTTCTCGGTCTCATTGAAAAGGAATTGTCCAGCGTCAAGAACCTGCTCTATTTCGAGTCGACCGCCGATCCGTCGGGCGAGGCGAGCATCACTGCAACGTTTAAGCCTGGCACCGACCCCGAAATGGCGCAGGTGGATATCCAGAATCGTTTGAAGACTGTCGAAGCACGTCTACCTGGGCCGGTGCGCAGGATTGGCGTGACTTTGGAACTGGCCTCCTCCGGCTTCATCATGATCGTCACCCTCAGCTCCGACAATGGTCAGTACGACGAACTTGCCCTCGGCGACTACATGTTGCGGAACATTGTCCAGGAATTAAAGCGTGTTGAAGGGGTCGGTCGCGTGCAGGCGTTTGGCTCGGAACGAGCAATGCGCATTTGGGTCGATCCTGCCAAGCTCGTCTCTTATTCGCTGTCATTGTCCGATATCACAGGAGCGATCCAGGCACAGAACGCGCAGATTACGCCAGGACGCGTTGGTTCGGAGCCAGCCGTGCTCGGGCAGAAGGTCAGTATCCCGCTCACGGTTCAAGGGCAATTGCAGAAACCAGAAGAGTTTGCGGCCATACTGCTCCGTTCCGAGCCGGACGGCTCAAAGCTCGTGCTGGGGGATGTCGCGCGCGTCGAGCTGGGCGCTCAAAGCCTCGCTTTTGCGATCCGCGAGAACGGCAAGCCGGCGACGGCTGCCGGCATCCAATTAGCGCCGGGTGGAAATGCGGTCCGCACGGCCGCCGCCGTCCAGGCTCGTCTCGACGAACTCGCGCACGCCATGCCGAACGGAATGGGTTATGCCATCGCCTTCGATACCACACCATACGTGAAGATCTCGATCAAAAACGTTTTTCAGACCCTATTCGAGGCAATGATTCTCGTTTTTCTTGTCATGTTGCTGTTTCTCAAGAAGATCCGGTACACGCTGGTCCCAGCGATCAGTGCCCCGATCGCACTGCTGGGCACCTTCGGGGTGATGTGGGTGGCTGGCTTTTCCATCAATGTCTTCACGATGTTCGGTATGGTATTGGCAATAGGTATTATTGTGGATGACGCTATCGTTGTGGTGGAGAATGTGGAACGCATTATGGTCACTGAGGGGCTGCCCCCCAAAGCAGCTACGCAGAAAGCCATGAAGGAGATCACGGGTGCGGTCATAGGCATCACGCTGGTTCTGTCAGCAGTGTTCGTTCCGCTGGGGCTCGCAAGCGGGTCCGTCGGCAACATCTATCGGCAGTTTACATTATCGATGGCGGTGTCGATCCTGTTTTCAGCGCTACTTGCCCTCACATTGACACCCGTACTTTGCGCTACGCTCCTTAAGTCGATCGATGCCGGGCGCCACGAGAGGCGGGGACTTTTGGGCAGCTTCAGCCGCACCTTCGACAGGCTGACCAACGCCTACATCGGATGGGCTACTACAATGGTCAGAAGGACCGGCAGGATGATGGCGCTCTATGCCGTGATATGCCTTGTTCTCGTACTTGCGTATATGCGTCTGCCGTCATCGTTTGTACCTGAAGAAGATCAAGGCAGTTTTATCACGACGTTCGTGCTGCCCGCCGACGCGACGGCAGAGCGCACCATCAAAATTGTCAGTCAGTTTGATCGACATATCGGTTCGCGCCCAAACCTTGCGCGCAACCTGTCGCTGATCGGTTACGGATTTTCCGGCTCTGGGCCGAACACCGCGACATCGTTCACTACGCTTAAGGATTGGAGAGAACGGACGGGGACGCTTGACGACGAGATCGCCTCTGCAACGGCAGCCATGGTCAGCGCGCCGGAAGGCGTGATCATGAGTCTGAAGCCGCCCGTCATCGAATCGCTTGGGACCACTGCTGAATTCTCACTGCGCGTGGAGGATCGAGCTAATCGCGGCATTGATGCATTGATGTCAGCACAGGCCCAGTTGCTGCAGCTTTCGGCTCAGAGCAAACTCGTGCGAGCCGTCCATGCCGAAGGCCTGCCAAACGGGCCGAGCGTGAACCTCAAGATCGATCGACAGAAGGCTGAAGCCCTGGGCGTATCCTTCATCGTCGTCAGTGATACTCTGACGGCTGCGATCGGCTCGACCTATGTCAATGATTTTCCGAACGCTGGGCGCATGCAACAGGTGATCGTGCAGGCCGATGCGGAGCGCCGGATGCAGGTTGATGACGTGCTTAAGCTGTATGTCAGCAATAATACGGGCGCCATGGTGTCATTGTCAGAACTCGTCAACCCAGTCTGGGAAACCAGACCCATGCAGTTCGTGCGTTACAACGGGTACCCGGCCGTACGCATTGCCGGCAGAGCTGCACCCGGGATATCCAGCGGCGATGCGATGCTGGAAATGGAAAGACTAGCCTCACAATTGCCCGCAGGTTTCACGGTCGAGTGGACCGGACAGTCGCTGCAGGAAAAGCAATCCGCATCGCAGGCGCCCATCCTGCTTGCTTTCTCCATGCTGGTCATCTTTCTAGTGCTGGCAGCGCTTTACGAGAGTTGGTCAATACCGTTCTCGGTGATGCTTGTCGTGCCGCTTGGAATGATCGGTTCTGTTCTTGCAGTGCATCTGCGTGGGCTCGAGAATGACGTTTTCTTCAAGATCGGTCTTATAACTATCATCGGGCTTTCAGCCAAGAACGCAATCCTTATCGTCGAATTTGCGAACAATCTTCGCACTCAAGGGCGTGGGCTTACGGAGGCCGTCCTCGAAGCAGCCAGAATTCGATTGCGGCCAATCCTGATGACCTCATTGGCCTTTGCACTCGGTGTGGTCCCGTTAATGTTTGCCCGCGGCGCCAGCGCCGAAACCCAGCGCGCCATCGGGACCGGCGTATTCGGTGGGATGATCTCAGCAACGGTCCTCGCTGTGTTCTTTGTGCCGGTCTTCTACGTCGTCGTCATGAAACATTTCAGAGCGCGCAAAGAACGTGCCTCCATTCAATCGAGGCCAGCTACGCCTTCCAGCTGACTTCCAAATCTTCGTTTCCAGATGGTGAAGCGCGTCTGAGATCTAGACGTAGAATAGCTGGTGCCCTAGGCTGGGCTGATCTGACCCGGCAAGCTGGACCATTTTGGCTAGAGCTTTCGCTGCCGAATCGCCGCGGCATCTGCCGCACGATCTACCGAGCTGCTAGACGGCACCAAGCGGACGACGAGTCCCGCCGAGAGCATCTATACATGCTCGCGGAAGGCATCAAGCTGCTCGGGACGGTCATCGAAACCGCGACTGCTATGTCTGCCGTCCTCGGCGCCGCTTGAGGGTATATCGACGATCCGTCACCCGCTGCTGCTCGACTCCTGCCAGCTGTTTCATGCCAACGCCGTGGGCGAGCTGCTGCCCGCGTCCGGTCCCGCGAAGGTGAGGGACGATCGCCCGCAGAAGCCGAAGAATGCCGATCAGATGGGCCACAACAATGGACCCGATCTCAACAGTGGCTTCAATCCATTCGCGACATCGCCGGCACCGGCAAGCGCCGGGCGGGGTCGGCCACAGTGGAGACGACAAAAACCGTCTTGGCGAGGCGGTCTTTTATGTGATTGCGAGCCCCAACGTGCGGGCGCGAAGCCTCAGCTCGCGGCTCACGCCAAAGCGTACGACGATTTCAGCGACAGTCCTGCAAGTCCGAACGAGATGTCGCGGCATCAATGGAGCCGCCGCAAATCGATTGGCGTGCCACTCAGGGTCTCGACATGCCGAAATCTTTCCGACGAGCGTCGAGGGGGTGCGATTGAGAGTATCGATGTGCATGACAGCATGGCCACGCCGGGAAAAACAAGAGCTATGGCGGAATCTGGGTGATGACGGTGTGAGGAAGGCGGCGTATCGAGGCGGGTGACGAGCCTGCCAGAACCTCTCGAGGAGAGCGATACGCCATGACCGAGACTACCAATGTTCTTGCTTTCCGTCAGCCGTCCGCGGTTGATGATCCACTGACCGATATCGTTCGAGCCGGCGCGCGGGACCTGCTTGCCAGGGCGATCGAGATCGAGGTTGACGCGTTTCTGGCCAGCACGGCCAATCTGACGCTGCCCGACGGTCGAGCGCGCCTGGTCCGACATGGGCACGGTCCGGTGCGCGAGATTGCGACCGGCATCGGTCCGGTGGAGGTCGCTCGTCCCAAGGTCCGCGACCGCGGAGCGAGCGGGCCAGGCGACCGCCTCCGCTTCAGTTCGGCAATCCTGCCGCTATGGGCGCGGCGGACGAAGAGCCTGGATGCCTTGATCCCGGTCCTCTATTTGCGCGGCATCTCGACCGGCGACCTCCAGGAGGCGCTCTCGGCGCTGCTCGGCAAGGATGCGCCGAACCTGTCGCCTTCGGTGATCGCCGGCCTGAAGGCCGATTGGCAGGTCGAGTACGAACGCTGGCAGAGACGCGATCTGTCGGCGCGTCGCTATGTCTACATCTAGGCCGATGGCGTGTACCTGCAGGCCCGCATGGAAGATCACAGCGAATGCATGCTGGTGCTGATTGGCACCACGCCGGAAGGCAAGAAGGAGCTGATCGGCTTCCAGGTCGGCGTGCGCGAGAGCGCGCAGAGCTGGCGCGAACTCCTGATCGACCTGCGGCAACGCGGGTTACGGACTGCCCCGCAACTCGCCATCGGCGACGGCGCCCTCGGCTTCTGGAAGGCACTGGACGAGGCCTTTCCCGGCACGCGGCACCAACGATGCTGGTGCCATAAAGTGAGCAACGTACTCGACAAGGTCGCCAAATCCGTGCAGGGCCCCATGAAGAACGACGTGCGGAACATCTATCTGGCCCCACACCGGGCCGAAGCTGAAACCGCAATCGACGTCTTCGCCGAGAAGTACCACGTCAAATACGGACGTGCGGTGGAGTGCCTGATCAAGGATCGCCATGCGCTGCTCGCCTTCTTCGACTTCCCTGCTGAGCACTGGATCCACCTACGCAGCTCGAACCCGATCGAGAGCGTCTTCGCCACGGTGCGCCACCGAACGGTGCGGACCAAGGGATCGCTGTCGCAACAAACCGCGAAGCTGATGGTGTTCAAGCTCATCGACGCCGCATCGAAGACCTGGCGGCGATTGAAGAGCACGAACCAGTTGCCGAAAGTCATCGCCGGTGTAAAGTTCATCGACGGAATCGAAGTCATTCCGAACACTGAAAGCCACGCCGCCTGATCAGGCCGCGTCACCCAAAATCAGCCATAGCTCGAAAAACAAACCTATCGTCCAAACTCGTCGCGGGCAGGCGCACGGCCGGAAGCAACCCGGGCACGTCCGCCGGAAGGCACCGGCACGAGCTCTGGCAGAGCCGCAAGCTGGCTAGAACGCATCACCCGCGAGTGATCCAGGTCAATGCCACACCGAAGCAGCTGCGCTATTTTGCCCGTGCTTTCCTCAGCGTGTCTTGCTAAACGGTTGGCTTTAAACGGGGGTGTTGAACTGAGATTTGAGGAGGGCCAACGGGCGCAGGAGCGAGCGCCTCCACCGAGTAATTCGGCCACGCCTGATCAAGCAGCGACTGCTGCGGCTCTCTCCGATGACGCCTCAGGCTCGCACAGCTACCGGTGGAAACGGTCCGCTTGCTTGGGTGTTTTTCTGATTCGCGACCTCTTTGCTGATCGACTTCGTTGGCTCGTCGCGGTCGGCCGAGAGGGGGCGCAGATGGCCGCCGGGGGCACACGACCTGGGGCGGAATATGATCGTGCGCATGCGAGCAGGAGACTCGTCGATCATCGACGATCACCCAGCGTCTGCTAAGTCAATCCCTTAGTTGAGCGTCAACGCCCTGTTCGCGAACATAGGTGCGAGGGCGCGCTCGTCGAGGAGCCGTGCTTGCGCGTCGCGAGCGTCGCTAACACATGCTTAACGAGATCGAATAGCGAGCGCTGCCAGATACGGTAGGTGACCGGTACGATATAGAGATCTATCAGTTCGCCCGAAAACCGGCCCCGAAATTCGATATCGAATCAATTTGCTCCGGCGCTTCCCGGCCTACGGGCGTGATGCGCGCTGAGACTTTCGAAGGAACTGCACACGAACCGAACCATCGCAATTCTTCTCGTGCTCGCCGCTGGGCCGGTGTACGGCGACAGGGCCAAGAAACCGCAAGACGCGGCGTCGCGCCTGCTTCCATCTCCAGCCCGTGCCCGTCGCCCAGCGCCAGCTCGCCGCCTTTGTCGTACAGTTACTTGAATCGGTAGAAGCTGTCGCGACTATAGACCGGCTCTCGGCGCTGGCTCGGCCACAAGGTCCGTGGACGCTGGCGCATTGCTGGAGCCATCTGCGGCAGCGCTTCGTCAAAATGGCGCGCAACAGCAGGTCGCCGATCGCCGAGGCCGCGGTACGGCAGATCGCACAGCTTTACGCCATCGAAGCCAAGGTCCGCGGCCTATCGCCGGGCATCCGGCTGGCCGCACGCAAGGAGCATTCGCTGCCCATCGTCGCTGCGTTGAAGCCATGGTTCGAGAAACAGCTGTCGATGATCTCGAGCGGCTCGACGCTCGCGGAAGACATTCGCTAACGCACTCAACCATTTGCCGGGACTGACGCGCTTCCTCGATGACGGGCGACGGTCGCGGCCATAGCGGCCCACGGTCATGAGCTCGGGGCCGAAAATTGGGCTTTGCTTGCGTCGATCGTTGCCACCTGCAAGCTCAACCACGTTAACCCCGCCGCCTACATCGCCCAAACACTCGAGGAGATCATCGCCGGCCACCCCCAAAGCGGAATCGACGACCTCATGCCATGGCGATTCCGCAAAGCGTCAAGCCAGCATCAATAGGGTTGCGGCTAAGCGCTTACGAAAATCGCGGCCGCAATGACGAATAGGAAAAAGAGTAAATCGCGGATCATCCCCTACAAATACCTAAGCGAGTGCAGTTCGTGCCAGAGCACCTGTCGCGCATTTTCCCCAAGCATCGCGCCCGGGCCTCGCCGGAGCGAGCCGTTACGACGTCCAGAACTCGATAAACTCGCGAGGCATCCCTCTGATCGTTTCTGACGAGCCTAAATAGTAGTAGGCCAACGGCTGTTTCTCGCGTTTCCGCTTGTATTCCCGAAGGAGCTATATACCCTGGCGAAATTCAAGCCGTTGTGCCCTTCGAACGGTCCCTAGCGGCCCTTCCCAGAGACATCCTCGGATTGAATTGTCGGAATCGCGCGAGTCCATGCGAGATGCGCGTTGCGCTTCGGAGAAAACGTTATGGCGACAGGTACAGTGAAGTGGTTCAACG
>NZ_JADYVX010000075.1 GCF_020194175.1 Bradyrhizobium sp. BRP22 | reverse complement strand
GATTTCGTAGCGCGATTTCCATCTGCACCACAGGCGCTGCCCGGAGACGTCGCCGAACGCCTTGGTGCGGTCGGGCTGGATGATTCCGGTTCCGCCGGCCGTGCGGGTGTGGATTGCGACTGGCCACACCGACATACGGAGTGACCTGCTTGTCGGCGTCGACCCGCGCGTTCAGCCAATTGAACAGCAGGGTCAGAAGACAGTCCGGGAACGCGTGAAGTTTATCCTTTGAGAAAGCTTGAGCCGCTCTCGCGAGCGGCTCGAGCCCGAAGGCCATTGCACTTCTCAGTTTTTCAGCAAATGTTTTGTTCGCAACACGAGGCATCACGCAGCGATTGGCAATTCATCCCGCCGCGCGAGCCACTTCAAGACATCGATTTCATGAACTCGACATTTGTCTGTCCATGCGCGAACATTCTTCGCGATGGTGTTCCAACTGAGGTCTTGTAGGCGGACAAGTAGCCGAATTGGCAGAATCACATCTCGTGATCGAAAAACACCCTCAACGGAGGACTTTTTACCACAGGGTAAGCATCATCACATCTCTGAACAAAGAGGTGAGGCATCTCGGCACGCTGGTTTGACGCCTCCAAGGTAGTCGGTCCAATGTGCGTTCAAGCCGACCGTTTGGAGAAACGGGCATTGAAAGGGAGGCTGGACGAACTCCCCTTCAAATGACCGAGCCTGCTCGCCGACCGTCATGACGCTGTCGATCCGTCTCCTACTTGCCGATATATACTTTCGAGGATTACTTCGCTCAGTTTTGGATTCCGACTTACTTGGACCATCGGAAAACTGAACTTGCACAGCAGCTGTGCGCTGTCTGCGACCTTCCAGCCGACAGAGCAGAGGAGCTCACGACAGAGCAGAGGAGCTCATTCAGTGGTTGAGAGAAGAAGAGTTTGCGACAGTTCTGGGGAAGTGCATTAATCAGTTTAAGTTGCGGTAAAGTCAGTTGGAGCCAAAACTAAGAGAGCTGTCTCTAATCACTTCAGCAAACAACTTGACTCTTGGAGCCCTGCTACAAATCCTCACTGCGCAGGGGAAATCAGTAAGCCCGCACTTCGAAAGGCTCGCGAGAAACGCCTTACGAGGATTGGGCGACAGCCAGTTTTTTCTCAATGAGATTTTGTGGAGAGCCCGAATTTGGTTATGTCGTTCGAATGCGCAGGATCTATGGCATCTCTACTGAGCATGTCTTTCGCTCGTTCCAAGACTTTTCCATTCTGCATTCCAGTGACGAGGCTTGCGGTTTTAGAATTGCCCGGCTCTCAAACCTTTATCGCTTTTTCATCGCCGCTATCGCAAAGAACTATCGGATATGAAAACGCTTAGCGTCGATTCAAATGGTGGCCGACTTCAATTCCTTTCTAAACGGTAATACGTGGGACCGATTGAAAAAGGCTTCGTGTTCGTTGACGAACTGCATCTGTTCTCCGCTACTGAACGGGAAATCCTACATAAGTTAATCAGAAGCTGGGGGGACGAGAGCATTAAGCCCCCGGCAAGGACCGCCTTCAGGATTGTGCTCACGCATGAGATGGTTTGCTCATCAATTTGCAAGCAAATGAGAAACGTGACGACAGTTACGGTTCTATCCGGTCCGGAACGGCGACGGCGGTGGACTACTGCTGAGAAGCTTCGGATCGTGGAGGAGAGTTTGGCGCCGGCGGCCAGTGTTGTCGAGGTTGCGCGGCGACATGATGTCCACCCAATCCGCTCACCGTTCGGCGGCGGCAGGCGCGCACGGGAGCCCTCGCCAGAGGGACCGAGGCGGCGTCCAGACCGGATGACGAAGTCCGCTTTGCTGCGGTCTCGGTTGCACCAGAACAGCAAACTTTGACGGCGCTCTCTGGGAGCTGTGGGGCGATCGAGATCGAGTTTGCGAACGGGACACGGTTGCGGATCACGGGTGCGGTCGATAAGGCGAGGCTGACGGCAGCAGTGGCGGTGCTGGCCGATGGGCGACCACGATGATCCCGTTGTCGACCGGCGTGCGGGTGTGGCTTGCGACCGGCTATACCGACATGCGGAAGGGCTTTCCGTCACTGGCCTTGCAGGTCCAGGAGATTCTGCAGCGTGATCCACTGGGCGGTCATCTGTTTTGCTTCCGAGGTCGTCGGGGTAACCTGCTGAAGGTGATCTGGCACGATGGCCAGGGTGCTTGCCTGTTCACGAAGCGCTTGGAACGGGGCCGCTTCCTGTGGCCGAGCCCGGCCGATGGCGCGGTGACGATCTCGTCCGCCCAACTCGGCTATCTGCTGTCCGGGATTGATTGGCGACACCCCCAAGAGAAGTGGCGACCAACATCGATCGGGTAGTGCTTTTGGCTTGCGTATGGTGATGGATGTGATTCCATCGCCGGCGTGACTGCCCCTGAATCGCTACCCACCGATCTGGCCGCCGCGCAAGCGATGATCCTCGCCGAGCGCGCGGCACGCCTGCAAGCGGAAGCGGCTGCTAGAAAGGCGCAAGCTGCGGCGACCAGCGCCCAAGCCGAAGCGACGAGCGCCAAGGCGGAGGCCGCCAATGCGATAGCGGACCTCTCGAACACCGAAGCCCTGATTCATCGTCTCAAGCTCGAGATCGAGAAGCTGCGGCGCCAGCTCTACGGCGGCCGCTCGGAGCGTAAGGCGCGGTTACTGGAGCAGATGGAGCTTGAGCTCGAAGAGCTGGAAGCGGCGGCAACCGAAGACGGACTGGCAGCCGAGAAGGCGGCGGCCAGGACGCAGACCATCCAGTCCTTCCAGCGCAAGCGTCCCTCCCGCAAACCCTTCCCCGATCATCTGCCGCGCGAGCGTATTGTCATTCCGGCACCGGAGAGCTGTCCATGCTGTGGGTCATTGAGGCTGTCGAAGCTGGGCGAAGACATCACCGAGACGCTGGATGTGATCCCGCGGCAGTGGAAGGTGATCCAGACCGTGCGGGAGAGGTTCTCGTGCCCGGATTGCGAGAGGATCACGCAGCCGCCGGCGCCCTTCCATGTGACGCCGCGCGGCTTCGCGGGGCCCAATCTGTTGGCCATGATCCTGTTCGAGAAGTTCGGCCAGCATCAGCCCTTGAACCGGCAGAGTGAACGCTACGCCCGGGAAGGCATCGATCTCAGCCTGTCGACGCTCGCCGACCAGGTTGGGGTCTGTGCGGCGGGACTGCAGCCGCTTGACCAGCTGATCGAGCGCCACGTGCTCTCCGCCGAACGGCTGCATGCCGATGATAGTGTGCTGCAGAAGCACACAAAAAGGATGATCGAGATGATCTGAAAATCTGTGGGCATAAGCTGCGGCAGCGATGAGGGCAGGCCCCTCGGGATCGACTTTCAGGAGTAGGTCTCAAATCACTTCAAGTGGCTTCGCTTAAGAGGCGTGGTCGTGAGCGTTGAAGCTAACGGTCGGGGATACCCGAACGGATATGCGTCCGAGAGACGAATGAAAATGAACCCGCCGATGAACCGTCGTAACGTGGAGATCGTCGTCAAAACCAGAGGTGTGTCGTCCTTCTGGGAGCAGTCCGCCGGAAGCCTGATGACCGGGCGGGCGGCGACCGGCGTTGAGGGGGCGTGAATCGGATGCAGGCGCTGCCACGGAACTGCAGGAACCAGTCGCTCCGATGGAAAGGGAGAAGCACAAGCGGAGAAGACCGCGAGGCGAGATTACCGACGCGGAGCACTGGGACGGACCGATCCGTATTAGCGACGAAGGCTCGTAATGGGGCCGGAGCGAAGGGATCGGATCAGGTGGGCTGGCCATCGTCGCAACTGACAACAGGAGGACGACGGTGAACCAGCCGAGCAAACCGTTCAATATCGACAAGAAAGAGGTGTACGAAGCATATCTGCAGGTGCGATCCAATGGTGGCGCAGCCGGTGTCGACGGAGTGACGATTGAGCAGTTCGAGTCCGACTTGAAGAGCAATCTCTACAAGATTTGGAATCGAATGAGCTCAGGCGCTTACTTCTCACCGCCTGTTCGCGCCGTGTCCATTCCAAAGAAGAGTGGGGGCCAAAGGATCCTCGGGGTGCCCACTGTGGCAGACCGCGTGGCACAGACGGTTGTCAAACAACTAATTGAGCCGACTCTCGACACAATCTTTCTGGCGGATTCTTACCTACAGACCCGGTAAATCGGCTCTCGATGCCGTAGGCGTGACGCGACAGCGGTGCTGGAAGTACGATTGGGTTCTAGAGTTCGGCATCAAGGGACTGTTCGACAATATCGACCACGAGCTTCTGCGGCGGGCCGTCCGGAAACATGTGACGTGTGCATGGGCGCTGCTCTACATCGAACGATGGCTGAAAGCGCCGATGGTGCAAGAGGATGGAACGATAATCGAGCGAAGCCGCGGCGTGGTGAGCCCGATCCTCGCCAACCTCTTCATGCACTATGCATTTGATCTCTGGATGGCACGGATGTTCCCCGATCTCAGGTGGTGTCGGTATGCGGATGACGGGTTGGTACATTGTCGGAATGAGATGGAGGCGCAAAGCGTTCGCGAAGCGCTCCAGGCTCGGCTGGCGGAGTGCCGCCTCGAATTGCATCCTACGAAGACGAGGATCGTCTACTGCAAGGATGATCGACGCCGAGGTAAAAGCGAGACGGTCATGTTTGACTTTCTCGGGTATTGCTTCCGGCCACGATCGGTCCTGGGGCCGCATTCGCAGAAGATGTTCTGTGGGTTCACCCCAGCGGTCAGCAAACCAGCGCTGAACGCCATGCGGGCGACGGTCCGAGGCTTGAAACTTCGCAGGCGAACCGAGGTGACGCTGGACGATATTGCTCGCGAGCTAAACCCGATGGTTAGGGGGTGGATCGGTTATTATGGGCAATACACGCGCTCAGCGCTTTATCCGTTGGCACGCTACATCAACCAGACGTTAGCTATCTGGCTGAAGCGAAAGTACAAGCGCTTCCATCAGGACGCGCGCGTCTCTTCCTGGAGAAGATCGCGCGTGAGAACCGCAGGCTCTTTGTGCATTGGCAACTCGGCGATGGCGGCAAGCTTGCCTGATGGGAGCCGGGTGAGGCGAGAGTCTCACGCCCGGTTCTGCGAGAGGCTGGAGGTGAAATCCCTCCGGCCTACTCACCCCATCGTGCCGATCCTGGCCAAAGGCCAGACGGTCAAGGGGCACATCTGGACCTCCGTCCGCGACGACCGGCCGTTCGGGGGACGGGCCCCGCCGGCAGCGCTCTATTACGCCTCCCGTGATCGAAGGCAGGAGCATCCCGCCCGGCATCTTTGCGGCTTCACCGGCATCCTGCAGGTGGACGCCTATAGTGGCTACAATGAGCTGTACGAGCCATCGCGCACCCCGGGACCGATCACTCCCGCACTGTGCTGGGCGCACGCTCGGCGGCAGTTCTTCGAGCTGGCGGGCATCGCCGCCAATGCCCGGCGCGGCAAGCGGGGCAGCGATCTCGCCAATTGCGCTGGAAGCGGTCAAGCGCATCGACGCCTTGTTCGACATCGAACGCGGCATCAACGGCAAATGCGCCGAAGAGCGTCTGCACGTACGCAAGGAGCAGAGCGCGCCGCTGCTGGCGGCCCTGGACGCGTGGCTGCGCGAGCAGCGTGCCCGTCTGTCGAACTCATCGTCGGTCGCCAAGCCGATCGACTATATGCTGTGCCGCTTCGATCGGTTTGCTCGCTTCATCGATGACGGGCGAATCTGTCTGACCAACAATGCCGCCGAACGCGCGTTACGTGGGTTCGCACTGGGACGCAAATCCTGGCTCTTCGCTGGCTCGGAACGTGGTGCCGATCGGGCCGCTGTCATGGCGACGTTGATCATGACCGCAAAACTCAACGACGTCGATCCGCAAGCTTGGCTCGCCGATGTGCTCGCGCGCATCGCTGAGACGCAGCAGAACCGTCTTGCCGAACTCCTACCGTGGAATTGGAATCCGTCATCGGCAAAGGCAGTTGCAGCATAGGCAGAAAATGGCTCACGGACGAAACAAGTATCAGTCACGAGAGAACCGGGCTCGTGTCCGCGAGGTCTTGCTTCGTGACTGGGACCCTATGGGAGTCTACGGCATACCAGGGGCCACCGACGAATACGACACGTACGCAAGATAGGGCGTACGTGATGCTGATGGACGAAGGGGCAACCGGGCGCGAAATCGCGGACTATCTCTATACCGTTGCCACCGAGCATATGGGACTAACCGCCCACGCACGACTAGCCGAGAAGAGTGAGCAGGTTGCCCAACTACTAGTCCAGCTTCGACCTGAGTTCGGTACTCACTGAAACAAATCACGCGAAAATTAGCTGAGCGCGGCCCTCACCGCAGGGTTACCTTCGCTTTTCGCCAGCGCCAGTTGTTCGCGCTGCGCAAGGATCATTGCGTGCGCAGCGGCAAGGTCGGCGGGAAGCGGATCGGAAGGCGTTGTCACGAGGGCAAATCAATCATATTCGCCGCTAAAGTTCGCGACCGATCTCCCTCGTGAGTCAATAAGCCACAGCTTAACCGGAAGCCTGCGGACGCCAGGTTGCCTGCGGCATTCGCCAGTCAATTCCGGACAGGAGATAGGATAGTTGCGCAACGCTGATTGTCACAACGCCGTCCGCCAGTGATGGCCACAAAAAGCGGCCGCGCTCCAACCGCTTCGTGAACAGACATGCGCCCTGGCCATCATGCCAAATGATCTTGATCAGGTCGCCGCGGCGGCCCTAAAAACGAAGATCACCAGCGTGCGGATCACGCCTCAAGCTCTCCTGAACCAGACGCGCAAGGCTCGGGAAGCCTCGGCGCATATCGGTATGGCCGGTCGCAAGCCACACCCGCACATTACCCGGTATGGCGATCATCGGCGCTCAAGCACCTCGAGGACCCGCGCCAGCGCCTCCGGGTCGACGTGCGCATCCACCCGGATGCGTCGCTGGTTGCCAAGATCAATCTCGATGAATCCAGTACGCGCGGACGCTACGGAGCGCACCCGGCCGTCACACGCAGGCAAAAGCTTCGGATTTTCCTCCACCTCCGTAGCGACGATCTGCACCGGCGCAAAAGATGGTATAACCTGCTCTGATGTCCGTGCTTGTCGACGCCAGGTAAACACCGCTGCGGCGCGCAACCTCAGTCACCTTCGCGCCCGGCACCAACGTCTCCTCGACAATCCGCGCCTTGTCGTCCTGCGACCAGCGCCGCCGCCGCTCCAGCCCGCCCAAAAGCTCGACCCGCATCGCCTGATGACCTTAAAGCTAGACTTAAGGTCACACGCTTCGCGAATTACCTCGCGTCACGCAAGACGGCGCCCGTCGGATGCGTACGGTCATTGTGCGCGCTGGCGTGGACGTCGACGAGGCGCACTTGCAGCGGGTGATCCGGGCGGTCCGTTCGGCATGATCCCCTCTGGTGTGAAGGTGTTCCTCGCCAGCCATCCAGTCGGCTTCCGCAAGGGTATCGATGGTCTTGTTGCGCTTGTGCGCGATGCCGGCTCAGATCCGTTCGACGGTGCGCTCTATGTGTTCCGGGCCAAAAGAGCCGACCGAATCAAGATCGTGTGGTGGGATGGCTCCGGCGTGTGCCTTTATTTAAAACTTGAAAAGACAAAGTTCTGCTGGCCGCGGATCGGGCATCATCGGGTGCAGCTCAACCCCGCGCAGTTGATGGCACTGCTGGATGGGATGGACTGGAAGCGGGTCCGGACCATGGCGGTCAAGCCGCCGCAGATTGTTGGGTAAAAGCGCTGCGGCGAAGTGAAGCAGCGGCCTGAAGGGCAAGAGAACCGGAGCAAAATGTGCTCTGGTCGGGCCAATGACGGCGCCCGATCTCGACCTCCCGAATGACGTAGAGACGCTGAAGGCCATGGTGCTTGCCATGGCCGAGAAGGCGGCCCGTGCCGATGCGCTGGAGAGCGAGGTCGCCGATCTCAAGGCCCGCAACGCCGATGCCGATGCGCGCATCGCGCGGCTGACGCAGATCCTGAAGCCCTTCGACCGCGCCCGGTTCGGCCGACGATCGGAAAAGCTCGGCTCTGCGAGCATCGATGACGACCAGCAGGCCTTTGTCTTTGAGGAGATCGAGACCGGCATCGCCGCGATCAAGGCCCAGGTCAGCAAGGGCCGTGAGCAAGCGGATGGGAAACGCGCACCGCTGCGGCGCAAGGGCTTTGCACCCCATCCGGAACGGATCGAAGTGGTCATTGAGCCGGAAGAATTGGCTGAGCATGCCGGCAAGCAGAAGGAGCTGATCGGCGAGGACGTGTTGGAGCGTCTGGATGTGGAGCCGGCGAAGTTCCGCGTCATCGTCACGCGTCGTCCCAAGTATGCCTTCAGGAACGCGGACGGCGTGATCCAGGCCCCGACCCCGGCCCATCACTTGATTTCTACGGAGATAAGACCGCGCAGTGGCTCAGTAATCTCACGCATCAAGAGGCCCCCTGGCTCGACGCTCGCGGCAATACGCCTATCGGGCAAGCTTCCAATGCAATTATCACGCAGGCCGCCATGCACGAATATTATTCGTCGCTCGACTAGCCGCAGGTGGGTAAGAAGAGCGACGCACGCGCCCGAATGAAGGCGCTCGCCCGTGAGAAGTTTGATTCTACCAAAGCCAAATTCGTTGCGAAGGTGAATGGCAGCGATCAGCCAAGGCAGCTCGCTGCCCCGCCGACGAATGCTCTGCCGCGCGTAGCGCCGCATCTGGCTCGCAACGTTGTCGAGCAAGAGAAGCTGCCCAAGGCGGCGAAAGACGGCAGTCGTTTTAGCTCACGGGTCACGTGGTGTATAACGAAAGGCGACCGGGAAGACAGTTGGTCATGGGACGAACCGCGTGACTGGCAGCAAGACGAATGGGATGAAGTTATCCTATCCACCCGCCGCTCCAACACTTCGCGACATTGACATGGCAAGAGGTTGACCAATTCTCATCAGAAACCGGTCACAAGATGCACCACGGGCACGACGTTACCGACTTGATAGTTGAGGCCCAGAATCGGTGGCAGGCGCTTGACTTGGATCAGTACGATTCAGTTTTCCGCTTCCGACTTGGAGGCATGCGGCGGGTTTGGGGATTTGTCGTGCAGGCCCATTTTCATGCGGTTTGGTGGGATCGTCATCACAAGATATATCCTACGGTGCCCTCTTAGCGGCCCGGGCCGCCCAGGCCGCTATCCAGGTTGGTCGGCAGGTGTCGGGCGAGTTTAATTGCCCCCACTATTGCCTCAGGTGAGGATGTTACTGAAGCGGATCGCGGTTCCTTTCTTCTGGTTTGGCTTGCCGCATGTCGGAGCAAGCCGCTCGGGAAGCGCGCCCTCCACAGTGCAGGCCGACTGCGCGGTCGAGATCGACGGCAACGCCTACTCTGTGCCATGGCGGCTGATCGGTGAGGCGGTGAGAGCGACGTTCGCCGATGGCGTGGTGCGCATCCACCACGGGGCGCGGAACAATACGAAGATTTCTGGCGATCCCTCTAAAAAGATCCCTTCCGCGCAGACCCCTCACCTGGAGCATGGATTGGAATAAGAAGCACCTCTTTGTTCATAAGCGGCAAAGACACGCTCACCTTGGGTCTCGTTGCCGCTTACCGCGGAGCTTACGACGGCGCCAAGCAAGAAAGGTTCGAGGCTGCATTTGGCCGTCGATACGCTCGGCCATCTTCTGACGCTGCATGTCACGCCCGCCAACGCTCTCACTTAGCGAGAAAGACGCACCCGACGCACCGCCCGCTACTGACCGAAGAGTGGATCCACGGACGAGAGGATCACAGCTGTCACTGTGCCTTTCTGTCCTTCGACGGCCGGACTACCAGGGCCCAGATTGATCTGCTTAGGATAAGCACCGGAAGGACCATCGGGCGTCGCGCGGCAATAGCCATTTCTCCCTGCACCAGATCCGCCCGGTCCAGGCGTTCCGGGATCTCCTCCACGTCCAGGCAGGCCAGCGCGACCGCCCACGTTATTGATCCGGGAGAAACTAAGCACGTCATAGCTGTTCTTCGTGGTTACAAAGACCAGGTCAGCTCCGTCACCACCTTTGCCGGCGTCACCGCCTCTTCCTCCAGCACCAGCGGCACCGCCAACTCCACCTGGTCCGCCGCCCTCCTTGCAGTCGAACAGGGAGGTTGCCCCTTCCTTTCCGTTTCCGGCTCGACCGCCATTTCCACCGCGGCCTCCATTGCCGCTGTCCCCGCCATCGAGCCCGCGGAAGAGAAACACAACGTTCAGCAGACCTGGTGGAATGGGCCCGCGAGGATCGAGCAGTTCGCTAACGACGACATACACGTCAGGGAGCGGCTTTGTAGATCCTGCAAGGCCGGGTCCGCCAGGGCCACCGGGATAGCCCGGATTTCCAGTCCTGTTTGTCTCGCCTGGATGATCTGCCCCCGTTGCACCGGGCGCTCCCGGGCTCCCGTTGGCAGCGCTGAGCTTCGAAATATCTCTCTGGATGATGCTGTAAGCGTCCGGATTCGCAAATTTCATTCGCTGCGCCGCCACCACAATCCAGGGGGTGTCAAGGTTGGTAAGAGTCATTCGCGCTCCTTCGGAGAACGAAATCTCATCCGCCTTGATGATTTGTTGCGAAAACTTTTCCTCGCCCGAGATCGGAATCAGCGTCTGCGTGAGAGGCGCTGCTTTGATCGCGCTAGCAATCTCTGGGGGCAGATTGCCGATTGGTATTGACCTGCCACCGAAGTTTCATCCGGCGGCGATTAGAGTCTCGGGGTTTTGTACGCCAAGTGGCGCGGGTGGAGCAACGGACGATCGGCGGAGCTGGTCGGGGTTGCATAGCCGGTCGTCCGTTGCGGTGAGGTGGGCGGCATAGGCCGCGGGGGTGAGGTATTTCAGCGACGAGTGAGGCCGCTGGAGATTGTCGTCGGCACCCAGTTAGCGATTTTGGTGCGGGCGTCGTCGAGATCGAAGAACAGGGTCTCGTTGAGCAGCTCATCGCGCATCCGGCCATTGAAACTCTCGATGAAGCCGTTCTGCATCGGCTTTCCCGGCGCGATGAAGTGCCAGTCGATGTCTGCGTCCTTGCACCAGGCCAGCATGGCGTTGCAGGTGAACTCGGTGCCATGGTCGGACACGATCATTCCTGCTTGCCGCGTCGTGCGACGATCGCCGTCAGTTCGCGGGCGACGCGCCGTCCCGAGATCGAGGTCTCCGGAATGGCGCCCAGGCATTCCTTGGTGACGTCATCGACGATGTTGAGGATGCGGAAGCGCCGCCCGTTGGCGAACTGGTCGTGGACGAAGTCCAGCGACCAGCGCGCATTGGGCCTCGCCTCCACCAGGATCGGGGCCCGGGTCCCCACCGCCTTGCGGCGGGCTCGTCGCTTGCGGACGGTGAGCCCTTCCTCGCGATAAAGCCGGTAGATCCGGTTGATCCCCGATGGTTCGCCCTCCCGCCGCAGCA
>NZ_JADYVX010000074.1 GCF_020194175.1 Bradyrhizobium sp. BRP22 | reverse complement strand
ATGGCATAGAAAAGCCGCTGCGCAGACTACCGCCAGAGCCGCACAGCATCGAACACATCACCTGAAACTCCGACCCAAAGACACCGCGATGCGCCAATTTCTGGGTTTTTCAGCAGACTGCTAGTGCATTGATGCGCGGTTCTCAAAAAGGACTTTAGTCTGGCTTGTTGAAGTTCCCACCTACCAAAACTTGTAGCCTTCCTAACCACAACAGCAAGCCCTGCCGAGGCTTTGCAGCGGGGTGGGCTCGGTGCCTGCCATCCGGCCAGAACAATTCGTCCTCGGGGTTATCGAAACACCAGGAAAATCGCGATTGCCTAGGGTGGATCGGCTCACACCCGGCTCTGGACGAGCCCCACGACTACGTATCTCAGCCTTCGAGGTCGTTCGGCTGGTATACTTAACCTCGAATCCTCCGACGGAATGTGCCAAGCGCGCCCTACATTCCGGGACAGACTACCATGGTGCCCCGCAGCAGGACTCTGCGCGTCTCTGCTTACCGATGCGGCTGCTCTCCAGCTGAGCTATGCGGGCCTGGTGCCGGCGGAGAGCTCGACCTTCGCCTTCGAATGCGCTGCGCCGCTCCGGCGAGGAATCTACAAACGGCGGCAGTGAACTCAGCCAAAGAAAAAAGTAGCTGCAAAAAACACCGTTCAAACATCTAGGCCTGCGCGCGGGTCTTGAGCCGCCGCTCGTGAAACCGGTGATAAAACGTGATCTTATCGGCGAGCGCCTCGCGCATGCTGCAGGCCACCACGCGGCGGCCCCCGACATGGTGCTTGGGGCACGAGCCCAAGCACGCTGGCATCATGCAGCAGCCACTGCACCCTTCGCTCTGAAAGGGATTGAAGCGCCTATATGGCATCTCGGCGGTTGTCACGTCCCGCATTGTTCTATCCATATCGTCCCTCAGAATGCGCGCGAATGTCGAGTGGGAAGTGCCCACAGCGGGGATGCACTTGCCGAGGTTGCCGTGTGGATCAATCGTGAACGAATTGCGCACAACCGCGGTGCAAGGGTAGCGCTTGGGCCGCGGCATGCCGAACACCATGTAGCCCTCTGAATCGAGGAAGCGACGAAACGTCAGCTCCTCCTTGGCGAACTCAGCGTTGGTGAAACAGTCGTGCGGCACGCAATCCAGCAGACCTCGGCTGGTGTTGATGAAACCGAGACGGAAATCGATGCGGTGATCGACCACGCCGTGGCTTTTGAAGAAGCGGACGACATATTTGGCCTCTTCGATGTTTTCCCGATCCACGTTGATGCGGATCGTGAGGGACCCGGTGGCCTCGACGATGTCCGGCAAGTGCTCGGCCAAGAACCGGTAATGGGCCTCCGCCGCCGCCATCGGGACTTGGCGCCGCGCAGAATAGGTCTCGGGCATGCCATCGAGGGAAATCTGCAGCGCCTTGATACTGAGCTCGGGCAGGGCGACCACCCTTTCCGGCGTCAACAGGACGCCATTGGTCAGCATCTCCGCATAGTAGTCGATCCCGACGTCGGCGCAGATCGCCTTGAATGCGCGCGTCATCGAGGTGATCGCGGCATAGGCGATCAGTGGCTCGCCGCCGAACCACTGGACGACGAGTTGACGGCTGTTGGCCAGCTTGCGACGGACGAACTCGATGGTCGCCTGCTGCATCCCTTCCGACATGACCTTCGTCTTGGGCGTATTGCGCTGGAAACAGTAGCTGCAGTGCTGGTTGCAAGACATCGTCGGCGCGATGGTCACAAACAGGCGTGATTCGTCGGCCTTGCTGTGACGCAGCCGCTCCTCCTCTTCTCCAAACTCGTCCAGTTCGGCCGGCACCACGAAACCAAGCGTCGCGAGACAGCTCACAAGCTCCCGATCCGGCGTGGCGTCCTCGTGCTCCAGGCTATCGAGACACCTTTGGACGATGGTCCAGCCGGTCTTATCCAATTCAAGCGTCTGGCCGTTCCTCGCGTTGAACAGCAGAGTCGTGTCATCCGCCTCGCGGAGGGGTATGTTGAAGCTCGACAGTTTCCACTTCCGCGTCGCAGTCATGGTCGTGGCGCTCCCCTTAGCTGAGCCGCACGCCTGGCTTGTCGTTGAAAGGACACAACGGCGGCGTGGTGTGAACGGAGCCATAGGAGAAATAGGCGTCCCGGTAACAGCGGCCCTTCTCCCATATGCAGGTCTCGAAGGACGGACAGGTCTCGCAACTGGACCCGGCAAACCGCTCGCGGCTGGGATGGATAAAGTTGAGCAATCGGGAGCCCGTCCAGATTTCGCGCAACGATTGGTGACGGGCGTCGCCGACCAGGAACGGCTCCTCGTACGCCATCTGCTCGCAGAGGAAGGCGCCGCCGTCGGGACCGATGCCGAGCGCGTGCCACCCTCCGCCACAGCCGATCCGCTGGCTCCAGATCTGCCGCTTGCGCTGCGGGGTCAGCTCTTCAGCCGACGTTGGGGCCCTCGATAGATTTTCGTTTAGCTTAATGTCCGGATACTTGGCTCGGATTGCCTCAAACTCGCGAGCAAGCGTTGCGTGATGGGCCCCGGTAACGAACAGGTCGTCACTGTGGCGGTGGAACGAGCGCGTATAGCGCACGAAACTGAAAGTTCGAGCGCCACAAGGGTAGAAGAAATCGACGATTTTCTTCGGTTGATTAACATTTAACCCAGTAATAACTGCCTTGATGATGGGCTGTATGCCGAAAGCCATGAAGCTCTCGAAGGTTCGAGCCGTTCGTTGCGTGCGGGGTTTCTTGGCGTTCAGCACGCGCACATTCACATCCTCGTCGGCGGCATCGAAGCTAAGCTGCACGGGCCGCTCGACTACACCGTTGATCTTCTCCTTGAAACCGGCGTCGACTAGCCGCGCGACCGCGTCGCGGTCCAGAAACGCTTTCGTCGACAGGAGGAACAGCATCTTGTGCTCGACCAGTAGATTGAGAAAGTCGATCCCGTCCCGCCGCACGAAGGTGTCACCATTGTCAGGTGAGCACATGCGGACCCCCATAGCCGCAGCCTCCTCGATCAGCTCGCGCCAACGTTCAAGACACATCTCCTTACCTGCTTTGATGCGTCGGTCGGCGTAGCAATAAAGGCAGTCGGTTTGACAGCGATGGGTGAAGACTGTGTAGAGGTTGATCGGTGCCTTTAGACGAAATCGAGTCTTCACCCCATGCATCACGCGCGAATATGCCTGCGGATCGATGACGAAGCAGCGCGGGTCGAAGCGGATCGCCTCGGTGATCGGCGCATGGGCAATCTCGAGGATGCCGTGAGCACCGATGCCCACGGGGGATACGCTTGCGCGCACCAAAGCGTCGATACTGGAGAGCGTCTCGACGAGGATCCCAGCCGCGGCCTTCGGGAAGAGGCGATGGAAGAAGGACTCAATCTCACAAAATCGCGAAACTCCGTCCAGTAGTGACAGGGCGAACCCCTGAACCGGAGTTAGGAAATGAATGTGCGTGTTGATGTAGTCGAGAGGGTAGAGAATCGGCCGATTCCCATCTTGTGTGAAGATGAAGTCCCGGCGCACTGCGACAAATTGATCTGGCTCGATGGATAGCTTTGTCATCGCACCCCTCTCTCGCACCCTCACGGGGGCTGACCGGAGTCCTGTATCTGTCGGGGCACCATCTGGATGCGATTGCACCCGGATGGTCCCCAGACCATTGGCTCGGCCTACCAGCAGATCATACAGGGACAGACGGTGCAGCTATCGCAGCCTGACGCGAGTACGGGCTCGCCAAACGCCGGCGCCCCTTGACCAGGGACGAGATCAACCTTGAGCCCCTTCTTCTTGATCAGGGTCTGCATCTCCTGGATCAACTTTTCCGACTCGTACTGCTTAAGCAGCGTCCCGAGATCGGCGTCTCCGCCCTTGACAACCCCGCGCTCCTCGATCGTCTTCATTTCTACATTCTCCATCAGAATATTTGACTCAGCGAAATAATTATACTCGACCTTAGATTGAGCGTCTTTGATGCACATCAACTTGTCTCCCAACCAATCTCTGCTGACAGGCACGCGAGCTGCCGCGGGTGCGAGCGGACTTGCTGTGGAGCTCGAAGGAACTATGGCGGTTCGTTCGGTGAAGCGAAATTATCGGATGCGGCGGAGTCGTCAGTGCGTCACATGCTTGAAGACATCCGCTCGGCTGGACCAAGCGCACAAAATCGCTTCCTTATTGTGGCTGCCCGCCCCCCTCTGCGGGGCTGGGGGAAGAGTCCAGGAGCGACGCTGTGTCGCGTGCCTGTAGCCCATGCAGGAAGAAGGCCTTGCGAACGGCACGCTGGTACTCGTGATCCAGTTCCAGTCGGTGGCCACCTCGAACCAATAGGAATATAGCCCTAGAATAAGCTAACGCGATGGCTTTACCTATTGCCGGAGAGAATACGACATCGTCCTTTCCCGCGATGACCAAAACCTCCCCCTGATAACGACTCCGATCCAACTGCAGATTCGGCAAGGGCGCATGCTGATGCAGGAAATTCCTCAGGACTTCTGTGGACCATAGGTAGAGCGGGAGGTCATAGCCATATGAGGACGCCGCACGCTGTAGGTCGCTTCCAAGTAGCTCGTACATCCGCACTTTAGCGGCATCAGCGGCAGGCAGGCTTAGCAGGGTGCGGCGGAGCGCCCAGCTCAGGCTCGGGTGCAGCTCATACCAAGCATACGGCAACGGGTTGTGGCTCAGCTCTCCGTGAACGATCTTATGAAGCGTTGCCAAGCCCGACTGTCCTTGTCGCCCGAGTTGAAAAACCATATAAGCCAAGCTTGCTCGCCTGCCATTCTCAAGCGGTGCAATCTCCGACAGGGAGGCAGCGGCTTCCGGATCGAGCTCAGCGAAATTGCGGGCGTAGGTCCATCCGTGCTGATGGGCCAAGTCCGGCGCTCCCGTGGCGGCCAGCAATGTCCGGGTCACGTGTTCTCCATATCGGTGTAGATACTGCTGCGCGAGCACGCCCGCGCCTGAGGCTCCGAAAACCATGATGCGCCCGTCTGACGGCAGCAGTTTCGCGGACACCATGTCCTGCCTTACGCGTTCGATATCCTCGACGCGCTGCCAGGATCCATAAAGGTTCATTGCACGGCGCAGATCCAGCTTCCCGTTTGGATAGACCTCGGGGAAAAGCGTGGGGCTATGGCCGCGGTGGCCGATCAGCACATAGGACACCCCAGGAAGCTGCTCATCAACGAAGGACAAATCCATCCCCGGGCCTACCAATTCCATTTGCCCGTCCGTCAGAAAAAAAACAACAGGGCCTTTGGGATTGAAGTTAGGGCTGAGCACATAGAAAGCGCGAAAGCGTCCGCTGCTTTCATCGGTATAATCCACCGGAAGATTAAGATATCGATGATGCCCATCGGGCGGCATGTCTGGGTAGTGCGCATCCAGCGCAAGTCGCGCATCCGGTGGCTCTTGTGCCGCATGCCATCGTCTACAGCCCCATATCCCACCTGCTGCCCCAAAAATCGAAAGCATGACCAGTAGGGACCAAATCCTTCGACGCGAATTTTTCATGATGGAAAGTAGCCCTGGTCAGGCTGCGTGGTAATAGGATCGAGAATACTACTCGATTCTCGGGGCCCAACTAACGATTTTCGACGGGAAAATTAAACTGCTTTTTCATGGGGCTCCGCGTGCGTTGTGTGGGGTAGTTCGTCGGTGACGCAGGAGTGGGCGACGCTGTCCTTGTCAAAACCAGAGGGCTGACGGCATTAGGTCGGGCACATAGCTGCGGGGCAAAATGATCGGGTCCTCACCAGAGTCCCGTCAACCGGAGGACGCTTAGGACTGCTGCTGTACAGAGGAACACCAGGATCCACAAAGCGGGAGGCGCGGTCGCACCTTCTTTTATGCTGAGCACCGAAAGTTTAACGCTTCCTCTCGCCCGCAAACAGGAGCGCCAAGATAGTCGCAGGCAGGGCGCCGATGCCGATCACCGCCGCAACCGGCGGCAGTTTCTTATCGACGCTAAGCAACGCGCGCACTCTGGGGACATCGCCGATCCAGACGTCGTGAACCAGAGCAATCCGCGATCGCGACTGCAAAAACGCCGAGACTCTAACTGCCGCTGGATGAAAGTTCAGTGGCAGGTCAGAATCAGGCAACGGACGCCTCCAACGCGCAAGTATTCCTGGAATTGGTATTAGATATAATACTCTCAGATTCTGTTCTGGGATCGAAAAATGCGTGAGAATATCTCGAGATATACTGTTCTCTGCTTCGTTTTTGCAGCATCCAGCATTTTGGCGGGTCAATTTCCCTCGCGATGCTCCTACGCGTTCGGAGCGGGGTTGTTGGTTGGAGCGATAGCCGCAATCACTCGCCGCCAAAGTGTACCCTGGAAAGTCCCTATTCTCCTTTGCCTAGCATCAGGCGCTGCAACAGCTCCGATCATGTTCAAGTACCCAGTTACCGAAATACTCGGACTTTACCTGGCCGCAGCGTTGCTGATAGCTGCTTGCGCATGGTGGTGGCGATCGCCACCACTCTTCTCAACCACCCCCAAGTATCTAATGGCCTCGTTCGAGGCCATTTTCTGTGGTAGATGGAACACGCCCCGGCGCGGAGTGCAGATGGCCGCGCCGGGGCACACTACCTGGACTCACGCACTGAGCGGAATATGACAAGAAACAATTCAGCCTTACCGCGCCAAAGCCGAGGATTGGCCGTGCGCAGGCGGAGCGAGCGAAACCGTCCGCTCGACAAAGAGTCGTGGCTGCGCCTCGCTGATGAATGGCAACAGCTCGCTGAACACGCCGAGAACCCGAAATCAATAACTCTTCGGCCGATGCCCCAACTTAGGAATCCTGCGCAGGTTGATCGCTAAAGGCGATCTGAACTGCATTCCGTTGGCTGAAAGGGCCATTAACGAATACTGGGATGCCACCCTGCCGAGAGCCCGCAAGAGCGGCCTTCAGCTTGTTCAGCAAGACGTGCTGGCCCGGGCCAATGCCGTGGTCGGGGATCTGTATGTCTTTCTCGTTCGAAATTAAGGGTTGCCCGGCGATTACCCCGGCGATCGCGGCTGCGACACGATGGAACTGCGGCGCAGGCCGAAGCTGATTCCGATCCAGCTCGCGCCTGCCACAATTAGATCGAGGCCGAGAAACAGGCCGAGGATATAAACACTGTTGATCGGCCAACGTGCTAGGACCAACAATCCAACCAGCAGAGTAATCACGCCGGATGCCGCCAGCCAAAACCGCGCCGTTTGGCGCTTCGTCCTGAATGCCAGGATCACGCGCATAATGCCGGAGGCCACCAGCGATCCGCCGAATATCAGCGTAAGCAGCGCAGCAGCGAGCGCAGGATTTTCGAACGTCACAAAGCCGGCAACGATGTAGAGCGCACCCAAAGGAGCCCACAGAAAAAACCTGCCCCAAGTCTCAACTTGGAAGGCGTTGATCAACTCGGCGAGCCCAGCGATCATCATCATCACACCAACGACGAGCACACTCGCAGCGGTTTTGAGCGCAACGCTGCCGACCGCCACGAAGCCGGTGACCAGATAAGTTATGCCGAGGGCGAAAATCCGGCGCCACTTCGGCAGTGAAGCGATGTACGGACCGGCTCGAAAATACAGGAGATCAGAAGAATTTGCCATGATGGTGCTCCGATGCGAAAGCTGCGCCGCTACATGCGCGTACCCTGAAATTTCGCCTTCGCTCGTCGCGACGTGCGGCGAGATCACCGGGCTGAGCTCATCGTTCGTTGCGAGCAGCCGGTTCAGGGTACTCGTACCACCCAGGCGCTGCGCGAGGTGCTCGCCGCCGAAGCCTAGGAGGTGGGTTGCTCACGATCTCGCCCAGATACCAAGGCCCATCTCGAACGCCACGTTGTTGTTCGGGCCCGGCGCTGACTCGTTGACCAGTGCGAACTTCCCAAGACACCCTTCGGTATTGTTCAGTGCGGGATCCGGATCAGGAGCTTGGGCGCGCGCAGCGCCCCCGAGCGCGAATGGGACAAGAAAACCTGATGCGGTCGGCTTCATCGCTGCCTCCTATTGTGGTCGTAATCGTAGTCGAAACCAGCGCTCCATACCGTCGCCAGCCGCAACGTACGGCCCCGGTCCCGGAAAGAATAGCGCGCGGTCGGCCCTATCTCACGCTTGGCGGATTGCTTAACTTACCGCAGATTGATGGCTGTGTTTTAAATGATCCAACATCTTCGAGCCTTCGCTGAACGATTTCGACCAGGATTGCTCCACGAAATCCACGTGGCACTTCAGTAGCTCAGAGGGAGTTTTGGAGTCGCAAAGAGTTTTCAGAAAAGTGGCCTGGTCGTGCAAAGAGGAAGCAGCCAATTTTAATCCGTCCCTCAGTGCCGCGGCGAACAGGTTTGTTGTCGCTTCGATCGATTTTTGCCATTCCGGAAACGTAAATGAGATGCGCGATGCAGCTGCCGCCGTTTCTCCAACACCATCAGCTCCGCCACCTGCTCCAGGGGTTGATGTCTGGGCCAATTCGGGCACCGCACGCGTCCGCCGTTCGCGTTTCTCGTCTTCGGCTGTGGTCGCGGGCATTCGATATCTCCCGGAAATGATTGCTACGTGCGGAGTGGTTCGCTGCTCACTTACGATCAGCAAGCTTCAGAGGGTACCACAACCTTCAACATGTCATACCTGCCTTATCTGGTAGCGCTTGATCGCAGGGCAGAAGCTCGACATCCGCTAGGCCCCCGTCCTCAAGAAACAATGTGAAGTTCGCCACCGATTCTGAATGCAGTTGAAGGATGTAGTCAGGTCGTGTGCACGGGAGAGCTTGGCCACTTGCTCGCGCATATACGTTGAAGACCGCCGATATCGGTCGGTTTAGCGTCTGCAGGCTCGATCGTCTGGAACGCGCAGGGGGTGTGAGCTAGTTCGACGTCACGTCCGCTCCGTGCCCGCGGGGCACGATTTCCCATCTCCCCGCGTCTTTCGTTAAGCGAGAAATATCCGCAGAGTTGATCTTTTGACGTTCCGCCCGTTCCGGGACTGCATGCCGCGGATGTCACCATGGCCGACGGAGGCGAACGGGTTAACCGTGAACCTTGCCTCGATATCGGCACTTGGCACGCCGTCGATCCAATCAGCGACACTCAGGGAGCGCTTGCATCGCGCGTGATATTCCTTGTCGCCGCTTGTTCGCGTTCGGAGTGCGCTGGCAAGGCTGTGCCACCGCGGCTCCCTGAGCGTGAGAATCCCGGGAAGCTGCTCTGCGAATTGCGCATGACGAAGTCGCCGTTGTAGAGGCGAGACACGAGCGTCTGGCCCTTTTTCCACGTCAAGGCGCACGAGCGTAGGAGTCGGGATCGTTGATGCTGCACTCACCCGCGCGATTCTCAGCCCGGGCTGATCGTGATTGAGACGCGCCGCGATGGCAACGCTAGCCGCGGGGCGACGGGTGGCACTTGGCGTAGGCCGCGCCGCCGCTTGCGGCCCCAAGCGTCGCGTGTGATAGATCGTCATCAAACACCAGCGTGTAGCGCATTTCCTCTCCACCCCACACGTGAATAGCCCCCAAGTACGTTCCCGAGATGTTGTCGGAGACGAAGCGTCCGTCGATATAGAGGCCCAAGCGACCATTCCGTACGGTAAAATCGCCATCGCAATCGATGTAGGACAGCGCGACGCGCGCCCTTCGCGTCTCGTCGTCGTCAGTACGAACGGCCGGTTTGCGCGCCGCGCCCTCCATATTAAGTGCAGCAAAGCACACACGCGGCGCATCGTTAGAGTTCGGCAACCACTCCGCGCAGCTGCGACGCAGTTCGGACGTGTCTTGCGGTATCTTGGCCTCGTCGCCGTACACCGGCCCAGCGGCGAGCACGAGCAGAATTGCGATGGTTCGGTTCATTTGCAGTTCCTTCAAAAGTCATCAGAGTGCATCGCGGCCCGCAGGCCGGGAAGCGCCGGAGCCCCAAGGAAATTGATTAGTCGGTATCGAATTTCACGGCCAGTTTCGGGCGAACTGCTACGTCTCTATGTCGTACCGGTCACCTACCTTAGCTGGTAGCGCTCGCTATTCGATCTCGTTAGGCATGTGTTAACCACGCACGTGCCCGAGCGAGAGCCGCCCCGAAATGGTGGATGTTCCAATCGCTGTTGAACTACGTCGAGCCGACGTTGTCAGAATGAACTTACGCGGCCCTCGTAACGTGGGCAACGGGGTTGATCGTCATGCGATTGTGGTGAGCTTGAACAGCCGCACGCAAAACCAACAATTGCTTATGCGCCTTCAATCGTCGGAAGCCCCTTGTTGGCCTCGATCATGCCGGCCGCGACAGCCGCGCCGCGGCCGACAAGAAAGCCAGGACCGTCATCGCGGATCTGCGGGCAAGCCGTCTGGCCAAAGCTGCTGATCTCGTCAGGCGGTTCACGAGACGCTCACCTCCTACGCCTTTCCGGACCTCCATTGGCGGAAGGATTCGAACGAACAATCCGCTCGAGCGCATCATGAAGGAGATCCGCCGACGAACCCGTGTCGTCGGCGCCTTCCGCGACCGCCGCGGTCTCATTCAAGCGGAGGCAAAGAGCGGCTGGGACGAATATCGAAGATGGGGAATCCGGAACTCCGCGCGATGCTTGTCGTTGGGGCAACAGCCGTCTTGCGGGGGGCCCGAAACGATGCGCGGGCGCGGCCGTGGCTGAAGGCGCTTCTCGCCAGACGCCCTTCAAGGTTGTCGCGGTCGCGCAAGCCAACAAGACGGCGCGGATCATTTGGGCGCTTCTGAACAAGGGCAGGACGTACCGACGTCCCGACCCGGTGACTGCCGAGGCCGCCGGCTGATGGACGCAGTGACCGCCAAAGCGATCTGACCGGCGCAGGCCGGCAGAGGGCAAGGTGCAACAACAGACGATGAACCCATGGGACGACATCCCGAAGCGAGTGAAGCTACTGCCCCCAATGCGCTCAAACGCGTAAACTTGATTTAGCTCCTCGTTCCGCGGATCTCATCGAGGCCAGCGGCCATGTGCCGCGCCCAAAGGCCGGACATATGACCGCACCGTTCCAATGTGTGAAATCGACTGAAAAAGCTCTTGCCACGCGGGCCGTTCCACATATGGGGCAAGGTCACTATCCCAAACGCCCGAAGACATACATTTCTTCGATAACCATGACTCCATGGCACAAGCAACGGTGACCCTTTACGGAAACCTAGTCAAGAAGCGCGAATGCGGACTTCAGCCGCCATAGCCCCAAGCCGATGATCACGAGACCCCAAAGCGATCCGATATCGTTAGTTGACGAGGCTACAATTGCTTGCGCGGAACAGATCATTGCAGAGCTGACAATCAAGACAGCTAGTCCAGCAACCGCCATGATGCCGAGAATTGGCAGGAAGGGGCGACGCCAGAACCCGCATTCGAACAGATAGGTTGCTGCGAGATTGGGATGAGTAGCAAACAGGAAAGAGAGTTTCGTGGAGCTCGCCAACTTACTCTCTTCAAGAGCGCGTTCCTTCCAATGCGAGAACACAGCTACTGACATACGCCGGTAGTAATGACCGATTTGACCTGCCACTGCATTTTCATCCAGCGGCAGTTAGAGCCTCGGGGTTTTGTACGCCAAGTGGCACGGTTGTAGCAACGGACGATCGGCGGAGCTGGTCGGGGTTGCGCAGCCGGTCGTCCGTTGCGGTGAGGTGGGCGGCGTAGGCCGCGGGGGTCAGGTATTTCAGCGACGAGGGAGGCCGCTGGATATTGTCGTCGGCGACCCAGTTAGCGATTTTGGTGCGGGCGTCGTCGAGATCGAAGAACAGGGTCTCGTTGAGCAGCTCATCGCGCATCCGGCCATTGAAACTCTCGATGAAGGCGTTCTGCATCGGC
>NZ_JADYVX010000073.1 GCF_020194175.1 Bradyrhizobium sp. BRP22 | reverse complement strand
GGAGCACGATCGGGCTCAGATCCAGCGACGGGCGGTTCTGATCCAACCGCCCGTTCGCACATTCTGGCAGATTCTGCGGACACAAGAGCACGAAGTAAGCCGTAAACCATCGCGCAGGGAAAGCCGGTGTTGCTCCGGTTGACCTGTGGTCCTACCCCCGTGCTTTTTGTTGCACGGGGCCCACGGGTGCAACCAGCACCCGGCTTTCCCTGCGCCCTCTGATATCGAGGAGGGTGAAACGAGATGCAAAGCTCGGACGCAACGCGCCGCGAGAACGCGAACTTATATCCACACTCCGTCGTCATGCCCGCGAAGGCGGGCATCCAGTAACCACCGGCGTCTCAGCGTGAGCACTGCCGCCTCTGCAATACTGGATCGTCCGCCTTCGCGGACGATGACGGGGGAGTGGCTGTTTGAAAATCGAATCTGATTCGTCGTCGTCCCGGCGAAGGCCGGGACCCATAACCACGAATGTTCGCGTGGCGCGACGCTGGGGCCGCTTCCGTCTCAACAATCGGCATCTGTGGTTATGGGTTCCGGGGTCAAGCCCAGGTCAAGCCCGGGACGATAGCGAGCTACTCCGCCGCCTGCTCGGCTTCGCCCTTCCAGCGCAAAATCTCGGCCGCGAGCACGGGATGATTGAATCCCTTCAGCTGCAGGTCGTCGATCGGCCGGCCCTCGACCAGCTTCTCCACCATGCCGTAGACGCGGCGGCTGACCACGATCTGGCCGGCCTTGGCCTCCGCGCAGAGGCGGGAGGCGAGATTGGTGACGCTGCCAATCGCGGCATATTCCAGCCGCTGCTCGAAACCGATCTGGCCGAGCGTGGCATAGCCGAGCGCGATGCCGATGCCGAAGCCGAGATTGTGGCCGCGGTTGCGCCAGCGCTCGGTCAGCGCGCCGATAGCGTCGCGCATCCCCACCGCCATCTTCACCGCGCGCGCGGTGTGGTCGGCGAATTGAATGGGCGCGTTGAACAGGATCATCACGCCGTCGCCGGCATAGCGGTCGAGCGTGCCTTCGTAGCGGAAGATCAGTTCGCCGAGCGCGGCGTGATATTCGCGCAGCACGTTCATTGCCTCTTCCGGCTCCGTGCTCTCCGTGAACGCGGTGAAGCCGCGCAGGTCGCAGAACACCACCGTCACCTCGCGGCGATGGCTGTCGAGCAGCGAGTCATGGCCGTCGGAAGACGCGATCAATTGCGCGACCTGCGGTGCGAGGAAACGTTCCAGCCGCCGGATGCGCTCGATCTCGCCGAGCTGGGTCTCGACACGCTCCTCGAGATGCCGATTCCAGTCCTTGAGCTGCTCGGTCTGCTCGCGCAGCTTGTCGGCCTGCTCGCGGACGGTGGAATGCGCGGCCTCGAGGTCCCGCGTCCGCTCCTTCACCTTGGCCTCGAGGTCGGTGTAGGTCTCCTGCAGTTGCGCGGCCATGCTGTTGAACTGCTGCGCCAGCTCCTCAAGTTCGTCCGCGGTCTTGACGTCGATGCGGTGGCCGAAATCGCCGTCACCCAGGCGATGCGCGCCGGCGCGCAGCGCGGTGATCGGCACCAGCATGCGCCGCGCCAGCACCGTGCCGGCAATGATTGCGACCACGAGGCCGAGCGCGATCAGGAGCGCGATGCGGATGAGCTGGTCGCGGATCGGCGCCAGCGCCTGTGCGGTCGGCTGTTCGAAGAACACGGACCAACCAAGGGTGGGCACCGCGCGCGAGGTCGTGAGCACCGCATCGCCGACCGCGTTCTTGCCGGTCGCGAGTTGCTTGCCGCCCGGGCTGAGAACGGCGGCGACCTGCGGCAGCTTCGACAGGTCCTTGCCCACCTCGGGCCCCTTGGCGGAAGCCGCCAGCACGCGGCCCCTGGGGTCGACGACATAGGCGAGGGCGGACTTGCCGACCTCGGCCTCGCCGAGCAGGCCAGCGAGGAAGCCGAGGTCGATCTCGGCGATGGTGACGCCTGCGTTGAAGCCGGAATGCGCCAGGCCGATCGCCATAAAGGGATGGCCATCGCGGAAAGTGGCGGCGCCATAGCTGGTGCCACGGGTCAGCGTGTCGGTGAAACTGATGTCGCGGGTGTAGTCGGCGTTGCCGGCGATGGTCACGGTCTGGCGGTTCAGCCGCAGCGTCTCGCGGCCGCTTCCGTTGACCTGGGTGAGCTGGCTCACCTGCGGCACCTGGCCCAGGAGCTGGGTGTAGTCGGCGCGTCGCTGCTCGGTGGTGGTGGAGGAGGCGCGGGTGACCCAGCTGATCTGGCGCTCCAGGTCGGCGATCGATTGCTCGATGCGGCGGGCGGTGGCGTCGGCCCTCTCGCTCATGGCGTCCGTGAGCGCCACCTTGATGCCGCGGTAGGAGATCCAGGTCTCCATGGCGCCGTTGACCGCCAGCACGAACACGACGAGGCCGACCAGCGCGCTGACATATTTGGCGAACAGGCCCTCGCGCCGGAACCGGATCTTGTCCTTGACGCCGCTCATCCAAGCCCTCGTGCACTCCCTCCTGGTCCGGAGCGCGCAAATCCGTCCCGCGGCGAAAAACAGGTTCTCAGCGGCCGCGTTCGGCCCTGTTCTAGCATGGATTATGCTGACATTGCGGCTGGCGCCGAGGATGGTTACCCGGGCGCCTCAGCGATTGAAGAGCTGGCGCAGCACTTCATTCATCGCCTGGCTGTCCTGCGTCTCGCCGCTATCGCTCGGCGGCGAAGGCGGCGGCTCGGGTTGCTGCTGCGGCGCCGTGGCCGGCGGGATGCTGCGGCTCGGGCGCTGCGGCTGTGCTCCGCTGTTCAGGCCCTGCTGGATCAGGTTGCCGATGGTCTCGCCAAGCTGGCCGCCGAGCAGCCCGCCCTGGCCCTGGCCGTTCGTGCTGCCACCCTGGCTGCCGGCTCCATCCTGGCCGCCGCCAAGAAGTCCGCCGAGATTGATGCCGTTTGGCCCGAACAGACCCTTGCCCATCTCCCGCAGCCGGGCATAGGCGGCCTCGGGATTGTCCAGGATGCCCTGCATCTCCGGATAGATGCGCGGGCCGTCCCACGGCCCCTCGATCATCACGGGGATGCCGAGGCCGACCGGATCGCCAGTGCGGCCCTGGCCCTCGGTGGTCATCACCAGCTTCGGCTCGACGCGGAAGCCGATCATCTTGGTGCCGAGGTCGATGGTGCCCACCCCCGTCATCTTCACCAGCGGACCGACCAGGTTGAGGTCGGTGGTGACCGCCTGGCCCTTGTCAATCTTGAAGGAGGCGGAGAGCTGGCTCAGGTCTGTCGCCAGCTGATCGCCCTCCTGCCAGCCGGACAGCGGGCTTGTGGTCAGCGAGCGGATCATCTGCGCGACGTTGAGGCCGCGTATCGCGCCGTCCCGGAACACCGCGAATGCGGTGCCGCTCATATTCGTCATGATCGAGCGCTGGCTGTTTCCGGAGGAGCGTACCGCGATCTTCGCCTGCATCCGGCCGTCGAGCTTGTCGAAATCGGCAAGGCTGCGCAGCAGCGGCAGCGCCCGCACATTGCCGAGATCGGCGCTGAGCACGTAGGTCGGACTGCTGGTGGAGGCGTCGATGGCGAGGTCGCCATTGGCGTTGCCCTCATAGGCGCCGAGATTGGCGAGCCGCGCCTTCAACACGCCGTTCATCAGCGTCGCCTCGATTGCCGCCGGCGCGAAGCGGCCATCGCCGATATTGAGCTCGGCGGCGGAAATCTTGGCCTGCGCGTCGACGTAATTCAGCCCGACGAGGTCGATCGTCGCATTGCTCCAGGGCTGCGCCGCCGTTCCCGGAGTGCCGCGCTCCATCGCGACGGCGAGGCGCTGGAAATCGAGGTCGAGCTTCACCAGCGGCTTGTTGCTGGCGATATCGACCGAGGCCCAGCCGTTGAAACCGCCGTCACCGAGCGTGCCGCTGACGCCGTTGAACATCACCACCGTGCCGTTGACCCGCACCTCGGCTCGCGCCGACAGCGGCGCCTGCAACAGGCCGGGCGCTTCGAACGCGATTTCGGTCGGGATGTTCTGCCGCTCGATCGGCGGCGCCGGCGCGGTCGCCTTGATCTCGAATTTCAGCGGCTGGCCGCCGCCGCGCGCATTGCCGGTGATCAGGATCTTGCGATCGCTGCCGACGGTCGCCTCCGCATTGACGGTCTCGATCCGGCTCTCGACCCGGTCGCGCACATTGGAGAACACGATCGTGCCGCCGATGACGCTGACATGCTCGATGCCGAATTTGGCCCCGCTGGTGCCGGAGGCGCTGCTCTTCGGTGGCGGATTGGGCTCGCGCACGCGCTGCAGCGGCATGGTCAGGACCGGCCGCACGATCAGAAGATCGGTGACTTGCGGCTCGCCAGACCACAGGCTCGACAGCGTGACGTCAGCCTGCATGCTGCTCGCGGTCAGGCGATTGTTGATCTCGCGCTCTTTCGGATCCTGCAGCGCGATGTCGTTGAGTGTGACGTTGAGCGACGGCCACAGGCTGATCTTGGCGCCGCCATTGATGGCCAGCCGATAACCGGTCTCACGCTCGACCCGCTGCTGGATCGCCGACGTCAGGAAGCTGGAGGGGATGCCGATCACGGCAAGCAGCGCGATGACGACGATCACGGCTCCGATCGCGGCGCCCGCGATTTTCAGTACTCTCATCTCGACATTCCAGACCGCGCAAACGTCGCCCCGCCGGCCGCGCCACGACGCGGCCTACTCCATGACCTTATCCCGGAAACAGGTTTCCGCTCAAAGCAGCCGAAAATAATCCGCCGCTGCTGCAAACTTATGTGACTTATGGCACACTTCCATGGGGGTGAATTTTGTTACCCCGGGCTGCAGGCAAGCCGCTCGGGAGGTTATTGTGGAAGGCATTACAATGAGCAAACAGGCCGAATTTGCGGTCATTTTGAAAATGAACACGATGTTCGCCGATCTGGGGGCGGACGAATTGCAACGGCTTGCGGGCCATTGTCGCACCCAGCAACTCCAGGCGGGCGAGGTGCTGTTCCAGAAGGGCGATGCCGGTGATGCCCTGTTCGGGGTCCGGCGTGGCCAGATCCGCATCGAGACCGGCGCCTCCGATGGCAGCCGGCTGACGCTCAACTTCATGGGCCCCGGTGAGCTCTTCGGCGAGGTCGCCGTCCTCGACGGCCAGGACCGCACCGCGGACGCGACCGCCGGCGAGCCGAGCGAATTGTTCGTGCTGCGCCGTGAGGATTTCCTCGGCTTTCTCGAGCGAGAGCCGAAGGTGGCCGTAAAGCTGATCGAGCTGTTGTGCCAGCGCATCCGCTGGATGAGCGAGCGGATGGAGGAATCGGTGCTGCAGCCCCTGCCGGTCCGCCTCGCCAAGCGGCTCTGTGCGCTGGCGTCCGACTACGGCTCCGAAGTCCATATCTCGCAGGAACAGCTCGGCATCTTCGTCGGCGCCGCGCGCGAAAGCGTCAACCGTCAGCTCCAGCTCTGGCGCAAGGACGGCATTCTTGACCTGCAGCGCGGGCGGATCCTGCTGCACAACATGAACAAGCTGACCGCGGTGGCGAGGAACGAGTAGAGCTGTAATCGTTAAGCCGCCTCAGGCACGTAGTGCAGGACAAGCAGCTCGTCACGACGGCAGGGAACGATAGCGTAAGCGCGACCTTGATCGTCGCTGAATTCGACGAGCGAAGTTCCGCTGTCCAACTGCTCAATGACAGTGCCAACTTGGCCGCGCGCAAGATGTTGCGCCGGCAGATCTGTCAGCAATGCCACCACGTCAAGAACAGAAGGTTGTTTGTCCTTCTTTATTGCAGCCATCACAACACCCAGCAGGTAACGAAGCTTGGCCGGCTCGCGCCGATCCGGACGATCCAGATTGTTCTTACCACAGCGCTCTTGTCGTGTCGCCTGATCTCGACATCGAGACTCCAGTAGGTACCCCAAGCGTCCATCCCGGTCTGGGTGGCTTCATGTGAACGGATAGCCTCCAGCAAGGTTTCACGCAGCCAAGCCGCGTCGCTACGTTGAAGGTTTAGTGCGTCACGAAACACCCGCGCCTTGTGACGTCCGCGCGGATGGGACGGGCTCAGGCAGTAATCCTCGATCTTGCGAATATCGAGGATAGCCTTGTCGGCGTTCGGCAGAACCGCTTTCATGGTTCTCGTTTCAACTGCTGATCTGCCTTACTCCGCCGCGGGCGACACCATTGTCGGCGGCTTGGGCGGCTGCTTGGCCTGTGGCTCGCCATCGTGGTCCTCGTCGGCGTGCGAGACGATCAGCCGCTTGCCGAAGCGCCAGATCACGTTGCCGATGTCGTCCATCACCATGAACATCGCCGGCACGAATACCAGCGACAGGACCGTCGAGAACAAGAGACCGCCGATCACGGCAAGTGCCATCGGCGAGCGGAACTCGCCGCCGGCGCCGACCGCCAGCGCGCTCGGCATCATGCCGGCCACCATCGCAATGGTCGTCATCACGATCGGGCGCGCGCGCTTCATGCCGGCGTCGATCATCGCTTCCTCGCGCCTCTGGCCGGCGCGGATCGCCTCGATGGCGAATTCCACCAGCATGATCGCATTCTTGGTGACGATGCCCATCAGCATCAGGATGCCGATCCAGACCGGTGTGGTCAGTTGCTTGCCGGTGAGCAGCAACGCGGCGATCGCGCCGCCGATCGACAGCGGAAGCGAGAACAGGATGGTGATCGGCTGCAGGAAGGTGCCGAACAGCAGCACGAGTACTGCATAGACCATCATCAGCCCGGCGGTGATCGCGGTGGCGAAGCCATCCGACAGCTCGTTGAGGCTTTCGGCGTCACCCGACGGGCTCACCTTGACGCCCTTCGGCAGGCTCTTCATCACCGGCAGTTCATAAATCTGCCTGGTGGCATCGCCGAGCGCGGCGTTGCCGACGAGGTCGGCCGCGACGGTCGCCTGCCGCTCGCGGTCGTAGCGGTTGATGCTGGTCGGGCCCTGATCGAGCTGGATGTCGGCGACAACCGACAGCGGCACGCCGCCGCGTTCGCCGCGCGGGCCGAGCGGCACCCGCAACTGTTCCAGCATCTGCAGGTCGCTGCGGGCGGAGTCTTCGAGCTGGACGCGGATCGGCACCTGGCGGTCGCCGGCATCGAATTTTGCCAGCGCCGGGCCGACATCGCCGATGGTCGCGACGCGGATCGTCTGCGACAGGCTCTCCGTGGAGACGCCGAGCCGCGCCGCCAGTTCAGCGCGCGGGCGGATGCGGAGCTCGGGACGGTCGAGCGCGGTTTCCGAGATCACATTGGCGATGATCGGGATCCGCTTCATCTGCGTCGCCAGCTCGCTTGCGACATTGTTGACGATGTTGCTGTCGACGCCGGTCACGACCAGCGAGATCGCGCGCAGGCCGTTCTCGTCGAGGAACCAGTAGCGGATGTCGGGGACATTCTCGAGCTCGTTGCTGATCGAGAGCTCGAGCTCGCGCTGGGTGATCTTGCGCTCGCTCTTCGGCGTGTAGTTGATGATCAGCGCAGCGCGGCGTACTTCCTGCGTGCCGGGCGGCACCCGGCCGCCGTCGACGAATACGCTTCTCACTTCAGGTCGCTTGCGCAGACGCGCGACGATCTCTTCCGTCACCTTCTCAGTATGCGCAAGCTGCGAGCCCGGCGGCAGCTCCATCGCCAGCAGCGAGCGTGCGGTGTCCTGCGCCGGCAGGAAGCCTTGCGGCAACAACTTGATGCTCCAGATCGACGCCGCGAACACGGCAAAGCCGATCACGACGGTGATGTAATGATGCTTCACCGACCACGTGACCAGGCTGTGATAGGTCCGCAGTATGCGGCCCGGCGGCGACTCCTCGTGCGCCTGATGCTTGAGGAAATAGGCAGCCAGCATCGGCGTGACGAAGCGCGCCGCAAGCAGCGAGAAAAACACCTGCACCGATACGGTGATGCCGAACTGCTTGAAGAACTGGCCGGCAATGCCCGACATGAAGCTCGCCGGCGCGAAGATCGCGATGATGGTGAGCGAGATCGCGATCACCGCGAGCCCGATTTCATCGGCTGCCTCCAGCGCGGCGCGGTAGGGCGATTTGCCCATCCGCATGTGGCGCACGATATTCTCGATCTCGACGATGGCGTCGTCGACGAGGATACCGGTCGAAAGCGTGATGGCGAGGAAGCTGACGAGGTTGAGCGAGAAGCCCAGAATGTCCATCGCCCAGAACGCCGGGAAGATCGATAGCGGCAGCGAGACCGCGGCGATGATGGTGGCGCGGAGGTCGCGCAGGAACAACAGCACGATGATGACGGCGAGGATCGCGCCCTCGAACAGGGTCGAGATCGCCGCCTCATAATTGCCCTTGGTGAATTCGACGGAAGTGTCGATCAGCTTGAGGTCGACGTCAGGGTAGGCGGCCTTCAGCGCCTCGATCCGCTTCTGCACCGCGGCGGCAACCACCACGTCGCTCGCGCCCTTCGAGCGCTTGATGCCAAGTGCGACCACCGGCTCGCCGTTGAAGCGGGCGAAGGTCCGGCGGTCGGCGATGGTGTCGGTCACCGTGCCGAGATCGTCGAGCCGCACCTCGCCGCCGCCGAATAGCGGGATCATGGTGCCGGCGAGCTCGTTCAGCGTCTTCGCGCCGGCGAGCGTGCGGATCGCCTGGTCGTTCTTGCCGATTTCGGCGCGGCCGCCGGCGAGGTCGACATTGGTGCCACGCAGGATTTGACTGACATTGACGGCGGTCAGCCCCGCTGCCTGCAGCCGATCGGGATCGAGCGAGACCAGGATCTCGCGCTCGACACCGCCGATGCGCTCGACCTGGGCGACGCCGCGCACGCCCTGCAGCGCGCGCTTGACCACGTCGTCGACGAAATAGGAAAGCTGCTCCGGCGTCTTGCCCGGGGAAATCGCGGCATAGGTGACGATCGGCAGGCCGATGACATCGACGCGCTGGATCAGCGGCTCGGTGACATTTTGCGGCAGGTTGGCGCGAACACGAGTGACGGCGTCCTTGACGTCATTCAACGCGCGGTCGGTGTTGGTCTCCAGCGCGAACTGGATCGTGGTGACTGACAGGCCGTCAGTGATCGAAGAGGAGATGTGGCGCACGCCCTCCACGCCTGAGACGCCGTCTTCAATCGTCTTGGTGACCTGCGCTTCCAGTTCAGAGGGTGCTGCGCCGAATTGCGACACCGCGACCGAGATCACGGGAATATCGGCGCTTGGCAGCCGCGTCACAGCAAGCTTGGCGAAGGAGACCCAGCCCAGCACCAGCAGGATGATCGAGAAGACGATCGACGGCAGCGGGTTCCGGATCGACCAAGCCGAGATGTTCAAAGCCATTAGCGTGTCCGCGTGCGCTCGAGTTCGTCGGCGAACATGATCTTGATCTGGTCGCCGTCATGCAGCGAGGTTCCAGCATCGGCGACGACGGTTTCGCCGACGTCGAGGCCCTCGAGGATTTCCGTTGACGTGTCCGAGGTCAGCCCGACCCGCACCTTCCGCGTCTCGATCGTGTTGCCCTTGACCACCTGCAGGGTGAGGCGATCGATCGCGGTGCGTGGGACGGCGACGCCGCAGGAGCGCTTGGCGTCGATATTGGCGCGAGCGAACATGCCGACCTTCAGCGAGGGATTGTTGTTGAGCGATATTCTGACATGGCCGAGCTGGGTGTTGCGGTCGATCTGCGGTGAGATCTGGCGCACCTTGCCGACCATGTCGGGTGCGTCATCGCGGCTGATCCGCACGGTTGCGCCGGGATTGAGTTTCAAGAGATGGATACTCGGCACCTCGGCGTCGAGTTCGATTTCGTTGTTGATCGCGATTCGGAACATCGGTCCGGCCTGCGGGGAGGCGGGGGCGCCGACGGCGGTCCGTACCTCGGTGATGAGGCCGGCGGCCGGTGCGCGCAGGGAAAGCGACGATGCCGCGCGGCTCGCGCCCTGGGCGGCCTGTTGCGGCGGCGGGGTCAGCCGCGCCAGTTCCTGGTTCTCGGTCACGGTGTCGCCCTCACGGACGAAGAGGTCGGTGACCTTGGAGCCCTCCTGATCGACGCCGACCTGCGCTTCGCGACGCGGCACGATATAGCCGGTGACGCGCACCATGTCGGAGAAGCAGGCATTGGTGGATTTGGTGACGACGACGAGCGCCTGGCCAGGCGTTTCCTTCTCTTCCGGGCGCGGACGATGCTCGAACCAGTAATAGCCGGCGCCGACGGCGACGACGAAAACTGTTCCGAGCACAGGCTTTAGGTATTCGGAGAATTTCATCGCCGGATCGATCTAGACCTGAAATCAGATGAAGCGGAACGCTTCGAATGTGTTGAAGTTTAGCCCAAAACAAAATGCGTCCCGCAGGGATACGAGACGCATCTTACACTTAAAGTGTCACGCCGCGCCACGCCGTTTACTGACGGCTACTTGGACGCGGTCGCCTTATTTTCCATGTTCACGACCTGCACGCGGCGGTTCACTTCCGCCAGTGGCTGGTTCGGATCCTTCAGCTTGGTCTTGCCATAGCCGACGGTGACGAGGTCGGAACCGTCGATGCCGTATTTGTCGATGAGATAACGCTTGATCGCCTCGGCGCGACGCTCGGACAGGTCCTGGTTGAAAGCCTCACCGCCAGCGGCATCGGTGTGGCCGGCTACGACGAAGGTGGATCCCTTCAGGTCGGCATTGGTCAGCGCGCGGCCCAGGGCCTGCACTGAGGGCAACGATTTGGCGTTGATCTGGGCCGAGTTGTAATCGAAGTTGATTTCCAGATCGATCTTGGGCTTGTCCTTGACGATGGTCGCGATCTCCTCGCGCTCGGCCGACGACAGCGAGCGGGTGGAGCGGCCGCGGATGGTCCGCACGAACTTGTCTTCGGTGGCGTTTGCGGCCGGCTCCACCTTCGGTCCGATCGACAGGCCGCGGGTCAACGGCTTCTTCTCGGGCGTCAGCGCCCTGAGGATTTGCTCTTCGGTGACGTTGTCACCGGCGCGGGCGGCCGACATGCCAAGAGCAAGCGTGGCGCCGATGGTTGCAATCGAAAACATCGCAGCAAGATTCTGCTTCGCAGTGATGTCGAACATTGTCAGCCCCTCCTGCGCCGTTCGCGCGGTTTCAAATCAACTTGCCAAATCACCGCCGGTGCTTGATCCCGGCCCATCTTGAATTTTTAGTCTATCACGTCCGTCCGAGGTTCGAGGCTGGACGGCACTACCAGTCCAAATTGTTGTCACTGCACGCCATAATCGGCGAATTCCTTGACGATGTTCGGATCCATTGCCTTGGCGTTGGTGATGTCCAAATCCCCTTCCGCGATCGAGCCGTTACGCTTCTTGGCAAGGCCGCGCCCGTAGAGGGAGGACGTCAGTCTGGGGTTGATCTTCAATGCCGCATCGAAATCGGCAATGGCGTTCTTCGTCTGCCCGCTCTTCAGGTTCAAGAGGCCGCGGCTATCGAGGGCATCGACGAAATTCGGTCGCAGCCGCAGCGCCTCGTTGCAATCCTTCAGCGCGGCCTGCAGGTCGCCGATGACGGTGCGAGCCCAGCAGCGGTTGTTGTAGGCCTCGACATCCTTGGGGTTCAGTCGAAGCGAGTTGTTGAAGTCCTTGATGGCGAGTTCGTAGGCGCCCTTGCTGGCATAGACCTGGCCCCGGCGGTAAAGCGCAGCCGCGTCATCGGGATTGTCGTTGAGCCGGGCCGTCAGCGTCTTGATGGTCGGATCATCGGCCAGTGTATCGGCGGGCTTCGGGGAGGGCGTCGGTGCTACAGCGACGTCCGCCGGCCGCGGCGTCGGAGGCAGCGGTGGCTGCTCGGACGGCGGCGGTGATGCGGTGGTGCTCTGCGCCGGAGGTGTGGGCGGTGACGGTGGGGCAGGCGGTGCCGGCGGGGCGACCGCCGTCTGGGC
>NZ_JADYVX010000072.1 GCF_020194175.1 Bradyrhizobium sp. BRP22 | reverse complement strand
ACAGAAGTGAGCGGATATCCATGATGGCTCGGGGCAACAGCCCCAAATTGAAGCCGGATAGATTGGCGCAAACCGCTTCATCCCTTTGTCGATTCCTCTTGCAACGCGGGCGTGGTCCATAGATCGGGGTCAAGGCCTCCATCGTCACCAACAACCGCCGCGCTCCCGGTGGCCTGTTCGTGCTGCACGCCAGGGCAATGCCCGATAACCCGTACGACGGTCACACCTTGCGGGACATCATTGACCGCACCGAGACACTCACCGGCTGCGCGATCGAGCGGGCCTATGTCGACAAGGGATACCGTGGCCATGACGCGCACAATCCACGCCGCGTCTTCATCTCAGGCCAGAGGCGCGGCGTCTTCGGTGTCATCAAGCGCGAACTGCGCCGCCGCTCCGCCATCGAGCCCATCATCGGACACCTGAAGGCCAAAGCTCACCTCGGCCGCTGCTACCTCAAAGGCCGCGCCGGCGATGCCGCCAACGTCATCCTCTCCGCGGTCGGCTACAATTTCCGACGCATCCTCGCCTGGCTGAGCAATCCCTTGCGCGTCATCCTCATGGCGCGCCTTCGCAACTCCAGTCGCCAACAATCCGGCTTATTAACGGACGACTTGCTAGCTCCGCGTTCATCAGGCAGAAGCGGCGCTCTGCGCTGGAGATCGCGGAGCGCATTCTCTGGCTTGCCTCACAGGGAGAGCGAGAGGCCGCAACGATCAAGCAGCACTTGCTGAACGAGTTTTTGGCAAGCGCTAGCTATAGCGTAAGAGCCGAGAAGGCGTCTCGCGCCGCGATGCCCATCGTCGTACGCGCTGCGATTGAGCGGAAGCCCCCAATCTTCAGCATCGTGGTCAATCGCTGCGAGCCCAGGAATGGCCAGGCGGTGAACAGCTCGTCGATCCGCTACATCAGGGCAATGTCGTTGACCGGCCGTGGCGGCCGGTAGCCTCCAGAACGGGCGGTGCAAAGCAACGTGCATTACCGGCGGATCGAGAGCGCCTGGTCGGCGCGATCGAGCATTCCTCGACGGTCCGGCGTGCTCATCTTCCGGACCTCCGCGCTAAAACTCGACTGTCAGTTGTCCAATCTTCGCGTGCAGCTTCTCGATCTCGCGTTCCCGAGCATCCTCGCTCTCCCGCCCGACACCCGCGTCAAACGCCCGGCTGCCTGATCCAGCAGTTGCTTCTTCCAGGCATAGATCTGGTTCGGGTGAACCTCATAACGCTGGGCCAGATCGGCCACCGTCGCCTGCTCCCGCACCGCTTCCAGCGCGATCTTGCCTTCAGTGCCGCGTCGATCTTGCGTCTCGTCTTCGTCATCATCCGCTCCGTCTATCAAACGGAGCAGCCCCCTTCCAACGAACCTCCTGTGGGTCCATTTCAAGGGATTGCCTGAACCAGTCGGTGTTCAATCTTCCGCAGACGGCCTACCTGATGCGCTCTTGGCGGTGCGGCGACGAACCTGCTCCAAACGCCTTGGGGGAGCGCATGGAGGCTCGCGTGCGAGGTGATCCTCAACGAGCGCCGCACCACCAAGTCGCGCAGACCGAGCTTCATTGGTAACCACCGACGTGACCGACCGACGGCTTGACACGACCAGTTCGACGCCTCCTCGGTAAATGACCGACGTTGAGTTCCATTCGACATCTCGGGGCTCAATGAGCCTACTACCGGGGTTCACTCATTCGGAGGAGGTTTACACCTCTCTTATGCCGTCACTTGGGCTGCAACTTCAGGCCCAGCTCGACCAGGCGGCAGATGGCTTAGGGACACCGCGCGGTCCACGCTCGAGAAGTGGTACACCGAGCATCGACCCTGATCCGCGCGCTTGCCGATGCAAGGGACAAGTGTGCTTGGTTGGCACCACCCGTAACGCTGCATGTCTCCGCCACCTGGACGAACAGTCGCAAGTCGGTCAAGTCGAACCGCGTCGACACCTCCGCCACAGTCGCCCCCTTCGGATTTGCTGAAGGCTGTATCAGGCTTATCCTTGCCGTGCCCAAGAAGGGCACCACCGTGCCCTCGGCCCCTGAGTGGTTTCACGAAGTGAAGCACGAGGACTATCGGGTTATGGTGATCCGCGACGGCTCATGGCGACGGCCGTTGCCTTGCAGATCGTTTGCCCGATCCAGCGGGTTTACTTGCCGAACCAAGAAAACGCTGTTCAATCACGCAACGCAAGCGGCGGTGATCCCTGCGCGCAATGTTATGCCGAACAGAGCAGGATCAGCGTCTCACGCGCCGACAGGTTGCTGAATGGTTGGGGAGTGAGCCTACAAGTTTTGGCAGGCGACGAACTCAACGACTTAAGGTATCGAGACGCTGGCGATCGCGGGCGCGAGCGGCACTTCGCCGTTCCGCCCAGCGCGGCAAGCGCCGCTCGCTCTTACCCTGGTAAAGCTCCTCGCTCCGTTTGGATCACGGGCGGGTCGTAAGCCCATAAGAAGAAGGCTGACAAGGCGCATTGCAAATGGCTGCGCGAGTGTCAGGGATTCTTGTGCTCCTGCCGCGGCTGCGGCGTGTCCACTACGCACGGGGCCCTCCCTCAGAAGGGCGGCGGCGTGGCAGATTAATAGGGCGTGCCAGACGGCGGAAGAGGGAGTGAGGGATGCGTGTTTGCGAAATCGCCGTCGTCGGCCTCGGCCTAATCGGCAGCTCTGCGTTCCATTCGCTGGTGCGTCGGGGGGCCGACGTGCTCGGCTTCGACCCTCTTGTGTTGGGCGAGGCTCGGGGCTCATCGCACGGCTCATGCCGAGTGTACCGGCGCTTCAATTTCGAGAGCGCGGCCTCCACCGAGCTCAGCGATGCTGCCTTCAAGGGATGGCGAATGTTGGAGGCCGCCAGCGGTCGGACAATCCTCATGCCGACTCGCGTGCTCGAAGCAGGACCTCCAGGATCGAAGATGGTGGCCAACTCCCGAGCCAGCGCGCTCAAGGACGCCGTCCCCGGACTGGCCACGGGAGCGGAAGCAAACGCCGCGTTTCCGGCGTTCCGGCTTCCTGAAGAATGGGATGTGGTCGTCCAGGAAAGCGGCGGGATCCTGTTGGCAGAAGCTGCGATGCGCGCGTTTCGCGAGGGAACCGAACACCGCATCATTCTGGCTCCGGCCCGCATACGGCCGACGGCCGCCGGCATCCGGATTTCAACGCCCCAAGAGGTAATCTTGGCCGAGAGGGCGATTGTCGCTGCAGGGCCATGGATTGCCGGCCTAATCCCGGGGCTCGCGCGACACTTAAAGATCACGCGGCAGACGGTCGGTTGGTTCAAGCCGGCTAAACCCGAATTGGTGCGTTACGGCGGGTTTCCGGCGTTTATTGTCGAAGGGGACAAAGGGCTGGTATACGGCTTTCCTGATTTCGAGGGACGAGGCGTAAAGGCTGCGCAGCACGACCACGGGCCAGTCGTGGCGGCAGACGCTTGGCAGCCGCCGCCAACCGACACAGAACTGGAGACTGTCGGCTTGACGCTCGCCGAATTGGTCCCCGGTGCGGCGGGCCCAATCGTCGAGCGCGATAGCTGTCTTTACACGAACACGCTCCGAGCAGACCTGCGACCGGACGAGGGCAACGAATTCATCATCGATCGACTTCCGGCCGACCCACGCATCGTCGTCGCATCGCCTTGCTCCGGCCACGGTGCGAAGTTCGCCAGCGCGATCGGTACGATGCTCGCGGATCTGGCACTCGATGCGAAACTGATCGCGCCGAAGGCGTTTCAGCTCGACCGGTTCAGCGGCGTCGCCTCGCCAAGCTCCTGAGACGTCGATTAGCGACCATTCTGGTATCCACTTCAAAGTTCGAACGTCCTCGTCGACTCCCGGCCCGGAATTCATGAAGTCTTCATGAGCTCCTTGAGCAGATTTGAACGTTGTAGTTGTATTCAAGATCAACCCGGTGTACGGCGGAACACAGGCAGCTGGTGGCGCCCATCCTCCTTGAGCTTCGGCACCCTGCTGGGTGTCGATTTTAAGGAGGATGGCATGAAGATTGGAAACGAGCCAACTGAACAAGTTGCCCGCGTTCAACCAGCGAGCGTAGTCTCCGGCGATGGACCAGATAGGGACGTAAGCTTTCAGGATCTATATGAGTGTGCCCACTGTGAGACCGCTTGGATTTCTGAAGACGCGACACCGGGAAAATTGTCCAATTGTCCCGGCTGCGAGAGAGAAACCGCTCCCTATACGTGGTCGCGATGGATTCATCGTCACGCCAACTGAAGCAAGGTCTTTAGCCCCGCACACTCCCGGGGCATTTTATTTTGGAGTCAGAAATGTCTGAGAGCAAATCAGAGCAAAAATCACCGAGGCGCTGTGGGCGCATCTCGCTGTGCTTGCAAAGCTCTTTGCGCCACCTGAACAGCTGGCTCACTTGAAGACCGGTCACGCGAGCCACCTCAGAAACAGTGGCTCCGGGCTCGAGCGATGCTGCAACCAGCCGTTCCTTCTCATCCTGTGACCACCGACGCCGCCGCTCGACCGATGTGATCACCTCTGCCCGCGAAATCGTCACCTACTAGAACTAGTTATTGATTAGGGCGACGGAAGCATGCCACCGTTGCTGACGAAGGTGAGGCTGGTCAAAGCGCTGGCTTGCCGAAGGAGGTAGGCTGCGTTCGCTATCGAGGAGACACATCATGAATCGCTCTATCGCCGCTGTCGCACTAACTTGTTTGGGACACGCCCTTTCCGGCGTTGCCGTCGCACAGCCGGCTAGACAGGATCACAACACCCTTCCAGGGCAGGAGCGCGCTCTCAGGATTGCGCCGGGCTCGGCGCAGCCGACCAGAGGAGTGGTGTTTTTCACAGCCGCAATCAACTCAGACGGCAGCATAGCGAGCTGTTTCGGTTGCAACACCGCGAACACCAAGAAGTTAGGGGTCGGCGAGTATCAGATCGATTTCGGACAGAACATACAAGCAATCAAGGGTTGGAGCCGATGGGTTCAGGCCGACACATTAACGATCGGCACGGAAAACGCCTGGTGTAACACTGCTGACCGGGCCGGTAATGACAATGCAGTTTGGGTGAACTGCCAGACTAACGGTGCGCCGCTTGATGCCTCCTTCTTTTTGTTTGTCGCAAGGTAAATCCACCGAACTTGCGGTCGATCTCAAGCTCAGCGAGGACGCTCGGTCTCCCCACGTTGGTCGAGGGCGGGCAAGAAGTCGAGTGTCCTTGCTAGAGCGGTTCATGGCTGGGGATTCCCCTGCGGGCCGGTTTGTGATTCAAGATGTTGGCTGGGTCTGGGGGCCAGCATCTGATGAGCCGACCTCTTTCCAACGATCTGCGTGAACGTGTCGTTGCTGAATGGAGGCGAGAGCTGCCGGGCGGTTGCGACGCGGTTTGGCGTGGCGGTGTCCTCGGTGGTGAAGTGGTCGCAGTGCTATCGAGCGACGGGTTCAGTGGCGCCCGGCAAGATAGGCGGATACCGCAAGCCGGTGCTGGAACCGCATCGCGCCTTCATCAAGGAGCGGATCAGCCAGACGCCGCATCTGACGCTGCACAAGCTGAAGGATGAACTTGCTGCCCGTGGGGTCGAGGTCTCGCACAACGCGGTCTGGACGTTCCTGCGGCGCGAAGGCCTGCGGTTCAAAAAAAAAACGCTGTTCGCCCTTGAGCAGGCCCGCGCGGACGTCGCGCGCCGGCGCCGTCGCTGGCAGTCGTGGCAGGCGAGCCTCGATCCTCAGCGCCTGGTCTTCATCGATGAGACCTGGATCAAGACCAGCATGGCCCCGTTGCGCGGATGGGGGCCGAAGGGCGAACGGGTGCGAGGCTTTGCACCCCACGGCGATTGGCGGACGCTGACCCTTCTCGGCGCCTTGCGCTCTGACAGCCTCGTCGCTCCCTGCGTCTTCGACGGGCCGATCAACGGCGAATGCTTCCGGGCTTATGTCGAACAGCAGCTCGTTCCAGTTCTCAAGCCGGGCGACATCGTGATCATGGACAATCTCGGCAGCCACAAGTCGGCTGCTCTGCGCCGCATCATCAAAGGCGCCGGCGCCAGGCTCTGGCATCTGCCGCCTTACTCAGGCGACCTCAATCCGATCGAACAGACCTTCGCCAAGATCAAGCACTGGATGCGCATCGCGCAGAAGGATAACGTACAGAGTCTTTCGCACTTTCAGGATTGACGGCTTCTTCTAGAATGAAGGAGCTTTGAATGAATGATGGGAATGCCATGGGCGAGATGATCCAGATTGATGAGGCCCGGGGTCGGGATCACCTGGGCGCGATGGTCCGCGGCACGGTGGAAGAGACACGAACGCCATGCTGGCGGCCGAAGCGGACCAGCTGTGCGGTGCTGGGCGGTATGAGCGCAGCCCGGCCCGGTAGGACACGCGGGCCGGCAGCTACGAGCGAACGCTGCAGACCAAGGCGGGCGACGTCAATCTGAAGGTCCCGAAGCTACGGCGGCAAACCTTCGAGACGGCGATTATCGAGCGCTACCGGAGGCGGGAGAGCTCGGTCGAGGAGGCGCTGATCGAGATGTATCTGGCCGGATTTCGGTTCGGCGGGTCGAAGACATCACCGAGGCGCTGTGGGGCACCCGGGTCAGCCTCGAGGCGTGGCGGAATCGCAAGATCGAAGGCGAGCATCCGTATCTCTACCTCGACGGCATCGTGATGAAGCGCATCTGGGCTGGTGAGGTCCGCAACGTCTCGCTGCTGGTGGCCTCGGCGGTCAATGCCGAGGGGTTCCGGGAGATCCTCGGCATCTGTGAAGGCGCCAAGGAGAACAAATCCGGCTGGTCATCGTTTCTGCGGCATCTCGTCGATCGCGGTCTGAAGGGCGTGCAGCTGGTGGTTTCCGATGCGTGCCGAGGTCTTGTCGAAAGCGTTGCGGATTATCTGCCGGAGGCGCTATCAACGCTGCATGGTGCATTTCTATCGCAATGTCTGCAGCCACGTGCCGTCGACCCGGGTCCGCGAGTGAGCCACATGCTCAAGGCCATTCATGCCCAGGAGAGCCGCGCCGCGGCCGACAAGAAAGCCAGGACCGTCATCGCGGATCTGGGGGCAAGCCGTATGGCCAAAGCTGCTGATCTCGTCGAGCAGGCGGTTCACGAGACGCTCACCTCCTACGCCTTTCCGGACCTCCATTGGCGGAAGGATTCGAACGAACAATCCGCTCGAGCGCATCATGAAGGAGATCCGCCGACGAACCCGTGTCGTCGGCGCCTTCCGCGACGGTCAATCCTGTCTCAACTCGGCGGCGGCCCGGCTGCGGCACAGTGCCGGAACGGCGTGGTCGATCAAATGCGGCATGAACATGCGACCGCTCTATCAGCACAACTGTCTGAAACCGGCGCCGTCGCCTGATCAAAAGTGATGTGGTGGAACGGCCCGCTCCGACAGCATCAAAGTGCTAGAACGTGGTCGTTGTTCGAACGCCACAAAGGAGGGACCGTTCCGTGAAGCAGGTTAGCACCATCGGGTTGGATTTGGCCGAGCACGTTTTCCAGGTTCATGGCGGCGGATGCCGAGGGCTCGCCGGTGTTCAACCGGAAGCTGCGGCGCAACGAAGTTCTGCGCTTTTTCGAGAAGCTGCCACCATGCTTGGTGGGGATGGAAGCCTGCGGTAGCGCCCACTATTGGGCGCGCGAGATCGGCAGCTCTCGGTCATGAGGTGCGGCTCATTCCGCCGGCTTATGTCAAGCCCTTCGTCAAGCGCGGCAAAACCGATGCAGCGGACGCGGAGGCCATCAGCGAAGCGGTGATCCGCAAGACCATGCGTATCGTCCCGATCAAGACGGCCGAGCAGCAGGCTGCCGCGATGGTGCTGAAGACCCGCGCTCTTCTGGTGCGGCAACGAACGCAGGCGGTCAATGCCCTGCGCGCGCATCTGGCCGAATTGGGCATCATCGCCGCAGCCGGCCTGGCAAAGGTTGAGGCGCTGGTTGCGATCGTGCGGGACCAGACAGATGCGCGTCTGCCTGCCGCGGCGCGCTTCGCCTTGATGGCTGTTGCCGATGAGATCGAAGCTTCAGCAGACCAGATCGACAGGCTCGAACGCGCAATCGTCGTGGAGGCCAAGCGCGACGAGGACATGCATCGGTTGACGACGATCCCCGGCGTCGGCGCCATTACGGCGGCGACCATCAAGGCGCTTGTGCCGGATCCCGGCGGGTTCAAGTCGGCTCGCCACTTTGCCGCCTGGCTGGGATTGACGCCGCGGTCTCATTCAAGCGGAGGCAAAGAGCGGCTGGGACGAATATCGAAGATGGGGAATCCGGAACTCCGCGCGCTGCTTGTCGTTGGGGCAACAGCCGTCTTGCGGGGGGCCCGAAACGATGCGCGGGCGCGGCCGTGGCTGAAGGCGCTTCTCGCCAGACGCCCTTCAAGGTTGTCGCGGTCGCGCAAGCCAACAAGACGGCGCGGATCATCTGGGCGCTTCTGAACAAGGGCGGGACTTATCGGCGTCCCGTGGTCGCCGTCTGATGAACGCAATGACCGAAAAATGATCTGACCGGCGCAGGCCGACAGAGGGCAAGGTGCCACAACAGACGATGAACCCCTGGGACGAAATCCCGAGACGAGTGAGGCCGCCTTTCGCACTGCGTTCAAAGCGCGCAAAAGTGATCAGCCGCTCGCTTCGCGGACCTCATCGAGGCCAGCGGTGATGTCCCGCGCCCAAAGGCCGGACATATGACCGCACCGTTCCCATGTGTGAAATCGACTGAAAAAGCCCTTGTACCACGGGCCGTTCCACATATGCGAAAGAGTCTGGACAGTACCTACGTTGTCCATCCAGCACCCGCGACCATCCATCGAGATCCTGACGCCGGTGGCGGCCAGCATGCCGGTGAAGGCGGCACCGGTGAACTGGCTGCCCTGGTCGGTATTGAAGATCTCAGGCCGGCCGTAGCGCGCCAAGGCCTCTTCGAGCGCGGACACGCAGAACGATGTATCCATCGTGTTCGATAGGCGCCAGGCCGGCACCGCACGGCTCGCCCAATCGATGATCGCCACCAGATACAGAAAGCCATGGCCGATCGGCACATAGGTGATATCGGCCGCCCACACTTGATTCGGCCGGTCGATCACCATATGGCGCAGGAGATACGGGAAGATCTTGTGCCGGGGCGTCGGCTTTGTGGTTCTGGGCTTTGGTCCCAGCGCCGCGATTCCCATCTTGCGCATCAACCGCTGCACGCGCTTGCGATTGATGCGACAGCCTTCGCCATTGAGCATCACCATCATCCGCCGCGAGCCCAGGAACGGCCAACTCGTGAACAGTTCATCGATCCGCAGCATCAGCGCACCGTCGTTGTCATTGGCCGGCCGCGGCGGCCGATATACGCTCGATCGCGCAACGCTCAGCAGTTGGCATTGCCGGCGGATCGATAGAGACTCATGAGCGCGCTGAAGCAATCCTCGGCGATCCGGCGCGCTCATCTTCCGGACCTCCTGCCTAAGAAATCTCGCTCGACCGTCAATTGTCCGATCCTGGCGTGGAGCTTCTCGACCTCCAGATCGTGGGCCGCCTCGCCATCCCGACCAGCGCCCGCGTCGAACGCCCGAACCGCTTGATCCTGAAGCTGCTTCTTCCACGCATAAATCTGGTTCACATGCACGTGGCAGCGTTGCGCCAGATCCGTCACCGTTGATTGTTCTCGCAGCGCCTCCAAGGCGATCTTTGCCTTCAGCGCTGCATCGATTTTTCGTCTCGTCTTCTTCATGGTCCGCTCCGTTTATCAAAACGGAACGGCATCCGCACCACCTAAGCCGCCGGTCCAAAATTCGGGATCCACTTCTGCTAGCTTTGTTTTTGGCAAGGCTGGCCACTGAAAGTTAGTGGCGCGTGACAGGGACAGCGCTTTGCGCTTTCGGCGCCGAGTCACGGTGACGCTACCTGCGGACGAGCGCGAAGATTACAAGACATCGACTGATTTAGTCGAATTCGCACCACTCGCGCATGATCTGGGACACCCACCATTTGGACGTAATGACGAGGCTGCTCTTGATGAATGCATGATTACCAAAGGAGGAGTCGCGGGCAACGCAAAACGCTTCGTGTTCTATCGCACCTCGAAAAGAAGCGCACCGCAGAGTGGCCTCCGGTTGAGTTTCGCGATGGAAAAGATCTTCGTCGCGGACTGAACTTGGCGTATCGTGCGCTTGCCTCCGTACTCAAGTACGACAAAGAGATTCCGCCTCGGAAGGAAGGCAATGGAATTTCGAGGAAAGGAAATCGTAGAAACCATCTTTGAATGCTTAGTTGATGACAATGATAGTTGCCGGCGGATTGGCGCATCCGTTGCGAGGCTCGAACAAACCCAAACCACAAGCTCAGATGTATCACAGATTTCATCGCAGGTATGACCGATCGACATGCGCTCGCCTTTTTCCAACGACTTAAGGCTGGTGACCCTGGAACAATCTTTAAAGAGCCCAATCGTCCTCAATCCATTCCCTCATTGGGTCCGTTCTCCTCACCGAGATTGATGAGCCTCGGAGAAGTCGCATCCGTCCGGTGTCACTCCGTCGCTCGTCAAGCTCATCGAGGGTACCTACTGCGATGGATAGAGTTGTTAAAGCGTGGGTTGGAGCTTCTCGGGGCTTACCGGTAGATCGGTTTGTGCGCTGAAAGGTGTGGCAACGTCGATCGCAAGCGTCATGTAAGCCTCATAACCACGATTGCCTCCGCTGCGGGTAGGACGCCATTGGCCGCTGTTATCTCTGAAGCCCGCAATGATCGAGATTTGCGTCCCAGCCTCTCTCACGCGACGCCTCGTGTGCGGTCAACTACCAGCTTGGGCAGTTGATCGAATGACAAACATTAGGACAAATCGATGCCAAGAAATGCGTTTCGCTGAACACCTCACGTCCGTAGTTTTCAACCGCGGGATTGAGCTAGATGGCTGTGCCGGATAAACCGAGCTGCTAGGAATTCCAGATCTATGTCATGGCTTGATGAGGAGCCGCAATTTGCCGGCGAGGGCTGACGTGTATTGACCCGTCACGTCGTCCTCCCGAAGCCTTTCGTTCTCGGGTTGGCCAGGCGAACGGAGCCTGATGCCCCTGCAATTCCATCGCGCTGTCGAAGACATGGAAATATGGAGTGCGAGCAGCGACGACTATTCGTTCGTGATCAGTTTTCAGCGCCCGACCGATCCTGGCTTCCGCGGAAGGTTGGGCTACGTCGCTGCGTGGCGTCCGCTTGACCAGAGCTGGGCTCGATCAGGGGTCGGCTCGCCGTTCCAAAGCTTCGCCGAAGCCACGGATGCGTGCAACAGCATGCTGAATTACCTCCGAAACTGAACTGTCCCGCTCGCTGAGAAATTGGAGCCTCGCTCAAACGCCGCAGTCGCTCCGAGCGCCGCCCAGGATGTTCAATCGAATCTCACTGCTCACTCCTTATGTAAGGGCTTTGGAGTATATGCTAGGAGCCGATGCTAAGTCGATCTTAGGAAACGGCACTGGGGATGATGAGTATTGCACAATGAGCAGTAGACAGCTTGAAGATGAGTACGACCGCGAGGAAGCCGAGGCGATTGCCGCCGCACTGTACCTCACGCCCGATGAATTAAATGAAATCGAGTATACCATACACGAGATCGCCAACGACGACGGGCTGGTTTACGGATACGGCGTAGAGATCAAAGAAGGCGCCCCGCAGTATATCCTCGACAAACTTGCGCGACTGCCCAGGCGGGGCAACTTAGTGCTGATCCAGCTGGGCGGATACGCCTACGACGCAGATCATGAGCAAACGGAGATAGAGATGGCGAGGACCACCGTTTACAAAGTGAAGCTCTACAACATCGCTACGGATGAAGTGATTATCTCTCGGCGCGTGGCCACCTACGAGGGGGCAGCCAAGATGGGTGGGTGGACCGTTGAAGGCACGGGCCATGTAGTTGACCTGGCTGACGTAGAACCCGGAGAGGAATGGACACCTCGCGATTTCGATCCGACCAAGATATGACGGGGCTCACGACTGAGCATCCGCTCATTTTGGCTACCTTGTCCTTCGGAACGCTGTTGGTAGGGATGTCCTCGGACGCATGCCGCCGCTGGTTAGGGGGCGCTTGATCAGAAGCAGAGTCAGCGGGGACCGAACCTCTATTCGCTGCGTCTGCTGTATAGCCCTCTAAGGCCCTCCACTTGCGACGCTGACCCACACCGCGATGATATCCCACCCCTTGCGTGATGGCGCAGCGAACCGCTGGCATGCTCATCCGCAACGGAATGGGAGTGAACTCCAGTGGAGTTTGATGCGTCAGCCCGTCCCTAATTAGTCGACCGTGAAGAACCTCCCAAGCCACTGAGCGGGAGTCGATTTTGCGGGTGCAGCGGCATTTGAGATTGCAAGCTTCTGGGTGTGAGGCCTCAAAAGCTTGCAATTTCGTTTTCAGGATTCCCTCGAATCGCTGCCCGTGATTCCCTCAGTTGCATCGGAGGGGACGATGCGACCGAAAGAACGACGCGACGGCGGACAGACCGA
>NZ_JADYVX010000071.1 GCF_020194175.1 Bradyrhizobium sp. BRP22 | reverse complement strand
GGCAAGCTACTTCGACACGGTCCATCACCGGCTGCTTGTCAGATGTGTGCGGCGACGCGTGCAGGATGGGCGGTTTGTTGATCTTCTCTGGCGGTTCCTGAAGGCAGGTCACATTGACCGTGACCTGTTTACAGCCTCCAGCGAGGGTGTTCCGCAAGGTGGCGTGCTGTCACCGCTCTTGTCCAACATCATGCTTGAGTTTGATGCGTGGCTGGAGGCGAAATACCTGAGCGACAAGGCTCGCAAGGACCGCTGGGCATGGAACTTCGGCATCAAGCTGGGCCGCCCTATTACGGTCCGAGAGAACCGGCAATGGAAGCCGGCGGTTGCTTATTGCCGATACGCTGACGACTTTGTCGTCATCGTAAAAGGGACCAAAGCTCAAGCAGAGGAAATCCGCGAAGAATGCCGCGCCTTTCTGGAAGGCAAGCTGAAATTGACGCTGAATATGGAGAAAACCCATGTCACCCACGTCAATGACGGCTTCGTCTTTCTGGGGCACAGGATCATTCGCAAGCGAGGGTCGCACGGGCGCATGTCCGTCGTCACAACGATACCCAAGGAAAAGGCGAAGGGGTTTGTTCGCAGGCTCGCTGAAGCCCTTTCCGGCAATCATAGTGTCAGCACGGTCGACATGATCGCCAGCCTGAACCGTCAACTGGCGGGATGGGCAGCGTTCTATAAGTTCACCGACTTCACCGCGCACGTATTCCGGCGCATCGACCATGTCATATTCTGGAAAATGGCGCACTGGCTGGGGCACAAATACCGATCTCGCATCAAACCTTTGATGCGGAAATGGTACCGAGCCCCGGAACCGGGCAAGGCGAAAACCTGGCTCGTGTTTGGTCGGAATGAACGCGGCGGGCCGCCCGGAAAAGCACTTTACCGGCTTGTCTCAAGTCCGAAGGCGCAGTTCCGATGGCGCAATCCGGAGGATAATCCCTACATCTTCCGAAAAGAAGCCCGCAGCACTGTCACCTCGCACTATCATGATGTTGCTATGGCCATGGGCCAAGCTTGAACAGAGAGCCGTATGCGCTGAAAGGTGCACGTACGGTTCGGGGAGGAGAAGCGCGTTCGCGCTTCTTACTCCACTCAAGATCACCGGATGGGGGTGGTACTATCTCTCGACCGTGCTTGACGACTTCTCGCGCTACATCGTGGCCTGGAGGCTTGGTCCCACCATGTGCGCTTCCGATGTCACAGCCACCCTCGACCAGGCACTCGCCGCATCCGGCCTTGACCACATCGCCGTCGTGCACCGGCCAAGACTGCTCAGCGACAACGGTTCGAGTTACGTCGCGGACGATCTGGCCACGTGGCTCGACCAGAAGGGCATGCAGCACGTGCGCGGCGCTCCGTACCATCCTCAGACTCAGGGAAAGATCGAGCGCTGGCATCAGACGCTGAAGAACCGCATTCTGCTCGACAATTACTACCGACCCGGTGATCTCGAACGTCAGGTACGGTCCTTCGTCGAGCACTATAATCACGTCCGCTATCATGAGAGCATCGACAACCTCACGCCAGCCGATGTCTACTTCGGCAGGGCTGAGGCGATCCTCGCAGAACGAAACCGCATCAAGCGCGACACCATCGCAAACCGCCGCTTGCAGCATCAACTGCAGGTCGCTTAAACTCTACCCCTGATGGACCAGAGCCTCCCTTCTCAAAAAGCCCGACCAGTCTCAAATTATCTGACGAGGGACAGCTCCAGGAGCAGCAGTTCGATCATCCGCACAGATCGCGCTACAGGATGGTCGAAGCAGTTCGCATCGCAAGGGAGCGGGTCGACCGCTCGAGCGCACGATCGAAGAGTTCGTCTCGGCCTGGTCTCTGGAGCCGCTCGTGCAGGCGCTTCAAACATTGCGAGGCGTCGATCAGATCATCGCGGTGACATTCGTGACCGAGGTTTTGCGACAAAGGATCGCCGTGGCAGAAGCCGCATGTCGAGGGCGGTACCGGACTCATTCGCCGGTGGTTCATTCCAGAGGGTACCGACCTTGCCGACAGTACGTACCAATCGCAGCTCCATCTCCTGAATCACAAGTATCGGAAGTCACTTGGCTACAGGTCGGCGTATCAGGTGACGCTCGAGCGCGGTATCATTGCAAAGATTCCAAGGATTTCCTTATCAAAGGCAGTTGCATTTCGCTAGAGAATTTACCCAGTTGACTTCGATCGAGAGCGTCCGGCAGCTTCAGCAGGAAGAGGCTGTAGGCCGTCTGATTAAGCCGCCGGCGGAGGACTGGATAAAGCTTGGGGCAAGGTCACCAGCGACTCCGAACTGGACAAAGTTGGAGGCAAGCACGTCGCTCATTGTGTTTGCCTGATTTAATCTCCCGAAAGGATATCGATAGCCTGGAGCCTAGAGTCATACTCCTCGTACGTGCCGAGCATGGTTTGGCCGACTGCCACATTGTGCACGGGATCGATGACTGAGGGTGAGTCGTAAGTTAGGGAAACCGGGCCAGTAAACAGTACTTCGTCGCCCAGCTCGTCTCGTCGGAACGTTCGGTCCGTGCACCACTTAACGAGTTGGGTTACGGCTCCCTTTCCGCACGCAGTTATGGGCGGCAGATGCCGAACCGAATAGAAGTTCGTGCGCGTAGAATACATGCGTCGCGTACCCGAGCTCATGCGCTGGTTTGGTTGAGCGGTGAGGGTTAGCAGACGCTTGCCAGCCGAACGCTCGAGCGTGCCCTGAATTAGTCCACCTTCCTGTGTCAATGTGATGTGCGCCAGCTTTTTTGGAGCACCGAGGACCTCCCGTCCCGAGGCGAGCGCTGCATCATTCGTTGTCACATAGATGTAGGGAATGTAGTAGCCGGTTTCCCCGCCAGGATCGCGAACTTGGATTCCTGAGTAGTGCTCTAAATACGGTCCGACTGTACTTGAGCCATAGCACGCGATACCCACAATACCGGTTGCAGGGTTTGCTGCAGGTAGTAGCTCCTTCGGCAATAAACGATTCAAATCGCTTGCGATGCTGAACATGACATTTAAGGATCGGCAATTAAGAAACGCGCTGCCCTGCCCTTCGCCCCCATGGTAAAGCGGCGCATCAAACGGAATGCCTTCGACTTCGGGCATTGCTGCAATTCTCCATGCTTGTCTCTACCTTATCAACGGGCGAGCGCCCCTTCGGCGCTCGCCCGCCCGATACGCGCAGCGCTGACGCGCAGCAATACGTAGTTGGATTTCAACGGCAGATCCCGTCCTTCCATGGCTGTCTCGTAGTCGTAGAAAAGAACGGGCGGGCAGCCTGCCGCCTCATGTTCGAGGAAGATGTCGCCACGCTCGCTGAGAACATCCGTCAACAACATGGCGCGCTCACTGCGCGTCACGCAGGTATTCCATCCAGGGCCAAGCTTTCCATCGTCGCGCATCTTACGTAGAGCCGCAGCCAGAGTTTCGGCGTCTGCCAAGAGCTTGGGCAGACGCGTAGACAGGCTGTTGCAGATGTGCTGGACCCGCAGCAACAGCACGATCTGCAAAACGTTGCGGGTCTTGGCGCTCGCTTCCGCCATGCGCTCGGCACACGCTATGAAGGGACTTTGGGCGACCGCGGCGCCGAGTTCTGCGCGTGGCGCCTTGCTCGACTTGACTGGATCGGATAATTCGAACGTCTCCGACATGGCTTGACCTCCTCCATTCTAGAGCAGACGCCGTCAAAGATGCTTAGTGCTGAATTGCCGATCGCTCGTGCAGTTATTCCGGCGAAGTGTGCTCAGCAAATTATGACGTAAAGGCGCAGCCAAGAGAGCCAAGCCGATAACGAATCGTGCGAGCCTAACGGGTGACTTCCCACCGCATTCCAATTATCCACATGCAACGCCGATGCCAAGCACCTCGCAGGGCCGCCATAAGCGCCGTCCTGCTGCAGATGTCGAGCGTGGTACGAGACACGACCAGCAACTTTCGTCTCTTCCGTCGTGCTCTGTTGCCTGGTCGTTCGTCCGATTGAAGACCGAGATGTCGGAGACCTGACATAGCAAACGTCGGAAAGGGGACGGTTTTGGACTCCTTCCGCGAGCGCGGCTTTATCTCGCGATCAGATTCTCGGCGCGCGGATTGCACAGCATATTCGGCGCGCTTGATCCCGGAGACCCTCATGTGCTCTGCGCCCTCCTTCTCCCGCTCCGATCCACAAGCGGCTCGCCGCCACCCGAGCTGTTCGGAACCGATATCGCCGCGCTCGCGGCAGCAGCTATCTCAGCAAGCAGGTGTGTGGGGCGCGAAGATCGTACTGTTCGAAGAGATGGCGCTGTTTGGCGGGAGGCTCGACGCCTGTGGCAATGCGAGGGACGCCGAGCTCACGCGCGGCGGGCGCGTGTTCGGGGCGTGAAATCGTATCGAACTTCGCACATACTCGGCAGCTCGTGCGTCGTTACGGTAATGATGCTCCCCACGGCGACGGACCGGCCGAAGATCTTTCCACGGGATCGCGCAAGCTCGCCTTCATCGGCCAGTTCTGCGAGTTTCCCGAGGACGTTGTCTTTACCGTCGAGTGTTCCGTGCGCGTGGCGCAGACCGCGCTGTTCGGCTTGCTCGACGTCCAGCGTCCGGTCTCACCCTTTTCCATGGGCCAGCATGACCCGGCGTCCTCTTCGACACCTGGAACACGCGGCACCGCCGATGAACACGAAACAAGGATCATCTCATGAGACGTGTGAACGAAAAAGTCATTCTGGTGACCGGCGGGGCTCGCGGGATGGGTGCCGCTCATGCGCGCCTGTTGGTAGCTGAGGGGGCGAGAGTCGTAATCACTGATATTCTTCAGACCGAAGGAGAGGCTCTCGCGGCTCAACTTGGCACGTCCGCCATCTATGTGCCTCAAGACGTCACCCAGCCGGAGGAGTGGGCCAGGGCGGTCGCGAGCGCCGAGCGTAGCTTCGGCGCGCTGCACGGGCTGGTCAACAACGCGGGCATCGCCAGCATGGCCGCGATCGAGCAGTTCCCGCTCGATCAGTGGAACAAGACTCTTGCCATCAATCTAACCGGCGTATTCCTCGGAATGCAGGCGGCCCTGCCGGCCATCCGGCGCGCGGGCGGAGGTTCGATCGTCAACATCTCGTCGGTCGAGGGGCTGCGGGGTAGTGCCGGGCTTCACGCCTATGTCGCTTCCAAGTTCGGCGTGCGGGGCATAACCAAGTCCGCTGCGCTGGAGGCAGCGGCCTCGGGCATCCGCATCAACTCGATCCATCCCGGCTTCATCGCCACCCCGATGATCGAAAGCTTCGATTCCTCCCTTTTCCCGATTCCACTGGGACGGCCAGGCTGGCCGCAGGAAGTGTCGCAGGCAGTCTTGTTCCTGCTCAGCGACGAGTCCAGTTATCTTACCGGTTCCGAGATCGTCATCGATGGCGGTCTGACGACCGCCGTCCCGCACAAATGGCCGGCGCCGGAGAACATCTTTTGATGAATGCCAACTGATTGTCCAAGCCAACCGGATAGGATGTTGCCATGTATTACAGCCGCGGAAACTACGAAGCTTTTGCCAGCCCGCGCAAACCTGAAGGTGTGGACAACAAGACGGTGTGGTTCGTCGGTGCGGGCCTGGCGGCGCTTTCCGGCGCGGCCTTCCTGATCCGCGACGGGCAGATGCGCGGTGAGCGGATCACCATCCTCGAACGGCTGAGCCTGCCGGGCGGGGCGCTCGACGGGAGTCAAGACCCGGAAAGGGGCTTTGTGATTCGAGGCGGCCGCGAGATGGAGGATCATTTCGAGTGTCTATGGGATCTGTTCCGCTCGATCCCCTCGCTGGAACTCGAAGGCGCCAGCGTGCTCGACGAGTTCTATTGGTTGAACAAGGATGATCCGAACTATTCGCTGCAGCGGGCCACGGTGAATCGGGGACAGAATGCCCATACCGACGGCCTCTTCACCTTGAGCGACCAGGCCCAGAGCGAATTGATCGCCATTTTTCTTGCCACCCGTGAGGAGATGGAGAACAAGCGCATCGACGACGTGTTTGGCAAGGATTTCTTCAACAGCAATTTTTGGCTCTATTGGCGCACGATGTTCGCCTTTGAGGAATGGCATTCCGCCCTGGAGATGAAGCTCTATCTGCACCGCTTTATCCATCATATCGGCGGCCTGCCAGATTTGAGCGCGCTGAAATTCACCAAGTACAACCAGTATGAATCGCTCGTTCTGCCGTTGTGCAAGTGGCTGGAGCAGCAGGGCGTCACCTTCCGCTATGGCGTCGAAGTCACCGATGTCGATTTCGACATCCATCCCGGACGCAAGCAGGCCACGGGCATCCACTGGCTAAAGGATGGCGTCGCAGACGGAGTCAGTCTCGGCGCCGATGATCTTGTATTCATGACGGTCGGGTCGTTGACCGAAAACTCGGACAATGGCGACCATCACACACCCGCCAGGCTCGACGAAGGCCCGGCGCCGGCCTGGGAGCTGTGGCGGCGTATTGCGGCCAAGGACACCGCCTTCGGCCGCCCGGACGTCTTCGGCGGCAATATCTCTGCGACGAAATGGGAATCGGCGACGGTCACGACGCTGGACGCGCGCATTCCGAAATATATCCGCAAGGTCGCCAAACGCGATCCGTTCAGCGGCAAGGTCGTCACGGGAGGGATCGTCACGGCGAAAGATTCGAGCTGGCTGCTCAGTTGGACCGTAAACCGCCAGCCGCATTTCAAGCAGCAGCCCAGCAACCAGATCGTCGTCTGGCTCTATTCGCTCTTCGTCGACAAGCCCGGCGATCACGTGAAGAAACCGATGCAAGACTGCACAGGCGAGGAAATCACGCAGGAATGGCTTTATCACCTCGGCGTGCCGGTCGCAGATATACCGGGACTCGCCGCGACGGCCGCAAAGACCGTGCCGGTGATGATGCCCTACGTCACCTCCTTCTTCATGCCGCGGCAGGCCGGTGACCGACCGGATGTCGTGCCCCAAGGCGCGGTCAATTTCGCCTTCATCGGGCAGTTCGCGGAGTCGGCGGAGCGGGATTGCATCTTCACGACCGAATACTCGGTTCGCACGGCGATGGAGGCCGTCTACACGCTCCTCAACATCGAACGCGGTGTGCCGGAGGTGTTCAACTCGACCTATGATGTCCGCAAGCTGCTTGCGGCGATCGGCAGACTGCGCGACGGCAAGGAAATCCAGATGCCCGGGCCGGCGTTCCTGCGCAAGTCATTGCTGAAGAAAATCGAGGCCACCGAGCTCGGCGAACTGCTCAATGAATATCACACCTGATCTCTGAGTGAGGGGGTGAAATCAAGCGTCTCCGAGTAAGTCCGTTTTATCATGCGCCAGATCTGGCTGGGAGTTCTATCCGCAGAACGTTCTCGACTTCGTCCAGCTCGCTTGCCTGCTGATCCTATTGAGATAGGTTCTAGCCCGACTCCATCGTAAGCGGCAAAGAGACACTCAGCTGGTTTCACCGGATACATACTGAGTTCGATACGAGACGCAGCCGTCGTGTGACGCTCCGCGTTGTCGCGTTCAGCCGTGTACGGATGAAGACCCACATGTCCGGCCTCCCGCACAAGGAGCGCATGTAATCCCCGCCGAACCTAGTGAGAAGCGCACAATTTTGCTCCTCTACAAGCAGGGCCTGCACCACGTCTTGTGGCACGCCGGTTGCTGGTGGACGGTGAAGTTAAGGTTTGCAGGCCGGGAACTGTCAACAAAGGAGGACTGACATGCGCAGGTGTTTTCGGCACTCGTCAGCGATACGGGCGGGGCTGGTTGCTCTCGCGGCGCAGGCACTTTCGAAGTTTCGGCGCACCGGCTACGCTGTCGTTGCGAGTGCGATCCTTCCGGTGGTGGCGTTACCCTCGTCGGCGGCTGAAGCACAGCAGTCGCTCACGGTTGCGCTCTATCCCTACGTGCCGCGCATCGGTCAGTTTCAGAATGCCATAACCACCGCTTGGAGCCAAGTCCAGCCGAACGTCCGGCTCAAATTCATCAACGACGAGTCAGTCTGGGACGGCGGCTACAAAAGGAATCCCCCCGCAGAAGCCGACGTCTATGTGTTCGACGCCATGTATTTCGAACAATTCCGCGCGAACAACTATCTTGTCGCCATGGCGCGGAACGAAATCCAAGACGCTGCGGACTTTCTGCCGTATGCGCGCAAGGCGGTCGTCGCTAACGGCAAATACTATGCGATACCACAGCTCGGCTGCGCTAATATCCTGTTTTACGACAAGAACGATACAGTGGTGGTCAATGCCACGACGCTCGGGCAGCTGCAAACCGCGCTCAACCAGTGCACTTTCACGAGCGAAATTCCGCCCGACCGCCGCGGGCTGATGCTGGATATGGCGGGCGGGACCACGAATGCGACGCTGTATCTTGACATCGCGCACAGCGCGGATGGCATCTATCCGCTGCCGCAAGCTTCCCAGCCTAATCGGGACTACCTTGTGAACCAGAAGACGATGCTCAATATGTCGAGCTTCTGGAACATTACCGCGCAGAACTCCGACCCATACGTCCGTGGCGTATGGTTCAGCCAAGGCTACGGCCGCGCCTTCATGGGCTTCACCGAGACGATGTCGAGAATGACACCGGACGCGCTCGCGACGATCGGCTTCAAGGTCATGCCGCTCTCGAATACAACGACCAATCGACCCTTGTTCTACGTCGACGCCGTCGGCGTCAATACGACCACGGTCGAACGCGGCACGCGCGATCTCGCCGTGCAGTTGGCGAACGTCCTCACCGCGACTGACACGGTGGTGGCGAGCTTTGAGGCACCTGGACCCAATACAAACCCCCAGTACCTAATGTCCGTGCGCCACAGCGTGTTTCACCAGCTTGGACAACGATATCCGCTCTATGAGCGGATGTATCATCTCGCGCTGTCGAGCAATCCAGTCGCGTTCAAGCTGAATGCCGATGCCCGAGCCTGGGTCAACTCGATCGCCGGAACGATCCGCACCGAGGTGCGCGCGAACTATGCCTGCGGCTGCGACCAGAACGCCCCGCGTCCGATCATGAACAGCGTGGATGCGCAAAACGTCTGTCCCGCGGTCTGCAACGGGCACGGCGGCTGGAGTGGACAATGGACCAACCAGCCACCAGCACTGCGCTCCGCCTGCGGATGCGCCGCGTGCCCTGTGCAAGGACCGCAATAAAGCCTCGTGAGCGCCCAATTGTCGGGAATCTCTATATTTTATGCCCACCGACACCAAGATGCAGCACGTTTCCGATTTCCGACGCGTGTTCATTTTCGCTGCACCGGTCTCTCCGGCCTCAAGTCGCGGGGCGGTTGGAGCCCGGAAAATGCTTGAAGTGTTGCGATCGACACGGCGCTTCGCTAGAGCTGGGCGAAGCACGAGTACATCGCCATCGTAGCGTTCACCAGTGCCGTCGATCTCATTAGCGATATTGGAGCACTAACAGATCTCGCGCTGATGATTGAAGGGAGCTACTGCTTCAACGTGGAGCCCGTGCCAAATGCATGACGGTATATGGTTACAGGCTTCTCCTGCGCGGAGAATTGCCAAGCCTGAATTGATCAAGTCAGGTGTGAGCGGGAGAGCAGCGGAGCCCGCAAGGCCCGGCAGTAAGCCGGGCCACGTTGACGAGACATGCTTGTACTGGTCGGCGGCCGCACCGCCCGCACCCTTGATAAAGGCTCAAGAGACTTCTTCGATGCGCCCACGAGGTCGGTCGTTTCGAGAGGGGCTGGTGAGTTCTTCCGATCGGTCAGTGCGATGTGCAGCTTGCTTCGCAGCCGCGATCTCGCGCGACCGACGGCAGCTACGGAGCCCGTCGTAAGGTGTGTGGGCAGCTCCTCCTCGTTGTCATTCGCGAATAGTCGATCCGCCAACAACTCGCTGGAGGCGCGGGTGAGCTACACGCTTCGAATTGCCATGGTTCTGCAGGTCTTTCTCGTTGAAAATTATGGGCCCGGCAATTACGCCGGCGGTCGTGCCCGTGAAACGATGGAACTGCGGCGCAGGCCGAAGCTGATTCCGATCCAGCTCGCGCCTGCCACAATTAGATCGAGGCCGAGAAACAGGCCGAGGATATAAACACTGTTGATCGGCCAACGTGCTAGGACCAACAATCCAACCAGCAGAGTAATCACGCCGGATGCCGCCAGCCAGAACCGCGCCGTTTGGCGCTTCATGCTGAATGCCAGGATTACGCGAATAATGCCGGAGGCGACCAGCGATGCGCCGAGGATCAGCGTAAGCACCGCAGCAGCGAGCGCAGGATTTTCAAATGTCACAAAGCCGGCAACGACGTAGAGCGCACCCAACGGAGCCCACAGAAAAAACTTGCCCCAAGTCTCAACCTGGAAGGCGTTGATCAACTCAGCGAGCCCAGCGATGATCATCATCACGCCAACGACGAGCACACTCGCCACGGTCGCGAGCGCAACGCTACCGAGCGCCACGAAACCAGTGATCAGATAAACTATGCCGAGCACGAAAATCCAGCGCCACTTCGGCAGTGAAGCGATGTACCGACCGGCTCGAAAACGCAGGAGAGCAGAAGAATTTGCCATGATGGTGCTCCGATGGGAAGCTGCGCCGCTGCATGGCGCGTACCCTGAAATTTTCGCCGTCGCTCGTCGCGACCTGCGGCGAGATCACCGGGCTGAGCTCACCGTTCGTTGCGAGCAGCCGGCTCAGCGTGCCCATGCCATGCACGCGCTGCGCGGGGTGCTCGCCGTCGACGCTCAGGAGGTGGGTTGCTAACGATCTCGCCCAGATCCCGGGGCCAAGGTCTCGAACACCACGTTGTTGTTCGGGCCCGGCGGCGACTTGTAGAGTATCGCGAACAATTCCCACGACACCTTGCCGGGGTTGTTCGGTGCGGGATTGGGATCAGGAGCCTGGGCGCGCGCGGCGCCCACAAGCGCAAATGTGACAAGACAATTGATGCGGTCCGCTCCATCGTTGCCTCCGATTATTGGCGTAATCGTAGTCGAAAAAGAGCGCTCCATACCCTCGCCAGCCGCAACGTACGGCTCCGGTCTCGGAAAGAATAGCGCGCCGTCGGCCCTATCTCACGCTTGGCGGATTGCTTAACTTACCGCAGATCGATGGCTGTGTTTTAAATGATCCAACATCTTCGAGCCTTCGCTGAACGATTTGGACCAGGATTGCTCCGCGAAATCCACGTGGCACTTCAGTAGCTCAGAGGGAGTTTTGGAGTCGGCAAGAGTTTTCAGAAAAGTGGCCTGGTCGTGCAAAGAGGAAGCAGCCAATTTTAATCCGTCCCTCAGTGCCGCGGCGAACAGGTTTGTTGTCGCTTCGATTGATTTTTGCCATTCCGGAAACGTAAATGAGATGCGCGATGCAGCTGCCGCCGTTTCTCCAACACCATCAGCTTCGCCACCTGCTCCAGGGGTTGATGTCTGGGCTAATTCGGGCACCGCACGCGTCCGCCGTTCGCGTTTCTCGTCTTCGGCTGTGGTCGCGGGCATTCGATATCTCCCGGAAATGATTGCTACGTGCGGAGTGGTTCGCTGCTCACTTACGATCAGCAAGCTTCAGAGGGTACCACAACCTTCAACATGTCATACCTGCCTTATCTGGTAGCGCTTGATCGCAGGGCAGAAGCTCGACATCCGTTAGGCCCCCGTCCTCAAGAAACAATGTGAAGTTCGCCAACGATTCTGAATGCAGTTGAAGGATGTGGTCAGGTCGTGTGCACGGGAGAGCTTGGCCATTTGCTCGCGCATATACGTTGAAGACCGCCGATATCGGTCGGTTTAGCGTCTGCCGGCTCGAGGCGCCGCATGGACGGTCTCTGTCGCCATCTCGATCCTCTGCTGTCGGGGAAAAAGACCAAGCTACTTGAGTTGCAGACTGTCGGAGTGTCCGGCTCGCTGTCTCCGATCACGATCAGCTGGAAATAGCGATCACGATCTCCTGGAATGGCAATCACGATCGTCTGGAACGCGCAGAGGGTGTGGGGTAGTTCGACGTCACGTCCGCTCCGTGCCCGCGGGGCACGATTTCCCATCTCCCCGCGTCTTTCGTTAACCCGAGAAGTATCCGCAGAGTTGATCTTCTGACGTTCCGCCCGTTCCGGGACTGCATGCCGCGGATGTCACCATGGCCGACGGAGGCGAACGGGTTAACCGCGAACCTTGCCTCGATATCGGCACTTGGCACGCCGTCGATCCAATCAGCGACACTCAGGGAGCGCTTGCATCGCGCGTGGTATTCCTTGTCGCCGCTTGTTCGCGTTCGGAGTGCGCTGGCAAGGCTGTGCCACCGCGGCTCGCCGAGCGTGAGAATCCCGGGAAGCTGCTCTGCGAATTGCGCGTGACGAAGTCGCTGTTGTAGAGTCGAGACACGAGCGTCTGGCCCTTTTTTCCACGTCAAGGCGCACGAGCGTAGGAGTCGGGATCGTTGATGCTGCACTCACCCGCGCGATTCTCAACCCGGGCTGATCGTGATTGAGACGCGCCGCGATGGCAACGCTAGCCGCGGGGCGACGGGTGGCACTTGGCGTGGCCCGCTCCGCCGCTTGTGGCCCCAAGCGTCGCGTGTGATAGATCGTCATCAAACACCAGCGTGTAGCGCATTTCCTCTCCACCCCACACGTGAATAGCCCCCAAGTACGTTCCCGAGATGTTGTCGGAGACGAAGCGTCCGTCG
>NZ_JADYVX010000070.1 GCF_020194175.1 Bradyrhizobium sp. BRP22 | reverse complement strand
CCTCGAGCGGTCGAAACATGCGCCTGAGATTGCGCACCTTGGTCTCCTTCGGGAATCGGAAAACACCCGAAGAATCCAATTCGCACCGCTATGCAATACCCCTCTAAGGCCATATGCGATTCCCCTACCTAACCTGCCGAGTAAGCGGGCTCGGCGTTCCGAAATTTGCTTGGCTGTACCTCCGACACGGGCGGCGATTTCACGATCCGGTTTTCCCGGCGGCTAAGCGCCTTAGAAGCCGCTTCTCGCGTGAACTTAAGACAAGGTCACTCATGGGCAATCTGATCTAGCCGCAACTTCAGTTTCCCAGATTGCCGCTTTGCCGCAATCGTACATTGCGTCGCACCGGGTGTTGGCACAAACCGCACTTCCGCTGAGCGGTTATGCGTGGATAATGACAGTGCAGATTTCGCGCATAGGATGTATATTGTATGCGCTACATTTGTTTGGATGGAGTGTCATGGCGAGCAATGACCGTTTGTTTAGTGCGTTCGTTGTCACGGCAGGCGCTGTCCCGACGATCATGGTGATATTTGCGGTTCTCGGATTTTGAGCGGGAGCCCACGCCCTTCAGTTCACCTAACAAGTCAGGCTTTGCAGTCCGTTTGGGGACTGCCATGCCTCCGTCGGGCCAGTTCTTTGGCAGCAAGCGCCACTCCAGCCAGCGCGCAGATGTTTTCGATCAAGTCGCGGCAGAGTATGTCGATATACTCCAGATCCTCTGGGGCGCTTTCCCAAAAGTGCGATTGGGCTGACGCGAGCGCATTTGCCTTCAGTGCTAGATCCCCGAGATCGCGAGCGTGAATACGAGCAATCTCGGTTACGATCGGATCCAACCTTGAATAGATTTGGTCGCGCTTGGCCGAGAGTTCATTGATGCCCATTTGCTCCTCTAAACCCCCTATATACTCAAGGTACGCCAAACACTCGCTCTCTGAACGACAGCTCCGGTGGGCCGAACTGCAAGCTTTGCACGCAATTTTGCGTTTGAGGCGCTCGAATGCGTCCTCGACCATAGAATCAATAGCTGCCAGTTCCGCGTAGACGGCGGCGAACCTTTCGGCTAGCGGCGAAAGTGAGCGCAGCGTGTCGATCTTCGGGTCCGGTCCGGCCATTTTCACTCCTGCGGCTTGGGTCAGCCCCGGCGAAGCTAACGACGGGACCTGGCACTTGCTCCGCCTTGACATCGTTTTGCAGCATCGCACGAAGTTGGGAGAGCCGGTCTGGCGAGACATCGACGTATTCGAGCCGGGTGGATTCGCAGTCTTTCCCGAAGAACCCCTGGCCCACGTGCACGTTAAGACCCCCGCAAAGACGAAGAGTTCTCATCACTACCCTGCTAACCGCAGCCTTGGTCGGGGCGAATGGTAATTACAGTCCACGATAGTCGCCGTACGCAGAACAGTCATTGATCTGCGTCAACTCGGGAAAGCAGCGACCTACGCATCCCCACCGTGCTGATGGAACGATCCCCGATCAATATCCGTCCCGGCTTTTAAGTCGCCTGAAGCCAGATTGATTTTTGCGCAACCGCAAAGTAGCGCCGCGAGAGCATCCAACGTCACGATGCCGCAGGCCTCCCGCTTTACTTTCAGACATAAGGTGCGGCCTTATGTGGAGTTAATTTGGGACAATGTCCGCCGGATGCTGACCTCAATGCTTCTCGTTCCGGCCGCGACCACAAGAAAGCGATCCAATAGCTTGATGAAAAAACGCAACTTGCCTCCGATCGCTGCTGTTGGCCCGGCTGGGCTACACCCGCGGCAGCTCGTTTTCGAGCGGGCCCGGCTAATGGATCCTGACTTGCAACTTCGTTGCGCCGTCGAGGACATGGTGCGCAAGCAGCAACGTTCGTCGCGATCACTTCGAGGGCTCCAGCGATTACGGCTTTCGAGAAGGCCAGCCTAGGTCGTGATGGCGCACCGATAAATTGAGCCTGCGCGCCGGAGCGCGTGCGAGTAAAACTCACAGGACACCGCTTCCGCGAGCGCTGCAGTATGCGCCGATGAGCAACCACGCGCGCTCGGCTAGGGTTTATCGGCTCGTCGGATCGCTGCGGTCCAGTCAGTATGCGCGAGCCGCAGCGCGCGACCCTCGGTCTGAGGCTGCGACTAGGTCGAACACCACATGCTCTAGCCGCCAGTCCCCGTCGCGCTTGTCGAACCGGCTGCAACAGCGTCCGCCGATCGGAACTGCCGCACGCGCCTATCCTTGCCGCGCAAGCCAGGAAAGCACATCGCACAGCCGCCCGCGTCGGGCCGACCAGTTCTATCACTCGCTGACCGAACGCGTGGACATCGCGGGCGCCGCTATTGAGCACCTCTCGCACCCGGAGGAAGAAGCCCTCCAAAGGCTCGAATAGATGCCGTGCGGATCTATTGCGTTGGCCGATAGCAGCGGCGCAGCATGGCCTTGTCGCCCCGGCCGCGGCAGTAGCAGTTGCGGACCCTCCCGGTCCAAAGGGTCCCATCAGGGTTGCTTCACTCAATCACCATCTATAATCCGTCCTCGAAGCTAACTCCAGTTCGGAAAAATAGTGGTGAGAATGTACCCCTGTCGGAACGCATAGCAAAAAAGCGCCAGCGGTTTGATTCTGATCAAGGAAGTGATCGAACTTTTTAGATAGCTTAGCATGGTTCACTCAACCTCAATCGAGAGTTCACTTTATCTGCAATGAACCCGGAAACTGATTCCGATCGTTAGGAGTACCTCTATGGCAAAGGAAGACGCAGCTGGATCCAACGGTACGTTTACTCCCGAATTGCTACGATCATTTAATGAAATGCAAAGGAAGATGTCCGCGGTGGCTGCAAAGGAAGTATTGGGATTTGCAGCTTCCCGCCTCCAGGACCAAGCCGACTACCTGACGAGCCTTGCCGGCTGCACAAGCTCTTCCGAAGCGCTTAAGTGCCAATGGGACTTCGCGCAGCAGTCGTGGTCGAAATCGCTCATTGACGGATGGAAAATGTTCGACAGCTTCAATGCAAAGAGGCAGTGATGGACTGAGTTGCGAGAGGCAACTCGTTCCGGCGATGCGTGCTTACAAGCAATATCGTCCCTCTATCGACCTGGCGCATCGCAGTCGTGCTTTGTGTAACGGCGTCGGTATCGCTGCTAAATAGCGGAGGCGAACGACTCCGCTTGGAAATCGATGTTGAACGCTTGCTCTAACTGCTGTCGCTGAACCGCCGCCTAAATAACAGCAATTGCGCAGTGTGCCCCTCGCGTGTTGGCACCGCAAAGTGCGTCTGTTCGAAGGTGCTGCCACCCGGAAAGTCTGACCTATGCTGACCAGTTAGCACACGAGAACCCACGGCGCGCTTTGCTCTATGCCATGCACAAGCCTGGTCGAATTGTTCAACAAGCGCATAGGTCTCCCCAATGCTCTTTTCCTCAAGCGAAGTCCCAGGCAGAACCTGGTCTTTTCGCTCGCTTCACGCAATGCGGCGTCCGCAAAAACAGCTCCGTCGGCTCGAGCTGCAAGCAGTCTTCGCTCCTTGAGGGCGCCCGCCGCTGCTGCTCGCGCCAACTATGCGCCGCCAGAGATGTTACCGTTGACTATCCGAGTCGGAGGACCACCGACGTCGGAGATGGCAAAGCACAGCGTCTTGTTGTCCTAGCTCGGATTGTCAGTTGGTATTCATCAAAAGATGTTCTCGGCTGCTTGCCATCTATGCGGAACGCCGGTCGTCAAACCGCCATCGACGACGATCTCAGAACCGGTAAAGTAACTGGACTCGTCGCTGAGCAGGAATAAGACGACATGCGACACTTCCTGCGGCCAACCTGCCCGTCCCAGTGGAATCGGGAAAAGGGACGGATCGAAACGCTCGGTAATAGGCGTGGTGATGAAACCGGGATGAATCGAGTTGACGCGGACGCGAGAGGCGGCTGCCTCCAGCGCCGCAGACTTCGTTATTCCCCGCACGCCGAAGTTAGAAGCCACATAGGCATGAAGCCCGGCAGTGCCGCGCAGCCCCTCGACCGATGAAATGTTGACGATCGAACCGCCGCCCGCGCGCCGGATTGCGGGCAGAGCCGCCTGCATTCCGAGGAACGCACCGGTTAAATTGACGGCAATGGTTTTATTCCACTGATCCAGTGGGAACTGCTCGATCGGCGCCATGCTGGCGATCCCAGCATTGTTGACCAACCCGTGCAGCGCGCCGAAGCTGCTTTCGGCGACCGCGACCGTCCTGGCCCAGTCCGCCGGCTGGGTGACGTCCTGACGCACGTAGATGGCGGAGGTGCCTAGTTCAGTCGCGAGAGTCTCGCCTTCTGTATGAAGAATATCAGTGATCACGACCTTAGCGCCCTCGGCTACCAGCAGGCGCGCATGAGCTTCGCCCATCCCGCGAGCTCCGCCGGTCACCAGAATGACCTTCTCGTTCACGCGTCCCATGACATAGTGTCCTTCTCATTGGCTCAATGCTGTGCAGATGAGCTGGAGCCCATCTCTCTCATCTTTGCCGTGTGCATGTCGGCTTTCCCCGAAGCCTTCATCGTATCCAAGGGACGACATTCCTGCCCGACAGTCCGCCGTCCTTGATGAGGCAATGCAGGCTCGCAGCGAACAGGCGTTCGCCTGCCGGGTTGAGTCAAGCTTTGACGAGAGCACAGCAAAGCACATAAGGTTCTCCGGCGTGCAGCGGCTGGAGATTTAGCCCGCCGGGGAAATAGACGATCGCCCAGTGACCAATTCCGACTATCGCTTTGACGTTTTCGGAAATCCGTCTTGCGGAGTTGCACAAAGAGCGCCGTAGCCTGCCTTCTTGCCCTTGTAGTTGGCCAGCGCTTGGACCAACGAGATAACGTGCGTTTCGGTTCAGCCGGGATAGGCTTAGGACGTTCCAGCGACTTCAGCGCCACCTCGACCAACTCAATCGCGCGATCCTTATTGCCGCTCTCATAATAATACTGAGCGACCGGCTCATAGGACAGGAACTTGAAGCCGCCGCCCCGTTGCTGAGGATCCAGCGCAAGAATGTGTTCGGACAACTCCTTGCCTATTGCAAGGCGCTCGGCCGACGGGAAGTGAGAGTTGTCATTCGCCGGATCGAAGAGCTGCCGCAGCGCCCCGGCCATCCACAGCTCGGATTTTTTGTCGATCGCGTCGCGAACTAATTGCCTCATGGTCGGCAAGCCGGTCTGCAAGTCGCGCAGTTTGTGAAGCAAAAGGCCCACGTGGAGCACGCGGAAGTCAAGCTCGTCCGGCATCACAGCGACGGCGTCTTCGACCGCCGCAAGCGCCTTCGCCCAATCCCGCGCATTCATCGCTGGCGCAAGTTTGGCGAACATCAGCTTAGTCAGCGCTCGCTTGCGCGTCATTTCGCGCCGCTATGTATCGGCGGCTTTGGCTTCATCGCTGGCGCGCCAGCTGCCGCTCAGAATTTCCGGCAAAACGTCATCGAGTCGCGTCGGAAAACCAATAAAGATGTGGCCGTCACGGTCGACGACGAACGAGGTCGGAAGCCCGATAGAAAAGCTGGGATCCATCCAAAGCTTGTCCATTTCGCCTGTGTAGTCGAACCCAATCCGGTAGTTGAGATTCGGCAACTTTTCGGTCACCCATGCGTCCAACTTGCTTCGGGCCTCGTCCGCTGTTTGAGCGCGTTCACGAGCTGCTATTCCGACAACCTCAACTCCGTTATCTCTGTATATCTCTTGCAGCCGCACCAGATGGGACAGCGCCGCCACACACGGCGCGCACCAAGTTGCAAAAAATTCGACGATGTACACTTTCCCGGGCTGGAAGTTCGTGAGGGGCTGGCCACGCAGCCAGCTCTCCACCTTGATCGGAGGAGCTGGGGATTCTAAGCCCAGCACCATGTTGCTCTCCAAAGCTATTGCCAGAGGTTGCGCGACTTTTTGCGCTAGCTGATCTCTGATCGCGGCCGCGACCGATGGAGGTGGTGCCTTGGTGCCGACGGGCTGCCCAGCGAGCTCCGCGGCGAATGTCGGTGCCGCCGCGCTCAGCGCGATGACGCTCCAAGTCACAAGCAACAAGTTCTTCTCAGGAGTGGGCCACGTGGGCCCAGGGAAGGAGAGCATCGCTCGTCTCGCGTCTATATGCACTCAGCACTCATTCAGTATTGCTGCACCCTGGTAGCAACGTCCGTGCCAGCATCGTCTGCGCGCATTAAGCGCCTGATTGCGCATGAACTCGACGGCACTCCACGGCGACCAGTGTTTTGAACCCGACGGGCTTTGTGCCGCTGTCGGAATTTGAACAAGAATTGCGCGCTTCTCGCCGCGAGAAAGCTGATTTGATGTTGCGAGCCACCGAACGGAAACTTGCTAGTCCCTCTGCCTGGCCGGACAGGATTAGGGCGAGCGACGAGGTAGATCGGGAGTCGAAAACAGCCAAAGCCGTAGACTCGCGAGGCGTGTTCATGGTCGATGACAACGGAATTATTTGCGAAAGACTGCTGGCGGTGCGTGGATCGGCGCCTTAAGACTGCCAGCGCTCGCGATCGGCCAAGCGGTTCCTGCACCACAAACTGGTACTCCGATCAGTTTTGCTCTCTAGCCGCTGTACTGGGGATGCCTGACACCCTTATCCCGTCCTAAAATTGTCGCCTCCGTAACGAAACACATATCGCGGCTCGCTTCGATGCTAGCTAGGGTTATAAGGCCATCAGAGCGTAGCGCGACCATGAACGGTCAGCTACCAGAAGCCCTGCCTCGTATTGAACAGATTCCGGACGATGCTGTCCTCAAACGAAGTGCATTGGATTAAGTTACATATGCGCTGCGAGCCTCTGCTTCATGCTGCTAATCTGGTAGTGGCACCCGGCAGGCCGAGGAAGCTATGGTGCAGTGACGACAGCAGTGGAGATCAAGCGGACTAAAGCCGAAAGGCATCAGCAAAAGCTGATAGTGTCAAAGCTGAGGCAGGAGTGGGTTCCCGGTGACTCTTGACCCTGGCTGTTCTCTAATTCCGGGCCTGCGGTCAAGACTCTCCAAACACATCCTTGCCGGTTCCTGGTTCTCTCCGCGGTAGGGGCATGCCCTCCGCATAATGGCGTAGGATGACGCTGGCGGATCAATGTGTGAAGCGCGCTTGCTTTTGAGCATCGCAAAGCCAGGGGTGATCGCACCAACGCCAGCGTCCCAGCAGGGACATAGGCTGCCGCCGCAGGTCGGCGGGATCCGACCGTCTGGTCGGCAGTCTCCTTTGATGACCATTTGAAGTCGATACCTTCAACCCACATCCGGTGCAGAATGACAGCAACTTTTCGGGCAACGGCAACCTTGGCTTTGCGCAGTCCGCTTCGCTTCGCGAGCCGAATGCCCCAGGCTTTGAGCACCGATCATTTTGCTACACGGGTGAGCAGTACGTTGGCTGCTTCGTAGAGATAGCTACGCAACATCTTGTGGCCACACTTCGAGATTCGACCCGTCCAGTCGATCTCGCCGGAAGCGTACCGTCGGGTCGTTAATCCGACATAGGCTCCGACGCTTCTTGACCTTCTAAAGCGCCTAGGGTCATCGATCGTTGCAAGAAAGCAAAGCGCCGTGACAGGGCCGATGCCCGGCGCCGTCATGAACTGTCGCACTTGAGCATTGTTGCGTGCGAGCTTCATGACCTTACGGTCGAGCTCCACAATCTGCTGCTCGATGGCCACTCGGGCGGTGAGTAGCGGCGTTACCGCAACGGCGAGTTCCGGCCGCTCTTCGGTGAGCTCTTCAGCACGCAATGCGAATGTGTTCATCTTCGCCGGGCCAATAACAAGCCCAAGATTCTTCAAGAGCCCGCGGATTTGATTCTCGAGATCCCGCTTGATCTTGACGAGCAAAGCCCGGCTCGCCAGGAGAGTCTTGACCGCGTGACTGTCGAGGTCTTTGACGCACACCTCCTTATACCATCCACATTGCATGATGCGGGCGATGCCTACGGCATCGTTGCGGTCGCTCTTGTTGATCTGCATTTTCAAAACGGCCTTCGCGTGTCTGGCTTCGATGCAGATGACGGGCAGCCCCAACTTCTTCAACTCGTTCCACAGCCATGTCGACGTTGCCCCCGTTTCGAGTCCGATCCGCGCGACATGCGGCGCATTTGGTTTGACGAATGCTGCAATCGCTTCCGGGTCGGAATGAACCACTCCTTCACGTCGAATCTTTCCCGTTCGATCAACAATGCAGATCGCCGTTAGCTTCAGGGACACGTCCAGTCCGACATAATGCTCCATTGCAGCTCTCCTGTTTGCAGGGGCCCAAGAGGTGAGCCTCATCGATTCCTGGAGAGCTGATTCTCAGAGCCTCAGTATGGCTCTGGCCCGGAATTACCCCATGTGTGAAAATACTGAGCTGCTGTTGATTCTCCTGTGATTCTTTCGGGGAATCCATGAGGCGCTTCGTTGAAGTGGCGGATCGTGGGCAGCGGACGCTGTTGCCCGAATGCCTCGATGACTTCATTGACGAGAGCAACCCAGTTCGCGTGATCGACGTATTTGTAGATGCGCTCAGTTTGGCTGAGATGGGCTTTGAGGGTGTGGAGCCGGCGGCCACCGGTCGGCCGTCGTACCATCCCTCGGTGCTCCTGAAGCTTTACATTTACGGTTATCTGAACCGGGTGCAGTCGAGCCGGCGGCTGGAACGAGAGGCCGGGCACAATGTCGAGGTGATGTGGCTGCTGGGTCGGCTCGCTCCAGATCACAAGACGATTGCGAACTTCCGCAAGGACAACGGCCTGGCGCTGCGCAGGGTATGTGCGCGCTTCGTCGAACTCTGCCGAGAGATGGGTCTGCTGGGGACGGCGAGCGTCGCCATCGATGGCAGCAAGTTCAAGGCCGTGAACAACCGGGACAGGACTTCACGCGCGCGAAGATGGAGCGACGGCGTGCTCAGTTGGAGGAGAGCGTCGCGCGCTATCTGAGCCAACTTGACACGGCCGATCGCCAGAAGCCGACGGAGGCGCTGGTCACGAAGGTGACGAGACTTACGAGAAACTGACACAGCTGAAGGAGGAAATGGGCAAGCTTGCCGTCTACGAGAAGCAAATGCTTGCGTCGCCTGACCAGCAAATCTCGCTTATCGACCCTGACAGCCGTTCGATGGCGACGAGCGGCCGGGCTCTGGCGTTGTCGGCTACGACGTACAGGTCGCCGTGGACACCGAGCACCGTCTGATTGTGAGTCGCGACTCCTATATGATCGTCGCATAACCGAGTTCTGCTCACCACGCTGCATCGATTGTTCTCTGCCTAATGATCCGCCACGGGCGACACATGTGCCCGCACGTTCAGCTTCGCCACGAGTCGGACGCCCCGCGGACGGGGTCAATCCTCCTTTCTCGGATCAGCCCACCGTACCAGGAATTCGCACTTGTGCTTGGCGAATGGCGAATGTGATGACCCGATGGACCGCGCGTACACGCGGCGCGTCGGGTGTGACCGGATGAGACACAGGCTAATAACTTCGTAAGAATGACTCTTGCGGAAGAACCCTTCGCAGTTCGGGGTACCGCGGCGCAGCGTAGCCGCGGAGAATTCCGACGCCATGGCCGGCCCTGACGGCTTCAACCTGACCCACAATACTTTCGCATTGCCGGACTAAATACGACGTCGTCAATGTAGGTGACGAGCAAGTGCTCGGACAGATCGGCCGAGCTGAGGATCGCTGCGGTTCGCCTCAGATGCTCCTGGACGCCGTAGCCACTTAGCGGATAGTCGGTGAGCTTGTTACAGATCAGCTTACGTACGCTGCCCTCAAGTTGATCTGATGCTTGCCCCAATTCAGCGCCGACGCGCAGCAGTTCGGATTCCGCGCGCTCAGCGGCGCCGAGCAGCGCGGGCCGGCAGGGGTCAACGAGAAGCCCGTCATCGCTTGGCGCTACCCCAAGCTTCAGGAAAGAGCCATTGCAAAACCACCGGTTGAATTATGCTTGTGGTAGTATCTTTTACTGCACGCGACGATTTAGGATCAGTTCATATGAAAATGCGTGTTCTCTTCATATTCGCCTGCGTTGCCTGCTGCAAATTTGTGTTGTCGGCACCAGCGATGCGACGGACGGCCCTCAAAGGCCCCTTTTGTTCATTCCGGGGATCTTGGGATCCAAACTGGCGGATGGCGCGGGCAATACGGTTTGCGGCGACCGAAATTCGCTCTCAAACTATGCGAAGCTCGATATCCCGCCTGGAGCAGGAGGAAACGGACTCAAGGTCACGGGCCTAATCTCGAACATCAACGTCTTGGGCCCATTCTGGACCATCCATCAGTACGACGATCTGATCGGTCTACTGCACGATCTTGGCTTTGAAAACGGCAAGACGCTGTTCATTTTCCCGTACGATTGGCGCCTCAGCAATTTTGAGACAGCTACGCGGCTGGAGAGCTTCGTGCACGACACGCCGCTCTTACGCGACGGGAATTTCGATATCGTCGCGCACAGCATAGGCGGCGTGGTGACCAGGATCTGGATGAACCAACACGGCGGCGCCGCCAAGGCGCACAAGGTCATCTATCTCGGGACGCCATTCCTGGGAAGCATGAATTCGCTCGAAACAATCTCGAACGGATGGGGCACGTTCGCTAATCTCGTCGCCGGTGGCCTAGGCACCATCCGGCACGTTACGCTTTCCTTTCCTTCCATCTATGAATCGTTTCCGACATACGTAGACTGCTGCAGGGAAGGCACTAAAGCCAAATTCTCGCCGTACGACATTCTTGATCCCGACAATTGGAAGGGCACCTGGCTTCCCGCGGAGTATCGAGCCGGAGGCGCGCGTCGACAAGTGCTTGCTTCCGGGTTGGAGAACGCCGGCAAGCTCCGTTCGATAATGGCCACGCCGCCGACCGTGCAAGAGATTAAGGTAACCGGCGACGTCATCGACACCAAATTGTGGCTCTACACACCAGACCGCACGGCTGGTCCAGACAGTTGGTCATTCACCAGCAGCAGAGGCGACGGAACGGTTCCAATCTGGAGCGCTGCAGCAAACTTCAAAAATCTGGAGGGGACCGACCCGTCCTTCGTAGAACATTCGACGATCTTTGCAGACAAGTATGTCCGTAGCCGAATTGCGCGCGAGCTCGTGCCCGGCACGGCACCGCCCGTGGCGGCGCCCACCTTGGGAGAGATCGAAACTGCCGACGGTACACGCCATCTGTCGAGCGTATCGACCAGGATAGACCCTCCGGTTGCAATCCCCGACAGCAAAGCTAACCTCATCATCGATATGACGTTCGCTGAAAGCATCAGCTCCGGCACAGTGAATCCAACCACCGAATTAGTGGGCGATACGTCGACGACGCGCATCGACGTCTCGGAGGCGACCTCCCGGAGCGATAACCACTTGGAGTTCCGTGGGGCTCTCGTTGCTCCTCTTCGGGAAGACACTTTCGAAGTCAGAGTGTCGATTCCCGATCAAGGCACGACCTCGATCTATCTTACTGTTTCCGCGAAAGCCGCAACCAAGTGAGGACATTGTCTAGGCGAAGCTAAACGATTGGGGTCGCGGGATGAAAGGAACCTTGGGACGAGCGTTCTTTGTGTTGGGCGCAGCAGCATCTTGTTCTGCGTGCACGACGATCCCCTATCTCGAGCAGGACGGGGTCTCTATCGCGCAGATTGTCCGGCGTGTGAAGTGCGAACTCGCCTATTCCCTGCCAGAGCCTCAGCCGCCCTACCCCACCAGCGCCTACCAGTGGATGCGCGACTGGACCGCGAAAGTGGACCTCACCCTAATCGCCATGGCCCGACGCCGGATGCAATAAAAAAGAGCCAGCACAGCAGCTCCGGCCTATCAGTAGGTGAACCAACTAGACGCCCCGTCTTCTCTCCAAGATCCCGTCTTCTCTCCAAGATAAAGGAGGATCGCACCGGAATCGAAAACTCGCGCTTCTTTCCGGCCTGGTCCTTCCGTGTCAACAATGGCCGGCACCTTGCCATTCGGATTGATGGCGCGAAATTCAAGCGAGTGCTGTTCGCCCTTGCTGGTATCAACCGGCACCAATTGGTAGGCCAGGCCAACCTCTTCAAGCATCAGCGCGATCTTTGCCGGATTGGGCGTCGGGTGGAAATAAAAGCGAATCAAGGATTCTCTCCCTCTCGGCGACTGACAGAGGCCGGCGTCAGTAAGAGCACCCTCACCGAAGCGCAGCGCGACGACATCCCAGATACAGAGATCATGACGCAGCCTCGTGCGCGTCATGACGAACCAATCTAATAAAATCGCAACCGACTGACCGCCCCAAAAAATGCCCCGCGCGGCTTTAAACCGGGAGGGAATGGGTTCAGACGAGTCGTCATGTTTTCAGCTGCACTTAAACTCATCGGACTGCTGGCACCAGTCAGTCGGCCTCGGTGCTTGGACGTCAACTCTGGCGCATTGTAGATCATGTGACCTAAAACGACTCAAGCGCTTGGTTCTGGTAGGGGGCGCATTGCGTTTTTGGGACACTCTCAAGATCCTCGACCATTCGGACAAAGCACTCGCGGGGAATGCCTGCGGCCAAGATGAACCGACGAGCTAAGTTGCCGGGGCGGCGAAGCCGCCGACAAAATCCCATCACGAGGACTTTCACCCATGTGCCCAGGGACAGCGATACGGAGTTAGCGCGCTAGTCCGACCCAACCTAAATATGCTCACTTGATACCCGCGCACAATGGCGCCAACCGACTGCCTGGTGCTACCTACGAACCAGAGTGAAAGCAACGGAACCGCCCCCGAGGCGGCAGTTGCAGGGCAAGGTCGGCGGCGTAGCGACCGCCGGGCCTTTCTCCTGATTCCCCTGCGCCTTGCCACTCTAGTAATTGGTGTCCACTGCCACAGTTGACTGCAGAGAGTACGCCATGAAAAACATCGCCGATCTCCTAATGCGGTATTGGCAAAGTAGTCAGCCCGCCTCCAATAGAGCTATGGCGGAATCTGGGTGATGACGGTGTGAGGAAGGCGGCGTATCGAGGCGGGTGACGAGCCTGCCAGAACCTCTCGAGGAGAGCGATACGCCATGACCGAGACTACCAATGTTCTTGCTTT
>NZ_JADYVX010000007.1 GCF_020194175.1 Bradyrhizobium sp. BRP22 | reverse complement strand
GCACGACGGTCTGCTGGGTCTGCGGCGCCGGTGCGCTGGGCGGAGCGGGTCGAGGCACGCTCGCGGCGTCGCTCGGCGCGACGGCAGCGGTTGTGGCTTCGGTCGCGGTCGCCGCCGGAGGCGGTGCAGCGGGAACAGCGGCCGGAGCCGGGGTGGATTGCGAATCGGTCTTCGCCTCCTGCTCCTGCGACTTCTGCTTGCGCGTCCCTTCCTCGTTCTTGGCGCGCTTGGGTTTGCGGCCGGTATTGTCGTAGACGCCGGGAATCTGCACGGTGCCGCGATCGGGGTCGATCCGGATGGTGTGGCCACCATATTCGAAGGTGTACTGGGCCTGCGCTGCGGTGCTGCCAAGCAAAAGCGCAGCGATAGCCAGAAGCTTCTTCATGATGACCTCCCGAGCAGGAATCCCCGGTCAGCGAAGCTATACATCAGCAACCTGATGCAACGTGACCTAGATCACTTTCAAAACGTGAGTCGTGTACTAGCGGCTTTGGTTCAAACGGCTGGCCGCCAGTCTAGAGCATTTTCGGTTCTGATTGAATCAGAACCGAAGCTCTAGATTCTCGTTTTGACGCGTTTTCTTCACGCGAACCGGTGTCCACTTCGCTCGAAAACGCTCTAGTTAGAGCTCGTGAGGTGGTCAATTTCCGGCCCGTGATCCGGATCACTCGAACCAGGCGGCATAGATGCGCTTGAAGCTGCCGTCCTTCATTGCGATGTCCAGCCACTGATCGACGAAGAACTTCAGCGCGACGTCGCGCTGCAGCCAGTAGGCTTTTTCCGCAAAGTCGAACGGTTGATCGGGATGCACCGCGCAGAGCACGCCGGGATGCAGTTTCTGCTGATAGCGTGTCTCGGACGCATCCGTCATCATCAGGTCGGCATCGCCCTTGGCGATCTCGTCGAAGATCTTGGTATTGTCATTGAAGACCTTGATCTCGGCGTTCTTCACATGCGCCCGCGCAAAGCGCTCGTTGGTGCCGCCGGGATTGACGATGACGCGCGTGCCCGCACGGTCGATCTCGGCGAGCGTCTGGTATTTGCCGACATCCGTGCAGCGGGTGATCGGCGTCTTGCCTTCGCGCATGATCGGGATCGAGAAGAAGCCTTTCTTCTGACGATCGAGCGTGATCGAGACGCCACCCATCGCAATGTCGAAACGGTCGGCTTCCAGATCGTTCGTCATCTGCGGCCAGGCCGTTTTGACGTATTCGACCTTGACGCCGAGCGCCTTGCCGAGCGCTTCCGCCATGTCGACATCGAATCCCCTGAAGCCGGACGTCGTCTTGTCGACAACGCTGAACGGCGCATAGTCGCCGGTCATGCCGACCCGCAAGGTGCCACGCTGGATGATGTCGTCGAGCCGCGAAGGCGACGCCGCCGGTTGGGCCTGGGCGGAGGCCATCATCACCATGGCGGCCGCAAGGCCGGCGAAAGCACGCAACATCGATGTTTCCCTCGTCGATTGCCTCGATGATAGTTTTGCTGCGCCGGGCTTAGATGAGATGTGCGCGGCGAGCCAGCCAAAGGAAGTAAAATCGTGACAATCTCAGCTTACGAAGCATCGGTCGGCGTGTTCGTGCCGTATCTTCACAATCTTTCCGGCCTGCTCGATCGTGCGTCCGCCTACGCGAGAACACGAAACTTCGATCCTGCGGTGCTGCTCGGCATGCGGCTCTTTCCGAACATGTACAGTCTCAGACAGCAGGTGGGGGAAGCCAATCGCCATGCGGTTGCCTGCTGCGCGCTGCTGGCCGGGCACGAACCGCTCAGGTTCAGTGATATCGAGCCCGATACCGACGAACTCAAGCTCAGGATTGCGGCCACGATCGATTTCGTCCAGAGCCTGCCGCGTGCCGCGATCGACGAGGGCGGCGACAAGGAGGTGGTGTTCACGTTCAAGAGCGGGACGCAGCGGGCTTTCACCGGGCGGTCGCTGCTGCTCAGCTTCAGCATGCCGCAGTTTTTCTTTCACGTCACGACCGCCTACGACATCCTGCGTCACGCCGGCGTCGATCTCGTCAAGAAGGATTTTCTGGGGCCGCCAAGACAGCCGTAGCGAGATTCTTGTTTTGACGCGTTTTCTGCGCAGATAAGTCTACGCAATCTGCGTAAACTTGATTGCTATGCGAACCGGTGTCCACTTCGCTCGAAAACGCTCTGGTTAGATCTCGCCGCCTTCCTCGCGGACCAGGCTGGCGACTGCGGCACGGCTGGACATCTCCTGCTTCAGGATCTCAAAGCGCCGATGTGCGTCGGCCTCGCGGTCATCGACGAAGTTGATCGCGGCCTCCCGACCCATGGGGCCGCTGACCAGGGGCTTCGAATTCTCACCGATGGTCTCGTCGACATAATACTGGCCATCCTGCTCGCGCACGGTCCACTTGAAGCGGAGAGCGGCCATCGGGCCGGGGCCAACTTTGGAATAGCCATGGGCCTCCAGCGGCGGGGGGCTCGCGGGCTGCTCTTCGACCGCCGCCGGCTCGGCCTGCGGCTTCTCGAGCGCTGGAGGCGTCTGCTGCTCGTCCAAAATGCTGGCGATGGCCGCAAGCGCGTTATCGGTAGGATCGCTCTGGCTCAAAATCTCTGTCCTCGGGTTGGGTCGGCGACCATGGTTGCCGACGCGTCCCGTCTACTCAACCCCGGAATGGGGCTGAGTTTTGGCCCTGCGGCCGCTTTTCCACTACGCACATACCGGTGGACGCTTGTCCTTCCAGGGACGCACCTGCTCGAGCTGGCCGGCCAGCCGAAACAGTGTTGCCTCGTCGCCGAGCTTGGCCGCGAACATCATGCCGAGGGGGAGGCCGTCCTTGCTCCAGGCCAGCGGCACCGACATCGCGGGCTGGCCGGACATGTTGAACATCGAGGTACCCGGCATATAGCGCCGCAGGATCGGCCCGATATGCGCCAGGTCCTCCGACATGGTGTTGATCTCGCCGAGCCGGATCGGCGGCGTGCACAGCGTCGGGCTCAGGAACACGTCGCAGCCCTCGAAGAAGATCGCGAGGCTGCGTGAGATCTGGAACGCCGCAAGCTGCATGGTGATGTAGTCCGCCGAACCGATGCCTTGCGCATTGTCGGCGCTGGCGAGCGACAGCGTCTCAAGATCGTCCGGCGTCACCGAGCGGCCGATACGCTGCTCGATGGTCCGCACTGTGACCGCCGTGTTCGCACTCACGATGGCGGTCATGACCACAGCAGGATCGGCGGGAAGGGCGGGTGCGCGCTCCTCGACGTGATGGCCAAGGCCGGCGAGCAGTTTTGCGGTGTCGCGGACGGCTGCGGCGACCTCCGGGTCGATCGCCTCCCCATACGGTGATTTGTCCGTGAAGGAGATGCGCAGCTTGCCGGGATCCCGGCCGACCTCCTGCGAGAACGGCCGCGCCGGCGGCGGCGCGATATAGAGGCTCCATGGCTCCGGACCATGAATTGCATCCATCATCACGGCGCTGTCGCGCACACTGATGCTGACGACATGTGCGGTGGAAAATCCGCTCCAGCCCTCGCCGCGGTCGGGACCGACCGGATTGCGCGCCCGGCTCGGCTTCATGCCGAACACGCCGCAGGCGGAAGCGGGGATGCGGATCGAGCCGCCGCCATCGCTGGCATGCGCCACGGGCAGGATACGCGCGGCGACAACGGCGGCGGCGCCGCCGGAGGAGCCGCCCGAGGAATGCGCGAGATTCCAGGGATTGCGGGTCGGCCCGAACAGGCGAGTCTCGGTGGTCGGCATCAACCCGAATTCCGGACTCGACGTTTTGCCGAAAATGGCAACGCCGGTGTCGAGGAAGCGCTGGGTGAGGGTGCTGCTGTGGTCGGCGACGAAATCCCGGTTGACGCTGGCGCCCGAGGTCGTGCGCGTTCCCTGCAGGAGATCGAGGTCCTTCAGAAGGAACGGCACCCCCGTGAAGGGCCCGTCCGGCAATCCCCTCTCGATCTGCTGCTCGGCGTAGTTGTGATGCTTGACGACGACGGCATTGATCTGCGGATCGACCTTGGCCGTGCGGGCGATCGCCTCGTCGAGCAGTTCGCGCGCGGTGACCTGCTTGTTACGGACCAGCTCGGCGAGGCCCACCGCGTCGTAATTGCCGAATTCCTTGAAAGCCATAATTCCACACCTGGAGCCGAACGGGTCATGTTTTGATGACAGGCCGATCTTTTGTCGGCCCGTTCGAAGATAGACGGTTCCGGCGGATTAGTTGAGCACGTCCTGGTTGATGACGTTCTGCCTCAGCGGCGCGCCATCGAGGACGCTGAGGATGTTGCGCGCGGTCTGCTCGCTCATCCGCTCGACAGCCTCGACGGTGACGCCGGCAACGTGCGGGGCCATGATCACATTCGGTAGGCTGTGCAGGGGTTGACCGACCGCAGGCGGCTCCTGCTCGAACACGTCAAGTCCGGCGCCGGCAAGCCTGCCCGACACCAGCGCGTCGTGCAGCGCCCTCTCGTCGACGATGCCGCCGCGGGCGGTGTTGATGAGATAGGCGGTCAGCTTCATCAGCCTGAAGCGTGCCGCGTTGAACATCCCAATCGTTTCCGGCGTCTTCGGACAATGGATGGTGACAAAATCGGCACGTCGCAGCGCCGCGTCGAGATCCGGCACCGCCTCGCAGCCGGCGGCTGCGATTTCGCTGGCCGGCTTGTAGGGATCGTAAACCAGCACCTGCATCTCCATCGCGAGGCACCGTTTGGCCGTCCGCGAGCCGATGCGGCCGAAGCCGACGATCAGCACCGTCTTGCCGTAGAGGTCGAAGGGCAGCACGCCGAGCCGGTTCGCCCAGGTGCCGTCCTTGACCACGGCATGCATTTCCTGCGCGCGCTTGGCCAGCGTCAGCATCATGAACAAGGCGTGCTCGGCCACCGACGGCGAGTTCGCCGTGCCCGCCACCATCAGCGGCACCTTGCGGCGCGAGAGCGCGGGGACGTCGACCGCGTCGTAGCCAACGCCGATCCGCGTCACCACCTTCATGTCTCCGGACGCTTCGAGCTCCGGCTCGCCGAAACGGGTGGCGCCGAGCGCGACGCCATGGACCGGCGCATGCTGCTTTAGCAGAGCCTCGAAATCCTTGGCGGAGATCAGATTGGGAAATTCGACGAGTTCGATGTCGTCCCGTTCGCTGAGGAGAGCCCGTGCTCCTGGTGAGAATGTCTGGGTGACGAAAATCTTCTTCTTGTTGGTGGCCATTTCCTGCCCTTGATCAGTCTGCCTTGCGTCGTCGGATTATGATCCGATTCAATGAATCGGATCACAATCCTAACGCTTATTTGAGCCTGATCTTTTCGGAAAATCGGCTTCCACTTTTCCGGATCAGGCTCTAGAGGACGACGCCCGTCACCTCATTTAGCAAATGGATGTTGTTGAGGTCCACAGCCAAGCGGAGCGGAGCTCCATCCTGCGCGCCGGCATTGGGATTGACCCGGCCGCAGATCTGGGTGCCATCCAGGGTGAAATAGACCAGGGTCTCCATGCCCATCGGCTCGGTGACGTCGAGCACAGCGTCGAAGGGCTCGACTCCAGGCTCCAGATGCTGCCTCGCTTCGGTGATGTGTTCCGGCCTGATTCCGAGCAGGAGCTTGTCGGTGCGCAGCACCGCCTGGTAGCGGGCGGCACGTGCCGGCGGCACCGGGAAGGCGAGGCGGTCGGTCAGGCGGATATGCATGCGGCCGCCGACATCCTCAAGCCGGCAGGGAACGAAGTTCATCGCGGGCGATCCGATGAAGCTGGCGACGAAACGGGTCGCCGGCTTGTGGTAGAGCTCGTTCGGCGTGCCGATCTGCTCGATGCGGCCGTGGTTCATCACCACCACGCGGTCGGCGAGCGTCATCGCCTCGACCTGGTCGTGGGTCACGTAGACAGTGGTGGTCCGCACCTTCTGGTGTACCTTCTTGATCTCGATCCGCATCTGCACGCGCAGTTTGGCGTCGAGGTTGGACAGGGGTTCGTCGAACAGGAACACCTTCGGATTGCGCACGATGGCGCGGCCCATGGCGACGCGCTGGCGCTGGCCGCCGGAGAGCTGCTTCGGCTTGCGGTCGATCAGGTCGGTGATATCGAGCATGCGCGCGGCTTCCGCGACCCGGGTCTTGATCTCGGCCTTGGGATAGTGCTTCAGCCGCAGCCCGAACGACATGTTCTCCGCCACCGTCATATGCGGATAGAGCGCGTAGTTCTGGAACACCATCGCGATGTCGCGATCCTTCGGCGGCACATCGTTGACGACGTCGCCGCCGATCATGATGTCGCCATCCGAGATATCTTCCAGCCCCGCGATCATGCGCAGCGTGGTCGACTTGCCGCAGCCGGAGGGACCGACCAGCACCACGAACTCATGGTCGGCGATGTCGAGATCGATGCCGCGCACCGCCTCGACTTCGTCATAACGCTTCACGACTTTTCGCAGCGAAACTTCGGCCATGAGTTCAACCCTTTGTCGCGCCGGCGGTCAGGCCGGCAATGTAATAGTCCATCAGGAAGGCGTAGATGATCAGCGGCGGCGCGGCGCCGAGCAGCGCGCCGGTCATGATCTGTCCCCAGTTGAACACGTCGCCCTTGATCAGCGTGGTGATAATGCCGACCGGCAGCACGAGCTGATCGGTCGAGGTCGTGAACACCAGCGGATACAGGAACTGCGCCCAGGAGACCGTGAAGGCGAAGATCGTCGCCGCGATCAGGCCGGGCAGCGCGACCGGAATGAAGATCCGCGTCAATGTCTGGAACCAGGAGGCGCCGTCGATGATCGCGGCCTCATCGAGCTCCTTCGGGATCGAGGCGAAATAGCCGATCATGATCCAGGTGCAGAACGGCACCGTCAGCGTCGGATAGATGAACAGCAGCACGTACCAGCGGTTGATGAGCTGGATTCCGGTCCAGTCGCCGACCAGCGCGAACATCTTGAACAGGGGGATGAACAGCAGCGTGTCCGGAATGAGGTAGGTCAGGAACACGCCGGTCGCGAGCGTGGCCGAGCCCCAGAACTTCATTCGCGCCAGCGCAAAGGCGGCCGGCACACTGATCAGCATGGTGATGGTCACGACGAAGATCGAGACCCAGGCCGAATTCCAGAAGAAGCGCAGGAACTGATTGGACGTCAGCAGTCCGATATAGTTCTCAAGCGTCGGATGATATACCCACCACGGATTGGTCGCCGCCGAGATCTCGGCGCTGCTCTTCAGCGAGGTGATGAGCATGTAGAGCGGCGGCGTCAGCGAGAAGATCGCGAACAGCACCAGGAAGAAGTATGACCAGCGCAGCGCCCAGGCGCGGTCGCGGCTCATGCTGCCATATTTGACCTTGCGGGTCGGTCCGGCCTTGTCGATCGTGATTGCGCTCATCAGGCTTCGTTCCCCCGCTTGGAGATATCACGCAGGATGAAGATCGCGGCGACCGCGAGGATCGGCACCATGAACAGCGAGACGCTGGCGCCGAGCGGGATGTCGCTGCCCTCGATGCCGACGCGGAACGCCCAGGTCGCGAAGATGTGGGTGTGATCGAGCGGGCCGCCGGCGGTCAGAATGCGCACGATGTCGAAATTGGCGAAGGTGACGATCAGCGAGAACAGCGTCGTGATCGCGATGATGTTGCGCATCATCGGCAGCGTCACGTACCAGATGCGCTGCCACCAATTGGCGCCGTCGATCGCGGCCGCCTCATAGAGCTGTTCGGGCACCGATTTCAGCGCCGCCAGATACATGATCATGAAGAAGGGCGCGCCATACCAGACGTTGACGAGGATGACCGAGAAGCGCGCCCAATTGGCGTCGCCCGTCCACGGGATCGGTCCGATGCCGAAGAAGGACAGCGTGTAATTGAAGGCGCTGTAGGACGGGTCGAACAACCACAGCCACGCCAGCGTGCTCATCGCCGGCGGGATCACCCAGGGCACCAGCAGCATGCCGCGCCATCGGCGCTGCTTGTTGGCGGGAACGTTGTGCACGAAATGCGCGACGATGAAGCCGATCAGCGCTTTGAAGATCACCGCCGAGATCGCGAAGATGCAGGATTGCTTCACGACCAGCCAGAACGTGTCGCGCTTGAACAGGAACTCGAAATTGCCCAAGCCGACGAACTTCGTCATCGACTTGTTCAGCGTCGCCAGATGCAGGGAGTAGAAGGCCGGATAGACCACGAGCACCGCGATGAGGAGAATCAGCGGCAGCGTCATCAGGAACGCGACGGTCGATTTACGCTTCAGCGCCTTATGCAAGCCGTTGCGTTTGCGCACAGCCTTCGTCGCCTGAACGCGGTTCTGCTGAAATGCGACATCAACCATGATGCATTCCCTGGCGCGGATGGTTCTTCGAAACGAAAAAGAGCGAGGCCGGCTGCAAGCGATGCGTCCCTGGCGGCAGCCGCGGCCACCGCCAGGCGACGCATCTCGCATTAGCTGCGCATGAAGCCTTCACACTCGCCTTCGGCCCAAGCGAGCGTCTTCTCCATGCTTTCACCCTGGAAGTACCTCAGGCACATCTTGGTCAGCGTTGCCTGGAAGTAGATCTGCTGCGCGACCTTGGGCGGGGCCGGTGAAGCCGCGATCGACAGCGTCTGGTGATTGTGGGGGTTCGGGTAGTGGTAGAGCGTGCCCTTGGGCGGCCCTTCCTCCTGCCAGACTTTCAGCGTCGTCAGCTTTTCATAGGCCGGGAGGTCATAGCCGCCGCTGGCCACCACCATCTTCTCGATCGAGGCCGGCTTCGACAGGCGGACCAGCAGGCTCTTGGCCGCTTCCTTGTTTTTCGAGAACGACCAGATGCTCCAAAAGAACGGCAGATAGGGCGCAAAGCGACCTTTTGGTCCGGCCGGGAAGCCGTGGGTCCAGCACTGCTCGGCGATCTGCGGTGCATCGCGTTTGGCGACCGCCCAGGCGCTTGGCGGGTTCATGATCAGGGCGCCTCTGCCGGAGACGAGCCATTTGTTGTTGGAGGCGTCGTCCCATGAAGGGACGTCCGGTGGCAGGAAGGCGAGCAGCTTCTTGTAGAATTCGAGCGATTGGCGCACCGCGTCGGTCTTGACCGTAAGATTGCCCTTGGCGTCGACGAGCTGCGCGCCAAAAGACTGGAAGATCGCGCCGGCCGTGTCGACATTGTCGCTGGTCTCGCCGAGGCCGATGCCGAAAGGAACACCGGCCTTGTGACAGGCCTCCGCCGCCTTCAAGAACGTATCGAAGGTCCAGTTGTCCGCCTTGGGCGGTGAACCGGCCGGATACATCTCCTGCACGTCAATGCCGGCGTGCTTCTTCATCAGGTCGATACGCGAGCAAGGCCCCTTGATCTGGCTGCCGACGGAGGCGGGAACGCCAAGCCACTTGCCGTTGGCCTGACCGAGGTAGGTGACGGTGCCGTTCACGGCGCCGTTCTCCTTGATGATCGGCTCCATGATGTCGTTCACAGGTTCCAGCAATTCGGCATTTGAATGCGGCCACCACGTCGGCATCTGGAAAATGTCATGGCCTGACTTGGCCTGGGCTTCAGCGGCAATAGTCAGGATGTTCTTGTTTCCCTGGCTCGGAATGTAGTCGATGGTGACCTCGACCTTCTCCTTCTCGGCCCACTCATTGACCAACTCGGTGGAAGCCTTGTTGGCCCCCGGCACCCAGTGATCCCAGAAGGCGATCGACAGCTTGCCGGCTGCGTGTGCGCCGCGAATGTAAGGAGCCGTGATCAGCGCTGCCGATGACAGCGCTGTAGCCGCAACAAATTCTCGTCGAGACAGCTTCTTCCGCGACATGGCGTTCCCTCCCTGGTGAGCCGACGGTCAAAGACTTCCGAAATCTCGTTTTTTGTTTTTTGCTCGCCGCATTCGAGGCGGCGGGGCGATTTCCTCGTTATCGATCAGAGCAGAATTGTTGGCGCCTGTCGAGAAAGCAGGTGCATCCTTTCCTAAAACTAACGTTGTGTACAAATTGCAGGCAGTCGGGCCTTTTAATCTTCGCACCATGTCTGCGGCAGGTGTGGTGCGAATCTTTTTTGCGGCGCACGCGAGCGGCGGCGGAGCCACGAAGCCGGCGGCCGCCCGCGGCTTTTCGTCGTCACACCAAGGGGCCAGCAGGTAGACCTGCTCGCGGCGAGAACGGTAAAGTCCGAAGCCGGCTGTCCTTCAGCCGCAATCGAACGTCAGACCGGTAACCCACGATCGACCATGGAGACTCCGATAATGCCAAGCCTGGTATTGAAGCTGCGTGCGCGCTTGAGGCTCTGCGCCGCGCTGGCGGCAGCCGCCATCCTGTCCATGACCGCGTCACCGCCTGCAGATGCGCAAGGGTTGGTTCAGGGTGTCCAGCAGGGCGCCCGTGAAGGCAACAAGGCGGCCGGGCCGGTCGGTGGCGTGTTGGGCGGCGCGATCGGAGGTGTGGTTGGCGTGGTCACGGGGGTGACCGGCGTGCTCACCGGCACCAACACCAACAACCCGGCACCGGCCGACAGGCGGGGCGGCTCAGCCAAAAGCAGCAAGGCCGCAAAGGCTGCCAAGGACAAGGCCGCCAAGCAGCCGCAGATGCTGACCCAGGCGAGCGTGCCGCAGCTCACGGCCGAACAGATCGTCGCCAACAGCGACGCCAATATCGAGCGCATCAAGAAGGAGCTCAACCTGACGCCCGAGCAGGAGAAATATTGGGGGGCGTTCAATAGTGCGATGCATTATCTCGGTCACAACGGTGCCGATCGCGTCAACCTGCGCATCGCCCGCGCCCAGCGCGATCCGCCGGACGACGTCATCGAACAGATGCGCAATGAGGCCCAGTTCCTCAACGACCGCGCCGTTGACCAGCGCAACGTGGCCGATGCCGCCGAGCCGCTTTATGCAAGTCTCGACGACAAGCAGAAGCAGTTCTTCATCAACGAAATGGTCCGCCTCAGCCACGAACGCGGATTGGACTGACCAGATACGCCACCACGAATAGCCGGGTAACCATGCCCTGGGGTAGGTTGAAGGCGCGGCACCCGGCTATCCTGCCGCAGCGGCGCGGCCCCTCCAATCGTCATGCAAAGTTGAAGAAACCTCGACTGATTCAGGCCGGACTTATGGCTGATTGAAGGTCTTGTCGGGAACCCGTTGGCACGACGTCACAAAATGGCTTCGGCCAGCCCGGGGCTGGCCGAAGAGCGAGGAGCCGGGAACGCTCGCTCAGGCCTTGTTTCAGGCCTTGGCGAAGTTCAGTTCCACACCGACCCCGTCCGGGTCGTAGAAGAAGAATTGGGTGTCGCCGGTGCGGGGCACGATGCTTTCGCGGAACGTGACGTTGTGCTCTCGCAGGCGGGCGCGCACGCCGTCGATGTCGGTGGCGGAAAAGGCGATGTGGTCGAGCCGCCCGGTGTCCTCGTATGTCTTCTCGGTGCCGCGCACCACGATGCCCTCGCGCGGCTTGCGGGTGCCCATCAGGTGCACCGTGGCGATGCCGCCGGAATACAGCCAGTAGCCGGGAAAATCGAGCGGCGGGCGCTCGCCGTTCTCGAGCCCAAGCACATCGCAATAGAAGTTCTTGGTCCTCTCGAGATCCTGGGGTTCGATCGTGTAGTGCTGCAGTCGGCCGAGCGGCATGGTGTTCTCCTCAAGCAAACTAGACGAAGGTGAGATCGCAATCGGCGCCCATCATCCAGGCGCCGACGGTTTCGAAATGGCTGAGCCGGCCCTGCAATTGCTGCGTCACGGTGTGGATGTCGCGGAAGCGGCGTTCGAGCGGATGGCCCTCGAAGATCGCGCTTGCGCCCGCGGCATTATAGGCGAAGTCGACCGCCTCGCGCGCCTTGTGGATGGCGTGGGTGGCGGCCATGCGGACAGTGATCCGCTGCTCGACCGTGATGTCGTTGCCGGCGACGAGGTCCTTCCAGATGTCGGCCATCGACTGCAGCACGAAGCCGCGCGCGGCGCGCAGATGGACTTCGGCCTGGGCGAGGCCGGACTGCACCACAGCGTTGTCACGCAGCGGACTCCTGGCGCCGCGCGGCACCTTGTTGCGGGCCACGTCGACGAAATTGTCGAGCGCGCCGCGGGCGATGCCGCAGGCTACTCCCGCAAAGCCGACCTGGTAGCAGGTGCCCGACCCCATCCGGTAGAGCGGGCCGGCCTCGCGGCGTTCGCGCTCGAATTCGCGGGTGATCGAATGGTCGGCGCGGACGAAGAAGTCGTTCAGCGTGAACTGGTCGCTGGCGGTGCCGCGCAGGCCGACCGTATTCCAGACGTCGGTCCACTCGACGTCCTCGGTCCGCACCAGCATTGTGCGCTCGATCTGTGCGCCATTGGCGTCCCGTTTCGGCGAGCCGTCGGCCGCATAGACCGGGCAGTGCGCGCCGAGCCAGGTGGCGTGTCGCCCGCCCGAAGCGAATGACCACACGCCGGTGACCCGGTAGCCACCCTCACACTCGACCGCCTTCACCTTGGGGCCGGGACCCCAGGCCAGCACTGCGCGAGGATCGCCGAAGACGGCATGCGCGACTGGCAGGTCGAGATAGGCGGCCGCCATCGCGCAGCCGCCGGCCTGGCTCAGGCACCACGCCGTCGAGGCATCGGCCTGCGCAATGGTCTCCATGACATGGAAGAAGGTGAGGGGATCGGTCTCGATCCCCTGCGACGACCGCGGCAGCAGCAGGCGAAACAGCCTGTGATGATGGAGCTGGTCGAGCAGGGCCGGCGGCAGGCGACGCGTTTGTTCGATCTCGTTTGCGGCCGCTGCGACCAGCGGCTGGACAGCTTTCGCGCGGGCGATCACCGCTGGATCGCCCGCGAGTTCGGCAGACGTCGCGATCATCGCTCGCCTCCTAGGCTTGCCGAACCGACGCCGTCGCCGCCATGTCGGCTCCGGCCGTCAGCTCCCGATCGATCTGTTCGATCGACTTGCCCCTGGTCTCGATGCCGAGGAAGTAATAGACAAGGCCGGCCATCAGGAACCAGCAGCCGAGATAGACAAAGGCGGTCGGGATCTGCGTCAGCGGCACATCGGGCTTCAGATAGTTGCTGGAGCCGACGATCAGCGCGAGGCCGACCGGACCGATGATCTTGCCGATGCCGCCGAAGCCATAGGCCGAGCCCATGCCGGTGGTGCGAAGATGCGAGGGCCAGACCTCCGCGGCATAGGGCCCGACAATGGCAAAGCCGCCGTCGGCGAAGAAGAACGCCAGGGTCAGGATCAGCCAGAACGCCGAGACGCCGAACAGCGTCGCATCGTAATGATAGCCTGCGATGATCGTCAGTGCGCCTGCGCCGAAGCCGAGCAGACCGCCGGACGTCCGCCGTCCCAGGAGCTCCGACAGAAATGAGAACGAGATGCGGCCGAGGAAACCGGAGATGCTGAGCAGGATCATCATCTTGGCGGCCTCCTGCGGCGTCACCTTCAGGATCAGCACGAACAGCGCCGGCGCCCACAAAGTGATGCCGTAAACGCCGGTTTGGGCGCCGGCATTGCCGAGCCAGGAGACGAGCAGGCTGCGTGGGTATTTAAACAGGTCGAGCCAGTTCGTCTTGGTCACCGGACCGGCATCGGCCGCCGACGGCAGCGGCAGGGAGGACGGCTCCATCTGCAGCGCCCAGGCGAGCGACTTGCGCGCTTCCTCGTAGCGGCCCTGGCGGCACAGCCAGCGCGGGCTCTCCGGCACCCAGAGCCGGACCAGCAGCACGAGCAGTGATGGCAACACGCCGATCGCAAACAACAGCCGCCACTGGTCGGAGCCCATGACCGCACCAAGGATGGCGCCAAGCCCGACCCCGAGCGGGATCACGCAGGTGACGAGCCCGCCGACCCAGCCGCGCTTGTGGGAGGGCATGAACTCCTGCACCAACGGCAGATCCACGCAATAGAGCCCGCCGACGCCGGTGCCGACGAAGAAGCGCATGATCGTGAGATAGATCCAGCCATTGTCGGGGGTGAAGTACAGAAGGCCGGTGGCGATAGAGAAGTTGAGTACCGTGCCGACGAACACGATGCGGCGCCCGATCCGGTCGGCAAGCCATCCCCAGACGTAGGCCCCGATGATGGCGCCGATACCGGAGCTCATCAGCACGATCGCGGACTGTCCGAAGGTGAGCTTCCACGGCCCGATCAGGAAGGCGAGCACGAAACCGATTAGGAAATAATCGAAGAATTCCAGCGCGTCGCCGATGATGGCAGCCGAAAGGATCTTGATCTGGTTGCCGGTCAGACGCCTCCGGCGATCGAGAATCTCGAACATGGCGTTTCCCCTTGGCGCCTGTTCATTTTGATTCAAGCGAGCGTCGCGCCCATCGCCCCGCCTATGGCGCACGAAGCTATCCTTGAGCCGCGGTGAACGGCAAGCCCGCCAACACGCGGGGCACGTCTGCGTTGCGACGATGAGGCGATGTATCCCGCTCTGCACAATCGCATGTGCGAGAGCAGGAAGTAGGTCTTGTTTTGACGCGCTTTCTCTACGCGGACCGGCGTCTCACTTCGCGCGAAAATGCTCTAGCGCTTGAGCAGGGTCTTGAGCTTCGCTTCCAGCTCTTCGTAGGACATCGCGCCCTTCCATCGTTCGCCATTGACGAAGAAGGTCGGCGTGGCGTCGACGTTAAGCGTCTGCATTGCATAGCGCTGGTCAGCGGCGATCTTGTCGAGCAGCGCCTGATCGGTCTCGCAGCTTTCGACTTCCTGCTCGCTCATCCCGTTGAGCTTGCCGACCAGGAACAGCGTGTCCTTGGTTTGATCCATCAGGCGAGCCTGCTGCTTGAACAGCGTCTCGATCACAGCGAAATGTTTTTCCGCATCGTCCTTGCCGATGCAACGCACCAGCATCGAGGCGGCCACTGCCTTGATGTCGAGCGGGAATTCCCGAAACACGAACCGGACCTTGCCGGTGTCGATATATTTCGAACGCAGCATCGGAAAGACGTTCTCGCCGAACGCTGCGCAATGCGGACAGGTCATCGAGGCATATTCGGTGATCGTTACTGGCGCGTTCGGCGAGCCGATCGCGATGTCGGGCAGTGATACCGGTTTGGCGACAGCGGCGGCAGTCGTACTTTGCGCCTTCGCCTCCCGACCTGGCGGCAGAGCAAGCAATGCAAGCAGGACAATGAATCCCAAGGCGGCGCTGGTCGTACGATTGAGAACGGGCAACGAGATACTCCGCGAGTGAATGCCTTCTTCTGATGACCAGCCCGCAGCCGGCCTATGACTGAGCGAGCGGCAGGCCGAGCCGGCCGATGCCGGGAAACTTCAGGGCAGGGCGGCGGATATCGATGCCAAGAACTCCGCCGAACAAGTTCAGCTCGATCCCTTCGATCCAGCCGATCGTCAGACCGAGATAGCCGCCCAATGTGGCGAAGACACCGGTGCCTGACGCGGTGATGCCATACCATTCACCCCGGTAAGGATAGTCCTTGCCGATCGCCGTCGGCGGCAGCACCGCCTGCAGCTCAGGGACAGCGTCGAGCGCCGCCTGAACGAATGTGTTCGAGTTTGGACCCGGCCAGGCGCTATAATCGCCATAAGCGCGAAATCTGTAATTCTCGATGACCGCGCGGATCTTCGGGATCAACTGCTCGGCATTCGCGCCGTCCACACTCACGATTGCTTCCGGCACGGCACCGAACCATCGGCCGTCGGCAACGAATCCGTCAACCCGGATCGGTTGACCCCAGGCGGTGCAGTCGTAGCGGCTGTAGCGCGGCGCATCTCGCTCCTTGACCACGATCCAGGTGTGGACGGCAAAGATCCCGCGCCAGCGTACGGTACGCGCGGCATAGACGCGGATGACAGCGTCCGGATGTTCCGAGGCCTTGGGCAACAGGCCGGCGCTCGAGCGGTCGGCCGTCTGCCAATTGACGCGGCGATCTCCGAGCAAATAGGTAACCGTCGACAAAGCGAGCGGAACGACAATCAGCAGAACAACGATGACCACGGATTTCTTCACGGAGGGATATCAACGGAGGGGTGATCATCGGCATGTAAGTACGCCGGTTCGCCGGAACCAGAGCGTGCCTATAGGCATCAATATTTCTTCATCTCGGAGGCAAAGCCGACCCATAGCGCGACCGAGACCAGGCCGAGCGCGCCGAGCAGGACAAACGTGGGCGGATAGCCGATCCATTGCGCGATCCAGCCGCCAAGGGCCGGACTCAGCGAGGCGCCGATGCCTTGAACGGTGATCACCGCGCCCTGTCCGAGATTGATGCGACCGGTCCCGTTCAGCGAGCGGGCAACCATTCCGGGGACCGCGACGCTCTGCAGGCCGGTGCCGATACCGTCAAGAATTTGCACGGGCAGCACGCCCCACCAGCCGGTGAGGAAGTACGCCAGGATGCCGCGCACCGGCAGTACCAGGAAGGACGCCAGCAGCACCGGCCAATAGCTGCGGCTTTCCGCCGCGCGCATGCCGACGATCGAGGTCACGATCATCACAGCCTGGGCGATCACGATGGTGGTTGCCACGAAATCCGGGCCCTTCGCCTGGCCGTTGGCGACCGCGGCCAAGCCATACAGCGGAATGATCGCGGCATTGCCGAGATGGAAGGCGGCCAGCGCCAAGGCAACGACGAGGAGCGGCTTGTGCCTTGCGAGCACGGTGAAGCCGCTGGGCTGGCTCTCAGGATCATCCTCCTTGGTGCCGCGCGCGGCGTTGTTGTCGATGGCCTTTGCTGGGATCAAGAGCACACAGGCGATCGCAATGACGCCGAAGAGCGCCGCCAGCAGGAACACGGCCGTGTAGCCGTATTTCCAGCCGAGATAGCCCGATGCCGCGGCGCCGACCATGTTGCCGGCATGGTTGAAGGCCTGGTTGCGGCCGTTCTGGCGGTTGAAGCCTTTCTGCCTGACGATGCCAAGCGTGATGCCCGTGACGGCGGGAACGATGGCGGCGCCCGCAAGCGAGGTCGCGATCTGCGATGCGGCGACGGCCCAGAAATTCTGCGAGAGCAGAATCAGCGCCGAGGCGAGGACCACGGCGACGCCCGGCACGATCACCCAGGCGCGCTTGCGGCGGCTCGCGTCGATCAATCCGCCGATCGGAGTCGTGATCAGCATGCCCGCGACATTGCCTATCGTCATCACGGTCCCGATCCAGCCGCTCGCCCAGCCGTGGGCCTGTAGGAAGACGCCGACGAACGGTCCGATACCGGACTGCATGTCGGCCATGAAGAAGTTCAGAGCGAGCAGAGGCCACAGCCGCGCCGCCTTGTCCGATCGTTCATTCTTCTTGCTGACACGCATGGCAAGTAGACTCATGGCCGGTTAAGCGATCAAGCAGATGATTCTCCGAGACTGGCGGCGGGCTTTCGCCGCGGCGGTCGGAACAAAGCGTGGGATCATGAATTTGAAGGCGATGGTTCAAATCGACGTTCTTGAAAAACCGATCGAACGCATCAAGGAAACCTGCGTGATGATGGGCATCACGGAGCAGTTCGAGCGCGCGCTTCCGGAGCTCGAGACGTTCCTGGAAGGCGAAGTCGCGAAGGGCGAGACCCGCGAGACGCGGCTGACTTACGAGGGACTCTGCTACCTCAAGCAGGTCTTCTCGAGAAGGTAACGGCGCGGCATACGGGAAGGTTTTCACGATGGGTTATCGAAAGACGGCTCTGGCGCGGCTTCGTCATCCGCCAGGGACGCCGTCGCAAAGTTTCGGACTTGCCGTCAACGTGGCGCGACCGGGATCGTTCCCGATCGCTGTCCCGGCTAGCGCCACATCCCGCGCATCTTGGCGCGGATGTCGACTGTCGCTGCACGATCTGCCGGCGCAGCGGCTGCCGCGCGAGCGATCGGCCAGGTGGTGCGCTCGAACAGCACCGCCAGCCTTTCCGGGATGAAACGCGTGCGTGAGGCGTACATGTGCCGGTCGCCTTTGGCGCTTTGGCCGTGCACGAAGAAGCGCTGCGGCACGACCAGGTGCAGATCATCCTTGGCACGGGTCATGGCGACATAGAGCAGGCGGCGCTCCTCTTCCAGCTCGGCGCTGGTGCCGGCGCCGAGATCCGATGGCATGCAGCCGTCGACGACATTGAGCACGAAGACCGACTTCCACTCCTGTCCCTTGGCGGAATGGATCGTCGACAGGATCAGATAATCCTCGTCAAGCAAAGGCGGTCCGGCCTGGTCGCTGGTCGCATCCGGCGGGTCGAGCGTGAGTTCGGTCAGGAAGCGCTCACGCGACGGGTAGCCGCTTGCGATCTGCTCGAGCTGGATCAGATCCGCGCGACGGACCTCGGCGTCCTCATGGATGCGGTCGAGATGCGGCTCGTACCACAGCCGTGCCTGCTCGATATCGACCGGCCATTCGGAGTAGCGGAGGTTTTCGATCGCACGGACAAACCCCTTCCAGTCCTCGCCGGCGCGCGGCGGCGAGGGCAGGGCGCAGAGCGCGGCAATCGGATCGGCAGCCTCGGCCATGCGGTCGAGCACCCGCTGCGCCGAGCTCGGCCCGACGCCCGGCAACAGATGCAGGATGCGAAAACCGGCGACGCGGTCGCGCGGGTTCTCCACGAAGCGCAACAGCGCCAGCATGTCCTTGACATGGGCGGCATCGAGGAATTTGAGCCCGCCGAACTTCACGAAGGGAATGTTGCGGCGGGTGAGTTCGATTTCCAGCGGACCGCTATGCGAGGAGGTTCGAAACAAGACCGATTGGTGCTTGAGCAGCGCGCCTTCCTCGCGGTTCGCGAGCACCTGCTCGACGATGTAGCGGGCCTGATCGGCCTCATCGCGGACGGCGACGAGCTGCGGTTTGCGCGACGATGTCCGCTCGGTCCAGAGATTTTTCGTGAAGCGCTCCTTGGCCAGCGCGATCACGCCGTTTGCGGCCGACAGGATCGGCTCGGTCGAACGATAGTTGCGGTCGAGCGTGATGATCTCCGCCCTGGGCGTGAACTGGTCCGGAAAGTCGAGGATGTTGCGGACCGTGGCGGCACGGAACGAATAGATCGATTGCGCGTCATCGCCGACGACCGTAAGCCCGGTGCCGCCGGGTTTCAGCGCGAGCAGGATCGATGATTGCAGGCGGTTGGTGTCTTGGTATTCGTCGACCATGACATGGTCGAAGCGGCCGCCGATCTCGTCGGCAAGCGCGGCGTCGGTCACCATCTGCGCCCAATAGAGCAGGAGGTCGTCATAATCGAGCACGTTCTGCTGCTGCTTGGCGTCGACGTAAGCGGCGAACAGGCGTTTCAGGTCGTTCGCCCAGCCCGAGCACCAGGGAAAGAACGAGCCCAGTACGCTCTCGACCGGCGTCTCCGAGTTGACGCAGCGGGAATAGATCGCAAGGCACGTGCCCTTGGTCGGGAAGCGGGTCTCGGTCTTGGAGAAGCCGAGGTCGTGCCTGACAAGGTTGATCAGGTCGGCGGAATCCTCACGGTCATGGATGGTGAAGGACGGATCGAGCCCGATGCGCTCGGAATATTCCCGCAGCAGTCGCGCGCCGATGCCATGAAAAGTGCCGGACCAGCTCAGGCCATCGGTCATGACGCCGGCATTGTCGCCGAGCACGCGGCGGGCGATCCGTTCGACGCGCCTGGTCATTTCCGCCGCCGCGCGGCGCGAGAAGGTCATCAGGAGGATGCGGCGTGGGTCAGCACCGCTGACGATCAGATGCGCGACGCGGTGGGCCAGCGTGTTGGTCTTGCCTGATCCGGCGCCGGCGATCACCAGAAGCGGCGCACCAACGGTTCCGTCCCGGCCGACGCCGTGCTCGACGGCGCGCCGCTGCGCAGGATTGAGCGCATCCAGATATGTATCTTTGCTGTCCGCGAGCACGAATCACCCCGGAGAAAGCTAACAGACATCCAGGTCTGTTGGGATGAATGTCCGGGGCGGTGGGCGCAGAATTAGATTGACTTTGGCTGTGTCCGTTGCACAACCGCGTCATGGGTGATGTATCGAGTTCCGACACACCGCTGAAGGCGACGTTCAAGATCAAATTGAACGGCGAGACGGTCACTATTGCCACCGTCGGCCAGGCCTACCGGTTCATCACCAATCTGAATTCGGTGGAGTGGATGGAATTCCGCCAGTTGCATGACGAGGCGGTCAGCGCGCTGGAGAAAGCCGCAGACAACGCAATGCTGGCGATCCCGGCGACCAATGCGCTGCGCTCGCTGTTCGTGCGCGCAAAACTGCTCTGAGGAGAAACGGGCCGCCCGGTCTCCAAGACGGCCCCCAGATGCGGCTGCGGCGAATTCAGCCCGAGCCGCCGTGTTGTACCGCTGTTACCTTGTTCGCGGCCATAACGCGCCTTGCTTAGGCAAATCGCCGCGATTCGGCCACGCCTGTACGAACACGGTCACAGCTTGTCCTCCACCAGCAAGCGGTCATAGGCGATCGTCCAAAAAGAAGGAGGCGGCCTTCATGACCGCCTCTCCAGCTCATCTTGCGTGATCGTTACTGGCAGATGCGCCGTCGGCCATCCGCGCCTATGAACATCGTTCCGGGCTGGCAGACGAAGCCGCTGTTGTAACCATACGGGTCATTATAGGCATAGCTGCCGCGGAACGGAGCGGTTGCAATGGCGCCCGCCGTTCCGATCGCGCCGCCAACCACGCCGGCGGCGACGTCACCCGGCCAGAAGCCGGTGCCGCCATAGTGACGGTGATGATAGGCGCGCTGATCCTGAACCTGGCGGGACGGCGCTCTCGCGGCAGGATCCTGCGCCAGCGCCGGCGCGACGATCGCAGTGGAGAGCACTGCGGCTGCTGTTAAGAGCTTGAGGTTCATTTCGCTGTCTCCGTTGTAGTGACGCAAAGCTCAACGGATGGCCGCAGCGAGCGTTCCGGAATTGTCAGAGTTTCATCTCATGCCGCGTGAGGTTTCGGTTCCGTACGGTCTTTACTAGAACGAATCCGCCAGCGCGATTTCCGCCTCCAGCGCATGAATGCGCCGCTCGGCCTCGTCAAAGCTCAGGTCTCGGGCATATTGCTTCGGCTGGTAGGCCTCCTCGGCAAGCCCCTTCAACCGTAATGCCTGGGCGCGGGTCATCTGGGCGCCGACGCGCTGACGCACCCCGCCATATTTCGCGGCCGGTGTATTCATGATTTCCCTCATGGTTCTCAAATCCGTGACTTGACTTTATGTTCTATTTTCGTTCTAACAAGGCATGGACAATAGAATTAATGAAATCCGTCGCAAGATCAGTGCGTTACGGGACGAGATGATCGTTGCCGAGGGCGTGATCCGCGATCAGGTCAATCACGATCACGATTGCACGGAAGCGGCCCACCGGCTGCTTGCCATGCGTTCGGAGATGACTGTGCTGATCGGTCAGTGGAAAGCCGCCGGCGGCAGCGAACGGCTGCCCGATGTGAGAGAGCACCTGAAACGCCAGCCGGTTGCGCGACCGAAGAAGGATTGAACGCGTCAATCAGCCTCGCCAGCGGACCCGTGCTGCGGATCCGTGCGCAGGGGATGGCGCGACTGCACGATGTGCTCCCGCCCGTTCCGAATCCAACCAGGAACGGACGTTGTTTCCGCGCGTTTTTTTACCGCGAGGAACACATGACCGAGTCTTTACCCATCTTGATCGAACATTCGGTGCAGATCGCCTGGGATTTCCTTGAGCGCACCGGCGAACTCGACGATGCCGCAGTCGCGAGCCGCTTTCTCGTCGACCATATCGAACTGATGGTGCGGCGGGGCGAGCGGCGGCGGCTTCTGCTTTCGAACAAGGCGATCGACGACTATCGGCGCTTCAAGCGCAAGCGCGCGATACTGGTCGCGTAAGCGCATGGATATGAGGAAGCCGGCATGCTCGAGGAGAAGCTGAAGGAAGCAATCGTGGGCGAACTGCAGCGCCAGGCGGACAATAATCCGCAGGCGCTCCGCGTTGAGGGATCCACCGATCTCCGCGTCGAAGGCAAGATCGATCTCGACGCGCTCGTGATGGTGATCGCCGGTTCGGTGGCAGGCGGCCCCTGAGGCGCTGCGAGACCGCGACGGAACGTCCGCGTTAGGAACCGATTTGGCTCCCGCGCTTGCCCCCTAAAGGAGGTGTCGCATGAGCAAGGAAACGCCACTCGACGATCCCCGGCAGCAGACCGACTGGGGGTCGCACAAGCAGACCGACAAACCGTGGAAGGAGAAGCCGGAGAAGGAGCAACGATCCGGCGGCCCGAAACCAGACCTGGAAAAGTGGCGGGAGAGCAATACCAGCTAAGTCCACTGCCGCCCGCGAGCGCCGCCATGAACCGTTATCACTTCCGGCTTGTCGATCATGAGCGGGCGCTCGATGTCACCGGGCGACCCGTCGACGACCGCGACCAGGCGCTCGCAGTCGCCAAGCGACTGGCGATCGATATCGCCGAGAGCAGGCAGGAATATCTCGGCAAGGGTTATGCGGTTGCTGTGCTCGATGAGGCCGGGAACGAGATCCATCGCGAAAGTATCGATAGCGCCGAGAAGAGCGGCTGACCGACGCGCCAAGGTTCTACAGGCAACTTTAGTCACACTGACGCGTTTGAGCGTCGGACGGTGACCCATCAACCGGTAAACGCGCGAAGCCAGGAGGGCGCATGGCGAAGGCAATGCTTGCGACGATCAGCATCGGCTTCGCACTCTTGATCGCGCTGCTCGTGTACGTGGCTTTCACGCTTTGACTGAACGGGAGGGTGCGCGATCGTCTTTGTTCTAACTCAGGAGGTTCGCATGGGCCTTGAAATCGCTTACGGCATCGGGGCTCTGGTTCTTCTCACCGCCCTGATCTACGGGACGCTGCAATATCATTTCCGCAACCGGCAGGCGACGCGCTCCGGCGAGGAGGTCGCGCGGCGCCGCTACGAGCAGAACGAAACGTAGGCAACCGGCGCCGGCTCCACACCAATGCAACCACCGCCATGAACAAGGATGTGCCGAGGCCCCGTGGGGCTCCTCCCTAGAACTGACCGGCGGAGCCAGTTTCCGCCGGACCCTTTTGGCCGTCGCGACGCTCGCAGCAATCAGTCGTCAGCCGGGCATTCTGCAATGAAGCCGATCAAAGACGCTGTCCATCTCTGCGTCGATATGCAGACCATCTTCGCCAAGGGCGGCATCTGGGAAACGCCGTGGATGGAGCGGGTGCTGCCAACCATTGCCGACATCTCGGCGCGTTACGCCGCCTGGACGATCTTCACCCGCTTCATCACGCCGAACTCGCCGGAGGAGGCACGCGGCCAGTGGCGGCCCTATTTCGAGCGCTGGAAAGTCGCGACGCGACAGGCGCTCGGCGGAACGCAGCTCGATCTTGTACCCGAGCTGGCGCGTTACGTGCCGCCCGCGTTGATCATCGACAAATCGACCTATTCGGCGTTCTTTCGTTCGCCACTCGCCAGTCTGCTGCTCGAGAAGCGGGTGCATACCGTCATCGTGACGGGAGCCGAGACCGATGTCTGCGTGCTCTCGACGGTGCTGGATGCGGTCAATCTCGGCTTCCGCGTGATCATCGTCGAGGACGCGCTGTGCAGTTCCTCCGATGCCGGTCACGACGCCCTGATGACGATGTACCGATTGCGCTTCACCGAGCAGATCGACCTCGCCAAGGCCGAGCAGTTGGTCGACCTCTGGCGGCCGGAATGACACGGCGAGCATCCTGCGCCGCGTCGCCCGATGTTTCCGTCACGGAGCCGTCAATCGACGATTGTCTCGGAAAACGAGCGGTTCAGCGGGGCAAACGCTTGGAGACGACCTTCGAGCACGGCCTCCATGCCACGGCGGTGCAGCCACAGCAATCCGAGGGCAAGCTCGCGAAGATCGTTGCGGGCGGCGCCGACGGGAAGGCGGCGTGCCCTGCGCAGCGCGTCGGCCGCCTGTTGCTCCAATGGAGATCGCTTACGTTCCATAGGCTCGTGCCCCCGCGGCAATCAATTAACAACTGGAATGGTGACAACATGGCCCATTTCGGCCGGCGCAACCGTCACATAGGTTAACTTCGAAGAGTTTTGTGTCGGACGGGAACGATGAATGACGATCGCAACCCGCTGCTCACACTGATCTCCTGCGTCGTTTGCAGGCAGACGATGCGGCTCGAGAGGAGCACCCCGAGCGACGACGGCAAGGACGTCATTCAATATCGCTGCGAGCAGTGCGGGCGCATCGAGCGAATTCGGCTCGTACGGGGAAGCTGGCCTCCGGCGAGCTAGAGCGTTTTCGAGCGAAGTGAAGGGGAGACCGGTTCGCGTGAAGAAAACGCGTCAAAACAAGAATCTAGAGCTTCGGTTCTGATTCAATCAGAACCGAAAATGCTCTAGGTCAGCTGATTGAGGTCGCCAAGCGGGTTCAACTCGTTGGGCTTCTCCTTGGCCTTTTCTTCCTGCTTCTTGCCTTCCTGTTGCAGCTTGCCGTCGCCCACGACCTCGGCCACGACCTGCTTCAGCTTGCCCGTCACCTTGTCCTTGAGCTTGACCATGATCGTTCCCTGAATCCCGCAGTTTGCACGCGCGGCAAGGCTGTCAGGCGCCCGCCGGAACCGGCTCGGTGGCCGGATAGGCGACCATCCAATCGTCCAGCAGTTCATCGCAGCCGACATCGTCGAGCATGAGCGCGCGACCCGGCGCCAGATCCCGCGCGTGCGCGAGCTTGCTGCGTTTCGGCGGTCTCTTGCGGATCGTCATTGGCCATCAATGCTCCAGCAGCACTTCCCATGGCTGTCGCGACAACCGATCCGGGGGCGGCCAGGTTCCTGCGCGGCGGAAGAAATGGCGACCGCGGGGCGCGGATCAGCCATGCCCGGTCAGCTTGGATAACTCGCGGCTGAGTTCGTGAAGCTGGTAGGGCTTGCGGAGGACCGGAAAATCGATCCTGACGTGCTTGGCGCTATCAGAATAGCCGGTGGTGAGCAGGACCGGCAGCGTCGGGTTTCGTTCCCTGATCGTGCGCGCCAGCTTCAGTCCGTCCATCTTGCCGGGCATGATGATGTCGCTGAACACCAGGTCGACATCGTCGGCCTCGATCTCGCGGAGCGCCGTTTCGGCGTTGGGCACCCAGCGCACGGTGTAGCCGAGCTGCTCGAGCAGCCCGGCGCTTGCGTCGGCCACGGCGGGATTATCCTCGACCAGCAGGACGGTCGCGGAGGCTTGCTTGATCGAGCCCTCCTGTTCGGGATGCTCCGTCGCGTCGCTCCTGGGCAGGCACAGGCGGACGGTGGTGCCCTTGCCGAACTCGCTGTCGATCTCGACCTTCCCGCCGGCCTGGTGGACGAAGCCGTGCACCTGGGAGAGACCGAGACCGGTTCCCTTGCCGATGGGCTTGGTGGTGAAGAACGGATCGAACACCTTGCTGAGCACATCTTGCGGTATGCCTGTGCCGGTATCCTCGACCGAGATCAAAACCTGATTGTTGTCCGGATCATTGCGCGCCGACACGGTAACGGCACCGCCGTCCGGCATCGCATCTCGGGCGTTGATGACAAGGTTGAGGAGAGCGGTTTCAAACTCGGTGGGATCGATGAAGACCGGCCAGATGTCGGGCTGGATATCGATCTGCAATGTCATCATGCTGCCGAGCGCGCTGGCCATCACCTCCCGCACCGACGCGATCTGGCGATCGATGTCGATGGTCCGCGGATTGACGCTCTGTCGTCGGGCGAAGCTGAGGAGCTGGCTGGTCAGGGACGCGGCACGCTGTGTCGCGGTCTCGATCGCGCCCAGGGCGCGCAAAGCCCGCGGGCTCGTCAGGTCTTTCTTGATGCTGTGCAGATTACCCGAGATGATCATCAACAGATTGTTGAAGTCGTGCGCGACACCGCCGGTCAGTTGACCCAGCGCGTCCATCTTCTGGGATTCCGCAAGCTGCCGCTGCACCTGCTCCAGCCTGAGCTGGGCTTCCCGCCGCTCGGTGATATCGCGGGTGATCTTGGCAAAGCCGATCAGGCGGCCGGAGGAATCGCGAATCGGGTCGATCACAACGCTCGCCCAGAAGAACGAGCCATCCTTGCGGACGCGCCAGCCTTCGTCCTCGTAGTGGCCGGTCTCCTCGGCGATCTTCAATGCGCGCGCAGGCTTGCCTGCCGCCTGATCCGTCGGGGTATAGAAGCGCGAAAAATGCTGGCCGATGATTTCCTCTGGTGCGTAACCCTTGATTCGCTCGCCGCCGGCATTCCAGTTCGCGACGATGCCCTGAGGGCTCAGCATGTAGAGCGCGTAATCGGTGACGTTCTTGACCAGAAGGCGGAAATTCCGCTCGCTCTCGAAGTAATCCCTTTCGAGCTGTTTTGTCTTCTTGGCCATCTGAAATCCTGCCCCGTGGACGGCAAACGCCAATGTGAGAGTTTCGTTCCCGCTTTAAACTTTGGGTCCAGCCGGTTCGCTGACCGGTCGCAAAAAAGTTCCCGGCAGCCGGGAACCTTCCATAAGATCTCTCATTGTTAACATTCGGCCTTATCCAAAAGTTACCGCTCATTTTTTCTGGCTTGATTAGATCGCAACGTACCCTTCTTATGCGTCCGATGGTTCGGGATTTCGAAAAATCTAAAGCCGACCAGCGTGCAGGGGAATTTTATGACCGATCTTGGTCCCGCTCCTCGTAATCGTGGCGAACCGCGCCGTAACAGACAAAACGGCAAGATCGATCCCACCCAGGATCTGTTGCAGTCCCTCCAGGCGATGCGGGCTGGCGATTTCACCGTGCGCATGCGCGGCGACTATCTCGGGATCGACGGCAAGATCGCCGACGCATTCAACGAGATCGCCGCAGCGAACGAGCGCATGGCCCAGCAGCTCGAGCGCGTCGGCCAGGTCGTCGGCCGTGAGGGACAGACCCGCCAACGCGTGAACCTTGGCCTTTCGAGCGGCTCCTGGGCAGACATGGAAGGTTCGATCAACACATTGATCGACGACCTCTTGTGGCCGACCCGGGAAGTGACGCGCGCGGTCGCGGCGGTCGCACAAGGCGACCTGCTGCAGACCGTGCAGCTCGACGTCGAAGGCCGTCCGCTGCGCGGCGAATTCCTGCAGTCGGCGAACATCGTCAACACGATGATCAAGCAGCTCGGCGTGTTCACGTCGGAAGTGACGCGCGTGGCGCGGGAAGTCGGCGTCGAGGGCCGGCTCGGTGGGCAAGCCCAGGTGCCGGAGGTGACCGGCGTCTGGAAAGACCTGACCGAGAGCGTCAACTCGATGGCCAACAACCTGACCGGTCAGGTCCGCAACATCGCGGAGGTGACGATTGCGGTCGCCAATGGCGACCTGTCGAAAAAGATCACGGTCGACGTTCGCGGCGAGATCCTGCAGCTCAAGGAAGCGATCAACACCATGGTCGACCAGCTGCGCTCGTTTGCCTCCGAGGTGACGCGCGTGGCGCGCGAGGTCGGCACCGACGGTAAATTGGGCGGCCAGGCAATCGTGCCCGGCGTGGCCGGCACCTGGAAGGACCTGACCGATTCCGTCAACGCGATGTGCGGCAACCTGACCGCGCAAGTGCGCAACATCGCCAACGTGACGACCGCGGTGGCACGCGGCGACCTGTCGAGGAAGATCACGGTCGATGTGCGCGGCGAAATCCTGGAGCTGAAGGACACCATCAACACGATGGTCGACCAGCTCAACGCCTTCGCTTCCGAAGTGACGCGCGTCGCGCGCGAGGTGGGGACCGAAGGCAAGCTCGGCGGCCAGGCGCAGGTGCCCGGCGTCGGCGGCATCTGGAAGGACCTGACCGACAACGTCAACTTCATGGCGTCCAACCTGACTGCGCAGGTCCGCAACATCGCCGACGTCGCCAGCGCGATCGCCGGCGGCGACCTTTCCAAGAAGATCACGGTGAATGTGTCAGGCGAAATCCTTCAGTTGAAGGAGACGCTGAACACCATGGTGGACCAGCTCAACGCCTTCGCCTCCGAAGTGACGCGCGTGGCGCGCGAGGTCGGCACCGAAGGCAAGCTCGGCGGCCAGGCCAACGTGCTCGGCGTGGCCGGCACCTGGAAGGATCTGACCGACAACGTCAACTTCATGGCATCCAACCTGACGGCGCAGGTGCGCAACATCGCCGAAGTGACGACGGCCGTTGCCGGCGGCGACCTGTCGAAGAAGATTACCGTTGATGTGCGGGGCGAAATCCTGGAGTTGAAGGACACCATCAACACCATGGTCGACCAGCTCAACGCCTTCGCCGGGGAAGTGACGCGCGTGGCGCGCGAGGTCGGCACCGAAGGCAAGCTCGGCGGCCAGGCGCTGGTGCGCGGCGTCGCCGGCACCTGGAAGGACCTGACCGACAGCGTCAATTCGATGGCATCGAACCTGACCGGCCAGGTCCGCAACATCGCCGAAGTCGCAACCGCTGTCGCGAAGGGCGACCTGTCGAAGAAGATCACGGTGAACGTGTCAGGCGAAATCCTTCAATTGAAGGAGACGCTGAACACGATGGTGGACCAGCTCAACGCGTTTGCCGGCGAAGTCACGCGCGTCGCGCGCGAGGTGGGTACCGACGGCAAGCTGGGCGGCCAGGCCGAAGTGCCCGGCGTCGCCGGCACCTGGAAGGACCTGACCGACTCCGTGAACTCGATGGCGGGCAACCTCACGGCCCAGGTCCGCAACATCGCGGAGGTCGCGACCGCGATCGCCGGCGGCGACCTGTCGCGCAAGATCACGGTGGACGTGCGCGGCGAGATCCTGCAGCTCAAGGAAACGCTGAACACGATGGTCGACCAGCTCAACCGCTTCGCGGGCGAGGTGACGCGCGTGGCGCGCGAGGTCGGCACCGAAGGGCGTCTGGGCGGCCAGGCGAACGTGCCCGGCGTCGCGGGCACCTGGAAGGACCTCACCGACAGCGTCAATTCGATGGCGGGCAATCTGACCGCGCAGGTCCGCAACATCGCCGAAGTCACCACCGCCGTGGCGCGAGGCGACCTGTCCCGCAAGATCACCGTCGACGTGAAGGGCGAAATCCTGGAACTGAAGAACACCATCAATACCATGGTGGACCAGCTCAACGCCTTCGCCTCCGAGGTGACGCGCGTGGCGCGCGAGGTCGGCACCGAAGGCAAGCTCGGCGGCCAGGCCGAAGTGCCGGAGGTCGCGGGCACCTGGAAGGACCTCACCGACAACGTCAACTTCATGGCGTCGAACCTCACGGCGCAGGTGCGCAACATCGCCGAAGTCGCGACCGCGATCGCCGGCGGTGACCTGTCGAAGAAGATCACCGTCGACGTCCGCGGCGAGATCCTTCTGCTCAAGGAAACGCTGAACACGATGGTGGAGCAGCTGCGCTCCTTCGCGGCGGAAGTGACGCGCGTGGCGCGCGAGGTCGGCACCGAGGGCAGGCTGGGCGGCCAGGCCGTGGTGCCGGGTGTGGCCGGCACCTGGAAGGATCTCACCGACAACGTCAACCTGCTGGCGGCGAACCTTACCACGCAGGTGCGCAACATCGCCGAAGTCACGACGGCGGTGGCGCGCGGCGACCTGTCGCGCAAGATCACCGTCGACGTGAAGGGCGAAATCCTCGAGCTGAAGAACACCATCAACACCATGGTGGACCAGCTCAACGCGTTTGCGGGCGAAGTGACGCGCGTGGCGCGCGAAGTCGGCACCGAAGGCAAGCTCGGCGGCCAGGCCGAGGTGCGCGGCGTCGCCGGCACGTGGAAGGACCTGACCGACACCGTGAACGTGATGGCCGCCAATCTGACCGAGCAGGTGCGCGGCATCGTCAAGGTCGTGACCGCAGTGGCCAATGGCGATCTGAAGCAGAATCTGACCGTGAAGTCGAAAGGGGAGGTGGCCGCTCTCGCCGACACCATCAACAACATGACCGAGACCCTGGCGACGTTCGCCGATCAGGTCACGACCGTGGCGCGCGAAGTCGGCGTCGAGGGCCGGCTCGGCGGCCAGGCCAACGTGCCGGGCGCTGCCGGCACCTGGAAGGATCTGACCGGCAACGTCAACCTGCTGGCCGCCAATCTGACCTCGCAGGTCCGCGCCATCGCGGAAGTCGCGACCGCGGTGACCAAAGGCGACCTGACCCGCACCATCCAGGTCGACGTCCGCGGCGAGGTGGCCGAGCTCAAGGACAACATCAACACCATGATCGGCAACCTCCGTCTGACGACGGAGCGGAACACCGAGCAGGACTGGCTGAAGACCAATCTCGCCAGGTTCACCAACATGCTGCAGGGCCAGCGTGACCTGTCGACCGTGGGCCGGCTGCTGCTGGCGGAATTGGCGCCTGTGATCAACGCCCATATGGGCGTGATCTACCAGGTCGAGAACGCCGAGAACCCGCGGCTGCGTCTGTTGTCCGCGTATGCCGATGACGGCGCCAATCCGCATCCGCCATATGTGCGAATGGGCGAGGGGCTGATTGGCCAGTGTGCACTGGACAAGCGCCAGCGGCTGCTGTCGGATATTCCGGGTGACGTGGTGCCGGTCAACTCGGCGCTGATGCGGGTGCTGCCGAAGAACGTGGTCGTGTTCCCCGTGCTGTTCGAGAACCAGGTCAAGGCCGTGATCGAGTTGTCCTCGCTCGCGTCGTTCACCGCCTCGCAGATCACATTCGTCGAACAGCTTACCGACAGCGTCGGCATCCTGCTCAACAGTATTGAAGCGACGATGCAGACGGAAGGTCTGCTGCAGCAGTCGCAGCAGCTCGCCGGCGAGCTTCAGACGCAGCAGCGGGAGTTGCAGCAGACCAACGAGCAGCTTGAACTGAAGGCACAGCAGCTCGCCGAACGCAACGTCGAGGTCGAGCGCAAGAACCAGGAAATCGAGCAGGCGCGCCGCGCTCTGGAAGAGAAGGCGAGCGAGCTTGCACTGACCTCGAAATACAAGTCCGAATTCCTGGCCAACATGTCGCACGAGTTGCGCACGCCCTTGAACAGTATCCTGATCCTTGGCCATCAACTGTCGGAAAATCCGGATGGCAATCTGTCGCCGAAACAGGTTGAATTCGCCCGTACCATCCACGGCGCGGGCACCGACCTGCTCAACCTGATCAGCGACATCCTCGACCTCTCGAAGATCGAGTCCGGTACCGTCACCGTGGATGCCGAGGAAATCCTGACATCGAGCCTGCTCGAAACCGTGGGCCGGCCGTTCCGGCACGAGGCGGAAAACCGTCATCTGTTGTTCAGCATCGAGGTCGACGAGACGCTTTCCCGCAGCATGGTCACCGACTCCAAGCGCCTGCAGCAGGTGCTGAAGAACCTGTTGTCGAACGCCTTCAAATTCACCGCCGAGGGTGGCGTCAAGCTGACCGTCTCGGCCGCAGTCGGCGGCTGGAGCGCCGAACATCCGATCCTCAACACCGCGCCGGCGGTCGTCGCCTTCGAGGTGAGCGATACCGGCATCGGCATCCCCCTGGACAAGCAGAAGCTGATCTTTGAAGCGTTCCAGCAGGCGGACGCAGGCACCAGCCGCAAATATGGCGGCACGGGCCTGGGCCTTGCCATCAGCCGCGAACTTGCGAGCCTGCTCGGCGGCGAGATCCATCTGCGGAGCGCGCCCGGCAGGGGCAGCACCTTTACGCTTTATCTGCCGCTGAAATATTCCGGCCCAAGCGGTGCACTTCGCGTGCCGCCGGCGCTGCCCTTGTCGCAGGGGGGTGCTCCGGCGCTGCAGGCGCCCGCAACGCAGGAGCGCGTTGCTGCCGAGGTGCTCGACGATCGGCTCGATCTCGAGCCCGGAGACATGATCCTCCTGATCGTCGAAGACGACCCGCACTATGCGCGGGTCCTGGTCGATCTCGCGCGAGACAAAGGCTTCAAGGTCCTGGTCGCGAACCACGGGGCCGAGGCATTGGACCTGGCCAAGCAGTTCCAGCCGACCGCGGTTTCGCTCGACGTGTTCCTGCCCGACATGCTCGGCTGGACCGTGCTGAGCCAGCTCAAGCACAATCCGCTGACGCGGCACATTCCGGTGCAGGTGATCACGCTCGACGAGGACCGGCAGCATGCGCTGGCGCGCGGCGCCTTCTCCTTCGTCAACAAGCCCACCACGACCGAGGGCGTCAGCGCGGCGCTTGCCCAGATCAAGGAATATGCAAGGCCCCGGCGCAAGCGGCTTCTGATCGTGGAAGATAATCCCGCCGAACAGCTCAGCATCAAGGAACTGCTGGATCACAAGGACGTCGAGATCGTCACCGCGGGCACGGGAGCGGGGGCTCTTTCCACCTTGCGGAGCAATCCTTGCGACTGCGTCGTGCTGGATCTGCGGCTGCCGGACATGAGCGGCTTTGAGGTGTTGGACGAAATCCGCAAGGACGAAAGCCTGGCCAATGTTCCGATCGTGGTGTTCACCGGACGGGAACTCTCGGCCGAGGAGGATGCCGAGCTTCATACGATGGCGCGCAGCATTGTCGTAAAAGGCGTCGAATCGCCGGAGCGTCTGCTGGACGAAACGTCACTGTTCTTGCACCGTGTCATCACGGAATTGCCGATTGAAAAACAGAGGATGCTCGAGAAACTTAACAGTTCAGATGAGGATCTGATTGGCAAGACGGCGCTTCTCGTCGACGACGATGCGCGAAACATCTTCGCGCTTTCCAGCGTGCTCGAACGTCGCGGTATGAAGGTATTGACGGCGACGACCGGCCACGAGGCGATCGCGCTGGTCGAGTCCAATCCCAAGATTGCCATCGTCCTGATGGACATCATGATGCCGCAGATGGACGGCTATCAGACCATCGGCGTGATCAGGCAGAATGCGACGCTTGCCCGTCTTCCCATCATCGCGTTGACCGCGAAGGCGATGAAGGGCGACCGTGAAAAATGCCTGGAAGCGGGCGCGTCGGACTATCTAGCCAAGCCGGTGAATACCGAGCAATTGCTGCTCGCCATCCGCATGTGGCTACATCGCTGAAGCGGCATGAAGATGATGGACCACGAAAAGGTAAACATCCTTCTGGTCGACGATCAGCCGGCGAAGCTGCTGGCTTATGAAGTGATCCTGAAGGAGCTCGGCGAGAATCTGGTGGTGGCCGCGTCGGGGCGGGAAGCGCTCGAGTTTCTGCTCAAGAACGAGGTTGCCGTCATCCTGGTCGACGTCTGCATGCCCGAGCTCGACGGTTTCGAGCTCGCGGCCATGATCCGCGAGCATCCGCGCTTCCAGAAGACCGCGATGATTTTCATCTCGGCGATCCAGGTCAGCGATTTCGATCGGCTGCGCGGCTATGAGATGGGCGCGGTCGACTACGTTCCGGTGCCGGTGGTGCCGGAAGTGCTGCGCGCCAAGATCCGCGTATTCGCCGAGCTCTACCGCAAGACCCGGCAGTTGGAGCGGCTCAATTCCGAGCTTGAGGACCGCGTCCGTGCGCGCACCGCTGAGCTCGAGCAGTCGACCGCACGGCTGGTCGAAAGCGAACAGCGCCGCAGCATGGCGATTGCCGCCGGCAAGATGGGCTCCTGGGACTGGGATTGGGTCAACGGCGACTGGATGTGGGACGACGGCCAGTACAAGATCTTCGGCGTCGATGCCAAGAGCTTCGAGCTGAACTCCGCCAACATTCAGGCGCTGTTTCATCCCGAGGATTTCGACGGCTTGCGCGAGGCTTGGACCGAATTCGCGAAGGGCGTGAAATCATACGAGGCTGAATTCCGCATCATCCGCCCCGATGGGGAGGTGCGCTGGTGCGTCGGCACGGCGGCAGCGACCACCGACAGAAACGGCCGGGTGGTGCGCGTCAGTGGCGTCACCGTCGACATCACCGACCGCAAGCGCGCCGAAGAACGGCAGAGCCTGCTCACGCGTGAAGTCGATCATCGCGCCAAGAACGCATTGGCGCTGGCGCAGTCGATCGTGCGGTTGACGCGTGCGCAGAACGTCAACGCCTATGTGCAGGCGGTTGAAGGCCGCATCACGGCGCTGGCGCGGGTTCACACCGTGCTGTCGCTGTCGAGCTGGCAAGGCGCTGAAATCCGGCGACTGGTCGCCGAAGAGGTTGCGCCTTATTCGGAAGCCGGACAAATCCAGTATGAGGGTGCGGAAGTCCAGCTCGAGCCGGCCACGGCGCAGACCCTGGCGCTGGCGCTGCACGAGCTCGTCACCAACTCCGCGAAATATGGCAGCCTGTCCGCGCTGCCGGGCCGGCTCGGCATCACCTGGGAAGTGCAAAGCGACAAGCTGATCTTGGCGTGGGTCGAAACGGGTGGTCCACGCGTGACCAAGCCGACGTCAAAGGGATTCGGCACGAGAAGCGTGATCGCCAGCATCGAGACCCAACTCGGCGGCAAGGCCGATTTCGACTGGCGTCCGGAAGGCCTGGTCTGCCGGCTCACGGTGCCGCTGCAGGGAAAGCCGCGCACGGAAGCGATTCCCTATCGGGACGTGAATGCGCCAGGACCGGAGCCGGCACTCAGTTCACGCTCCGCGTGACTACGACAGATCGGGCATCGGGAACCGCAATTAGGAACGTTCTCGTTCGTGGCTGATTAGTTTCATCGACATCTCAAGGATGGTTCGCGATGAAACTGACACGACTTTCTTTGGCTTTCGGACTCACACTGTGCTCCACGCTTGCACTGGCGCAAGCGGGTGGCGCTCCAAGCGGGCGCGGATCGACCACGGGAGACCCGGCCGCGAGCTCCGCAACACCAGGCTCTGCGCCGACGACCGGCAGCGCAACCAGACCCAGCCGAAGCGGCAGCGGGACATCGACTTCGGGCGGGCGGGACGACAATGCCGATGAGGGCAGGGACAGGATGCCTGAGACCAACACGGTCGTTCGCCCGAACAATCCCGACAAGAAGTGATCGCGAAGACATCTGCAACGGAGAGGAAGATGGGACTTGCGCAATACGCCATCGTACCGATTCGCGACCAATGGGGGGTGCTGCACGACGGTGTCGTAAACGGTGAATATGCGACGAAGGAGTCCGCATTCGAGTCGGCCATCGCCGCTGCATCGCTGGCAATTCGGCAGGGTCACGAAGTGCATGTGAGCGTGCCGGCACGGGAGCCGGGCGAAGCCGCCATGCAGGCCAAGCCTTAGTCTACGGCAAGCCTTGGTTACGGAAGGAATGACGATCGTCAGGGTAGACGATTTTCAGATCGATTCGTTCTCCGCCCAGCCGGTCTTTTTGTTCGCGCGGAATAACCTGAGTTAGCGACGATAGGTTGTTTAAAGCGCGATTCTGTACTCATTCGCGAAGCAGGAGACTTCCATGACGGCAAAACGCAATCGAAGAAAGAACAGCGTGCCGTTCGACGAGCGGCTTCAGAGAGCGGCGGACGAAGCGCGCGCTGCAGCAGAGCAGTTGCCGCAAGGTGAAGCACGCGATGCATTGCTGAAGAAGGCAAGGCAGGCGGAAACCGCCGCTCATCTGAATGAGTGGTTGACGTCACCCGGACTGCAATCGCCGCGCTGAGATGACGATGGATCGCAAAGCTGCCTGTCTGGCGCAGGCCGATGCCTGCCGGGCGAGAGCGCAAGCCGACCCGGCAAATAGCGATCACTGGATCGAAGAGTCGATCAAATGGCTTGAGCGCGCTATCGATCCGACGGGCGGCCTGTCGATGACGTTCGAGACGAGGGACGAGCCGCAGATCGCGACGGACGAGACTGTCCCTCCGGTCCTATCCTCCGGAACGTAAGATCTAGTCGGACTCGACGTAGATCATTCGCGAGTAGGCGATCGCGCCCAAGGTGACGATGATCCCGACAGCGATCAGGACAGTCGGCAAATACAGAGACATTCGCAAGCGCCCGAACGAGATCGGCGACGGGCCGGCGGTCCGCCGCGCATGACGGGGACTGTTCATCCCAACAGATATCTCAGCATTCCCGTGAGCAGCGCCGCACTGACAATCGCCAGTGTGGCGCAAACCAGCTCAAGGTTGAGGCCGAACTTGTCGTGCTGATGCTCGCGCATCGCTAGAGCTGTGCATGCTGGGCGCTGGGACGAGAAATCTCGCTCAGCGCCACGCCCGCACCGTCACCGCCCTTGGCTTGCGCGATATCGCCAAGCGCAATGATGCCGACCAGCCGCTTATCGCGATTGAGCACAGGCAGGCGTCTGACCTGGATCTCGCCCATATTTGCCGTGACCTCATCGATATCCTGATCTTCGAAGCAGTACTTCACTTCCGTAGTCATGACGTCCCGGATCCGGGCCTCCGGTCCGCGGCCCATGCCGATGCCACGAACCGCAATATCGCGGTCGGACACCATGCCGACCAGGCGGTCGTTCTCGGCGACCGGTAGCAGTCCGACGCCGAGCGCGCCCATGGCCTCCGCCGCATCCTTCAAGCTGTCCTCGGGAGTGCAGAGCTGAACGTCGGGGGTCATCGCATCGCAAACTCTCATGGCAGACCTCGCTGTCGCTGTTTAGCGGCTAACCGACGTTGCGGACCGGCGTTCCTTCGGACCGGCGGGATTTTGATCTGGATAGGACAGCGCGTCGCGGCCGGGAACCAAATCGGACCGCCGTGCCTATTCTGGTGAGATGATGCACGACCGGAGCGATAAATGCCGCTCTATCATTTCGACCTCGTCAACAGGAAGACCGTCGCTGATCAAGGCGGCGCGGAACTCCCTGACGACATCGCCGCCATGGATTCGGCCGATGACATCGCGCGGCGGCTGCTCGGCGAACATCCGGATCTGAAGAACCGGCACTACTCGATCCTTGTCACCAACGAAGATGGCGACGAGATCTGCCGATTGCCGCTGGACATCATCCACTAGACGCTTTTCGAGCAAAGCGGGCACCGGTTCGCGTAAAGAAATGCACCAAGACAAACGTCTAGAGTTCCGGTTCATATGCTCTGGATGAACGCTCCAGAAAATTGGGAACGACCACAACACACGGACGTTGGCGGGACGGAGCAAATAACTTCGGACGGAGAGATCCGAAAGAAGAAAAAGCTCCGAAAAGCACCCCGTCGGTTATGCAAATAACTGGCGGGGTCTTTATCTGTTGGGCATGGCTTCCGAAGTACACGAACTTGCGTCCGCGGCGATAGGAACGCCTTCAGGCTGCGCCGGGTTGAGGCCGCACTTCAACTCCAGGAGAAACTGATGAAGAAGATCATTCTGGCCTCTGCGTGTATTCTTGCGTTGTCAGCCGGCGGCGCGTTCGCGCAGCAAGCGCAACCGGCGCCCGGTGCATCCAGCCAGGGCAATGTCGGGCCTGGCGCGACACCGCATACGAGTACGCACCCGAGCAGGAAAGGCATGACGACCGGCACCGGCGACGGCTCGGGCCGCGCAGCCAATCCTTCAAGCCAGGGTAATGTCGGTCCCGGTACCAACAACAATATGGGCAAGCAGCCGGGCGGCCGATGACGATCGTCGCGGTCAAGAAAAATGCCGGCCACGAGCCGGCATTTTTTTGACCCAGATTTTCACGCGCTCAACTGGCCGCCTTGCGATTGACGCCCTTGCGTAGCGCAATGGTGTTGAGCTTGGTATTTGCGGCCTTTTCCTCGTTCAGATTGGTGTTGAGGAAGCGCACGATGTCGTCATGGCCGAGCTCTTCCGCCCACGCGATCAGCGTGCCATAGCGGGAAATCTCGTAGTGCTCGACCGCCTGCGCGCTCGCCACGATCGCGGCATCGAGTACGGACTTATCCTCGATCTCACCGGCAATCTCATTGGCTTCCTCGATCAGACCATCGATCGCCGGACAATCGGTGCCCGATGGCTGCTTGTCGAGCTTCTTGAATACCTGATCAAGACGCTCGATCTGTTTGTTGGTCTCTTCAAGATGGTTCTTGAGGCCCAGCGTCAGATCGCGGTTGGTAGCGAGCTCGATCATCTTCGGCAGCGCCTTGGTGATCTGTTGCTCGGCATAATAAATATCCTGCAGGCCGTGCAGGAGCAGGTCGTCCATCGTTTTGATATCCTTCGAAAGCAATCCCAATTTATCCTCCTCGAATTATCCGAAGCCGCGTGAGCAGCTGTTTCCGATCAACATCATGCGGTTCGCGAGGTTCCTATTGCTTCCCTCCAATCAATTGTCGCAGCTTTGCCGCGTCGGCGGGGGCGGCACTCTTCTGGTCGTTGTCGAAATAGACATAGACGTCGCAGCCCTGCCTCTTCCAGGAGTTGATGCGCTTGGCCCACTCGGCCAATGTCGGGCCGCGATAATGGCCCTTGTAGCGACCGCCAGGGCCGTGGCCCCGGACATAGACGAAATCGGCGGTGCGCCGCCACGGCGCCGGCGCGTCGTGGTGGTCCGAAATGCACAGCGAAATATTTGCGTCAGACAGCAGGCGCATGATCTTCGGCGCGTACCAGCTCGGGTGACGAAACTCGAAACTGTAACGGCGCTTCCTCGACAGCAGTTTGAGGAAGGAGGCGAGGCGATCCTGGTTGATCTCAAACTGCGGCGGCAGTTGAAACAGGATCGGGCCCGCCTTGTTGCCGAGCAGCGATAGCCGGTCTTCGAGCAGCTCGAGGCTGTTCACCGAGTTCTCCGACAGGCGCTTCCAATGCGTGATGAACTTGGACGCCTTCCAGGCGAAGACAAAATCCTCGTCGGTCTGCTCGCGCCAGCCCTTCACCGCGTCCGGCGTCGGCGTGCGATAGAAGACGCCATTCAATTCCGTGGTCGGAAACTGGCCGGCATAGTAGCGAAGCTGGTTCTTGAGCGGCAGGCCTTTCGGGAAGAAGGGCCCGCGCCAGGACTCGTAGTGCCAGCCCGATGTCCCGATCAGAATACGCGCCATTGTCTCCAGCGTACCGTTACTTCTTTCCAGGCAGAACACTCTCCAGCACCTGCCGTGCCGTACCTTTGAGGACGCCGACCTCGTCGGGATCGCCCTTGGCGAGCGCGATCGAGAAATTCTTCGCCTGCTCGAACGTAATGTGCGGCGGCAGGGGCGGCACTTCGGGATCCGTCTTCACTTCCAGTACGACCGGAATTTTGCTCGCGAGCGCCTGATCCCAGGCTGACGCAACCTGGTCTGGATGGTCGACATAGATGCCGTACAATCCGATCAGATCGGCAAAGCGGGAATAGGAGACGTTGGGAATTCGCTGCGACGCCTCGAATTTCGGATCACCGTTGATAATCCGCTGCTCCCACGTCACCTGGTTCAGGTCCTCGTTGTTGAAGACGCAGACGATCCAGCGCGGATCTTTCCACTCGCGCCAGTATTTTGCGACCGTGATCAGTTCGGCCATGTTGTTCATCTGCATCGCGCCGTCGCCGACCAGCGCGATCACTGGGCGGTCCGGATGCGCGTACTTGGCGGCGATCGCATAAGGAACCGCGGCGCCCATCGACGCCAGCCCGCCGGACAGCGATGCTTTCATACCCCGGCGCATCTTCAGGTCACGCGCGTACCAATTGGCGCAGGAGCCGGAGTCGCTGGTGATGATCGCACGCTCCGGCAACCGCGGCGACAATTCCCAGGTCACGCGCTGCGGGTTGACCGGGTTGGCGGGCTGCATCGCCCGGTCCTCGAGCGTCTTCCACCAGCTCCTGACATTTTCCTCGATTCCGCTGCGCCAGCCGTCGGCCGGCTTCTGGCGAAGCCGCGGCAGCAACGCACGCAGTGTTTCGGCGGCATCGCCGACGAGGCCGACTTCCATGGGGAAGCGGATCGACAGCATGCTCGCATCGATGTCGATCTGGACGCCACGGACGCTGCCTTCCTGTGGCAGGAATTCGGAATAGGGAAATGCCGACCCGACCATCAACAGCGTGTCGCATTCCGTCATCAGCCGATAGCTCGGCTCGGTTCCTAGCAGTCCGATCGAACCGGTGACCCAGGGCAGGTCATCGGGAAGGGCGGCCTTGCCGAGCAGGGCCTTGGCGCAGCCGGCGGATAGCCTGTTGGCGACGGCGATCACCTCATCCGCAGCACCAAGGGCGCCGGCGCCAATCAGCATTGCAATTTTGCTGCCGGCATTGAGGACTTCGGCCGCACGATCGAGATCTGCGTCGTGCGGCACCGTCTTCGGCGCGCTATAGCCGATGCCCGAGTGCAACGTGCCATGCGCGCGCGGCGGATCCTCGTAAGACAGATCCTGAAGATCGTTCGGCAGGATGATCACGGTGACGGTGCGGCGCGCCAGCGCGATACGCGCGGCGCGATCGATCAGATGTCGCGCCTGGGCGGGCGATGAGGCCTGCGCGACATAGGCGCCGGCGACGTCCTTGAACATCGAGACCAGATCGAGTTCCTGCTGGTACTGGCCGCCGAGCGCGTTGCGCGCCTGCTGCCCGACGATCGCGAGCACCGGCTGATGGTCCATCAGCGCATCATAGAGCCCGGTGACGAGATGCGAGGCACCGGGGCCCGAGGTCGCGATGCACACACCGAGCCGGCCTGAGAATTTGGCATAGGCGGACGCCATGAATGCCGCCATCTCCTCGTGCCGCGCCTGGATGAACTGGATCTTTCCGCCAGCGCGATTGAGCGCGCCGAACACGCCGTTGATGCCGTCGCCCGGATAACCAAAGATGTGCTCCACGCCCCAATCATGAAGCCGTTGAACGACGAAATCACCGACGGTCTGGGACATAGCGAACCCCGCGATATCTGGAGTGCAATGAAGCACTGAGAACCGTCGGTATGCGCGAGGGTTCCAATCGCCAACTACGCCCGATCGATGGCTTCGCGGGAACCATGTTCTGACCGCTTGGTTAGCCAGATCGATTGCAAATGATCTCCTTCGCTTGAGGTGCTGCAGTGGATGCCACGACCCGAGAGCGTGGGCCGTCCGCGGAAGAAACACGGCCTCCGGAACGCGCTCCCGAGCAGAAGCCTGAACTCAGGGACGTCAGCGAAACGCGCGACAGTCCGCCGACCACGCCCGACGGGCCGTCAATGCTCGATCGGCTCCGCGAGCACTGGTTGCTCGCGATTGCAGGCGCTTGCGTTCTCCTGGCTGCGCTGATCGGCGGCGGCATCTACTGGCTCGAAGTTCGTAACTACGAATCTACCGATGATGCTTTCATCGCGGCGCGCAGCTTCTCGATCGCGCCGAAGGTCGGCGGTTACCTTGTCGACGTACCCGTCACGGATAACCAGCATGTCAATGCGGGCGATCTGCTCGCCCGTATCGACGATCGCGACTACAGGATCGCGGTCGAGCAGGCGGAGGGGCAGGTCGCAGCAGCGCGGGCCAATATCGCCAATATCGAGGCCCAGATCGACAGCCAACAGGCCCAGATCGACCAGGCAAAAGCGCAGCTCGCGCAGGCCGAAGCGCAACTGCAATTTGCCCAGCAGGAAGCCGCGCGCGCCGATGATCTCCTGCAGAAGGGCGCCGGCACGCTGCAACGTCAGCAACAGACCAAGTCCGATCTCGAGGCGCAGCAGGCCAATACCACCCGTGCAAAGACCGCAGTCACTGTCGCCGAGCTCGGGATCAAGCCGCTGCAGGCCCAACGGGAGAGTGCCAAGGCATCGCTGCAGCAGGCGGAGGCGCAGCGCGATCAGGCCAAGCTCAATCTCGAATACACCAACGTCACGGCGGCGCAGTCCGGGCGCGTCGTCAAGCTCAGCGGCGCCAAGGGGATGCTTGCGACGGCCGGGCAGAGCATCATGATGTTCGTGCCCGACGAGGTCTGGATCGTGGCGAACTACAAGGAGACCCAGCTTCGCGACATGCGTCCGGGCCAACCCGTCGAATTCACGATCGACGCCTATCCAAACCGCAGGCTGACCGGGCGCGTGGACTCGGTGCAGCCCGGTTCGGGCACGGTGTTCAGCCTGCTGCCGGCGGAGAACGCCACCGGCAACTACGTCAAGGTGGTGCAGCGCGTGCCGGTGAAGATCGTGGTCGATCATTGGCCCGATGACGTTCCCGTCGGCCCCGGCATGTCGGTCGTACCCTGGACGAAGGTGCGATGACTGACGCGACGCAGGCCGGCGGCTGGTCGGCGGAGCGCTCGGCGGCCGGCGGACACAATCCCTATCTGATCGCCTTCGTCGTCTCGATCGCGACCTTCATGGAGGTGCTGGACACGACGATCGCCAACGTCGCGCTGCGCCATATCGCGGGCGGGCTGGCGGTCGGCATCGACGAGAGCACTTACGTCATCACCAGCTATCTCGTCGCCAACGCGATCGTGCTGTCGATTTCCGGCTGGCTTTCGACCGTCATCGGGCGCAAGCGCTTCTACATGATGTGCGTGGCCACCTTTACCGTGGCTTCGCTGCTGTGCGGGTTTGCCTGGAGTCTGGAATCCCTGGTGCTGTTCCGCATCCTGCAAGGACTCGGCGGGGGAGGGATGGCGACATCCGAGCAGGCGATCCTCGCCGACTCGTTTCCACCGGCCAAGCGTGGTCAGGCCTTTGCGATCTACGGCATCGCCGTAGTGGTGGCGCCGGTGATCGGGCCGACACTCGGCGGCTGGATCACCGATACCTATACCTGGCACTGGGTGTTTCTGATCAACGGACCGATGGGATTGATCTCCCTGTTCCTGGTGGGGACGCTGGTCAAGGAACCGTCCGGAGCGGAGGAAGAACGGCGAGAGTTGCTCCGCAAGGGACTCCGCGTCGACTATGTCGGCTTCGTGCTGGTCGCGATCGGACTCGGCTCGCTCGAATTCGTGCTCGACGAAGGCCAGCGCAATGACTGGTTCGGATCCAACATGATCCTGGCCTTTGCGCTGATCTCAGGCTTCTGCCTGCTGGCGCTGATCCCCTGGGAACTGACCCGCAACGATCCCATCATCGAGCTCCGCCTGCTGGGCCGGCGGCAGTTCGCAGCCTGCTTCCTGGTGATGCTCGGCACTGGCGCGGTCTTGATCTCGACCACTCAGATCCTGCCGCAATTGCTGCAGGCGGAGGTGAACTACACTGCGATGCTCGCTGGGCTCGCGTTGTCGCCGGGCGGCATCTTCACGATGATCATGATGCCGATCGTGGGCAGGCTCGTGGGCATCGTGCAGCCGAAATACCTGATCATCGTCGGTGCGACCATCGTAATGCTCTCGATGTGGCATCTCACCGGCCTCACGCCCGATATCACCTATGGCTACGCGGCGTGGTCGCGCATCTTCCTCGGCATCGGCCTGCCATTCCTGTTCCTGCCGGTGACGACGGCCTCCTACGACGGCGTACCGCCGGACAAGACCAATCAGGCTTCGGCGCTGATCAATGTTGCCCGCAACATCGGCGGCTCGATGGGAGTAGCGTTGGCGCAAACCGTCCTGGCGCAGCGCCAGCAATTCCATCAGAGCCGGCTGGTCGAGCATGCCGCGCCGTCCGACATCGGCTACCAGCAGACCATCGACGCGATGACGCGCTATTTCCAGGCGCAGGGCTCCAACGCCTCCGATGCGGCCTCGCAGGCGATCGCCTGGGTCGGCCAGACCTTGCAGCGCCAAGTCGATTTCCTCGCCTATATCGATGTGTTCTGGACGCTGGCTGTCATTGGCGCCCTGATGATCCCGCTCGCGCTGATCATGCGCTCGATCGATCTCAAGGCGCCGGCAAGAGGACATTGACGGCCAAATCGCCGCAACCTCAGACGAGATTGTGAAATGAGCCTACCAAGGTTCTGCGCTATGGATGCGCGTTCGCGAGATCGTCATCTCGCGTGAGGATGTGAAATGCTCTGGAAGCCCATTGCAATACGCGTCGCGATTGCGAGCTTGCTCGCGTTGATGATCCCGCCTGGTGCAAGCGCACAGCCGGCTGTGCTGAAGGGACCGGACGCCTATGGCGATTGGCAGCGTGACAAGCCCGGCACCCTGCGCCTGATCACGCCGCGGGATCTGCCCAAGCCCGGCGCGACGCCATCGACTGCGAACATGTCGCGGGTCGCGCCGCGGCCGTCCTCCGCAATTCCGCAGGTGCCGCCAGGGTTCAAGGCCGAGCTGTTCGTTGACGGCTTGAACGGCCCACGGATCATCAAGACCGCGCCGAATGGCGACATCTTCGTCGCCGAGACACGCGCCGGGCGCATCCGCCTGCTGCGCGCCGCCGATGGGGCAGCCAAACCGTCGGTCAACGAAGTCTACGCCACCGGCCTCGATCGTCCGTTCGGCATGGCATTCTTTCCGAGTGGCGACAATCCGCAATGGCTCTACGTCGCCAACACCGGAAGCGTGGTCCGCTTTGCCTATCGCAATGGCGACCTCAAGGCTTCCGGAAAGCCGGAGACGGTCGTCGTCAATCTGCCGCATGGCTGGGGTCACTCGACCCGCGACCTTGTCTTTACGCCTGACAATGCGCGGATGCTGGTCTCGGTCGGCTCCGCAGGCAATTCGGGGGAGGGCATGGGTAGCCCTCCGGGAGGCCTGCAAGCCTGGAGCCGCGAGCGCCCGCTGGGCGCCGCCTGGGGCAACGAGACCGATCGTGGCGCGGTGCTTGCCTTCGATCCCGACGGCAGGAACCAGCGCATCTTTGCCACCGGCATCCGCAATTGCGTCGGGCTTGCGATCCAGCCGCAAACGGGCGTGCCGTGGTGCTCGACCAATGAGCGCGACGGCCTCGGCGACAACCTCGTGCCCGATTATGTGACCCGCGTCCGCGAGAACGCGTTCTATGGCTGGCCGTGGTTCTACATCGGCGCCAACGAGGATCCTCGGCATGTCGGCGCGCGCCCCGACCTCAAGGACAAGATCACGGTCCCCGACGTGCTCTTGCAGGCGCATTCCGCGTCGCTTGGCCTCGCATTCTATGACGGCCAGAACTTCCCCGCCGAATATCGCGGCGACGTCTTCGCGGCCCAGCACGGCTCGTGGAACCGATCGAAGCGCACGGGCTACAAGGTGATCCGCATCCGCCTGAAGGACGGCGTGCCGACCGGCGAGTACGAGGATTTCGCGACCGGCTTCGTCATCAACGATTCCGAGGTCTGGGGACGCCCGGTCGGGGTCGCCGTGGCGCGCGACGGCGCCCTGCTGATCACCGAGGACGCCAACGGCACGATCTGGCGGATCAGCCGCTAAGGTCTCACCCTTTAAAGTCTTAGCCTTGGCCGTCGCTGAGCCCGTATTCCTCGTAGATCGCCAGCGGATCGGCGTCCGGAAACAGCCGGCACTTGGCCTGGGCCAGGTGCAGGGTGACGGTTCCGCGATCGCAGCCGGCGGCAAGCAATTTTCGGATGTCTTCCATATGCGGTCGCGGCTGGTGTTTGGGCGGAAGCTGTTCGAGGGCGACCAGCGCCGTCGCCAGCGCCTCGGTGATGACCCATTCGTCGTGGCCGGTGATTCCCTTTCTCGGCATCGCCACACCTCCTGCATTGGAGCAACGCACATTCTAGCGTAAAGCCGGGGGGCATCGCCATTGCTGGATTGCGTCCAGCGAAGGCGGCGCCTACGACGTGCCCCCATTTCCGGCACAGCATCATGCAGCAATTAAGGCTTCTGGCCGCATTTCGCGCAGGAGGTCGGGCGGCTCAGCAAGGCCATCGATCCGTCCGGGCCTCCGTCGACCCCGGCACTGCCTGACATTGCCTGACCGAAGCGATCGAATATGCGTCGCGGCTGGGGCGGGGTAGGGCGAAGCGAAACCCATCGCGATGGAGCAAGTCTCGCGAATGATGGGTTTCGCTTCGCTCTACCATCCTACGAGTCCGATTCAAATTTCAAACAGCTCTCCGCTGTCATCGTCCGCGAAAGCGGACGATCCAGTATTCCAGAGAGGGCAGTGTTTTGAGTCGAGAGGCTGCCGGCTACTGGATGCCCGCCTTCGCGGGCATGACGGTGGAGTGTAGATGAGGGATGTGACTCCGCGTTCTGCCGGCATCGCGTGCCCGAGCTTTGCGTTTCACCTCCTCGATATCGGAGGGCGCAGGGAAAGTCGACTTCGCCATCCACGGATAGTCGTGCTCGCCACTCGCAACACCCGCGTCCACGCATCTCACCGCAACGTTCGTGATGATCGCGCCGCCCCTCATTTGGATGAGACGCCCGGTGTCATAGTGCCGATTGCTGGGACGGGGCAAACCGCCTTGGAATCGCTGGCGAATTTTTCTCCGCTGACGTTCCGGGACGATGCGACGGAATCCATTTTGTCATCCGCACAGGAGTGGAGTAGTGGCGGGGCGCGGGGAAACCCGGATAGCCGCTGTCTCGGATTCCAGGTCAAGACCAGCATCGGTTCATAGCTGCGGATGGGTTGCTTGGAAGTGCAAACGAAACTACCCCGAAAGTTGCCCGGACGAAGTCGTCGATGCTAGAGAGCCCGAATATGGAGCGGCGGGCTTTTCTCAAGACATTGGGGATCGGCGCGGCAGGCCTGCTGGGCACAGCCTTTTGGGCTGGCAGCCGGAATACCATGCGTGGCGGTTGTTATCTTCAGCTCGGAACCAGCATCAGTGCCGGCACCGGCTCGACCCATGGCGGAGCCGCACCGAGCATCATAGGCGAGCGGCTCGGAATGTTCGCCATAAACGGCGCCTTTCCTGGCTCGTGCGCAGGTCAACATAAATTTCCGTCACTCGACCCCGTTTCACTCTACGCCATCGCCAGCTCGATCGCCTCAGGCGATTGGTCTGCACAAAAACGAACCGGAGAGCCGGTCCGCGACTCGTCTCTCGGCAACCTGCAAGCGACGAATTTTTCAGGCGTCACTCACATTGGCCTGGAGTATGGCGCCAATGAATTCCGCTACGATCGTCCGATCGGCTCGGACGATGACGTAGGCCGCGAGACCTTCAAAGGAGCTCTCAACCATTCGATCGCGCTCCTCAGGAAATCCTGCCCTACGGCGCGGATCTTTCTGATCACGCCGTGGTGGTTACCGACCTACGACGATCGCGACAGCGACGTATATCCGAATGAGGTGGGAGTTTTTCTCCGCGACTACGTCGCCGCCATGCTGCGGGTGGCAGAAATAAACCGCATCCAATGTCTTGATCTTTTCAGTTCAAGCGGCGTCGGCAAGGCCAACCATCGGGCCCTCACGCACGACGGAGTGCATCCGAACAATTGGGGTGTTTTGCTCCGGGCAATGTTGATCTCGTCACTCGTTTCCAAAGGTGTTTAGAGTATCTTCGGCGCCTCCTCGACATCGTTCTCTGATGTCGGTGCAAGAGACACCACTTGCCCCAGGTTCGATCGCACTTGCCGGCGACGGCTGTTTTGCGGCCAGCCGGCTCAGCGCGATGAAGGGCTTCTCGATATAGCGCCAGGAGAACCAGGCCATCGGCGTCGTCAGGGCGATGGCCGCGATCGTCGTCACCGAGATCGCGAGCAGGACGGGCAGATCCCTCGCGTCGAGCAGCCGGGCGGCGAGCGACATGCCGATCGGGTGAAGCAGATAGAAGCTGTAGGAGATACGGCCATAGAAGCGGACGAGACGAAGATCGAGAACGGCGAACAGGCCGATCGCGCTTCGAAAGGCAACCAGCAGCACTAGCAGCGAGGAGCTCAGGGTTTCCAGCGCAATGATCGGCGCAGTCTGCTTCTGTGCTCCGCAAAAGCAGAGCAGGGCGATGGCCGCGATCGAGAGGATCCAGACAGCGGCCGTGCGGAGCCGCTCGGCCGTCCGCCCGCCCTGCATCTGCAAGAGCACGCCGGCGACAAAAGCGTAGAGCGGCGCGAGGTTGGCAATGCCGCCGAGCAGATGCACATAGGCGCCCCAGAACGAGAGTCCGAACAGGACAGCGATCGACACCATGAGCGGCCGCGGGCCGAGGTGCTGGAAGATCCAGAACGACAGCAGGATCACCGGCGTGGCAAAGCACTCGACCGTCATCGACCACATCACGCCGTTGATGTCGTGGCGGACCATGATCGCGTTGAGCACGATGTTGAGCGGATCGAATTTCGTTTCGTAGCCGACATAGAAGCCGTACTGATGATGCAGCAGCGTCAGCAGCGCGACCACCCCGATCGCGGCGGGGAAGAGCCGGAACAGGCGATGCCGCAGAAACGTGATCGGGTTCGGATTGTTCTGCAGCGAGCGCGCCAGCACGAAGCCGCTGAGCACGAAGAACATCACGACCGGCGCCATGCCCGTGACGTAGGTGTCGGTGAACTGGCTGGTGATGTGATAGCCGACGACCGAAACCGCCGCGATGCCACGCAAGGATTCGAGGCGCGGCAGGAAACCCAGTTTTCCTGTTTTGCCTGTGCCTAGCTGCGCATCGGGGACTGCCGCCATCCTTGTCGGGTAGCATTCCGCGCCGAGCTTGGCTACTGCGACGTGCCTGGCGCGCGTTCACCAGCCCTTGCTCTAGCCTTTGGGGCCCGAGGCGCCGTTGATCCATTGTCGCGTTTCCTCGTCGGTCCAGCCGGGCACGGCGAAGCCTTTGGGCGGAGCCGGAACAACGGGCTGTTCGAGACGAAAGTGCCGCTCCGGATGTCTGGCGCGACGCATCGTCGCCGCCTCGGCAGCCGCGCACAGCACGATCAGCACGCCCAAGCAAAGCGCAAATCGCATTGGATATCCTTCGCTTCGACCGGGTGTTCGGATAACGCGAACACAGCCTGTCATGCAGAATTTGGTCGCACCATGCTTCTCAAAATGTGCACCATTTTTCACGAAAGCGGCAACGATCCGCCGCACGATGCGCTGGCCGTCGGTCGCGCGCCGGGTGGCGGGAACGCTCGATCGCGCGTCAGCCAATCCGGGGCCGGATGGTCCGCCCGATCTTGGCAGCCTTGATTGACTTGCGCGGCGTCGACACCATCCCGCGGACGAGGCGGGCGGCCGCTGCTCCGGCAGTTTCCATATAGGTTGGATCGCGATGCAGCAGGACGACCGCAAACGCGCCGTCCATGAGCAGGATGATCTGCCGCGCAAGTTGCCGGGCCTCGCGCGAGGCGATCGCCTCCTCGAAGACCGAGCAGAGCCAGTCCTCGACACGCTTCTTGTGCGCTCGCCCGATCACCATCGCCGGATGGCCGGGCAGGTTGACCAATTCGACCGAGGTGCGCAGGAAGCCGCAACCTTTCCATTTGGAATGCCGCGCCGACCGCGCCAGATTGCGGAAGATCGCTTCGACCTTTGCGGCCACATCGCCCTGGGCCTCGGCGAACCACCGCTTGAACAGGGCCAGATTTGGCTGGTCGCGGATCTCCAGATAGGCCGCGATCAGGTCGTCCTTGCTGCGGAAATGATAGTAGAGCGTCCGCTTGGTGAGGCCGGCCTTCTCCGCCACTGCATCGACGCTGACGGCGCGGATGCCCTCGCCATAGAACAACTTGCCGGCGGCTTGAAGAATGCGCTCACGCGTCGAACGGCCAGTCTCGCTCATGGGCGCTTATGTATACTGACCAGTGAATATACACAACGCTGGCCACCTCTTATCGTCGCAGACATGACCAAGGTGGCACTACGCATATCGATTGAGGATGGAACGGCCGTCACGATTTCCTGCCGCGACGGCGTGACGATCGGCGCTCATCTGTGGCTTGCGCCGGCCGGCGCACCCTTCGGCAGCATCATCGTCAATGCGGCCACAGGGGTGGCGGCGCGCTATTACCATCGCTACGCATGCTTCCTGGCCAACCATGGATTCGACGTCCTCACCTATGATTATCGCGGCATCGGGGCTTCGCGGCCGTCCCGCTTGCGAGGCTGCGGCTATCGCTGGCGCGACTGGGGCGAACTCGATTTCGAGGCGGCGCTTTGCTTCATGCGTGAGCGTTTGCCGTCGGCTCGCCTGATCGTCGTCGGCCACAGCATCGGCGGTTTCCTGCCGGGCCTGGCCGAGAGCGCCGGCTTGATCGAGCGGATGCTGACGGTTGGCGCACAATATGCCTGGTGGGGCGACTATGCGCCGCGCCGGCGGGCCGGTCTGTTCCTCAAATGGCATGTCGCCATGCCCGTCATGACCGCCCTCTGCGGCTACTTTCCCGGCCGCAGGCTCGGCTGGCTGGAGGATCTGCCCGCTGGCGTTGCCAATGAATGGAGTTTTCGCAGGGCTCGCTTCGAGCGCAGCCATCCGCGCGGCGAGCGGCAAGCGGTTCTGTCACGGATGGCGGCGGTCACGGCGCCGATCCTCGCCATCGCCGTGTCGGACGACGAACTCGGCACCGTGCCTGCGATCCGCCGCACACTGGGCTACTACACCGGCACGCCGCGCACGGCCGTGCTGCTCGAGCCGTCGGATTACGGTCGCAAGAGCATCGGTCATTTCGATCTCTTCCACGACGGTCACGCGGCCGGCTTCTGGACCGACGCACTGCTGTGGCTGAGGGACGGCCGCAATCCCTGGCCGGACCGTGAGCTTGATCGCTGAAAGCGTGCCTCAAAAGATACGCCGCCGGGCTCGAAATACGCTGTCCCAACGGCGCCTGTTTCGTCCTGGGCCCCTGAAATCCCCAGTACCCGTTGAAGTGCAACACACATGCCACGGGGATATGACGCCGCCGCAACTTATTTGGTCCCGGCGCGGGAATAGGCCGGGATATCCGGTGTCTCGCTCATCGTGACTGGCCCTCTGCAACTTTTGCTCAATTGGAGCGTAGCTCCGCCATGAGGGAAGATTTGATCCGGTTTCGTCAGCTAGCTCAGGAATGCAAAGACCGCGCAGCGGAGGCTCGTTGTCCGGCGGACGAAGATGCCTGGCTGATGCTCGCAGCCGATTGGCTGGCACTTGCAAAGGCCAGTGAAGCGGCGGAGGCGGGCGGCGAGGCCCCTACAGGCCGCGCTGCATCCGGTTGACGGCGACCAGAAGCTCGGGCCGCTCCAATACTTCCACCAATCTATCAAGGATGACCCGCTCGTTATTGCGCGGTCGCGGCTGCAAGTATTCCTCAAGTATGCCCTGGGCATCACGAACGGCCTGAAGAGCTAGCTGCTCATCCGTCATTCTGGTCGCCTCCAGCAGTGCCAATGCAACCCCAACACAATTGAGCAAAATACGGTTCCAATTTTCTTAATCAGTGTTGGGCAACTTGCCGCAAGAACGCGGGAAGGGCGTTTGAGCGGACCGTTCAAGGGTCCGCCTTCCCCAATAATGATCTGATATCATTGATCTATTGGCGGAAGGGGTGGGATTCGAACCCACGGTACCCTTGCAGGCACGCCGGTTTTCAAGACCGGTGCCTTAAACCACTCGGCCACCCTTCCAGATCAGGAATTTCAATCGCTTACCGTAAGGCCCCGTCGAACGCAATGCGAACGCGGACCCAAGTTGGACCCAAAGCATCTTATTTCCCCAGGAAGCCCCGGATGTCACAGGCAAGGCACGGAACTGGGCGCGCTCGTGGCGCCGGCGAGTCCGTCGCTGCCGCAGTCAGCGCGGCGCATTCGAGGCGAAGATCCTGGCCGGCGAGAACGTGACGGCCAAGTCAGTTGCCGATAAGGCACGCGGACCGAGCAGGGCCGCCATTATTCATGCCCGTAAAGGGCGCGGCAGTCTCGCCGCTCAAATGGGATTGGCGCTGCCGAACTGGCGCTTACCGGCCGGCGTCTCGCGAAGACGCTTGCTGTGGCCAAGTTCGGGTTCTCGATAGCTTCGCGGACCAGACGTTAAATCCGTCGCACTCCGAGGACGCGCGACGGATCATCGGGGAGTGCGCGATTCCTCTCATGCTTGACTATTCAGCCCGCTCAATCGCGTCCGGCATTTTTGCAACCGACATCAGCGAGCGGGCGACCTGGTTGAGTAGTTGGTCTGCATTTTCCTCCTCGGCCAGCGACTTTGACAACAAGCTGACGATTGCACTGTGGCGCAGCTGTTGGGCGAGGTTGCGCGCAGTAGTATAGCCTGCGATCTCATAGTGTTCGACGCGCTGTGCGGCGCCGATTAAGGCCAAATCGGCGGCTGCATCTTCCTTCTGTTCGCCCTCGGCCATGATCTCCTGACCTTCCTCGACCAAACCCATCATGCCCTTGCAAGGCTTCGCGCGGGCGGACTTGCCGAGAAGCTCGAAACACTCGTTGATACGTTCGATCTGGTTCTCGGTCTCGGCCAGATGCTGTTCGAACAGCTCGCGCAACTGGTCGAACCGTGCCGCTTCGGCCATCTTGGGCAGCGCCTTGGTCAGCTGCTTCTCCGCATGCAGGATGTCGCGGAGTTCGTCGATCAGGAGGTCGCTAAGGCCAGCCTCGTCTGCCGGGGGCGAGCTTTCCGTGACGATCGCTGTCGCTGGTCCCGGGTCTCCGGCCTGAATGGCTGGCGATTCCGTGAAGACCCAATCGCCACCTTCATTCCAGGGACCGCGGGTGTCGATCTCGCCGTGATCGCCCCTACCGGTGGAATCGTTGAAGAACTGGTCGACGAGGCCGGGGGTGGGCGCGATACGGCCGATACTGAGGGCTGGCTTGGCCAGGCTCTCGAGCGCCAGCGCGAAGGCCTTCATATGGGTGATTTCGCGGGTCATCAAGAATTGCAGGGCGTCCTTGGTACCAGCGTCGTCGCAGAAATTGATCAACCGCTCATAGACGATCTTGGCTCGCGCTTCTGCGGCAATGTTGCTGCGCAGGTCGACATCTAGCTCGCCTGTGATTTTCAGGTAATCCGCGGTCCATGCGTTTCCTTGTGAATTGAACAAATTCACGCCTCCGCCGCCCGCAATCGCAATCAGCGGATCCGCCTCGGCAGCCTGACGATCAAATTTGGATGGTTTGAGATGCATGCGGGCGAGGGTACCTACAACTTCGAGATGGCTCAGTTCTTCGGTGCCGATGTCCATCAGCAGATCCTTACGATCAGGATCCTCGCAATTTAAGCCCTGTATCGAATACTGCATCGCCGCGGCCAGTTCGCCGTTGGCGCCGCCGAACTGTTCAAGAAGCATGTTGCCAAACCGGGGGTCCGGCTCATCGACGCGGACAGTGAACATCAGCTTCTTGACATGGTGGTACATGGAAAGGTCCTCGAAGGTTGGGGCATGATCAGTCCCGCAACCGTGGGGGCTGTGGTTTGTTCCTAACCCCGTGCGGTCATTCCGGCCTTCAATTCCGAGCACCAGCATCGTGCGTTGGCTATTCTGCGAATAAAGAGCGCACGTGCCTCCGAATAGGAACATTGGACATCGGGTAATGTTTTTGCCCGTCGGTTTCCTAGGAACAAGAAGGAGAGACAAATGGCACAGACGGCGCGCGACATATTCGTCATCGGGCTACGAAACGCACATGCAATGGAGGTTCAGGCACGAGAATTGATGGAGCGGCAGTCGGAACGGCTCGACGAATACCCCGAGGTGAAGTCAAGGGTGATTAGCCATCTCAGCGAGACCAACGAGCAGCTCCGGCGCCTGGAGGAGTGCCTCGACGCCTGCGGCGAAAGTACGTCGAGTCTGAAGGATACCGCCCAGTCGTTCATGGCCAATATGATGGCGATGGGGCATTCGATGGCGGGCGACGAGATACTGAAGAACACATTCGCCAATGACGCGTTCGAGCACTACGAGATTGCCGCCTACAAATCACTCTTGGCTCTTTGTCAGGCCGCGGGCGCGGACGCAGCGCGGCCGCTGCTCGAAACTTCCCTCAAAGAGGAGGAGCGCATGGCAGCCTGGGTGGAGGCCAATGTCGAGAAGGTCACGATGCAGTACGTTGATCAGCAGCGCCAGGCGGCGTGAGCTGCGCTCTCCCGGCGGCCCCGACCTTTCGCCGGTTATCGTCACCTCGTAGCCCTCTGGCATCTCTGGCGGGCCGGCCTCGTCATCGCTGGAATTGCAAGATGGGTAGGGCATGCCGGCACCGCCGCAGTCACAGGCGAGCCGGTCGAGCCAGCCGTCGACCTCGAGGCCCTAGCTTCTCGCGAGCTGGGGCCGTTTCTTTGCGAAAACACCCCGACGCGGAAAGAGCTTGGGGGCCGACATTTTTCCACAGCACAAAGCAAGTTAATGCGTGCCCCCTTCAAGGAGCGTCCATTCCCGATTGGGGAGCCTTCGGGCTTGCCCGCTGCGTGAGCGCCGCAGGGGCCCCAGCTCTGCCTCCTGAGCTGGGGCTTCGCTCCGGACGCCTCGAAGCTATGATTGATAAAATCGGAGCAGTGCTTGAAGTCGCTGAACGCGTAAAGGCACTTACCCAGGTTAATGAAGGCCCGGCATCGGCGACCTAACGTTCAGGCATGGATGCCAGACGCAAGCGCAATCGAACCAAACAGACCACGTCACTCCAGGAGCGACTGATCGGCTCAGCTCAGCAGGCGCGCACTCGCGCCAAAGAGCTATCGCCGGGTGCCGAGAGGAAGAAATTGCTCCGGCACGCGCGGCAAGCCGAGCGCGCTGCTGAGCTGAACGAGGTCCTTAGCTTGCGTGCACCTAAATGAGAGACTTTCACGAGATCAGGGGCTGAGCATGGGCGAGTTTGGCGACCGCGTTCAAGCGAACATGGATATTGTTTTGGACGAGGTCTGTGCCGAGTTGCCGAAGGGCGGCGACCACGAGAGCCGAAAGTATATCGCCGAGCAACTCATAGCGGCCGCGCGCGGCGGCAAAACCACGCTCGGAGATCTAACATATGTTGGGCGTCGCGCTCTGGTTCATCTGAACAACAAGCCCAAATCAGCCTGATCCGCTCGCCGCAAGAAGCAGAGCCGGGCCAGCCGCGCGCTGCTGGATTCCTGTTGAGCCGGCGCGTCTTTGTGCCGAGCCTTCACTCACGTTACAATCGAACGATTCGACCAGGAGGCGGCCTATTGGATGGCAAAGTCATCAAAGCTGGTTGCAGCCAAGGGCAGTAGAGTTCTGCTGGTGAGGCGGCGATCCGACGGTCTCTGGATGTTTCCAGGCGGCCGTAAACGGCCGCGGGAAACGGAAAGACAGTGTCTGAGGCGGGAGATCAAGGAGGAGCTTCCAGACCTCCAGCTAGGCAGATTGCAGCTATGGAAAGAACTGAAGACCAAGAACAAGCGGTCCGGTCGCAAAATGAGCGATGCCATCTTCGTGGCCAAGAAAACAAAGGGTAAGCTGACGATCGGCGACGAAAAGGAGATCGATCGCGTGGCTTGGCACAAGCCGGGAGCTGTCCGTTTGACGCCGACCTCGCGCTACATTCGCGACCGGCTATTTCCAAAAAACGCGGATTGACGAACCGGCCCTTTTCCCGAGCCGGGCAATGCGACAGCGCCGTAAGGGTCTCCGGCTTTGTCCAAGAGCTGGGACCTTTGGCGCGGGCCGGGGCTCCGGCTGAGCCAGACTGCGAGTGGGTATATCCCGTTGTCGTAAGCTGAATGTCACAGGGCCCTAAGTTCACTTTTGAACAGAGCGGGGTCGTGCTAGTTAAGAGCACATCACCGGCTGAGGCTCTGTCCGTAGGCGTCGGTGGCTGAGAGACCGATCGCGCTCCCGCCTGCATAGCCAAGGGAGCGCGCCATGCCACAAAACGGCAATACTCCTCACGGTCAAAGTTACCTACCTTCCTACGCGGTCGAACTAAAGAGCCAGGCACAGGAGGTCGTCGCCAGATCGCGAGCGCTCCTTCAAGAGTGCAGGCCGGACACTTTCCTGGGCCGAAGGACGCAACAGCCGTTCCCCGAAGCGGACAATGAGTAAGGCCGGTTCACCCTTTGGCTGCCTCTGCATTTTCGCAGCGGCGCGACGGTGCGCGATGTCGGGCCTTTACTTCGCGCAAGTTCTCTCAGCCTGCAAAGCTGCTTGCGCTTCCGCCTGCGTCGGGTGAGCCGTACCAATGACCTTCGTGTTGTCACCAGGGGCAGGCTGGGCATTGACAACTTTACACTTCATCGTCGCAGGGTCTTGAGTCAGGTAGAACGAGGAAGCACCGGATGGCGGCGCTTGACCAGTCGTTCTGTCCTGCTGTGCGAATGAAGGTGCCGCGATCGCGAGAACAGCGAATGTCGCTAGAAGAAGTTTGGTCATGGTGTTGACCTCCTAGCAATTGGACAGCGAGCCAATAGAGCTCGCGAATAAAGGTTCCAGTCCGCTATTTCCAAAAACCGACACTGGATGTCGAGACGCTCGATCGTGGCGTTGGCCCGTTTGCTTCAACGAATTTCATGCGGCGAGCCTGTCTTCCTTGTCGGGGCCGCGCATGACGATCTTCAGGGCGTCGTCAGGATCACCAACGTCGGTTTGGGGTGGATCGGCGCCACGACAGCGTTCGGCTGGGTGGTGAGGAAGCCACAGGCTCGGACTCCCAAAGAAGCAGCCCGGCCAGGGGGCGGACCGAGCTGCTAGGGGACAGTGCACAACACGGTTGGTGATCATGTGTGCGGGCTTACAAATTCGCGACGATGGCAAGGGTTCCAAACAGTTGGGTCGCGCTTAGAGCGTTTTCGAGCGAAGTGGATACCGGTTCGCGTGAAGAAAACGCGTCAAAACAAGAATCTGGAGCTTCGGTTCTGATTCAATCAGAACCGAAAATGCTCTAGGGTCGCCGGCGGCGCTGAGACGAGCAAGTTGACTGGGGCGGGAAGCGAGCTCCACGGGCGCCGATAGGCGCGCTTAGGCGGCGCCCGAAGCCGCGCAGAAGGCATCCGCGAGGCGGACCGTGTCGAGGCCGAAGCCGGTCGGTGCGGAGGAAAGGCTGCCGGCATTGATGCGCTTGCACCAAGGATGCCGTCGCGCGGGAGGCGAGATCACCGGAACGTATGCGAGAGCTGTATTTCGACGGGGCGCACGTTGAATGAGCGTGCGCAACACCGTAAGGCCCGGGGATACCCCAGGGGAGAGGCGCGCCTCAGCCTAGCTCAGCGCGAAGGCCAGCAGGCTCGAGCACAGCAGCACGAAGCTTGCTGCTGTGAGCGTCAGAAATCCGTCGGAGACCAAGTCGTGTTTGCGCATGATGCACCTGCTACACTCCGATGCTCGTCCGAATCTATTAAAGCTTTACGAACATGCCTTTCGGGAAAGAGGTGATGCGTCTTTCCGTTTCGCGTTGGGCTTTATGCCCGGGTGCGAAAACCCTCATAGGCATGGGCCAGAAAGATCCCCGCGCTCACCAGGCCCATCACCGCCGTAACCGTCTCGATCATTTCAGAACTTCCTTTGCGCCCCCTGCGCACGAGGGAGAGAACGACTGCGGCCTTGCACAGTCAAAAGAATCCTGACGCCAAGGCCGCGATCGGCCGTGAAGTGATGATTTGCTGCAACAGATGTTTGAAAGCGGGACAGCTTTCGCCCGTAAAAGGCCGGGGAGGGCGCAACTGATGATTTACCACGGTACGGCTCTCCCCATTTCCGCCGTGTTCCGGTTGCGATATCTTCACCTTCTGATGCGGAGGTGGGCCGCATCTTTGGGGATCGTGACGCGAAGGGGCCTCGAGCGAGGGCGCGCGTCCGGCAAGCGTGGTAGTTGGGGTCGATGGGGAAGCGACGGCAAGATCCGATTCGGGCGATGGTGCGGAGTGCGGCTGCGGTCGCGACCTGCCTTGTGCTCGCCAACTGCGCCTCCTCGAACAAATTCGCGGGACGCGTCGATCCAAAGTACGGCGTTTCCGCCAGCCCGCGCGTGGTTGCCTTCGGCGAGCCGGTGCCGAAGGGCGGCGGGACTTATCGGGTCGGCAAGCCCTACATGGTGGCCGGGCGCATGTACGTGCCCGAGGAAGACGCCAACTACCGCGCGGAGGGGCTCGCCTCCTGGTATGGCGATGACTTCCACGGCCGCCTGACCGCCAACGGCGAAGTGTTCGACATGGCCTCGCTGACCGCCGCCCATCCGACGCTGCCGATGCCGAGCTATGCTCGGGTGACGAATTTACGGAACGGCAAGTCGGTGATCGTGCGCGTCAACGACCGCGGCCCCTATCACGGCAACCGCCTCATCGACGTCTCGAACAAAGCCGCCGAACTGCTTGAATTCAGAGGCAATGGCATCGCCCGCGTCCGCGTCGAGTATGTCGGGCGGGCGCCACTCGAGGGTTCAGACGACCGCCAATTGATGGCGACGCTGCGGACCGGCGCACCTGCGCCGTCGCCGTCCACGGTCCGGATCGCCTCGGCCAGGCCGTTCGTGCCTGACATGTCGTCCTCGGCCGGCCGGATCCGAGGCGAGGTTCCGCTGCCGGAGGGACGGCCCTATTCGTTGGGCAATACGTCGGCCGATTACGCCTCGACCAATGCTACCTCGGAAATGTCCGCCTCCAGCCGTGGGCGAGGGCGGAGCAGCGAGAATGTCCGGCAGGTCTCGTATGACGCCAATGGCAGTTACGCGACCGATGCCCGCTCGGCCTATGTTCCGATCGATCCGCGCGGCCCGGCGGAGGTGCTGAGCGGCCGGGGGCTGTACTGAATCAACGGCTTCGCGCGCTTACCTCAGAAACCTGATCAGCGCGAGCTGCAGCCGAGCGCCTGAGGCGTACGCGTTTCCGCCGTCTTTGCCGGATTTGCTGCAGGAAACCGGCGCGGTTCCGCGATAGGATCATTTTCTCTGCGAAGAAGCGCGCCGGCCCGGGCCTTGCGGCCAAAACCTCAGTTGTTTGCGATACTTCCAACTGGTAGAAGGCCCTCGTTTCAGGACATCGCCGATGATCGCTGTTTCTCGATCCGCCTTCATGTCGCGCCTGCCTTGGCGCGCGCTGGCGGCGGCTGCGGTCGCGCTTGCGATCGGTTGCGGCACGGTGGTCTATGCCGCCAACAACAGCGTGCAGGGCGCGAAGAAGGAAGAGGGCGGGTTCGACGGCGATGCGCCGACCGCGATCCTGATCGAGGCCTCCTCCGGCAGCGTGCTGTTCGAGAAGAACGCCGACGAGCTCCGCGCGCCTTCCAGCATGATGAAGCTGATGACGGTGGAAGTCGTGTTCAACGCGCTGAAGAAGGGCGACATCAAGCTCACGGACGAATACCGGATCAGCGAGAACGCCTGGCGGCGGGGCGGGGCGCCCTCCGGCAGCTCAACGATGTTTGCCGCCATCAACAGCAAGGTCTCGGTCGATGACCTCCTGCATGGCGCCATCATCCAGAGCGGCAATGACTCCTGCATCGCGCTCGCCGAGGGCATGGCCGGCAATGAGCGCGACTTCGCATCCAACTTCATGACCAAGCGCGCTCGGGAGCTCGGGTTGACGAAGTCGACCTTCGCCAATTCCAACGGCCTGCCCGACCCCGGCAACAAGATGACGGTTCGCGAACTGGGAAAGCTCGCGCGCTACATCATCCTGACCTATCCGGACATGTACAAACTGTTCGGCGAGAGGGAATTCACCTGGAACAAGATCCGCCAGCTCAACCGCAATCCGCTTCTGAACTCGCTGAACGGCGCCGATGGCCTGAAGACCGGCTACACCAAGGAAGGCGGCTACGGCATGGTCGGCTCGGCCGTGCAGAACGACACGCGGCTGATCGTCGTGGTCAACGGGCTGGAAGATGCCGATGACCGCGCGAGCGAGGCCAAGAAAATGCTGGAATGGGGCTTCCGCAACTTCGAAACCCGCACGCTGATCGCCGCCAACCAGACCATCGGCTACGCCAGGGTGTTCGGCGGCGAAACCCGCTCGGTGAAGCTGACCAGCCCGGAACCGATCAAGGTGATGGTATCGAAGAACGGCAATGAGAGGCTGTTGGCGCGCGTGGTCTATAACGGCCCGGTGCGGGCGCCGATCGAGGCCGGGCAGCAGATCGGCGTCGTCAAGGTGTGGCGCAGCGGCAATCTGGCGGTGGAGACGCCGGTCTACGCGGCGGAAGCGATCGGCACCGGATCGACCGTGCGCCGGGCGCTCGACGGCGCCCAGGAACTGGTCATCGGCATGTTCCGCGCCGGCGTCGAGAAGCTCTGACATGGCGAAGGCTAGGGCGAAACGACGATCCGTGCGCGGGCGCTTCATCACGTTCGAAGGCGGCGAGGGGTCGGGAAAATCCACCCAGATCCGACGGCTTGCCGAACGGCTGAACGCGGCCAAGCTGCGCGCCATCGTCACTCGCGAGCCCGGCGGTTCGCCGGGCGCGGAAGTCATCCGCCATCTCCTGCTGTCAGGCATGGGCAAGCTGCTCGGACCCGATGCCGAGACACTGCTGTTCGCGGCCGCCCGTGACGACCACGTCCATACCGTGATCCTCCCGGCGCTGGACCAGGGCATCTGGGTGCTCTGCGATCGGTTCTTCGATTCGACGCGGGTCTATCAGGGCCGGCTCGGGCAGGTGCCGTTCGGCCTCGTCAATGCCATGCAGCGCGTCACCATCGGCGACCTCAAGCCGGATCTCACCTTCATCCTCGACGTGCCCGTGGAGGTCGGCCTGAAGCGGGCGGCAGCCCGCCGCGGCGATGCGGCGCCCGACCGGTTCGAGTCCGAGGACGTCCAGTTTCATCAGGATTTGCGCGAAGCCTACAAACAGCTCGCGGTCGAAGACCCGCAGCGCTGCGTATTGATCGATGCCAATGCCGATGCCGATGCGGTCGGCGAGCGCATCTGGAACGCGCTGCGCGAACATCTTCTCACGGCATTTCCGGCGGCGAGCCACGCATGAGCCCGCGCAAGGCCGAGCAGGAAATCGCGGTCCGGCATCCGCGCGAGACGCCCGATTTCTTCGGGCATCGCGAGGCGGAGGCGGCGCTGCTCGCGGCGTATCGCTCGGGCCGCATTCCGCACGCCTGGCTGATCGGCGGCGCTGGCGGCATCGGCAAGGCGACGCTGGCCTATCGCATGGCGCGCTTCGTGCTGGCGCACCGTCATCCGCTCGCACCGGCTGTGCAGCAGGCGGAAACGCTGGCGGTCGATCCGCAGGATCCGGTGGCAAGACAGGTCGCGGCCGGCGCCCATGGCGGGCTGTTGGTGCTGGAGCGTGGGCTCAACGACCGCGGCGTGCTGCGGACCGTGATCACGGTCGACGAGACGCGCGAAACCATTTCGTTCTTCGGCTCGACGGCGGCGGTCGAGGGCTGGCGCGTCTGCATCGTCGATACCGTCGACGAGCTCAATCCGAATGCCGCCAACGCGCTCCTGAAGATCCTCGAAGAGCCGCCGCAGCAATCGCTGTTTCTGCTGGTCAGCCACGCGCCGTCGCGGGTGCTGCCGACGATCCTGTCCCGCTGCCGCAAATTGCTGCTCAGGCCGCTCGATACCGACGATGTGATCCGCGCTGCTGCAGCGGCTGCCGACATCGGGCCTGACGATGCGGCGCTGCTCGAGGCCGCTGCGGCGGCCGAGGGCAGCGTGGCGCGGGCGTTGAACCTGCTCGGCGGCGACGCGCTGAAGCTGCAACAGAAGACCGCGGCGCTGCTTGCGACATTGCCGCAGGTCGATCCGCGCGAACTGCATGCGCTCGGTGACGCGCTCGGCTTGAGCGATCGTGTCGCGCTCGCGGCTTTCATGGAAGGCGTCGAGCGCTGGATCAGCGAAAAGCTGCGCACCGGCGATGCCAACGCCAACCTGCCGCGCCTTGCACGGCTGGCGGAGGTATGGGAAAAGATCGTCCTCGCCGCGCGCGATACCGAATCGTACAATCTGGAACGCAAACCGCTGGTGTTCTCGGTGTTTTCGATGCTCGCGGAAGCCGTGCGGTAATCCGCCGTCTCACCAATCCCGATAATCTTCGCTTGAACTGCACTTAAGGAATTCGTTGTGGCCCGGAAAGCTTCGAAAAAGAAAAAGACGAAGAAGGCAGCCCGCCGTGCCGCCGAGGCCGCGGTGAAGACGCGCGCAAAAAAGAAGAAAGCTCCTGCGAGGAAAGCGAAAAAGACAGCCAAGAGGGCAGTGAAAAAGGCTGCCAAGAAGAAGACGGCCGTCAAGAAAGCAGCGGGCAAGAAGACGACTGCCAGAAAGACAACGGCCAAGACCAAGAACACCGCGAAAAAATCAACGGCGAAAGTCGCGAAGAAGGCTGCGCCGAAGCAGCCGGTCTCTGCCCCGGAGCCGGTCAGCAAGCCCGCGCCCGCGCCGGTTGTGAAGAAGGCGCCGAAGCCAAAGCCGAAGCCCGCGCAATCCGCTCCCGCTGCTCGGCCCGCGCCGGCGACCACGCGCGGCAACCTGTTCTACATCACGACCGCGATCGCCTATCCGAACGGGCAGCCGCATATCGGCCACGCCTATGAGGCGATCGCGACCGACGCGCTGGCGCGCTTCCAGCGGCTCGACGGCAAGGACGTGTTCTTCCTGACCGGCACTGACGAGCACGGGCAGAAGATGATCCAGACCGCCCAAGGCGAGGGGCTGACGCCGGCCGAACTCGCCGACCGCAACGCCGCCCGTTTCAAGGAAATGGACGAGCGGCTGAAGGTCTCGTTCGACCGCTTCATCCGCACCTCCGAGCCGGCCCATCACCGCTCGGTGCAGGCGATCTGGGATCGCATGCTGGCGAACGGCGATATCTATCTCGACAGCTATTCCGGCTGGTACTCGGTGCGCGACGAGGCCTACTACGCCGAGGACGAGACCGTCGTCGGGGAGGACAATGTCCGCCGCGGACCGCAGGGCACGCCGGTCGAATGGGTCGAGGAGAAGAGCTACTTCTTCAAGCTGTCGGCATACCAGGACAAGCTGCTTCATCTCTATGAAAGCCAGCCCGATTTCATCGGACCTGACTCGCGTCGCAATGAAGTCATGAGCTTCGTCAAGGGCGGGCTGAAGGATCTCTCGATCTCGCGTACCACCTTCGATTGGGGCGTCAAGGTACCCAACGACGCCAAGCACGTGATGTATGTCTGGGTCGACGCGCTCACCAACTACATCACCGGGGTCGGCTATCCCGATGAGAACGATCCGAACTGGCGCTACTGGCCGGCGGATGTGCACATCATCGGCAAGGACATCATCCGCTTCCACGCGGTGTACTGGCCGGCCTTCCTGATGTCGGCCGGCATCCCCGTGCAGAAGCGCGTCTATGCCCACGGCTTCCTGTTCAGCAGAGGCGAGAAGATGTCGAAGTCGGTCGGCAATGTCGTCGATCCCTTCAATCTCGCGGATCAGTATGGCGTCGACCAGATGCGCTATTTCTTCCTGCGCGAGGTGCCGTTCGGGCAGGACGGCAACTACAGTCATGAGGCCATCGTCGCGCGCATCAATGCCGACCTCGCCAACGATCTCGGCAATCTGGCGCAGCGTTCGCTGTCGATGATCGCCAAGCAACTCGGCGGCGTCCTGCCTGAGCCCGGCGAGTTCTCCGACAGCGACAAAACGATCCTGGCGCAAGCCGACGCCATGCTGGAGGCGTCGCGAAAAGCGATGGCGACCCAGCAGATCCACCAATGGCTGAACACGGTGTGGGCCGTGGTGGCCGAAGCCAACCGCTACTTTGCGGGCGAAGCGCCGTGGGCACTGGCCAAGACCGATCCCGCCAGGCAGAAGACAGTGCTGTATGTGACCGCCGAAGTGGTGCGCCAGATCGCGATCCTGACGCAGCCGGTGATGCCGGAAGCCTCGGCCAAGCTGCTCGATAGTCTGGGCATTCCCGGAGACGATCAGAAGTCGCGCCAATTCGCTGCTTTTGGCGAGCGGCTGAGACCGGGCGTCCAACTGCCGCCGCCGGTCGGCGTGTTTCCGCGCTACGTCGAACCAAAGGCCGATTGAGCGGTTGGAAGAACATGCTGGTCGACAGCCATTGCCACCTGGATTTTCCGGATTTGGCCGAGGATCTCGACGCCATCGTCGCGCGCGCAGAGAACGCGGGCGTCGGACGCATGGTCACGATCTCGACCCGGGTGCGGCGGCTCGACGGCCTGCTTGCGATCACCGAGCGCTTTCCCAACGTCTATTGCTCGGTCGGCACGCATCCGCATGAGGCCGACAAGGAAGACGGCATCCCGCCGGCCGAACTGATCGAGCTGACCAGGCATCCGAAGGTCGTGGCACTCGGCGAAGCCGGGCTCGATTACTTCTACCAGCACGGTTCGCGCGAGGCGCAGGAGCGAGGCTTTCGCGCCCATATCGCCGCCGCGCGCGCCACCGGCCTGCCGCTCGTGATCCATACCCGCGAGGCAGATGAGGATTGCGGCCGCATCCTGGAAGACGAGGTGGCAAAGGGCCCGTTCAAGGCGGTGCTGCATTGCTACACCGGCGGGCGCGAACTGGCGATGAAAGCCATCGAGCTTGGGCTCTCGATCTCGTTCACGGGCATCCTGACCTTCAAGAAATCGGAAAGCTTGCGAGCGCTCGCGGCCGAACTGCCTGCGGATCGCATCATGGTCGAGACCGACTCGCCGTATCTCGCGCCCGGCAAATTCCGCGGCAAGCGCAACGAGCCCTCCTACGTGGTCGAGGTCGCCAAGGTCCTGGCCGAAACCCGCGGGGTTTCGCTCGAGGAAATCTCGCGGCAGACCACCGAAAATTTCTTCCGGCTGTTCTCGAAAGTGCCGGCTCCGAAAGAGGCGGCATGACGATCACATTGACGATTTTAGGCTGCGGCTCCTCCGCCGGCGTGCCACGCCCGGCGCTCGGCTGGGGCGCCTGCGATCCGAACAATCCGAAGAACCGCCGCCGCCGCTGCTCGCTGCTGGTCGAGCGCAACGGCGCGCACGGGACCACGCGGATCGTGATCGACACCTCGCCCGACCTGCGCGAGCAACTGATCGACGCCGAGGTCGATCACATCGACGCGGTATTCCTCACGCACGAGCACGCGGACCAGACCCATGGCATCGACGACCTTCGCTCGGTGGTGCTGCATCAGCGCCGGCGCATCCCGGTCTATTTCAACCAGTCGACCGCCAAGGACATCATGGCGCGGTTCTCCTATTGCTTCATCTCGCCCGAGGGCAGCGATTATCCGCCGATCCTGACGCGTCATTCGATCGAGGCGGGCGAGCATCACACCACCGAAGGGAAGGGTGGTCCGCTCAAGCTTTCCGCCTTCCTGGTTCAGCACGGCAGGATTCCCGCGCTTGGCTTTCGCGTCGGAGGCGCCGCCTATACGCCTGATCTCCACGACATCCCCGAAGCGAGCTGGCCGGCGCTGCAGAACCTCGATCTCTGGATCGTCGATGGGTTGCGCTATGCGACGCATTCCAGCCATTTCAGCGTGGCCGACGCGCTGTCATGGATCGACCGCTTCAAGCCGAAGCGCGCCGTCATCACCAACATGCATGCCGATCTCGATTACGAGGTGCTGCGCCAGAGCCTGCCCGCCGGCGTGGTGCCGGCCTATGACGGGATGCGGCTGGTGTTGGCACAGACGAAGGGTGGGTAAAGGCGCGCAAGCGCCGTGCCCACCATCAAGTGCCGTGCTCGCGGTGGTGGGCACGCTATGACGCCAGTCTCTACCGTCATTGCGAGCGAAGCGAAGCAATCCATCCAACCACAGGTGCAAGCGGAAGCGTGGATTGCTTCGCTTCGCTCGCAATGACGGCGGTGGTCGCGGCTACGCCGTGATCGCCTTCGCCGAGCCGACCTGGTCGCGCAGCATGAATTTCTGGATCTTGCCGGTCGAGGTCTTCGGGATCGGTCCGAACACGACCGCCTTCGGCGTCTTGAAGCCGGACATCTGATCGCGGCAGAAGGCGATGATCTCGGCTTCGGTGGCGCTCGCGCCTTCCTTCAGTTCGATGAAGGCGCAGGGCACTTCGCCCCATTTCGCATCGGGCTTGGCGACCACCGCCGCAAACAGCACGGCGGGATGCTTGTAGAGGATGTCCTCGACCTCGACCGAGGAGACGTTCTCGCCGCCGGAGATGATGATGTCCTTCGAGCGATCCTTGATGATGACGTAGCCGTGCTCGTCGAGCACGCCGAGATCGCCGGTGTGGAACCAGCCGCCGGCGAAGGCTTCCTGTGTCGCCTTCTCGTTCTTCAGATAGCCCTTCATCACGATGTTGCCGCGGAACATCACCTCGCCGATGGTCTCGCCGTCGCGCGGCACGGGCTGCATCGTCTTCGGATCGAGCACGGTGACGGCTTCCTCCAGCGGGTAGGGCACGCCCTGCCGCCGCTTCATTTGCGCGCGCTGCGCGGGCGGCAGTTCGTCCCAGCCGGGCTGTTCGGCGCAGACGGAAGCGGGGCCATAGACCTCGGTCAGGCCATAGACATGGGTGAGCTTGATGCCGATCCGCTCGGCACCTTCGAGCACCGCGACCGGCGGGGCGGCGCCTGCGATCAAACCGATCACGGGCCTTGCGTGCGCCCCCTTCGGCGCGTCGGGCGCGTTGATCAGCACGTTATAGACGATCGGAGCGCCGCACATGTGGGTGACGCCGTGTCTGGCGATCAGCTCGAAGATCCTGGTGGGCTCGACCTTGCGGAGGCAGACGTTGACGCCGGCGGCTGCCGCCATGGTCCAAGGGAAGCACCAGCCGTTGCAGTGGAACATCGGCAGCGTCCACAGATACACCGGATGCTGGCCAAGATTACCCGCCAGGATGTTGCTGACGGCATTAAGATAGGCGCCGCGATGATGCGTCACCACGCCCTTGGGATTGCCCGTGGTGCCCGACGTATAGCTCAGCGCGATCGCTTCCCATTCGTCGTCGGGCCGCCGCTCGACAAAATGGGGATCGCCCAGCGCGAGGGCCGCTTCATATTCGATCTCACCGATGCGATTGCCGGCGCCGAATGATGCGTCGTCGACGTCGATGACGAAGGGTTTAGGTCCCTTCATCAGCTTCAGGGCGTCGGCAATGACGCCCGAAAATTCGGGGTCGACCAGGATGATCCTGGCGCCGCCATGATCGAGCTGGAATGCGATCGATGGGGCGTCGAGCCTGATGTTCAGCGTATTCAGCACTGCGCCGGTCATCGGCACGGCGAAATGCAGTTCGTTCATCGCCGGAATGTTCGGCAGCATCGCCGCCACCGTGTCGCCGACGCCGATGCCGCGGCTGGCGAGATAGGACGCGAAGCGCCGGCAGCGATCGTACGTCTCGGCCCAGGTGAAGCTGCGGCCTTCATAGACCGTGCTGATGTGGTCCGGATAGATCGCGGCCGAACGCGCCAGGAAGCTGAGCGGCGTCAGCGGCACGTAGTTGGCCGGCGTCTTGTCCAATCCGATATTGTACTGGTTCTGGGCTGCGCTCATGGCTCTGTCCCATTAAAGATTTAAAGTCTCACAGGAACCCGATGGAAATCCACGGGAAGATCGCGACGATGATCAGGCCGACCATCAGCGCCAGAAGATAGCCCCATATCGGCCTCACGCCTTGCGCCGGATCGACGCGCCCAATGGCGCAGGCCGCATAATAGCCGACGCCGAACGGCGGTGCGAACAATCCGATGCCCATCGCCAGGATGATGATCATGGCATAGTGCACCTCATGCACGCCGACGGCGCGCGCGATCGGAAACAACAATGGTCCAAACAGCACGATCGCCGGTATCCCTTCGAGCACGCTGCCGAGGATCACGAATGCCAGGATCGACACCGCGATGAAACTCGCCGAGCCGCCGGGCAGGCCGGTCATGGCCGCGGCAAGCGCCCGGGAGAAACCGGACTGGGTGAGCCCCCAGGCCATCCCGGTCGCCGTGCCGATGATCAGGAGGATCGCCCCGGACAGGCATGCCGTCTCGACCAACATTGGCACGAGCCGGCGCCAGTCGAAATTGCGGTAGATCAACAGGCCATAGATGAAGAAGCCGGCGGTGAAGGCGTAGACGATGCCGATCGTCGAGACTTCCGTCGCGGTGGCGATGCCCTCGACAACGGCGTAGCGGATCACAAAAGGCAGCGCCAGCGCGGGCAGGGCGATGATGAGGGCCCGCAGGATTTCGGCGCCGCTCGCCCGCTTCACATGCTGCAAATCCTCCTTGCGGTAGCGCCACCAGACCAGCATGGACAGCGTGATTGCCAGCACGACGCCCGGCAGCAGGCCGCCGGTGAACAGCGCGGCAATCGAGACGCCGGTCACCGAGCCGATGGTGATGAGTACGAGGCTCGGCGGGATGGTTTCGGTCTGGGCGCCGGTCGCCGCGAGCAGGGCAACGAGATCGCCGGGACGGGCGCCGCGCGCCTTCATCTCGGGAAACAGCACCGGCGCGACGGCCGCCATGTCGGCAGCCTTGGAGCCGGAAATCCCTGAAACCAAGTACATCGCGCCGACCAGCACGTAATGCAGCCCGCCACGCACATGGCCGAGCAGGCTCGCCAGGAACGCGACCATCGCCCGCGCCATGCCGGTCATTTCGATCAGAAGCCCCAGGAACACGAACAGCGGCACCGACAGCAGGATCAGGTGGCTCATGCCTTCGTCCATGCGGCCGACCAGCACCATCAGCGGCGTAGAGGTGGTCAGCGCGAGGTAGCCGTAGGTCGCAAGTCCGAAGGCGAACGCGATCGGCACGCCGGCAAAGACCGAGAAACCGGTGACGCCGACAAAGAAGATGACGAGGTTGAGATTGCCAAGCGGCTTCAAGGCACCCTTGAGCAGCCAGAACACGGCGATCACGATCGCCACCGATGCGATTGCGGCCAGCACCGTCCGCGCCCTGGCCGCGCGCGCCAGCCGCAGCAGCGCAAACAGCGCCATCAGGCCGATCCCGGTCGGCAGCGCCGCCGCCCGCCAGCTATTGAGGATCTGCAGCGCCGGCGTGGTGATGTAGCTTTCCTCGTAGGCGTATTCGTAAGCCGGCCACGCGATCAGAAGCAGGAACGCCAGCGCCGCGGCGGTCGCCACCAGATCGAGATAGGCCCGCATCGCCGGACGCGCATTGGCGACGATTGCAGTCATCCGCATGTGCTCGGCGCGGCGGAACGCAACCGCAGCGCCCAGCATCGCCAGCCACAGGAACAGGATCGAGGCCAGTTCATCCGACCAGATCAGCGGGCTGTGCAGCCCATAGCGCGCGACCACGCCGGCAAACAGGATCACGATCTCGGCTACGACCAGCAGCGCCGCCGGGATCTCGACCAGCCGTCCGAGCGCATGTTCGACCGACTCGGTCAATGAACGGCGGCGAGGGGGGTGATCCGCCTCGCCGGCCATGATCTCGCTCAGTTCGGCATGAGCCATCACGGCCCCCTGCACTAGAGATTGTTGTGTTGGCGCGCTGCGTGCTTACGACAGCTTGCCGACGGATTTCTCCAGCAGCTCCCAGGCCTGGTCGCCGTATTTGCCCTTCCATTCGGCATAGAAGCCCGCGGCGCGCAGCTTCTCGCGGAATGGCGTGATGCTGGGCTGGTTGAAGGCGAGGCCCTTGCCGGCCAATTCCTGCTGCAGGCTGGCGTTCAGTTTGGCGACGTCCGCGCGCTCGTTGACGGCGGCCGCATTGACGTTCTTGGCGACGACGGTCTTGACGTCCTCCGGCAGCTTCTCCCAGGCGCGGCGGTTGGCCAGGAACCAGAAGCCGTCCCACATGTGGTTGGTCAGCGAGCAGTACTTCTGCACCTCGTAGAGCTTGGCGGTCGAGATGATCGCGAGCGGATTCTCCTGGCCCTCGACGATCCTGGTCTGCAGCGCCGAATAGACCTCGCTGAAATTGATTGAGGCGGGGGCGGCGTCGAACGCCTTGAACATCGAGGTCCACAGCGGCGAGACCGGCACGCGGATCTTGAAGCCTTTATAATCCTCCGGCCCGTTGATCGGCTTGGTCGACGACGTGGTCTGGCGGAACCCGTTGTCCCAGATCTTCTCCATCACCTCGAGGCCGGCCTTCTTGATCTCGCCGCGGACATAGGCGCCCAGCCCGCCGTCCATGGCCTTCCAGACCGTGTCATAGTCCGGGAAAGCGAAGCCGATGCCGTTGATGGACGCTGCCGGCACCAGGGTCGACAGGATCAGGCCGGACAGCGTGAAGAACTCGACGCCGCCGGAACGGATCTGGCTCAGCACGTCGGTATCGGAGCCGAGCTGGTTGTTGGGGAAAACCTGCAGGTCGAACCGGCCGTTGGTCTCGGTCTTGATCGCCGCCGCCATCTCGCGGGCGCGGACGTTCATGGGATGGCTGTCCGGGAGGTTGTTGGCGTATTTGTAGGTGAACTCGGCCGTCTGCGCGCGGGCCACCAATGGCGCGCCAAGGCCGCCCAAAACGGCCGAGGCAGCCGATGCCTTCAGTAGCGCGCGTCGTGAAAAGCTCATCTGGTTTTCTCCCTTTATGAGGCTTGTTGTTGTCCGTGCCGCAGGGGTCGGCAAGCGATCTCGCCGGCGCTTATTGCAGCGTCTGGGGCCGGCGGCAATATCGGCTTTCAGACAGAGCGTGGGATGGCCGGATGCTCACACGCAGATGACCGGTTGTGATCACGGAGGAGCCCGCGAACGGCAAACCCGCCGCGGAGCCGCAGACCGGCGTTCTGCGAGAAGTTTCGTCTAAAGCTTTGATCTGATTGTATATAAAAATATTCCATAATATACCTTATGCGAATTCGATGTTGGCGGTCGCGACATGCGGCTGGTATAGCTGCCGCCGCCTCCGAGATCAGAGGCACATGCTCAGGATCTTCAGACGACAGCTCTCCACAGCGCGGGGTTTGCGCTTGGTCACCGTTGCCTGCTTTGAGCCTTTCGACGGCTTGGGACGCTCGTAATCGCCCGCAATCACCATGGCCCAATAGGTGCGCCCGGTCGAACTTTTGACACTGGCGACGCCAACACGCGAGGCATTGTGCAACAGGAGATTTCGTCGGTGTCCCGACGAATTGATCCACTGGTCGAGCGTCTTGGGGAAGCTGTCATAACCGTAGGCGATGTTTTCTGCCGCGCGGCCTGCGCCAGACGGCCGGACGCGGGAGTTGAATGGGCCGAGGACATCATGGTCGAGCCGGTCCTTTGCCGCCATCGCTGCGGCTTGCTCATGCGCAATTCGCGTGAGCGTCGCATCCAGGACGACACGGCCCTCCCCGTGCTGAGCGCGATAGCCCGAAATCATCGCCGCGGGAGATTCAGCTCGAGCAATTGCCGGATAGCAGCAAGCGGCTAGCCAAAGGCAGAGCGAAACCAGGAGTTTCATCTATGTTCCGAAAAAAGGATTTCCGGGGGATGACAACCAGACAAACCCATAAGTCATTGGTTTTGTTATGCCAGGCTGCTGATCTTGGGAGCGCGATGTCGATACACGTTAACGCAGGCGGCAGCAAGGCGATCGCTGGACGGCGCATGCGCCACGATCGCGCCGCCAAATGCTAGCGTGGGCAAGACAACGCAGCAGTGGGTGACGGTGAGGCGACGCGAGTTCATAGCGCTTCTCGGCAGCGCGGCAGCCATTCAACCGCTCGGCGCCCGTGCGGAGCGCCAGCCAGCGCGCATCCTCTATTTCACACTCTCCGCCGGCTACCGGCACGAAGTCATACCGCTTTCCAAGTCAATCCTGACACAGCTTGGAGCGAGTTCCGGAGCTTTTGAGGTCACGGCCAGCGAAGACCCGTCTGCCTTTTCGATCGAGAATCTCAGGCGCTATGCCGCAGTGATGTTCTACACCACGGGAGAGCTCCCAATGAGCGACGCTGAAAAAACGGCCCTCCTTGGTTTTGTGCGCTCGGGCGGCGGTTTCCTCGGTGTCCATTCAGCCACGGACACGTTCTACACTTGGCCGGACTATCTTGATCTGATCGGCGGCTATTTCGATGGTCATCGATGGCATCAGGCCGTGACGATCCAGGTCGTTGATCCCCGTAATGCTCTGGTGACGGATCTCGGCGATACCCTGCAAATCGAGGATGAGATCTACCAGATCAGGGACTTCGACGATCGGAACTCGCACGTCCTCCTGCGCCTCGACCCAAACTCGGTGGAGCTTGGCAAGGCGGGCGTGCATCAACGATCCTATGGCTGGCCCCTCGCCTGGACCCGATCTTACGGCGAGGGGCGCGTGTTCTATACGGCGCTGGGCCACGAGGCCTCGGTATGGCGTGACGCTCGATTTCAGCGCCTCCTTGTGAACGCCATCCTTTGGTCTATCGGGAGATCACCGTAGCTTCGCTGGATTTCTCACAGCAGGAAGGCAAGCGCGGCCTCGCAGCGATCTTCGACCTTCAGCGTGAGATGGTGATCGGCGCGGGTCCGGCCCAGATTGATGGCTGCGATCGGCAGGCCCTTTTGAGCCGCCATCTGCACGAACCGAAAGCCCGAATAGACCATGAGCGAGGAACCGACCACCAGCATGGCGTCGGCTTCGTCCAGATGGCTCTTGGCGGTCGCGACGATGTCGCGCGAAACATTCTCGCCGAAGAAGACGACATCCGGCTTGAGAACGCCGCCGCACGATTGGCAGGACGGGATGACAAAGCTCGAGAAATCCTCCTCAAGATCGGCGTCTCCGTCGGGAGCATCCGCGGCCTCCAGAGCGAGCCATCCGCCGTTCAGGCGTGCCAGTTCGTCCTGAAAGGTCGACCTCGGCGTCGTCGACGCGCATCGGAGGCATCGCACCGTGTCAAGTCGTCCATGCAGGTCGATGACCTGCTTGCTGCCCGCGATCTGGTGAAGCCCGTCCACGTTCTGGGTCAGGAGGATCTTGCTCCGCCCGTTCGCCTCCAGTCTGGCCAGCGCATGGTGGGCATCATTCGGCAACGCGCTGCCAAACCGCCGCCACCCGATCAGGCTCCGTGCCCAATAGCGCTGCTGGGTGGCGTGCTCGCCAATAAAGGCCTGGTAGGTCACCGGCGGCGTGCGCTTCCAGTTGCCGTGGCGGTCGCGATAATCGGGGATGCCGGAATTTGTGCTGCAGCCTGCCCCCGTCAGAACGAACAGACGTGAGTGACGGTCGATGAAGTCTTCAAGCGCACGGTTCTGCATTGCCGCCACTATCTAGTGCACCAGTGTCGCTGGCGCCAGTGGCGGCTAGGCTATCGTGGGCAGGCGCAGACCCGCCTGCTCCATCAGCGGCAGCACGCGACGGCCAAAGAAGTCGAGGTCCGGCTTGAAATCGAAGAAGCTGAGCTGAAGACCGTCTATCCCGGCCTTCTTGAGCTGCAGGAACTGATCGACCACCTGCTCCGGCGTGCCGATCACCTCGATATTGCCGCCGATTGCCCGCCGTTTCGGCGCATCGCGCCCTACCCGGCCTTTCCAGGCGTGCGCGTCGCTGGCAAAATTCTGCATGCTGGCGACTGGGTCGATGTGATCGACGATAGCATCGTGATACTGCCAGGTCTCCCGTTCGGTCTGGCGGCAGATCACCATCGGATTGAGCAGCGTCCGCACCTCGCGCCCGACATCGATCGCGGCCTGCTTGACGCGTTGCGCATGGGCGGGAAGCGCCTCGATCGCGCTCTCGAAGGACGAACCGGCGGGGCTGGTGATGAAGACGATATCCGAATAGCGGCCGGCAAATGCGATGCCGGCGTCCGAGCCGGTGGCATTGACGAGAACAGGCCGGCCGAACCGCGGTTTCGGCGTGACGAAGGCATTGCTCAATCGCCACGGCGACTTGCCGGAGAAGGAGAAGTTCTCGCTATCATTCCACAGCCGCTGCAGCACCTCGATGAATTCCGCCGCCAACTCGTAGCGGCGATCGTGCTCGATCTGGTTCCAGCCGAAGGCTTCGTGCTCGATCGCGCGATGCCCGGTGACGACGTTGATGCCCCAGCGTCCCCCCGAAACATGATCCAGCGTCGCACCATATTTGGCGAGATGCAGCGGATGGATCGGGCCGTAAAGAACGTGGATCGTCGAGATCAGCATGATCTTCGACGTGACCGCCGCGAGCGATGCCGTGGTCATGAAGGAATCGAGCGCCTCGCCGGTGAACACGCCGCCGTAGCCGCCTTTCGGCAGCCATTGCGACAACGCGAAGACGAGATCGAACCCGAACGCCTCGGCGCTCAGCGTCAAATCGCGGTTATAGTCGAAGGTCCACGTGGTCGATCGCGGCAAGGTCGAGGCGCTCCAGCCGCCCGCCTGGATCGGCAGGAACAGGCCGAGCAGCAGCGGCTGCTGGAGCGATTTCGACAGCGGGCTGTCAGGAAATTGCGTCGGACTTGGAAAGATCGGCCATCCAACGATCCCGCCCGGCTTCTGGACTATCGTCATGCCGATTCCCTTATCCTGCGCTCCGTCGCGCGGCTGCGCCAAGCGCCCGGTCGCGGCCGCGCCAGGCCCGGATTGTCGAGCAATGTCGTGCCTTCGTACTGGACGTCGTGCTGCAATTCGCCTCGTTCGGCCAGTTGCCGTGCCGCCGTGCAGACTTCCGATGGCGCCCGAAGCCGGGATCTCGACGAGACTCCCGAGATCTGGGGCAGTGACGCATCTGTCATGACGATGAGATCAGCCAATCACGATAACTCGACTGACAACTTCGCAGAATACGGCCGACAATTCGATGGTCGCAAAATCCATTTTTGGCCGTACGACATTGAATTTGTTCTCTGCGCCTCTCCAATGAGAAAACAAGTTTGGTGATGCTGCTTGGAGTCCGTCGTATGATGCTTGGCTAAGGGACCGTCCCTCTTCACCGAGCGTAACAATCGCGCGACGGTGCAATCTGACGTGTTTTCGATCGTCCTGTTGGTCGCTTATAGTCGGTCGTCGCAGGCGCAGTTCATGCGACCGCTATCCATCGTACGGAGCAGCACCCTGACCGAGCTTTCTCGACGCGATTGGCTGCTGATCAGTACCGCCGCAGCCAGCAGTCTCTTGTATCCAGCCATGGCCGATGCATCAAAACCTGACCGAATTCGCCTCTCGTTGAACGAAAACCCGTTCGGTCCCTCACCCCTGGCGCTGCAAGCGATCAAGGCGCATCTCACCGGTCTCAGCCGCTATACCGGCGATGAGCTCGGCGAACTGACGCAGACGATTGCCATGCGCGAGAATGTTGCAGCGGATCAGGTCGTGCTTGGCGAGATCCTCGACGTGCTCGGCCTCTATCTGTCGGCCCGCGGTGGTCCGGGCGGCGAGTTCGTCTATTCCGAACCCGGCTATACCGCGCTGGTGGATGCCGTCTCCCCCGCCGGCGGCATCGTCGTCGGTGTTCCCCTCAACGACCAGCTTCAGAACGATCTCCCTGCCATCGCCGGCAAGGTCAATGGGCGCACGCGCGCGGTCTATCTGGTCAATCCGCATAATCCGAGCGGCACGGTGAGCGAGCCTGCGCATTTCATCGACTTCGTGCACGAACTCTCCAGGCGCACGCTGGTGATCGTCGATGAGGCCTATCTTGAATTCACGCCGGATTTCGAGAAGCGAACCGTCGCGCGCCTCGTCAACGACGGCGATCAGGTCGCCGTCTTCAGGACATTTGCGAAAATCTACGGGCTTGCGAGCCTTGCCATCGGCTACACGCTCGCGCCCGCCGAGCTGGCCAAGTCCCTAAAGCAGCTCGGCATCGGCGCCTTCTTCGGCCTCAATCAGCTCAGCCTCGTTGCGGCAAACGCCAGTCTGCAAGATCCAGACTACATCCCGTCCGTTCGCGCGAAGGTCACGGCCGAGCGCGATGCGTGGCACGAGCTGTTCCGGCAGCGAAAGGTCCGCTTCACGGAGTCATATGGCAATTTTGTTTTCTTCGACTCCGGCCGACCACATCAGGTGGTTGCGTCCGCGCTCGCAGCGCAAGGCATCGAGATCGGCCGCAGCTTTCCGCCGCTCGAGACATGGGTACGCATTTCGATCGGCCTGCCCGAGGAAAACGCGATCGCCCGGCGGGCTGTCGCGGAGCTGCTGCGTTCGACCTGAGCCCTCCGTCAGGCCCGAGGCCGATGCTCACTCACATATTTGATGTTCTGAAAGGTCTGCAATCCTTCGACCCCGCCTTATCCAGACGCTGGAGAATTTTTTCGGCTTTCGTCTGTTCGAGCGGGACAAGCTCGGCATCCGCCTGACGCCGGAGGGCGAAGAGCTGCAGCGTCAGATTTCGCCTGCGTTCCGCGTCATCGAATCGGTGACGCAGAGGTTGCGATTTTCAGCGTTAGTTGCGGCCTCAATGCGCGAGCAACAGCGGAACGGTTGCGTCCCGCAGCAGAGCGCGGGTCACGCCGCCGAAGATCATCTGGGCGGTTCGCGCATGGCTGTAGGCGCCAACAGCGATCAGATCGCTGGCATGGCGCTTGGCAAAACCAAGGATCGCATCCGCCACCGGAGCGCCGTTGGACTGGATCCGCTCGACCGCCACCTTCACGCCGTGACGGGACAAATACAGCCCCACATCGGCCCCGGGTTCTTGGCCATGGCGGGCATTCTTGTGGGAATCGACCAGGAGGACGGTTACCGATTGCGCGGCTGCAAGCAGCGGAAGCGCATCAGCGATGGCACGGCGCGCCTCGCGGCTGGCGTTCCAGCCGATCACGATGTGCTCGGCCGCCGTCCCACGCCAATGATCGGGCAACAGAAGAATGGGTACACCGGCCGCAAGCAGCAGGGATTCCGCTGACCTTTCTTGCGGCAAGCCGCCCGATCGCGGACTGCCGACAATCACGAGGTCGGAATGAAGCGCGTTCAGCATCGACTCGTCATTGGCCTCCCCGGAACGGAGGAAGCGAAATTCGTAGCTGATGTCCTCACGGGAGGAGACGGCCGCAAAGCTTTGGCTCGCGGCCTTCGTCGCGGCCAGTTCGCTTGCCGCATGACGTTGGATCAGTTCGCGAACCGCGGCCTGTCCTCGAACGAAGGATTCGGATGGATTGCCGTCCCAGCCAAATGGCACCACGAAGATTCCGACCAGATGCGCGCGGTGACGGAATGCGAGTTTGACGGCATAGTCCGCACGCGCTTCGCCGGCGGGCGACGGATCGAAGAAGACGGCTATCGTTCTCAGCGGCACGGAAAACTCCCCAGCGAATTGATAAAAACGCGTAGCGCGGGTCAGGACAATAGCCGTTGAGGTGGATCACGCCCGCTGCGTTGAGGCCAGGAGCACGCCGATCACCGATGCCCATCGACGGCCTCGCGCGACGGTCTTCGTCTCAACCTCGCGAGGGAGCCGTTCGCTCGTCGCGGGCATGGAGGCGGTTCAGCGCTTCTCGAACTTCGTCATCTTCCAGACAATCCAGAACCCAGCCCTTTTCCTTTGCCTGCGTGTCGCTGGCCTGGAGGCTTTTTGGGGTGACAGTTCCGGGTTCGCCGGCAATCACGTTCTTCTTGTCAGCCATGGCTTGTCCTCGGTGATCGAAAAGCGCGCCGTTTCGTTGCGCGATCGAACGCAACATGAGGCATTCGCCGCGGCGCGCGTTGAGCGAGATCAATTTTGTGGCGGGCATCGACGCGCCGGTGCGCCGGTCTGGCTTTGAACCTGCAACCAATGCCATCCGGCAATGGAATTTGCGTTACGTCAACAGCCTGCGGATGCGGCGGTGCAAACTGACGACACGTTCTACAACCCTAAGGCACCGACCGATGCAAGATCAAATCGAAGAGATCAAAGGAGGCACGCACGCGCCTGATGCGTCTCATTGGCCCGCGCCTGCTCCCGCCTCCCAGCATCTGCCCGTGCCGGTCCGCCCAAACGGCAAAGGGCGCGGGTTGCGGATCGCGGCGGCGCTCCTCCTCGTTGCGCTCGGCGCCGGTGGCGGCAGCTATTATGTCTGGAAGCAAATGCATCCGCCGCTTCCTGTCGGCATCAGCGTCGGCAACGGTCGTATCGAAGCCGACGAAATCGACATCAGCACGAAATATGCCGGGCGTGTGTACGAACTGTTGGCCGATATCGGCGACATGGTTGCGCCCGGACAGGTCGTGGCGCGGATGGATACGCGCGATCTCGAGCAGTCGCTCTCGAAATCGGTGGCGCAGGGCCGGCAGGCGCAGCGAGCCATCGAGGAAGCCCAGGCCGTGCTTAGCCAGCAGCAGGCCCAGAAGACGCTGGCCGAGCAGGAAAACCAGCGAACGGAATACCTCCACAAAAATGGGTGGGCGACCAAGGAATTGCTGGATCAGCGCAGGCAACTGCTCGACGCCGCCAACGGTGCGCTTGCCGCCGCCCAAGCCAAGGTGCTCGAAACGCAGCACGCACTCGAAGCCGCTCAACACGATGCCGGTCTCTACAGGGTACAGATCGCTGACAACACCCTAGTGGCGCCGAAGTCGGGGCGGATCCAGTACCGCCTGACCAATATCGGCGAAGTCCGTGCGGCCGGCGGCAAGGTCTTCACGATGCTGGATCTGACCTATGTCTACATGGACGTCTACCTGCCGACGGCGGAAGCCGGCAAGGTCAAGGTCGGCGCCGACGCCCGCATCGTGCTCGACGCCTACCCCGATCACCCGATCCCGGCGAAGGTCTCCTTTGTCGCCAGCCAGGCGCAGTTCACGCCGAAGACGGTGGAGACCAAGACCGAGCGTGACAAGCTGATGTTTCGCATCCGGGTCCGCATCGATCCGGAACGCCTGCTTGCGCGTGCGGATGCGGTCAGAAGCGGCCTGCCCGGTGTCGCCTATGTTCGCTGGGATCCCGCGATCGCGTGGCCGGCGAAGCTGCAGGGTGCTCCATGAACGGCAGCGACGATCCGGTCGCGATCGTTCGGGCTCTCTCCCATCGTTACGGTTCAGTGACGGCGCTCGATTGCATCTCGGCCGACATTCCCGCCGGACGCCTGGTCGGCCTGATCGGGCCCGACGGCGTCGGCAAATCCTCCCTGCTCGCGATCCTCGCGGGCGCGCGGAAAATCCAGGAGGGCGCGGTCGCCGTGCTCGGCACCGACATCGCCAAGGCCGCGGAACGCGCCCTGATCTGTCCGCGCATCGCCTACATGCCGCAGGGGCTCGGCAAGAATCTCTATCCGGACCTGAGCGTTAAGGAGAACGTCGAGTTCTTCGCCCGGCTGTTCGAGCAGTCGCGCAAGGAGCGCGAGTGGCGCATCAATGAGCTCCTGGAAAGCACCGGGCTTGCACCGTTCGCTGACCGCCCAGCCAGCAAGCTGTCGGGCGGAATGCGGCAAAAGCTCGGGCTCTGCTGCTCGCTGATCCATGATCCCGATCTCCTGATTCTCGACGAGCCCACGACCGGCGTCGATCCGCTGTCACGCCGCCAGTTCTGGGATCTCATCGACCGCATACGTGGCCGCACCGCGAAAATGAGCGTGCTCGTCGCCACCGCCTATATGGAAGAGGCCGAGCGCTTCGACTGGCTGTTTGCGATGAAGGAGGGAAAGATTCTCGCGACCGGATCGCCCTCGGATCTCAAACGAGAGACCGGCACCGAATCGATCGAAGACGCGTTCGTCGCCCTGCTCCCGCAGCGACAGCGCACCGGCAACGAAAAGCCGATCGGTCTGCCGCTCGACGGTCACGCCGAGCCCGTCATTGTGGCCAGGGACCTGACCTGCCGGTTCGGCGATTTCACGGCCGTCGACCGCGTGAACTTCACGATCCGCCGCGGCGAGATCTTCGGCTTCGTCGGCTCGAACGGATCGGGCAAGACGACGACGATGAAGATGCTCACCGGGCTCCTGCCGCCGTCCGAGGGCGAGGCGCTGATCTTCGGCGAGGTGCTGCGCGCCGGCGATCTCGAAGCGCGCCGCCATGTCGGCTACATGTCGCAATTCTTCTCCCTCTACGGGGAACTCACGGTTCGCCAGAACCTCGTGCTGCACGCGCGCCTGTTTCACCTGCCTTCCTCTTTTGCCGAGGCGCGCATCGCGGAGCTGATCGTGAAATGCGATCTCGCCGACTATCTCGATGACCTCGCCTCCTCGCTCCCGCTCGGGATCAGGCAGCGGCTGTCGCTCGCGGTCGCCGTCGTCCACAAGCCAGACCTTTTGATCCTGGACGAGCCGACCTCCGGCGTCGACCCGCTGGCGCGCGACCAGTTCTGGCAGCTTCTGATCGACCTGTCGCGCAATCAAGGGATCACCATTTTCGTCTCGACGCATTTCATGAACGAGGCGGCGCGCTGCGATCGGCTGTCGCTGATGCACGAAGGCCGCGTGCTCGCCACCGACACACCGGCCGGACTGATCAAGGCGAGAAACGCCCGGAGCCTCGAGGAGGCGTTCATCGGTTTCCTCGAGCAGGAAAAGCCGGGCACGCCTTCGGCCCTGACCCTCGACCAGCCGCAGGCAACAGCCGCCGGGCCGAACCAGCCGGCCCGCCGCGACGGCAGGCGCAGCTTTTTCAGCTTTCGGCGATTGTTCGCCTACACGATCCGCGAGGGCCTTGAGCTGATGCGCGATCGCATCCGGCTGATGTTCGCCCTGTTCGGCACCGCGCTCCTGATGATCGTCTTCAGTTTCGGCATTTCGGCCGATGTCAACAATCTCACTTTTGCCGTGCTCGACCGCGATCAGACGCCCGAAAGTCGCGCCTATCTGTCCGAGCTGAGAGGATCGCCCTACTTCGTGGAAAAGCCTGCGCTGACCGACTATGCGGATCTCGATCGGCGCCTGAAGAACGGCAATATCAGCGTCAGCATCGAGATTCCCCCGAACTTCGGCCTCGATATCAAGCGCGGGCGGCCTGCCTATGTGTCCGCATGGATCGACGGCGCGATGCCGTTCCGCGCCTCGACCATCAGGGGTTATCTGCAAGGCATGCACCAGCTCTATCTTAGCAATCCCGTGCTGAAGACGACGGTGGCGGCCGCGCCCCTGCCCGCCAATATCGAAGTCCGCTTCAAGTACAACCAGGATTTCGACAGCATCTACGCGATGGTGCCCTCGACACTTGCGATGATGCTGGCGCTGTTTCCGGCGATCCTGATGGCGCTCGCGGTGGTTCGCGAGAAGGAGCTCGGCTCGATCACCAATCTTTACGTCACCCCGGTGACGCGGCTGGAATTTCTCGTCGGCAAGCAGCTGCCTTACGTGGCGGTCGCGCTGATCAATTTCATCATCATGTTCGCGATGGCGGTGTTCATTTTCAACGTGCCGCTGAAGGGCAGCTTCGTTGCGCTGCTGGCCGGCACGGCCATCTACGTCTTTACGACGACCGGCTATGGCATGCTGATCTCGACCTTCTGCACGACCCAGATCGCTGCGTTGTTCGGCACCGCGATCCTCACCATCCTGCCGGCCCAGCAATTTTCGGGCATGATGACGCCCGTATCCTCGCTTTCCGGTTCGGCGCAGCTCATCGGCCTTTGCTTCCCGATGAGCTATTATCGTCCGATCAGCGTCGGCACCTTCACCAAGGGACTTGGCCTCGCCGATCTCGGTTCGAGCATCCTCATGCTGCTCGTCTTCGTCCCCGTGCTGACGGTGCTCAGCATGGTGCTGCTTCCAAAGCAGGAGCGATGAGGCCATGCGCTCTCTTTCCAACATTTTCTGGCTCGGCACGAAGGAACTGCGCAGCTTCTTCAGCGACTGGGTGCTGCTCGGCTTCGTGATCTACTCGTTCTCGCTTGCCGTGATCAGCCAGGCGCAAAGCAATTCCCAGGAGGTGTTCCATGCCTCGATCGGGATCGTTGATGAAGATCATTCGGAGTTGTCGCGCCGGATCACGCATGCGTTCCTGATGCCCTATTTCAAGGAGCCGGTGGCGATCGCGCAGGCCGACATCGAGCACCTGATGGACACAGGAAAATACACCTTCGTCATCGACATTCCCCCGAACTTCCAGCGCGACGTCCTGGCGGGTCGCCAGCCCGGGCTGCAGATCAATGTCGATGCCACCGCGATGATCCAGGCCGGCCTGGGATCGGGCTACGCGCAACAGATCATCAACACCGAGATCGCCCAGTTCGTGTCGCAGGTCGAGCGCGTGCCGGAATCGCCGGTCAATCTGGCGGTGAGGATCGCGTTCAATCCCAACGTGACGACCGCCTGGTTCTCCAGCGTCATGGGCATCATTTCGAGCGTCACCATGCTCGCGATCATCCTCGCCGGCGCAGCGCTGGTGCGCGAGCGCGAGCACGGCACGATGGATCATCTGCTGGTGATGCCGCTCAGCCCGTTCGAGATCGCGATGTCGAAGATCTGGGCCAACGGCTTCGTCATCGCGGTCGCGGTTGCGCTGTCGCTCTATCTGGTGGTCCGCTTGCTCCTGAAAATCCCGATCGCAGGCTCGATCCCGCTGTTCATGTTTGGAACGATCCTCTATCTGTTCTTCGCGACCGCGATCGGGCTGTTTCTGGGCACGGTTGCGCGATCGATGCCGCAGCTCGGCCTGCTCTACATGCTGGTCGCCGTCCCCATGAACGTCCTGTCGGGTGGCGCCACGCCGCTGGAGAGCATGCCGACCTGGCTCGCGACCGTGATGCAGGCATCGCCTTCGACCCACTTTGTCTCCTTCGCGCAGTCGATCCTCTATCGTGGCGCCGGCCTCGATGTGGTGTGGCCGCAATTCCTCGCCGTTGCCGGTATCGCCTCGCTGTTCCTGATGCTGTCGCTGCTGCGCTTCCGGTCCACGCTCAGTTCGGCGTCAAGCTAGAGACGCACCGCGCCCGCCCGCCTAGAACATCTCCAGGCTTTGCGGGATAGCCGCATTCCACGCGGGGCTTCGGACGATCACGTTCACGTGCTCGGCCGGCGGCTTGATCTTCGGCAACATCGAACGAGCTTGTCTAACGATGATCGATGCGACCGGAGGTCGAACATGCGCAAATCCATCATTCTTGCCGCGCTCGGCGCGGCCGTTTCAATCACGGCATCACACGGCGTTCATGCAGCGGACCCGGTGCCCAAATTCGACGTCGCCCGCATCTGCAAGGCCGAAACGGCAGAGACGGTGGGGGGCGGAGAAACCCTGGCGTCATGCGTGAAGGCCGAAGAGCAGGCCAGAACGCAACTGGCCGGACAATGGAGCAAGTTCACGACGCAGGACAAGGCGACATGTATCAGCGAATCCAGCATCGATGGTACGCCGAGCTATGTCGAGCTCGAGACCTGCCTCGAAATGGCTGCGGACGCGCATACGACGACGGGAGCGCGACGATAACGGCAGGCACTATCGTCCCTTGAACCGCGGCTTCCGGCGTCGGTGAGCTGGCGAAGCGCCTCCGGCGACAGCGCGTTGATTCCGTCCCCGCGGTCGAAGCGCACGACCGCGATGCGGCCTTCCGGACCCAGGCCTTTTTCGATTTTTACGTATTCCGCCACGATTGCCTCCCTGTCATGGCCGAAAATGCTAGAGCATGATCCGGAAAAGTGGAAACCGGTTTTCCCTCGCGACAAACGCAAAGCGTTTGCGCGGAGATCATGCTCAAACAGGCTGTCTCTATGCCTCGACATACCCCGGCTTCTTCGCCTATCTTCACCGCCATGAGCGATCACGATCATCATCACGACCACGACCATTCGGAACTGTCCGAGACCGAGCTGCGCGTGCGCGCGCTCGAGACGATCCTGACCGAGAAGGGCTATGTCGAGCCGGCCGCCCTGGACGCCATCATCCAGGCCTATGAGACCCGGATCGGCCCCCACAACGGCGCGCAGGTCGTCGCCAAAGCCTGGACGGATCCTGCATTCAAGAAGGCGCTGCTCGAAGACGGCACCAAGGCCGTCGGCACCCTCGGCCATGTCAGCCGCGTCGGCGATCATCTCGTCGTGGTCGAGAACACGCCTGATCGCCACAACATGGTCGTGTGCACTTTGTGCTCCTGCTACCCTTGGGAGATGCTCGGCCTGCCACCGGTCTGGTACAAGGCCGCGCCCTATCGCTCGCGCGCAGTGAAAGACCCGCGCGGCGTGCTCGCCGATTTCGGCGTGACGCTGCCGAAGGAGACCGAAATCCGGGTCTGGGACTCGACCGCCGAGACACGCTTCCTGGTGCTGCCGATGCGCCCTGAAGGCACGGAAGGCTGGAGCGAGGCGCAGCTTGCCGACCTCGTCACGCGCGATTCCATGATCGGCACTGGATTTCCGAAAGAGCCGGGAGCGCCGTCATGAACGGCGTGCACGACATGGGCGGCATGGACGGGTTCGGCAAGGTCGAGCCCGAACCGAACGAGCCGATGTTCCATGCAGATTGGGAAGCGCGGGTGATGGCGATGGTGCGCGCCATGGGCGCCGCTGGTGCCTTCAACATCGACACCTCGCGCTATTATCGCGAAACCTTGCCGCCGCACGTCTACCTTGCCAGTTCCTACTACAAGAAGTGGCTGCTCGGGCTCGAGGAGTTGCTGCTGGAGAAGGGGTTCATCGCAAAAGAGGAAGTCGCGGCCGGCCATGCGGTGCAGCCGCCGAAGCCGCTCAAGCATGGCAAATTCGCGCTCGATGACGTCGAGCGCGTGATGGTGCGCGGCAAGTTCGGTCGCGCGGCGTCGGCGCCGGCGAAGTTCAAGCCGGGCGACAAGGTGCGCGCGAAGAACATCCATCCCCTCACCCACACGCGGCTGCCCCGCTATGTGCGCGGCCATGTCGGCGTGGTCGAGCGCGACCATGGCTGTCACGTGTTTCCGGATTCGGCCGCAATGGAAGCCGGCGAGAACCCGCAGTGGCTCTACACCGTGGTGTTCGCTGGGCCCGAATTGTGGGGACCGGAGTCCGATCCGACCGTCAAGATTTCGGTCGACGCCTTCGAGCCATATCTGGAGCCGGCCTGATGGATAGCGCTGCTGCCGCGCGCGCCACGGCCGCCGTGCCGAGCATCCCGCGCGACGATGAAGGCCCGGTGTTCCGCGAACCCTGGGAGGCGCAGGCCTTTGCGATGGCGCTGACGCTGCACGAGCGCGGCCTGTTCACGTGGCGCGAATGGGCGGCAGCCCTCGCCGACCAGATCAAGCGCGCGCAGGCAGAAGGTGACCCTGACACCGGCGAGACCTATTACCACCACTGGCTCGCGACACTGGAACATCTGATCGCCGAAAAAGGCGTCACCACCACCGAGACCCTGCACCGCTACCGCAACGCCTGGGACCACGCCGCCGACCGCACCCCGCACGGCAAGCCGATCGAACTGCGGCCAGAGGACTTTGCGGGCTAGCGGCTGGCCACATACTCCCGCCATCCCCGCTCCCGTAGCGTGCACGCCGGGCATTCGCCGCAGCCGTAGCCCCAATCGTGGGGCGCGCCGCGGTCGCCGAGATAGCAGGTGTGGGAGTGCTCGCGGATCAGGTCGACCAGGCCGGTGCCACCGAGGTCAAGGGCGAGCTTCCAGGTCTCGGCCTTGCTCAGCCACATCAGCGGTGTGTGCAGTTCGAAATCCTTGGCCATGCCGAGGCTGAGCGCCGACTGCAGCGCCTTGATGGTGTCGTTGCGGCAATCGGGATAGCCGGAATAGTCCGTCTCGCACATGCCGCCGACGATGTGGCGGATGCCGCGCCGGTAGGCCAGCGCGGCGGCGAAGGTCAGGAACACCAGGTTGCGGCCCGGCACGAAGGTATTGGGCAGGCCGTCCGCGCCCATCGCGATCGCAACGTCGCGCGTCAGCGCGGTGTCGGAGATTTCGGCCAGCGTCGGGATTTCCAGCGTGTGACACTCGCCCAGCTTTGAAGCCCAGTCCGGCCGCAGTGCCTTGATCCCCGCAACCAGCCGCTCGCGGCAATCGAGCTCGATCGCGTGGCGCTGGCCATAGGCAAAGCCGAGCATTTCGACGCGCGCGAACTGCTCGAGTGACCAGGCAAGGCAGGTGGTGGAATCCTGCCCGCCGGAGAACAACACCAGCGCGGTTTCAGACGAGAAATTGTCGCTCATGGCGTGCGCTTTAGCACCGCCTGAGATGGCCGCCAACCAGTGGAAATCGGCATATTTCGCCGCGTTCCGCTGGGATACGGCCGTCGCTTACGGCATAAAGCGGGACAAGCAGATTTCCGGTGCCCGCATGACCCCTTCCCGCGACATTTCACGCCTTATCGAGATCATGGCGGCGCTGCGCACCCCGGTGACCGGCTGCCCCTGGGATCTCGAGCAGAATTTTGCGACGATAGCGCCCTACACCATCGAGGAAGCCTATGAAGTGGTTGACGCCATTACCCGCGGCGACCTTGACGATCTCAGGGAAGAACTGGGCGATCTCCTGCTGCAGGTCGTGTTCCACGCCCGCATGGCGGAGGAGCAGAACGCCTTTGCGTTCGGTGACGTCGTCGAGGCGATCACCAGGAAGATGATCCGGCGGCATCCGCACGTGTTCGCCGACAAGGACGGCAATCTCGCCCCCGCCCATGTCAAGGAAGTCTGGGATCGCATCAAGGCCGAGGAGAAGGCCGAGCGTGCGGCGCGCCGGCCGCCGGAAGAAGTCGCGCACAAATCACTGCTGTCCGGCGTCAAGGCCGGCCAGCCTGCCTTGACCCGCGCCATGGAGCTGCAGCGCAAGGCCTCCACCGTCGGCTTCGACTGGAACGATCCGCGCGCGGTGCTGAAGAAAATCCGCGAAGAGGCCGACGAGATCGAGGCCGCGCTCGACGGCGCCGATGCCGACGAGCTGGCGGAAGAAACCGGCGACCTGTTGTTCGCCGTGGTCAATCTCGCGCGGCACGTCGGTGCCGATCCGGAAACCGCGCTCCGCGGCACCAACGCCAAATTCGAGCGCCGCTTTGCCTATATCGAGCGAGCGCTCGAGGCGAAGGGACGAGCGCTTGGAGAAGCGTCGCTGGAGGAGATGGACGCGCTGTGGAACGAGGCGAAAGGTGCACGTAGCGCGGATGGGGCGTAAGCCAGGCTAATCCATCCGTCATTGCGAGGAGCGAAGCGACGAAGCAATCCATCTCTCCGCAAGTGGCGGCATGGATTGCTTCGCGGAGCCTGTCATCGGGCGCGCGTTCGCGCGACCCGTTGGCTCGCAATGACGGCGAGTCCGTAGCTACGCGCTTTCGCCGGGGCGACGTCAGAGAACGTGCGGCACGGCGTCGAAACGTGAGACGACGATATCGCGCTTGGTCTCGTCGATACGGACCGTCATGTCGAAGCGGCCGTCGTGCAGCTTCTTGTCGAGCACCTCGGAATTGCGGTGCAGCCAGCTGATGCCGGCGCCGTCGGCGGCGTCGATCGACAGATCCAGCGTCAGGCGCTTGGCCGCCAGCCGATCCTCGATCGCGGCGAGCAGTTCGTCGACGCCCTCCCCGCTCCAGGCCGAGACCAGGAAGGCCGGCCGCTCCGGCGGACGGCGGGCGGCAATGTTGCGCAAATTCGCCCGCTCCTCGGGATCGAAGCGATCGATCTTGTTCCAGACTTCGATGATGCGCTGACCGCCATCGGCATCGGGATCGATCCCGAGCTGGCGCAGCACCGCCTCGACGTCGCGCTCCTGGGCCTCGGCGTCTTCATGTGAAATGTCGCGGACGTGGAGAATGAGGTCGGCCTCCAGCACCTCTTCCAGCGTGGCGCGGAATGCCGCGACGAGCTGCGTCGGCAGGTTGGAGATGAAGCCGACGGTGTCCGACAGCATCGCCTTGCCGCCATGCGGCAGATGCAGCGCACGCAGGGTCGGATCGAGCGTCGCGAACAGCATGTCGGCAGCCTGGACATCGGCACGGGTCAGGCGGTTGAACAGCGTCGACTTGCCCGCATTGGTGTAGCCGACCAGCGCCACCACGCGATACGGCACGCGCTGCCGGCCGGCGCGGTGCAATCGCCGCGTCGCCTGCACCTTCTTCAGCTCGCTTTCGAGCTTGGTGATGCGCTCGCTGATCAGCCGGCGGTCGGCCTCGATCTGGGTTTCGCCGGGGCCGCCCATGAAGCCGAAGCCGCCGCGCTGGCGCTCCAGATGGGTCCATGACCGCACCAGCCGGCTGCGCTGGTAATTGAGATGCGCAAGCTCGACCTGCAGCGCGCCTTCGCTGGTCTTGGCGCGACGGCCGAAGATTTCCAGGATCAGGCCGGTGCGATCGAGCACCTTGGTGTTCCAGGCCTTCTCAAGGTTGCGCTGCTGGATCGGCGACAGCGCGCAATCCATCACCACGAGCTCAATGTTGTGGCCGGCGACAAGGCCAGTGATCTCTTCGACCTTGCCCTTGCCGAGATAGGTCGCCGGCCTGATCTGGCTGACGGGAGCGATCACGGCATCGATCACCGTGAGGTCGATGGCGCGCGCAAGCCCAGCCGCTTCCTCGATCCGCGCCTCGAAGTCGCGGACATAGGCATCCGCCTGCGCCTCGGGCTCACCGCGGCGCATGCGCATATAGGGGCCGATGACAATCACCCGCCCCGTCTGAACTCCCTCCGCCGACCGTGGCCGGTCGGCGGCCCCTTCACGATTACGGGGCTCCAATCAGTTCACTCTCAACCCTGTGTATCCTCGCCGCCTTCAAACAACTGGATCGGTGCGCCCGGCATGATGGTCGAGATCGCGTGCTTGTAGACAAGCTGCGAATGACCGTCGCGCCGGAGTAAAAGGCAGAAATTGTCAAACCATGTGACAATACCCTGCAGTTTCACGCCATTCACCAGAAAGATCGTCAGTGGCGTCTTGGTCTTACGAACATGATTTAGGAAGGTGTCTTGTAGATTTTGAGCGCGGTCTGCCGCCATTTTTGTTGTCCCGCCGTCTTGTGGTTCTTCTTATTGGAATGTTGGAACCGGTTGGAGCCCTCTGATGGGGCCTTTCCCCGGTCGCCGGCCTGTCCTGAGTTCCCCCTCCGACAGGCGCGGCGGTAGGATTAGAGGGCAGGCCCGCCCATTAGGCAAGCCGGTTGGCACGCCACCCATGAACAAGAATCGGCAATTGCCGCAAAAGCATGGGGAAAAAAGCGATCATTCCCAGTTAATTGCATGGATGTGCGACCAGATGGCTCAGCCGACCCCCAGCGCCTTGAGTTTGCGATGGAGCGCGGAGCGCTCCATGCCGACAAACTCCGCGGTGCGCGAGATATTGCCGGAAAACCGGCTGATCTGGGCGATCAGATAGTCTCGCTCGAACACCTCGCGCGCCTCGCGCAGCGGCAGCCCCATGATGTGCTCGCCATTGCTGCTGGTCGGCATTGCCGGCACCATCGAGCCGACGTCCTGCGGCAACATGTCCGCCGTGATGATCGCCTCCGGGCCGCCGCCGGCCAGAATCATCACCCGCTCGACATTGTTGCGGAGCTGGCGGACGTTGCCGGGCCAGACATGGGACTGCAGCACCGCCATCGCATCCTGGCCGATCTGCCGCTTCGGCAGGCCGGTCGCCGCCGAGATCTGGTCCATGAAATAGTCGATCAGTTCGGGGATGTCCTCCCGCCGCTCGGACAGCGGCGGTACGCGGATCGGCACCACCGACAGGCGGTGATAGAGATCCTCGCGGAAGTGCCCGGCCGCGATCTCCTCCTCCAGGTTGCGTGCCGTGGATGAGATGATGCGCACGTCGACATGGACCTTTGCGGTGCCGCCGGAGCGCTGGAACGTCTGGTCGACCAGCACGCGCAGGATCTTGTTCTGGGTTTCGCGCGGCATGTCGGCGATCTCGTCGATGAACAGCGTGCCGCCATGGGCCTCTTCCAGCGCGCCCGGCTTGCGCGGCTGCTCGCCATTGGAGGCCTCGACGCCGAACAGTTCGACCTCCATCCGCTCGGGCGTGATCGCGGCGGCGTTGATGACGACGAACGGGCCGTCGGCGCGGCTCGAGGCCTGGTGCAGCGTGCGCGCCACCAGTTCCTTGCCGGAGCCCGCCGGCCCGACGATCAGGATGCGGCTGTTGGCCTTGGCGGCACGTTCGATGGTCTGGCGGAGCTGGTTCATGCAGGCCGAGCGGCCAGTCAAAATGCTTGCAGTTGGAGCCTGTTGCTTGAGTTCTTTCACCTCACGCTTGAGGCGTGAATTCTCCAGCGCCCGGGTCGCGACCAGGATCAGCCGGTCCGACTTGAACGGCTTTTCGATGAAGTCATAGGCGCCGCGCTTGATCGCGGCGACCGCGGTCTCGATGTTGCCGTGGCCGGAGATCATCACCACCGGCAGGTCGGCATTGTCCTTCTTGATCTGCTCCAGAAGCTGCAGCCCGTCGAGCTTGGAGCCCTGCAGCCAGATATCCAGGAAGACCAGATGCGGACGGCGGTTGGCGATCTCCGCCAGCGCCGAATCGCTGTCGCGCGCGGTCCGCGTGGAAAAGCCTTCGTCTTCGAGAATGCCCGCAACGAGGTCGCGAATGTCTGCTTCGTCGTCGACAATCAGAATGTCACTTGCCATGGGTTACACCTGCCTGTCAGTCGCCTGTCGCGGCTTTGATTTTTGTTTGGATATTGGTCGTGGATGCCGGCTCGCTGGTCGCGGATGCCGGCGGATTTTTTTCTTCGTCCGGCGGCCCTGACGGCTGCTGCTCGGGGCCGGTCGTTGGAGGTGGCTCCTTGGTCTCGGCCTTCGGCGGCTGGCCGGAGACGGCAAATCGAAGCCGCATCCAGGCCCCGCGCTGCCCGGGACGGAAATCGGAGGCGTCCTTGAGCTCGATGCGGCCGCCATGGTCTTCGAGCACGCGGCCGACGATCGCGAGCCCGAGCCCGGTGCCCTTCTGGCGCGTCGTGACATAGGGCTCGAGCAGGCGCGCGCGCGCGACCTTCGGCAGGCCGATGCCGTTGTCGATCACGTCGATGATGATCTCCTCGCCTTCGCGCTGCGCGATGACGTCGATCCGCCCCTTGCCCAGTTCTTCCGCCGGCACCTGCTCGATCGCTTCGGTCGCATTCTTGATGATGTTGGTCAGCGCCTGCGAGATCAGCCGGCGATCGAACTGCGCCCGCATCGGGTCCTGCTTGATCTCGGCCTCGATATCGAGCTCGGGGTGCGCGACCTTCATCAGGAACACCGCCTGCCGCACGGTGTCGGCGACATCCTCGCCCTCCATCACCGGTTTCGGCATGCGGGCAAAGCGCGAGAATTCGTCGACCATGCGCCTGATGTCGTCGACCTGGCGCACGATGGTGTCGGTGCATTGGTCGAAGATGGACTTATCCTTTGGTTCCGTGATGGTCTTGCCGAATTTGCGGCGGATGCGTTCGGCCGAAAGCTGGATCGGCGTCAGCGGATTCTTGATCTCGTGCGCGATGCGGCGCGCGACGTCGCCCCAGGCCGAGGTGCGCTGGGCCGAGACGAGCTCGGTGATGTCGTCGAGCGTGATGATGTAGTTGTCCCAGGAGTGGCTGGTCTTCTCGGCGGAGATGCGGACCGACAAATTGCGCTCGTAGCCGTCGCGGGTGATGGTGATCTGGCCCTGCACCAGGCGCTGGGTGCCCTCCCGTGCCGTCTTCATCATCTCGTCGAGCTCGGGAAGCACGTCCGAGAGCGGATGGCCCAAGGTCTCGGATTCGGCATGGCCGATCAGCTTCTCCGCCGAGCGGTTGAGGATGCCGACGCTGCCGGACGCATCGACGCCGATGATGCCGGCGCTGGCCGATGACAGCACCGCCTCGATGAAGCGGCGGCGGCTGTCGATCAGTTCGCTGGCATTGACGAGCTCGTCGCGCTGGGTCCGCAATTCCTGCGTCATCTTGTTGAAGGTCTGCCCAAGCTGGGCGAGATCGCCTTCCGACTTGTGGACGGGAACCTGGATGTTGAGGTCGCCCGTCGACACCTGGTTGGCAGCGCTCATCAAGCTGCGGATCGGTGACACCAGCCAGTTGGCGAAATTGAGCCCGATCAGCACTGACGCCACCAGAATGGTCAGTGCAATCACGGCAAACACCAGCGCGAAAGTCACCTGGATGCCGAGCCTCTGCGACTCGATCGCGGCATATTCGGCAGCGCTGGCCTGGGTCTGCTTGAGCTGGGCAACGATGGTCGGATCAAGCAGACGCGCTACGTACAGGAACATGTCATCATAGGCCCGCAGGCGGACCACGGAGGCGACATAACTTTCCGGGAAAACCGAGATTTCCGGCTCGGTCTCGTTGACGTTCTTGAGAATATCGAGCGGCGGCAATGCGTAGTTCAGATGAATACCGGTATCCACGCTGTCGAGAACGTGGCCGTCCTTGTCCAGCAGCACCACAACCGGCAGATTGCGCGCCGCCGCGCCCGCCGTCAGGAGCTGCATGAACGTCATGCGATCCTGGTCATAGAGTGGCCTGGAATGGGCGAGGTCATTTGCCGTCGCCAGGATGTCGCCGCGGATGAGCTGCGCATGCTCCTGCATGTAGGCCTTGGCGATCGTCACCGAGTTCTGGATCGCCACCCGCGTCGGTCCCGAAAACAGCCGGTCGAGACCGCGGTCGAGCATAACGTTGGCGACGATCGCGACCACCACCGCAGGCAGCACCGCAATGATGGAAAACAGGCTGACGATCTGGACGTGAAGCCTTGCCGCCGCACGGCCGCGGCGCCGGGCCTGAATCACCTGCCAGATTTCGCGGATGATGATCCCGACCAGCAGCAGGATCGTACCTGCGTTGATCGCGAGAAATGAATAGACGACCTGCTTGGTCGGCTCGATCGGGGTCAGGCCCGTGAGCACCACGAACGTCAGGAACGCCGACAAGAGCGCAATCGCAATCGCAAAGGGAGCCAGCCACTTCGCAAGCGGCAGTCCCCTTTTCTCGGTACGCGATGGATCGAACGGCTGCGCCGTGGTCTCTGGGCTGGTCATTCCCGGCAAGGATGGACTGAAGGCCTCAACGTCCGCTACTTGAGCGGACTGATGCAATCATATCACAATGTTGCCGAATTGCGACAATTCCGCGGCGCCAGCTCAAGAATGAGCTCAGATTCCACAGCCATTCGGATATCCGGTCATTCCGGGGCACGCGCAGCGTGAACCCGGAACGATGGGATCGGGGTTATGCCCCGCTCCGGTAGACCTGAATGTCGAGGTCCCGGATCTTCTTGCGCAGCGTATTGCGGTTGAGGCCGAGCAGGTCGGCGGCGCGGATCTGGTTGCCGCGGGTGGCTGCGAGTGCGGCCGTCAGCAGCGGCACCTCGATCTCCTTGAGGATGCGGTGGTACAGCCCCGGCGGCGGTACGCCGTTCGGGAAGCCCGAGAAGTGCGAGGATAAATAGGCCTCGACCGCGCCGCCGAGATTGTCGACCCCGTGCTGCGTATTGCCGCCCGAATTGACGGCCGGCGGGGCGAGTTCGCCGTCGATCACGGACGCGGTGATCACGTCCTGTGGATAAAGTGCCGCCAGCCGGCGCGCGAGGTTTTCCAGCTCACGAACGTTACCGGGCCAACGGTGCTGCTTCAGCCGCTCCAGCGCCTGGGCGTCGAGCTTCTTCGGCGGCAGGCCGTCCTTCTCGGCGAGCGCAAAGAAGTGCCTGATCAGATCGGGCAGATCCTCGATCCGCTCGCGCAACGGAGGCAATCGCAGCGGCACCACGTTCAGGCGGAAGAACAGGTCTTCGCGGAACAGGCCCTGCTGGATCAGAATGCGCAAATCCTTGTTGCTGGCGGCGACGATGCGCACGTCGGTCTTGATCGGAGTACGTCCGCCGACGGTGGTATATTCGCCCTGCTGCAGCACACGCAGCAGCCGCGTCTGCGCCTCCATCGGCATGTCGCCGATCTCGTCGAGGAACAGGGTGCCGCCCTCGGCCTGCTCGAACCGGCCGGAGGCGCGGGTATTGGCGCCGGTGAACGCGCCGCGCTCATGGCCGAACAATTCCGACTCGATGAGGTCGCGCGGGATCGCGGCCATGTTGACGGCGACGAACGGGCCGTTGCGCCGCTTGCCATAGTCGTGCAGCGCGCGGGCGACCAGCTCCTTGCCGGTGCCGGACTCGCCCGAGATCATCACGGTGAGGTCGGTCTGCATCAGCCGCGCCAGCACGCGGTAGATTTCCTGCATCGCCGGCGACCGGCCGACCAGCGGGATCGAGTCGAACTCGGAATCGTCCGCCGCGCTGGTCACCCTCTCCTTCGGCTCGGCGAGCGCGCGACCGACGATGGTAATCAGTTCCTTCAGGTCGAAGGGTTTGGGCAGATATTCATAGGCGCCGCGTTCGGACGCCCTGATCGCCGTCATGAAAGTGTTTTGCGCGCTCATGACGATGACGGGCAGGTTCGGCCGCATCTTCTTGATGCGCGGCAACAGGTCGAACGCGTTCTCGTCGGGCATCACCACGTCGGTGATGACGAGATCGCCCTCGCCCTGGCTGACCCAGCGCCACAGCGTCGCTGCGTTGCCGGTCAGCCGCACCTCATAGCCGGCGCGCGACAGAGCCTGGTTGAGAACCGTCCGGATGGCGGTATCGTCGTCAGCGACGAGAATGCTACCTGCGGGCATTGTTGTTCCTCATCTTGCGTCCTGGGAGGCATGCGACGGCGTACCCGGAACGTCCTCGCGGCTGCTTTGGTCGATTTGTTTGGCAGGGTTGTACATTGGCATCAGCACGCGGAAGGTGGTCTTCCGCGGCTGGGATTCGCACTCGATGATGCCGCCGTGATCGCCGACGATTTTGGCCACGAGCGCAAGCCCGAGCCCACTGCCGGTCTGTTTTGTGGTGACGAAGGGATCGAACAGATTGGGCAACAGATCTTCCGGCACGCCGGAGCCGTTGTCCTTGACGCAGAATTCCAGCGGCAGCGACACCCGCGATTTCTTGCCGGGCACCGACAGGCGGACGCCCGGACGGAACGCGGTGGTGAGCTGGATTTCCGCGTCGGTGCCGAGATCGGCCACAGCCTCGGCTGCGTTCTTCACCAGATTGAGGAACACCTGGATCAGTTGATCCTGGTTGGCGAGCACCGGCGGCAGCGACGGATCGTAATCCTCGATGAAACGGACGTTGCGGGCGAAGCCGGACTGCGCCAGCCGTTTGACGTGGTCGAGCACCGAATGGATGTTGACCGGCCCGCGGGCGACCGGCCGATCGTCGCCGAACACTTCCATGCGGTCGACCAAGGTGACGATACGGTCGGCCTCGTCGCAGATCAGCCGGGTCAGCATGCGGTCGTCCGAGGAGGCTTGCTGCTCCAACAGTTGCGCCGCGCCGCGGATGCCCGACAGCGGGTTCTTGATCTCATGTGCGAGCATCGCGGCCAGCGCGATCACCGAGCGCGCAGCGCTGCGATGGGTGAGCTGCCGGTCCATCTTGTCGGCGATGGTGCGCTCCTGCAGCATCACGACGATATGCCCCGGCCGCTCGGTGAGCGGCGCCACATGCAGGTCGACCTGACGGTCGCCGCCGATCCGGGGCGTGCCGAGATCGACCTTGTATTCGTTGACCGGGGAGCCACTGGTGCGCACCTGGTCGATCAGCGCGAGCAGCGGGCTGCCGAACGGCACCAGTTCCCTCAGCGACTGCCGCTGCAGGAATTGCGTGGAGATCTCGAAAAACGACTCCGCGGCGATATTGGCGTCGACGATGCGGCCATCCGGCGCCACCAGCAGCACCGGGTTCGGCAGCGCGTTGAGAATGGCTTCGCTGTCGGAGGGCGTGCGCCGGCGAGTCTCTGCGACTGGTGTCATGCAGCAGCACTCCATGCGAAATCGTCGTAAGCATTCTGAAGCGATTGATGCACGCTCGCAGGTTCGTCGGAGGTCAGGATCCTTTGCCGCCACCCCCTCAGCGTCGCTGCCGGAGCGCGGCTATAGTGGGCGGCGATCTCCAGCGCCCAACCGAGATGTTTTCGTGCGTGCTTGAGCCCGACACGGACGCCGTAATGGCTGAGGACGGCATCATAGAGTTCACGAACGAGGTGAAGCTGCTCGACGAGCGGCGGCGCCTGCTCGGCGACGCCGGTCTCGAGCCGGCGCGCGATCTGCCCGGGCAGCCAGGGCTGGCCCTGCGCCCCGCGTCCGATCATGACCGCGTCCGCGCCGGACTGCTCGAACGCGGTCACTGCCGTCTCGAAGGAGGTGATGTCGCCGTTGACGACGAGCGGGATCGACACGGCATCGCGGACTTCGCGCACCGCGGCCCAATCCGCCTCGCCCTTGTAGAACTGGCAGCGCGTGCGGCCGTGTACCGTCACCATCTGCACGCCCGCAGCTTGGGCGCGGCGCGCCAGTTCCGGCGCGTTGCGCGAGCGGTCATCCCAGCCGAGCCGCATCTTCAGGGTCACCGGCACCTTGACCGCCGCGATCGTCGCCTCGATCAGGCTTGTGGCGTGGTCGAGGTCGCGCATCAAAGCGGAGCCGGACTGGCCGCCGGTCACGTGCCGGGCCGGGCAGCCCATGTTGATATCGATGATGTCAGCGCCGGCGGCTTCCGCGATCCTCGCGCCCTCGGCCATCCAGCGGGTCTCGCAACCTGCCAGTTGGACCACATGCGGCCCGATCCCGGCCGCCTCGCAGCGCAAAAGCGAGATCGGCCTGCCCTGCGCAAGATCGTCGCTTGCGGTCATCTCGGAGACGACAAGTCCCGCGCCAAGACTCGCCGCAAGACGCCGGAACGGCGCATCGGTGACGCCGGACATAGGGGCGAGAAGCACCGGGTTAGCGATGGTAATATCGCCTATTTTCAATTGCTTACGACGTGTTCTTGCGAGGCCGGTCACGGGCTTCTCGTTCTACTGGCGGCAGCCTCATCGCCCCGCTGCCCTGTATTTTGAGCACAATTCTTGTGCAGTCAAGCCTTATGCCTACGGTTTAGACATTTCTATCATCTGCGCAAGTGCACTGCAACAAGAACTGCTTTTCCCACAGGGAATGGGAATAGCTCTGTCATTGCGCATCCAGCATGGTAAGGGCTGTGCGCCGGCGAAGCGGCCGGCGCACCTCCTCAATCCCCGAGTCGTATACAGTTTCGTCGATGCCCAGACCTGAGCGTACCGCCGCCATCCTTGTCGCAGCCGGCCGGGGGCTTCGCGCCGGCGCAGGCGGGCCGAAGCAATACCGGATGATCGGCGGACAGACGGTGATCTTCCGGGCGATGGAGCCGTTCAGCACCCACGCTGATGTTTTCGCCGTGCAGCCCGTCGTCAATCCTGATGATGCCGCCCTCTTCAATGAAGCAGTCGTGGGCCTTCGCCACCGGCCACCGACAGATGGTGGTGCGACGAGGCAGGCGTCGGTGCGTGCGGGACTCGAGGCGCTGGCAGGCGAGAAGCCCGATATCGTGCTGATCCACGACGCCGCGCGGCCGTTCGTGACGCAGGCGCTGATCTCGCGCGCGATCGACGCGGCCGGCCGTACCGGCGCCGCCATTCCCGTTGTCCCCGTCACCGACACCATCAAGCTCACCGGCGCCAACGGCGACGTCGAAGCGACTCCCGATCGCGCGCGACTGCGCATCGCGCAGACGCCGCAGGTCTTTCGTTTTGACGTGATACTCGATGCCCATCGCCGCGCCGCGCGCGAGGGCAGAAGCGATTTCACCGACGATGCCGCGATTGCCGAATGGGCGGGATTGACGGTGGCGACCTTTGAAGGCGATCCTGCGAACATGAAACTCACCACACCCGAAGACTTCGTCCGCGAGGAAGCCCGCCTCGCCAGCCTGCTCGGCGATATCAGGACCGGGACCGGCTACGACGTGCATGCCTTCGGCGAGGGAGATCACGTGATGATCTGCGGCGTACGCGTGCCGCACTCGAAAGGTTTTCTCGCCCATTCCGACGGCGATGTCGGCTTGCATGCGCTGGTCGACGCCATCCTCGGCGCGCTCGCCGACGGCGACATCGGCTCGCATTTCCCGCCGAGCGATCCGCAGTGGAAAGGCGCCTCGTCCGACCGGTTCCTGAAATATGCCGTCGATCGCGTCACCGCGCGCGGCGGCCGCATCGCCAATCTCGAGGTCACGCTGATCTGCGAGCGGCCGAAGATCGGCCCCTTGCGCGACGCCATGCGGGCGAAGATCGCCGAGATCACGGGCGTGAGCATCTCGCGCATCGCGGTAAAGGCGACCACCAGCGAGAAACTGGGCTTCACGGGCCGCGAGGAAGGCATCGCGGCCACCGCGAGCGCCACCATTCGTCTGCCTTGGAACGATAAAGGTTGGAGCGAGTAACATGAGCGGCAGCGATGCGCGCGCCCTCTCCCGCTCGCTGCTCGATCTGTGCCGGATGCGAAAATTGACCATCGCGACGGCGGAGTCCTGCACCGGTGGGCTGGTCGCGGGCGCGCTCACCGATATTCCCGGCTCGTCCGACGTCATCGATCGCGGCTTCGTCACCTATTCCAATGAGGCCAAGCGGGCGATGCTCGGCGTCAAGGCGCTGACGCTTTCGACCTTCGGCGCGGTCAGCAAGGAGACCGCTACCGCGATGGCGGTCGGTGCCCTGGAGCGCGCCGGCGTCGATCTTGCGGTCGCCATCACCGGCATCGCCGGCCCCGGCGGCGCCACCCCAGGCAAGCCGGTCGGCCTGGTACATTTCGCGGTCGCGGCCCGCGACGGCCGGATCATGCATCGCGAACACCGCTTTGGCGCGATCGGGCGCAGCACGGTGCGGCAACGGTCCGTGGTGGAAGCCCTGCGCATGCTGATGGAATTGGCCCGCGGCCCGCAGGCCGCGGTCAAGCCGCGCCGCGAAGCAGTCAGCCGCCTGCGCCCCCGCGTCGCGCGTTCCCCGCGCCGCAGCGCCGTCAAGCGGCGCAGACCGCCGCGGGCGTAATAGCTCTCGCGCCGTCATTGCGAGCGAAGCGAAGCAATCCATTCTCTCCCACGTGTGGACAGAATGGATTGCTTCGTCGCTTTGCTCCTCGCAATGACGGGGATAGCCTACGATGCGCCTGCCGGCTTGCCGTAGACTACGTCCGCGCGTTTTTCGAAGGCCGCGGCGAAGCGCTGGAATGCGGCATCGAACATCGATCCCATCAGCATCGCCAGCATCCGGCTTCTGAACTCGTACGAGATGAAGAAGCCGACGTCGCACTCGGTTTCGGATTTGGCCTCGAAGCTCCAGCGGTTCTCCAGATTGCTGAAGGGGCCGCGCAGATATTCAACCAGGATCTTCAGGTTGGGCCGGTCAAGCGTGACCCGGCTGGTGAAGCTTTCGCGCACCAGCTTGAATGACACGGTCATGTCTGCCACGAGAACTTCGGTGCCGTCCTCTTTTGGCGTGCGTTGCCGGACCTTCAGCGCCTGGCAGAGCGGCACGAATTCCGGGTAGCGTTCGACGTCGGCGACCAGATCGAACATCTGCGGCGCGGAGTGACGGACCCGCCGCTTGCTGGAAAATCTCGGCATCAGTGGATACTCGCCGCATGGGGCATCCGCGAGAGCTCCTTCAAATAGAGGCTCGCCTGTGTCCGATCGGTGAAACAGACAAGCGATTGGTCGGGTCGCAGGCCCTCGAAATATTTAAGAAGCTTCGGCCGCTGTTGCTGCCGATACGTCCAGACGTATCGAAAGAATTCGAGATCGATTCGTTCCGGACAACCCTCGGCCATTTCCGGTCGAACTTGGCCATAGCTTCCGGCTATCCGCCTCGCGATACCGAGCACGCAGGTCCGGCGTGGAAGATCAAACCAGATGACGCGATCACAGATTTGGCGACGCAGCTCACCGGCCCCGGTTGAAATGTAGTTTCCATCCATGATCCATTGCGGTCGAAGCGCCGCCTCGGTCACGCGTTCGTGGAACTCCCCGGTGTCGGACGCGACCCAGCCTGGCTTCCAGTAGATCGCATCCAGCGACACGAACGGAATGCCCGTAGCCGCCGAAAGCCTTCGCGCAAAGGTCGATTTGCCGGATCCCGAGGACCCCATCACAAGAATGCGTCGCATCGGTGCGATCCGGCGTTAGCGCGACCGCGCCAGGCGCGCCGCTTGCAGTTTGGCGAAATCGTCGCCCGCATGATGGGACGAGCGCGTGAGCGGGCTTGCCGACACCATCAGGAAGCCCTTGGTGTAGGCGACCTTCTCGTAGCCCGCGAACTCGTCGGGCGTGACATAGCGCATCACGGCGTGATGCTTCCGTGTCGGTTGCAGATATTGGCCGATGGTGAGGAAATCGACGTCGGCAGAGCGCAGGTCATCCATCACCTGCTGCACCTCGTGCCGCTCCTCGCCCAGGCCAACCATGATGCCGGACTTGGTGAAGATCGTCGGATCGATCTCCTTCACCTGCTGCAGCAGGCGGATCGAATGGAAATAGCGCGCGCCCGGCCGCACGGACAGATAGCGTGAGGGCACAGTCTCGAGATTATGGTTGAACACGTCGGGCTTTGCCGCCACCACGACTTCAAGCGCGCCGTCCTTGCGCAGGAAGTCGGGAGTGAGGATCTCGATCGTGGTGTTCGGGCAGCGGGCGCGGATGGCGCGGACGGTCCGGGCGAAATGCTCGGCCCCACCGTCGGCAAGGTCGTCACGGTCGACCGAGGTGATGACGACATGTGAGAGCCCGAGCTTGAAGGTCGCCTCCGCCACATGCTCCGGCTCGGCAGCGTCGAGGGCGCCGGGCATGCCGGTCTTGACGTTGCAGAATGCGCACGCCCGGGTGCAGGTGTCCCCCATGATCATGAAGGTGGCGTGCTTCTTGTCCCAGCACTCGCCGATATTCGGGCAGCCGGCCTCCTCGCAGACGGTGACGAGGCCGTTCTCCTTCACGATCTTGCGGGTATCGGCATAGCCACGCGTGTTCGGCGCGCGCACCCGGATCCAGTCCGGCTTCGGCGGCGACAGCGCGTCGGGTCGGTTCACCTTTTCCGGGTGGCGCGGGCGCACCGGATTGGCTGATATGGTGTCGATCAGGGTGACCATGGCAAATCTGCGGATCTTCGAGACTGTTAGCTAATCCGTATTGCCCGAACCCGCAACCCGGCTCGCCCATGCTAACAGAACGTGCAAGATATGGGCAGCAGTCCCCTCTGATTCCCACCAAAATGGTTCAAAATCCCAGATCGCCGGGCGAACCACCGATCCGCCTTGGCAAGGCGCTCAAACGCTCATTCTTTGACCGCAGCGTGCATGAGGTTGCGCCCGATTTGATCGGCGCAACCCTGCTGTTCAATGGTGTGGGCGGCACCATCGTGGAGGTGGAAGCCTATCACCACACCGATCCGGCCGCCCATTCCTATCGCGGGCCGACGGCGCGCAACCAGGTGATGTTCGGCCCGCCGGGCTTTGCCTATGTCTACCGCTCCTACGGCATCCACTGGTGCGTGAATCTGGTTTGTGAGGAAAAAGGCTCGGCGAGCGCCGTGCTGATCCGCGCGCTGGAGCCCACGCATGGGATCGCAACGATGCGGCGCCGGCGTCACCTCAAGGAGGCGCACGCGCTATGTTCCGGTCCCGGCAAACTGACCGAAGCACTCGGCATAACGATTGAGCACAACGCCCTGCCACTCGATCAGGCACCGTTCTCGCTGCACGCGCGGACCGGCAGTGTCGATGTTGTCGCAGGCGTGCGAATCGGAATCACCAAGGCGATCGATCTGCCTTGGCGTTACGGCTTGAAGGGTTCGAAATTTCTGAGCAAGCCGTTTCCAGTTTGAGTCGAACTTGCATTGCCATCGTAACGCGGCACGCATCAACAATCGCAACATCGACGCAATCCGGTCACGACACGCTCACGTTGCGTGTGCACAGTCATCTCGCGTCGCTTCGCTGCACGCGTGTGAGTGCTCATGAATTGTGCTCTGCTGAAAAGACGGAACACAGCGCAGGCGAATGAGTTCTGCGCAAAATGCCGGGTCACCGAAACAGCGAAAAGAAACCAAAGAAACTGAGGAGCTGTGCCGATGGCTGGCGCGTTTACTGTCGAAGGATTCGGACTTCCATCCAACTACAATGGTGCGTTCGTCACGAGTGCGGCGCGCGATGCCATGCAGGCGATCGCGGACACCAATGCAAATTCGATCGAGCTGGCGCCTCGGCTGTTTACGAACACCAGGAATTCGGACGACGTGTTTGCCGATCCGGGCAAGACCGAGAGCGACGCCAACATTCTTCAGGCGATCGCGAATGCGCAAGCCCTCGGCCTTTCGGTTGCGCTGAAGCCCATGGTCTCTGCCCTCGATGGCTCGCTTGCACACGTCCTGGTTCCGGACGATCCCGCCGCCTTCTTCGCCTCCTACAAGTCCGAGATCGTGCACATGGCGGAGCTTGCGCAGCAGGCTGGCGTCAGCATGTTCGTGATCGGCAACGAGCTCGCCAAACTCTCCGGCCCCGAATATCGCGACGATTGGGTCGACATCATCGATTCCGTGCGCGCCGTGTACCACGGCGAGATCACCTACGCCGCTGCGACCGACGAAGCCATCAATGTCAGCTTCTGGGACAAGGTCGATGTCATCGGCATCAACGCCTATCCGCCGCTGACGACGGAGCGCGATCCGACCGTCCAGGAAATGGTCAATGCGTGGAACACCATGTCCACCGATGACTACTGGGCCAAGGTGATGGACCACAAGTCGCCGGTCGATTTCTTCCACTCCCTTGCCCTTCAATACGGCAAGCAGGTGTTCTTCACCGAAACCGGCTATCGCAGCGTCGACGGCACCAATATCAGCCCAGGCGGCTGGGCCGGGAGTACGACGCAGGATGTCCAGGAGCAGTATGACGCGTTCAACGCCTTCTTTCGGGTGTGGGGATCGGAAGGCGGAAGCTGGTTCAGGGGCGCCTCGATCTGGAACTGGGATGCGAACAACAAATATTCGGAGCTCGGCTACTCCCCCCAGGGCAAGCCGGCGGAAGGGCTGATCACGGAATGGTATGGCGGCGAGCGTCAGCCGCCCGGCCAGACGCTGACCGGCTCCCCATCCGCCGATCTGATGGACACCGGCGGCGGCAATGACGTGCTGTCGGGCGGGGTCGGCAACGACACGATCAAGGCCGGCGACGGCAACGACACCATCACCGGCGGTCCCGACACCATTCCGAGATTGACGGCGACGACCGTCACGGTGACCGGCTACAGCTCCGTCGTCGACGGCATCGGCGCGCAGATGCAGCTTCTGGTCAACGGCCAGCAGGTCGGCAGCACCGTCGAGTTCCACAATGCGACCGACCCATCAGGCTTCCAGACATTCACTTTCACATTCGCCAATCCCGCGACGATCTCCAGCCTCGATCTCGCCTTCATCAACGACATCGCAGGCGCCGGTGGCGACCGCAATCTCTACATCAAGGACATCACGGTGAATGGCGAGCATCTGTCGGTCGCCGATGCCGTCAATCCCAGTTCGCCGGGAACCTGGAATCTCTATCAGAACAAGGCGATCCACTATGACATGAGCGGCCGACAGGACCTGTTCTTTGGCTCATCGACCGACAACGACGTCATCGACGGCGGTCCAGGCAAGGATGTGATCAATGGCGGCGCCGGTGCCGACGTGATCCATGGCGGCGCCGGCGATGATACGATCAACAGCGGCCCCGGCATTGCCACCGCGACCGATCAACTCTACGGCGACGATGGCAACGACATCATCAAGGCCGGCAACGGCGATACCGGCGCCCTGCTCGACGGCGGCGCCGGCAACGACCAGCTCTATGGCGGATGGGTCGCCAACTTCATCAATGGCGGCGACGGTAACGACTATCTCTCCAGTGGCGGCGGCAACGACACCCTGTACGGCGGCGCCGGCAATGACTCGCTGAAAGGCGGTCCGGCCGCGACGCAAATGTCGGGCGACGACGGCAACGATACGTTGGTGGGTGGAACCGGCAACGAGATCCTGTATGGCGGCAGCGGCGACGACAGGCTCACCGGCGGCGGCGGTAGCGACACTTTGTCAGGCGGTGCGGGCAACGACACTTTCGTGTTCAGCCCGGGCTTCGGCAAGGATGCGATCATCGACTTCCAGAACACCGACGGCGCACAAGACGTGATTCAGTTCAACCGCACCGTCTTTGCCGATTTCAACGCCGTGCAATCGCATATGGCCCAGAGCGGCACCAGCGTCGTGATCACCTTCGACAGCAACAATTCTGTCGAGATCAGGAACACGACGTTGGATCAGCTTCACGCGACCGATTTCACGTTCGTCTGAAAAGGCCGGGTAGAAGGGTGGGCAAAGCGAAGCGTGCCCACCCGACCGTTCACTACCCTTGAGAAGCCTTCTTCAGCCGCTCGAGCGCCTCGAGGATCTTTGCCTTGCGCTCCAGCGCCGCCTCGCGCTTTTCCTTTTCTTCCTCGACGATCTCTTCCGGCGCGTTGGCGACGAACTTCTCGTTGGACAGCTTGGCGTCGACGCGCTTGATGTCGGCGTCGGCTTTCGCGAGCTCCTTCTCCAGCCGGGCGCGCTCGGCGGCGAGATCAATCACGCCCTTCAGCGGCAGCGCCGCGACCTCTCCGCGCACCAATAGCTGCACCGCGCCTTCGGGGGCGGCATCGGCGAAGGAGATGTCCGCGAGCCGGGCCAGCCGTTTGACGACATCGCTCCAGCGCTGCGCCCGCTGTTTCGTTTCGTCCGAAACGCCTGATAGCACCAATGGCGTCAGCGTGGCCGGCGGAATGTTCATCTCCGCGCGCACCGAGCGGATCGCGGTGACGAGGTCGACCACCCAGCCGATCTCGGCCTCCGCATGGGGATCGCTGAAGTCCTCCTCGGCATCATCCTCGGACGCAGCGATCACGGGCGGAATGAGCGCGTCGGTCGGACCTGCCAGCGAAAGCGTGGCGATCTGCTCAGGCGTCAGCGCGTGCGCCTTGCGTGGCCATGGCGCCAGCACCAGCAGGCCGTCGCGGCTGGCCGTCACCGCCCAGAGCTCCTCGGTGATGAAGGGCATGAACGGGTGCAGCAGCTTCAGGATCTCGTCGCGCGCCCAGGCGATCATGGCGCGGGTCTCGGCCTTCGCCGCGCCCTCCTCGCCCAAAAGCACCGGCTTGGCGAGTTCGAGATACCAATCGCAATAGACGTTCCAGACGAAGCGATAGATCGCGTTCGCCGCGTCGTTGAAGCGGTAGGCTTCGATTCCTTCGGTCACCTCTCGCGTGACGCGGGACGCCTCGTGCGCGATCCAGCGATTGAGCGTCTCCTTGGCCTGGGCCGGCTCGAAACCGTCAGGCAGCACGCAGCCATTCATCTCGGCGAATCGGCAGGCGTTCCAGAACTTGGTGGCGAAGTTCCGGTAGCCCTCGACGCGCTGCGTCGAGAGCTTGATATCGCGTCCCTGCGCCGCCATCGCCGCCAGCGTGAAACGCAGCGCGTCGGCGCCGTATTCGTCGATGAGATGCAGCGGATCGATGACGTTGCCTTTCGACTTCGACATCTTCGCGCCCTTCTCGTCGCGGACGAGCGCATGGATGTAGACAGTCGAGAACGGCACCTCCTTCATGAAGTGAAGGCCCATCATCATCATCCGAGCGACCCAGAAGAAGATGATGTCGAAACCGGTGACGAGCGTATCGGTCGGGTAATGGCGCTGCAGCTCCGGCGTCTCGTCCGGCCAGCCGAGCGTCGAGAACGGCCACAGCGCGGACGAGAACCAGGTATCGAGCACGTCTTCATCACGGGTGATGAAGCCCTCGCGCTTGGCGGGATCCTCCGCCATGTCGTGGCCCTGCTCCGGCGTAATGACTTCCTGCTCGACGTAATAGCCGAGCGCGTTGCCGACGGCCTCCTCCTCGGTCTCGGCGACGAAGACCTTGCCGTCGGGCCCGTACCACGCCGGGATCTGGTGACCCCACCAGAGCTGGCGCGAGATGCACCAGGGCTGGATGTTCTCCATCCATTCGAAATAGGTCTTTTCCCAGTTCTTCGGCACGAAGCTGGTTTCGCCCGCGCGCACCGCTGCGATCGCCGGCTGCGCCAGCGTCTTGGCATCGACATACCATTGGTCGGTGAGGAACGGCTCGATCACCACCCCGGAGCGGTCGCCATGCGGCACCATATGCGTGTTCGGCTCGATCTTCTCGAGGAAGCCGAAATCCTCCAATCGCGCGACAATCCGTTTTCGCGCGGCAAAGCGGTCGACGCCATGGAATTCCTCGGCGAACTGCAGCGCGCCCTCGGGCAGATCGCGCAGATAGTCCTCGTTGCCGACAAGCGAGAGCCTGCCTTCCTGGTCGAGCACGCTGATCTGCGCCAGCCCGTGGCGCTTGCCGATCTCGAAGTCATTGAAGTCATGCGCCGGCGTGACCTTCACCGCGCCGGAGCCTTTATCAGGATCCGAATAATCATCGGCGACGATCGGAATCCTGCGGCCGACCAGCGGCAGGATCACGTGGCTGCCGACCAGCGCGCTGTAGCGCTCGTCGTCCGGATGCACGGCCACCGCGGTATCGCCGAGCATGGTTTCGGGACGGGTGGTCGCGACCACGATGAAGCTTGCGGGATCGTCAGGGCTGAATGCCCTGCCCTCGATTGGATAGCGCAGATACCAGAGATGGCCCTTGACCTCGACCTGCTGCACCTCGAGATCGGAGATCGCGGTCAGCAGTTTCGGGTCCCAATTGACCAGCCGTTTGTCCTTGTAGATCAGCCCCTCGCGGTGGAGCTCGACGAACACCTTCACGACCGCGCGTGACAGGCCCTCGTCCATCGTGAAGCGCTCGCGCGACCAGTCGCAGGAGGCGCCTAGTCGCTTGAGCTGGTTGATGATGGTGCCGCCGCTCTCGGCCTTCCATTGCCAGACCCGCTCGAGGAATTTGGCGCGGCCCATGTCGCGCCGACCCGGCTCCTGCCGCTCCATCAACTGCCGCTCGACCACCATCTGGGTGGCGATGCCGGCATGGTCGGTGCCCGGCTGCCAGAGCACGTCGCGCCCGCGCATGCGCTCGAAGCGGCAGAGGACGTCCTGCAGCGTGTTGTTCAGCGCATGTCCCATGTGCAGCGAGCCCGTCACGTTCGGCGGCGGGATCACGATGGTGAACGGGGCGGCGTCGCGCCGCTCGGGGCGACCGGCCTTGAAGGCCTCGCTCTCCTCCCAGACGCGGGACATCCGGCTTTCGATATCGGCAGGCTGGTAGTTTTTCTCGATCATGGCACTACAAATGGGGATGCTTGAGAGCACTGGAAGCGTTTTCGAGCGAAGTGGACACCGGTTCGCGTGAAGAAAACGCGTCAAAACAAGAACCTGGAGCTTCGGTTCTGATTTCAATCAGAACCGAAGCTCTAGAAAGCCGCCCGAACACGCCGAGTCAACCGGACCGGCGCGTCCAAGCTGCCATAACACCCGTTCGGGATGGCTGAATTGAGGGGGAGCGCAGCCTGCGCAGCTAACGCCCGCGGGAAACCCGCTCGATCTCGGCTTTCACGATCCGCTCGACCAGTCCCGGCAGGTTGTCGTCCAGCCAGGATTTAAGCATCGGCCGCAGCATTTCCTTGACCAGATCCTCCAGCGTCCGTGCATTGTTGCTGAGCACAGTGTTGGCGAGCGAATTGAACGCGCTTTCGACCGCATTCATGGTCGAGTGCGACAGGATCGGCTGCTGACCATAGGAACTCTCGGTCGCCGGCTCATAGGCCGGCTGCCGAGGAGGCGCCGGCGGCGGCTTGGTGGCTTCCGTGAATTCAATGTCGTCCTGCGGTTCAACCTTCTGAAAGGTCGGCGGTGGCGGCTTGGGCGTCGGCGCAGGATCCGGCAAGGCCATTTCGTCGGTCAGTTCGAAGACGTCGCCATCGGGTTGCGGCGACCTGACTTCGGCTTCCTGCGTCGCCTCGTCCAGGCTCGCCAGCATGGCGTCGATGTCGTCCTGACTATTGGTCTTGGCCGGTGGCGCCGGCGCAGGCTTCGGCGCTGCTGCCGCCGGCTTCACCGCCGCTGATTGCGTTGCCGGAGTCGGAGATGGCATGTCCTTGACCACCGGCTTGGGAGCCGGCGTGGCGGCGACCGCCGGTTTCTCCGGCGCCGCGACACTTGCTGGCTTGTCGTTTGCCGGCCGCTCGTTTGCCGGCTTGTCGGCGGAAGCAGGTTTGGCCTCGTCATCGGCGATGATGCGACGGATCGACGCCAGAATCTCCTCCATCGAGGGCTCTTGGACCTTTGCAGGTTGCGTCATTTCCGACTCCACATCGAAATTTATCCTACACCAAGCCGCACGAGATTCGGCGGTTCCGGATGAAGCGGCCGGAATTTTTCATCGCTCGAGTCCGGACTTGTCCCCAGATCAACGGTTACCGGTGCATCGCACGCGGACCGTTTGCCCTCACCGCAACCGATCCACAGCGATAGACGCAAATAGGCGTTGCGAATCGTTCTGTTGCCTATGGGAACGGTATGTCAGGGCAACAATCGATTGCAAGCAACGCGCGCCCTGAAGTTTTGCGGCGTCCTTATGACCACTGCGCGACATATGCACTTCGCCGGCCGCGCGGGAAAGACGGGAGCTCGAAAATGAAATTGGGCCCGCGGCTGGCGGGCCCAATTCATTGTTCAGAGCACAATGACGCGGGAGCGACGATCAACGGCCGTCGGGCGTTCGAACTCCGGCCCAGCTATCACGCACCTGCTGGTAGTGCACGCTTGGATCGTAGGTTGTGGTCGGCAGGCTGAGCACCTGAGGCGACAGCCGCCCTACCGCCTGCAGCACGCTGTAGGAGGCGACGACACGATCGTGCTGCGCAACGACGAGCGCGTTGCGGGCGTTGACCAGGGCCTGCTGCGCGTTCAGCACGTCGAGTGTGGTGCGCTGCCCGGCCTTGGCTTCCTCGCGCACGCCGTTGAGCGCGATCTCGGATGCCGTCACCTGCGCCTGAGCGGAAGACACCTGCGCCTTGCCGGCCAGCAACTGCCCCCATGCCGTGACGACATTGGCGCGGGCCTGATCACGCGTCTGTTCGAGCACGAGTCGCTGCTGGGCCAACGATTCCTTGTTCTGGCGGATCAACGAATATTCGCCGCCGCCCTGATAGATCGGAACGTTGATTTGAGCCAGCGCAGACGCTTGAAACTGCCGCTGGATGATCAACGACTGCTCATAGGCCTGCTGCGCGGTGGCCTGGAGCGTGACGCTCGGGAACAGCGCGCCCTCGGCGATCTTGACGTTGAGAAAATTGACGTCGACGCCAAACATCGCCGCGGTCACGTTCGGATTCTGCGTCAGCGCGAGCTCGATGGCGGCATTGAGGCTCGGCGGCAGGAAACGATCGACCGGCGAGCCCGGCGCGAGATTTGTCGGCTCAGTGCCGATGATGCGGCGAAAGTTCGATCGCGTCGTGGTCAGGTTGGATTCGGCCGTGAGCTGCTGCGTGCGGCCGGCGGCGAGCTGAGCCTCCGATTGCGCAACGTCGGTGCGCGTCACCTCGCCGACATTGAAGCGGTCGCGGGTCTGCTTGAGCGTCTGCTCGAGCACGCGCGTATTGCTGCGCTGAACCTCGACGATGGCCGCATCGCGCAAGTAATCCATGTAGATCGAGGCGGCGCTGAACAGCACCGTCTGTTCGATATTTCGCAGCGCTTCGCGTGCGCCGGAGACCTGACTCTCCGCAGCCCGCGTTCGGTTGGCGGTCTGAAATCCATTGAACAGAGTCTGCGAAATCGTGGCGCCCACGGCGCGCGGAATCTGCGTCCCGTGCGCGCCCTGCCCGCTCGTGATGGCATCGGTATACTGGTAGCCGCCGCTCGCCGTGATCGCCACTCTCGGACGGTAGCCCGACAAAGCCTGCGGCACGTTTTCGTCAGTGCTGCGCACGAAGGCACGCTGTGCATTGAGCTGTGGGTTGCTCTGATAGGCACGTACCAGCGCGGCCTCGATCGTGTCGGCCAGGGCCGCTGTCGGTCCTACGCAAGCCAACAAAAGGACCGCTGCCGCGGCTCTGGTGACAACCTTCACCCCACGCATCCCCAATAATCCATCCATTGCCATTTACCACCCGGCTCGAGAACATGAACCGGGCGTCGCTTCGATCGAAGTGAGTCCCGCCTCACCTTATTCCGCAGCTAGGCTGGACGGAACTACCTCGCAACGGAACCCGGTGGAAACTCTTCACGTGGGGCAAACGGGCCACACTTCTGATTCAGAACGGGATTTTAACGCCTGGAATCGCCACCGGGCCGCCACGATCGGGACCTACGCGGCCAAATCACGCTGGGAATCCTGCCCTTGATGTGAATCCCTATTCGCAGGAAGCGCCCGGAATGCGGCTTTCGCCCGGCAGCGTGGCCGGTCGACCCTAGAACACGAAGGCCGGCAGGCGCTCCAGGCCCGGCAGGACGGGCGCCGTCGCATCGAACAGCGGCCGATGTCCGAAATCCCCATGGGTATGTGTCACGATGGCGGCGCGTTGCGGCTGCGACAGGGCAAACACGCCGACCAGCCGCCCGTCCTCGCGGAGCTGCTCGCAGAGTTCCTGGGGCACGATTTCGGTGGCGCCATTGAGGACAATGACGTCGAACGGCGCACTCGCGGCATCGCCCTTGGCCGTCGGCGCAACGGTCAGCGTGATATTCGAGGCGCCAACCGCCGCGAGCGCGGCCCTCGCCCGGTCGGCGAGCGCCGGGGCGCTTTCGGTGGCAAACACCTCCCCGGCGAAGCGTGCAACCACAGCAGCCGCATAACCGGTGGCGCAGCCAACGATCAGAACGCGGTCGGTGGAGCTGATCTCGGCCGCCTGGAGCATCTTGGCCAGCACGGCGGGTTTAATCAGATAGCGCTTCGGTCCCCCGCCCTCGCTGACATCGAGGTCGAGATCGAGATAGGCGAGCGCGCGCTTGCTGTCGGGAACGAAGGCCTCGCGCGGGACGGCGAGCATTGCATCGAGGATGTGCGCGTCGGTGACGTCACTGGTGCGCACCTGGCCATCGACCATTTTCTGGCGCGCAGTCGAGAAACCGGACATGGACTGAAACCTGCAAGTCGCGCGGCGCGGCCGCGAAGGAAGTGAGACCGCCGTCTTTTGGAACAAGCAGGATGAAAACGCAACACGCCCGATGGACGTGTCTGCCGCGGGTTCCTGCAGGGGAACGCCGCCTATTCAATCGCGACTGCAAGCCGGCCGATCAGTCTCGCGGCCTCGTCGAGCTGCGCAGAATCATGCTCCTCGACGATTTGCGCCAGCCGCCGGAGGCACTCATCGTCGCTCATCGTCGGGATATCGCTCGGGACGATCGAGGGTGTGGTTCTCGGTACCTCGGTTTCGAACTCAGGCATGGAATCACCTCGCGAGGAGCCTGCCTCGACAAGGTCGACCGTGAATGAGTCGATTTGGCGGCTGTCCCGACGGCGCGCGCAAATGCGATGGAGTCGCGCCCGTCACGGCACCTTGAAATCGATGCGGCGGATCGGATTCGACTGTATCCGGCTTGCGCAGAGCCAAAGCAACGACCTCAAGAATGCACTCTAATTTTTTGATTCAATTTGGAAATTGGCTCCCCGGGCTGGAGTCAAGCTAATTGATAAATGTCTTACTTTCCAGGCCTTTCCTGGAGCCCCGCCTGCTAAAATGGCTTCGATACTGTCATTCGATACTGTCATTTCATCGCTTGTTGACGTGTCAATTGTTCCTATATTGGAACTGCCGCAACGATGGAGGTCGTTTTGACCCACATTTTGAGCGTGCTGGAAAATACCCCCCAATCCCGGTGGGGATAACCACAGTCTCCCGGCTAGTCGGGTGGCAGGCACCGACAGAGACGTAACGTGCTGTGGCGAACATAGGAGTCCTGTAATCGAGGGGATTGGTTCAGTTCTGCCCTGAGATCATGAAACTCGTTCCGAAGCCCCGACAGAGATGCCGGGGTTTCTTGTTATGATAAGCCAGCACGACCTCTCGCGCCGTTCGTCAATGGTTATCCAATGGCCTATCCAAAAGGTTGACGAAAGCCGTAGCCACGCGCAATGATTTAATCGCGGGGATGGGGGAAGGCATGCTTACTTTGGCGCGGTTTACGGTGCTCTCGGTCAGCTTGAGCGTTTACGCGATTGCCTACGCGGAGCCACTTGAAACCACGGCGAACAACATCATGCCTGGATGTCGCCTAGTGCTACAACCGAGCGCGATCCCCGCACGAACCGATGCCTTCGACAAGGGCGTCTGCAACGGCGCTCTCATAGCCATTTCAGAAACCGATCCAGACGTGTGCCCGCCAGATGGAGCAAACCTTTCCCAGGCCGTGCGCGTCGTCGTCCAGTACATTGATGGCCGGCCCTCGCGGTTGCATGAAACTTTCAGCAAGTTGGCGCGGGAAGCGTTAGCACGTGCGTGGCCCTGTAGGCGTTAACTAGGGCTTCTGCACTTCGACTATGATCAAGCTGAGCACAGCACGCCCTTGGGGGTCTCGAGAGGCGATTAACCGCGCGGGGGAAGCTCTCAGGGCGAGAACGTTGTCGGGCACGCAAATCCGCTCACTTGAGCTGTGGCGGCTCGCGCACAAGGATGTAATCAATTCGTTCCAATCGCTGCTTCGCCAGCGTGCTCGCGGCAAAGAGATTGAGGTCGCGCAGCGTCTAAAGCGACGATCGACTATTATCGACAAATTGTCCCGCTACCCGCGCATGCAATTGGCGCGAATGGACGATGTAGCAGGCTGCCGGATGATTTTTCCGAGCATCGTTGCACTGACGAGCTTTCGCGACGAATTGCACCGAGCAAAATTCAATCACATCCGTAAGAACGATCCCGCCAAGTACGACTATATAACTTCGCCCACCGAGCGAGGCTATCGCGGCATCCACGATGTCTATGAGTATCGCGCTCGCCGCAAGAGGTCGCCAATATGCAATGGTTTGCTGATTGAGCTGCAATACCGTACTCAATTGCAACATGCCTGGGCAACTGCGGTCGAGGTCGTTACGCAGTTGACCGAGAACGAACCTAAGTTTGATCGCGGCGATCGACGCCACATTAGACTGTTCTGCCTCGCAAGCGAAATCCTCGCCCGCGTGCATGAAGAGCGTAAATCGTGCCTCCCCGATCTATCCGACCGGCAGCTAGTCGAGGAGCTTGATGCACTCGATGCGCAAATTGGTGTCATGGACATGCTGCTAAATCTCGCAGCGTTCAAATGGATTGACGATCAGGCGAAGTCGAAGCACGTCATCTTACAGTCTACCAAAGCTGAAGGTCTGAAAATGCACCCGTTCGACCTTGAGCTAGAGGCGTCCACCGCACTGTTAGAGTTAGAAAAGCAATTCCCGGAGGACGACATCGTCCTGGTTGGTGCGGATAGCGTTGCCGAGATGACATCGGCTTTTCGCAACTATTTCCGCGACGTGGGTGACTTCCTGCGGTTGATGAGGAGCGGCAGGGATGGATTATCCGCATGAAACGAGCCTGACTCACCCTACGCTCCCCAGTTGTCATTGTTGTCGAGTTTTTCTTGTCCGACTTACGACAAACAAACCGCCGCGATTGTGATCAAACTCGGTTCCCCAAATGCACTACTTCCCCGATGCAGATGCGCCAGCCCTCCAGCCGTTCACCCGAGCATTTGTGCGCTTAATGTTTGCCCATGGAGAATTTGAAAGGCGAGTTTCGGACCTGATGGGTGTTATCACGTTTGACCCCACGTTCGGCGAACAGCCGGAAAATCGCCTGTCTGCAAGAGCTAGGCCGAAGGCGATGAAGAAGCTCATTAAAGAGCATCAGAGCAAGCACGTTGATGGCATTCCTGAAGGTTCAGACATCGTCGCTTGTTTGCGCGGCGCGATCCCACCTTCCGACGTGCGGAACATGCTCGCGCACGGCCACTGGTGGGCATTCGACGTCGATACCGAAACGATCACCGTTCGGGCCACAACCGCGCGGCCCAACGAGGAACTGCACCGCGATTTCACAGAAGAAGACATTCAACGGACGGTGACCAGTTTCGAAGACCTGGAAGCCGAACTGTTTGCCCTGCAGCGACAGATTGAGCGACGAAGGCGCCGATGAATTTCAGGAAAGAACCCGGGCTGCGACGACTGGCCCGCAGACTGCACGTCGCGGAGATCGGAAAATGACCGGTCCGTTTATCAGCTCAAAGCTATGGATCACACAGGCTCGGGAGGACCTTTCGGACTTCGCAGCCCGAGAGCGAGCGGTGTTCAATAGAGAGAGCGCATATCGGTTTTTCGAAGACGTGGAGAGACAACCCGGCGCAAAGGTGATCGGCATCAAGCTCTCGCCAGCGCCCGAAACCCTCAGCACACGAGCCGCCAATATCGTCAACGCGCTCCGCAGCGCCTTGGATCAGGCGGCGTGGCGAGCATCCATCGAACTCGGAGCCAAGGAGAGCGCGAAGATTTACTTCCCCCTCGCCGGGACAAAAGCGAATTTTGAAGACATGTTCCGCCCGAGAGGGAGCTGCAAGAACATTCCGGCCGAGCTTCACCCACTGCTCAAAGGCTTCGAGGGATACCCCAGAAGCAAGGACTATCCAGGAGGAAACGATCTGCTCTATGCCCTCTCGGCCATATCAAACCCTAACAAGCACAAGGAGACGTACAAGGTAGGCATAAATCTCACCGGGGATGTCTTCGCAAACCACATCCAATTCAGATTGGTTAGGGAGCTTAGTTTCCCGCCCCGGTTCGACCCGAGCACGAACGAAATCACGCTCGCCGTCTTAGAGCCAGGAGGAAGTTACTTCGCGGACATTACCTTCCCCGCATATATAGCGTTCGGAGAGGTTCCTATTGTAGCGCGTCATCCGGTCGTTCCCGTTCTAAACGAAATGACCCGCATAGCGGATGGCATCATCAACAGTATTGAAGCGGAGACCGCTCGGATTTTGAGCGAGCGGACCTAGTCGAAAATTCCACCTGCACGGTACGCGGCAAGCGAGGCGCAGGTATCCGGTCGAATTATCGATCGCATGATTGGCTCGCGGGTCCTGTCCATAGACCAGGGCGAGGGTCGCGCCCGCGCCCACTGGGTAGCTAGTGCGAAGATTTCCTAGGGGGTTGAGGTTTATATTTCGTCTGACCCATCGAAATTGAAATTTTGTTGTTGTAGCCCTTGGAACTTTTGCGCCTAGCCATGGCGGGCGCGCGGGCGCGACCCGCCCCGGGTGGCTCTGGCACAGGACCCGTCGAGGTTGTTGTAAGCGCCAAAGCATTCTTATTTCCCCGCCCAATCATCGATCAGGCAGCGCTCGATCGCGCGCTCCCTTGCGACGGCGTCGGCAGCCGAGCGCAACGCCTGCTCGACGACGGCAAGGTGGTCGTCATCGAAGTCGCGCGCGACCTCGATGGCGAACCGCCTGATCATGTTTACGGTGGCGACGATGCCGGTCAGGGTCTGGTTGGCGTGGTTCATGTCGATCCCATCATCCGTTCCGCTTGTGCCGCTCGCGGCCCGCTTCCCTACTGGCAAGCGGCATACCGCCATCTCTTGGTCGCGAAAGCGCTTTCGCCACTTACTTGCTCCATGTTCCACTTGTTCCGCTTTGGAGAAGAAAAGAATTTGCGACAATGACGGCGCCGCTGTGTGCGCCTGTGAAGCGGCGCAAGCGGAACGGGCGGGCAAGCGGCTGATGACGCTGCCGAACAACTGTTCCGGTTTTGGCGAGAACCGGCACATCAGAATGGCACGTCATCGAGATCGTTCGCCTCCCAGGCGGCAAGATGAGGATGGCGCCACTTCCAACCGGGAAAGCGCTGCTCCCATTTCTTGCGGCACTCTTCCAGTGTGGGAAACATCCAGCCCCGCCGTCGCAACACCTTCATGTCATTCGTGCAGCCCTGCTTCTTCAGGTGCTCACCGAGCTTGTGCTCACTCACATTGCGCAGGCGCGGCTCGATGGTTCGCGCCGCCGTATAGAGACCAGGATGTTTGTCGATGCGCACGACGCTACCCCAGTCGTTCTTGATAACTTCGGGGTAGTCTCCCGACCGCGCCATGTACGGCGCTGCGGGGTCACAGCCCGCGAGCGTGCCGTTCTCTATTAACTCGACCCACCAACTGTCCAGCGGTGACAGCGACATCGCTTGCTGGCTGGTGAGATCGTTGCACTTTGGAAGCTGCCGGGGATGAAAGCCGCTGATGTCACGATGCAAGAGATCGTGCAGCATTGCCCCGTAGCCGCCGTTCTCCAACTGATCGTTGATTGCCTTAAACCATGGGATGTCCTGCAGATGTAGGTCGTTGACCTCAAACACCACATAGCGGCGCTCGTGCTCGCCTGCCGGGACAATCCAGTCCTCATTCGATGCCATCATGATGTGCAACAGGTTCGGCACCTCGACGGCGTCGCGATATTTGCCCTCGATGATGATCGTCGGTTCGGTGACGATCCGCTTTAGTGTGCCTTCGCCCGCCTTGTCGCCCGGCCAGAACGCCTCATCGGCAAACAGAAAGACGCAGTCGCGCAGGTGACCGTTGAAGCGCCCGACCAGATGCTGCGAGCTGGAAATCTGCAGCGCATGCTGGCCAAACAGCTTGCGTATGGCGTTGCCGAGCGTGCCCTTGCCGGTGCCTTTCCTGCCTCTCATCACCAGCACGACCTCGGCGCGCTCGTCGGGATGCTGAACACTCCAGGCCAGCCAGTTCATGACGTAGTCGAACAGCTCCTGCTTGCTGGAGCACAGCACCTGCCGGATGTGCTCGCGCAACTTGCTCCAGTCGCCCGGCTTCGGCTCGAAAGCCCAGCCGCGCCACAAATTCAGCTTGCCGTTGATCACCCGCGCGTGGTTGCCGGGCTGGAAGATCAGGCCCTCATACTGGCGCCGCTTCGGATGCTCCAGCCACCACTTGCCGAGCGGCACGCTTTGGCCCTTGACCTTCACCTTCTGGTGCATGTGCAAATTCCTGAAATCGGCAAAGCCCATCAGGATCAGCAGCGCGCGCCCGCGCTCGTGTTCAAACATGCCGACGTATGCCTTGCCGCCCTCCCGGACGACGAAGAACCGCTCGTTCATCGTGTCGAGCTGCCGATTGCCGGTCGGGCGCATCGTCGGGTCGGCGAGGCCGTCGAGTGATCCGATCGCGTTCATCAATACGACCCCGTGATGCGACGGAAATCGCGCCTGCTGATGCCAATGTCGGCGTTCGGACTCAACAGCCAGTCAGGTCGATGCGGCTCGACCACAAGACCGAGCATCAGCGCCGCCAGGATCAGCGCTCCATTGGAAACGTAGGAGCACAGCCCGATCTTGCCGCCCCAATTCTCCGCAGCGTGCTTCAAGAAGTAACTGGAAAGCGTGCCGTGTTTGGTCGGCCGGAACATCTGCAGGAACGCCATCGCCGTCGCGATCTGCTCAGGCTGCAGCGGGCTCGGCGCCCTGCCGCGACCCGGATAGAAGCCATTCGCGCCAAAATGCGGAAACCGATATCGCGGCTCCGCACTGTCACCTTCGTGCTCTCGACACTGCGGCGCGAAATCATGTAGAATTTCGTGATCCATTTTTTCCTCATCATCCAGCCCGCTCCCCGGTTGTGCCGACCAAGGGGGCGGGATTTTTTTTGCCATTCCGTCGACTTCCAAAACCGTCCGCTGGCCGTCGCAACCAATCGCCACCGTCCGAAAATCACCAGTTATTTCAATGGCTTACGTGTTGCACGTGTAGTCGGAGTTCTGTATCTCCGTCAAGAGACAACGGCGTCACCAGCCGACGCATTGCACTAAGGAACTCTCGACCATGTTTTGCCTGACGCCACTTCCGGCGCACGTGTTCGACAAACTGATCGGCCGCACCGAGTACGTTCGAAAGGCCATGAAGAAGCGCGGTCATCTGCAGCCGCTGATCGTGCCAAGCTCCGACCAGAAAGGTGACGGTCTCTGGCGCGATCAAATCCTGCTCGCGGCTGACGCCGTGATCCTCGCCGCGCTCGACATGCTGGTCGAGACCGGCGCCGCGCGTGGTGTCGTCGATCGTGTGATGCGCGACATTCAGCTTGAGATCATCAGTCGCTTCAACGCGCTCGATGACGGAGAGCAAGTCCATCTCGCGCTCGCGCACGATAGCCGACGCTGGGTCGTGTTGACGGCGGCAACTGTTGCCGAAGCCATCAACGTCGTCGCCGATCACTTCGCCACCGGCAGCGGCACCGAGCCGCCGAAGGTGGCTTTCTACTGCGTGCCGCTGCATCAAGCCTATGCCACCGTGCGGCGTCGCGCCGAGCAGCACCAGGTTGAATTTCCGGCGCGCATTTGGCCGACGCCGGAAGAGTTGGATGCGGGCGCCGATCTGCTCGCCGCTGTCATTGCGCCGCGCACGTCGCCGGTCATCGAGCAGTGGCAGGCGATGCGCGAGCGCGAGGCGTCGCCCATCGTCGCGGTGTCGTGATGGTGGGCATTCTCACCCGTACCAAAAACGCCTTCCGCGCCTTCACCCGAGCATTTTCCGGCTACGACATTACGTCCGGCAGCGGCAAATGGCCGTCGTCCTATGCCCTGCACGCGCCGATCAGCCAGCAGCTCGCCGCCAGTCGGCTGGCGTCACGCAAGATCGCGCATCAATCCGAGAACAATGCACTGGTCGCCAGCATCATTCAGAATAGCGTGACGGCGATCGTCGGCGATGGTCCGAGCGTGCGCCCGGCGCATCCCGACCCGGGGATCGCCGCGCAACTGCAAGCCGCCTGGAACGCCTTCTATGCCAAGTGCGACATCGAGGGCACGATGTCGCTCGGCGGCTATCTCTCGCGTGTCGCGCGCGGCTTCTATGTCGACGGCGAGAGCTTCACGCAGATGGTCGTCGATCCCAACACGATGCGCTTGCAACTGCGCCTGCTCACGGCCGATCAAGTTGACTCCAGCCGGACCGTGCCGTCGCTCGGCATGACGGGCGATCTGCCGAACATCGTTGCCGGTGTCGAGTTCGATGCTGATGGTCGCCGCGTTGCATTTTGGGTGTTCCGCACGCCGCCCGATGCGCCATTTGCGAGCGTCGCGCCTGCCGTGCGCGTGTCTGCGCTCGATGTCTGTCACGTGTTCGAACCGCGCTTCCCTGGTGTGCCGCGCGGCATCTCGCCGCTGTTGCCGATCGCGGGATTGGCTCTGCAGCTCGACGAAGCGGTCGACGCTTCGATCGTGAAGCTGAAAACCACCGCCCTGGTGACGATGCTGCTGCGTGATATCGAGGGCGCGCTGCCGTTCGACGAGACCACCAATCCGAATGCGCTGTTTCTTGAACCCGGCGCCGTGATGCGCCTGCCGCCCGGCACGGAAGCGAGCTTCCCGCCGATTTCCGAGATGTCCACCGTCGCCGAAGTGATGTCCTACATCGCCCGGCAGATTTGCGCGGGCGCTGGCGTTCCTCCCTTCATGGCAACGGGCGACTATGGCGCGATCAACTACAGCGCCGGGCAGCTCGGCATGTCGAGCTTTCGGCGCCGGGTGAAGGCGATCCAGCAGAACCATCTCGTCGCGCAACTGCTCAATCCGATTTGGGATCGCATCGTGCTGTTGGAGGTTTTGTCCGGCCGCATGCGTGCGCCCGACTGTGAGAGCAACCCCGAGCGTTACACGGCGCAGTTCCTGTTCCCAGGATGGCCCGCGATCGACGAGTTGAAGAAAGCGAAAGCCGACACCCTGAACTTGGCCGCGAAGGTCAAGTCGCGCGAAGAAATCATCGCCGAGAACGGCCGCGACGTCGCCGACGTCGATGCTGAGATCGAAGCCGATCCCTACGCCGATGATCTGTCGGCGAGTGCCACCAACATCAGCAACCAACCCGATATGGAGAACGCTTAATGCGTACTGCACTGCTTTTGCGCGAGAGCGCAATCCAACTTGAACATCGCGACGCCATCCCGCGCCCGCGCACGTTCGACGAAACCAACCTGACGATCGACGCCGTGATCGCGTCGACCACGCCCGTGCGTCGTCGCGACCAGCGGGGCGAGTTTCTTGAAGTGCTCGACCCGACCGGTCTCGACCTTGCCGTCACGCGCGGCGCGAGCGTGCTCGACAGTCACCGCCAGACCGGTATCGACAACGTGCTCGGCGCCATCGATGACGTGTGGATTGAAGGCAGCGAAGTGGTTGCGCGCCTGCGTTTCTCGTCTCGCCCGGAGATCGCGCCTGTGATCACCGACATTCGCAGCGGCATCATCCGCAATCTGAGCGTCGGCTATGCGGTCGACGAGTGGAAGGCGGGCAAGGATGCGAGTGGCATTCGTACCATGACTGCTGTGCGCTGGTCGGTGCGCGAGGCGTCGTTCGTTGCGGTGCCTGCCGACCCCACTGCGCGCACGCGAGCGGGTGTCACAAATGTGACAGGTGACGATCGCGCCATCCGTGAACTCGGCCGTCGTACCGGCGCCTCGACTGCCCGTGTCGATGCGCTGATCGAACTCGGCGCCAGCATCGAAGATGCGCGCCGCGCCTTTCTCAATGACATGCTGCAGCGGAACGTCGTCGTTCACAGCAGCCGATCGGAGCATAACGTGATCACCCTGGACAATCCTGAAGTGTTCGTCCGCGCGGCGGGCGAAGCGCTGTATCAGCGCATTGCGCCGAACGCCACGCCGAGCGGCCCGGCGCGCCAGTACATCGGCATGCGCATTGCCGATCTCGCGGGCGAGACCTTGCGTCGCCATGGCATCTCGACCACCGGCATGACCGCCGAGACCATGATCACCCGCGCGTTGCACTCGACGAGCGACTTCGCCTTGATCCTTGGCGATACGGTCGGGCGCACGCTGCGCGCGGCCTATCAGTCGGCGCCATCCGGCATCCGTCAGCTCGCGCGCGAAACCAGCGCGCAGGACTTCCGTAAGAAGTCGCGCCTGCAGCTCGATGCGTCCGGCTTCACGCTGACGAAGGTGAACGAGACCGGCGAGTTTACGATGGGAACGATGGAGGAAAGCGGCGAGTCCTACGCGATCGACTCCTACGGCCGGATTTTCGGCATCTCGCGCAAAGCCATGGTGAATGATGATCTCGGTGCCTTCTCCGATCTGTCGCGACGGCTCGGTCAGGCGGCTGGAGCATTTGAGGCTCAGTTCTTGGTCGACCTCGTGGTGACCGGCAGCGGAAACGGACCGACCATGTCGGACGGCAAGGCGCTGTTCCACACCGACCACGGCAACAAAGCCGCGAGCGGCGCGGCGCCGAGCGAAACCACGCTGTCGGCCGCGCGGCTGGCGATGCGCAAGCAGACTGCCAAGGGCGGCGGCCTGATCTCGGTCACGCCGCGCTTTCTGCTGGCGCCGCCCGATCTCGAAACGACGTGCGAGAAACTGCTGACCGCCATCCAGGCCACCAACACCGACGACGTCAATCCGTTCGCTCGGCTGTCCCTGGTGATCGAACCGCGCCTTGCCAACGCGACGCGCTGGTATCTCGTCGCCGATGCCAGCGAGATCGACGGGCTTGAATTTGCGTATCTGGCTGGCGCGCCCGGTCCGCAGGTCGAGACCCGCGCGGGCTTCGAAGTCGACGGCGTGCAGGTCAAGGTCAGGCTCGATTTCGGCGCGGGCTTCGTCGACTGGCGCGGCTGGTACGCGAACGCCGGGGCGTAAGGATGACTGACGTTCTCGAATTGCAGGCGCAGCTTGAAGAGCTGCGCCGTGCCTATCGCAGCGGCGCGCGCTCGGTCAGCTACGAAGGCAAAAACGTGACATATGGCAGCGGCGACGAGATGCGCGCTGCCATCGCGTCGCTGCAGGCTGAGATCGCGCACGCGACTGGCACGACGTTGCAGACGATCGGCGTGGTGCGGTCGAGCAAAGGCTATTGATTTACGGAGATCGGGCACAGCGTTCATTGAGGGCGACGCGGCCAGCCCAACAACGAAAAGCCACCTCCTCGCTGTTGCCCGGCGCTTTGACGGGGTCAAGGTGGCAAGGCCGCAATTATCCCTGGACGTGCTCGTCCGCAGGTTGCTGTTCACAGGCGCGACCAACCAAACTCCTTTTCCACCACGACTAAGCGGCGACCGCAAATCGCGTTGGATAACCGGCTTCCCGAAACAGCCGGGATTTGTTTCCGTCCTTGTGCGCGCACCACCACCGCGAGTCAGGACGATACGAGAGAGAACGCCACCATGATCAAAAAGAACCCATCGAACAAGCCGCTGCCGCCGCGCGCGGATGGCACCAGCGCGCCCGCGCGTCGGCTGCTGACCGTGCGCGAGGCGTGCGAGTATGGGCGGTTCGGTCACACCAAGTGCTATGAGTACATCAACGCGGGCGAGATCATCGCCTACAAGCGCGGCCATCGCACGATGATCGACGCCGACAGCATCGATGCCTTCAACGCTTCGTTGAAGCGGATCGAACCGAAGGCCGCCGCGCAGTAAGAAAAAGCCGCCCTTGATGGGCGGCTTTTTTGGTTGATAATTTCAACGATCAGGCGACGGCCTTGAGATGCCTCGCCTTGGAGCGGCCACCGTCACGCAGCGTGTCGATCAGGTCGGCCCAATACTGCATCAGCTCTTCGCGCTCCGGCATGCAGTCGTCACGGTCATATTTCGCGCGGGTCGAGCTGTCCTGATGATCAAGCTGCAGCTCGACCAGGGAACGTTCGAACACGCGACGGCCTTCCGGCGTGCGCTGCCGGTTCAGGATCGTCGACGCGCTGGAGCGGAAGCCATGGGCGCAGTGGATGCCCTTGTAGCCGAGCGAATGCAGCGCATAATTCAGCGTGTTCTCGCTCATGACCTCGCCAGGATTGGGACCGACGCCACAGGCCGGGAACAGATAGCGGCCCTTGCCGGTGATCTTGTGCAGTTCGCGCAGCAGTGCGACCGCCTGCCGCGACAACGGGACCGTGAAATCCTCTAGGGCTTCGCCGGTTTCGGTGCGCAGCCATTCCATCTTCAGCGCTTCGAACGGGATCACCCAGCGCGCCTTGCTCAAGTCGAAGTGCTTCCATTCCGCCTTCGCCATTGTGTCGGGACGGACGAAGGTCAGGGCGAGCAGTTTGAGACCGTACCAAGTCAGGTTGTTGCCACGGCCTTCATAGCCGTCGATTTCGCGCAGCAGCGCGCCGAACCGCTTCTCCTCGGTGATCGCCGGGCGCTTCTTCTCGCGGTGCTTGGGCAGACCTTCGTTGAAGTTCACGTCGGAAAACGGCGAGTGCTTGATCCATCCCCGGCGCTTGGCAACGGCCATGATCTTGCGCGCCGCCGAGATCACGCGGATGCGGGTCGGCTTGTTGAACTTTTCCGCCAGGGCCGACAGGTGCGCGGTCTCGACCGCCGCGACGTCGAGATCGCCAAAGCCCTTGGCGCCGCGATAGCCGCCCTTGAGATAGGCGACGCTGCGGACGTCGCGGGCGACCGTCTTAGGCGAGTTGCCGACCCTGCGCGCCGCCAGCCACTCGTCGGCCAGGGCGCCGAAGGTGCGATCGGCCGCCTCCAGTCGGGCCTGTTCGGCGACCTCGGCCGCCGCCTCGGCCTTGACGGCGCGCTGCGCCGGACTGACCGGGTGCTCGCCCCGGGCGATGGCGGCCCGCGCCGCCTCATGCTCGTCCCGGGCCTGCTTGAGGGTGAAGCAGCGGACCCCATCGCCCTCCGCAGCGTACTCGCCAATCGAGAGGGTGCGACGGGTTCCATTGAGGCGGTAGTCATACCGGAACAACTTGGACCCGGTGGGGCGCACCAGCAGGTACAGGCCGCCGCCATCGGCGACGCGGTAGTCGGCGTTCTTCGGTTTCAGGTTCCCAACCCTGATGGCATTCAGTGACATGATCCCTTTGCCTTCGGCTCGATACTGTCATTGTGCCCGTTCTGTTCTTTTCGATACTGTCATCGATATTGTCAGTTCGGGCGGTTGCTGCCGGTTGCTGCTGGCGGTCCGCGAACAGGGGCGTGACGCGACGTTGGCCGGAAAAGGCTGTCAGTTCAATACGTTGCGGGGGTTTGTGGAGGTTCGCGGACCACTAAAAACAACCGCGAATAAGAGCCTATTGGCTCCCCGGGCTGGATTCGAACCAGCGACCATTCGATTAACAGTCGAATGCTCTACCGCTGAGCTACCGAGGAATGGGCGAAACCGGCGTTTCGCTTGCGGGGAGCCCTATAACAAAGCCTTCCCGGCTTGCAAAGGACCAAATGGGCCGGACCGAACGAGAACCGCCAGCCAATCACATTGGCTGCTGTCCCATATCGGTAAGCCCGGTTCTGATTCAATCAGAACCGAAAATGCTCTAAGCCGCCTGCCTTGAAACGCGATCGGTATTGTAATAAACGAAGTTACATGAAACGAGACAGCCGTCTCTCGTCCGTGCTCCATGCCCTCTTGCACATGGCTGAGCGCGGCGAGCCCCTCACCTCCGAGCACTTGGCCGAGTGCATGGGCACCAATCCGGTGGTGGTGCGCCGGACGATGGGTCTTTTGCGAAATGTTGGCCTCGTCCAGTCCGCGAAAGGTCATGCGGGAGGCTGGTCGCTCGCCGCCGATTTGAAAGCCGTCACCCTTCGCCAGTTGCACGAGGCGCTCGGCGAGCCTGCGGTGTTCGCGATCGGCAACCGCAACGAAAACCCGGATTGCCTGGTCGAGCAATCGGTGAATGCCGTTCTGGACGAAGCCTTTGCCGAAGCGGAGGCGCTGCTGCTCGACCGCTTCGGCGCCATCACCCTCGCCGATCTCAGCGCGGAATTCTCGCGGCGCCATGCGGCGCACGTGAAGGAAAGGAAACGAAATGCTTCATGACGTGATCGTCGTGGGAGGCAGTTATGCCGGCATGGCTGCGGCCCTTCAACTCCTGCGCGCCCGACGCAAGGTGCTCGTCGTCGACGCGGGCATCCGGCGCAACCGGTTTGTCTCGGAATCCCATGGCTTTCTCGGTCAGGATGGAGTCGATCCGGCTCAGATCGCCCGCACCGCGCGCGAACAACTCAAGGCCTATCCGACGCTCACATGGCTGGAGGGGACCGCAACGGATGCGAAGCGACAGGCAGACGGCTTCGCGGTGACAACTGCCGATAACGGACTCCATCATGGCAAGAGGCTTCTTCTTGCCACCGGCGTCAGCGATGCACTGCCCGCCATTGACGGGCTCGCCGAGCGCTGGGGCAGAAGCGTGTTTCACTGCCCTTATTGTCACGGATATGAACTCAATGAAGGACGGATCGGACTGATCGCCACAGGACCGGACGCACTCCATCACGTCATCCTGTTTACGGAATGGGGAGACGTGACACTCCTGCTCAACGGTGCTTTTGAGCCGGACGCGGGCATCCGCGCCGAACTTGCCGGGCGCGGCGTCACGATTGAGGCGGGTCGGATCGCTGGGATCGAAGGCCATGCCGATGTCAAACTGCACGACGGACGCATCCTGCCGTTCGCCGGCCTCTTCACCGCCACGCGTAACGCCCCCGCGACGCCATTGGCTCAGGCGCTTGGCTGCGAAATGGAAGAGACCCCGTTCGGCACCCAGATCCGAACCGACGAGGGCAAGCAAACGACGGTGCCCGGCGCCTTTGCCTGCGGCGACGTCGCGCGAGTGCCGCATTCGGTGTCACTTGCGGTCGGCGACGGCGCGATAGCGGGAGTGCATGTGCACCGATCGCTGCTGTTTTGAGAGCAAGAGAGCCCGCACCGGCAGCGCGGCAGCAGCTCCGTCAAAAATTTAGTTCTATCGCATAACGATGTTCGCCGTGACCTAAACTGCAGGCGTAACCTCATCTTCCCTCAACGGCGTTAGGGGAGACGCCAGTCATGACCACCCTTCAGGATAGATTAGAGCGATGTGAAACGCTGACGGCCGAATGCGAGCTGATTGCCAAGCTGGCAACGGATGGGGCCAAGCGCGAATTGTATCTCACGCTCGCCATGCGCTATCGCGAATTGGCGGCGGACATGCGCAAGGCGATGGCGGCCAAGGACGCCGCCTAGCTCGCGAATGTACGGACCGTGAGTGGATGAACTCTGTTGAGCCGCGGCGGGTGATCCTGGTCGCCAGCGCGGGCACGGCGACGCGGTTGCGCGCCGACTACGGGCTCCGAGATGCCGCGGGACAGCCGACGTTTACGACGCGAGCGCGTCGTAAACCGAATCCGGCTCGGGACATTTTTCGAAGCGATTCCAACGTGATTTGCCCTGTCCACCGCTCGCGCGAAAAACATTCCGCTTCCGCCGTCGGGCAAATCAGCACTATGACTCCGCGCGTCTCACCCAAATGAGGGGCGGCTCGCGATCGTCACGAACATTGCGGTGAGATGCGGTGGACGCGGGTGCTGCGAACGACGAACGCAGCTATCAGCGGACGGCGAAGTCGTGTGGTTCTGGCGCCCCGACGCTGGCGCTAAGTTCGCGGAGATAATCTGCGGGCGACGGTGGCAAGAAAGCCCGGTCACCGGGAAGAGCGCGAAGTAAGCCGTAAACCATCGCGCAGGGAAAGCCGGTGTGAATCGGTTGAACCTGTGGCCCTACCCCGTGCTTTTTGCTGCACGGGGCCGACGGGTGCAACCGGCACCCGGCTTTCCCTGCGCCCTCACTTCAATGAGAGGGCGAAACGAGATGAAAACCTCGGGCACATCATGCCGCGAGAACGCGAATTCACATCCACTCCACCGTCATGCCCGCGAAGGCGGGGCATCCAGTATCCGGCGGCCTCTCGGCATAAGCACCACCGCCTCCGGAATACTGGATCGTCCGGTCAAGCCGGACGATGACAGCGGAGAAGCTGTTTGACATTTGAATCAGAACTCTTCCCCGTCATTGCGAGGAGCGCAAGCGACGAAGCAATCCATGCCTCCACAAGTGGCGAGATGGATTGCTTCGCTCCGCTCGCAATGACAGCGGGACGCGCCGACCCATTACGGCCGGCGGCACACCAGGTCGATCTCGATCAACGCATCATAGGCAAGCCCTGTGACGCCGACGCAGGTGCGCGCCGGCAGGCGGTCCGGCGGAAAGTAGCTGCGATAGGTCTCGTTCATCGCGGCATAATCTTCCTTGAAGCGGGTGAGATAGATGCGCGACATCACGATGTGCTCGAAGCCGAGGCCGAGCCCCGCGAGCACGACGCGCAGGTTTTCCATCACCGCCTTGGTCTGCGCGACGATGCCCTCCGGCAGCACGCCTGGGGTTGCGGGCGTGTCCGGCATCTGGCCCGTAACGAAGACAAAGCCGTCGGTCTCGACCGCGTGGCTGAAGGGCGCCACGGGTTTCGGCCCGCCCGCGATCATGTGGAATTTCAATGTCGTGATCCTTTTCTTGTCCTATCGCTGAGGAGGCCGATCCTCGAACAGGCACTTGCTCAGGATGGCGTGCACGCCCCAATTGCCGTCGACGACCTGGGTGACGCCGAAATCGACGGCCGCCGACATCAGCGCGATCGCCTCGTCCTCGCTGAGCCCTTTGACGTTCATCAGGAAGCGCCGCATCTTGCGGAACGCATCCTTCATCGCAAGGTCGAGCGAGGACGTCGCATAGACCTCGCTCTGTCCCTGCGCACCGAACTCGGCGAGATAGTTCGGATGGCTGAAGCCGGTCAGCACCCAATCGGTCGCGGTCTCGATCAGGGGATAGCTGAGATCGGCGAATGGCTGGCCGGCCAGATTGCCTTTCTTGTGCAGGATCACCTGGAACGTGCCGGTCATCGAGCATTCGATCGCCGTCCCGCTCAACTCGCCGTCGCCCTGGGTGGCATGGGGATCGCCGACCGAAAGCAGTGCGCCAGATACCGACACCGGCAGGTAGACCGTCGACCCCTTGCCGAGCCGCCAATTGTCGAGATTGCCGCCGAAATAGGACGGCGGCACGGAATCGACGAGATCGAGTTCGCGCGGCGCGACCGCGATCACGCCGAAATGCGGCCGCAGCGGGATGCGGATGCCGTCGAGCACGGCGTGCCGGCGTCTCACCGAACCGGGAGCGACGGGAATGCCGGGATAATCGTAGGTGGTATGGACCACACCGAACGGATCAGTCTGCGGCTCCCAGCGATAGGAGTAGAGCGCACGCGCATGCGGCGTCTCGCCTGCGAAATCGATTTCGTAGATCGTCACCGCCTCGCGCGGCCTGGGGCCGGCGAGCAACTCGTTGTAGTGATAGCCCCACCACGCCGCGACGCTGGAGCCGAATACCCTGCCCTCATGGTGCGGATGGCGGCTCGGCCGCGGCACGATATCGAGGATGCGCACCTCCAGGACATCGCCGGGCTGCGCGTCCTTCACCGCGATCGGGCCGGTGCAGATGTGCACGCCGAAGCCCTCGCCCGCGCCGCGTCCGAACACGGAAGCGTCCATCGGACCGGCGCCGCGCCGGTCAACGTTCTTGCGGTCGCTGGTCCAGCCGAACACGCTTTCGGCACCGGCATCGCCAGTGATCATCCGTTCGGGGTCGTCCGAGGCATGCTGCGTCAGGGTCTCGATCGTGATCGTGTCGCCCGAATTGATCTCGGCCTGCGGCGCAAGCGTGCGGCTGAAATAGCCCCAATGCACGCGGCTCGCGTCGACGGGGAGATGGTGGTGGGCCGGGCGGCACTCCTGCCCGCCGTCTTGGGCCGGCTCGGATATGACGACGGCGATATTGCTTCCGGCGCGTGATGGCTGGTGCGGCCGCAATTGCGCAAGCGCCTCCTGCGGCCAGCCGCGCTGACCCACGGCGATCGGCGACGGCGCTGCGCGCTCGGCCTCCTGCTGGCGAAACTCGCGCGGCGGCAGGCCGAAGCGGTGGCGGAAGGCGCGACTGAAATGCGCGGAATCACTAAAGCCGTAGCGATAGGCGATCTCGGAGATCGATTGATGCGCCTGTGCCGGGTTCGACAGATCAGCCCAGGCGCGCTGCAGCCGCCGCTCCCGCACATAATGGGAGAAATTGTCACCGACGCCCTCGAACAGCTTTTGCAAATAGCGCTCGGAAATACCTTCGGCCTGTGCGACGCGCGAAGGCGCAAGTTCAGGGTCGTCGAGGTTGCGCTCGATGGTCTGGCAGATGCGATGCAGGATCGCGGCTTGCGTGGCCGTGCCGGCTACATCCGACGCCGGCGAGCCAGACTGGTGCGCGAGCGTCAGCAGGAGATCAACGAGGCTTTGCGCAACAGTTGCCCATTCGACGTCGTTGAGCGTCTCCAGGGTGCGCGACGTCGCATCCAGCACGCGCGAGAGGACGTCGGCAAGACCGCCCGGCGCGACGATGCGGGCTTCGGACGCGGTCGGCCTGCCGATCATGCGTCCGTGCAACGCTTCCGCTGTGACCGAGAGGATGATCGCACGCATGTCGCGCTGGAACATGAGGCTCCAGTCGCCGTGACGTGGCAGCAGCAGGAGATGGCCGACCGGAACGATACGGTGGCTCGCGCCTTGCCGCAGCATCACGCCGTCCTCGATCGGGAGCAGGGCGATCGGCAATCCCTCGCCCGGTTGCGGCAGCGGCGCTATCCCCTGCGATCCCGCGGCGATCCGCGTCAGCGCCACGCCCGCGGCGTTGCGGTGCGAGGCCGTCGCGTGACCATCGTCGAATGCGCTTGCGGAAGCCGGCTGCAGGCCGACCGCGGCCAGGACGTCCCGCCAGGCCTCCAGGCGGTCGTCTCGCGCGTAGGATTCACTCGTGAACGGACGGAAGCTCATCGGCTCGACCCAATCAGAGCCGATCGAAGCAACCCGCGTGCCAGACAAGCGTCATCCTCCCAAGGAATGGCGGCGTCAAAACGACGCCAGAAGGTTCTAGCCGGTGATCAAAAGTCGCTCTTGTTCAATGCATTAGTCGCACCTGAAGACGTTCTTGCGGATTGTGCCGTGCACGCCCCAATTGGCGTCGACCACCTGGGTGACGCCAAAATCGGCGCCCACCGACATCAGCGAGATCGCCTCATCTTCGCTCAGCCGGTGCACGGTCATCAGGAACCGCCGCAGCTTGCGGAATGCATCGCGCATCGCTCGGTCGAGGCTGGAATGGTTGGCAATTTCCGTCTGCGCATCGACGCCGAGCTCGGCGAGATAGTTCGGATAGGTGAAGCCGTAGACCGACCAGGCATGATCGGTCTCCAGCATCGGATGCGTGAGGCCCTCCAGCGCAGTTCCGGCAAGATCGTTCTTCTTGTGCAGGATGAACTCGAAATCCCCGGTCAGCGAGGTCTCGATGGCGGTGCCGCCGAGTTCGCTGTCGCCTTGCGCGGCGTGGGGATCGCCGACCGAGAAGAAGGCGCCGGGCACCGCCACCGGATAGTACATCCGCGCGCCCTTCCCGATCCGCCAGTCGTCGATATTGCCGCCGGTATAGCTCGGCGGGATCGAGCTGACATAGTCGGCCTCCGACGGTGCGAGGCCCATGGTGCCGAAGTGCAGCCGTGCCGGGACCTTGACGCCGGTAAGGATGTTCTCGCGCTTGCGGATGGTCGCGTGGTCGACCCGCACGCCGGGATAGTCGATGGTCGCGTGCACGATGCCATCGGGGTCGGTCTGCGGCGTCCAGACGTAATTGTAGACGGCCTTCGCGAACGGCTCGCCCGAGGTATCGAGCTCGAAGATCGTGATCACCTCGCGCGGCTTCGGCTCTTCGATCAGGTCGTGGTAGTGGAATCCCCAATTGGCTGCGACGTTCGAGCCGAAGCAGCGGCCGGCGTGGCAGGCGCTGCAGCTCGGGCGCGGCCTGATGTCGAGGATGCGCACCTCCAGGACATCGCCGGGCTCGGCGTTTTCGATTGCGACCGGCCCGGTCAAGAGGTGCACGCCAAGCCCCTCGCCGGCGCCGCGGATGAACGGGCCCTCGGTCGGGCCGGCGCCGCGGCGCGCTACCGCCTTGTGCTCACGCGTCCAGTGGAACACGCTCTCGGCGCCGGGATCGCCTGCGATCATGCGCTCGTAATCGTCGTTGGCGTGGTGCGTCAGCGTCTCGATGGTGGCGCGGTCGCCCGAGCGCAGCGTGAGCGCAGGCTGGACCTTCTTGCTGAAGTAGCCCCAGTGAACGGTGGCCGGCGAGACCGGCAGCGTAAAGTGCCTCATGCAAGTGCCTCTTCGGGAATCGAAACGGTCGAACTTCTGGCGCGTGACGCTTCATCTCACCGGCTCCGGCGTCTTGTCGGCTTCCATCACGCTGAGGAAGCGCGCGGTGACGGGGTTGCGCGGGTTGGAGAGCACCTCATGTGCCGGGCCCTCTTCCAGGATCCTGCCGCCGCTGAGGAAGGCGACGCGGTCGGCCACCTCGTCGGCGAAGCGGATCTGGTGCGTCGAGATGATCATGGTCAGCCCGTCGTCGATGGCGAGCCGCCGGATCACTTCCAGGACTTCGTTGACGAGTTCGGGATCGAGCGCCGAAGTCGGCTCGTCCAGCAGCAGCACGCTCGGGTTTGGCGCCAGGGCTCGGGCGATCGCCACCCGCTGCTGCTGCCCGCCCGACAGATGCCGCGGCAGCGCATCGGCGCGATGGCTCAACCCGACGCGGTCGAGCAGTTCGCGCGCGCGGCGGTCGGCATCAACTCGCGTCATGCCATGGACCCAGCGCAAGGGGCCGGCGACGTTCTCCTTCGCGGTCAGATGGCTGAACAGGTTGAATTGCTGGAACACCATGCCGACGCCGACGCTGGCGCGCTCGTTGGCGATCGCGCGCGGCGACAGCGGCTTGCCATTGTCGTCGAAGCCGAGCCGCCGTCCCCCGACGCGCACGGTGCCGTCGTCCCAATTCTCCAGATGGTTGATGCAGCGGAGCAGTGTGCTTTTGCCGGAACCGCTGGGTCCGAGCAGCGCGATGACTTCGCCGACCCGAACCGTGAGATTCAGCCCGTCGAGCACGTCTTGCGCGCCGTAGCTCTTGCGGAGATCCTTCACCTCGACCGCGACATTGTTGCGCGCGATCGTCGCGGTGCGCCGGGCACGCTCATCCGCCGTCAGCGTCCTGGACGACGACACCGGGACGTCGGGCAGCATATCAGCCGCGACATCGACTGCCGGTGCGGTCTTCTCCGCAAGCTCGAGCTTGGTCAAGAGATCGACCCGGCGCCAGGGCAGATAGTCGGCCAGCTTGCGTTCACGCGAAGTACGGTCGAGATCGAGCAGCCATTCCAGCGCGAGCTGGATGCCGCTGATCGCGCTGGTCAGCAGGAGATAGATCAGGCCTGAGGCGAAGAAGATCGAGAAGAAATCGAAGGTCGAGGACGCAAGCTGCGTGCTTCGCAGGGTCAGTTCCTGGACTGCAATCACGGAGGCCAGCGACGAGTTCTTCAGCGCGCTGACGGACTCGTTGCCGAAGGCCGGGATCATGGTGCGGATCGCCTGCGGCGCGATCACCCGCCGCATCAGCACGGCCGGCGTCATGCCGAGCGCCTGTCCCGCTGATATCTGTCCGCGATCGACGCCGAGCACGCCGGCGCGCAGCATCTCGGCGATGAATGGCGCCTCGTTGCAGGCGAGCGCCAGGCCGGCCGCGAGCACGGCCGGCAATTTGATGCCGATATGCGGCAGAGCGTCGTAGGCGAACACCATCTGCAGGATCAGCGGCGTGCCGCGGAAGATCACGGTGTAGCCACGCGCGATCGCCGACAGCCACCAGAACCGGCTGAGCTGCATCCAGGCCAGGATCAGGCCGAGGATCAGCCCGCCTGCGAGCCCAAGGGCGGTCACCTCCAGGGTGAGCTCGATGCCCGCGAGCAGGTAAGGCAGGCTGAGATAGTGCAGGAACAGGGACATCAGTTGACAGTAAGAAGGCCCGGTTCCTTGAGATTGTCGGGATCAAGTCCCCACTTCTTGAGCAGCGCAAGCTGGTCGCCGGACTTGTAGATCTCCGTCAGCGCCGCCATCACCGCGTCGCGAAACTTCGGCTTGTCCTTGGGCACGGCGATGCCGACTGAATAGGGGATCGTCACCGCGATCGCTTTCTCAAGCTTGTCGGGATAGGCCTTCACTGCGTTATCGACGGTGTTGACGTCATTGATGTAAGTGTCGGCGCGGCCGGCGAGGATCGCCTGGATGCAATTGGCGTTGTTGTCATAGAGCTGCAGCGTCGGCTCCGGCTTGCCCGCGGCCTTGCACTGGGGAATGAGGGCCTGCACCAGCGGCACCTCGACGAAGCCGGTGTTTTCGGCCGCCGCAGCGCCGCACAGCGACAGATTGATGCCGTTGATGCCTTTCGGATTGCCCTTGGCGACCAGCACGCCATCGAACACTTTCGAATAGGTGATGAAGTCAGCCGCCTTGGCGCGCTCCTCGGTGGCGTAGATGTCCGAGATGACGATGTCGGCCTGCCCACTGGCCAGCGTCGTCAGCAAAGCGGCGAAGGTCACAGCCTTGTAGGTCAGTTTGAAGCCGAGGCATTCGCCGATCATCTCGCCGAGATCGATGTCGAATCCGACATACTTGCTGGGATCTTTCGGATCGATCGATTCATAGCCCGGCGTATGCGGGTTGATCGCATTGACGAGCGTCTTGCCTTTCCAGTCCGGATATTTCTCCTGCAGTGCTGCGCATGCCGACGGCGCCGCCGCCTGCGCGCTTAGCGGCGCCAGAAATCCGGCGGCGACAATCGCGCCCAGAAACGCCCGACGCCACGAACGTGACGTGTGCCGTGCTTCCCCACAAAGCCACTTCTGCATGTTGCCAGCTCCTCCGACATTGTCATGGCCACGGCCATGTCCCAAAGCTCGACGAGAAGGCTACGGGGAACCGCTCCCCAAAAGCTTGTCTGGCGGCGTACAAAAAATTGGATGGAGCGGGCCTGCAGTTTGGGCAAAGGCTGCTCAAAATGTATTCGGGCGATGACCTGACATTTGACCCACGCGATTCATGGCTCGAACACCGCGGCGCACGCCTCCTGCCGGATGGCCGAGCCGGTCGCGGACAGTGTGAGGAAGAGGCTGAAAGTGGACACCCGACCGGCGCGGCGCTTCAGAGCCGCCAACCCGACGGTGCTTGCCTTCATCACCGCATCTCCCTAAGCTCACGTGCCTGCTCTACGCCAGGCGCGATCGACTTATGCGAATTGATTTTAGTCCAATGTGATTTTTCTCACAGTGCGGTCAGACCGCGGGCAATAGCGTTCACACGGCACTGTCAAGACTCTGGTAACCAAGTTACGGCGCGGTGGCGGAATCGCTAAAATTCGAGCGATCCGCTCAATCCGCCCACAAAGCCATTTTGCGACGTTGCGCTCCCGAACCGCGGAGAGCGCAATGAGCGAAGCCGAATTTGATCTGGTGTTGGACGTCGTGCGAGCAGCCGTCGCCCCGACGCCCCAGGAGGATTTCATGGCTCAGCCGTTACCGCGCTTCCAGCCGCCGCCACGCCCCGCGAACGACAACGAAGCATCCTGGCCGCTCATCCCATTTCCGGATGGTTGGTTTGCCGCTTGCTGAAGCGGCCTCTCATCTGTCAGGCGTAAGCCGTTGATTGTATGAGTGGAGGCCACGCCCGGAATTGAACCGGGGTACACAGTTTTGCAGACTGTTGCGTAACCACTCCGCCACGTGGCCCCAAGCGGGGCGGATCAATACAGAGGTTCAAGGGCTTAGGCAACCGGCCCCGAACCGGTTCTTGCAGATTTCCGAAACTCCGATACGGCGGTAGTCCAAGGCGCAGGGCCGTGTGAAATTCTGCCGCAATGCAACCATTCCTAGGTGTCGTCCCGCCAAGTGTCGTGAGAGTTTCATAATAGTTGCGTAGTCGATCCTTTCCACTGTTGGAACTCGGCCGACTACGGCTGGAAGGAATTCTCCCCCTTGCGAATGCTCGTCGACAGGTCGACGTGGCTCGGACTGTTGTTAGCAGCCGGCCCGCTCGCGGTGCTCGCGCATGGCGCGTTCGATGCCGGATCGCTCGTAACCGGCCTGCTCCTGGCCACACCGATCGCCGCCCTGCTCGTCCTGGGTGACTGGCGCACCTTTTCGCCAACTTCCTGCGACGCCTTGTTCGGTATTTTCGTCGCCTGCATCGCCATTTCGCTGGCATGGAACGGCATTGGAGCGGAGCCAAACGAATTCTGCCTGCTGGTGCTGACGCTCGCTGCCTACCCCGCCGCACGGCTGAATGGCGGCCACTTCTTTCCGATGCGGGGTCTGCTGATCCTTGCAGGGGCTATCGTCGCCGCAGGCACGCTGGCGACGATCCCTGCGCTGCTGACGCAGTGGAGCGATCACGGCAAGCCGATGGTGTTCAGCCAGTTCGACGCGGCCCCGGCGCAGTTTACGACCCTGCTCGGCTTTGGCCTGTTGGTGCTCGCGAACGGCAACTCGTCACCACGGAACGCGCTGCTCGCGTCGCTGCTGTTAACCATTCCGATCGCGATTTTCGCGGCCTCCATGGTTCGCTACACGATCCTGGCCCTGCTGGTGACGCTTGCCATCGGCATCATTCTCTCGCCTACCTCGCGGCGCCGGCTGAGCGCAACGATCCTCGCCATCGTGATCACGGCAACCGTCGCCGGCACGCTCGCTCGCCACGAAATGACGGCCACGTTCGCGACGCAACTCGTCGAGGCTGTCGAGATCGAGAAGCCGAAATCGTCGAAGGTCGGCGCCGCCGGTACAGGTCGGGCTGATGGCCCCAGTAGAGCCAGTGCAGCTCCAGCCGTGCAACTCGACTGCTCCCAGATCCACATGAACAATTCCGTCGCGATCCGACGCCAGCTGTACCGGGACGCCTTCCGGCTTCTTCCAGACGCGGGCCTATTTGGATTCGGGTTAGATCGCTTCATCGGGCTCGGCTGCGTCCTCGACACCGAGGTACACAACACCTTTCTGCAGGCGGCGATTGAATTCGGCTGGATTGCGGGAGTGGCGCTCGTCCTGTTGACACTCTCCGTCAGCGGCGCGGGCATGCGCAAACTGGCGCGGATGTCACCCGAGATCCGGATTGCGCTCTGCGGTCTCACCTTCACCATTCTGCTGACACTTGCCCACGGCCGGGTCAGCCGGGACATCACGCTGTTTCTCTTTCTTGGCTACGCCGCAGCCCTGAAGAAGCAATCGATCGAGATCGCGGCCGCTTGGCTCATCCGCGGCACGCTGCCATGGAACAGTCCGGAGAGCCTGCCGGAGGACGCAACGACGACCGTTGCTGCGCCGTCGACGCCGACTGCCTGCGCGTCGGTGCAACCGACATCAGTGCAGATTTAAGATCGCTTCCGACGCCGAAAATCGCGCTTCTTCGGCTTTGGGGCAAGTTCCGGCATCGTGCGCTGCACCTGACGATATCTTGCCAGCATCCGCTCAAAGCTGGCGTTCAGCGTCTCGGCAATGTCCGGCTGCTTTTCGAGCGCGGCAAGCAGCATGCCCGCCGCCTCGATAGTGGACAGTCCGTCGCGGCGCGGTTCGCGACGAAGCTGGCCATAGCGTGACGGCTGGCGGGGGCCGAGTAGCACCCGCTGGCATTTCAGCATCCATGGATTGCGCCACCACAGCGCCTTGGCCTGGCTCCAGGTGCCATCGAGCAGCACGACGCCCTCGATGCGTCCGAGGATGCCGCGCTGGTTCGGCTCAAGTGCGCCCTTGCGGTCGATGGCAACGACCTCGGCCTCGGTATCGAGATCGGCGACCTTGGCGGAGCCGAGATAGAGCACGGCCCAGCGCGACGGGTCGGTCACCGGCCGCCCCAGTGCCTTTGACAGGCTCGGCCAGGACAACCCGATCCGCACGACCGCATCCTCGAAATGGCGCGCGGTGAGCCGGGCGGTGCCGAGCGCCCTGTCCTGCTCCTGCGGATGCTGCAGGATCAAAAGGGCGATCCGGTTTTTAATGGGTGTGACGCTGTCGCAGATGCACAGCGGCATCGGCTTGCCGCAGTGCGGACAATCCGGGACCGGCTCGGCAATGATGGTCTGGTCTGGTTCGGTCATCCGCCCGCTATACGCTTCGCGGCCGCCAATTCAACTATTCCGCGGGCGCCGCCAGCGCCGCAGGTTCGGGGCGTCGCCGCAACCGGTCGATCAAGAGGTAAATCACCGGCGTGGTGTAGAGCGTCAGGATCTGCGAAACGAACAGGCCGCCGATGATGGTGATGCCCAGCGGCCGGCGCAGCTCCGTCCCGGGACCGGTGGCGAGCACCAGCGGAATGCCGGCAAACAGCGCCGCCATGGTTGTCATCAAGATTGGCCGGAACCTTGCGCTGCAGGCCTCGAAGATCGCATCCGCCGAGGACAGGCCGCGCTGACGTTCGGCATCGAGCGCGAAATCGACCATCATGATGCCGTTCTTCTTGACGATGCCGATCAAGAGGATGATGCCGACGAAGGCGATCACGGTCAGCGGCGTGTTGGTTAGTTGCAGCGCCAGCAGCGCACCCAGCCCTGCGGATGGCAAGGTCGAGATGATCGTCAGCGGATGCGCCAGGCTCTCATAGAGCACCCCGAGCACGATATACATCGCAACCAGCGCCCCCAGGATGAGCAGCGGCTGCCTTCCACTGGTCTTGTTGAAGTCACCGGCGTTGCCGTCAAAGCTGCCACGGATGCCTTCGGGCATATGCAATTCATCGATCGCCCGCTGGATATTCGAAGTTGCTTCCTCAAGCGGCACGTTCGGCAGAAGATTGAACGACACCGTGGTCGAGGGGAAGGACTGCGTGTGGTAGACGGCGAGCGGCGCCAGCCCCCGCTGGTAATGGACGACAGCCGACAACGGCACCTGGACGCCGTTGGCGCCGGCCACGTAAATGCGCTCGAGATTGGACGGATCCGTCTGGAATTTCGGATCGATCTCCAGCACCACCATGTATTGGTTGCGCTGAGTATAGACGATCGAGATCTGCCGCTGCGAGAACGCGTTGTTGAGCGCGTTGTCGATGTCCTGCACGCGGACGCCGAGGCTCGAGGCGGTCTTGCGGTCGATCACCAGGTTGAGCTGCAATCCGCCAGGATCACGGTCCGAGGAAACGTCGGTGATGCCCTCGACGGTTTCCATGCGTTTGGCGACGATCGGCGCCCACTTCTGCAACAAGTCGAGATCGGCGCTCGAGAGCGTGTACTGGTAGTCGGAATCGCTCTGTCTTCCACCGGCGCGGACGTCCTGGGCCGCGAACATGAACAGGCGGATGCCCGGCACCATGAAGAGGTTACGGCGCAGGCGATCGATCACGAGCTGCGTCGAAACCCCGCTCCTCTCCTCCGGTGATTTCAGGCTGATGAACATGGTGCCGCGGTTTGCGCCGCCACCAAACCCGCCGCCCCCGATCGACGAGCCGATGCTCGCGACCGCGGGATCGGCCAGAACGATGTCGGCTACCTGCTGCTGCAGCTTGAGCATGGCCTGGAACGAGATGTCGGGTGACGCCCGCGTCGCGCCGATGATGAAGCCGCTGTCGTCGGTCGGGAAATAGCCCTTGGGCGTCTTGATGTAGAGGGTCACGGTCAACGCGATCGTGGCGAAGAACACGAGCAGCGTCAGGAACGGGAAGCCGAGCACGACGCGCAGAGTCCACGTGTAAAAGCGCACGACGCGCGACAGGGTTCCCTCGATCAGGCGGTCGAACCAGGTGGCACGGTCGGAGGTCGCTTCCTTGATGTAATGCGCGCAGATCATCGGGGTGATCGTCAGCGATACCAGGGTCGAGACCAGGATCGCAAACGTCAGCGTCAGCGAGAATTCGCGCAGCAGGCGGCCGACGATGCCGTCCATGAAGATCAGCGGCGTGAAGGCGGCAATCAGCGACAGCGAGATCGAAACCACGGTGAAGCCGATCTGCTTGGCCCCCTCGAGCGCCGCCGGATAAGGCTCCATGCCGCGCTCGAGATTGCGGTACATGTTCTCGATCATCACGATCGCATCGTCGACCACGAATCCAACCGAGATCGCCAGCGCCATCAGCGACAGATTGTCGATCGAGAAGCCTGCGAGCCACATGCCGGCGCAGGTGCCCGCCAGCGCCAGCGGCACCGAGACACCCGCAGCAATCGTCGGCGTCACCCGTCGCAGGAAGATGAATACCACCACCATGACGAGCCCCGCGGTGGCAAGCAGGGTCAGCTGCATATCGAGCACGCTGGCGCGGATCGTGCCGGTGCGGTCCACGAGGGTGGAAATCTCGAGACCGGCCGGAATCCATTGCTTCAGCTCCGGCAGCATCGCCGACACCCGGTTGACGGTGTCGATGACATTGGCGTCGCCCTGCTTGGTGATCTGGATCAGGACCGCCGGCTGCTTGTTGAACCAGGCGATCGAGCGGACATTGCGCACGCTGTCTTCGATTTCGGCGACGTCCGAGAGGCGGACGAAATTGCCGTTGGAGCTCTTGACCAGGACGTTGCGGAACTCGGCGGCGGTCCGCATCTGTGGATTGATCGACAGCGTTTCGCTCTGGCGGCCGCCATTGAAGATGCCGACCGGCCCGAGCGGATTGGCATTGACGATGGCCTGGCGAACGTCCTCGGTGGCAATGCCGGCGTTGGACAGCGCCACCGGATTGAGCGAGATCCGCACCGCCGGCTGATCGGCGCCGGAGACGGTGACCTCACCCACGCCCGGTACCTGCGAGATGCGCTGGGCGAGCACGGTATCCGCAACGTCATACATCGCGCTGGTCGACATCGTCTTCGATGTCAGCGCCAGCACGAACACCGGCGACGCCGCGGGATTGGCCTTCCTGAAGATCGGCAATGTGGGCAAGTCGGTCGGCAGATCGGCCATCGAGGCGTTGATGGCCGCCTGCACGTCGCGCGCGGCACGATCGATGTTGCGTCCGATCGCGAACTGCACCTGGATGCTGGTGTTGCCGAGCGAACTCGTCGACGTGATCTGCTCGACGCCGGCGATCTCGCCGAGCCGGCGCTCCAGCGGCGCTGCCACGGTTGCCGCCATCACCGAGGGGTCGGCGCCCGGTCGCGTAGCGGCCACCCGGATCATCGGGAAATCGACGTTCGGAACCGACGCCACCGGCAGGAACTCATACGCCACGATCCCGACCAGGAACAGCCCGATCGCCATCAGCGTGGTGCCGACCGGACGGCGGATGAAGGGCTCCGAGATCGAGATCGACGCCATTACTGCATCCCCTCGGTCGCCCCCGCGACCGGCGGGCCCTGCGGACCCGGATCCGGCAGCGCGTGCTCGATGCGCCGGTTCAGGCGATCGAGCGCAAGGTAGATCACAGGGGTCGTGTAGAGCGTCAGCAACTGGCTGAGCAGGAGACCGCCGATGATGGAAATACCGAGCGGAAAGCGCAGCTCCGCGCCGGTGCCGCTTTCGATCGCAAGCGGCAGCGCGCCGAACAGGGCCGCCAATGTCGTCATCATGATCGGCCGGAAGCGCAACAGGCAGGCCTGCACGATCGCGTCATAGGGCGACATGCCCTGGTGCCGTTCGGCATCGAGCGCGAAGTCGATCATCATGATCGCGTTCTTCTTGACGATGCCCATCAGCAGGATGATGCCGATCAGGCCGATCACCGAAAGGTCCTGCCCGAACAGCATCAGCGCCAGGATGGCGCCGACGCCCGCCGAAGGCAGTGTCGACAGGATGGTGATCGGGTGGATGTAGCTCTCGTAGAGCACGCCCAGCACGATGTAGATCGTGATGATCGCGGCGAGAATCAGCCACGGTTGGCCGGCGAGCGACCTGGAGAATTCCGCGGCGTCGCCGGCGTACACGCCGACGATGCTGTTGGGCATGCCGATCCGGCTCTCGATTGCCTTCACCGCTTCAACGGCGTCGCCGAGCGCCTCGCCGGGCGCGAGATTGAAGCTGAGCGACACCGACGGGAATTGCGCCTGGTGCGAGATCGCGAGCGGCGCCGTGGTGCGCGTCAGCGTCGCCACGGCCGACAGCGGCACCTGCGCGCCGTTCACGCCGGGCAAGTACAGCTTGTCGAGGATCGATGGATCGCGTTGATACATCGGCAGTGCCTCCAGCACGACGCGATACTGGTTGGCCTGCCCATAAATGGTTGAAATCTGCCGCTGCGCGAATGCGTCGTTCAGGGTGTCGTTGACGGCCTGCAGGCTGACGCCGAGCTGGCCGGCGCGCTGACGATTGACGTCGAGTGCCGCCCGCAGGCCAGCCTCCTGCGCCTCCGACGACACGTCGCGGAACATCGGATCACGCCGCATCTCGGCGACCAGCCTGTTCGCCCAGAGCGACACCTCTTTCGCGTCCGTGCCGGTCAGCGTGTACTGGTACTGCGACCGGCTCGACTGGGTCGAAATCTGCACGTCCTGCACCGGCTGGAAATAGATGGTCATGCCCGGGATCGACGCCGTCTTCTGCTTCAGCCGTGCGACCACTGTCGAAACATCGTCGCGCCGTTCGCCGAGCGGCCTGAGCGTCATCACGAGCCGGCCGACATTGGTGGTCGGGTTGACCGAACCGGCGCCGATCACGGACACCACGCCGGTCACGTCGGGGTCCGACTTGATCAAGTCGGCCGCCTTGGTCTGCCGCGCCTGCATTTCAGCAAAGGAGACGTCCGGACCGGCCTCGGTCACTGCGGTGATCGATGAGGTATCCTGCAAGGGCAGGAAGCCCTTTGGCGCGATCACATACATGAACAGCGTGAGCGCGATGGTGGCAAAGGTCACCAGCAAAGTCGCGCGCTGGCGCTGCAGCACCCACAGCAGCGTGCGGTGGTAGAAGGCGACCATGCGGTCGATGGCGCGGCTGATGGCCCCCAGCCCAGGCAGCACGAATTCCTCACCGACATGCGTCAACAGCCGCGAGCACATCATCGGCGTCAACGTCAGCGAGATCACTGCCGAGGTCACCACCGCAATGGTCAGCGTCAACGCGAATTCGCGGAACATGCGCCCGACCAGCCCGGACATGAACAAGAGCGGAATGAAGACCGCGATCAGCGACAACGTCAGCGAAATCACCGTGAAGCCGATCTCGCTTGCGCCCTTGAGCGCCGCTTCCATGACCGACTCGCCCTCTTCCATGTGCCGAACGATGTTCTCGATCATCACAATGGCGTCGTCGACCACGAAGCCGGTGCCGATTGTCAGCGCCATCAGCGACAGATTGTCGAGACTGAAGCCGGCAAAATACATGATGCCGAAGCTCGTGATCAGCGACAGTGGCAGCGCCACGCCCGCGATCAGCGTGGCGCGCAGCGAGCGCAGGAACAACAGCACCACCAGCGTCACCAGCACGACGCTCAGGATCAGCGTGAACTGCACGTCGCGAACCGAGGCGCGGATGGTGACGGTGCGATCGCTGACGACGGTCAGGTTGACGCCGGCCGGAATCAACCGTTGCAGTCGCGGGATTTCGTCGCGGATCTGACGGACGACATCGATGACGTTGGCGCCGGGTTGGCGCTGGATGTCGAGGATGACCGCCGGCGTGCCCTGGTACCAGCCGCCGGTGCGGTCGTTCTCGAGCCCGTCCACGATCACGGCCACGTCGCCGATCGTTACCGGCGAGCCGTTGCGATAGGCGATGATGATCGGCTTGTAGGCCTCCGCCGCCGCGATCTGGTCGTTGGCGGCGATCGTATAGGCTTGCTGCGCGCCATCGAGCGATCCCTTTGGCCCTGAGACGTTGGCGCCGGCGATCGCGTTGCGCAGGTCCTCCATCGAGATGCCATAGGCCGCAAGCCGTGCCAGGTCGGCCTGCACCCGCACCGCCGGTTTCAGCCCGCCCAGCACGGCGACGCGGCCGACGCCGGAAATCTGGCTCAGCCGCTGGCCGAGGATCGTATCGGCAAGATCGCTCATCGCGCGCAACGAGATCGTCTCCGACGTCAACGCCAGCGTCATGACCGGCGCGTCCGCCGGGTTCACTTTCGCGTAGACCGGCGGGTAAGGCAGGTTCTTCGGCAATACGCCCGCAGCCGCATTGATCGCGGCTTGCACGTCCTGCGTTGCGCCATCGATGTCGCGGTTGAGATCGAACTGCAGCGAAATCTGGCTGACGCCGAACGAACTGGTCGAGTTCATCGAGGACAGCGACGGAATCTGACCGAGCTGACGTTCCAGCGGTGCCGTGATCAGCGAGGCGATCACGTCGGGGCTGGCGCCCGGCAATTGCGTCGACACCTGCACCGTCGGGAAGTCGACCTGCGGCAGCGCCGAAACCGGCAGCGCGAAATAGCCGAGCGCGCCGCCGATCATGAGCGCGATCCCGAGCAGCGAGGTCGCGATCGGCCGGCGGATGAACGGTTCAGAGACGCCCATGGCTTTGCGTACCCGTCCTTGCGAAGTCAGACATTCGGGCCGGTCCTTCGATCATGGCTGCGACTTCGCCGCGCCGCCTGACGTTTCACCCCCCGTTGCCGCTCCGCCCGCGCCCTTTTGTTCGCCCTGCGTGCGCTCACGCCGTGAACGATGCTCGCCGTCCTTGGCCTGGCCGTCTTTGGCCTGACTGTCCTTCTGGCCGTTCTTCGCGTCCGGGCTGCGGTTGCGCTTGCGCGGCGCGAGATCGGCGGTCGGCGCGGCATCGTCCTTGCCGATGATGACCTTCGATCCATCGGCGAGATTGGCAAATCCGGTCGTGACGACGCGGTCGGAGACCGCGATCCCCTTGCCGACGACGGCATCTTGCTCGTTCTGCTGGATCACCGTCACCGGCTTCGCAGTGACGATATTGTCCTCGCCGATCACATAGCTGAAGGTTCCGGCCGGCCCGCGCTGCACCGCCGAGGTTGGCACCACGATCGCCTTTTCCAGGGTCTCGACCTTCAGCCGCACATTGACGAACTGGCCGGGCCACAGCTGGAAATTGCCGTTGGGAAATTCCGCCTTCAGCTTCAACGTGCCGGTGGTCGGGTCGACCTGGTTGTCGATGCCGGTCAGTTTGCCGGTGTCGATCACGGTTACGCCGTCATTGCCGAACACGTCGACCGCGAGCGCGCCCTTGGCGGCCGCGGCATTCACGCGCACGATCTGCTGCTGCGGCAGGCTGAACCACACCGCGATCGGTTGCAACTGGGTGAGCACCACGAGGCCCGTGGTGTCGGAGGCGTGGATGATGTTGCCCTGGTCGACCTGACGGAGGCCGGCGCGGCCGGAGATCGGCGCGACGATCTTGGTGTAGCTCAGCGTCGCCGCCGCATTGTCGATCGCGGCCTGATCGGCCTTCACCAGCGCTTCCTGCTGCGCAACCACCGCTTTCTGGGTGTCATATTGCTGCTTCGAGCCCGCATTGGTTTGGGTGAGCTGCTGGTAGCGGACGAGATCGAGCCGCTGGTTGGCGAGCAGCGCTTCATCCTGCGCCTTCTTGGCGACGGCCTGATCGTACTGCGCCTGATAGATCGCGGGATCGATCTCGGCGAGCACGTCGTCCTTCTTGACGTCCTGCCCCTCGACAAAGTTCACCTTGATCAGCTTGCCGTCCACCTGCGAGCGAACCGTGACGGTATTCAGCGCGCGCACCGAGCCGACGCCGTCGAGATAGACCGGCATGTCCTGCACGCGCGGCATGGCCGCAAGCACCGGCACGGGCAGGTCGGGCCGGGCGTTGGCGTTGTGGCTACCGCCCTTCTGCTCCCATGCCAGCCAGCCGATATAACCGAGCCCACCGAGGATCACGACGGCGATGGTCAGCGACACCATTCGCTTGAGCAGGCGCGACAACAAGCCCGGCTTCTTCAGCTCCGCAGCCTTCGCGTCGTCCTTTGCTTCCGGCTTAAAGAGCATCGACCGGTCTCTCCACCTTTGGCTCCCAGCCGCCGCCCAGCGCCTGGTACAGGCTGATGATCGCCTGCAGCCGGGCCAGTTGCGCCTGCCACAGCGCGTCCTCGGCCTGGAATAGAGTCTGTTGGGTTTGTAGCACAGTTACGATGTCGGCAGTTCCGGCCCGCAACTGCTGTTCGGCCAGTTGAAACGCTCGCTGTGACGCCGCCACGACATCGCGCTGCAGCCTCAGCCTGATCGTGGTCTGGCGTATCGCCACCAGCGCGTTGTCGACGTCGGCAAAGGATTGCACCACCGTCTTGCGATAGGTTTGCAGCAGTTCATCCTGCTGCGCCTGCGTCAGCTCGAAATTGCCGAGGATCCGCCCGCCGTCGAAGATCGGCTGCGTCGCGCTGCCGACCAGGCTGAAGAACGCCGCATGCGGCTGGAACAGCGCCGACAGCGCCGAACTCTGATAGCCGCCCTGCCCGGTCAACTGGATGCTCGGAAAGAACTGCGCGCGGGCGCTGCCGACATTGGCGGTGGCGGCGGCGAGTTGCGCCTCCTGCCGCCTGATGTCGGGCCGCTGCGTCAGCAGTTCCGACGGCAGGCCCGGCGTCACTCGGGGAATGGCGATGTTGTTGAGCGAGCCGCCGGTGACGCGCACGCTTTCCGGCGGCCGCGACACCAGCGTCGCCAGCGCATTGATGTTCTGGTCGAGGGTCTGCCGAAGCGGCGGCACCAACGCGCGCTGGTTTGCCACCAGGCTCTCCTGCTGCGCGACGTCGAGATCGGTGCTGGTACCGGCATTGAAGCGATCCTTGATCGCGTTGAGGACACGCTCCGCAGCGGCGATATTGCGCTGGGCGGTGCGAATCCGATCCTGCGACGTCAGCACCTGGAAATAGGCGTTGGCAACGGCGGCGAGCGTGGTCAGCGCCACCACCTCGCGGTCGAACCGGCTGGCGACCGCGGTCTCTTCCGCCGCCTGCGCGGCATCGCGGTTCTGGCCCCAGAAATCGAGCTGATAGCTCGCGGCAAGCGAGGCGTTGTAGTTGACCACCTCGCGCCCGCCGATGCTCAGCCCGCTCGCGCTCGAGCCGGAGGTACGCGAATAGGTCTCTGATCCGGCGGCCGAGAGCGTCGGCAGCAGGGCCGCGCCGGTAATCCGTGCCTGCGCGTCCGCTTGCTTGAAACGCGCCACGGCCGCCGCAATGTCCAGATTGACCCGCTGGGCTTCCATCATCAGGCTCGTCAGTTCTGTCGAGCGAAAGCCGCGCCACCAATCGAGCGTCGGCGGCGCGTCGGAAGCTTTTGCTTGCCGCGCCGCCTTGTAACCGGCGGGAATGTCGAGCGCGGGATCGGGAAGGTCCTTGGTCAGGATGCAGCCGGCCGAGCTCGCCGCGATCACAAACCCGGTCAGCGCACGCAGCACGCCGCCCAGGCTTGACGCAGGCGCGCGCCGCCGTTCGCCGACAGCAGCCCCCCGGATGTGCTGGCTCACCTCCGTTCTCCTCCGCGCGCCGAATCAAGTCGCGACGAGCTCGCAACGCGTTGGTGGGTGGTCTGCAGAACCTTCACGGGGTGGTGCTTCCAATGGAACCGACCCGTCATATTACTCCGGGCGCATGGCAAGCGGACAGTCCCGCCGGCCCAACGGGAGACTGCGGCCAAGCTCAACCAGGGAACCGTCGAAAGGCCAAGTTGTCCTTGTTTTACGGGCCTTACTTCAATTTCGTCAGCGCCGGGAGGCGTCCGAATCTTACGAACATTTCATGGGGATTTCCGAACCCCTGTTGCCCCAAAACCCCAATGCACCGACACCATCCGCGAGCCGTTTCACAAGTTGGGAGTTGCGAGCCGGATTTCCGCCGGGCGGGGCTTCGATTCGGGCCGGCTTGCGCCGCGGCGCAAGGGCCTTTCCCTTTTGCCGCCCCCGCACTAGGGTCAGCCGGGAGCGAAATAACCGGCAAAGAATACCCCCGACATGACCATCAACAATGACGTCGTCGAAGCCATCGGCAATACGCCGCTGATCAAGTTGAAGCGCGCTTCCGAGCTGACCGGATGCACCATCCTGGGCAAGGCCGAGTTCATGAATCCCGGGCAGTCGGTCAAGGACCGCGCCGGCAAATGGATGATCCTGGAGGCCGAGAAACGCGGCACACTCAAGCCGGGCGGGCTGGTGGTGGAATCCACCGCCGGCAATACCGGCATCGGGCTCGCGGTCGTCGCCAGCGCCCGCGGTTACCGGACCCTGATCGTGATCCCGGAAACCCAGAGCCAGGAAAAGAAGGACATGCTGCGGCTGTGCGGCGCCGAATTGGTCGAAGTACCAATGTTGCCCTATGCCAATCCGAACAACTATCAACATGTCGGCAAGCGGCTGGCCGAGCAGCTCCGCAAGACTGAACCGAATGGCGTGTTGTTCGCCGACCAGTGGAACAATCTCGATAACGCCAAGGCGCACTATGAGTCGACCGGTCCGGAGATCTGGCAGCAGACCAACGGCAAGGTCGACGGCTTCATCTGCTCGGTCGGCACCGGCGGCACGCTCGCCGGCACCAGCCGTTACCTGAAGGAAAAGAACAACGGCATCGTCGTCGCCTGCGCCGATCCGCACGGCTTTGCGATGTACGAACTGTTCAAGCACGGCGAGGCCAAGTCGACGCCGGGCAACTCGATCACCGAGGGCATCGGTCTTGGCCGCGTCACGTCCATCATCGAGACCGCGAAAGTCGACGACGCCTTCCTCGTCTCGGACGAGGAAGCGATCACCGTGATCTATGAGTTGCTGGAGCACGAAGGGCTCTGTCTCGGCGGCTCGACCGGCATCAACATCGCCGGCGCGATCCAGCTGGCAAAGCACCTCGGGCCCGGAAAGACCATCGTGACGATCCTCGCCGACTCCGGCAACCGCTACCAGTCCAAGCTGTTCAATCCGGACTTCATGCGCTCGAAGAACCTGCCGGTACCGGCGTGGCTCGAGAAGCGCACCAAGATCGACCTGCCGTTTGTGTGAGCGTGGCGGCGCCACGCCCACGGACCTCATCCTGAGGAGCGGCCGCAAGGCCGCGTCTCGAAGGATGGGCCACGGGCTCTATGGTTCGAGACGCGCGCTATCGCGCACTCCTCACCATGAGGGAGACAATCACCGCAATATCTGACTGAGGAACAGCTTCGTCCGCGCGTGCTGCGGATGGGCGAAGAATTCTTTCGGCGTGTTCGACTCGATGATCTGGCCGGCGTCCATGAAGATGACGCGGTCGGCGACCTCGCGGGCAAATCCCATCTCGTGCGTGACGACCAGCATGGTCATACCCTCCTTGGCGAGGTCGACCATGGTGTCCAGGACTTCTTTCACCATTTCCGGATCTAACGCCGAGGTCGGCTCGTCGAACAGCATCACCTTCGGATTCATCGTGAGCGCGCGGGCGATCGCAACGCGCTGCTGCTGGCCGCCGGACATCTGGCCCGGATATTTGCCGGCTTGATGCGGGATTTTCACCCGCTCCAGGAATTTCATCGCGGCGACTTCGGCGTCCTTCTTCGGGATGTTGCGTACCCAGATCGGCGCCAGCGTGCAGTTCTCGAGCACGGTCAGATGCGGAAACAGGTTGAAGCTCTGGAACACCATGCCAACCTCACGCCGGACCTCGTCGACGCGCCGCAAGTTCGGACCAAGCTCGATGCCATCGACAATGATCTCGCCCTCCTGAAACTCCTCCAGCGCGTTGATGCAGCGGATCAGCGTCGACTTGCCGGAACCCGACGGACCGCAGATCACGATGCGCTCGCCCCGGGCGACTTCGAGATTGATGTCGCGCAGCACGTGGAAGTCGCCGTACCACTTGTTGAGGCCTTTGATGCTGACGATCGGATTCGAGCTCATGGCGATGCACTCAGTTGCGCCGGTGCGCGTTCAGCCTGTTCTCGACGAACAGCGAATAGCGCGACATGCCGAAACAGAAGACGAAATAGATCAGCCCGGTGAAGGCAAAGCCGGTGAAAGCCGTGGTCGGCGTCGCCCAGACCGGATCGCTGAACGAAGCTCGCAGCGATCCAAGCAGGTCGAACAGCGCGACGATCGACACCAGCGACGTATCCTTGAACAGCGCGATGAAGCTATTGACGAGGCCGGGAATGACGTGGCGCAGCGCCTGCGGCAGGATGATCAGTGCCGTCGTCTTCCACCAGGACAGGCCGAGCGCGCTTGCCGCCTCGCCCTGCCCGCGCGGGATCGCCTGCAACCCGCCCCTGATCACCTCGGCCTGATAGGCGCCGGCGAACAGCGCAATGCCGATCAGCGCGCGCACCAGGCCATCGATGGTGAATCCGGTCGGCACGAACAGCGGCAGCATGTAGGTCGCAAAGAACAGCACCGTGATCAGCGGCACGCCGCGCCAGAACTCGATGAAGGCGATCGAGAAGAAGCGGATCAACGGTATGGTCGAGCGCCGGCCGAGCGCCAGCGCAATGCCGACCGGCATCGAGGCGACGATGCCCGTCACCGAGACGACCAGCGTCACCAGCAAGCCGCCCCACAGCCGGGTGTCGACCACGGGGAAGCCGCCGCGGTCGAGCTTCATGATCGATATCACCAGGCCAATACCGGCAAAGGTCGCGAGGCTCACAGCCAGCGGCCGCCAGCCGGTGCGGAAGCCGCCGCCGAGGAAGAACAGCAGCAGCGACACGATCACAGCGGTGATCGCAAAATCGATCCAGACCGGCTGACCGGCGATCTGGATCTGGTCACGCAGCCATTGCAGCGGCAGCAGTACCCAGGAGATCACCGTGCTGACCAGGACGATCAGTTTTCCGAGCCCCCAGAGCAACGGCCCGATCACCGCCGTGGCTTCGCCGGCCGCCGCGAGCTTGCGCCCGCCATCACCGATGCTGTCGTTGAAGCCTGACAACAGCGACGTGATCCAGCTCACGGCAAAACCATCGAGCCCGCCGCCACGCAGCAGGAAGAATGCCACCACCGGCAAGGCCAGGAAGAACAGGCTGGCGTTGATGCCCTTGGCCGGAAGTCGGGGAATCAACAGCGGCAGCAGCAGCACGGCCGTCAGGAAGAAGGTCAAGTTGACCCGCCAGCGCTCCGGCTCCGGATAGAACCCGTAAATGAACTGGCTGAGCTTGGCCTGGACAAACGGCCAGCACGCGCCGACCGGATGCCCGACATTCTCGGCCAGGCACGCGGCCCGGTCCGTGCCGGTCCAGACCGCGTCGACCAGCAGGAATCTGACCGTGGGGACGAGCACGAACCACAGCAACAGCACGCTGATGAGGGTGATCAGGATGTTGGTCGGCGAATTGAGCAGCCGCGTGCGCAGGAAGCCCACAAAGCCCGTGGTCTTCACCGGCGCCGGCCGCTGCGGAACCAGTTCCTCGCGGACGAAGTTGGAAACGGCGATATCGCTCATCAGCCCATGCTCCGACTGATCCGCCATCCGTAGAAGCTCATGATCGCGCTCGTCACCAGCGAGATCAGCAGATAGACCCCCATCGTGATGCCGATGATCTCGATCGCCTGGCCGGTCTGGCTCAGCGTCGTTCCCGCGAACACGGATACGAGGTCGGGATAGCCGATCGCAACCGCGAGCGAGGAGTTCTTGGTGAGGTTGAGATACTGGTTGGTGAGCGGCGGCAGGATCACGCGCAGCGCCTGCGGGATCACGATCAGCCGCAGCACCTCGCCGCGATGCAGCCCGAGCGATGAGCCCGCCTCCATCTGTCCCTTGTGCACAGACAGGATGCCGGCACGGACGATCTCGGCAATGAAGGCGGCGGTGTAGGTCGACAGCGCCAGCGTCAGCGCCACGAACTCCGGAATGAGGCGCGAGCCGCCGGCAAAATTGAAGCCTCTCAGCACCGGCATCTCGAAGGTCACCGGCGCGCCAAAGATCAGCGCCGTCACCAGCGGCAGGCCGATCACGAGGCCGAGCACGTAAGGCCAGATCGTGAGCATCCTGCCATGTTGGTAGAGCTGCCGCCGCGCGTAGCGCCACAGCACCAGCGCCGCCACGATCGCAATCAACACCGCGACGACAAACGGCTCGAAGCCGGGATTGCCGATCGGCTTGGGAATCACCAGGCCGCGGTTGTTGAGGAAGAACATGCCGAACACGGAGATGCTCTGCCGCGGGCTGGGCAACGCTGCGAGCACCGCGAGATACCAGAACAGGATCTGAAACAGCAGCGGCAGGTTGCGGATCAGTTCGACATAGCCGCCGGAAATCCGCGACAACAGCCAGTTCGGCGACAGCCGCCCGAGCGCCACCATGAAGCCGATCACGGTTGCGAAGAAGATGCCGATCACCGAGACCAGAAGCGTATTCAGCAGTCCAACGAAGAAGACACGGGTATAGGTGTCCGACCCCGTATATGGGATCAGGTTCTGGCTGACGTCGAAGCCGGCGGTGTTCTGGAGGAAGCCGAAGCCCGCGGTGATCCGCTGCGCCTGCAGGTTGGCGCGGGCATTGGCCACGATCTCATAGGCAATCCAGGCGAGCACGGCCACGAACAGGAGCTGGAGGACGAAGCCTCCCCACCCTGCGCGGCCGCCGAGCGCACGTTGCAGCTTGAATACAAACTGCGACGGTGGTTTGCGGGGCTCGATGGCCATCGCCGCACGCCAGTTGGGTTAGCGGATCGGCGGCGCGTACTGGATGCCGCCCTTGTTCCACAGGTTGTTGAGGCCGCGGGCGATGCCGAGCTTCGAGCCTGCGCCGACGTTACGATCGAACGCCTCGCCGTAATTGCCGACCGCCTTCACGATCCGCGACATCCAGTCCTTGGTCAGGCCAAGCTGTTCGCCGAGATTGCCGTCGGTGCCGAAGGCACGCTTCAACTCCGGCTTGTCAGACTTTGCCATCTCATCGACGTTCTTCTGGGTGACGCCGAGCTCCTCGGCATCGACCATCGCAAACAGCGTCCATTTCACGATGTCGAACCACTGGTCGTCGCCATGGCGGACCATCGGGCCAAGCGGCTCCTTCGAGATCACCTCGGGAAGCACGACGTGATCGGCAGGAGTGGCGAGCTTGAGGCGCTCGGCATAGAGCTGGGAAACGTCGGAGGTGAAGACGTCGCAACGGCCGGATTCATAGGCCTTCACCGTCTCGTCGGCAGAGGCGAACGCGATCACCTCATACTTCATGTTGTTGCCCTTGAAGTAGTCCGCGAGGTTCTGCTCCGTCGTGGTGCCGGTCTGCACGCAAACCGAGGCGCTGTTCAGCTCCAGCGCCGAATTGACCTTCAGCGACTTCTTCACCAGGAAGCCCTGCCCGTCATAATAGGTCACGCCGGTGAAGTTGGCGCCGAGCGAGGTGTCGCGCGACAGCGTCCAGGTGGTGTTGCGCGACAGCACGTCGATTTCGCCCGACTGCAGCGCGGTGAAGCGGTCTTTGGCCGACAGCGGCACGAACTTGACCTTGGAGCCGTCGTTGAAGATCGCCGCCGCGATCGCACGGCAGATATCCACATCTAGCCCGGTCCAGTTCCCCTTGTCGTCCGGGGACGAGAATCCCGGCAGGCCCTGGCTGACCCCGCAGGACAGCTGGCCCCGGTCCTTGACCGTCTTGAGGGTTTGCGCCGAAGCGGCCTGCGCCGAGAGGCCGGCGGCAAGGGCAAGGGTAAGAACCAGCGATACGCGTTTCATGGTCTGGGCCTTTCAAGGGTCGTCCGGGAAGGTTTGCGTGCGGTCGCCTTAAACGTTAACGGACCGACCGATGATCCCTCGCGAATCGCCGATCTGGCCTGCATCTCGCGTGCCAATCAGCCAAGCAATGGATCGAAGGTCGCGGCAGGCCCCTCAACGTGCGGCGACTTGAAGTTGGGCGCATCACATAGTGACTGGCGAGCCGGGTCAAGGGGTTGACGGGGCTCTTCCCTGTCCTGTTATTAAAAACCCGGCCCGGCCCGCTTCTTGCGACGTGTCACGGCTGCTGCGGCAAAAAGTCATTAAGACGGCGAGCGCATGAGCTTTTCCAACGACGGACCGGTCCATCCACAACAGCCCGCAACCCGCCTGGTGACCGCCGGCCGGGACACCGAGGCGCAGAAGGGCTTCGTCAATCCGCCCGTCGTCCACGGTTCCACCGTGCTCTATCCGACCGCGGACGACCTCCATGCCCATCGCGGCGAATATCAATATGGCCGCCACGGCACGCCGACGACCCGGGCGCTGCAGGACGTACTGATAGCACTGGAGGGGCCGCAATGCGCCGGCGTCGGACTGGCGCCCTCAGGCCTCGCGGCGATCAGCACGGCGCTACTGTCGGTGCTCAAGGCCGGCGACCATCTCCTGGTCTGCGACAACGTCTACCGCCCCTCGCGGAATTTCTGCAACGGCATGCTGGCGCGCTATGGGGTGGAGACCACCTATTTCGATCCCCTGACCGGCGCCGGTGTCGACGCGCTGTTCAAGCCGAACACCCGTGCGGTGCTGGTCGAAGCGCCCGGCTCGCAATCCTTCGAGATGCCCGATATTCCCGCGATCGCTGCCGCCGCGCGGGCGCACGGTGCGCTTGTGATCGACGACAACACCTGGGCGACCCCGCTCTATCACCGCTCGCTGGAGCAAGGCGTCGACATCAGCATTCAAGCCGCGACCAAATATATCGGCGGCCACTCCGACATCATGTTCGGCACCATTTCGGCCAATGCCAAGGCGTGGCCGCTGCTCGCCGAGGGCATTCGCCTGCTTGGCGTCTGCGCCGGCCCCGATGACGTCTATCTGGCGCTGCGCGGCATCCGCACGCTGTCGGTCCGGCTGGCGCAGCATTACCATTCGGGACTGGAGATCGCGCGCTGGCTGCAGGCACGTCCCGAGGTGGCGCGGGTGCTGCATCCCGCGCTCGACAGCGATCCCGGCCACGCGATCTGGAAGCGCGATTTCACCGGCGCCTCCGGCCTGTTCAGCATCGTGCTGAAGCCGGCGCCGCAGAAAGCCGTCGACGCCCTGCTCGACACCGTCAAGCTGTTCGGCATGGGCTATTCCTGGGGCGGCTTCGAAAGCCTGATCATCCCCTTCGACTGCGGCGAGTATCGCACCGCCACCAAATGGGCGCCGGGCGGACCGGCGCTGCGCCTCCATATCGGCCTCGAGAGCATCGACGACCTCAAGGCCGATCTCGATCGCGGCTTCGCCGCGCTCGAGGCGGCGATGTAAGCGCACGAGCATCGGTTTTTGCGGGCTTCTTCGCGCGTGCAATAACCGCGCGTTCACCATGACGACGAACTCCAAATCCGCGTCGGCGAAATCATCCCGCTCATCAAGTTCCCTTACACTTTTGTTCCCTTACTCATGCTCCGGGGTTGGGCTGCCATTGCACCGCGGCGTCGGCAGTCTCGAGTAAGTGTAAGCAGTCAAGCGTATGAAGACCGCACAAATCGTCGTCCTGACCATCGCGCTTGGTGCTGGCGGCGTCGCGGCCTATTTGGTCGCACAACCGGAAACCAAACCCGGTCTGGTCGCGCCGGTCGAGCAGCGACTGCCAACCGTCGAAGTTCTGGTCGCGCAATCCGATATCGGCCTCGGCCAATCGGTCAAGCAGGAGAATCTGCAATGGCAGACCTGGCCGGCGGCGACCGCAAGCAGCAATTTCATCCGTCGTAACGAAAGACCAGATGCCATCAAGGACCTGATCGGCTCGATCGCACGGGCGCCGCTGATCGCCGGCGAGCCGGTCCGCGAGCAGAAGCTCGTCAAGGCGGACGGATCGGGCTTCATGGCGGCAATCCTGCCCTCGGGCAGCCGCGCGATCTCGACTGAAATCTCGGCGGAGACCGCCGCCGGCGGCTTCATCCTGCCGAACGACCGTGTCGACGTCATCCTTACGAGGCGCGAGAAGAACCCGGACCAGAACAGCGCGGATATCATCCGTTCGGAGATCATCCTGAGCAACATCCGCGTGCTCGCCATCGACCAGGCGCCGAAGGAAAAGGATGGCGCCAATTCGCTGCTCGGCAAGACCGTCACGCTTGAACTGAAGCCCGAGCAGGCCGAGACGCTGGCGCGGTCGCGCCAGTCCGGCGTCCTGTCGCTCGCGCTGCGCAGCATCGCCGATGTCAACGTCGCCGACAATGCCTCCCAAGACCAGCTCCCGAAGCGGGGCCAGAGCATCAACGTGGTTCGCTTCGGCGTCCCGAGCTCGACAACGACACAGAAGTGAGAAGGACGCCTGCCATGACATGCGGTCGAACCAAATTTGGGGTGCGGACTTCGCCGGTCCGTATCGTCTTGCTTTCGGCCGCGGCCGCACTGACGCTCTCGCCGGTCGTCGCCGCCGATTCCGAGACCCAGGGCGCGCTAGCGGTTGCCAGTTCATCGGCCAAGACCCGCTTCCTGGCGCTCGGCGTCGGCAAATCCGTGATCGTCGACCTGCCGCGCGACGTGAAGGACGTGCTGGTCGCCGACCCCAAGATCGCCAACGCCGTCGTCCGCTCGGCGCAGCGCGCCTATATCATCGGCGCGGCAGTCGGGCAGACCAACGTCGTGTTCTTCGATGTCGATGGCCAGCAGGTCGCCTCCTATGACATCGCGGTGAAGCGCGACCTCAACGGCGTGCGCGCCGCACTGAAGCAGACGCTGCCGGGCATCCAGATCGAAGGCGTCGGCGACGGCGTGATCCTGACCGGCTCGGTGTCGTCCCCGATTGAGGCCCAGCAGGCCGGCGATCTCGCGGCACGGCTGGTCGGCGGCGCCGAGAAGGTCGTCAACTCCATCACGGTGCGCGGCCGCGACCAGGTGATGCTGAAGGTCAATGTTTCGGAAGTACGGCGCGACATCGTCAAGCAGATGGGCGTCGATCTATCCGCCAACATGAACTACGGCACGGCGATCGTGAACTTCAACAACTCCAACCCGTTCACGGCGTTCGGCCGCCCGCTCGTGCCGGACAATGGCGGCGCCGTCTCCGCCGTCGCCAAGGGCATTCCCACCGTCACCGCTACCTTGCGCGCGATGGAAAGCGCGGGCGTTGCGCGGACGCTGGCCGAACCCAATCTCACAGCGATTTCGGGGGAGTCCGCGACCTTCATCGCCGGCGGCGAATTCCCGATTCCCGCGGGCTATTCCTGCGATCCGGTCACGCATGTCTGCACGACCCAGATCCAGTACAAGAAATTCGGCATCTCCCTGAACTTCACGCCGGTGGTGCTGACCGAAGGCCGCATCAGCCTGCGCGTGATGACGGAAGTGTCGGAGCTCTCCAGCGACAACGCCATCACGCTGAACCAGGCCGGCACGTCGCTGACGGTTCCTTCGATCACCACCCGCCGCGCCGAGACCACGCTGGAGATCCCCTCCGGCGGCTCGATGGCCATGGCCGGCCTGATCCAGCAGAAGACCAAGCAGGCCATCAACGGCATGCCCGGCGTCGACCAATTGCCCATCCTCGGCGCGCTGTTCAGGAGCCAGGACTTCGTCAACAACGAGACCGAGCTGATGGTGCTGGTGACGCCTTATGTCGTCCGTGCCGTCGCCCAGAAGGAACTGTCACGGCCCGATGACGGGTTCGCGCCGGCCGCCGATTCGCAGTCGACGCTGCTCGCGCGCATCAACCGCATCTATGGCGTGGCGGCCCGGGCCGAGCCGGTCGGGGCTTATCCCGCCAATTTCGGTTTCATCATTGATTGAGCCTGGGGGCGGGACAATGACGGGCAGAACATACCACCATCGCGGACTGTACCGCCTGGGCGCACTCATTGGTCTGTCGCTCGCGCTGGCGGCCTGCCGCAGCGGCGGTGACGAACTGACGACCGCGACCGTTCCCAACGACTACCGTCTGCGGCATCCGATTGCCGTCACCGAGGCCGATCGCTCGATGGTCATCTTTGTCGGGCACGGACGGCCCGGCCTCACTGCCCCGCAACGCGCCGACGTGATCGGACTGGCGCGAAGTTGGACCCGCGAAGGCACCGGCGCGGTCATCGCCGAGGTACCGGTCGACACGCCGAACGCGCGGGCGGCCGGCGCGACCTATCAGGAAATCCGCTCGCTGCTCACGGCCAGTGGCGTGCCCGCACGCGCCATCACGCTGCGCAACTACCATCCTGACGATCCGCGCACGCTGGCGACGATCCGCCTGAGCTATCCGAAGATCACCGCCGTCGCTGGTCCCTGCGGGCTGTGGCCCGAGGATCTCGGCCCCTCGCTCGACAACTATGGCTACAACCAGAACAGGCCCTACTACAACCTGGGCTGCGCGACCCAGCGCAACCTGGCGGCGATGATCGACAATCCCGCCGACCTCGAACAACCCCGCACGGAGACGCCGGCCTACGCGCCGCGGCGTGACGCGGCGTTCGAGAAGTACCGGAAGGGTGTTTCCACCACTACCAGCTACCCCGAAGCCGACAAGGCCAAGCTCAGCGACACAGGCAAATGATCAGCCGCGCCAAACACTCTGACAGCGAAACCGAAGCCGCGCCGCATGCCGATGACTATATCGCCCCTGCCCCGCGCGTGTCGGTGCAGGCGTTCTGCGCGACGGTGGCGACCGCGACGACCGTGAAGGCCGCGAGCGAGGATCGCCGGCTCGCCAAGGCGCATCTCTCAGTGCATATGGGCGGCATCGCTGCGGCGATCGATGCCTATCACACCGCGCCAACCCCGAACGTGATCCTGCTCGAGACCGAGAGCGGCAGCGATTTCCTCGCCGGCCTCGACGACCTCGCGACCGTCTGCGATGCCGGCACCCGCGTCGTCGTGATCGGCAGGGCCGACGACAAGGCGCCCTATCGCGAACTGGTGCGACGCGGCGTCAACGACTATGTCATCGGCCCCGTCGAGGTGCTCGATGTGGTGCGCTCGATCTGCAGCCTGTTTTCCGCTTCCGAGGCGATCACCGTCGGCAGGATGATCGCAGTGTGCGGCGCCAAGGGCGGCGTCGGAGCTTCCACGGTAGCCCATAACATCGCCTGGGCCATCGCCCGCGACATCGGGCTTGATTCCGTCGTGATCGATCTCGACCTCGCATTCGGCACGGCCAGCCTCGATTACAACCAGGACCCGGTGCAGGGCATCGCCAATGCGGTGTTCCAGCCGGAGCGTCCGGACAGCGCGCTGATGGAGCGGCTGCTCGCGAAATGCACCGACCATCTCAGCCTGCTGGCTGCGCCGGCGACGCTGGACCACGTCTATGATTTCGGCGCCGATGCGTTCGACGCGATCTTCGATACGCTGCGCATGACGACGCCCTGCATCGTGCTCGACGTTCCCCACCAATGGACCGCCTGGACCCGCCGCGCGCTGATCGGGGCTGACGACATTCTGGTCGTCGCCGAGCCTGATCTGGCCAACATGCGCAACACCAAGAACATGATCAACACGCTGAAGGCGGCACGGCCCAACGATCGTCCCCCGCTCTACTGCCTCAACCAGGTCGGCATGACCAAGCGGCCCGAGATCGAGGTGCGCGCGTTCGCCAAGACCATCGACAGCCAGCCGATCGCCACCATTCCGTTCGATTCGAAACTGTTCGGCACGGCCGCCAATAACGGCCAGATGATCGCAGAGATCGCCGGCAATCATCGCATCACCAAGACGTTCCTGCAGATTGCGCAGCGGATGACGGGTCGCGCCGACACAAGGGTGCAGCGCAATTCGCTGCTGTCGCCGATCATCGAAAAGTTGCGCGCCGTCGGCGCCCGATCGAAAGGCGCGTAGCTACCGCGCGTCGCCGGCCGCAGCCACCGGGATCCTCTCGCCACCACCCCGCGGCCCTTCCTTGCGGGCCAGCACACGCTTCAGTGCGGCGACATTGGCGGCCGCTTCCTCCGGGGCCAAATCCGCCTTCACGATGCTCTCCGCCTCGCTCGTGCGGCCCTGCAGGCCGACCGCAAGCGCCAGGTTGGCCTTGATGCGCTGGTCGTTCGGCGCGCGGCTGCGGGCCCTGCGCAGCGTCTCCTCGGCTTGCGGCAAGTCCTTCGACAGCACGTAGGACAGGCCGAGATTGGACAGCACCGACGGCTCGTCGGGCACGATCTTGAGCGCGCTCGCATAGTATTGCCGCGCCTCGTCGTGACGATCGAGCTGATCGAGCGCCGCGCCTTGCGCGGACAGGATGCGCCAATCCGGATCGTCGGGGCTGTGGGCGCGGCCGAGCACGTCGAAGGCCTGCTGGAAATTGCCGTTGTCGGCAAGCGCGCGCCCATAGCCGGCGAGCAGCGCCTTGTTGTTCGGCTGGGTCATCGACGCCTGCTCGAGGATCGCAACGGCTTGCGCGCGCTGGCCGGTGGCGCGCAGCGCCTTGGCATATTGCAGCGCTGCGTCGGCGTCCTTCGGATTGGCCTTGAAGCGCTCCTGATAGGTCTCGAGGTCACGCCGCGGATCGGCGGAGGACCGGCTGGCTTCGGCCTTGTCGCCGAGCGAACCCGTGATATCGGAGGGGATGGAGGTCTGGCAGCCGCCAAGCGCCAGCACCAGGGCCGCCGATGCTGCCGCGCCGGCGAGGAGCCTTGCGGCGGGAGATCGGTGAAGCAACTTCTGGGACATGGACCCCTGACCACGGTCGGCGACTGCCCGGAATGCTTCGCAGCTTAACCCTAAATCCAGGTTAAGCGGGCGCGCTGCACAGCATGTTCGAAGCGAAATCGAACATCTGCGCGCCCGCTGCTGCTACCGACGACATGCATCCTCGACAGCGCCACAACCTGCGGTCTAATCGACGAACTGAGCCCCGAACTCGCAGCCGATCCGCCAGGCGAGACGGCATTGGCGCGGCCGATCATTCCCCAGGATGATCGTGAATTCGGAAGGTATTTCCGGATATTCGGCGATCACCTTGACGCCGCCCTCGGAGATATCGGTGATCATGCAGTCCCGCGGCAAGCTGCCGGTGCCGAACTGGATTTTGGCGAGACTCCTGCACAGACGACGCTCGCTCTTACGTCGATTGACGAACATGTCGATCCCCGGCCCCTGCTCACTGATTAGCCCACGTCTTGATCTGCTGTAGCGAGAAATCGTTGGAATCTGGCTAGCAGGACCGCTCGCAGTTGAACTGTCGCCTTCAAACTCCATTTACTCGCTCAGCGGGCCTTTTCCTCGAAATGATGCAATCTCGGGCGAATGCGGCCCAGCCGATGGTGAATTCCTGCCTCCATTCCTTGGGAACGAAAGGGTTGATCCGCCGTCGTTTGGCGATAGCCTGATCTTTTGTCCCCGACTGGCGGGAAGCTGACGAGTATGGGAAGCATGGTTCTGCTTGATCTGATGGGCGGCGTGGCATTGCTGCTGTGGGGCCTGCACATGGTCCACAGCGGGATTCTGCGAGCGTTCGGACCAGATCTGCGCGTGCTGCTGGCGAAAGCGCTGAACAATCGATTCACCGCTTTCGGCGCCGGCCTCGGCCTCACCGCCCTGCTGCAGAGCTCGACGGCAACCGCGCTGATCACAAGTTCGTTTGCGTCCGAGGGGCTCGTCGGCCTGGTTCCGGCGCTGGCGATCATGCTGGGCGCCAATGTCGGCACCACGCTGATCGTGCAGGTTCTGTCGTTCAACATCGCCGCGGTCGCCCCGCTCCTCTTCATCATCGGGCTGGTCGCCTTCCGCAGCGGGCCGCGCTCGCGCATCAAGGATATCGGCCGCGTCTCGATCGGGCTCGGGCTGATGCTGTTGTCGCTGCACATCCTGCTCGATACGCTGGCGCCGGCGGAGAATGCGCCCGGCGTGCGCGTCGTCATGAACGCGATCACCGGCGATCCCGTGCTCTGTATCTTCATCGGCGCCGTCGTCACCTGGCTGGTGCATTCCAGCGTCGCCAGCGTGCTGCTGGTGATGTCGCTGGCCTATTCGCAGTTCATCACTCCCTATGCGGCGTTCGCGCTGGTGCTGGGCGCCAATCTCGGCAGCGCCATCAATCCGCTGTTCGAGGGGGCGCGCCGCGACGATCCTGCGAGCTATCGGCTGCCGCTCGGCAATCTCATCAACCGCGTGGTCGGCATTCTCCTGATCGCGCCGTTCCTGGGTCCGGTCGCCGCGCATTTGCACGCTTTGCAGCCGGATCTCGCCAAGGCCACTGCGCTGTTCCACATCGCCTTCAACGCCGCGACAGCGGCCCTCTTCATCGGCGCGCTCGACCGTCTGGCGCGGCTGCTCAAGACGCTGCTGCCCCGGCGCATCCGGGATACCGATCCGGCCCGGCCACGCCATCTCGACGAGAGCGCGCTCGAGACGCCGTCGCTCGCGCTCGCCGACGCCGCGCGCGAAGCGCTGCGCATGGGCGATATCGTCGAGGAGATGCTGCGCAAGGTGATGGCGGCGATGATGACCGATGACCGCGTGCTGGTCGACCAGGTGTCGCGGATGGACAACAGCGTCGACAGCCTCGACGAGGCGATCAAGCTCCATGTCACCAAGCTCACCCGCGGCAGTCTCGACGAGCGCGAAGGCCAGCGCGCGATGGAGATCATCTCGTTTGCCATCAATCTCGAACATATCGGCGACATCATCGACAAGAACCTGAGCGAGCTCGCCACCAAGAAGATCAAGCGCCGCCTGCAATTCTCGCCTGAAGGCACCGAGGAACTGCAGGCCTTCCACAAGCGCACGCTGGACTCGCTCCGGATCGCGTTCGGCGTCTTCATGTCGGGCGACCTCAACGAGGCGCGCAAGCTGGTTGCGGAAAAAGCCGCGCTGCGCAACGCCGAGTTCGCCGCCACCGAGCGGCATCTCGAACGCCTGCGCGAGGGCCGCCCCGAAACCATCGAGACCACGTCGCTGCATCTCGACGTGCTGCGCGACCTCCGTCGCATCCATTCGCACATCTGCTCCGTCGCCTATACCGCCCTCGTCGCGGCCGGCGAACTCACCGCCGATCGCAGCACCGAGCAGGATGTAACCGCGCTGCCGGGGACCATGGCACAACCGACGCCGCGGTAGGTTGTCTCTTCCGCCGTCATTGCGAGCGCAGCGAAGCAATCCACGTCGTCACAAGCGAAGCTATGGATTGCTTCGCTGCGCTCGCAATGACGGGGGAGAGTTCTGATTCAAATTTCAAACAGCAGCCTCGTAGGATGGTAGAGCGCAGCGAAACCCATCGCGACCGAGGCAAGTGGCGCCGCTGCGTTCTCCCCATCCTACGTCTGATTCAAGGGGTGGACGTAAGCTCGCATTCTCGCGGCGCTTTGCGTCCGAGGTTTGCTACACTTTTCACCCTCCTCGATTCGGAGGGCGCAGGGAAAGCCGGGTGCCGGTTGCACCCGTGGGCCCCGTGCAACAAAAAGCACGGGGGTAGGACCACAGGTCAACCGAAGCAACTCCGGCTTTCCCTGCGCGATGGTTTACGGCTTACTTCGTGCTCTTCTCGGTGACCGGGCTTTCTTGCCACCGTCGCTCCGCAGATACTCGATCCACAGAACTTAGCGCCAGCGTCGGGGCGCCAGAACCACACGACTTCGCCGTCCACGGATAGTCGCGCTCGTCAGTCGCAACACCCGCGTCCACCGCATCCCACCGCAACGCTCGTGACGATCGCGACCCGCCCCTCATCCGCCGTGAGACGCGCGGAGTTAAATCACTGATTTGCCCGACGACGGAAGCGGAATATTTTTCGTAGCAAGGCTGGACAGACTTTTGGCCTGATTTGCCCGTCGGACCGTTCGTCGCACCCACGCGCCGAAATCGCCCTTGCGTCCACGGCGAAGCAGCTCTTGGCAGCAATAAGCTTCCAGAACTTTCTGTCAAAGCGGAGATGATCCGCGAGAGTAGCGCTGCCCCATACAACCGCCAGATTGCCCATACCACTCTGAATCCGTTAAGAGTAATGTGCATCCAAAAGGACTTCCTGGTTTGAGCGCTTTAGATCCTGCTGACAGTTCTCAGCTTTCGGTTCTCGCCGAAGAGATTCGTCATTTCCGGAAGAAGAACCACTTCTCGCTCGAGCAACTCGCCGAGGCGTCGGGTGTCAGCCGCTCCATGATCTCCAAGATCGAGCGCTGCGAAACGATTCCCTCGACGGTGATCCTATCCAAGCTGGCGGAGGCGCTGGGCGTCACGTTCTCGCAACTGATGGCACCGGCGGTCGAGCGCGAGATCGTTCATATCCCGGCCGCCCGCCAGCCGATCCTGAGGGACGAGGAATCCGGTTTCCTGCGGCGGTGTATTTCTCCCGTCCTTCCCGGGCGCGGGATCGACTGGGTGCTCAACACGCTGCCGCCGGAAGCGGACACCGGGAACTTCGTGGCCCATCGCCGGGGTGTGGAGGAATACATCTTCGTGCTGCGCGGACGGATGCGGGTCTCGATCGGCGACCAGCGCGTCAATCTCAATCAGGGGGATTCGCTGTATTTCCAGGCGGATGCCGACCATTCGTTCCTCAATCTCGGCAAGACGCCGTGCGAGTATTTCCTCGTGATCGACACCGCGAAGGTACGATCGTGATCCACTGAAGTGGAAATTACTCTCCTATCCGCACCTTGATCCGCCATTGCCGGTTCCACGGACAGTGGGAGCCGCATTTTCGGTCACCGCGGTCAATTGATGGGCGTCGGCCCGCTGTCGCACGCGCCTGCCGCAATTGAATGCGCCATAAATTTGCGGGCTTTTTGAACGCTCGCAGCCTCCAAATTCATCAAATCATTCGAGCTGGCGAAAAAGCTCAGCGTTTTCCGCGGGGGGATTCCGGCACACCGCTTGCATCCACTTTCGTGGAAAAGTCTCTCGTAAAGGGGAAATATGTTCCTCAGGACTTTTTATAAGGAGTTGGAAATGAGCATTGCTGCAACCATGTCTGACGCCCGAACGGCTGGCTCCAAGATGCGATCGATCGTGATTGCGAGCAGCGTCGGCACCATCATCGAATGGTATGATTTCCTGATCTATGCGACCGCTGCGGCGCTCGTTTTCAACAAGGCGTTCTTTCCGACCATTGATCCGCTGACGGGAACGCTTGCCGCGCTCGGCACTTACGCCGTCGGCTTTGTGGCCCGCCCGCTCGGCGGCGCGCTGTTCGGCCATTTCGGCGACCGGATGGGACGCAAGTCGATGCTGGTGCTGACGATGTTCATCATGGGCCTGAGCACGTTCTGCATCGGGCTACTGCCGAACTACGCCTCCATCGGTGTGCTCGCGCCCGTCCTCCTGATCCTGCTCCGCATCGTCCAGGGCATCGGCCTCGGCGGCGAGTGGGGCGGCGCCTCGCTGATGGTCATCGAGCATTCGCCCGCCGACAAGCGCGGCTTCTACGGCAGCTTCGTGCAGATCGGCTTTCCCATCGGCCTGGTGCTGGCGACGCTGGTGTTCGCGCTGGCGACGAAGCTTCCCGAGGCCGATTTCCAGGCGTGGGGCTGGCGCATTCCGTTCCTGGCCAGCGTCGTTCTGCTCGCGCTCGGTACGTTCATCCGCTCCCGGGTTCCGGAGACGCCCGTCTTCGAGAAGATGAGGGCCACCGACTCGTTCTCGAAGAACCCGTTCGGCGAGGCCGTCGGCAAGAACTTCAAGACGTTCCTCATCGCCGTCGGCTTGAAGCTGTCCGAAGTGTCCTGGGTCTATATGCTCACGGTGTTCGTGGTGGTGTACGCCACGACGACACTGGCGCTGCCCAAGCAGATGATGCTCGATGCGGTGATGTATGCCGCATTGTTCGAACTGATCACGCTGCCTCTGTTCGGCTGGCTGTCGGACAAGATCGGTCGCCGCGTGTTCTTCATCCTGGGCGCGCTGTTCACGATCGCCTTCGCGTTTCCGCTGTTCTGGATGCTAGGAACCAAGAGCGTCGCCATGGTGACGCTGGCCATCATCGTCGCCATGAATTTCGGGCACGGCATGATGTTCGGGCTGGAATCCACCTACTTCCCCGAACTGTTCGGGCCGAAGGTCCGCTACAGCGGCGCGTCGTTCGGATTCCAGGCGGCAGCCGCGATCGGCGGCGGATTCTCGCCGATCATCGCTACGGCACTGGTCGGTTACTTCGGCGGCACCACGGGCGTCTCGGTGATGATGATCGGCATCGCCATCCTGACGCTGTGGGCGGCATTTGCCGCGCGGGAAACCAAGGACGAAACTATCGGCTGAAGCGGGAAAGCTCCATGCTGTTCGGTATCTTCATCTACGACGGCGTCGAGCCGATCGATCTCGCGACTTTCGGCGTGCTGTCCATGGCACGCCGGATCGCCCCTCAGATCCGCATCTGCACCATTGCGCCGAAGGCGGGGATCATCAGCCTGTCCAACGGTCTCGATGTCATCGCCCAGTTCGGCATCGACGATGCGCCGGTGTGCGATGTCGTCATCGTGACCGGCGGTCCGGGGTGGGAGCAGCAGGCCGCGTCGGAGGCAACGCTCGACTATGTCAGGCGCGTCCATGCCTCGACGCAGGTGGCCTCTGTGTGTACGGGCGGCATGATCCTCGCGGCCAGCGGCGTGCTGGACGGCATCGCCGCCACCACCAAACGCGCGGTCGTACCGCCGGAAGTGTCACCGCTCCTGCGGATGCGCGCCGCGTATCCGCGGATCGACGTGCAGGAAGCTCCCATTATCGACAGCGGTGCGGTGGTGACGGGGGGCGGCGTGTCGCTCTGCATCGACACCACGCTGCACATCATCCAGCGCATGCTGGGTGAAGCTGTCGCCAGCGAAACCGCGCGCGTCATCGAATATCAGCGCGCACGCAACGCCAACATGGACCGCGAGGAATTTCTCGCGGGGTAGACCTCGACCCGAACGTCAGAAAAGAAAGAAGACCGCATGACTACCAAATTCCTCGTCAGCACCGACAAGGCCGCGCCCGCTGCGGGTCCGTACTCGCAGGCCGTGCGCACCGAGCAGTTCGTGTTTGCGTCCGGGCAGCTCCCGATCGATCCTGCAAGCGGGACGATTCCGGAAGGCATCGAACAGCAGACGCGCCAGTCGCTGGCCAATTTGTCCGCGGTGCTGGAAGCAGGCGGCGCCTCGTTCGAGAGCGTCGTCAAGACCACGGTGTTCCTGAAGAACATGGACGATTTCGCCGTGATGAACGGGATTTACGCCCAGGTCTTCAGCAATGCGCCGCCGGCGCGCTCGACCATCGAGGTCGCGCGGCTGCCGAAGGATGCGCTGGTTGAAATCGAAGCCATTGCGCTGCGCACGAAAGGATGAGCCATGAACATGCATTCGCCAGGGCGGCCGCCGCCGAAGATGATCGAGGCGTTCGCGCATCCAGCCGGTTCGGTCGCCGTCGCCAAGGACGGCGGCGCTACGCAGTGGCGCGGCGTCCTGCTGCATATCCACATTGCGCCAGGCGCCAGCTACGAGATGGAGGAGCTTGCCGAGGCCGAATGCGTGACCGGGCGGGGCATTGTCGGCGACCGTTACTATAACGGTTTCGGCACCTATTCGCCGAAGCCCGATGTGCGCGAGGTCACGCTGATCGAGCAAGAAGCGCTGGATGCGCTCTCCCGCAACGATCCTCCCCTGCAGGAGGGGTCGATCACGCTGAAGCCGAGCGACCACCGCCGCAATCTGACGGTGCAGGGCGTTCCGCTGAACCATCTCGTCGGGCGGCGCTTTCGCGTCGGCGACGTGATCCTGCGCGGTGGGCGACTGAACTTTCCGTGCAAGTACCTGGAAGAGCTTTTGGGTCTGCCGGTGTTTCTCCCGCTCTACAATCGCTCCGGACTGAACTGTGGCATCGAGCGCGGCGGCATCATCCGCCCCGGCGACGAGATCGAGTTGTTGAGCACATGACGGCACGTTTGATCATGAAGCTGCGTGTCGAGAAGCTGAGCTACTCGACACCAGACGTTATTCATCTGAAGCTCGTTCATCCCCTGCGGCCCGCACTGCCTGAATGGAGCGCGGGCGCCCATGTGGACATGCGCCTGCCCGACGGGCGCGTGCGGCAGTATTCGCTGTGCGGCGATCCGGCCGACACCGCGCGCTACGAGATCGCCATCAAACGCGAGGCAAACGGCCGTGGCGGCTCAGTGTGGGCGCACCAGACGCTGAGGGAGGGCTGCGAGGTTCACATCTCCGCGCCGCGCAACAATCTCCCTCTCGCGTCGGACGGCGAGCGCTATGTCCTGATCGCGGGCGGGATCGGCATCACGCCGTTGCTCGCGATGGCACGCAGCCTGAAGCGGTCGGGCAAGGCGTTTACGCTGCACTATTGTGCGAAGTCGCGTTCCGAGGCGCCGCTGCTCGCTGAACTGGCGCAGGTCTGCGGCGACGACCTGCAGTGCTGGTTCTCGAAACAAGGCGAACGGTTCGATCCGGCCCTGATCGGTCCGCACAGTCCCGGCACCCACGTCTACATCTGTGGGCCGCAACGGCTGCTCGATGCCGTGCAGTCGTCGCTGTCGGGATGGTCCGAGGAGCAGATTCACTGCGAACATTTCCAGATGACAATGGATGAGAACTTCAAGCCCGAGCCGTTCGAGGCCACGGTCGCATCTACCGGGCAGCGGATTCTGGTGCCTGCGGACAAGTCGTTGCTCGATGTGCTGCGCGAGCATGATTTCCCGCTGCCGTCGTCTTGCGAGATCGGGGTCTGCGGCTCCTGCGAATGCGGCTATCGCGACGGCATTGTCCTGCATCGCGACAAGGTGTTGCCGACGTCGAGGCGGCAGGACCGGCTGATGCTGTGCGTCTCGCGCGCCCGGGTGAGTGTAACATTGGAGCTATAGTGAAGGTCCCCTGATTTGGATGCCAGCATCAACCTGGCTCGCCAGGCCGTGAGTGGACGATGCACTCGCGGTCGCAAGGGCTCTGACATCTCCCTCGCCGGGATCGCGCTCGCCGCTGACAGCATCGCGACCTAGAGCGGGATGATCTTTCTTCGAAACATCATCCCGCTCTATCTTTTTGTTTGAGCATTATCTTTTCGGAAAACCGGTATCCACTTTTCCGGATCATGCTCTAAGGCCGGAGCGGCGGCGCTTGTCCGCGGGCAACGGCGTCAGCGATCCAGGGTTCTCGATCCCTGCCCGCGGTTCTTCACGATCAGCATGATGTTTCTGACATAGATGATCGTGGCCAGTCCCTGGCCGAGAATGATGACCGGCTCGCGCTTGGCGATGCCATAGATCAGCGTCATCAATCCGCCGCCCATCGAGAAGAACCAGAAGGCCATCGGCACCACGCTCTGCCCGGCGCGCTCGCTGGAAATCCACTGCACCAGGAAGCGCGCGGTGAACAGCAGTTGCGCGACCAGGCCGAACGCCAGCCAGAAATCGAACTTGGCGACGAAGACGTCGTAGAGATAATCGCCGAGAGCTTCACCGTATTGAATCAGCATCACTGCTCCTCGGTCGCTTTGGTATCTCCGGTCGCTCCCGTGACCCCGGTCACCTCCGCTACTACGGGCGTCGGCTTCTTGCGGCGGATCAGCCACCAGACGCCGAGCAGATCCATGATCCCGATCCAGAGCCGATCGAAGAAGCCGTAATTCGAGACACCGGAGCGGCGCGGCCGGTCGACCACGTCGACATAGGCGATCTCAAATCCTTCGCGACGGACCAGCGCCGGCAGGAAGCGATGCAGCCCGTCGAAATAAGGCATCATCAGGAAGACGTCGCGCGGGAACGCCTTCAATCCACAGCCGGTGTCGCGCGTGCCGTCGCGCAGGATCGCGCCACGCACGGCGTTGGCGATCCGCGACTGCAATTTCTTGAATCCGGTATCCTTGCGCCCCACTCTTTGGCCCGCGGCAAGCCCGATGCGGCCGCCGCCGCTTTCGACCGCGGCAATCAGATCCGGCAGGAACGAGGGATCGTTCTGACCGTCGCCGTCCAGCGTCGCGACGATCGCGCCGCGCGCGGCGCGTACGCCGCTGCGCACCGCTGCCGACTGCCCCGAAGAGACCGCGTGCCGAAGCTGGCGCAGGTTGGTGCGCTCCGTCATGGCCGCGCCGATCCGAGATGCTGTCGCATCGGTCGAACCGTCATCGACATAAATGATCTCGTAGACCCAGCGGTGACCGAGCGCGGCAGCGATCTCCGCAATCAGCGGCGCGATGTTCTCGGCCTCGTTGCGCACGGGCACAATGATGGAGACGGCCACCGCGCTCTGATCGGAAGAAGGCAATTCGGCACTCTTGTTGACTGGATCTTGGCTGGATTTTTGATTCTCTGGACGGCCCGCAGGTCGGAACCGCCTGACATGGCGGGACGGCGCCCGCTTTTATGGGGCGGAAGCGCCCCGGGCAACCCTTTTGGCAACCCTTTTGAGGCGCTCGAGAGAAGGGCCGGCAAGTGGATAAATCGTGCCGTCGCGCTGGATCGCGAAGCCAAGCCGCCGGGCCGCAAACCAGTAGCGCACTGCCATGGCGCAGATCACGCCGACCAGCGCGCCGCCGACGACGTCGCTCGGGTGATGCGCGAGCAATACCAGGCGCGTAGCGCAGATCATGAGCGCATAGATCAGCATCACGAACCGCAGCCGCGGCCACAGCGCGGAGATCGCAAAGGCCAGCGCAAAGGCGGTGGTTGCATGCCCTGAGGGGAAGCTCGCATAGGCCTCGCTGCCGGCGAAATGCGAGAAGTTGAAGGCGTTGGGCTCGCCGCCGACAAACGGCCGGCCGCGCCCGACGATCCATTTCAGGAGGTCGCCGACCAGGACCGCAAACAGCACCGCGAAGAACAGGAACTGCAACCGCGTTCCCAGTCCCAGCAGCAGCGATCGTCGCATGCCATGCAATGCGGGGGCAATGATGGCAACGAGAATCAACAGTCCGGCCAGGGTCCACAGCACGTAGAAATCCTTGCCGAAATCGGTGAGGATGCGGACCCACCACAGGCTTGCGGTGCCGCGCGGCGGCATCAGCTTGATCTCGGGCACGTCGAGCACAAGCATCAGCGCGATGATGGCGGCACCGATGATCGCGATCAGCCACAGCCCGTGCCGTGCCGCGCGCCGGCCGGCTTCCGCGCGGCGCGAATGCGACGGCGTACGCACGAGCTGGGCAAGCGACCGCCCCGTCAGCGTGGCGAGACGCGCCGGATAGCTTGCGGATTCATGGCGGATGACCGGCCCGGATATTTTCACTGCGCCGTCTCGGAGCGGAAGATGGTGACGTAGATCGCCCTGCCCTGCGAGATGTTATAGCCGTCGATGCGCACTGCCGCGTTGTAGCGCAAACTGATCGCCTCGGCCCGCTGCACGAAATTGCGTTCCGAACGCGCCTCGACCAGCGCAAAGCGGCATGCGCCCTGCGCCAGGAAATCCGCGGCGCCCGAACCGTCGGTCAGGATGATCGAGGTGTCGGTCAGGAAGACCAGGCTTGGCTCGTGGTAGCCGGCGGATGCCAGCTTCGGACCCGGACAATTGGCGTAGCGCAGGAGATGCCCGACCTCGGCGCTTGGAAACAGCGGCTTCAATGTCGGCACCACCACGCCATAGACGGCGATCGCAAGCAGCATCGCCGCGATCACTGCATTCAGGAACGAGCGCTCGGCGCGGCTGTCCTCGAACATCCACCAGGCAACCAGGCCGAAGATCATCGCACCCGCCAGGATCGGCCAGGCCGGAAATGCCGGCTGATAGGTCAGCTTGATCGCGCCGGCCACGACGATCACGGCAGTGATCGCTGGGATCGCGAACCACCAGGCCGAGCCGCGGATCAGCCAGGCCGATCGCGACAGCACCCGCCGTTCCAGCGCGCCGACGGTGAGGATCGCAATCGCGGGATAGAGCGGCAGCACGTAATGCGGCAGCTTGGTCAGCACCGCCTCGAACACGATCCAGGACGGGATCAGCCAGGCCAGCAGAAATTGCGCGCCGGGCTCGCGCCGCGCGCGCCACACCGCCGGTGCCGCCATGCCCGCCAGCGGCGCGCCCGGCCAGAATGTGATCCAGAACAGGACAAGATAGAGCCCGGGCGGCGCGCCGTGTGATTCCTGCGCGCCGAGCTTGCTCAGCATGTCGCCGCCGACGGAATCGGCGAAGAAGGTGTCGCCGGCGCGCAAGAAGATCAGGACGAACCACGGCAGCACCAGCACCAGGCACCACATCAGCCCCCAGACCGGGCGCATGCGCGAGAACCATTCCAGCGAGCGGTCGAGGATCGCCAGAGCCGCGATGGCGAGCCCGACGAACATCAGGATCAGCGGTCCCTTGAGCAGGATGCCGCCTGCCAGTGCGGTCCAGAAGATCACAGGCGCCGACCACGGCGGATGCGCGGGATCCTCGCCGCGCTGCCAGGACAGATAGACGCGCGCCAGGGCTCCCATCGCGGCGGTGACTGTCAGCAGCAGCATCGCGTCGGTTTTTGCCAGACGCGCCTCAACGCCGAGCAGGACACAGCTCGCCATCATCAGCGCCGCCAGCGCCGCGCCGCGCCGCGTGACGAAGGCAAGCGCGGTCCAGTAGGTCAGCAGCACGGCGCCGATCGCACCGATCAGGGACGGCACCCGATAGAGCCAGATCCGCGCCTGCGCCCCCGGCATGCCGAGGCTGGATGCAGTTTCAACGACTGCAGCCTGCAGCCAGTAGATGCCGACCGGCTTCTTGTAACGGACGTCGTCCTGGAAACGGATGTCGACAAAATCGCCGCTCTCGACCATCTGCTTGGTCGCCTGCGCAAAGCGCGCCTCGTCGCGGTCGATCGGCGGCGTGGTGAAGAAGCCGGGCAGGAACAGGACCAGGCAGCACAGCACGAGGAACAGAACCGCGCGCCCATGATTGGCGGTCGCAAACTCGAACGCGATCGCCAGCCTGCGACTGGAATGCGCAGGTTTTACAGGCTGTTGCCCTGCTCCGAAGCGCCTGACATTGACGATTTCAACCATGGGCTTCGCATACGATGAAACCGTAGGCCAAACAACCGCACAGGTTCCGTTTTGTCCTGAGTGTGGCTCTGGTGCTGTAGCTTGGGTGAAGCGCTAGTGTAACCCGGGCCACTCGCGATGCGGATGCGGGCGTCCCGGGTTACGCGTTCCGCTCCACCCGGGCTACGAGGTCCCTTCCGGTCACTGCACCCGAATGACCACCGTATCAGCCGCTCCGGTCGCGTCGATCACGGTCAATCGCGCAAAGCCGGGGCCCGGCGGATCAATCAGGCGCTGACGGCGGCTGTCGAGATCGCCAACCGCGACGCCGTCGACCAGCATGGTCAGCGGCAATACGCCGCCGGCCACCTTGACCGGCATCGGCGTCACCTCGCCGCCGGCGGCGCGATCGACATCGATGCGCGAGCCGTTGATCGGGAACTGGATATGCGGCGCCTGATCGCTGCCCGTGCGCACAAGTTCCCCGACGGGCCGGAAACGCCGGAGCGGCAGCGGCAGCCTGGTATTGCCAGCGACCAGCGTTCCCTTCGGCGCCTTCGGCAGTACCGCCGGGATCCTGCCGGTGCGCGCGAAGGCATCGAACAGGATCGGCGCCGCGGCGCTGCGTCCGATCAGCCCGGGCACCGGCGCGCCGTCAGGACGGCCGACCCAGACGCCGATGGTGATGCGGCCATCGAAGCCGACCGACCATGCGTCGCGATAGCCATAGCTGGTCCCGGTCTTGAACGCGATCCGGTTATGCACGCCGTTTTCCGGCGGCGGCGTGCCGATCAGGACATTGCCGACCTGCCACGCCGCGACCTGGTCCATCAGCCGCATCGGCTCGCGGTCGTCTCGATCAAGCATGATCTCGCGCAGCGGCCTGGTGGTGCCGAGCCGCGGGAAGCCGGCGTAGAGTTGCGCCAGATCCTGCAAGGTGATACCGACGCCCCCTAACCCCATCGCAAGGCCCGGCGCCTCGTCCTTCGGCAGCACCAGGCTGGTGCCCGCCTGTTTCAGGCGCGACGACAGCCGGCTCGCGCCGACGCGGTCGAGCAGCGCGATCGCTGGCACGTTGAGCGACAATTGCAGCGCCTTGCGCACCGGCACGGTGCCCTGGAAGGTCATGTCGAAATTCTCCGGCGCGTAGGAGCCGAAGCGGATCGGGCGGTCGTCGATCAAACTCTCCGGGTGCACGAAGCCGTCCTCGAAGGCGAGGCCATAGATGAACGGCTTCAGCGTCGAGCCGGGCGAGCGCACCGCGCGCGTCATGTCGACCTGACCTGCCCGGCGCTCGTCGAAATAATCGGACGAGCCGACGCGGGCGAGGATGTCGCCGCTCTCATTGTCGACCGCGATGATCGCGACCGAGATGTTCGGGCCTTGCGCGACGGCGCGGTCGCGGGCGAGCGATTCCAGATTTTTCTGCAGCGTGGAATCGAGTGTCAGCTTGATGAGGGATGAATCCTTCATCGTCGCGAGCGCCTGGTCGGCCGCATGCGGCGCCAGGATCGGCATCGGCTTGCGGAATTTGGGCACGGCTTCCGACTTGGCTTGCGCGGCATCGTCCGCCGAGAGCACGCCCTCTTCCACCATGCGGTCCAGCACGCGGTCGCGGCCGGCCCGCGCGGCTTCCGGATGGCGGTCGAGCCGCCGCCGCTCCGGCGATTGCGGCAGCGCCACCAAAAGTGCCGCCTCGGCCAGTGTCAGCCGCTTCGGCTCCTTGCCGAAATAGGCGATCGATGCCGCGCGTACGCCCTCGAGATTGCCGCCGAACGGCGCCAGCGCGAGATAGAGGTCGAGGATCTCGTCCTTGTCGAGCTGTTGCTCGATCTCGATCGCGCGCACGATCTGGCGCAGCTTTGCGTAGAGCGAGCGCTGCCGCCGCGGCTCCATCAGCCGCGCCAATTGCATCGTGATAGTGGAGCCGCCGGAGATGATGTGACCGGAGGTGGCGAGCTGCACCGCCGCGCGCGACAGCGCCAGCGGATCGACGCCGCGGTGGGAATGGAAGCGCTGGTCTTCATAGGCGAGCAGCAGCTTCAGATAGATCGGATCAACTGATGTCTTCGCGTCGACCGGCAGCCGCCAGCGGCCATCCGCCATCGCGTAGGCGCGCAGCAGTTTGCCGTTGCGGTCGACGACGGTGGTGGAGACTTGTCGCGCCTCCGCAAGCGGCAATGGGCCGAGGGAGATGGCCCAGGCGGTAAACGCACCCGTCACGAGCAGAGCGGTGACGGCCGCCATGGCGACCGCCCGCCTGATCCATCGCCCGCGCGGCTTGTTCGCCATCCCGCTCATTTCGCCGCGCGGACCTCCACCGTGCCGCTGCCGGTGCGGCCATAGCGCGAGGGATTGTACATGTCCTCGACATAGGCCTGCGGCAGCACGTATTTGCCGGGAGAGACCGCGCGCACGACATAGGCCACCGTGAACACCGACTTGGCATCGCTGGCGCGGTCGATCGCGGCGGAGAAGCGGTCATCGCGGAACTCGGTATTCTCCGCCTCCTCGCCGTCCTCGATCCAGTCGAGCGTGCCGGAGTCGCCGGAGGACACCAGATGCGGGTTGTCGATCTCGAGCCCGGCCGGCAGATAGTCCGACACCATGATGTGTCCGTATTCCGGCTTTGCTTCCGTGATCTTCAGCACCACGGCAAAGCGATCGTTCTGCTTCGCTTTGCTGACATCCGCCGGCTTGCCGTCGAGCGTGAAATAATTGCGCTCGATCCTGAAGCCGTTGGAGGCGGCCGGCTCCGGCGTCACCGGCGAACCCGACACCGAGACCACGACCTGCACCGGCGCATCGCCGGTATTGGTGATCTTGATCGGCTTGCCAGCCATCGCATCTGCTTTGTAGCTGCGGAACACCGCGGTATTGACCGGCTGGCCGTCGATATCGAGGCTCAGCGTTTCCTTGGCAAGCGCACGGGCGGCCAGCACCAGCCAGGCGTTTTCCTGGGTCGAGGTGTAAGGCGTCAGCCCCCGCGCCGCCTCGACGCGCGCGACGGCGCCGATCATGGTGGCGCGCGGCGCATTGCCCTCGCCGGCGAGCGAGACCAGCGCCGCGGCATCGCGCAGCGCCGAGCCGTAATCGACGCGGCCGAACTCCAGCACCGGCTTTGGATTGAGCGCGTCGAGCGCGGCGGCATAGACCCGCTCCGCCCGCGCCCGGTCGCCGACCAGCGCCAGCGCGGCGGCGAGTTGCGATTTCGCAATTGGAGTTGCGAGATTGTTCAGCTTGGTGTCCGCGAGATAGCGCAGATCGCCAATTGGAGCGGCGCCATTGCGGGCGAGCACGTAGAGGCCGTAGGCGAGATCGCGGCCACCGTCCTTCTCGGGCTCGTTGGCGTTCACCACCGAATTCCTGATGCGGTCGAGCGCGCTCTTGAACAGCACGTCCGGCACCACAAAACCTTTTTCGCGGGCGCGGGTCAGGAAGTCGGTGACGTAAGCATCGAGCCAGGCGTCATCGCCACCTGATGACCACAGGCCGAACGAGCCGTTCGAGCCCTGGCGGGCAAGCAGACGTTCGATCGAATCCTTGATGCGCTGGTCGACCGCGCTGTCCATTGCCAGATGCGCGCCGGCGGCGAGATCGTTGACATAGAGCAGCGGCATCGCGCGGCTCGTGATCTGCTCCGAGCAGCCATACGGATAACGGTCGAGCGCCTTGAGGATCGTTGCGGCGTCGAGCGCGGTCGACAGGCTCGCCGACAGCGAGACGCTGCCGGTGCCCTGCACGAGGTCGGTGAACATGTCAGACGTCAGCGTCAGGCTGTCGCCCTTGGCCAGCGTCCGCACCGAGCGGCGCGCCAAGACCTGCGTCGCCGCCTTGACGTCGAGCGCGTAGTGGCGCGCCAGCGTCAGGCCGTTCGGGCCTGAGATGTCGACGTCGAGATTGGCGGCGCCAGCGCCGCCGGCATCCAAGGCCAGCGACAGCGAGGTGCGCTGCTTGGCGGCGAGCCTCACCGTGGTCGCCGGATTGCCGGACAGTTTCACCGGGCCGGACGCCTTGACGTTGATGGTGTAGTCGCCGGGCGCGCCTTCGACATTGTCGATGTCCATGCTCATGGTGCCGTGGTCGCCATTGAGCAGGAAGCGCGGCAAGGTCGCGGTCAGCACCACGGGATCGCGCACGGTGACATCGATGGTGCCGCGCCCGACTTTCGTGGCGCTCCAGGCCACCGCCATCACCCGCGCGGTGCCGGCGAATTCCGGAATGTCGAAGCTGATCTCGGCGGTGCCGTCGGCGCCGACGGTGACAATGCCGGAATAGAGCGCGAGCGGCTTCTGCGTCGGCGGCGAGCCCTGCAGTTCGGCGCCGCCGGAATCGCCGCCGGTCCTGATCTGGCCGCGCGTGCCCTGCATGCCGTCGATGAGCTGGCCGTAGAGATCGCGGATCTCGGCCGTGAGGCGGCGCTGGCCGAGATAGTAATCGTCGGGCGCCGGCGGCTTGTAATTGGTGAGGTTGAGGATACCGACATCGACGGCTGCGACCACGACCTTGGCGTCCTCGCCGGGATTGAGCCCGTCGAGCTTGACCGGGATCTTCAGCGCCGAGCCCGGCCGCACCAGCGATGGCGGCGTGAGCGTCACCGCAAGCGTGCGGGCCTTTTTGTCGATACCGAACCATTTCAGGCCGATCGCACGGCCCGGCATGCGCTGCGCGGCCGCATCCAGCGGACGGCGCAAGGTCGTCATCACATAGGCGCCGGTGCCCCAGTCCTTGCCGACGCTGAGCCGGACCTGCTGGGTACCTTCCTTGACGTCGACGCTCTGCGTCGTCAGCAGGCGGTCGCCGAGCACGTTGACGGTCAGCCGCCCGGCCGTGCGGGCGTTGACGGTCACCACCATGGTGTCGCCGGACTGGTATTCCGGCTTGTCGATCGAGGTCTCCAACAGGTCAGGCGTGTCGGCGCTGCCGTCGGAATACCAGCCGACATCGAACTGCACCGAGGTCAGCGGGCCATCAGCATCGCTCGACTTGACGTCGAGGCGGTAGCGGCCCGGCTGCGGCGCGAATGACAGCCGTGACGGCTTGTCGGCGGCGAGATTGACATCGCCATCAGCAACGCGGCTGGTCGACTTCACCGGTTCATAGTCCCACGACGAGCCCTGGCGGTACCATTGATAGCGCGACTCGATCCCCAGCAGTTCGTAGCGCAGGCCGTCGCGCGCGAGCTGCTTGCCGTCGGTGTCGACGAACACGACGTCGAACTCGGCCTTGTCGCCTTCCGCGACGCTCTTGTCGCCGAATAGCGGCTTGACGCCGATCAGCGAGCTCGCCGGCGCCACGGGCAGCACGATCTTGCGCTCGACCGAGCGGCCGCCGGTCTCGGCCATGCGGATGTAGATCTGCGCCTCCTGCGGCCGGGTCGACGTCGGCGCCTTCTCCAGCTTCACCGGGAAGACCGCCGTGCCCTTGGCGTCGGACTCCGGCAGGTCCTCGATCGGGGTGCGTTCGTTGCTGGCGCTCTCCTCGTCGGCGACGCCGAACTGGTAGCCGGGATAGCCGGGCCGTCCCGATGCGGCCGCCGTCACCAGCATGTCACCCTCGAGCTGCAGCCCGGACGCCGGCGCGCCATAAAGGAAATGACCGTCGACCTTAAGTTCAACTGGAACTTCAGCTTTGATGACCTTGTCCCTGGCCGTCAGGTCGAATTCGATCCGCTCGGGGATGTAGTCCTCGACCATGAAGGTGGTCTCGCCGACGGCGGTGCCCTTCGGGTCGGTGAAGGCGCGCACCCGCCAGGTGCCGGTCGGCACCGTCGAATTCAGCGCGACGGCCATGGTGCGGCCCCCGGCGCCCTGGTCGGGCAGCACGGCGCGGCGGAATTCGACGCCGTCGGGGCGCTCGATCACCAGCGTCAGCGGGCCGCCGGTCATGGCGTTACCCTGCCCGTCCCGCAAGAGCGCGGTGAGATAGACGGTCTCGTTGGAGCGATAGACGCCGCGCTCGGCATAGACGAAGGCATCAGCGCCAGCAGGCACCGCGCGGCCAGCGACACCGCGGTCGGTGAGGTCGAAGGCGTTGGTCTTCAGGTTCAGGAACGCATAGTCCGCCTTCTCGTTCGTGACGGTGAGCAGCGCCGGCGACAGCCCGCCCTCGCCGCGCGCGAGCCCGGCCTCGAACAGCACGTGGCCGGTCTCATCGGTCTTGCGGGTCGCAAGGATCTCGTTGTTGCGGGCGACCAGCTTCACTTCGGCCTTGGCGACCGGCTCGGTGGAGGCCAGCGAATTGACGAAGACATGAATGCCGTCATTGCCTGAAAACGCCGACAGCCCCATGTCGGAGACGATGAACCATTGCGTCGCCAGCGAGCCGTCATCATCGCTGCTCGGCCCCTTGGCGGCGGCCGTCATGACGTAGACGCCCGGCTGCAGATCGCCGAGTGCCTGGTCGACCGGAAATGCGGTGACGACGTCCTGGTTCAGGGTGGCCGCCGTCGCGAGCTCGCCGGACCACACTTTCATGCCGCGCTGGTCGCCGAGATCGGAGAGCTGGTAGCTGCTCAGCGTGCGCTGGAAGTCGCTGTCGATCACCGTGTTGATCAGGTTGCGGTCGCCGATCCGGAATACGTCGATGGTCACTGCCGGCGTGTTGACGCTGACCACCGGGATGCCGCGCTGGCCGGTGCGCGGCAGCACATAGGCGCGGCCGGTGAAGCGCACGAATGGCTTGCGGTCGCGGACATAGATGTTGAACTCGGCGGATTTCGGCAAGCTCTCCTTCACCGTCGACGGCAGGCCGGCGCGCAGATTGATGTTGTAGCGCTCGCCGTGCTTCAGCCCGTCGACGCAGAGCTGCTTGCCTTCGGTGGTGAGCGCCGGCTTGTCGTTGCCGGCAAGCGCCACGAACGGCGCGAAATCGACCCGCTTGGCCAATTCCTCGGAGAACTGGAAGCAGGCCCGCGGCGTGGCGCCGTCGGAATCCACGCTGTAATCGAGCAGTCGGAAGCCGTGCTCGTCGCGCATCTTCTCGTACTGGCCGCGGACTTCGGCAACCTCGCGCATCTCGAGCGACATGCGGAGCGCATCGAGCGCCGGCCGCCACAATTTGCGATCAGAGAACGCGCGGCCGAGCACGGCCAGCGCATCGGCCTCCTCCGCCTGGTTGCCGGCGCGCTGATAGGCGATGTAGGCGGCGGTCGAGGCGCGCTCGAGCAGGAAGGTCTGCTCGGTCGAGCTCGACGTGCGGATCTGGAAGATGGTGCGGGCAAGCCGCAGCCAGTTGCCGCTGTCATCGGGCGCGGTGGCGGCGATCTGGCCGAGGATCTGCAAGCCCGAGCGGAAGTCGGCGCGCCTGAAGGCTGCATCGGCATCGGTCTTCAGCGTCGCCGTGCTCTTGGCGACCGGCCCCGCCTCGCTCTTGATCTGCGCCTCCAGCTTGATCGCGGAATCGGCGAGGTCGTCACGCTTGAACGCCTTGTCGGCTCCTTGCGCGGTGGCGAGGCCAAGCGCCAGCGCGGCGCAAAATGCTGCGACACGAACCAAACCGATCATGATGGATCTCCCGGGCCGCGGGCCGAGGCCGCGTGACGAATAAGAGGGCGCGAAAAGGTGACCGACTGATGGCGCGAAAACAACGTAGCGGAGAAGTCGCAAACAGGCATTGCCAAACCAGTCATTAAGCCCGCGCGGTGGCGCGCCGGCACGGCAGGCGGAGACCGTGGACCGCAATCCGCGCGCCACCCGCACGCCTTTGTCGTCCGATCGCCGAAAAGGGTTCGGACCAGCTCGCCGAAAAATCGGATCTTCAGGTCGGGTTGTGGACGGCCGCCCTGTCTCAGTGCCGAACGAAGCGGAACTGCTGGGTGCCGTGCTCGCGCGGATCAGAGCTGCGCTCGACAACGCGATAGCCCTCATGCGCAGCGAGGAATGTTCGTGCCGGAATCCAGTTCCTCGCGTACTTGACGAGCTTGTCCTTCGAGCCCGGCAGCGCTCCCGGACCGTTGTCGCTGAGGAACGACGTCTGCACTTCCGCCTCGGCCCTGCCCTCGCTGATCGGCACGCGATACCATACCATTGCGGCCGGCCGCGCAGCGCAGAGGGTGCGGATGGTGTCAATCGCATCCGGGACGTATTGGATGGCGCCGTTCGAGTGCATCAGCTCGATCTCTCCGAGCCAGTCAGCGGCCTCGTGGATATCGCTGAAGAACATCAGCCGATTTGTCGCCAACTCGCGGGCACGGCGCGCCATCGCCGGCGTTTCCACCACCGCCCAGCGGATATCGGGCGACTGCTTTCGCGCCAGCTTGTAATGCAAGCCGGCGCCGCCTCCGAAGTCGAGCACCGAATTGATCCCGACCACCAGCGGCCAATTGCCGGGCGGATCATAGGCGATGGTCTTGTGGAAGATCGTCTCGACCAGTTCCTGGCTCTCATAGCCCTCGATGACCTCGCGGGGCGGAAACAATTTGCGTCTCAGTCTCTGCATCAAGGTCATCGACGCCCCCGGTCCCAGGCTCTATTTTGGCAGTGCACACCTCACTACCGTCAGAAACATCTGGAAACAATTCAGCCCGGGTGCGAACAACGGTCGCGCCCTCGCCTACGGACCGGCCCAAAAGGAAAGGGAGTTTGCGAGCCCTGCGGCCACGCCGGCAACCGATGCAGCCGGTGTCACGCGCACTCAGGTTTCACAATGATGCCAAGGACTGCGGCGGGCCCTGGCCTTGATGCCCGGACGCTATTCAGCAAGATTGTCGACCCTGTGATTCGGCTGGCGTTGTTGGTTTGCCCCAGGCGGGTCGTATGCCAGGGCCTGGAAAGCCGACCTGCCGGTTTCGAAGGCGGCCGGCCACCCCGCCGGTATACCAGCCTTATGTTTTTACTGTTATTTTGGACTCTGCCATGTTGGCGACGGCCGATCCTTGGATTATTGAACGGCTCGATTGCTGGCACCGCACCACGACGGTCCCGTAGCTCAACTGGATAGAGTAGCGGATTTCTACTCCGCGGGTTGCAGGTTCGAATCCTGCCGGGATCGCCATCTCATTTACCTCTCCAGTCTTCTCAGAGGGTTGCAGTTGATTTTGGCTCACCGGATCAGAAGGTGAGCCAGTGGCCGTTCCGAACATGATCCTCGCACCGGCGCTTTCGGCGAGCTTATCCGACTCGCTTCTCTGAGCGCGTATGTCGGCATCATGATCTGACGTCCCGGGATGGTGTGCCCATCGCCGCGCGACAACGCGAGCAGGAAGATCTCACATCCCGTGGCTGGCAAATACTTTCTGGCAACTCTTGCTCAGCCTGGTTCTGTTCTGCTGCAAGCACTGTTGTACTGCAAAGTCATTGTCCAATTGCTTTCGGCAAAAGCGCTGCGCATCTCGCCGGCAAGCCTGTTGCTCTTTTGGGGTGCCCATGTGGCCCTGCGCAAAAGCTAGCGAAGTCTCAGTCAGCAAAATAACCAGAACCAGGACAACCGAGCGCATGACGATCTCCCTATGTTGATAGGGAGCGAAACGTAGCTCCGTGTCCGCGGTTCCCGGACGGACATGCCGATACCCGGAGCAGTCTGCCGGATGCACTGTGCCGCAGTCGCGCACGGCGGGCCGATACCGACGGACGATGAGCAGAGGATCAGGACCGGCACCCCTTCGTTCACGCCACGACGTGACTTGGCCCTGGCTTGGCCTGGCTCCGTGATTTGGCCCACAGAGTTAAGCGCTCGTTAGCCGTAACATACGGACATTGGAAACCAAGCAACTTACTTAAAATTATTTCGACGGAGGTTGAGTGATGAACAGAATCCAGTACCTCAAGGAACAGATTGCGCGCGCCGAGCGGCTAGCAAGCAACGCATTCGACAAGCTGACGATGGAGCGGCTTCAGGCATTCGCCACCGAGTGCCGGACGGAGCTTGCGCTGCTGAACGACCGCGAGAAACGAGGCGCCTGGTCCCCCGTCGAGAAGTCCGCTGTGTCCCTCATAGCGGCGCAATAGCAGACTTCACCGGAGGTCGTCAGGCCCAAGAGCAGACGTGGGATAGCCGCAAGCATTACAGCCGCAGCCGAAAAGATGCAGTTTCAAGCTTCTCGCGCAGCATGGCGCGTTTTGCGCTCGGTTGGGATGCGCCCGATCGCGATTTCGGTTCAAATCCGGCTGGGCGCTTTCGCCGGCGTTTGCGTCGAGTGGTCTGCCTCCAGGCTGTGCTAAAATTCGTGGAGGAGACGCCGCCCCCGCCCTCTGAAGCCTCAAGCGGTGGGAACGGTCCCTCCATCAATGACATATTCGGTGCCGGTTATGGCTGCGGCGCGCGAGGATGCCAGGAATGTTATCAGATCGGCGACCTCGCCGGGCTTCGCCGGTCGACCGAGCGGAATTCCGCCGAGAGAATTCATGATGATCTTCTTGCCGCCCTCATAATCGGTGCCGGCCTCCCTCGCGAGCCGTTCCGCGAGCGCCACGGCGGCGTCTGTCTCGATCCAGCCCGGCGACACGCGAACAACTCTGATGCCCTTGGGGGTCACTTCCTTTGACAGGCTCTTGCTGTAGGTCGACAGCGCCGCTTTCGCTGCTGCGTAGGCCGTCGTCGATTCCGGCAAAGGCAGTTCGTGCTGGATCGACGTCACATGGATAATGACGCCTGATCCCTGCCCGATCATCGACGGAAGCAGCGCCCGATCGAGCCGGACGGCAGGCATGAGATTGTGATCGATTTCCTTCTGCCATTCCTGATCGGTTAATGCCGAAAAGCCGCCCGCCGGCGCGCTTGATCCTCCAAGCACATTGACGACGATGTCGATGCCGCCGAAGGTCTGAAGCACTTCTTCGGCGACCTTGGCGCAACCCTGTGCGGTCAACAGGTCGGCCGCGACGTAATGGATATTCCCTGTTCCATTCTTGGGTACGGTCCTGGCCGTTGCCGCGACGCGCGCGCCTGCGGCCGCCAATGCTTGAACAACCGCTGCGCCCGCCCCCTTGGTGCCGCCCGTCACGAGGGCACGTTTTCCATCAAGGCCAAGATCGAAGCTCATGGGACGATCTCCAGCCGGGCGATCGCATTACCGGAGAGCGTGAAAGCATAGCGAAGGTCCACCGGGCTTCCCGGAAAATTCCCGGTCAGATGTGCGGTGACGATGACTTTGTCCCCCTGATCGTCAATGGCTATGGGTTCGGCGATATAATCGTACTTTCCGGATGCCTCGGATTTCCACGCCGCGATCGCATCGCGCCCCGTGTACGTCTTCTTCTCGTCGATGACCACGGCATCGGCCGTGAAGCATTTGGCGACTGCCGTGCCATCCCTCGCATCCGCGGCAAAGTAATTGGCTATGGGCGCGGGCAATGCGAGGGGCATGACCATTCTCCGGGTTGAGCTTGTCTGGGTTCCGGAAATGGCTAAACTTTCAAAAAATGCAAGAACACACGAAAAAGTAAGGTACGCACCAAAAAGTATGTTGCACCAATATACAAGAGAAACAGCGGCCGAGGGCGTCGAGAACGCACTCAAGCTCCTCGAGGGACGCTGGAAGCTGGTGATCCTGTTTCATCTCTTTGGCGGGCATGTTCTGCGCTTCTCCGATCTCGAACGCGCGATCCCGGGAATCTCTCAAAAAATGCTGATCCAGCAACTTCGGCAGATGGAAAAGGACGGGATCGTGCACCGCATCGTCCACCATCAGGTGCCCCCGAAGGTCGAATACTGCCTTACGGACTGGGGACAGGCCCTGTGCCCGGCTTTGGATGCGCTGCTCACCTGGGCGGCGCAGCGGGGAAGCACGGACTCGGAGCGCAAGGAAGCGACAAGTCAGGACTGAGGGATATGAGCTTCATTGAAGGCATGGACAGAGGACAGGTCGCCTTATTGCCACCTTGCATCGATGACTACATTGCCCCGGATGCTCTGGTTCGTGTCGTCGATGAATTCGTCGGCGGCCTTGATCTTGTCGGCCCGGCTTCGAGCGCGCGATCAGCGCCGCAACGGGGCGGCCCGGATATCACCGCGAATTACTGCGAGTTTTTGCACAGCCTGCCTCGCAACGCCCCAGCGCTCCGCCGCCGATTGAGAACAACACCGGCTTAACAACGAAAAGCCCGGCAGTGCGTCTGCCGGGCAATTCGAAAATATTATTAGGTGATCCGATACCGCGATTAAAAGCCGAAACGGGTAACGAGGGAATGACGATTTTTACCGTAAGACTGCGGATGCCCCGGGGGTGAGCACGGGTGTGCACAAGTGGGATCACCTGCTCGAGCAATCCGCTTGCCCACGCATCGCTGCGTGGATTGGCGCGAAAGCATGTCGCGCTTTCGAAAGTCTCGTCGCGATGATTGAGCATGTAGTCCGGAGTTGCCGGACAGAGCAGATGCCGGCTGAGCCGGCGTTGGCCGCCTTCGGCGCCGACATTCACACCATCAAGGCAGGCATCGAATATCGATTCGGCTGGGGCACTACGCCGGTGGTCGCAAAGTACTGATCCTCTCAAGATACCAAGCGAGAGCCCGGCCAAGCCCGGCCTCTTGTGCGTTTGGGGACCGACAGAACCGGCGCTGCCAACGCCGAGGAACCAAGCCGCTCGGCCTGCGTCGAATCCAGGCCTCCGGTCGAACGCCCCCTACCCCCACCGGCCGGAGGAAAACCTCCAAGGTTGGCGGCCCCAGCGCACCTGGGGCCGTTTGGTGAGTGGCGTGCCCGGTCGGCTATCCTCGCCGCAAGGCTCCGCAGCGGAAGGTCCGGCTCGCTGCCACTGGCGCCGGCATGGTTAATCCGCAGTTTCCGAATTTGGCAAAGGTCTTGCTAATCGCTGTCCGACACTGCAGTCCCCGACGGGGCTGCGCCGAGTTGGATCAAGCGGGAGCAATGTCGATGGGTGCCGCGTCTCAGATTGGGAATTCCAGCATCACCGTGATACGTGACGTCCTCGTCATCCAGACGTTGCTCGAGGATCTGCAAAGGTCCGTCCGGATCCTGGATTGCGATATCGCGACCGAGGAAGCCGCCGGAGGAATCTGCGACGCTGCGGATCCTCGGTATCCGCTGCTGGCCCGAACACTTTCGACGCGCCGGGACAATTTGAAGTCGACCATCCGGGCGCTGAAGGAACGTTTGGGCCAACTCGCCCCGACCGCCGCGTAGTCGACAGCCTGCTCCAGAGCGCCTCCGTTAGGAGGAAAGGCGGAAACGCCACGCTCATGTGCGGCCCGAGAAGACGGGCAGGTTTGCGCATGGCGCCTTGCTGGTGCCGCCGGCATGCCTTAAGGCCGCTGGCAGATTCCCGTCCATGATTCACTGGAACTCGATGCGAAAACTGATTGTCACGCTCTCGGCCGCCCTTCTGGTGGGGGCGAGCCTGCTCGTTCTCCGAAACGAACTGCACGCAAGGCCGGCCACGCAGTGCGGCTTCTGGGGCGAGATGGAAGCCGGAATGTCCTGCCGGTGAAATTCGTTGTTGTCCCGGCCACTTGGAGCAAAGACTTCAACTCGGGGCGGAGCTGACGCGAGCGGCGAAGATCAATGCCGCCGCGTGGTTTGGCCCCGCCAACCACGCCCCGAGCAAAACCCGGGCGCGTCAAAGCCGGTCTGGTTGCGATCGTCGGAGAGCGAGGCATTGGATACCGCTCGCTTTCCCGACGGTCACTCGGCCTGATCTCTTCACCGGTTGCAGGGTGCGGCGACATTCCCAAATGGGAACTGTCGGCTGATTTCTCTGGAATTCGAGGACGATATGGCCGATCTGCCACGCCTTGCGTTGGCACCGGGCAACCGAACTATCTGAGCACGAGCCGCGCCAGCAGTGCCGCGAGTTCGCCCTGCCGGGACACGCCCACTTTCGAGAACACGCGCTTGAGGATGGTCCGGGCGCTCTCCTCGGTGATGCCGAGCTTGTCGGCGGCGTCGCGCGGCGACTGGCCGGTTCCGACCAGCGCCGTCACCCTCGCCTCGCCCAGGGTCAGGCCGAGCACATCGCGGATCAGCGACGGATCGGGTGGGCTGTTATTGTCGGGGTCGACGACCAGGATGAGCAGCCTGGCCTGGGTCAAGAACTCGTTGATGCTGTTGGCTGCCATCGAGACCGGCAGGACATAGAGCGCAAGCGGCCGGCCCGACGTCCGCCGGTGCACGATGATCGGCTTTTCGCCGGCCAGGAGATCCTCGGCACGATACGCCGCGAGGCGCTTCATCGCCGCAGAGGCCGGCGAATTCAGCGCCAACGCTCCCGCGGTCAGCTTCTCCTCCACAATCTCAAGACCGTCGCCCAACAGCGATTCCGCCTTCGGGTTGGAGAAGATCACGCGGCCGACCGAATCCAGCACAAAGACCCCGGTTCCCAACTTCGCCAGCGCGGCGCCGAGGCCAAGCTTGCTCAGTTCCGAGTCCATCAGGCGGATACCGAGACGGAGCGACCGCTCGACGTGGCGGCCGAGTTGCGCGACGAGATCGAGTTCGGCGTCACTATAGGCCGGCTTGCCGCTCGCGCGCTGGATGCTCATCGCCACCTCGATCTTCGCATCCGGCGAGACCGTTGCGGCGGCGAAATACCTCAGGCCGTGCTTCCGAAGCAGCACGGAATAGAAGGGGTCGGTCGCGACGTCCTCTTCGGAGACGACGTCACGGTCCGTCACGACGTCGCGATTGAAGAAATAGCCGCGCTCGCGCGCGCGGATGGCGCGGATATCTCGAAACGTCCACTCGCGCATGTATTCTTCGGCGATCGCATCGAGCGAAGCGGACTGGATGGCGCCAAAACTTCCGTCATCCCGGCCATAGAGCAGGATAGCGCCGACATCGTCGAAGCAATCGGCAATGATCTGCAGCGCCGCCGGCCAGTGCGATGGTTCCGCTGCGCATTGGTAGATGGCGTCGATGGCCTTCAGCAGGTGATGCGACATTGGAAATGACCAATCGAGCGAAGAATGAATGCGTGGCAATCAATCACGAGGTCGGATGCCCCACGCAGTGCAGTTGGACGGCAGGAAACAATAACGGGCAAGTCCGTACGACCACGGCCATGAACGGCCGATTATGGTCGGCCGCCCCGTGAGGCACGGGTCACTGCTTGGCGAACGGGATGTATTGCTGGTACTGCTTCGGCACCGAGCTGCGATAGCGGGCCGGCACGGTCCCGGTGTCGATCGAGTGCTCGATCTCCTGCTGCCGCGTCCGTTTCTTTGCCGCTGTCTTTTTCTTCTTGGGCGCAGCTTTCTCGGTGGTGGATGAATTGGCGTCCGGCTGAGCGGCGGCTGGCGCTGTCGTGGCGGCGGGCGTCGCGGTCTCGGCAGGCGGCGCCGTGCTCGCTGCCGGCGCACTATTGGTGGTGTCAGTTCCGGTCGCCGGGGTGGTCTGGGCCAGTGCGTCACTCGAATACGACATCAACATGAGCGCCGCGGCGGCCGCGGCAAGGCTGGAAAGCTTTTTCATCTGAAAACTCCAATAGTCTCGAACGCCAGGCAGTCGTGCAATGCGCGGCATTAGACCACGAAAGGCCGCCTCGCGCCAACGCGGAGCGTCCGCGCGTTTCCCAGCGTACAGCAGCCGTACCTGCGGTCATGTTGCCGCGGTCACACTCCGGATTAGCCGCGAGATCTCTGTTCCGCCTGCACGCGCGCGCGCTCCGGCCTCGCATCTTTGGTGCATGTCGTCATGACAAAGGCGATGCGGCTGCACTGCCATCCCGGGCCAAGCGACGCGCTCGCCACCGTCTCCTGAAAGAGGCCGCCGGCTGAAAACAGCGCCACGGCAAAGCCGATCACGACGATGATGGCCAGCAGCGCAAATCCCTTGCGACTATAGATTTGGTGAATCATGCAATCGTTCCTGTTCAGTATGCCCGGAGCATAAGGCCGGGCTGCCCCACCCCCTGTGATCGGCATCACAATTGCCCGCGGCGTTTTAGCGCTGGCCCCGCGGCCTACTGCGCCGGCTGGATCACGTTGCAGTTGGTCCGCCCCGACATCAGGCAGTCCTGCATCTTGCTCGCCGCAGTCAGCTCGCGCGCCAGCCACAAGCCGGCTGCCAGCATCGCGGCCGCGATCACAAGGCCGGCGATCGCGCCGCGACGACTGCCGCCTTCCTTGGGATCGGTCATGGTCGTCTCGGTTCCACAGCAGTCACGCAAGAGATCATGGTTGCAGTAGCTGCTTCGCAAGCGCGCATGTGATCACATCTGCAACAGGTGCCGGATAAAATTTCGAAAGCCTGGGCATAAGTATCGCAAATCCGTTGCACCCGTCCGCGCGCTGCTCAAGACTGCGCGCCTTTCAGAAAGCGCGTGTGCGGAGCGTGCCATGGGCCAACAAGACATGGGCCAACAAGACATGGGCCAACAAGATATGGGCCAACAAGAAACCGGCTACGAGTATCATCGCTACAAGAGATTGCTGGCGGAAGCAGTCGACGAGGGCAAGCGGCTCGAATTGATCGACCTTCTGATCCGCGAGAAAGCCCGGGACAAGCTTGAAGCGCAGCGGACCTCCGATCGCGTCGCCGCGACGGCGCAGACGGTCGCCAGACTGCTGGGAACCCCCAGGCAACGCGACAACCGCTAGCTCGGCTAGAATTTTAGGCGCGTTCGAGACAGATTGCCGGATTGTTGGCGGCAATCACCGGATCACGTCTGCCGTGCACCAAGCCAACCCTGTTTGGCATGCCAATTGGACGCTGGCATTTTGCCGTGGCTTCACTTATGTGCTGCGCGAAACCCGATTTTCGTCATTCCTCCAACCAGCAGTGAAATAACAAGGCTCTCGATGAGCGGCTTCAAGGAACCGAACTTTTCCGACCGCCAGAAGGCGGCGCAGCAGGCCCGGCAGAACATTCTGGAAAAATTCCGTTCCCGCCCCGGGCCCGATGATCCGGCGGTGCAGGCGCGCGCCGCCGAGCGTGCGGCCATTGCGGCCGGCCGCGAGCAGGCCAGGCTGGCGCGCGAAGCCGCCAGGGCCGAGCAGAAGCGCCTCGAGGAAGAGGCCGCCGCGGCAGAAGCGGCAAGAATCGCGCGCGAGAAGGAAGAGGAAGCCGCGCGTCAGGCCTCGCTCGAGGCCGAACAGAAGGCCAAACGCGACGCGCGCTACGCCGCCCGCAAGGAGCGCGGCAAGAAAAAGAGGTGACGCGTTTCCGCCTCTCACCGCCGCATGCGGAGTGAAGCGGCGCGCTGGTAACCCGGGTCGAGCGTAGCGCAACCCGGGATTCTCGCATCTAGGCGTTGCGTGCGGTCCCGGGTTACGTTGCGCTTCACCTGGGCTACGCAACCCGGCGCGGTGTGCGCCCCGCAAGCCGGGCGAGGCGAAGACGAGACGGCGATCAGTTCTTCTTCATGCCGTCGTCTTTCTTCATCGCATCATCCTTCTTCATCATCCCGTCGCTCTTCTTCATGCCGTCATGCTTCGACATGGAGTCCTTGGACATGGCGTCCTTGGACATCGTGTCTTTCTTCATGGCGTCGTCTTTGCCCATCTTGTCCTGGGCAAAGGCCGCGGGCGCGAGCGCGATGCTAAGGGCGACGAGAGCGGCGGAGACGCCGAGGCCGATGCGGGTCGAGGAGGTCATGGTGGTCATCCTTGCTGAGGGTTGATCATGAAGCGACGTCTGCCGCTCTCCCATCGACGCAGCCGGAAGGGCCATTGTTACCTTTTCACAAAGTCTTGAAGGCCGGGACTGCCTGAAAATCAGGCGGCGCGGCCGCTCTGTGCGGCGCAGCAATGCCGGCTCCGCCGTCACGCTTTGGCGACAATCTATCGAGCCGTATCGAACTATCAGACTAGAGAAAATTCTGGCAAAGTTCGTCTAAATACGGCCCTCAAAGCTCCGCTCTATCCCCAATCAAGAACAGCCTGCCAACGGGAGAAACTCTATGCTCACTCGCCGCCACGTCCTCGCCTCCGCGCTTGCCGCGCCCGCGGCCCTGCGCTTCGGCATCGGCACCGCCCATGCGGCGACCACGCTGAAAATCTCGCACCAATTCCCCGGCGGTACCATCGACAAGGGCGATTTCCGCGACCGGCTGTGCCGGATGTTCGCCGCCGAAGTGGCAAAGCGCTCGGGCGGCGAGATATCGGCCGAAGTCTATCCAAACTCCTCGCTGATCAAGACCAACGCGCAGTTCTCCGCCATGCGCAAGGGCGCGCTCGACATTAGCCTCTACCCGATGCCCTATGCCGGCGGCGAATTGCCGGAGACCAATATCGGCCTGATGCCGGGCCTGGTCACGACCTACGATCAGGGGCTGCGCTGGAAGAAGGAGCCGATCGGCAAGGCGCTGTCGGACTTCCTGGCCGACAAGGGCATCATCCTCCTGACCTGGGTCTGGCAGGCCGGCGGCGTCGCCAGCCGCTCCAAGCCGATCGTGGCGCCTGAGGACGCCAAGGGCATGAAGGTGCGCGGCGGCTCGCGCGAGATGGACATGGTGCTGCAGACGGCCGGCGCAGCCGTGCTGTCGGTGCCCTCCAACGAGCTCTATGCGGCGATGCAGACCGGCGCCTGCGAGGCCGGCATCACCTCCTCCACCAGCCTGATCTCGTTCCGCCTGGAGGAAGTCGCGAAATCGCTGACCTCCGGCGCCGGCACCTCCTACTGGTTCATGCTGGAGCCGTTGATGATGTCGAAGGCGATCTTCGACAAGCTGCCGAAGAACCAGCAGGACGTCATCCTTGCCGTCGGCGCCGAGCTCGAGGCCTTCGGCAAGCAGGGCGCGCAGGCCGACGATGTCGAGGTCGCCAAGGTCTACGAGAAGGCCGGCGCCAAGGTCGCCGCCCTCGATGCAGCCACCGTCAACAAGTGGCGCGACATTGCGCGCGATACCGCCTGGAAGGACTATGGCGCCAAGACCGCGACAGCAGCCAACCTGCTCAAGCTCGCAAGCGACGTTGCCGCATGATGCATGGTCCGGTCACGGATCAAGCCGAAGGCCAGATCGCCGTCACGGGCAATGCGCTCGTGGCGGGGCTGTCGCGCGGGCTTGCCATCTGCAACAACATCATCGTCGTGTTCGCGTCGATCGCGCTGATCGCGGCCTGCGTGATCCTGAGCTACAGCGTGCTCGGCCGCGCCCTCTTCCACAGCCCGAACTACTGGCAGGACGAGGCCGCGGTGTTCCTGCTGGTCGGCGCGACCTTCATGACGGCAGCCTATGTGCAGGGCCAGCGCGGCCATGTCAGCATCGAGGCCTTTGTCGGGCTGATGTCGCCGCTCGCCAATCGCGTCAGGCTGTGGCTGGTGGATGTCGCGAGCCTGGCCTTCTGCGCCTTCTTCGCCTGGAAGTCCTGGACATTGGCGCATGAGGCCTATGTCGACGGCCAGGTCTCGAACTCGATGTGGTCGCCGCCGCTCGCAATCCCCTACGTGCTGATGGCGCTTGGCATGACCCTGCTCTGCCTGCAGCTTGTGCTGCAGATCATCATTCCCTTGATGGGTGGCGCGCGCCGATGAGTGTGCTTGGTATCGGCATCAGTTACGGGCTTGCCACCCTGTTTGCGATGTTCTCGGGCATGCCCATTGCATTTGCCCTGGGCGCGGTCGCGGTCGTGTTCATGGCCATCTATATGCCGACGGCCTCGCTCGATACGGTGACGCAGAACGTCTACGAGGAGATGGCTTCGATCACGCTGCTGTCGATCCCGCTGTTCATCCTCAAGGGCGCGGCGATCGGCAAGTCGCGCGCGGGCCAGGATCTCTATTCGGCCCTGCACGCGTGGCTGCACCGCGTGCCCGGCGGGCTCGGCGTCGCCAACGTGTTCGCCTGCGCGCTGTTTGCTGCGATGGCGGGCTCGTCACCCGCGACCTGCTCGGCAATCGGTTCGGCCGGCATCCCCGAAATGCGCAAGCGCGGCTATTCCGGCGGCTTTGCCGCAGGCATCATCGCCGCCGGCGGCACGCTGGGCATCCTGCTGCCGCCCTCGATCACCATGATCCTGTTCGCGGTGGCGGCGGAAAAGTCGCTGGGGCGGCTGTTCCTCGCCGGCATCGGACCGGGCCTGTTGCTGGTGACGCTGTTCGGCGTCTACGCCATGTATCGTTTCCGTAAAGAGTATGCGGCCGCCCGCGCCGCCTATGACGCGACCGGCGCCGCCTCTGCGATCCTGCAGCGCGACGAGTTCACGATGGCCGATCGCTTCAACGCGCTGCCCCGGGTGCTGCCGTTCGTGCTGCTCCTGACCGGCGTGATGATCGCGCTCTATGGCGGCTATGCGACGCCGTCGGAGACTGCCGGCCTCGGCGGACTGTTGGCGCTGGCGCTGATCGCGGTGATCTACAGCGTCTGGACACCGAGCGACCTCGAGCCGATCCTGAAATCGACCATCCGCGAGTCGACCATGCTGATGATGATCATCGGCATGTCGCTGCTCTATTCCTACGTGATGAGCTATCTGCACATCTCGCAATCGGCCGCGGAGTCGATCGTCGCCATGCACCTGCCGCGCTGGGAGCTGCTGGTGGCGATCCTGCTGATGGTCGTCGTGCTCGGCTTCTTCCTGCCGCCGGTCTCGATCATCCTGATGACCGCGCCGATCATCCTGCCGCCGCTCCGTGCTGCCAATTTCGACATCATCTGGTTCGGCGTGGTGATGACCATCGTAATGGAGATGGGCCTGATCCATCCGCCGGTGGGCCTCAACATCTTCGTCATCCGCAACGTCGCGCCCGATATCCCCTTGAGCGAGGTGATCTGGGGCACGCTGCCCTTCGTGCTCTTGATGATGCTGGCGGTGCTGCTGTTGTGCTTCTTCCCGGGGATCTCGACGTGGCTGCCGGATTTGGTCATGGGGCCGGAGGGAGTGCGGTAACTCTCATCCGTCATTGCGAGCCAAGCGAAGCAATCCATTGCTTCTACGGATGCAAGCGGCGAAATGGATTGCTTCGCTTGGCTCGCAATGACGACAGCTCGTTGTAGTGCCGCCCCCCACTTCTTGCGGAGTGCGAATGGTGGGTTTCGCTCCGCTCTACTCACCCACGAAGTTAGCGTTTCTTCTTCGCGTTCAACGCCGAGGCCACACGGCTCACCGGCGGGCGGCCGAGCAGGCGGCTGACCTCATTGGTCGCGGCGAGCAGCTTTTCCATATCGACACCGGTCGCAATCCCCATGCCCTCGAGCATGTAGACCACGTCTTCCGTCGCGACGTTGCCGGTCGCGCCGGGCGCGTAGGGGCAACCGCCGAGACCGCCGGCCGCGGAATCGATGACGCGGACGCCCTCCCCCATGCCGGCATAGAGATTGGCGAGCGCCTGGCCATAGGTGTCGTGGAAGTGCATCGCGAGGTTCTGCACGGGCACCTCGCCTGCAACCGCACGCATCAGGTCTCGCGCCTTGAGCGGCGTGCCGACGCCGATGGTATCGCCGAGCGAGATCTCGTAGCAGCCGAGATCCCACAAGGCCCTGGCGACGTCGACGACCGCCTGCGGCCTCACCTCGCCGTCGAAGGGGCAGCCGAGCACGCAGGAGATATAGCCGCGCACCTTGATGCCGTCAGCCTTGGCACGCGCCAGCACCGGCTTGAAGCGCTCGATCGATTCCGCGACCGAACAATTGATGTTGGCGCGCGAAAAACCCTCGGACGCCGACGCAAATACCGCGATCACCCTGGCGCCGGCGGCTTGCGAGGCCTCATAGCCCTTCTCGTTCGGCACCAGCACGTGGAATTCGCCGGGCAGATGGCTGACACCGCGCAGCACCTCGGCCGATCCCACCATCTGCGGAACCGCTTTCGGCGACACGAAGGCGCCGACCTCGACGATCGGCAAACCGGCGCCGATCAGGCGCTCGATGAAGGCGATCCGATCGGGGACGCTGATCGGCGTCTTCTCGTTCTGCAGCCCGTCGCGCGGGCCGACCTCGATGATGCGGACGCTGTCGCTCATCACGCGTCTACCGGTTCGAGTTCGGCGAGTTCGACGCCCTCGCCGACAATATCGCCGACCTTGCACATCAGCCTCGTCAGCACGCCTGCAAACGGCGCCCGCAGGGTCTGCTCCATCTTCATGACCTCCAGCGTCAGGATCGCCGCGCCCTTCTCCAGGGTCGCGCCCTCTTCCGCAAGCAGCGCGACCACGGTGCCCGGCAGCGGCGCCACGATCTTGTCCTCGCCGACCTGCTCCTCGGTCTCGCCGCCGAACGGATCGACCCAATGCAGGTCGAAGCGGCCGTTGCGGGTGCGCAGGTAGAGCTCGTGACCTTCGACCACGGCGACGACACGCGATCTCGTCCCATCAAGCGTCAGGTCAAAGCCGCCATCCGCGGCCGGCGCCAGCGCCAGCGCGAACTCGCGGTTACCAACCGACACCGTCGAGGGCCCGTTGCCATAACGCAGCGTCACTTTCTGCTCACCGCCCTGTCCCTGCCGGAACGAGAACACCCGCTGCCGCTGGCCGACCGGCATCCAGCCAAAGGTATGCCACGGCGAATGCGCTTCCTTTCGTGCCGCTTTCTGCTCCTCGTTCAGGATCGCCGCGACCGCGGCGCACAGCTCGAACGCACCGGCGGCACCGCGCTCTGCCGTCAGGCTCTTCAGCTCGCGCTCGATGAAGCCGGTATCGATCCCATTGGTGACGACGGCGGGATGCGTCACCAGCGCCGACAGGAACGGGATGTTGGTGACGATGCCGCGAACATCGGTCTCCTCCAGGCCGCGATTGAGCTTTTCGATTGCGACCTCGCGCGTCGGCGCCCACGCGATCACCTTGGCCAGCATCGCGTCATAATACGGCGAGACATTATCGCCGCTGCGATAGCCGGCATCGATGCGCAGGCCATCGCCCTCCTCCGGCGTGCGCCAGGTCTTGATGCGGCCGACCGAGGGCATGAAGTTCTTCTGCGGATTTTCCGCATAGACCCGCGCCTCGATGGCATGGCCGTTCAGTTTGATCTCATCCTGGTTCAACGGCAGCTTTTCGCCGAAGGCGACGCGGAGCTGCCATTCGACCAGGTCGACGCCGGTGATCAGTTCGGTGACGGGATGCTCGACCTGCAGGCGCGTGTTCATCTCGATGAAGAACACGTCCTTGCCATCGGAGACGAACTCGATGGTGCCGGCGCCGACGTAATCGACGGCCGCGGCCGCCTTCCGCGCGGCGGCGCAGACGGTCTCGCGCTGGGTGGCATTCAGCGTCGGGGATGGCGCTTCCTCGATCACCTTCTGGTGCCGTCGCTGCAGCGTGCATTCGCGCTCCCACAGCGAGAGCAGATTGCCGTGGCTGTCACCGATGATCTGCACCTCGATATGGCGCGGGCTCTGGACGTATTTCTCGATCAGCATGCGGTCGTCGCCGAACGCCGCCTTGGCCTCGCGCTTGGCGCTGACGATCGCGGCCGACAATTCAGCCGCCGAATTCACCACGCGCATGCCGCGGCCGCCGCCGCCGGCGGAGGCCTTCACCAGCACCGGGAAGCCAATCCGTTCGGCCGCGTTCGCCAGCGTCGCCTCGTCCTGCGCCTCCCCGTGATAGCCGGGCACCAGCGGCACGCCCGCCTTCTCCATCAGCGCTTTCGAGCCGGATTTCGAGCCCATCGCGTTCATCATCTCGGCCGTGGGGCCGACGAACACCAGCCCCGCCTCGAGGCAGGCTTGAGCGAATTCGGCGTTCTCCGAGAGGAAGCCGTAGCCGGGATGAACCGCCTCGGCGCCGGTCTCGCGCGCGGCTTCGATCACGCGCTGGATGTTGAGATAGCTGTCGCGCGCCCGCGCAGGCCCGAGCAGCACGGCCTCGTCGGCGAGCGCGACATGCAGGGCGTCGCGGTCGGCCTCGGAATAAACTGCGACGGTGCGCAGGCCCATGGCCTTGGCGGTGCGGATCACGCGGGCTGCGATCTCGCCGCGATTGGCGATCAGCAGGGTGCGAAAACGCCGGTAGAGCTTTGAGCGGTCCATCGTCACATCCTGAACAGGCCGAATTTCGTCGGCTCGATCGGCGCATTCGAAGCAGCCGAGAGACCGAGGCCGAGCACGAGGCGCGTGTCGGCGGGATCGATCACGCCGTCGTCCCAGAGCCGCGCGGTCGCGTAATACGGATTGCCCTGGCTCTCATATTGCGCGCGGATGGGCGCGCGGAACTTCTCCTCCTCCTCCACCGACCAGGTGTCGCCCTTGGCCTCGATGTTGTCGCGGCGGACCTGGCTCAGCACCATCGATGCCTGCTCGCCGCCCATCACCGAAATGCGCGCATTCGGCCATAGCCAGAGGAAGCGCGGGCTGTAGGCGCGGCCGCACATGCCGTAATTGCCGGCGCCGTAGGAGCCGCCGATCACGACGGTGAATTTCGGCACGCCCGCGGTCGCGACCGCGGTGACGAGCTTGGCGCCGTCGCGTGCGATGCCGCCGGCCTCGTATTTCTTGCCGACCATGAAGCCTGTGATGTTCTGCAGGAATACCAGCGGGATACCGCGCTGGCAGCACAGCTCGATGAAATGCGCGCCCTTGAGCGAGCTTTCGCTGAACAGGATGCCGTTGTTGGCGATAATGCCGACCGGAAAGCCCCAGATGTGGGCGAAGCCGCAGATCAGCGTCGTGCCATAGAGCCTCTTGAACTCGTCGAACTCAGAGCCGTCGACGATCCGCGCGATGATGTCGTGAACATCGAACGGCTTGCGGCCGTCGGCGGAGACCACGCCATAGACCTCGTCGGCCGGATAAAGCGGCTCCCGCGGTTCGCGCATGTTGAGCGCGGCGCGATTGGGTGGCTTCAGCGTGGCGACGATGCGCCGGGCGATGCCGATCGCATGCGCATCGTTCTGCGCGTAGTGGTCGGTCACGCCGGATTGCCGCGAATGCACGTCGGCGCCGCCGAGTTCTTCGGCGGTGACGACCTCGCCGGTGGCGGCCTTCACCAGCGGCGGACCGCCGAGGAAGATCGTGCCCTGATTGCGCACGATGATGCTCTCGTCCGACATCGCTGGTACATAGGCGCCGCCGGCGGTGCAGGAGCCCATCACGATCGCGATCTGCGGAATACCCTGCGCCGACATCTGCGCCTGGTTGTAGAAGATGCGTCCGAAATGCCGCTCGTCCGGGAAGATCTCGTCCTGCAACGGCAGGAAGGCACCGCCGGAATCGACCAGGTAGACGCAGGGCAGATTGTTCTGCCGCGCGATGTCCTGGGCGCGCAGGTGCTTCTTCACCGTCATCGGATAATAGGTGCCGCCCTTGATTGTGGCGTCATTGGCGACGATGATGCATTCGCGGCCCGCAATGCGGCCGACCCCGGTGATCACGCTCGCCGAATGCACGTCGCCGCCATAAAGCCCGTTGGCGGCGAGCGGCGACAATTCCAGGAACGCGGTGCCGGGATCGACCAGCAGGTCGACGCGGTCGCGCGCCAGCATCTTGCCGCGCGCGGTATGGCGGGCGCGCGACGCCTCGCCTCCGCCGCCCGCAACCTGGCTGAGCTTGTCGCGGAGGTCGGCGACGAGGCCGCGCATCACCTCGGCATTGCGGGAAAATTCCTGGGACTTGGGATCGATCGTGGAATGAAGCTGCATGTTGCGCTGTTCTGCCGCGTGTTTCGCTAACCTTCAAACTAGAATATCGCGGCTCGTCGCGCGATAGGCTCGGGCGTCCAGGTGAGGCGTTTCCGTCTCGCGAAATTGACCGCCGCTGCGGGGTTCGGCGCCATAATTCCTCCCATCCTCTTGGAATTCTATAACGAACGATCATACGTTTTTTTAACACGGTCTCAAGAGGCGTGAGTTCGATCGAACGATCCAACTATAGCCCATTGATTTCACTTGAGTTTCCAATTACAAACATACGATCGTTCGCTTGTTTCCGCAGCTTACGCAAGGGTTCTGATGGCGCGCACGATCGGCTCACATGGCCCGACGACACTGGAGGCGATCCGGAAAGCCGGAACGCGGCTGATCTTCGAGCATGGCTATGAGGCAATGAGCCTGCGCCAGCTCGCCGCCGAGGTCGGAATCCAGGCGGGATCGCTCTACAACCATATCAGCACCAAGCAGGAATTGCTGTTCGACCTGGTGCAGCACCATATCAATGAACTGCTGCGCCAGCTCGACCTCGCGCTCGACGGCAAGCGCGGGCCGGAGGAAAGGCTCCGCGCCTTCGTCGCCTTCCACGTCAGCTATCACATGACGCGCAAGCGCGACGTCTTCATCGCGAATTCCGAGCTGCGCAGCCTGGAGCCGAAGAACTACGCGGCGGTGATCGCCCTGCGCGAAACCTATGAGCGGCGCCTTGCCGAAATCCTCGAGGAAGGTGCGGCGCAAGGCGTGTTCGAGGTAGTGGATGTCCAGATCGCGACCTTTGCGATCCTGGCGATGTTGACCGGACCCTGCACCTGGTATCGTCCCGGCGGGCGGCTCTCGAAGGAGGCCATCATCGCCACCCATGAAAAGCTGGTGCTGTCGGGCATCGCTCCGCAAGCAGCCGCTCCCCCTGCCCGCGTCAGCCGCAGGGCAACACGGCGCGTCGCCGCAGGTTAGTTCGTTCGCCAACGCACGAGGCATTGATGACGGAGCGCGCCGGGCTCGACGAGATCGATCTGAAGATTTTGTCCGAGCTGCAGCAGGACGGGCGGCTGCGCTACAACGAGCTGGCGGAGCGCGTCGGCATCTCCGCTCCGGCCTGTCTGCGCCGCGTCCGCGCGCTGCGTAGCCGCGGCGTCATCAGGGACGTCCGCGCCAATCTCGACGAACGGGCGCTCGGCTACGAGGTGGTATCTTTTGTCTTGATACGGTTGACCAGCCAGAACCAGACCACGCTGGAGGCGTTCGAAGCATCGATTGCCCGTTTGCCGCTGGTGCAGCAGTGCTGGCGCATTTCGGGCGAAGCGGACTTCCTGCTCAAATGCGTCGCGCGCAGTGTGCAGGGCATGCACCAGCAGCTCCTGCAGTTTTCGGGGATGCCCGAGCTGCGCACCATCAGGAGCTTTCCGGTGCTCGGCGTCTCCAAGGATGCGCCATTGCCGCTACCGCTTCCCTAACTGGACGTACCAACCTTGCGCAGCATGCGGTGGAAGCGCGGCCAATCCTTGCCGAGGAGTTCCGCGACTTCGGCATTGAGCTTTTCCATCGCGGAATCCAGCGGGGACCGCAGCGCCCGGCCGCGATCGGTCAGGTAAAGCTGGTAGATGCGCCGGTCGCTCTCATCGGCGTGGCGCCTGATCAGACCCGAGCGTTCGAGCCGATCGATGACGCCGGTCATGGTCGCGCTGTCGATCGCGAGCCGCGCGCCAAGTTCAGCCGCCGTCTGCGCTTCCTTTTCCCAGAGCACGCATAGCGCGGCGTACTGCACCGGCGTCACATCGTGTTCAGCCAGCAGTTCCTTGGCGCGCCGCGTCACCCGCTGCTGCGCCTTTCCAAGCAGGAAGCTGATGCACTCTTCGACCTTGTCCATCGTTCCCTTGCGGCCGCCAGCGCGTTCCAAGTTGACGTTTTTTACGTACACATGTTACTTGTGTACAAGTTACTTGTACAGTGAGGCCGTGATGAGAAATCCTGCTGATCGCGATTTCGAGCAAGGCCCGGCCGAGCCTCAGCGCTGCGTGGCAGTGATCGATGCGACCTTGCCGCTCGGCAAGGCGGCCAACGCCGCCGCGGTGATGGCGCTGACCATGGGCGCCCGCCACCCTCACCTCGTCGGCGACGCGCTGATCGACGCCGCGGGCAACCCCCATGCGGGGCTCATCCCGATCGGGATTCCCGTGCTCGGCGCGCCCAAAGAGGATTTGCCGCGAATCCGGCACAAGGCAGCCGAGGCGGGAATCGAGATCGTCGACTTCCCCGTACAGGGACAAGAGACCAACGACTATGGCGAATTCCGGCGCATGATGAGCGGCCTTGCGCCCGACAGCATCGAATATCTCGGTATCATGCTGTTCGGTGCAAGGAAGCGAGTCGGCCGCATCGTCGGCAAATATTCCCTGCTACGCGCGCCCTAAGAACGCCCTTACACGCTTTTAGTAAGTTAGTGCGTCCAGGGTTCGCCGCGCCTGAACGAGAAATTGTCGGCATAGGCGATCTGCCGGTGCAGCGATTCCTTCGGCTCGATCACCTGGTACGGAATGCCCTTGCGCTCGCAATAGGCGATCGCCTCTTCCTTGGTGTGGAAGCGGAGGGTGAGCTGCTGCTTCATGTCTCCGGACGAGGTCCAGCCCATCAGGGGCTCGACCATCCGGGGCTGTTCCGGCTCGTAGTCGAGTTGCCATTCCCTGGTCATGGCACGCCCCGATTGCATCGCGTTTTTGGCGGGCTTAAAAATGCGTGCTGTCGTCATGGATCGTCGAACCCTCGGGGATATGCGACACGGAAGCGTGTGGAGGGAACGCCCGGGATAGTATAGAGACACCTTTCACGGATGTGATGGGTGATTCCTGAACCCGGATGTTACCTTCCCCTCCGTATAGCCATTCTACCGCGCTGTGACAATCTGGGCCGCGGATGGTCGCAAGCGGCCTCGCGGCGCGACCTTCTCGAAAGCATCACTTCGAAGCGGGACCCATGAAAATCAACGCCACCCTGCCCGAAAAGGGACGCGACCTCCGGCTCGACCTGTTTCGCGGTGTCGCGAACTGGGCGATCTATCTCGATCATATCCCCGACAATGTGGTGAATTGGATCACCACGCGAAATTACGGTTTCAGCGACGCCGCCGACCTCTTTGTCTTCATCTCCGGCTATACCGCCTCCTTCGTCTACGCCCGGATGATGCTGGAACGCGGCTTCATCGTCGGCGCAACCCGGCTGACCAAGCGCGTCTGGCAGCTCTATGTCGCCCATATCATCCTGTTCGTGATCTATATCGCCGCGATCAGCTACCTGGCGCTGCGCTTCGGCGATTCCAACCTGATCAACGAGTTCAACGTTGCCGGCCTCGTCGACAACGCAACCGAGACGCTGCGCCAGGGCCTGTTCCTCAAGTTCAAGCCCGTCAACCTCGACGTGCTGCCGCTCTACATCGTGCTGATGGGCCTGTTCCCGCCGGTGCTCTGGTTCATGCTGCGGCAGCCGAACGCGACCATGATCGCCTCGATCGTGCTGTGGCTGGTGTCGCGGCAGATGGGCTGGAACCTGTCGGCCTACCCGGCCGGCGTCTGGTACTTCAACCCGTTCTGCTGGCAGGTGCTGTTCGTGTTCGGCGCCTGGTGCGCGCTCGGCGGCGCTCGCAAGAATGCCGACATCATCAACTCGCCCTACACGCTCTGGTTCTGCATCGCCTATCTGGTCTTCGCGCTGATCATGACCATGGCCGGCCGCTTCCCGGATTTCGGCGCCATGTTCCCGGACTGGCTCTATTCGGCCTTCAACCCCAACGACAAGACCAACCTCGCGCCCTATCGCTTCATCCATTTCGCGGTCATCGTCATCCTCGTGATCCGCTTCATCCCGAAGGACTGGGCGGCGCTGGAATGGCGGGTGTTCGATCCGCTGATCGTCTGCGGCCAGCAGTCGCTCGCGGTGTTCTGTGTCGGCGTGTTCCTGTCCTTCATCGGACATTTCGAGCTCTCGATGAGCTCGGGCTCGCTGTTCGCGCAGATCTTCGTCAGCGTCACCGGCATCGCGATCATGACGATCGTGGCCTACTACATCTCCTGGTCGAAACGGCAGGACAAGCCGCTGCCGAAGACGCCGCCGACGCCCGCGAAGGCGGCGTAGGCTTTCTTCTCCCCCTCCCCGCCCTTGCGGGGAGGTAAAATCTCAAGGCGGCGGCGGAGCGGTCGAGGCGACGATGTTCGCGACATCGCCGTAGGTCCTGACCAGCGGCGCGACGACCTTATGCATCCTGCCCTTGGACACGATGGTGTCGTGCAGGATCAGGTTGTCGACGCCGGTGGCAAGGAAGCAGTTCACGGCATCCTCGGGCGTCTCGATGATCGGCTCGCCCTTGACGTTGAAGGAGGTGTTGATCAGCACCGGCACTCCCGTCAGCGCCTCGAACTCCTTCAAGAGCCGGTAGAGCCTCGGGTTGGTCGCCTCGCGCACGGTCTGCACGCGCGCCGAGCCGTCGACATGGACGATCGCCGGAATCTTGTCGCGCCACTCGGGACGGACCGGTTTGGCAATCAGCATGAACGGCGAATCCTCCTCGCCCTCGAATATCTCCTTCATCCGCTCCGCCAGCACGATCGGCGCAAACGGGCGAAACGCCTGCCGGTGCTTCACGCGGCTGTTGAGGATGTGCTTCATGTCGGCCCGGCGCGGATCGGCAATCAGGCTTCGATTGCCGAGCGCACGCGGCCCGAACTCGGATGCCCCCTGGAACCAGCCGATCACACGCTGGTCTGCCAGCAGCTTCGCGGTGTCGCGGCAGACATCGTCGCTGCGCCTGGCATTCACCTGCACGCGTACCAGGAACGTCTGCAGCGCGGCCGCGACTTCCGCCTCGCTGTAGGGCCTCCCGACATAGGCATGATCCATCACAAAGCTGCGCCGCTGCTTCAGGATCTCGAGCCAGCCGTAATAGGCGCAGCCGATCGCGGTGCCGTCGTCGCCGGCCGCCGGCTGGATCCACACGTTCTCGAATCCGGCCTCACGCGCAATCCGTCCGTTGGCGACGCAATTGAGCGCAACGCCGCCGGCGATGCAGAGGTTCTTGGCGCCCGTCGTCTCGCGCAGCCAGCGCGCGCGGGCGAGCAGCACGTTCTCGGTGTCGTCCTGCACGCGCCAGGCGATGTCCTCCCAGTGCCGCATCGCCGGGTTCTTCTCCCAGCTCCCGCTGTCGAGCAGATAAGGTTCACGAAATTCGCTGGTCCAGGCCGGCACGTGCAACTTGCCGTCCGTCATGTCGAGGAGATGTTTGACCTGCTCGCGACGGCCATAAGGCGCAAGGCCCATCAGCTCGCCGCACTTGTTCCAGTCGCCGAACACGTAGGACGAGACGCGGCTGTACAGCGCGCCGAGGCCCGGCATGTTGTAGAATTCGTCGCTGAGCATGCCGCGCGAAGGCTCCATGAAGATCTTCTTCAGGCATTCCAGCTTCTCACCCTCGAACCGGTAATAGCTTTCGGATTCGCGCGCGAGCGGCGACACCGCATCGGCGTTTGGATATTTCTCCATGACGTCGGACTGATAGTTGCCGACGCCGTCGACCACCATCACGGCGCCCTCATCGAACGGCGACACCGCGAATGCGCTGTAGGCATGCGCCAGATGGTGGGAGACCGATGCGACCTTGCCCGAAGTGGAGCGAAACAGCGGATATTTCGACGCCTCCTGCCGCTCGGCAAAGGGAAGAAAGCCGGGCATGTCCTGATAGGTGAGACGTTCTTCCAGCTCGGGCACTGGCAGGATGTAGCAATTGCTCACCACCAGATCGACGTCGTCGAGCGTGATGCCCTCGGCCTTGAGGCAATAGTCGATCGCCTCCTTGTGGAATCCAGACGCGTGCTTCTCGCGCGTGATCCGCTCCTTGGAGATCGCAAAGGCGATCGCGCCGTCGCGCAACAGGCAGGCGCTGACGTCGTGGTCGTAGGTGTTGAGGCCGAGAACGTAGGTGTGCTGCTTGGGCATGGGGACTCGTCAGGCGGGAATCATCGCGTGGCTTAGAGATGCGATCGTGTCGACATCAAGTTCTCTGCAGGATTTTACTGAAATCATTTCGGCCATGGTCCTGCAGCGCACAAATCAACCGATGCGGACGAAGATGAACAAGATGAACGACGGATGAACAGCAAGATGAACGACGCTTTTTGCAAGGCAGGAGTGTAACTTGACCTTACCCGACCTGCCCAATAGAGTTTTTGCGAAGCGGAAGAACATTCGACAAAATTTTGTCTTAGTGCATCTGAACAAGTGGCTGTCTCAAACGTCTAAGCTTAAACGTTCAAGCAAGACAGTTTGGATTGTTTGGATGTCTGGAAGTGACCGGGAGATTCCTGAATGGCTAAACGCTACAATTTCCTGACGCGCTGTCTGGCCGCGGTGGCCCTGCTGTTCGTCTACGTCGCCAGCACCTCCGCGGTACTGGTCGGCGCAACCACCACGCCGGCGCAGGCCTATCGCGGAGGCTGGGGGCGCGGCGGTTGGGGTCGTGGCGGTGGATGGGGTTATCGCGGCGGCTATCGCCGTGGCTGGTATCCCCGCGGCGGCTACGGTTACTATGGTTATGGTGGCCCGCGCTGCTGGTGGACGCCGCGCGGCGTTCGCGTCTGCAGGTGGTAACGTCAGCCCGATTGACGCTACCTCGCTCGATCGAATGAAAAAATCAGGTGCGTCGAAAACGGCGCACCTGATTTTCTTTTGGCGCGAGAGGTCTCAGCTCTCCAGGATCGCCACCGCGCGCGTCCAGCCCGCCGAGGCGCGCTCGATCTTCACCGGGAAGCACGACACCATGAAGCCGGTCGACGGCAATAGTTCGAGATTGTGCAGCTTCTCGAGGTGGCAATAGCCGATGTGGCGGCCGGCCTTGTGGCCTTCCCAGATCAGGCCCGCATCCCTGGTCTCGGCATATTTCTTCGCGGTGTAGACGAACGGCGCGTCCCAGCTCCAGCCGTCGGTGCCGGTCAGCCGCACGCCGCGCTCCAAAAGATACATCGTCGCCTCATAGCCCATGCCGCAGCCGGAGACGACATAGTCCTGCCGCCCGTATTTGGCCCCGGCGCTGGTGTTGACCACGACGATCTCGAGCGGCTTCAAGGTATGACCGATGCGCGTCAGCTCCGCCTCGACATCCTTGGCGGTGGCGACATAGCCGTCCGGCAGATGCCGGAAGTCGAGCTTGACGGCGGGCTGCAAGCACCATTCCAGCGGCACCTCGTCGATGGTCCAGGAACGCTCGCCGCGGTTCATCGTGGGATGGAAGTGCCAGGGCGCATCCAGATGCGTGCCGTTGTGGGTGGAGAGGTTGACCTGCTCGACTGCCCAGCCCTGGCCGTCAGGCAGCTCCTCCGCCTTCAGCCCCTGGAAGAACTCCAGCATGCGCGGCAGACCCTGCTGGTGATCGATATACTGGATGGTCGGGTGATTGCCCGGCGGATCGGCGGGCACATCGTTCTGCAGGGGAACGGAGATGTCGATCAGTTTGCGCGGCATGGAGTTTCCTCTCGCGATTTCATCGATGAATTCTGGAGCAGGACGCTGGCCTCTGCAACGTGAGCCGGGCTACGGGCACTGAACTCTTTGCCATCATCGGGCGGCACCACACGCGGCAGCGCGGCATTTACCAATGGTTAGCTTTACCGATGTTGCCACAGGAACGTCATTCACCAGCCTTCATTGACGTGCACAGGAGTGCCGATGAAGAACGAGCTCGACACCATCGACCGGACGCTGGACGAGATGCTTGTGAACCTCGGCACCATCGTTCTCAAGCTTGCCGCAGTGTCGAAGACCGCGGCTGAGCGGCGCGCGCTGGCCCAGTCCGTCCATCAATATACCGTCTGCGCCGAGCGCTCGAGCGATCCACGCGTCCAGCGCCTGCGGGCGGAACTCGAGGCGACCCTTCAGCCTCCAGTGAGATTGGTCTCGAGCCGATAGCGCCGCGCCGCGCATGACGTCTGGCCGCAGACGCTGATCAAAAGCGCGGCATCGCAGTTTCGTCAAACGCCTCCGCTATAAACTGGCACGTCCCGCGCCGGAACGGCGCCGATCCGCGCTCGTTGTCGTCGAACCGATGGCGCGGAGCAAGCGCGTACATGCGCGAATGGTCTCGGGGTCGGGGATTGGCCGAATGCGGTTGATTTGGCTCAACACCGGAACCGGGCGGGAATGGACAGTGGCGCGTCCGCAAAAGCCGTCACGACTGGCAACGTCGCCCAGGAAACAACGAGGCGTTCAATGCAAGATGCAAGCAGCCCGTCCGCCATTCTCGATCGCACCGAACTCGATCTGCTTGATCGCTACTGGCGGGCCGCCAACTACCTCTCGGTCGGCCAGATCTATCTGCTCGACAATCCCCTGCTCCGCGAGCCGCTGCGCAAGGAACACATCAAGCCGCGCCTGCTTGGCCATTGGGGCACGACGCCGGGTTTGAATTTCGTCTATGCCCATCTCAATCGCCTGATCAAGCATCGCGATCTCAACGCCATCTATATCTGCGGCCCCGGCCATGGCGGGCCCGGCATGGTCGCCAACACCTATCTCGAAGGCACCTACACGGAGATCTATCCTGACATCACGCGCGACGTCGAAGGCCTGCGCAAGCTGTTTCGGCAATTCTCGTTTCCCGGGGGCATCCCGAGCCACGCCGCCCCGGAAACTCCAGGCTCGATCCACGAAGGCGGCGAACTCGGCTATGCGCTCGCCCATGCCTATGGCGCGGCATTCGATAATCCGGATCTCCTGGTTGCCTGCGTCATCGGCGACGGCGAAGCCGAGACCGGCCCGCTCGCCGCCTCCTGGCATTCGAACAAGTTCCTCAACCCGGCGCGCGACGGCGCGGTGCTCCCGATCCTGCACCTGAACGGCTACAAGATCGCCAACCCGACCGTGCTCGGCAGAATGAGCGACGAGGAGATCCGCCATCTGTTCTCAGGCTTTGGCCATGAGCCGATGTTCATCGAGGGCGACGATCCCATGACGATGCACCGGCAGATGGCAGCCACCCTGGACGCCGCGACCGATCGCATCCGCGCCATCCAACAGGCCGCGCGAGGCGGCTCGCCATCCCAGGCGCGGCCGCGATGGCCGATGATCGTGCTGCGCAGCCCGAAGGGCTGGACCGGGCCGAAGGAAGTCGATGGCCTCAAGGTGGAAGGATTCTGGCGCGCGCACCAGGTGCCGATTGCCGAAGTCCGCAGCAATCCGGGCCACCTCGCCATACTGGAGCAATGGCTGCGCAGCTATCAGCCGGAGATGCTGTTCGACCAGCACGGAATGCTTGTACCGGAATTGCAGAGGCTGGCGCCGGAAGGCGCGCGGCGAATGGGCGCCAATCCGCATGCCAATGGCGGGACGCTCAAGCGTGAATTGGAACTGCCCGATTATCGCGACTTTGCCATCGAGGTCGCCACTCCCGGCGGAGTCATCGATGAAGCCACGCGTACGATGGGAAAATTCCTGCGTGACGTCGTGAAGCGCAACGAGAGCACCCGCAACTTCCGCATCATGGGTCCGGACGAGACCGCCTCCAACCGGCTCGATGCCGTGTTCGAAGCGACCGATCGCGTCTGGATGGAGGAGATCGAGCCCTACGACGTCCACTTGTCCCGTGACGGCCGCGTGATGGAGGTCTTGAGCGAACATCTCTGCCAGGGATGGCTCGAGGGTTATCTGCTCACCGGGCGGCATGGATTGTTCTCCTGCTATGAGGCGTTCATCCACATCGTGGATTCCATGTTCAACCAGCATGCCAAATGGCTGAAGGTCTCGCGCGGCCTGCCGTGGCGACGCCCGATCGCCTCGCTGAACTATCTGCTGACTTCACACGTCTGGCGACAGGATCACAACGGCTTCAGTCACCAGGATCCGGGCTTCGTCGATCTCGTCGCCAACAAGAAGGCGGATATCGTCCGCGTCTACTTCCCGCCGGATTCCAACTCGCTGCTCTGGATCACCGACCACTGCCTGCGCACCTACGACCGAATCAACGTCATCGTGGCCGGCAAGCAGCCCGCGCCGCAATGGCTGACGATCAAGGAAGCCGCGGTGCATTGCGCGGCCGGTATCGGCGAGTGGGCGTGGGCCGGAACGGAAACACCAGACAGCGAGGTCGATGTGGTGATGGCCTGCGCCGGCGACGTGCCGACACTGGAGACGCTGGCCGCGGCCGACATTCTCCGCAAGCAGATCCCCACTCTCAAGATCAGGGTCGTCAACGTCGTCGACCTGATGGCGCTGCAGCCGCGCGAGCAGCATCCGCATGGCCTGACCGACCGCGACTTCGACACCCTGTTCACCCGCGACAAGCCGGTGATCTTCGCCTATCACGGCTATCCGTATCTGATCCACCGCCTCACCTATGCGCGCACCAATCACTCCGGCTTCCATGTGCGCGGCTTCAAGGAAGAGGGAACGACGACCACGCCGTTCGACATGGTCGTGCTCAACGAGCTCGACCGTTTCCATCTGGCCATCGAGGTCATCAACCGCGTGCCGGGACTGGCGGCGTCCGCGGCCAGCGTCAAGCAGCATTGCCTCGACCGCCTGATCGAGCACGGCAAATATGTCCGTGAGCATGGCGAGGACATGCCCGACATCCGCGAGTGGTCCTGGCCGTATGGCACGGCCGCAAACGCCGGCGATTGACGGCCAAGATGCCGGACGCCCTCCTCGTCCTCAACGCAGGCTCGTCATCGATCAAGCTGGCGCTGTTCGAGAGCGGCGGCTCCGGCGATCCCGCGCTGCCGTGCAAGGGCATGCTCGACCATCATCAGCACGAGCCGCAGATGATCGTGAAGGATCTCAAGGGCAACGTGCTGTTCGAGCGGCACGCCGCGGCCGAAGCGGACGACGAGGGCTTCTTCGCCGATCTCCTGCGCTGGATCGACGGATTCCTCGCGGGCGGAAAACTTGTGGCGGTCGGTCACCGCGTCGTCCATGGCGGCCTGAAATTCTTTGAACCGGTGCAGGTGACGCCAGCCATCCTGCAGGCGCTGCACGAACTCACGCCGCTTGCGCCCTTGCACCAGCCGGTCTGCCTCGCGCCGATCGAGGCGATGCAGAGGCTGCGGCCGGACGTGCCGCAAATCGCCTGCTTCGACACCGCCTTTCACCATGGCCTCGCGCCGCCGATGAGCCGCTTTGCGCTGCCTCGGCATTTCGAACAGGAAGGCATGCGCCGCTACGGCTTTCACGGGCTCTCCTACGAATTCATCGCCCGCCATTTGCGCGACATCGCGCCGGAAATAGCTGCGAAGCGGGTCGTGATCGCCCATCTCGGCAGCGGCGCCAGCCTGTGCGCGATGCGCGATGGACGCAGCATCGACACCACGATGAGCTTCACCACGCTGGACGGATTGATGATGGGCACGCGCTGCGGCGCGATCGATCCCGGCCTGCCGCTTTACCTGCAGCAGCAGCGCGGGCTTTCAGCCGACGAGATCGAGCACGTGCTCTATTACGAATCCGGATTGCTCGGCGTCTCCGGGATCAGCGCCGACGTGCGCGTGCTCGAAAACAGTGACGATCCCCGTGCAGTCGAGGCACTGGAACTGTTCGCGTTCCGCGCGGGCTCGGCGATCGCCGCGATGGCCCACAGCCTGGGCGGCCTGGACGCGATCATCTTCACCGCAGGGATCGGCGAGAACAGCCCCGAAGTGAGAAGGCGGATCTGCGCCGGTCTCGGCTGGCTTGGCGTGGAACTCGATGAGCAGGCCAACAGCGCCGATGAACTCAGGATCGGCGCCAGGACTGCGCGTGTCGCAACCCTGGTGGTCCCCACCGATGAGGAAGCGGCCATCGCTGCGCACAGCCAGGCCCTGATTACAAATCGTTGAGAATGATGAACGGCATCGCCGGCACTCGCGCAGCCGCGAGCCGGCCCGACGCTTCGCGCCAAAGAATTTGATGAGCACGATCACACCGCGCGGGATCGCAATGCCTACTTTTATTTGTGCCGAGGCTGGCCGAATGGACCGGCCCGCGCTGTTTCGCGAAGACAGGAGTCTCGCCATGAAGAAACTAGCCCTTCTCTGCCTCGCCCTCTCCGTCAGCCTTTCGACCACCGCAGCGTTCGCGCGCGGCGGGGGCGGCATGGGTCACAGTATGGGATCCATGGGGATGCACGGAGGCATGCCAACGAACAGTGGCCTGCCCATGAGCGGTGGTCTTCCCGTGACCGGCGGCGCGTTTGGAACCAGCCCCTCTGCACCCGGCACCAATTCGCTCGGGACTGCGCTTTCCACGTCGGGTATTGCCAATGGTCCGCAGAAAGGTCCGCTGCTTGGCACCGATCCCTCGCTCGATCCCGAAGAGGCCAAGGTCGAGAAGATGATCGGATCGATCTGCCGCGGATGCTGAAGCGACCGCAGATAAGCCTGTTCCCCCAATCGGCCGCCTTCCCTGACCGGACGGATGACTTTGGTGTGGCCGCCGAATGGAACAGCCGAGCCGCCGCACCGAAGTTAAGGTTGATCGGTTAGGTTAAGATCAGGATTGTGTTGAGCGCGGTGGCCGCGATGGTAAAGCGAGTCCACTATACGAGATCTCCGGCCTACGACCCAACCGGGCTGAATCGAACTTTCTTTTTCGAGAGCCAGGATTGCAGGTGACATCATGTGGAACGGCCGCAAGAACGCAGTCATCGGGCTCAGCGCGCTATTCGCATTCGTCCTGCTTGAATTGTGCGCGGCCATCGCCGCGATCGGCGCGGTGCTCGAACTGGCCGTCGGAATCGACGTGCCGGTTCTACCGTTTCTTACGTCAAACGATTAAGGCATCTGCGCGTTTCAGCGCAAACGCTCTGAAAAATTCCACCAGTCTGACGGTCGCGGTGTCACTGGGACGGATGATCTGACGTGCGATTTGGTAACCGCGACCGTTGCCGACGAACCCAGACGCCGCCTACTATGCTCCAACTCGGCAAGCCGCGCCGCGAATTCTTGAATTCCTTTTGGAGTCCCAATGTTCAGAGCCGCCTTGATAATTCTGCCGTCGCTCGCCTCAATGATTGCTTCGGCCGCCGCCCAGCCTGCCGCCCTCACCTGCAGCGGCTCCCTGCTGGAGCCGACCGGATTTGCGCCCTCGCCAAAAACCGCGACGCTTGCCCTCGGTCCGCCGGTTTCGATCGATACGGGCAATGGCCCGCAGCGCGCTTCGCTCGTCAGCAACAATAGGCTTCAGCTCAAGTTCAGGACCAGGGATTTCACCGGCGAGTACTTCCACTACACCGGTGATCTGTTCCTGATCTACCGATCAGGACATCTCGCCCGGTTGATGTGTCGGCGCTGACCACGCCCGATAACATTCGGCGACGCTGTCGTTGCCGGCTGATATCTGCCGCGGCTACTTTTGATCCGGCTCGCCCGAGCCCGTGATCTGCGCGCGGTGGTGTTTCCACATCCCGTAAGGCGCGAAAACATAGCCCAGCAGCGCCCAGCAGATCATCCATGCTATCGCCAGCCACTCGGGCAACTGCACCCATGTTCTCGCAAAGAGCGGGAGGAACATTCCAGCAAGCCAGACGAGTGCAAACCTGAGGGCTTTGCCCCAACCGAGGTTGTTCGAGATATAAGTCCAATAAGCTCGCAAATACTCGCCAAGATCCCGCATTTCCTCAACCTGCCACACAATTGCCCGCCGCAACGCTAGCACCTCCCCGATTGTTGCCGCCAGCTACAGACTTCACCTCCCTGAGCCCGGCATTTTGCTGGATCGTGTACACTGGCGCATGCAAGCTCGGTCAATCGCAGGAAAGACTCATGCCAAAGATCGATATTGCCGCCGTGCCGAAACGCAAGGGTTCGGGCTATCCGCCGCCATTCGATGCGCCCTGTGCCGGACGCGTGCGCCAACGGTTGGGCAATGCCGGCGGGCTCGCCGACTTCGGCGTCAATCTCATGCACCTGCCGCCTGGCGATTGGTCGAGCCAGCGCCACTGGCACTCGCATGAGGACGAATTCGTCTATGTGCTCGAAGGCGAGCTGACGCTGATAGAGGATGACGGCGAGACAGTGCTGCGCGCAGGCGATTGCGCGGCGTTTCCGAAAGGCTCGGGCAACGGCCATCACCTGATCAACAAATCAGACGCCATGGCGGTCTATCTCGAAGTCGGTTCGCGCTCGCCGGCCGACGTTACCGTCTGCTCGGACGTCGACATGATGAGTTCCAACGCCGACGGCCGGTTCGTGCACAAGGACGGCGCGCCCTACCCTGCGCTTTAGCGCAAGAAACCGTCCGAAAGTTCTATCAATCCGCGCATACGGGTACGGTCTGTCCCCATTTGGGGACAGCGCCCGGCCGCGTTATTCCCTAGTTCTACGGCCACCGTGCCTAGGTACTTATTCCTCTATTCTTAGTCGATATGTGTGTTTGAATGTTAATCAAGAGTTGTCGTGTGATTTCAGCCGGGGCTCTGCGCAAAAGAGTCCGGATGATGACCCAACGAATTGCCGAACTTCACAATCTTCGCGAACGGGTTCTGGCGGCAGAAGCCAGAGCGCTCACCAGCCGGCGAAAGAGAGCTCGCGAAGCACGGCGGACGGCGCGGGTTGTCAGCGCATCGCTCACCCGCTGCAGGCTGACAGGCCAGCCGCTGTAGCCTCGGTGCGCACGTCGCACCAGGACTTTAATCAGTCGAAAGCTGAGCCATCAAGGCTTTTGCGCTTCTCAGGTCCGATATCTCGAAACCCTCGGTGAACTTTGCGTACACGGAGGCCAGCATGTGATGGGCCTCGGCGGGACGGTCCTGACTGGCTCGCAATCGTGCAAGGCTGATTGCCGTCCTCAGCTCCCAAAACGGCGCGCCCTGGCTGCGCGCCACCTGGAGTGATCTGTCGAAGGACTGCTCGGCGGCGGCGACGGAACGATATTCGCCGGCTTTGAGCAGCAGCTCGCCTTTGATGCGCAGCAGCTCGGCCTGGTACCATAGCTCGTCCCTCGCCTCGCAGCGCGCCAGCGCGTCGTTGGCAGCGGCAAGCCCCTGCGCGACTTCGCCGGCTTCGCCGAGATAGCTCGCAAGTTCGCCAAGAGGGAGCAGGAAGCGCGGCAGGAACCGGGCTTCGCCCGCCACTTCGAGCGCCTTTCGCAGCACCGGCAACCCGGTGGCAACGCCGCCGCTCCGTGCCATCACCATGCCCCGGAAGGCGCGCGCCCACAAATTCCACAGCCGGATCGGGTGCCGCTCGGTATGCTCGATCAACAGCACGCAGTAACGTTCGGCCGCATCGAGGTCGCCGGCAAGGAACGTGATCGGGCAGGCGCCCTGCCCCAGCACGCTGCAGAATGTCAGGGCGTGCCCGCTCGCTCGGCCCTCCTCGATGTTGCGCTCGACCACGCGCAATGCCTGGTCGGCCAACCCCATGAGCCACAGGATGCGAGCCTGGAAATAATGCGCCGATACCCGCAGGTCGAAGCGGAAGCGGATCACCTGCGGCTTTGGCAACAGATCCGAGAGGCGCGACAAGGTCCGCGTGATGTGATGATGCGCAAGGTTCTGGTCGCCGAGATAATGCAGCGTGGTGGCGAGAAGCCGGTCAGCCATCATCAGGTCGACGGAGTTGCTCGAGCCGGCCGCGACCTCGGCGAAGCGATGCGCGAATTCCAGCGCCTTGCGAATCTCGCCATTGTTGAACTGATCGATGCACAGCCCCCACAGCGCGCGCAGCAAGTAATCGGTGTCACCGAGCTGCTCCGCGAGTTGCAAGGCCAAGGTCCAGGCGGGACCGGCCTCCCGCGCCCTGCCGACGCCATACATCAGCGACCAGGCTCGCGCCGCCGACAGTTGCATGCGCAGGCGCGCTGCGCCGGCGGCGCCCTCGTCGATCATTGCCAGCGCCAACTCGGTGCGCTCGCGGCACTCTGCGAGCAGCGACAATTGCACCCACAGCGGCACCGCGGCCGCGGTCAAGGCCACGCCGGCCTGCGCATCGCCGTCAGGCGAGAATGCCCAATCAAGGCTGGCACGCACGTTGTCGATGTGCCGGCCGTAGAGGGCAAGCCACTCCGCCTGCGGCTTCAGCTCGCTTTCGGCTTCGGCATTGGCGAACAAGCCGCGATGATATTGCGCGGCGCGGCGGGCGGCGTCGGGATATTCGCCCGAAGCATGCAGCTTTTCCAGCGCGTAAGCCCGCGTCGTATCCAGCAGGCGGTAGTACGGCCGCTCGCCGCGAATGTCGGCGATGGCAAGAGACTTGGCAACAAGGTTGGCAAGGTAGTCGGTGACTACACCGCTCTCGCAATCGCCGGCGACTGCAATCACCGCATCGAGCAAGAAGTCTCCGGCAAATATGCCGAGCCGCCGCAACACGCGTGCCTCCGCCTCCGGGAGCAGATCATAGCTCCAGTCGAGCGTCGCGCGCAGCGTTTGCTGCCGGGGTAGCGCGGTGCGCCGGCCGGTCGTGAGGAATTTGAATCGGTTGTCCAAAAGCGCCGCGATCTTGGGCGGACCAAGCGCCGCCGCGCGTGCCGCGGCAAACTCAATCGCGAGCGGAATGCCGTCCAGGCGGCGGCAAATGGCGGCAACGGCGCCAAGATTCTCCTCGTCGCGCTCGAAATTCGAACCCTGCGCCTCTGCTCTCGTCATGAACAGTTCGACCGAGGTGTGTTCAGAGATCGCGTCCGGTGCGAGCAGAGCCTCAGGCGGCACGTCCAGTGGCTGCACGCGGTACACATGTTCGCCGCCGATGCGCAAGGCTTCGCGGCTGGTCGCAACGATGGTGATGCCAGGACAGCGGCTGACGATCGTCTCCGTCAGCCTGGCCACGGCGCCAATCACGTGCTCGCAGTTGTCGAAGACGAGCAGCAACTGCCGGTCCCCGATCGCACGCGCGATAGCCTCCGCCGAGATATCTTCGCCTTCGAGTTTGATGCCGAGAACGGCGGCAACTGCTGAAGATACGAGTTCGGGATTTGAAAGCGAGGCCAGCTCGATGAGCAACCGGTCGGCCGCGAAGCCCCGCGGCGGCGATCTGGCCGTCTGCAGCGCCAGCGCCGTTTTGCCGATCCCGCCGGGCCCGACCAGGCTCACGACTCGATAGGCTGACAGAAGCTCCCACAGATGGGCGATCGCCGCAGCGCGGCCGATGAGATCGAACGTCGCAGCCGGAATGTTGGTCGACAGCGACAGTTCCGGTGCAGCCGAATGGGACGGGGCATCAACATGCCGGATCCGCCATGATCCCAGCAGGCGATAACCCCGGCCAACCGTCGTGGCCAGCATGTCGCGATCGGGACCAAGGGCCTTGCGGATCGCCGCGATGTGGACCCGAAGCGCACTCTCCTCGACGAATACGCCGCGCCAGACCCGCTGGGTCAAATCACGCTTGGAAACCAGCTCGCCTTGTGCCTGGACCAGTTCCGCAATGATCTCAAAGGCCCGCCCTCCCAGGGGCACGGGTACCCCCATCGACCGCAATTCCCGTCTGGCAAGATCGATTTCCCATCCCGCGCATGCGTAGACGGGGCGCTGGCCTGACCCGGCCGTCATTGGGAGAGCCCCAGGCAATTGCTAAATTTTTCATCCAGGGCAGCAGCCTACCACCAAGCCGGTCGAAAAAAAGCAAGCCCTGGGCATTGAACAAGACCAGGAACACGCGCGCAAAATGTCGCTGGATTCGAACCCCGGGGCCCCGCGGATACATCACCGGAAGCCACCCACCTGCTGCCCGCAACGGCACAGGTGGGCGGCTGAAATCCGCGTTGGCGGGGATGGCACCGCGGACGCGGATGTCGTTACTGGGCCCTCCGCCGTGCGGGCGGAGCGGCCGGCCGCAGCTCCAGGTTGGATATGCCCGCCGCAACGTTCAGGCCTGTCTGCGCCTGCACGGACACCGGCTGCAAGGTGACCGTGCGGTCGGAGCCTCCGACGAGGACGTTGGCACCAACGCCGACGCCAACCGTGCCGCCTGCGGTCGCACCGCCATAGGTTCCCGCCAAAGCCGCCCGGCGCAGCGTGGTCGGCGCAAAAACCGCCCAGGCCAACTGGCCTCCGGACGTCGCACCGATATCGAGGCCGAGCGTGCTGATGGTGCCGTCATAGGCCTCACGCGCCCTGCCTCGCGCCGATGCAAAGATGCAGCTCAGTTGCCGCTGTCCCCCGATCACCATGCCGACACCGGGCGATATGCTACAGGTGAGCGTGCCGACCCTCGTTGGCCCGGGCTGCTGAGGCCCAGGCTGCTGAGCGGTGGCCGGACCGATGCCGAGGACAAGCGCCAGCGCGCATGCGGCGGCAAGACCATTCAGCGTTGTTCTGTTCAGCGTTGTTTTGTTCACGGACGACTCTCCCTCGACGCAATCTGTCTGACGGTGCCCTCAACGCGGACCGGCGCAGCAATGTTCCGTGTTGCTCGCATGCGATGCGAGCATGACGCGCCGCACCAATCCCGCGTGGGCAACCGACCCGCGCAAGAAGCGCGTATCAGGATCGCGGGGAAAAAAAATGCAGCGGATTCAAAAGGAAAGTTGGTCGGGGCAGCTGGATTCGAACCAACGACCTGCAGTACCCAAAACTGCCGCGCTACCAGGCTGCGCTATACCCCGAGTCATCCGCAGGCGATGTCGATACACGGTTAGACGGGCGCCAGCAAGGCGCTCGCCTGCCGCCTATTTGCCGTTGAACAGCGGGTGCGCCACCCGGTCGCCGGGCTGGATGCCGTATTTCTGCGCCGTGCCGGCGACCACCTCCAGCACGCCCTTGGCGAGCCCGCCGGAGGAGATGATCTTGGTCGACAACGGTTCGGTGTTTTCGGCGATGCGCAAGATGCGACCGTCGGCGCGGATGAAGATCATGTCCAGCGAGACGTAGGTGTTCTTCATCCACATCGACACCTGCTGCTCGGGCGAGAAGTCGAACAGCATGCCTTTGCCGTCAGGCAGCTCCTTCCGGTACATCAGCCCCTTCGTCTTCTCCTCCTCGGTCGTCGCCATCTCGACGGAGAACACGTGCACGCCGCTCTTGGTGACGATCTCGAGCGGTTGGAACGTTGCGGCCCTTGCGGCCGGGCTCGCGACCGCACAGAGCAGGAGGACGAGCGAAGCAAACAGGCCAACGAGCAGGCGATGCCCGGCGACGCGATCGAAAGTCATGGCAGCAGCACTCACGGCAAATCAAACCGCGCGGAACCTAACCCGGCGACGGCGGCAATGGCCAGAGGGCAAAGACGGGACACGCGCCATCCGGCTCACGTTTGCGTCAAATGGAAATCAGTGCGAGGAGAGTGCCGAGGGGCCGGTCTCCGGGTGGATCTCCGCGGCCATCATGCCCTTGGAGCCCGGCCCGAACCGCACCAGCACATATTGGCCGGGACGCAGCTCGGTCATCCCGAAGCGGCGCAACGTTTCCATATGCACGAAGATGTCCGGCGTTCCCTCGCCGCAGGTCAGAAAGCCGAAGCCGCGCAGCCGGTTGAACCACTTGACCTGCGCCCGCTCCAGCCCGCTGGTCGGAGTGACCGTGACATGGGTCCGCGGCGGCAGCATCTGCGCCGGATGGATCGCCGTCGACTCGTCCATCGAGACGATGCGGAACGCCTGATATCCCTTCGCGCGTTGCACGCACTCAACCACGACGCGAGCGCCCTCATACGCCGTCTGGTAGCCGTCGCGCCTGAGCACGGTGACGTGCAAAAGCACGTCCGGCCATCCATTGTCGGGAACGACGAAGCCGTAGCCTTTCGAGGCATCGAACCATTTGATGACGCCGGAAATCTCGACGAGGCTGGCCGCAGCATCGCCAAGACCGGAGAAGGCGTCCGCCACTGGATCGCGCGGCGCTCTATCCGAATATTCACCTGGCCCAAGCCTGCCCTGCCCGGCGCCGCCCGATGGCGGCCCGCCGAGCTTCTTGGACTCAAATCCGTCCGACCCCATGACCCCGGACCCCACACATCATCTGCAATCCGTCTCTCTGCGACGGTACCTAACCAGCGCTTGTTGCACGACCGCTCATGACGACGCGCGCGAATCTCGAATCAAAAGATAACACTCCCGCTTGCGGCGCATAGATAAAAAACGAATCCGGCGGGAACTATGAACAGGCTTGCACAACCGCGAATCAATTGAGCATCAATTGCTCACAAACGGCCCAAGCGTCTCGCCGATGTCGTGCCGGATCACGAGATCCGCAATATCGTCCTGTTCGGTCGGCTCGTTGTTGATGATCACAAGCTTGGCACCGCAGTTCTTGGCCATCATCGGAAATCCTGCCGCGGGCCACACCACCAGCGAAGATCCGATCGCAAGGAACAGGTCGCAGTGCTGCGCAAGTTCCGTCGCACGTCGCATCGCGTCCTCCGGCATCGCCTGGCCGAACGAGATGGTTGCTGCCTTGATGGGATCGCCGCAATCGGTGCAATCGGGCGCGCCGCTCTCATCAAAGCGCTGCTTCACCCACGGCAACTCATACGCCCTGCCGCAACCGATGCAGCGGGCATAGGTCGTGTTGCCATGCAGCTCGACCACATGATCCGATTTGAAGCCGCTCATCTGATGCAGATTGTCGATGTTCTGGGTGACGATCGCCGGAACCTTCCCCGCGCGATACAGCGAGGCGAGCGCGCGATGCCCGCGCCCAGGCTTCGCCGCCGCAAAGGTCGGCTCCATCGCAAAGCGTCGACGCCAGGCTTCGTCGCGCACGTCGGAGCTTGCAACGAACTCGTCGAAAGGAATTGGCCGGTTACGCGTCCACAGTCCGCCGGGCGAGCGGAAGTCGGGAATCCCGCTCTCGGTCGAAATGCCGGCACCGGTGAAGGGAACGATGATGGACGCCTCGGCGATCAAATTGCCGAGCGCTTCGACGCCGCTGTGCAGATCTTTTGCAATCACGTGAGAAAGTCCGAGTTGGCCGCGCGCAGTATAGCACGGCCATTCGCAGCGAGGGGATGCGCCTGTAGTTATGCCAGGCACCACGCCACCTTTATCACGCCGCCTTTGTCACGCCGCCTTTGTCATGCCGCCTTGGCGACCGGCTCCTTCGCCTCTTTCGACTCCCTGACCTCGTCGCTCTTCTTCGCCTTCGCGATGGGAGCGGTGTCGGACTTCTTCGCCGGCTTGCCGTATTTGGCAAGCTGCTCCAATTCCGCTTCGAGCTCGGCGCGACGCGCGGCGACCTTCTCGAACAGCTTGTCGGTCGCCTGCTCGCGCAAGCTTGCGAGCTCTTCGATGCTCAGTGAATCCAGATCGATCTTTGCTATCAACGGGCTCCCTAGTTTCGCCTTTGGAGTTTCCTTTTTTGGCTAGCGGTGCCGCGGAAAGGCGACAAGCAGCGCGGGCGCTTTATCCACCGCCTTCGCCGCCCATCATCTGACCACAATCCTGCACCGGCTCCTCCCCATTGGCGCCCCAATGGGAAGGCGAATTCAGCCGGATGACATCCGACCACAGGGATAGGCCATGACCGAAAACGCCATGACCGAGAAGGAAGAGCGGCTTGCGCGTGAACGTGAAGAGATCGCCGCTCGCATTGCGAGCTTCAAGGCGACCCAGCAAAAGTTCGAACGCGAGCGCCATGAATATTACGACGCCACGCTCGGCACCGCCTGGCACGGCTATCAGCGGGAGCCGATCGAGGCCGATTAAGAGCTCGCAGCATAGAGGGAATCAAAAAGGCCCGGGGCGCATCGCCCCGGGCCTTTTTGTTACCAGTACGGTCGCCAGTAGGCCCGCCGATAATAGGGGCCGCCCCAGTAGGCGTAGGGGCCACCGCCGTAGTAGCGGCGATACCCGTAACCGCCGTAATAGGCCGGGTAACCGCCGTAGTACCGATAGCGCGGGTAGTAAGCCGGGTAATAGCCGCCGTAGTAGCCCGGCCCGTACCCATAATAGTAAGGGCTGGACGCTGCAGCCGCGCCCGCAATGAGCGCGCCTGCGGCCAGGCCGAATGCCAAGCCTGGACCGGCGCCGCGCCAGCCCCAACCGCCGCCGCGCCAGTATGCCTCGGCCGGCGAACTCATCGTGGTCGCGCCGAGCGTGGCGACCGTGGCCAAAACTGCGAGTGCCTTCTTCATCCTCGCCTCCTCGTACCTTCATCCGGCGCTCTAACGCAAAAAGCGCCAATTGGTTGCATCTGGCAGGAATGTTGCCGCAAGGGGCCGGCTTGGTCACGCCACAAGAGCGCGAGGCCATGTCTTCGAGCCATGCAAGGAGCCATGCAAGCCGGCCGGATCACCCATGGATCGGGCGCAGGAACAAAACGCGACCTCTGCGCGTATTATGGCGCAGAAGGGGTATGGCCATGCCGGTCTGGCTGGAAATTCTGATCAACATCATCGGCTATGGCGGGTTCGTCGCCATCGCGATGTATCACCGTTCGTCGAGCGGCAAGTTGCCGGAGCAGGACTCCCGTTAGTTCGCCTTCCGCGGCTCACCCGCGGTGCGCACCAGCCGGTCGGCCTTCACCAGCACGCGCCCATCGTCCACCTGCGGCCGCAGCGAAAAGCTGATGGCGACGAAGGCGAGGCAAAACAACAGCCCCACCACCATTACGCGCCGGTGCGTCGGCCTGTCTGCATTGTGAAACGAAGGGACCATCATGGCTCGGGTTCCGCACCTGTTCCCTATGCGCAACCTCCGGTGATCGCAACACGATCCTGCTCTTAACCTAACTGAATAGCGTTATCGGCCGCGCCGAAACGGATCGTTAGGACGTAGCCCCGCGCGGATCGTCATCGCCGCCTCTGGCCGGTTATCCGCAGCAAATCCACAGGCCGCCGCACCGGCTTTTCTGAAACGACTTCGTGATCTTGCTGCGCAGCAATCCACAGGTGCGCACGGCGGCATGCGAATGCGATGCCGGCTCAAATGCTTGTGTAAAGAGGTGAGAGCGGAAACATCAGGCCATCGCAGCGTGGGAACGCTTCCGGTCCTCGCGAATTGAATGAGCATCAGGAAGTGCCGGCAGGACACTCCCCCTGCCACCTGCCGGCTAAAGAAGCCCCGCGATGCCCCCGTCGCGGGGTTTTCTTTTTGAACCTGTTTCCTATGTCGATCGACACAACGGAACTGGGGATTTCAGGGCCCAGTATTTCGCGGCAGCGTCGCCCGGAGAACATACTCCTCTAGGCGACGCTGTTGCTTTTTGAAAATTCAACCTTAAGTTCCAGAGTGAAGCTGGCGGCTCGCGCCCTGAATCCCCAGTCCGTCAGCCTGAAAGCCCCGTGCCCCCACGCGCGGGGTTTTCCCTTTTCGGACTTCACCAGCGTCGCTCACGACGACAGCATGGCGATGATCGACTGCACCTGGGCGGACGCTGACGCGACGAGGCCATCGAAGGACGTTTGGCCGTGGGCCGCGGCCTTCAGGATCGATTCGGCTACCGCTGCCTTGACGCCGAACACGGATTGATCGGCGGGAATCTTCGACATGACCGCTTCCAACGCGGCACGCATGGTCTGGATGAGTTCAGGGCTGTATGGCATCGCGGTCTCTCTCCGCGCGCCAAAATAGTCGGAGCACTCTCTCCCGCCACTCACAAGCCGGAGACTCACGACCATGTGTCGCTGAGTTTACTTAATGAATTCCGCTCCCGAGACTTGCGTCTCGCTAACGGAATACCCACCAGATCAGCGGGCCGCCGAGTCCGACAAGAACGAGAAAACAGAGCGTGAGGCGGCCGATCTTTTGCAGCGTGGTGGCCTGCGAGAAGTCCCGGTCAGGCATGCGCTCCAGTCGGCGCCCCGCGCGACCGAGCAACCCGGCGACCAGTTCGAGCAGGTATGGGACGACGCCATCCATGGCCTCACCCTGGCATAGCCCGTGTTTCCAGTTTGTTACCCGGGAGCCCGTCCGACACCCTGCCCTCCGCAGCCTTTTCTGATATCTAGTCTCGCGAACCGCCCAAAACCAGACGCTACAAAATCCCAGAGGGAGCCAACATCATGCGTTATCTCCACACCATGCTGCGCGTGCGCAATCTCGACACCGCGATGAAATTCTATCAGGACGCGCTGGGGCTGAAGGAAGTGCGCCGGACCGAGAGCGAGAAGGGTCGCTTCACGCTGGTGTTCCTGTGCGCGCCCGAGGATATCGACCAGTTGAAGAACCTGCCGAGCACGCGCGGCGCGCCGCTGGTCGAACTCACCTACAATTGGGACGAGGAAAAGTATGGCGAGGACCGCTACTTCGGTCACCTCGCCTACGAGGTCGACGACATCTACGCAACCTGCGATCGGCTGATGAAGCTCGGCATCACCATCAACCGCCCGCCGCGCGACGGCAACATGGCATTCATTCGCTCGCCGGATCTGCACTCGATCGAGCTGTTGCAGAAGGGCGATCCGAAGCCGCCGGCCGAGCCGTGGCTGTCGATGCCGAACACCGGCCACTGGTAACCTCGCGCAGGCGCCGCGCGTGCGCGGTCACAGCATAAGCGCCGCGATCCATAGCGGAACGAGCCTCTGGGTCGCGCGTTTCCCCACCGACACGAATGGAGGAGGAAACGATGGCAAGAGGACTCTTGCTGTGGCTGCTTGGCGTGCCGATCCCGGTGATCATCCTGTTGTGGCTGTTCTTCGGCCGTTGATCCCACGCGAGCCATGACAACAAAATCAGGTGCCGCTCGGCGGGCCTGATTTTTTGTTTGTCCGGGATGATCACGATCGCGCTTTCTGCTATTCCGCCGTCGACACGAGCAGCAAGGGATGGGAGAGAAACGCGTGGCGGAAAAATATCAACTCACGGTTTGGGGCCGGGCCAACTCGGTCAACGTGCACAAAGTGCTGTGGTGCCTCAGCGAGCTCGAACTGCCCTATCACCGCATCGACGCCGGCATGCAGTTCGGCAAGAACGACCAGCCTGACTATCTCGCGATGAACCCCAATGGCCGCGTGCCGACGCTGGTCGACGGCAGCTACGTGCTGTGGGAATCCAATTCGATCATGCGCTATCTCTGCCTCGCCTATGGCGAGGGCTCGCCGATCTATCCGGCCGCGCCGCGCCAGCGCGCCGGTGTCGATCGCTGGCTCGACTGGACGCTGTCGACGCTGCAGCCGGTCGACCGTCCGGTGTTCTGGGGGCTGGTGCGCACGCCGCCGGAGAAGCGCGACATGGTTGCGATCCAGAACGACGCCGATGCGGAAGCCGAGGTGTGGCGGATCGCCGATGCGCAATTGGCAAGCCGGCGCTTCATCGAGGGCGAGCAGTTCACCATCGCCGACATTGCGATCGGCGCTTTTGCGCGACGCTGGTTCGGCGTCGAGGGCGTCACCAAGCCGAGCCTGTCCAATCTCGAGCGCTGGTTTGCCGAGATCTCCACGCGCCCGGGCTTCGTGCAATTCCTGGCGCCGCCGATGTCGTGAGTATTTTAGCGCCCGCCGATCGCGACCCCGCCGCCAATATCGATGGCGCCGCCGATCTTGATGCAGGTGTCGGAGCCCTCGATCTTGACGAAGCCCGCACCGTACTCTGCGCACGCACCAGGCCGCCCCGCTCTCTTCATCGGAAGCGACTTTGTGGAAGCCGTTGCCTTGCCGGATTTCGGTCGCTTCGGCTGCTCTGCGAGCGCGATGGCCGGCAGCAGCGCGACGATGAGGATCAGCACCTTTCGCATCCGGCCTTCTATCGCATTTTCGGTTCTGATTTCAATCGGAACCAAAATGCTCTAGCCCACGAACTTGACGCCCACGGTCTTGCCGCGGCGCCACACCACCTCGCAGGGCCATCCGCTGCGCGTGTCGCGCGAGAGCGCCAGGCGCAATTTGCCGGGCAGCGTGTTCGGGTCGTCGATCGTAACCTTGGCGCCGGTCGCTGACATGTCCTGCACCACGCACGGCCGCGCGGCGAATCCGCCTTCCAGCGTGATCCAGCCGGGCTGGTGCATCGATTTGCGCGGCTCGCGCTTCTTGCCGTTGAACGCCATGGCCGAGGCCTATGGCATCAGGCTTTACAAAGCGTTGCGGAATAGCCGTGGTTTTTCGGTATCGGCCCTGTACGAGGTCATCCGGGGATGGGTGCAAAAAGGGCCGTTCTGCGGCTTGCCCCCCCATCCAATCACCACTATACGTTCGCTCCGTCGCCGCCATTAGCCGTCGGCGGCCGATCCGGCATATCCTGCGCCTAACGTGCTGATTTGCGGATTGTTTTTGCTCCCTTCGTCTATCGGTCAGGACGCCACCCTTTCACGGTGGAGAGAGCGGTTCGATTCCGCTAGGGAGCGCCATCCCTGCCCCAGCAGGTGGCCAGTCTGCTGCCCCACCGCTGAAGTCAGATCGGCGCCACGCCACGATCCTGCCTCCGCCGCGCAAGCTCGGCCTGTCCGGGACGCCGCCGGCGAACCGCCGCGTAGTGATCGAGATCAATGGTGCTTGCGTCTGCCGCGAGGCGGAACGCGCCGGTCGACCGCGGCGCGGACCTCGTGTGCGCGGCGCATCGCTGCCAGCTCGGCATCCGCGACGCGCTTGCGAAGGGCAAACAGCGCCGTCACTTCGCGCTGAAGATCGGACAGGCTGCTGCTGTTGAGATAAAAATGCGCCTCGGACATCAGAGGCCCGCATGGACGTCGCATTGGCTACCCCTCCCCTGCGAGATGCTGCGAGCATTCCCATGACGGAGAGCTTTTGCAATAACCCATGTGATTCCTGATTTCCGGGTCTCACATCTGAGACGGACTCCTCCCGTCGTTCAGACTGTGCACTCGTGAACAGAAGCGGCGTGGGAGCAGTTAGGCCCACCGGTTTGCGTGAAGAAACGCGTCAAACAAGAATCTAGAGATTGGGTTCTGATTCAACGGGAACCGAACAGGCGCTGGTCGAGACGCTTGGCGGAAGCGCTACCCGCGCCCGAGCCGCAATCGGCAGTCGCAAGCGTGATGTGGAAGATCGTCGTGCCGTCTTCGACCACGTCCAGCGACCAGGCATCGCCCGGTTGCAGCCATCCCTCGATATCGCGCACCAGTCGCAGAGCTTCTCCCCACGCGGTTCCAGCATCAGGCAGATCCATGCCCTCGACGTCGTGGAAGGGTCGCGGCCCGCCAATGTGAAACTGATAGGTGTGCATTTTGCGCCAACGCGAGCCAACCCCTCTCGTTCCGCAAAAGCCTTACTGCTGATGCAGATAAGTGTCGTTGAATCCTCCGATCTCCACGAGCTTCTCGATGTCGCTCAGCTTCACCATGTTCTTTTGAATGTCGAGCACGCCCTCCGCACGAAAGGACTGCAGCACCCGGTTGACATGTACGGCGCTTAGCCCAAGCGCTTCCGCGAGCCTCGATTGCGTGATCGGAAATTCGAACTCGTCGTCGGCCGCCAGCCCGATTGCGGTCAGCCGCTGGCGGAGTTCGGCGATGAGATGGGCCATGCGTCCGGCGGCCGTTCTGGTGCCCAGGCTTACGATCCACTCCCTGAAGACAGCCGCGTCCACCAGCGTTTCGCGCCAAAGCGCCTGCACGATCGACGGCCGTGCTTCGATGAGCTGGTGGACGGCGCGATGCTCGATGAAGCCGAGACGCGCCCGCGACAGCGTCACAATGTCATGATCCATTCGATCCAGGAAAAGGCCCTGCAGGTCGGGCATATCGCCTGCGGGATGGAACGACAGGATCTGTCGCTTGCCGTTCTCCGCCACCTTGGCGCGATAGGCAAAGCCGCTCAGGATCACGCAACAATGCGTGGCGCGTTCACCCTCATGGACGACAACCGTTTCCTCCGCAAATTCTTTGACCTGAACACGCATGGAGCGAAGTGCGGAAACATCATCCTCGCTCAATTTGGAATTGACCCGCAGCCTGCGGATCATCATTTCGCTGGGCATTTTGCAAACCCGGGGCGGGTCCATTTGCGATAGACGCGTGAGAGTTGTCGCCCTTTGCCCCTCAGCGGCAATGGTAAAAGCCTACGCCTCCTTCCGGCGGTTAGCGAGTCATAGTTCCGTAAGCTGCAACGGGCCGGCTGCGCGGGATCTGCCTTCGGCCTGGCACCCATGCAAGTCGTTGAGCGCTACAGCACCGCCTATGATCCGTCCCGCGGAGCCGCGCGATATGTCCTGTTTCGGTTGAAAGCTGCATCGTACGAGCAACCACCTAGTGCTCGGCCGATTCCTCGTTGTGGACGCGCTGGTGTTCGACGGCCAGCGTTCGATAGTGCGCCGCCATCTCCCGATAGTGCGCCCGCGAGATCGGATCCTTCGCCTCCTCCGCGCGTCGCGCGAACATTTCCGCCCGCGTCCGAAGTTCCACAGCGTCGGCCATTAATCTCCTCCGCCCTTCGCCTAACTGGGTTCAATCGAAATATGGTCGCCGGGGTGGCCAATACCAGAGAGACGAAGATTACAGTCAGCTCACAATAGCGCGGCTGACTTGCCTGAGACTGTGGCAGGCAGCCGCGACATGCTCCCGGAACAACCCGGCGCCCCAGCAATCCAAATGTCGCCGATCACCAGACGATGCGGAAGCCGCCGGTGCCCTTGTAGCTGTGGTTCTCGGCGGCGTTCTCGAGGCTCGCGCGATAGGTGACCTCGCCGAACACCGCGTAGCGGCCGCTCGCCCAGCTATAGGTGCCGCCGCCGCCGATGCTGCCCCACAGCCGGCCGTTGGCATTGGCGAAGCCGATGCCGGCGACATCGATCCTGGTGCCGTTGAGGACCTCGTAGTGCAGATTGCCGATCGCGTAGATGTCGGAGCGGACGATACCGGAGCCGTCGTTCCAGATATTCTGATGATTGAGCGACAGCCCGACGCGGCCGAGCAGGCTGTCGGCATTGCCGAGCGCAACCAGCGCGCCGAAGCGATCGGCGAAGGCGTCGAAGTCGACCTTCGAATAGGAAAGCTGCGCCTGCGGCGCCAGCCAGAAGCCGTTGCCGACCGCGATCCGCTTGCCGCCTTCGACGCTGAACGTATAGCCAAAGCCCTCATTGCCATGCGTCATGCTGCCCGCCAGCACCGATGACAGGTCGCTGTGGTAGAACATGGTCTGCGCCTGACCATCGACATAGAAGCCGTCATGGCCGTACCAGGTCGCGGTTGCGCCGACGCCCGTTCCCTCGGCGCGGATGCGGCCGTTGCCGAAGAACGAGCTGACATAGGCATTGGTCAGCCATATTGCGCGGTGAGGCCGACGATCAAGCGGCCGCGGTCGTTCTCGAGCGCAACGCCGTCAAGGCCGGTCTGCGCTTTCAGCTCGTCGGCATCGTAGGTCGAGCCCGTCGTGTTCGAGGGCTGCAACTTCGCCTGACCGCCCTCGATGCGGCCCCAGAACGCCGACTGCGTCCACGAACCGTCCGCGGTCTGCGCCGTGTCGATGCCGGCGCGCGCCATCGCCTCGCCGCCGCCCCAGTAGCGGTTGCCGACGCGCTGCTGCAGGCTCGGCGCCTGGTTCATGCCAAGCAGCACCTGCCCATAATTCTCGTAGAGAGGAACGCCCGCCTGGTAGAGCGGTCCCGCCGGGGCCGCAGGCGGCGGCGCGCCGCCGGACGGCGCTGCCGGCGGATTGACGAGACTTGAACGCAGTACCAGTCGCCATCCGTCGGCGTGCTGACGCCGTTCTTCTGCAGCGTGTAGGCGTAGGCGCCGGCGACGATCGCCTGCTGGCCCTGCAGCACGTAATCGCCCTGCAGCGCAAAGGTGCCGTTCGAGGCGCCGGCGACGTCGATCACCTTGATGCCTTCGACCGTCTGCGCACCGGGGCCGCCGCGATTCAGCACACGCACGGTCGTCGCGCCTGCCGTATTTCCGGTGACCACGAGGCGATCCGTCGCCGAGGCATCGCCGCCCAGCACGGTTTCAAGCTCCAGAGCGCCGCCGTTGCCGGTGTAATTGCCCGCGACCGTCAACGTGCCGATCGAATTGCCGGGAGCGATCACGCCGGCATTCGTTGTGGCGCCGACCGTGCCGATGCCCTGCAGCCGTCCGGCAGACAGGACATTGAGCGTGCCCCCGAGAACGCTGTTGACCGCAAGCGTGCCGGCTTCGACCGAGGTCGTGCCGGTGAAAGCCGAATTGTCAGCGCCGAGGTTGGTCACGCCGCTGCCGATCTGCCGGATCAGGCCACTGCCGGTGACCGTTCCCGCGAAATCCAATTGGTCGGACCGGTTGAAGGCCAGCGTGCCGTTGTTGGCCACATTGCCGATGATGCTGCCCGAAGTGCCGCCGTTGCCGATCTGCAGCGTGCCGCCGGTCACCGTGGTCCCGCCGCTGTAGGTGTTGACGCCGGTCAGCGTCTGCGTGCCGCCAGTGATCGTCAGCCCGCCAGTCCCGCTGATGGCTCCGGCAAACGTGTCGTTCGCATTTGTGATGATCAGGTTCTTTGCGCCAAGCGTGACGATGCCGCTTCCTGCCAGGCTCTGAATATGCGAGCCGGCGTCGCTGATGGCTGAAATATCGAACGTTGCGTTCGCGACCACCCGGCTCGAATTGGCGAGGGCATCAGTGGCAGAGCTTGCGGGGCCCGCCAGCGCAAGTGTGCCCTGCTGGATCACCGTTGCGCCTGTATAGGAGTTGTTGGCACCCAGCGTGAAGGTCCCTGCGCCGATCTTGGTCAACCCGCCGACGCCGCTGAATCCGAGCGCGCGGACCGCGAAGCCGTTGGTATCAACTGTCAGTCCGCCCGCGGCAATATTGGTTTGGTTCATTGCTGAGCCAAAAAAGGCCGAGCTGGTGGCCAACGCTCGGACAATGGCGCTGTCGAAATTCATCTGCCGCGTTCCACTGCCGAAGCTTATCCCCGTCGTCTCGAGGATACCGCCCCTGCTGATGTTGAGCGTGCCGGAACTTCCGGCGTTGTTCCCGAGCCTGATTCCACCTTGAGCGACGACGGTCGCTCCGTTCTCGATGTTGAGTGTACCGGTGCCGGCGTAGCCGACGACCATCTGGGAGCTGGACATATTCCACCGCGATCCGGCTCCCGTTACCGTAGCGATGCCGGTGCCTCCTATGCCCTGGCCAATTCGAAGGGTGGCGCCATTGCTCGTGAGCGTGCTGCCGTTCTGAATCGTCAGGTTGCCCGATCTTCCAGTGTTCACGGCAACGCCAATGTTCGTTGTCGTGGCGGTGACCGCACCGGCGACGCCGAGGATAGTTGGGTTCGGCGAAGTCGAACTAATGTTGACTGAAGTGCCGGCCGGGACTGTTCCACTGTCCCAGTTTGAGCCCGTCATCCAGTCCGAGCTTGTGGCACCGGTCCACATTTGAGCCGCCGCTGATCGCGGCAACAGCGCCGATAGCGCCGCCACCGAGACGCTCATCAGCAACAAGCGACGGAATTCAGTTCGTTTGCGCGCGGAAGATGGTCGAGTCCGATGCGGAGTCATGCCTTCTGTGTGATCCGACTGCGATCGGATCAGCACAGCCCCAATGCATTCGCGCATCGTGCCTCAGCCCCTGATGCCCCGCACCGCGATGACAGGTTGTATTCCCACCTGCGTTCGCGGATTGCGAAATGTTATCGATTGTTATGCTAAATGACTCACGTCAATCCGGTCAACGAACGCGCATATTGTGCCAAGCGGAACAAGGAGCAGTGTGCTCTCCGCGCAACGTGAGCGCGATCGAATTAACGGATCAGCAACCAACCGCCGCGCGCAATGCGCACGCGCGCATCACGCCGGGATCAGCGACTGGCGAGGCGCGATCCGTCCGGCCGCTCGGCTGTCTCGACCGGCTTGATGCAGCCTTTGCAGATCACGAGCTTGCGGGCGAGCTTGCGATCGGCATCTTCGTCCGACACCTCTTGCGCCGCTTCGGATGGCTCGATCGCCTGAGCTACCTTCGCTGAGCGCGTGGGCGTTCGCCGCGGCTGGTTCGGATCCTCTCCCGCTCCGTCCCAGGCAAACGCTCTCGGTCCGGTCGAAGCTGACATGTTCATCGCGCCATATTGCGCGCAGGCGCCAAGCGCGAGCGGAAGAAGCAGGATGGCGATCCGGCAGGCGTGGTTCCGAACATGGCGCATGACAATGACCTGACGCAACTGATGCTGGGAGCTAAGAGCAGAATGGCTAACAAATCGTTCTAATTAGATGCTCATTGATTGGAGCCAAAAGATGACCAAGCGACTATGCGGGTCGCCGGGAAGAATGTGCCAGCCGCTGGGAGGTTAGCTTCGAGCCCAGCCCCTTCCTACCGACGGCGTGCGATCTGCGCGGTTGAAACAACGAATTCGGTGAGCGCGCCGTCCCGGCTCATCGGCATCAAACGCGCCTCGACATCGCGCAGCATCGGCTCGACCTTCTCGCCCAAGGCGGCCGGCGAGGATGACGAGAAAGTCAGCACGCGTTGCGCCAGGTCGGCCACAGTGGTTTCGTTCACGCTCTCGACCCGGATCACCTCGGCGGCCTCGAATGTCGTGCCTTGCAAGACGGAGGAAAGCTCGCGTTGCGCGCGCTGACCCGAGCGCGACTCCGACCATAGTTTCTTCTCCGACCAGTCGCGCCGCGCAGCGGCGTATTCCTCGAGCCACGCATTGCGCCCGTCGGTCGCGGAGGAGGACGCGCATATGGCGACGACGCCATCCGGCGCCACCAGCCGTTCGAACAGCGGGCCCAAGGTGCTCTCGTCCAACCAGTGCAGCGCTCGTCCGATCGTCACGAGATCGAAGTGCCCGATACTATCAGGCAAGTCCTCCGCCCTGCTTTTGATCAGCGTCACGTCCCGACCGGCCCGCTTGGCCGCCTGTCGCGCCACCGCCAGCATGTTCGGCTCGGGATCGACGGCGACGATGCGTCCGACATAATCAGCAAAGCCGAGCGCAAGCAGGCCGGGCCCGGTGCCGAGATCGATCAGGGCATGCCGCTTGGTAAGCGCCAGGCGATGGGCGACCTCACCGAAGAACGCGACGGGATATGGCGGCCGGAATTGTTCATAGAGATCAACTGTCGTTGCAAAACGTCCCATTCCGCGGCCCCGGATGATCGAACCATGTACAGCGAAAGTAACCCGCTGCACCGGCGCGTCACCTTAAATTTGGATCATGTTTCATGCGCGCTGCGCCCCTGCCCGTTTTAGGTCGCCGCGATTCGGCGGAGGCTGCGGACCACGGCAAAGACGTTGTCATCCATACGTGATCAGTCCCGCGAAGCCTTCGTCCATATGGTCCTGGTGATGACAGTGGAAGAAGGTCGGCCCGGGGTCGTCGGCCGCGAAATCGATCTCGGCCGTCGAAAAGCGAGGCAGGCTGATCGTGTCCTTGATCACACCGGACGTCGGCTTGTCGCCGACCTTCGTGATCTCGAAGGAGTGCCGGTGGAGGTGCACCGGATGCTCGTCACCGCTGTTGTTGTTCAGAAGTAGGCGATACCGCTTGCCTTGCTCGACCGAGAACAAGGGATTTGTGTCGGGCCACGACTTGCCGTTGATGGTCCACCGATTGTACCCGCCGCGTCCGCCCGGGACCTTCTCGAATTTGAGGCTGATCGTTTCGTCCGGAGCCGCGGCAGTTGCGCCCGGCCGACCGAAGACGGTGTAATCCCATCTGGAATTGACGGACGCTGACCAGGTCGGCTCACCGCCTCGATTGGCATACTCGACCACCACGCCCATCCCCATGTTGCGGTCTTCGTCATCCGTCGAGCCGAACACCCAGATTCCGGGATTGTTCATCTCGACGATCACGTCGGCCCGTTCGGCCACGTCAAGTTTCAATACATCGACCGTTGCCGGCGTCGGAACGGGATTGCCGTCGAGCGCCAGGACTTTGAAGCGATGCCCTGACAGCGCGAGCGAGATACCCATGTTGCCGCTCGCGTTGAGCACGCGAAACAGCACGCGCTCGCCTTCGCGCACCCGGATCGGCTCGCCGTGGCCGAGCATGCGATCGCCCAAGGTGGCGGCGTGCTACATGACTTCGAGGCCGTTGTCCGGTGGAGGTCCCTTCCTGATATCCTGCATGCTGACCCAGTGACCTTCCCAGTGATGGGCGGCAAGCAGTACTTCGCGATCGTAGCCGCCGGGATCGCCAGCAGCAGGCTCGACGATCATAAAACCGAACTCGCCCGAATAGGTGCTCTTGGCGAGATCGGTCATCGCCATCGCGTGGCTGTGATACCAGCGCGTCCCGAAAGGCTTGGGAATGTACGAATATGTCAGCGACTTTCCCGGCTCGATGATCGGCGAGCCTTCTTCGGCTGCGCCGTCCTGAAGCGAAGGAATCATCAGGCCGTGCGAGTGGATCAGGTTGGGGTATCCTGAATCGTTGGTGACATCGATCCGGACCGGTCGTCCTTCCTTCAGGCGTAGCGGCGGACCGGGGACGGTCCCGTTGTAGGCGGTGGTCTTGATCACCCTCCCGGGTCCGATTTCCAGCGACGTCGGGGCGATCCGGATCTTGTAGTCGGCCGGCTCATTCGGCGACGACGTCTGAGCGCGCGCAAGCGGCATGGTTCGGGCCGCCACAAGCGAGAACGCGCCGGCTTGAGCGCTGCGAAGCAGCGCCCTGCGACTGAGCAGCGGTTGCGTGCGGCTTTCTTCGTGTCGACCGAGCTTTGCCATCGCACACTCCCGTTGCGGGTACGGATGCTGAACTAGCACCAATGGTGTGTCCGGAGACAGCCAGGCACGACACCGCTGGAAACAAAAGAAATTGATGCTCGGGACAGAAAGCCTTATCGGGAGCCGATAAGCGAGATTGCGCCTGAAGCTGCACAGGCTGCGACGGCTGACTGTCCGTCGGTACCAGTTGGATCGGCCATGCTGGCGGGCGATGATCGCGAAGCTCGACCTCATGGTAGGGCCCGAGCCATCGGTGCCCGCGCAAGTTTCGTGTGGCCTTTACCAACCGCCGCGCCGCGCGAAAAATCCCTGGAACAGATTCTCGCCTGGCCTGCCGAAAAGGTGACGATGGCCCACGGAACACCCGTGGAAAGGATGCCCGAGCGTACCTGCGCCGCGCGTTTGGGTGGCTGATCTAGCTGCGCAACAAGTCGTCCGGCACATTGCCGAACGCGCGCAGCACCGTCGTCGTCGATTCCGGATAGCCGACGCGGACGAACGCCACGGCACCGGCATGGCCCAGGACCTGCCAAAAGCCTTTTGCGCGCTCGATCGCCGCCGCAGGGCTCGCGCATTTGAAGGGCTCGCCGGCGACGAGGCCATCCTCGGTCAGGTCGAATGGCATGGCGACAAAGTGAGTGATCTCGCCCACGGCCGTTTCCCCGATTTTTTGTTGCCCGTCTGATGGGGCTGAGCGCATTGAAGGCAAGTAAGGATTGTCCCGGCTTGCGCCAAATCAAAGTTGGCTTCACCAATCTGTCATTTATGCGTTCTGGCGGCGCAGACCAGAGGGTGGCCCTCGTCCGAGCCGACGGAAGCCGCGCACCGACAGAAGCCGGCTTTCCCTGCCGCGCGCTGTATGCGAGTCTGGATGGAAGCAACCATCCCACGGACGCATACCCATGCCTGATCCAAATCTCGCCGTCGACGGCGCACGCGTGCTCGCCGATCTCAATGCGCTCCGCGCCATCGGCGCCTACAAGACGGGCGTGCACAAGCCGACGTTTTCGGAACCGCATATGCGCTCGATTGAGTGGCTTGCCGCCAGGCTCCCGGCAGCCGGCCTCGCCCCCACGATCGACGGCATCGGCAACATTCTCGGCACCAGCGCAAAGCCTGGCCCGAAACTTCTGGCGGGCTCGCATCTCGAAAGTCAGAATTTCGCAGGGTGGCTCGATGGACCGCTCGGCGTCGTCTACGCACTCGAGGCCGCCCGCGTCATCAATCCCAACGCGAACATCAACGGTGCCGTCGAGGTTGCCGCCTGGTGCGATGAGGAAGGACATTTCGGCCATTTCCTCGGCAGCCGCTCCTATGTCGGCGCCTTGACGGAGGCGGAGATCGATGCCGCGCGCGACCGCAGCAACGGCCGTCCTATGCGCGAAGCGCTCGAGAGCGTCGGCCTTGCGGGCCGTCCGCGCGTCACCGCCGAACGCGGGCGGCACATCGGATATCTCGAAGCCCATATCGAGCAAGGCAGGACGCTCGAAGACAGCGGCCTCAAGATCGGGGTCGTCACCTCCATCGTCGGCATCTGGCAGTATCGCATCACGTTCACCGGGGAGCAGAACCATGCCGGCACCACGCGGATGGCGATCCGCCGCGATGCCGGGCTTGCGCTCGCCAAATTCTGCGTCGCGATCGATGACAGCTTCCCTGCCCTGTGCGGCCCGCGCACGGTATGGACCACCGGCCGCATCACACTCGACCCCGGCGCGCCCAGCATCATTCCGGGCCGCGCCGAAATGCTGTTCCAGATGCGCGACGACGATGTGAGCGTGATCGAACGCCTGGAGGCGCATCTGCGCCGCATGGCAGCAGAGGTCACCGCGGGAGGCCGCTGCAGCGTCGAGGTCGAGCGCATCCGCACCGGCGCGCCGGCGATGATGGATGCCGCGTTCCAGGAGGCGATCGAAGCTGCGAGCGCGCGCGTTGCCGACGGCAAGTCGATCCGGATGCCAAGCGGCGCCGGCCATGACGCCCAGATGCTGGCCACCATCATGCCATCAGGCATGCTGTTCGTCCCCTCGATCGGCGGCATCAGCCATCACTGGAGCGAGAACACCGACGACGCCGACATCGTCACGGGAGCAAAGGTGTTCGTCGAGACCTGCCGGCGCTTGCTGCTGCGGTGAACGCGCACCACGGACTCCTCACTCTCCGTCATTGCGGGCGCGCTTTCGCTCTAACCATCCTAGGGCCGCTGGACCCCGGGGCCCGACGACGCCGAGAATGGCGGGCGCTGCAATGCGACAAAAAGCCGTGAATGCGGCGCGCCGAACTCTTCGCAAAGCGGTTACGTTGCCTTGCCAAGGGCCGGCTTTGCGGCCATTTTCCTCATTCGTACCTGGTTTGATTGCCTGCAGATGCTGTTGCTCGAGTCGCTCCCAACCGTCATCGGTGCCGCCGCCATTGCGCCGGCGCTTCTGATGCTCTGGCTCGTCATCGCCGCCGATGAACGCCCGGGTCCGCCGGCGCAGGTCTGGCTCGCTTTCATTCTCGGCGCGGCCAGCATCTCGCTGCTCGGGCTGGTGCGCGCGCCGTTCAATGCATTGCTGGCGATACCGGAAAACCCCTGGATGACGCTGGCGCTGCGCTCGCTGTTCGGCGTCGCGGTCCCCGAGGAGATCGTGAAGATCGCGGTGATCATCGCGGTGTCGTCGCGGCGCCGGGCCTCCGCCGACCCGATGGACCCGGTGGTCTATGGCGCGGCCGCGGGGCTCGGTTTCGCCGCTTACGAGAACCTCGCCTACCTCGTCCAGCATGCCGAGATGTGGCGCGCGCTCGCCGTGCTGCGCAGCGTGCTCACCGTACCGTTTCACGGTGCGCTCGGCATCATCGCCGGCGCCTATGTCGCAATCGCGCGCTCCGGCACCGCGCTCGGCGCACACCGAAAGAACCGCGCCTGGGCGCGGTTCTCGAGCTGGGCCATGGTGCTGCTCGCCCCGGTCCTGCTGCATGCCGCGTTCGACTTCCCGCTCCTGACGCTGCAGCGCGGCGGCGATCTCGGCTCCACGCTCCGGATGATCCTGGGCTCGGCAAGCGTCCTGATCGGGTTCAGCTCGATCGGCTTCGCCATCCGCCTGGTCTACCGGGTCGGCCGCCATCATGCCCCGCGCACCGCGCTCGCGCGCGAACGGCTGAGCCAGTTGCGGCGGATGTGGGCCGTCTTCGTCCTCGGCGGCGGCGCCAGCTTTCTGGGGCTCGCCTTCGTGCTCACCTCGTTCCGTCGCTGGCTGATCAATCCCGAGCACAATCCGGCGGCGATCCTGGTCCCGGTCGCGGCGATTTCGATCGTGGTCGGCATCGCACTGCTGATCGCGACCACCGCGATCTACATCTTCGGGCGAAATCGAATTCGCACGACATCGGAGGGCTTTTCGTCGGCGCCGGGACCGGGCTAATCTGATATAGTCAGAACCGAATATGCTCTAGGATTGCGTGCAATCACGTGCCTGCCCGGAGAGCTGCGATGACCCTTCCAGACAATCTCGACAAACTTCAGTCCGAAGTGAACGCCGCCGTGAAGGCGCATTGGAAGGCCTTCCTGTTCGAGGGCATCCTGCTCGCGGTTCTGGGCCTCGCCGCGATGATCGTTCCGACCTTCGCCAGCCTCGCGGTGACCATCTTCCTCGGCTGGCTATTCCTGATCTCCGGCATCGGCGGACTGATCGTCACCTACTGGGCGCGCGAGATGCCGGGCTTCTGGTGGTCGCTGATCTCGGCGGCGCTCGCCGTGCTCGCCGGTCTGCTGTTGCTGGCCCGGCCGATGCAGGGGGTGCTGACGCTGACCATCGTGGTCGGCGCCTATTTCGTCGCCGAGGGTGTCGCCACCATCATGTACGCGCTGGAGCATCGGCGCGAATTGACCGGACGCTGGTCGTGGCTGTTGATCGCGGGGCTGATGGACATCCTGATCGCCTTCATCATCATCGCGGGCCTGCCCGGCTCGGCGGAATGGGCGCTTGGCCTGCTGGTCGGGCTCAATCTCCTGTTCGGCGGAGCCACGCTGATCGGCATCGCGCTCGCCGCGCACAGCACCGACCCGTGATTTAGAGCGGTTTCGAGCGAAGTGGATACCGGTTCGCGTGACGAAAACGCGTCAAAACAAGAACTGAAGATTCGGTTAGGATTGAATCAGAACCGAATCTTTGGAGGTGACAAGGCGGAATCGTTCCGCTATAGACCGGACCATGATCAACGTCGCCACCAGCTATTTTTGGTACTTTAGCTACGACAGCTCGCTGGCGGCGGGAGGATCGCGCTCAATTTAGTGAAATTGCAGCAAGACGTCCGAACAGCCGCCAGACCTGGCGGCTTTTTTGTTGGCCGGCAGGTTCAAAAATCAAAGGAGCCCGCCGTGTTGAGTACCACTGACGATCTTCGCATTAGAGAACTGAAAGAGCTGAGTACGCCCGAAGAGGTAATGCGCGAGGTCCCGCGCACCCTGACGGCGACGCGAGTGGTGATGGCGGCGCGCAACGCCATCCATGCCATCCTGAACGGCAAGGACGACCGCCTGCTGGTCGTCGTCGGCCCCTGCTCCGTGCACGATCCCGAAGCGGCCATCGATTACGCCGAGCGCCTCGCCACCTTGCGCGAGACGCTGTCCGACCGCCTCGAGATCGTGATGCGGATCTATTTCGAGAAGCCGCGCACCACTGTCGGCTGGAAGGGGCTGATCAACGATCCCAACCTTGACGGCAGTTTCGACATCAACAAGGGCCTGCGGCTCGCCCGCAGCGTGCTGTCCGCCGTCAACAATCTCGGCCTGCCGGCCGGCGCCGAATTCCTTGACATGACGACACCGCAATATATCGCCGATCTCGTCAGCTGGGCCGCGATCGGGGCGCGCACGACCGAGAGCCAGATCCACCGCGAGCTTGCCTCCGGCCTCTCCTGTCCGGTCGGCTTCAAGAACGGCACCGACGGCAATGTGCGCATCGCCGCCGACGCGGTGAAATCGGCCTCGCACCCGCACCATTTCATGGCGGTGACGAAGGGCGGGCGCTCGGCGATCGCGGCGACCAGCGGCAACGAGGATTGCCACATCATCCTGCGCGGCGGCCGCACGCCGAACTACGATGCGGCGAGCGTCGATGCCGCCGCAGGCGAGCTGGCGCGTTCAGGCGTCAATCAGCGCATGATGATCGACACCAGCCACGCCAACAGCAGCAAGAAGCCGGAAAACCAGCCGCTGGTCGTTGCCGACATCGCCGGCCAGGTTTCCGGCGGCGAGATGCGCATCATGGGCGTGATGATCGAGAGCAACCTGGTCGCCGGGCGGCAGGATGTGGTGCCGGGGGTCGCGCTCACCTACGGGCAGAGCATCACCGATGGCTGCATCGACTGGAACACGACAGTGTCCGCGCTGAATGTGCTCGCCGATGCGGTCGAGGGGCGGCGCAAGGAGCAATGCCGCGATGTCCGGGAATTGTTGGCCTAGGCGCTCGCAGATACGTGACGCTGGGCGTCGCGGCGCCCGGCGGCTCGCTCAGCAACCCCTGCAGATACTCTTGATCTTGCGATCGAGGGCCGCGTCTTCCTTGTTCACGGGATTGTTCGGATCGCTGATATTGCTCTCGCTCGGCACCTCCGAGCGGCGCGGCTGACGGTGGCCGATCGGTGCTTCCGGAATTGGCCTGACTTCGGGGCTGCTTTTCGGCACTGTCGAAGTCCCGCCCTGCGCAAAGGCAGGCGCACCGATCAGGGTCACAAGTGCCATCGACAAGATTGTTTTCCGCATCCTGATTCTCCTGCCTTTCAACACTCTACCGCACCGGTTCCGCACCGTCGATGTTGATGCACCTCCGGATCACACCTTAGGTGGATAGAGATGCACGTCACCGCAATAATCGACGATACGATAGCGTGTTTCGTTAGTTCCTTCACGTCGTCTGGGATTCTCCTGCGACAAATAGCGCGGCCCGATCGGCGCCTTGCCATGGCCGCCCGGAATATCGAGCACGTAATCGGGCTGGCACAGGCCGGAAACGCGGCCCCGCAACGACCGCATCAGCTCCTGACCAGCTTCGATGCTCGTGCGCAGATGCGCGGTGCCGGGCGCTAGATCGCCGTGGTGCAGGTAGTAGGGCTTGATCCGGCATTCGACAAACGCTCGCATCAAGGCCTCCAATGTGGCGGCATCATCGTTGACGCCCTTGAGCAGCACGGTCTGGCTCACCAGGGGAATGCCGGCATCTGCGAGCCGCGCGCAAGCGGCACGCGCCTCGGGCGTCAGTTCGCGCGGATGATTGGCGTGGATCGCGATCCAGGTCGTCGTGCCGTCCACGCGCAGCGCGCGGGTCATCTCCGGACTGACGCGCGCCGGATCGGCCACCGGCACGCGCGTGTGCAGGCGGACAATCTTGACGTGATCGATAGCCGCGATGTCGGCCATGATCTCGGTCAATCTCCGCGGCGACAACATCAATGGATCGCCGCCGGTCAGGATCACCTCCCAGATCTCCGGACGTGAGCGGATATAGGAAAGCGCATCGCGATAGGCATCTTCCGACAGCGCGGTCGCCTTGCCCGGTCCGACCATCTCGCGGCGGAAGCAAAACCGGCAATAGACCGCGCAGACATGCACGAGCTTGAACAGCACCCGGTCTGGATAGCGGTGCACAATGCCGGGAACAGGCGAATGCGCGTCATCGCCGATCGGATCGGCGTTCTCGCCGGGTCGCGTGACAAGTTCGCCCGCGGCGGGGATGAACTGCCGCGCGATCGGATCGTTCGGATCGTCCGGGTCGATCAGCGCCGCGACGTCGGGCGTCACCGCGATCGCATAGCGCGCGGCGACCTGTTCGAGATCGGCAAGCGCCGCCTCTGGCGCCAGGCCGCGCTCGATCAGTTCGGCGGGCTGACGTAGCGTTGCGGTCAGCTTTCGGTCGATCCGGTTCATGTCTCTCCTGCTGGCGGCGTCCAGACCACCTGATCGATCCTTGGCGCCCCGCTTGCCAGCATCACCAGCCGGTCGAAGCCGAGCGCCACCCCGCTCGCCTCCGGCATCGCGCCGACGGCCGCAATGAAGTCCTCATCCAGCGGATAGCGCTCGCCGTAGCGGCGCTCTTTCTCGTCCATGGCCGCGGCGAAGCGACGGCGCTGCTCGGCGGCATCGGTCAATTCGCCGAATCCGTTGGCGAGTTCGACGCCGCAGGCATAGACCTCGAACCGCTCGGCGACATCAGGATCGGACGGATCTGCGCGCGCCAGCGCCGCTTCCGGGATCGGATAGTCGGACAGCACGGTCAGGCGCCCCTGTCCGAGATGGGGCTCGACATGCTCCACCAGAACCTTGCTGAAAATATCCGACCAGGTGTCATCCTCGGCGATTCGTACCCGTTCCCGGGCTGCATTCGCAAGCGCCCCACGGTCGCCCTCGCCGTCAACGATGGTGGCCAACAGATCGATCCCGGCAAAGCGCTCAAAGGCGGACGCGACCGTCAGCTCTTCAGGCAACGCATTGGGATCGGCGGTCTTGCCGCGGAACGAGAATCGCCCGATGCCGGTCGCGTGCGCTGCCTCGGCGATGACCAAAAGGGTGTCGGTCACTATGGCGTCGATGTCATCATTGGCGCGATACCATTCCAGCATGGTGAACTCGGGCAAATGGAGGTCACCGCGCTCGCGGTCGCGGAAGACGCGGGCGAACTCGAAGATCTTGGTTTCACCCGCGGCCAGCAGTTTCTTGCAGGCAAACTCGGGTGACGTCCGCAGGTAGCGCTGCACGCGGCTGCCATCGGCACGCGTCAGCTCCGTGCGTGGCGCATGCAGATGGGTCTCGTTGCCGGGCGAAATCTGCAGGACGCCGGTCTCGACCTCCGAAAATCCCCGCTTCTCGAACCAGGTTCGCACCGCCCTCGTCACCGCGCTGCGCGCCGCAAGAAACGGCCGTCTGTCGGCATGCCGCAAGGGCGTCCACCAGGGCGATGGCCGATCGACGCCGATCATGAACGCACCACCACCGAACGCCGCTTCATATGGCACTTCCGGTGATCGAGCAGCAAGTTGAGAATCTCAGCAAAAACCATTGAAATCACTTGATTTCTACACGTCTTCTTACGTGACTCACCCTGAATCTCACCTGCAGGGAGGTCCAGTTTGCCGGCGGATCGCCCTCCCGTCTGCGGCTTCGTCCTCCCGACGTCAAGCTCGTGCAGATTCCGTACCTTACGCGTGGTTGACAGGGCGTGGCCGGCGCCACACCTGTCAGCAACCTGGCAGAACCGGCCGCAAAAGGCTGGCATCGCGACAGCAAATCAGTATGTTGCAGCCCGAAACTGCCCGCCAGGCCGCCGAGCGCATCAGCCGAGCTGAGCCGGCGGCCTAACCATTCAGGAAAACCGCTTTGAAAGTCATCGCCAGTTCTATCCGCAAGGGCAACGTCATCGAGCAGGATGGCAGGCTCTATGTGGTGCTATCCGCCGAAAACATCCATCCCGGCAAGGGAACCCCGGTCAGCCAGATCGAAATGCGTCGCATCGGCGACGGCGTGAAGGTCTCGGAACGCTACAAGACCACCGACCAGGTCGAGAAGGCAACAGTTGAGGATCGCAACTTCAACTACCTCTACGAGGACGCCGACGGCTTCCACTTCATGAATGGCGAGACCTACGACCAGGTCCAGGTTCCGAAGGACATCGTCGGCTCGTCCGCGCCGTACCTGCAGGAAAACATGACCGTGAAGCTCTCGATGCATGACGGCAATCCGGTGGCGATCCAGTTGCCTCAGCGCGCCACGCTTGAGGTCGTCGAGACCGAGCCGGTGACGAAGGGCCAGACCGCCTCCTCCTCCTACAAGCCTGCCGTCCTCTCGAACGGCGTTCGCACCGCCGTGCCGCCGCACATCAGCACCGGCACGCGCATCGTGGTGATGACCGAAGACGGCTCCTACGTCGAACGCGCAAAGGATTAGCCGATCGGATTAAGGGGGTGCCGCGCCGGGGGGCGACGCGTTGAAAGGGAAAGCTGTCCGCTTTGTCGCATTCTGGCTGGCAGCTTTCGCGTCGTTCCTTGCCAGCCCCCTCGCCGCTTCCGCCGACGAATTCCGTACCCCTTCGATCTCAGCCGTGCGCGTCGAATGGCGCGCCGTGCTCGATCAGCTTCGCGCCGAGATCAACACCCAGCCGTCGATCGCCGCGAACTTCAGCTTTGCCAGCCAGCGCCGCGTGCCTTCCTACGATCCGCGATCGAGGCCCGCGCTGGTGCAATTGAATGCGATCACCTCGCAGCTATTCCCAGGCATCGGCCGCAGCCCAATCCCGGTGCTGTTGCCGTTCGATACCGCAAGCTATCTGGAGGCACGACAGGGCAGCGCGTCTCAGAGCCTATCCGTGTCACGCTATCAGGCCGACTTCCGCCCGGCCGATCTCTTCCATGCCGGAGCCGCCGGTTATGACGCGATGTTCGCACTCGAACCGGGTGCGGGCGAAATGCCGGAGCGGACTTTCGCGAGACCGGTCGAGGTACATATTACCGGCTCGCTGCTGCTCTATGATCTCAACGACCGGCTCGGCGGCAAGGGTGAGCCGGTCAAATCGCTTTCGGCACAGTATCCGGATATTCGACGCGTCATCCGCGAAGGCTATGTGCGCTATGCCTTCACCCGCTTCGGCGTACCCTATGTGGTCTCGATCCACTGCCTCGACAGCGTGCCACGGCTGCGGCGACTGGCCTGCCGCGAAGCCTATCCGGTTGCCGAGCGCTTCCTGAAAGCGCTGCGCGTCACCGGCGGCCAACCCGCGCGGGTGCGCCGGGACATCGCCTCCATCAGCGCCGAGCGGCCGGCCACCGCTTCACCCGATTTCACCTACCGGCCGAGCGGCGACATCGTTGCCAACAGCGGCTACCGTAAACAGGCCGGCCGCACCGACCTGACTGCCTATTCGCAGATCCGCTTTCCACTGGCGAAGGCGCCCGCTTTCGTCCATTCGCAATCCTTCGGCAGGCGCGCCGACCAATATCCCTGGCAGGACAATTTTTGCGAGGCGCGCAGTTTCGAAGTCGGCCAGTGCGCCACTGGCTTTGGCCACCAGGGGCAGGATATCCGCCCGGGCGCCTGCCCGCCCAACAAAGAGGGCGAGCCCTGTGATCCCAAGCGGCAGGCGGTCGTCGCAGTGCGCGATGGCGTCGTAATCCGCTCGCCGGGCCAGCAAGGCGCAACGCTGCAGGTCAACACCCAGACCGAGCATATTCGCTTCCGCTATATGCATATGAACCCGTCGGCGATGGACGCCGACGGCCTTCTCAACGGGCGACGCGTCACCGAAGGCGAAAAGATCGGCGTGGTCTCGAACTATCTCGATCATCCGAACGGCACCACCCGCCACCTGCATTTCGACGTGCAGGTGTTCACACGCGACGGCTGGCTCTGGGTCAATCCCTACACCACGCTGGTCTCCGCCTACGAACGCCTGATCCGCGGCCGCGGCCGCGAGATCGGCCCCGAACCACCAGCAGCCGCCGCGGTGGCGCACGCGCAGCCGGAGGATGTGATCCAACGCCTCGATCCGCAGGAAGGCGGCGGCAATTAGCTACTCGAGAAACGTCGTGAGCTGCGCGCCCTCGTCGGCGACGAACACCGCGATCAACTCTGCAGGCTCCGTGTTGCTGGCATTGGCCGAAACCAGGTGCGTCGAGCCCGGCGGCTCGAAGAAGGATTGGCCGACCTTGAACGTCTCGAGCGGTCCGCCGCCGAGCTGCGAACGAATTTCGCCCTTGGTGATATAGGCCGTCACCGAACCGGCATGCCGATGCGCACGCGTGAAACCTCCGGGGCCGTAGAACACGCGCACGATGGTCACTCGTTTGCCCGGCACGTTTGGCAGCGCGTACGAGCCAATCGGCTCGACCTTGTCGAGCGGCGATCCCTCGGCGGCGTTCGCGCAAAGCGGCGCGATGGCTCCGGATACCGCGTCCATCGCCGCCGGCAATGTCTTCGCAGCGACCAGGGCACAGGCAAGACCCGCAATGACCGCGAGCGAGATCGGCCGCGTCGGCGCGAAAGGAGCTGTCGCCAGCACTGATGCCATGTTGCTCTCCTTTTGGAGACAGACGTTATTCGTCCCCTCTGCCCTCCGGACTCACGACGCAGTGGCGCCGACCGGTGACGGCTTCCGCGCCGGTGGCGTCCAGCGATAGGCGACGCCATACCTGTTCCAGACATTGATCGCCGCAATCGCCGAGGTGAGATAGCTCAATTCCTGCTCGGAGAATTCCGCGCGCGCTTCGTCATATACCTCATCACTCACTCCATCGCCCGGTTTCGTGAGGGCTTCGGTCCACGCCAACGCGGCGCGGTCGCGGCTCGAGAACTGCGGAGCCTCGCGCCAGACCACGACGAGGTTGAGCTTGTCGGCGGGTATGCCGAGGCTCTCGGCCTGCAGGATGTGAAACTGCACGCAGAAGGCACAGCCGTTGATCTGCGAGGCGCGCAGCTTGACCAGTTCGAGCAGTTGCTTGTCGAGCCCGGCCTTGGCCGCCATCTGGCCCAGCGCCCGCACGGCATCGTAGACATCGGGTGCCAGCTTCTGAAAGTCGGCGTATTCGCTTCTCGCGTATGACATCGGCTTCTCACTCGTGTTATAAGAGTTCTCAGATATTATAAGAGTACTGATATGTCGCGCAAGGCATCACGGTCCACCGGCAGGAAATCGGTCACGGCCCGCAAGAAACGACAAGGCGGAAACTCGAAAAGTCCGGCTCGCAACCGGAAAACGGCCGCGGAAAATCCTGCGCTCGCGATGATCCATCCGCCGCCGCCCGGCCAGGGCAAGCGCGGCGAACAGGGCTACCTCGCCTATCTCCTGCGGCAGGCGCAGGCTGCGACGCGACTGACGATGGAACGGGCGCTGGGAACGCTCGGGGTCACCCCGCCGCAATTCGTGGTGCTGACGATGCTGCGCGCCTACCCCGGGCTGTCCGGCGCCGATCTCGCGCGGGTGGCGCTGCTGACGCCGCAGACGGTCGGCGTCATCATCCGCAATCTCGAGCGCGACGGCGCGATCCGGAAGACACCGCATCCGGTCCATGGCCGCGTCCTGCAATGGACGCTGACCAGGCGCGGAACAGCGATTCTGGAAAAATGCCGACGCCACGCTCACGCCGTGGACCGGCGGCTGGCCGACGGGCTCAACCCTAAAGCGGAACTGATCGTGCGCCGCTGGCTGTCCAAAATCGCCACAGACCTGCAGGATAGCTAGTTCCCGCGGCGTCGTGGCCTTTGGTGTGCACGGGCCGCGCCGTTAGACTGAGATCATGAAGCAGCTTGATTCCCTGACATCCCCTACCCGCCGGACTTTCCTGCAGGGCGGCATCGCGGCCGGTGGCCTGCTCACCTGTCCGCTGGCCGCGTTCGCGGCGCCAGCGGGCTTCGACCAGTGGCGCGACAATTTCCGCGCCCGCGCGCTCGCCAAGGGAATTTCGGAGGCGACCTGGACGCGCGTGATGGGCCGTATCGAGCCCGACATGAGCGTGTTCCGGCAAATGCAGAAGCAGCCGGAATTCAACGAGCAGATCTGGCAGTACATCAACCGCCGCGTCTCCGACTGGCGCATCATCAATGGCCGCGAGGCGCTCAAGAAGAACGAGGCGCTGTTTGCGCGGATCGAAAAGGATTTTGGCGTCGAACGCGGCACGCTGCTGGCCTTGTGGGGCGTCGAGTCCGCCTATGGCGATCCCCTGGTGCAGCAGAACCACATGAAGCCGGTATTCCCCGCACTCGCCGCGCTCGCCTGGAACGAGCCGCGCCGCAAGGCCTATTGGGAGACCGAGCTGATCAACGCGCTCAGGATCGTCGACCGCGGCTGGAGTACGCCGGAGGAGATGCGCGGCTCCTGGGCCGGCGCGATGGGACATTCGCAGTGGATGCCGGAAGTGTGGCTCAATGTCGGCTTCGACTATGACCGCGACGGCAAGGTCTCGCCATTCGGCCGGCCGGACGATGCACTCGGGTCGACCGCGAAATACCTCGTCAACCGCGGCAAATATCACCGCGGCGAGCATTGGGGTTACGAGGTGCGCGCCAGCGGCGGCACAAGCGGCAGCCGCAGCTACGCGGCGTGGGCCAGTGCCGGCGTCACCCGCGCCGACGGCCAGCCGTTCCCGCAGCCGAATGCATCGGCGCAGCTATGGATTCCGGTCGCAGGCGGCCCCGCCTTCCTGCTGGGGCCGAATTTCTATGCCGTGCGCAGCTACAATCCCTCGATGAACTATGCGCTGGCGATCTGCCATCTCGGCGACCGCATTCTGGGCGCTCCGCCGTTCATTCATCCCTTCCCCGGCTCGGAACGCGCGCTGACGCTGGCCGAGGTGCAGGAGATGCAGACGCGGCTCACCAAGGCCGGCTTCGATACCGGCGGCACCGACGGCCGCGTCGGCAACGATACGATGAAGGCGATCCGGGATTATCAGACCAAGATGGGGCTATTGCCCGCGGATGGTTACGGCGGACTGAAGGTGCTGGCGCGGCTGCGGCAGGGCAATTGACACATCGTCATTGCGAGGAGCGACAGCGACGAAGCAATCCACGTCGCCACGAGTTGAGAGATGGGTTGCTTCGCTACGCTCGCAATGACGCGGAACGTCACGCCTTGCGCGCGACAGCACCCGCATTCATGCCGCCGTCGATGACGAGCTCAGTCCCCGTCACGTAGCGTGACGCATCGGAGGCCAGGTAAAGCACGCCGCTGGCGATCTCCGCCGCCTGACCAGCGCGGGCGAGCGGTGTTGCGAGCTTCGCTCGCTCTTCCGGGTCGATCGGCGCGTTCGCCCCTCTGCCAGTCGCCTCCGTCGGAATCTTGCCCCAGATCGGCGTGTCGATGATGCCAGGATGCACAGAGTTGACGCGGATACCGTCATCTGCAGCGGCGCACTCCATCGCGACCGCTTTCGCAAACAGCCGCACGCCGCCCTTGGTCGCGCAATAGCCAGCCAATCCGGCCGCGCCGCGAAGGCCCGCAAGCGAGGACATCATGATCACGGACCCACCGCCGGTTTTCCGCATCAGCGGCAGGGAATATTTCACAGAGAGGAAAACGCCGTCGAGATTGATGGACGTCTGCCGGCGCCAGTCGGCGAACGTCATGTCCACAATCGAGGGCACGGAGATGCCGATGCCGGCGTTGGAGACCAGCACATCGAGCCGGCCGAAACGCTTGTCGATCTCCGCGATGATGTCCGCCCAGCGCGCCTCGCTGGTCACGTCCTGCTGCAGAAACACCGCTTTGCCGCCGGCCTTGTTGATGCCGGCGACCAGTTCCGGTCCCCTGAGTTCGTCGATATCGGTCGCCACAACCGTGGCGCCCTCCTGCGCCAACAATTCGGCCACCGCCGCGCCAATACCCGAGGCGCCGCCGGTGACCAAAGCCACCTTGCCTTCAACCTGTCCTGCCATGTGCTCTCCCGACTGTTTTCTTATCTGATGACCGCGGGCCCCTGGTCGGGGACCGCGACGTCGAGCACACGCAATTGCACACGTTCGCTGCCTTGCCAACGGTCGATCGCGAGCGAGCCTGCGACATGGAGCGGCTGGCCGCGGTTCTGTATCAGCGCATTGCCGAGCTTTTGGCCGACCGAACGGAACGCCATGCCGTTCACGATCGAGCCGTCGCCCGACTTGAAGCGCAGGCGCAAGTGCGCCTGCCCGACTTCGTCGGCGTAGACGAGCTGGTGCGCCGGCAGCGCGATCACCGGCTCCGGATTGCCGGCACCGAACGGGCCGGCGCGGTTCAGCATCGCCGCAAACTCCACCGTCACGGCGCGTGCGCTCACCGCGCCGTCGATGAACAATTCATGCTCGTGGCGCGAATTGGCGACGTCGGCGGCGAGCACGCTTTCCAGATAGGCGCGGAACTCCGCAAGCTTCTCCCTGCGCAGCGTCACGCCCGCAGCCATCGCGTGGCCGCCGCCCTTCAGCAACAAACCATCCGCCACCGCCTGCCGCACCGCTTTGCCGAGATCGACGCCGCCGATCGAGCGGCCCGAGCCGGTGCCGATGCCGCCCGGCTCAAGCGCGACGGCAAAGGCCGGCCTGCCAAACTTCTCCTTGAGACGCGAGGCCACAAGACCGACGACACCGGGATGCCAGCCCTCGGCGGCGGTGACGATGACGGAGCCCTTGTCCTCCAGCCCGAGCGCGGCCAGCGCCTCCGCCTCGGCCTGCGCTTCGGCCGCCTGTTCGATGACGCGCCGCTCGCTGTTGAGACGATCAAGCTCGGCCGCGATCCGTGCCGCCTCCGAGGTGTCGCCTTCCAGCAGCAGCCGCACGCCGAGATCGGCGCGGCCGATCCGCCCGCCGGCATTGATGCGCGGCCCCAGCATGAAGCCGAGGTGCCAGGCCTCCGGCGGGCCGTTGAGCCGGGCCACATCCATCAGCGCGGTGTGCCCGACATGGTCGCGCCTGCGCAGCGCGATCAGCCCCTTGGCGACGAGGGCGCGGTTGAGCCCGATCAGCGGCGCGACGTCGGCCACCGTCCCAAGCGCGACGTGATGCAGCATGCCGAGCAGGTCCGGCTCGGGCATTTCCGATGTCCAGAAACCGCGCTGGCGCAAGTCCCGATTCACGGCGACCAGGGTCACCAGCACGAGGCCGACGGCCGCGAGATGGCCAAGACCGGAGAGATCGTCGAGCCGGTTCGGATTGACCAGCGCGTCGACCTCGGGCAGCACCTCGCCGCATTGATGGTGATCGATGACGACCACGGACATGCCGAGCCGCCGCGCCTCCGCGAGCGGCTCCAGGCTCGTGGTGCCGCAATCAACCGTCACAAGGAGCGTCGCCCCCTTGGCCGCCAGCGCACGCACGGCTTCCGTGTTCGGGCCGTAGCCCTCGAACAGGCGATCGGGAATGTGGATCAGCGGATCGAGTCCACAATGCCGCAAATGCCAGGCGAGCAGCGCCGCCGAGGTCGCGCCGTCGACGTCGTAATCGCCGAAGATCGCGACCTTCTCGTTGCGCATCGCCGCATCCGCGATCCGCTTCGCCGCCGCTTCCATTGCGGTCACGGTGAAGGGATCCGGCATCAGTTTGCGGATGGTCGGATCGAGGAAATCCGGCACGTCATCGATCGCGACGTCGCGGCCCGCGAGCAGGCGCGCCAGCATTTCCGGCAGTTGATGGCGCTGCACGATCGCGAGCGCCCGTGCCGCACCCCGCGCGTCCAGGCGGTCGCGCCAGAACTTGCCGGTGAGCGAGCGCGCCACGCCGAGAAAGGCCGGCGGCATCTCCACGGGCAGGATGGCGGTGTGAAGCGTCATAACGGTCCCGACGACGAGCAGCACTGGCGGATGCGCGAATCAGCGCTCCCATCCTTGACCCTGAGCGGGCAATCGCGAAGCGCTACCAGGTGGTTTTGCCCACTTTTCGCAGGATACGGAGGACGCGGATTCGTTTTGGAGGCGTGCTGACGCCTTCGTCGGTTGGTATTTGGAGGAGGATTCACAGCGGGAAACAGCGGAATGCCGAAATAAAGTGCAGTCCTACATAGGTAGCAATTTCGGAAAATTAAGCCGACGTTAGCGCAAATCCCCGAAATTGGGCGTGTGTTTAATGTGCGATTTTTTGGTTCCGTCCGGTCCGCTGCAAGCGGTCAAAGGCATAACGCAGGGGAAGTCCGCCGATGTCCATCGCGCTTGCGCGCGCGAAATCAGTCGCGAACGAATCGGCGCTCTCGCCTGACGTCGATGATGAATCCGATATTTCGGCCCTGATCGCGCGGCTGACCGCAGAGGTCAACCAGATCGCCTGCGAGAAGACAAGATCGATCCAGAAGATCACCAACCAGATGAAGATGCTGGCGCTGAACGCGCTGATCGAGAGTTCGCGCGCCGGCGCGCAAGGCGCCGGCTTCGCTGTGGTGGCGCAGGAGGTGCGCGGCGTCGGCCAGCAGGTCGAGACCATCGCCCGCGAGCTCGAGACGCAGCTAACCAGGCGGACCGGCAGCCTCATGAGCTCGATCGAACGCATGACCGACCGCTCGCGCGGCGAGCGCATGGTGGATCTGTCGCTGAACGCGATCGAGCTGATCGACCGCAATCTCTACGAACGGACCTGCGACGTGCGCTGGTGGGCGACCGATTCCGCCGTCATCGACTGCGCCGCGTCGCCTGAGCCGGCGGTGGTGGCGCACGCGTCCGAGCGGCTCGCCGTGATCCTTTCCGCCTACACCGTCTATCTCGATCTCTGGCTCTGCGACCTCGAGGGCAATGTGATCGCCAACGGGCGCGCCGATCGCTTCAAGGTGATCGGTCAGAATGTTGCGACGACCAAATGGTTTCGCCAGGCGCGCGATCTGCGCTCGGGCGACGACTATGTCGCCGGCGACATCGAGTGCCAGCCGCTGCTTGGCAACGCCCAAGTCGCAACCTATTGCGCCAGCGTCCGCGAAGGCGGCAAGGCTCACGGCAAACCGACCGGCGTGCTCGCGATCCATTTCGACTGGGAGCCGCAGGCGCGCGCCATCGTCCAGGGCATTCGCGTCGGCGCGGCCGATAGAGCGCGCGTGCTCCTGATCGATTCCAATTTCCGGGTGATCGCGGCGTCGGACCGAAAAGGTCTTCTGACCGAGCACGTCTCGCTCTCGCTGGGCGGCCAGCGCAGCGGCTTCTACCAGGACCGCTCCGGCGCGCTGGTCGCCTTCCACGCCACGCCGGGCTACGAGACCTACAGGGGTCTCGGCTGGTACGGCGTCATTCTTTGCGGGGCTGCTTCTTAAGCCGAAGTGCTGGGTGTTGTCCCCTCATGGCGAAGAGCCGCGCAGCGGCGTCTCGAACCATGAGGCCCCGATATCACCTGCAGCCATCCTTCGAGACGCGGCCCGAGGGCCGCTCCTCAGGGTGCGGACCTTCTGTGTGGCGCTCGTCTTGGCTTTTCGCGACGAACTGCTCAGCTAACAGCCCATACGATCCGCAATCGCGCCGAAATCCTTGGCGACGATGTCCCAGTTGCCGGTCGCTTCGAAGTCGACTTTCTGCAGCGGGCCGTATTCGGTCGGACGCGCCACAAAGGCGGTCTTCAGGCCGTTCTGTTGCGCATGCTTGAGGTCGCCATTGTGCGCGGCGACCATCATCACCTGCTCCGGTGGCAGGCACAGCAATTTCGCGGCGCCGAGATAGGTCTCAGAATCCGGCTTGTAGTGCTCGAACAATTCGGCCGACATGACGAGGTCCCAGGGTAACCCCGCGAACTTCGCCATGTTGGTCAACAGCGCGACGTTGCCGTTCGAGAGCGGCGAGATGATGTATTTCGTCTTCAGCCGCGTCAGCCCCGCCACGCTGTCGGGCCACGGATGCAGGCGGTGCCAGCCCGTGGTCAGGTACTGCAGGTCGGCGTCGGTCAATCCCTTGATCCCGTGCTGCTCGACCAGCTTCTCCAGCGAGCGGCGGTGCAGCACATCGAGGATGACATAGCCGCGCTCGGGATGTTTGCGCACCTCGTCCATCGAGGCGACGTAGACTGCACGCCAGCCGTCAACGAGGGCGGTCCAGTCGGCTTCGATGCCGCGCGTCTTCGACCACTTCGTGAAGTCGTTGATCAGGCTGGTGCGCCAGTCGACGACGGTACCGAACACGTCGAACACCAGCGCCTTGACCGCCGAAAGATCGGCCATGCTCGCCTCCCGTTCTTGTTGTTGTCGTTGCAGGATGCGCCTCAAGGCGCATCCTGCAGGCCATCTCAGTCGAGATGAAACTTCTCGAGCTGGCGGTGCTCCGCCTTGATGTAGCGCACGGTGCCGGTGACCGAGCGCATCACCACCGTCTCGGTCTCGATCGTGTTCTTCTTGAACTTGACGCCTGTGAGCAGCGAGCCGGTGGTGACGCCGGTGGCGGCGAACAGGCAATCGCCGCGCGCCATGTCCTCGATGCCGTAGATCATCTTCGGATCGGTGATGCCCATCTTCTGCGCGCGCTCGCGCTTCTCGTCGCTGTCGAGGATGAGGCGGCACTGCATCTGGCCGCCGATGCAGCGCAGCGCGGCAGCCGCCAGCACGCCCTCGGGCGCACCGCCGGTGCCCATGTAGATGTCGACGCCGGTCTCGTCCGGGTTGGTGGTATGGATCACGCCGGCGACGTCGCCGTCGGTGATCAGGCGCACGGCGGCGCCGGTCGAGCGGATGCTCGCGATGATGTCGGCATGGCGCGGACGGTCGAGCACCAGCGCCGTGATCGCCGATGCCGGCACGCCCTTGGCCTTGGCCAGCCGCTGGATGTTGTCGGCGGGCGACGCATCGAGCTCGATGACGTTCTTGTCGTAGCCTGGACCGATCGCGATCTTCTCCATGTAGACGTCAGGCGCGTGCAGCAGCGTGCCGCCATCGGCCATCGCCATGGTCGCGATCGCGCCCGGCATGTTCTTGGCGCAGAGCGTGGTGCCTTCCAGCGGATCAACGGCGATATCGACCTGCGGGCCGGCATTGAGCCCGACCTTCTCCCCGATGAACAGCATCGGCGCTTCATCGCGCTCGCCCTCGCCGATCACGACCGTGCCCTCGATCGGCAATTTGTTGAGTTCGCGGCGCATCGCGTCGACCGCGGCCTGGTCGGCCGCCTTCTCCTGGCCGTGGCCGCGCAACCGCGCGGCCGACACCGCCGCCCGCTCCGTGACCCGCACGATTTCGAGCGTGAGGATGCGCTCGAGCAAGAGCTGCGGCGGGACGGAAATATGGGTCGACATCTCAACACTCCTTCAGCCTTCGGGCCCCTCGCCCGCATTCAATCATTTAACGTAGAAGGCGTTCGCTATCGCACACTAATTTTTCTCAATTCGTATCACCTGTGGGCGACCACTGATGACCCTGTCGCGCTGCACGGCCTTGAGCGCCCGATGAACCGCGTCTTCATTGGTCGCATAGGTAATCAGAATGACCGGAACCGGTGAAGCTTTTTTGGCCGAACCGTTAACATCGCTGCCATTGCGGTGGCGCTGCACGATCGATTCCAGCGAAATCTTCTGTTCCGCGAGCCGCGTTGCGATGGTTGCGGCGGTGCCGGCGTGATCACGGGCCAGAAGGCGGATGTAATAGCCGCCCTCATGGCGCTCCATCGGCGCCTTGGTCGTCGCGCGTAGGCTGTCGACCGGCCGGCCGAACGGCGTTGCGCGGATGCCGCGCGCCACGTCGGCGATATCGGCAACCACGGCGGACGCAGTCGCCGCCCCGCCCGCGCCCGGTCCGACCAGAGTGATCGGCGGAATGCCCTCGCCGTCGATCGTCACCGCATTGGTGACGCCCATGACTTGGGCAATCGACGAAGATTTCGGCACCATGGTCGGATGCACGCGCTGCTCGATGCCCTTTGCGGTTCGCACGGCAACGCCGAGCAGCTTGACGCGATATCCGAGTTCCTCCGCCGCACGCAGATCCTCGGGCGTGATCGAGGAAATGCCTTCGACATAGACCGCGGTTTGCGCGACCTTGGTGCCGAAGGCGAGGCTCGCCAGGATCGCAAGCTTTTGCGCGGTATCGTGCCCGTCGACATCGAACGACGGATTGGCTTCGGCATAACCGAGCCGCTGCGCGTCCTTCAAACATTCCTCGAACGACAATCCCTCCTGCTCCATCCGCGTCAGGATGTAATTGCAGGTGCCGTTGAGGATGCCGTAGACGCGGTTGACGCTGGTGCCGGAGAGCCCCTCGCGCAGCGTCTTGATCACGGGAATGGCCGCGCCGACCGCGGCCTCGAAATTCAGTGCGCCACCATGCTGCTCGGCGGCCTTGGCGAGCCGCAGTCCATGCTTGGCGATCAGCGCCTTGTTGGCCGTCACCACCGACTTGCCGGCCTTCAGCGCGGTCTCGATCGCCGAGAAGGCGGGATCATCGGCGCCGCCCATCAATTCGACGAAGCAGTCGACATTGGAATCCTCGGCCAGCGCCTGCGGGCTTTCGACCCAGTCGATGCCGCGCAAATCGAGCCCGCGCTTCTTCGCCTTCGACCGCGCGGTGACTGCGACAACGCGGACGCCACGACCGCTGCGCGCCGCCAAGGTCGTTCCCTGTTGCTCAATCAGGCGGACGACTTCGGCACCAACGGTGCCAAGCCCCGCTATGCCCACTTTCAGCGGTGCAACCATCGAGAACAAACCTGCCGAGGAGATTAACGCCGGTTGGCGAGAGGAACCACGTTGTGCAACGTTTCGATGCCGCTTTCAAGGAAGCGGCGCACGCCGCGCGCGGCCTGGCGGATACGTTGCTCGTTTTCCACCATCGCGATGCGGACAAAACCTTCGCCGTGCTCACCGAAGGCAACGCCGGGCGACACCACGACGCCTGATTTCTCCACCAAGAGGGTAGCGAACTGCATGCTGCCGACATCCTCGAATGCTTTCGGCAGCGGCGCCCAGGCGAACATCGAAGCTTGCGGCGGCGGGATCTCCCAGCCGGCGCGGCCGAACGCTTCCACCAGCGTGTCACGCCGCCGGCGATAGGTCTCGCGCATCTCGCGGATACAGTCGTCTGGCCCGTTCAGCGCTGCGGTCGCGGCCACCTGGATCGGCGTGAAGGCGCCGTAGTCGAGATAGGACTTCACCCGCGCCAGCGCTGCGATGATGCGCTCGTTGCCGACTGCAAAGCCCATGCGCCAGCCGGCCATCGAATAGGTCTTCGACATCGAGGTGAATTCGACGGTGACGTCCATCGCGCCCGGCACCTGCAGCACCGACGGCGGCGGATTGTTGTCGTCGAAATAAACTTCGGCGTAAGCGAGATCCGACAGGATGAAAATCTCGTGCTTCTTCGCGAACGCGACGAGATCCCTGTAGAAGTCGAGATCGGCGACATAGGCCGTCGGATTGGAGGGATAACAGACCACGAGCGCAAGCGGCTTCGGGATCGAATGGATGATCGCGCGTTCCACCGCCTCGAAGAATTGCGGCGTCGGTTCCGACGGCACCGAGCGGATCACCCCGCCCGCCATCAGGAAGCCGAAGGCATGGATCGGATAGCTCGGGTTGGGGCACAGGATGACATCGCCGGGCGCGGTGATCGCCTGCGCCACATTGGCAAAGCCCTCCTTCGAGCCCAGCGTCGCCACCACCTGGGTGTCCGGGTTGAGCTTCACGCCGAACCGCCGCGCGTAATACGCAGCCTGCGCCTTGCGAAGGCCGTTGATGCCGCGCGAAGCCGAATAGCGGTCGGTCCGCGGCTTGCCGAGGGTTTCCTTGAGCTTCTCGATCACATGGGCCGGCGTCGGCAGGTCCGGGTTGCCCATGCCCATATCGATGATGTCGGCCCCGGCATTGCGCGCGGCTGCCTTGGCCTGGTTGACCTTCTCGAAGACGTAGGGCGGCAGACGGCGAATGCGATAAAATTCTTCCATGGGACCCTGCTCCGACGACCGGCACGACAGAATCGCGCGATGATTTGCGCGCCTTGCCGAAACCAAACCCGGTTTGGGCCGGAAATTACGCCCAATCAATGACTTAGGGCGTTTCCAGACGCAAAATCTGGGCTCGGCGACCGGATATGCGGTTGAATTGAGGCTCTTTTAGCATGTAGCGGTGGCAGCGCCAGCGATTAGCTAGCGGCCACTTCACTTGCCGGCGTTTTGTGCGGTCGCAGCCTGGCGGTCGCGCGCAGCCTTCAGTTCGGCCTCGATCTTGGCCTGCTCCGCCGGCTTCATCGGCGCCTCTTCACGATCCGGTGGCATGTCGTGCACCGGCAGATAGCCGCCCGCTTCCTTGGGACGCGCCGGGGCATCGGCGGGGACCCCGACGCCGGGAAGATCTGCGATGGACGTGGAGCATCCGCCAAGGGCAAACGCCGATGCCAGCAGCGCGCCGGCCGCGAGCAGCCTTGTCATTCGATCGATACGCATACGTCCGGAAGTCCCCACTTGCCGGTAACTAATCACTGGTACGAGCCTTGCAGCGACAAATCGTCTGGTTGCGGCGGCCCCGTCCCAACCGGTTCAAACCATTGTCGCCCGAAACGATTAAGCCGTGAACAGCAAATCCGATTGATGCGGCTTCAATGTGTCGGAACTGGGAGGAATTTGTCGCAGTGCAACAATGCGAAAGCCTAGAGAAATCCTACATCGTCGTTACTGCACCGCGCGATGACGCGGGAGAACCGAAGCGATAGTGTCGATTGCATGAGCGACGTTACCATCGAAACCCAGGCCGCGAAGAAATTCGACGGCGAAGCCTTTGCGATGAACATTGCGCGTGCGCTGGAGAGCTCCGGCCAGGCGCTTGCAGCCTATCTGAAGCCGCGCGAGGGCGCTGACATCAAGGACAAGGCTGGAGGCGAGTTCGCCGAGGTGATCAAGACCTTCACCGCGGTCGCCGAATACTGGCTCGCGGACCAGGACCGGGCCGCCGAACTCCAGACCAGGCTCGGCAAGGCGTATCTCGACCTGTTCGGCTCGGCCGCGCGCCGCATGGCCGGTCAGGAGGCGAAGCCTGCGATCGATCCGGCACCGCGCGACAAGCGCTTCGCCGACCCGGAATGGCGATCGAACCAGTTCTTCGATTTCATCCTGCAGCTCTATCTGCTCACCACGCAATGGGCGCAGGACCTGGTGCGCAACGCCGAGGGCGTCGATCCGCACACCCGCAAGAAGGCCGAATTCTACGTGCAGCAGATCACCAACGCGCTGGCGCCGTCGAATTTCGTTCTGACCAATCCGGAAGTGCTGCGCACCACCATGGAGACGAACGGCGACAACCTCGTTCGCGGCATGAAGATGCTGGCGGAGGACATCGAGGCGGGCCATGGCACACTGCGGATCCGCCAGTCCGACCCGACCAACCTCGCGGTCGGCGTCAACATGGCGACGACGCCGGGCAAGGTGATCTATCAAAACGATTTGATGCAGTTGATCCAGTATTCGCCGACCACGGAGATGGTGCTGCGCACGCCGCTCCTGATCGTGCCGCCCTGGATCAACAAGTACTACATCCTCGATCTCAGGCCCGAGAAGTCCTTCATCAAATGGTGCGTCGACCAGGGGCTGACCGTATTCGTGATCTCCTGGGTCAATCCGGATCGCGAGCTCGGCAAGAAGAGCTTCGCCGACTACATGACCGAAGGACCGCTGACCGCGATGGACGTCATCGAGAAGGTCACGGGCGAGATGAAGGTTCACACCGTCGGCTATTGCGTGGGTGGCACCCTGCTCGCCGCGACGCTCGCCTGGCTCGCCGAGAAGCGCCGCGTGCGCGCCACGTCGGCCACCTTCTTCGCCGCGCAGGTCGACTTCACCCATGCCGGCGACCTGCTGGTGTTCGTCGACGAGGACCAGATCTCCGCGCTCGAGCGCGACATGGAGCAGCGGGGCGTGCTCGAGGGCAGCAAGATGGCGATGGCCTTCAACATGCTGCGCTCGAACGATCTGATCTGGAACTATGTCGTCAGCAACTATCTGAAGGGGCAGCCGCCCGCCTCGTTCGACCTCTTGCACTGGAACTCCGATGCGACGCGGATGCCGGCGGCGAACCATTCCTATTACCTGCGCAACTGCTACCTGGAGAACCGGCTTTCCTCCGGCAGCATGGTGCTGGACAACACGCTGCTCGATCTCTCCAAGGTGAAGGTGCCGGTCTACAATCTCGCGACCCGCGAGGACCACATCGCGCCGGCGGAATCGGTGCTGTACGGCTCGCAGTTCTTCGGCGGACCGGTGAAATATGTGCTGTCCGGCTCCGGCCATATCGCCGGCGTGGTCAATCCGCCGGCGGCCAACAAGTACCAGTACTGGACCAACGACAACATCAAGGACGCCAAGCTTTCCAACTGGCTGAAGAGCGCCAGGGAGCACAAGGGATCGTGGTGGCCCGATTGGCGCGAATGGCTGGAAAGCATCGATGCCGAGAAAGTCCCGGCGCGCACCGTCGGTTCGGAGGCGCTGCCGCCGATCGAAGAGGCCCCTGGCAGCTATGTCCGGGTGCGCGCGTAGCGCGATGCGCGCCGCTTCGGTATAAGCGAGCGTCCCGTCTCGTCGACGGGACGCAGATCAACCGAGGGGAAACCAATGACGCGTGAACTGTTCTGGCTGACGCTGACGGTGATTCTGACCGGCGTATTGTGGATCCCCTACATGATCAACCGCTGCCAGACCCGCGGCCTCGCCGGCGCGATGGCCAACCCCTCGCGCAACGACAAGGCCCAGGCCGACTGGGCAAACCGGCTGATGTTCGCGCACGACAATGCGGTCGAGAACCTTATCGTCTTCGCGCCGCTGGTCCTAATCCTCAACGCAATCGACTATTCCAGCACATGGACCGTGCTCGCCTGTGCGGTCTATTTCTGGTCGCGCGTCGCGCACCTGATCGTCTACACGCTCGGCCTGCCGGTGTTCCGCACCCTCGCCTTCGTCATCGGCTTCCTTGCGCAGGCCGTGCTAGCCCTCGCGATCTTCAGGGCGTTCTGAGCAACCCTGCACGCCATCATGGCCGGGATCAGCCCGGCCATGATGGGCCATAAATCGTCGGTGCTACTTGTCGGGCAGCCCCAGCATCAGCCGCATGTTCTGCACCGCCGCGCCTGAGGCGCCTTTGCCCAGGTTGTCGAGACGTGCGACCAGCACCGCCTGATGGTGCTTGTCGCTGCCAAAGACATACAGCTCGAGCATGTTGGTCTCGTTCAACGCCTCGGGCTCGATCCGCCCGCTCCTGGCGGCCTCGTTCTCCAGCGGCATGACGGAGACATAGCGGCTGCCAGCGTAGCGTTTCGCCAATGCCGAGTGCAGGTCAGCCACGCCGGGCTTGCCTGGCAATGTCTCGAGCTGCAGCGGCACCGACACCAGCATGCCCTGCCGGTAGTTGCCCACCGACGGTATGAAGATCGGCCGCCGTGTCAGCCTTGAGTAAAGCTGCATCTCCGGCACGTGCTTGTGCTCGAAACCGAGACCATAGAGTTCGAACGCCGGCGCCGTGCCGTCCTCGAAGCTTGCGATCATCGACTTTCCACCACCGGAATAGCCGCTGACGGCGTTGACCGTGACCGGATAATCCGCAGGCAGGAGGCCGGCGTCGACCAGCGGCCGGAGCAGCGCGATCGCGCCGGTCGGATAGCAGCCGGGGTTGGAGACCTTCCGCGCCGCCCGGATCTTCTCCGCCTGATCCGGCGCGAGCTCGGGAAAGCCGTAAGCCCAGTCGCTGGCGACCCGAAACGCCGTCGAGGCATCGAGCACATGGGGGGCCGCCGCGCCCATGCTGTCGATCAGCGCAACAGTCTCCTTCGCGGCATCGTCCGGCAGGCAGAGGATCACGAGATCCACCTCCTCCATCAGCGCGCGCTTGGCGCCTGCGTCCTTGCGCTTGTCTTCGGCGATGCTCTTCACCATCACGTCGTTCTGCAGCCGAAGCCGCTCGTTGATGCCGAGGCCCGTTGTTCCGCTGGCACCGTCGACGAACACGGCAGGCCTGGCGGAGCTACCGACAGTCGGGGATTGCTTGACGTCCGAGAGGCTCATGGCTCGCTCCTTTCGAGCTTGTTCGTTTCACTTGCAAAGGCGTCGGGTCGCGCTTCCCGCATCAGATCTGCAATCTGCTGCGCCCCTGCATCGGTCCGCGAGGCGAGCGCGCCCGCCACCGCCGCGTAGTCGGTTTCGGATTTATGCTGGTTGAGCTTGAAGCTGCCCTCAACCTCTTCAACCGTCATCTCAAGGCCCACGATTGCCTTCTTCATCGCCTCCAGCCGCGCCGCGGTCATCTTCGCCGACGTCCACGGCTTCTTCGGCAATAGCCTATTCTCGTACTTGGCGCTGAGCGTATCGATCTGCACTGCCAGCTCATGATCCGACAGCGGCCGCACCGGACCGGTCAGGTGCACGGCCTGATAGAGCCAGGTCGGCACTTGATCCGGCGAAACATACCAGTCCGCCGACACATAGGCATCCGCTCCGGTGACGGCCAGCAGCCAGGACAAAGTCCCCGCAAGCTTTACCAGCGGATTGTGACGGGCGAGATGAAAGGTCGCGCGCGGCGTTCCGTCCGCCGCGTAGGACAGGTAGAACGGCAGCGGCGAGGCGATCGGCTTGGCGCCGTCCCAGGCGCACACAAGGCCGAACCCGCGCGCTTCCGCAAAGGCGAGACTTGCGGCGCGGTCGGGCTTGAACGGCGGTGGCGTATACATGTCGAACTCCGGAGGTAGCTAGGAGCCGCCAGACCGACCGCGTTTCTTTTTCGAGGAAAGATGCCGCGGGAAGTAATCCGGCGGCAGAGGCGATGATCTTAAACGCAGACGACCGCCCATACCGCGCAAGCGCGGCGGCGACGGGCGATGGAATTGGTCGCGATGAGGATCATGGACGAGGCTATAGGGTCGCGAACGGCGCGCGTCAAGATACGAACGCCGTCATTCCGGGCAACGCGGAAGCATCGAACCCGGAACGTCGCGCCACAACCTCCCGGCTTTCCGGATTCGCGCGCTGACGGTGCGCGCTCCGGGATGCTGAAAGCGGTTCAGATCACTGGATTCCACGGCGCCGGGATCACCCGGTAGCCATTGCCGTCCTTCTCAATATTGGCGAGCCCGGGGAACGGATAGTGGAAGCCCTGCAGTTGCAGCTTCTCGGCGGCCACCATGTCATAGACCCGGCGACGGGTCTTTTCGGCCATGGCAGCGTCCTGGTCGAAGAACGCGTGCCAGCCCGGATTGGTCGCGAACGGATTCGGATTGTTGGTGACGTCGGACTGGATGAAGACTTTTCCAGATCCCGACGACAGCACGTAAGAAGTGTGACCCGGCGTATGGCCGGGAGTCTCGACCGCGAGCAATCCCGGCGCGACCTCCTTGCCCCACTCGTAGGGCGTCACCTTAAGGCTCGCCTCGAAGATGCTGCGGTTGTTCTTGAAAAGGTTCTGCATCCGCCCGGCTGAGGCGCGGCTCATCTCGCCGTCATCCATCCAGAACTTCCATTCCACCGCCGGCACCAGCACCTCGGCGTTCGGAAATGCCGGGGTGCCGTCCGCTGTCAGCAACCCGTTCACATGATCGCCGTGGAAGTGGGAGATCACGACCATGTCGACCGCCTTGGGATCGAATCCCGCCGCGGTCATGTGGTCGATGAACAATCCGTTGGCACCCTTGCTGTTGGCTTTCGCCGTGGGGCCATTGCCGGTGTCGAGCACGATGAGCTTACCGCCGGCGTTGATCACGAGCGGGGCGAAATGGATCGTGAACACATCGCGCGGCAGGAATGCCTTTTCCAGTGCCTCGTTCACCTCCTCTTTCTTCGCATTGATGATGAAGGAGTCTTCCAGCTTGAAGACGTTCTTGCCGTCGGACACCACGGTGACTTGGGTGTCACCGACCTTGTAGCGGTAGAAGCTTGGCGCCTGCTTGTCCGCAAGTGGCGCCGCAGCCTGTGCGGGAATGTTCGGCAACAGCGGCGCGGCAGCAATGGCGGCTGCGCCCGCAAGGGCGTGACGACGTGTCATTTCCATGATGCTCTCCCAGTGAAACGATGACCGCGGTATTTCCGCGTTGGCCTCCTGCAAGACCGATCTACCGGAATGGAGCGCCCGGTACCGTCGGGGCTAACCCCCACCTCAAGCGCTTATTCCACCGCTCACACCGATCGCCACAACCATTCGGCGACATGCGCCATCACGTCTCCAAACAGCAGCAGCACGGCCGACCAGACCAGCGCCGAGACGAAATTGGCGATCTGGAATTGCCAATATGACATTTCGAAAATACCGGCCGCGAGCGGAACCGAGGCGCGCAGGGGTCCGAAGAAGCGCCCGATGAAAATGCTGGGCACGCCCCACTTGCGCACGAAAGCCTCGCCGCGCTCCAGGATGTCCGGGTAGCACGACAGCGGCCACATCTGCGCGACCTTCTCCTTGTAGCGGTAGCCGAACCAATAGGAGACCCAGTCGCCGAGCGCCGCGCCGATGCCACCGGCAATCCAGACCGGCCAGAAGCTGATGCCGCTTACCCCGATCAGCGCGCCGATCCCGACCAGCGCGCCCCACGCCGGGATCAGCAGCGAAATGAAGGCGAGCGACTCGCCGAACGCCAGCACGAGCACGATTGGCGCGGCCCAAACCTGGTGGTGGCGCACGAAATCGGCCACGGCACGCGCAAATTCTTCCATGTAGTGAACGCCTTCCCCGCCCCGCTCAGATGGCTTGAACCTTTCTGCGGGCTCATAGCCTAAGGACAGGTAAGCCAGCCCCTTGCATGACAATCAAGTCACAAAGCCGCAGGAAGGGGCGTGATTTCAGTTCCGGCCCAGGGCCGGACCGGTTTTTTCCTGTAAAGACGAGGTTTTTTGATGATTGGATCGTTGATGATGTGCGTCAGTGCGGTCGTTCTTCTGCTCGGAATGCTCGGTGGAATTGCCATGGGTATCCAGCAAAACTTCATCCTGGCACCTGCGCATGCGCACCTGAACCTCGTCGGCGGAGTGCTTTTGTTCCTGTTTGGGCTCTACTACCACCTGATTCCAGCGGCCGGGACCACAATGCTGGCTCGAATCCAGGGCTGGCTGCACATTTTCGGCGCGATCCTATTCCCCGCCGGCGTCGCCATCGTGCTTCTGAAGGGATCCTCGTTCGAGATCGCGCCAATTGTGGGATCATTCATGGTGATTGCCTCCATGGCGCTGTTTGCCCTCATCGTGTTCCGCACCTCGCGTGCCTGATTGAGGATCCCCATATTTCCTGTGACCGCCGGGCGAAGGCAGCGATTGCTGCTGCCCGGCGGTCACTTTTTAAGCCTATCCGTGGCATAGTCAGGTTGACTGATTCGCTGCGCGCTGTTCGCGCAATCTATGAAGAGCCATGTCCAAATCACTGAAGTCCGCTGCAAAAACCAAATCCAATGATGATCTCTTCGCGGGCGCTGCGTCCAAGGGCCGGGCGCCGTTGAAGGTCGCTGCGCGATCGGGTTCCGGTGAGGCTGACTATACCGCTGCCGATATCGAGGTGCTCGAGGGGCTGGAGCCGGTCCGCCGGCGGCCCGGCATGTATATCGGCGGCACCGACGAAAAGGCACTGCACCACCTGTTCGCCGAAGTCATCGACAACTCGATGGACGAGGCGCTGGCGGGGCACGCCACCTTCATCGAGGTCGAATTGACCGCCGACGGCTTCCTGACGGTCACCGACAACGGCCGCGGCATCCCGGTCGATCCCCACCCGAAATTCCCGAAGAAATCGGCGCTCGAAGTGATCATGTGCACGCTGCACTCGGGCGGCAAGTTCGACTCCAAGGTCTACGAGACCTCGGGCGGCCTGCACGGCGTCGGTATTTCCGTGGTCAACGCCCTCTCCTCACAGCTCGAGGTCGAGGTCGCGCGCGGCCAGAAGCTCCATCGCATGACGTTCGAGCGTGGCCATCCCAAGGGCAAGCTGGAAGACCTCGGCAAGGTCAATAACCGCCGCGGCACGCGCATCCGCTTCAAGCCCGATACTGATATTTTCGGCGGCAAGGCCACGTTCAAGCCGCAGCGCCTGTTCAAGATGACGCGCTCGAAGGCGTACCTGTTCGGCGGTGTCGAAATCCGTTGGCATTGCGACGAGGAACTGCTGAAGGGCGTCGAGGACGTTCCAGCCGAAGCGACCTTCCACTTCCCCGGCGGCCTGAAGGATTACCTCGCCGCCGCGATCCACGCCGACACGCTGGTGCATCCGGACATCTTCTCGGGCAAGTCGGGCCGCAATGGCGCCCATGGCGCCTGCGAATGGGCGGTGGCGTGGACGGCGGATGCCGATGGCTTCCTCTCCTCCTACTGCAACACCGTTCCGACTCCCGATGGCGGCACCCATGAATCAGGCATGCGCAGCGCGCTGCTGCGCGGCCTGAAGGACCATGCCGAACGTGTCGGCCAGGGCAAGCGGGCTGCGCCGGTAACGTCGGAAGACGTCATGGTCGGCGCCGCGGTGATGCTCAGCGTGTTCGTGCGTGAGCCCGAATTCCAGGGCCAGACCAAGGACCGGCTGGCCACGGCGGAGGCCCAGCGCATCGTCGAGCAGGCAATCAAGGATCCGTTCGACCACTGGCTGTCGGGCAATCCGGTGCAGGCCAACAGGCTGCTCGATTTCGTGATCGAGCGCGCCGAGGAACGGCTGCGCCGCCGCCAGGAGAAAGAGGTTGCGCGCAAGACTGCGGGCAAGAAGGCCCGCCTGCCCGGCAAGCTCGCCGATTGCACCGACGCCGGACTTGCTGGCTCCGAACTCTTCATCGTCGAGGGCGACTCGGCCGGCGGCAGCGCCAAGCAGGCGCGCGATCGCAAGCTGCAGGCCGTGCTGCCCCTGCGCGGCAAGATCCTCAACGTCGCCTCTGCCGGCAAGGACAAGCTGATGGGCAATGTCCAGCTCAGCGATCTCGTGCAGGCGATCGGCTGCGGCACCGGTGCACACTACCGCGAAGAGGATCTGCGCTATCAGCGCATCATCATCATGACGGACGCCGACGTCGACGGCGCCCATATCGCATCGCTGCTGATCACCTTCTTCTACCGTCAGATGCCGCGGCTGATCGACGAAGGGCACCTCTATCTGGCGGTGCCGCCGCTCTACAAGCTCACCCACGGCTCCAAATCGGTCTATGCCCGCGACGACGCGCACAGGGATACGCTGATCAAGAGCGAGTTCAATGCCAACGCCAAGGTCGAGATCAGCCGCTTCAAAGGCCTTGGCGAGATGATGCCGGCCCAGCTCAAGGAAACCACCATGGACCCGGCCAAGCGTACCCTGCTGCGGGTCGTTCTGCTTGCCGACGACCGCGAGGGCACTGCCGACTCGGTCGAGCGATTGATGGGCACCAAGGCGGAGGCGCGGTTCGCCTTCATTTCCGACAAGGCGGAATTCGCCAGCGACGACATGCTAGACGTCTAATCGCCAGCCCTCCAGCCTTAACCCTCTGTACATGCGGCGGATTTTGGTCCGGTACCGTAGCACCAAGGCGCTTCGGCCAACAATTCACCGGAGCGTTTTCAGGTAAGTGTGCCTGTCCCGCAACAGCATTCCCGGTTGAAACAGCTATAGTTTGTGCAGCTACGGAATGGAATCGACGCAGCCGTCAGGCGTTCGTCTAGCAAGTTGGGGATTGGATATGAAGAAATTGGCGCTCGCTGTGGCCACGGTTGCAGCACTGACGGGGTCGGCCTCGGCGGCCGATCTTGGCGCTCGGCCGTATACGAAGGCGCCGCCGCCGGTTGCGCCGGTTTACAACTGGACGGGCTTCTACATCTTCGGCGGTGGCGGCGGCGGTTTGTGGGACGCCGACAGCAATGTTGAGACCACCGTTGGCCAGATTCCCCTGTCGCGCGACACGCGGCTCGGCGGCGATGGCTGGTTCGGTACCGTTGGTATCGGCTACGACTGGCAGTTCAGCGGCCGCTGGGTTGCCGGCGTGTTCGCCGACGGCCAGTTTGGCAGCCTCCGCGGCTCGCTGACCGATCCGATCAACGACATTGAAGGACGCGTGAAGCTCCGGACCAGCTATGCGGCTGGTGTGCGCCTCGGCTATCTCGTTGCGCCGAATGTCTACTCCTACGTCAACGGCGGCTATTCAGGCTCCGAATGGTCGGGCACTTCCATGAACGACTTGGCCGGGAACCCGACCGGGGTGACCACTGATTCGTTCCGTCGCGATGGCTGGTTCGTCGGTGGTGGCGTCGAGAATAACCTCGATATCTTCGGCATCAGCGCGCCCGGCTGGTTCATGAAGACCGAATACCGCTCCGCGTTCTACGACCGTATCTCCCTGCCGGAGTCGTTCCTCGGTGCGCCGACGGGAGTTTCGACGACCTTCAAGCCCTGGGTGCAGACCATCAGCACCTCGATCGTCTACCGCTTCAACTGGGGCGCTCCGGTCGGCGGCAGGTACTGATCTCTGCTAAAATGGCAGGCGGAAGCCCCGGCATTGTCCGGGGCTTTTTTGCGTCTGCGGCTGGCGCTCGTTGCAACACGGACAGGTCTGCGACATCCGGGTCTGGCAAAGGCTCGCCCAAGTCGGCATCTTCCCCCAAGCTCAACAGAAGCGGAACACACCAATGGGAACGTCCCTCTTCGACCTTACGGGCAAGGTTGCGATCGTCACCGGCGGCAATGGTGGAATCGGGCTTGGGATGGCACGCGGACTGGCGGACGCTGGTGCTGCGATCGCCGTCGTCGGCCGCAACGAGGCGAAATCGGCAGCCGCGGCCGCTGAACTCGGACAGCGCGGCGGGAAGACCATTGCAGTGGCCGCCGACGTCACCGACGGCAAAGCCGTCGCCGATATGGTAGCGCGCGTCAAAGGCGAGCTCGGTCGGATCGATATCCTCGTCAACAACGCCGGCATCAATATCCGCAAGCCGCCGCATGCGCTCGATGTCAGCGAATGGGACAGCGTGATCTCGACCAATCTCACCAGCGCGTTCCTGTGCTCGCAGGCGGTCCATCCGGCGATGAAAGAGGCCGGCGGCGGCAAGATCATCAATATCGGCTCGATGATGTCGATCTTCGGCGCCGGCTTCGCGCCGGCCTACGCCGCGAGCAAAGGCGGCATCGTGCAGTTCACGCGCGCCTGTGCCTGCGCCTGGGCGCCCGACAACGTCCAGGTCAACGCGATCCTGCCCGGCTGGATCGACACCGACCTGACCCGGCGCGCCCGCAGCGAGATCGCCGGGCTGCATGAGCGGGTGCTGGCGCGCACGCCGGCGGCGCGCTGGGGCGATAGCGGCGATCTGTCGGGGATCGCGGTCTTCCTTGCCTCGCCGGCTTCTGATTTCGTCACCGGCACCGCCATCCCCGTCGACGGCGGCTATTCGATCATGGGCTGAATCCTTCAGGAGAGCGCCGGCGACTGCACATGTTCGGGTCGCACGCCGATTCCGACGAAGCGCGCGGTGATGCCCTGCAACCAGGGTACGGCCGTGATCAGCCGTACCACGAGCGGGACCTTGAGCGGCTGGTTGGCTGGCCCCAATGCGCTGCTGATGATCCTGTTCTGCACGATGACCTGCATCCGCTGCGTCATCTTCATCGGAAACTCGCGCCGCTTTCGCACGGCGTCGAGTTCGTCCTCGGTCGGACATCCGCCCGCAAGCCGCGCCGCGAGCAGATTGGCGGTCGCGACCGCATCCTGCACCGCGAGATTGACGCCGACACCGCCGACCGGCGACATCGCATGCGCGGCGTCGCCGATGCAGAGCAGCCCCGGCAGCGTCCAGCGCTTCAGGCGATTGATCGCAACCGTCAGGAGCTTCACGTCGTCCCAGCTTCTGACGTCGGAGATGCCGGACTTCAGGATCGGCGCCAGCCGCACCACGTCGTCCAGCAGCGCGGCCAGTCCCCTCGCCTTCACCGCATCGTATTGCCCCTTGGCGATGACATAGGCGCATTGCCAGTAATCGCCGCGATCGAAGGTGACCATCATCTTGCCGGGCTCGACGCGCGCGAACAGGTTCTCGCTCTCGTCCGGCCGCCGCCCGACGCGGAACCACAACACGTCCATCGGCGCCCCGATCTCCTCGACCGCAAGTCCGGCACGCTCGCGCACCGTCGAATGACGGCCATCGCAGGCAATCGTCAGATCAGCCTCGATGTCGAGCGTACCCTCCGGTGCCTCGGCCCTCACGCCCGCGACCGCTTCACCGTCGCGGATCAGGTCGGTCGCCTCCGTGCTCATCAGCACCTGCAGCGAGGCGAAACGCTTGCCGCTCTCGCGCAGGAAGTTGAGAAAGTCCCATTGCGGCATCAAAGCGATGAACGGGTATTTTGCGCCGACGCGAGAGAGATCGGCGATCCGCACCTTTGCGCCGCCGAACATCCCGTCGAGCTTTTGCAATTGCTGGTGCGGCAGCTTGAGGAAGCCGTCGATCAAGCCGAGTTCGTCCATGACCTGCAAGGTCGAGGGATGCACGGTGTCGCCGCGAAAATCGCGGAAGAAGTCGGCGTGCTTCTCCAGCACCACGACGTCGATGCCGGCGCGGCCCAGGAGATAACCGAGCATCATGCCCGCCGGCCCGCCGCCGACGATGCAGCAGTGCACTTTCATCCTGCGGGCTGACGGGTGCTGCATCACCTTGGCGGTCATGATGTCCTCGTCGAGACTTCGATGCTCGGCCGGAATTGTAGCGCCGGTCCAACAGGCGAGATGACTAGAGCGTTTTCGAGCGAAGTGTATACCGGTTCGCGTGAAGAAAACCCAACAAGAATCTAGAGCTTCGGTTCTGATTCAATCAGAACCGAAAATGTTCTAGCGCCGGAACGTCTTGATCTCCGACACGCTACCGTCGCGATAGGTCAGCTCCACCGAGACCGACTTGGTCTGCGGCGCCAGCTTCAGATAGGGCTGCGCCTCGTGCGGGATCACACTGGGATCGCGGGGATCGCAGGGCGGCATTTTCAGCACCTTGTCCGGCACCGCACTGTCGATGCCGACACGCGCCTCGCGGATCGCGCAGCGATAAGACATCAGATGGGTGTAATAGATCAGGAGCCCGTTGAACTCGCGGAACGACAGCCAGCTCGTTGCGGTCATGTCGAGGATCTTGCGCTGGTCGCGGATCAAGGCTGCTTCGGGGTCGAACCGGATCGGAAACGGTCCCTGCATCTCGCCTGCCGTATCGACGTAGCGGACCTGGATGGTGCCGGCCTGCGCATCGGCCGGCAGCTCGATCGAAGGATTGGGCATCCGCTTGCGGGTGCGCGGATCGAGCGTGTCGATGAACCCGGTCTCGCGGAAATTGCCGCCGTCGCCCATCCGCCAGGAAATCCCGAGCGCAGGGTCCGCGATCGAGAACACCACCGTCCAGCCGCCATTATGGCGCGAGAAACTCGCGATCGGCGCATTGACGGAATCCTCCTTTGGGATTCGCGGCACCGAGACCGGCGGCAACGCCGCAAGCTTCTGCGGAGCCTCGGCAGGCCCCGCATCCGGCCCTTTCGCCATACCGTTCAGGAATACGTCGTCGACCATCTGGTCGAAATAGACCGGGATCTGCTTGTGCCTGATGGTCTCGGCCGCCTCGCTGACCAGGCGCCGCGTGTGCTGGGCGACCTGCACCAGATTCCTGCCGGGCTGCAGCAGCTCCTTGGCGAAGGTACGGGTGAACACCGAATTAGGATTGGCGTCGTCGTTCGACAGGCGATCGAGCGCGGTCTGGCGCGGGCCGGCCGAGAACACCGAGAACACGCCCTCCGGCAATTGCGTCATCGGCGCAAGCCCGCCGCCGCCGGCGACCGCGCGCGTTCCCGGCCGCTCGAACGGATTGTTGCGGCAAGCGTCGAACACCAGGATCGAGGTGCGCGCCTTCTTGTTCTGCAGGCGCTCGACGATGCGGTCAGCGAGGACGGATGCGTCGCGCACCAATTCCTCCTGGCCCTCGGTCGCAGCCGGCACATCGGTCGGCAGCAGGAAATTCTGGCCGGCGATCTCGAAGCCATGGCCGGCGTAGAAGAAGAATGCGGTGTCGCCGGGTTCGATCGCCTTGTCGAAGGCGAGCAGCGTCTCGGAGAATTGCTGCCGGTTCTGGTTCTCGGCAATCATCACGGAGAAGCCGAGTTGCTTCAGCGTGTCACCCATGGTGCGGGCGTCGTTGACCGCCTTCTGCAGCTTTGGGACGTATTTGTAGTCGTTGTTGCCGACCACCAGCGCCACGCGCTTTTCGGCCTGCGCCGGCATGGCGAGAGTGACCGATGCCAGGGCAATGCCTGCCACCCTCAGAACTCTCGAAAGCAAGCCAGCCATCCTCTGCCCCCGTCTCACCAAGCGACCGTCGATGGCGTAGTCGATACACCGCCCCAACCGGTTCAGTGTATGACCTTTCATTCGCCGACCAATACGGTCCCGCATGTGACGGCCAAATGACAGCTCGCCCGTTATTTGTGCGAAAACATTAAGCTTTTTCGGTCATTTGGGCGGTTCCCAGATTGACTTTGGCGATTTCGAACCTATGTTCCGGGCAACGCGGCCTTGGATCGAAACGCGATTCCCTGAGTTTGCCGCCCGTCAGCGTCAGTCAGAGCCCCCGAGCTTTTTTGAGAAGCAACGCCGTTTCGGGGCGAAACGCGACCAGCCTTTTTACCTTCGATTCCGAACGGCGGTGTCGACAAGAGGCTCAATGTCTTTTTCCAATCTTGGCCTTTCCGACAAGGTCTTGGCCGCCGTAGCGGCCTCCGGATACACCAATCCCACGCCCATCCAGGAACAGGCGATCCCCCACGTTCTGGCCCGCCGCGATGTCCTCGGCATCGCGCAGACCGGCACCGGCAAGACCGCCGCCTTCGTGCTTCCGATGCTCACCATCCTTGAGAAAGGCCGAGCGCGGGCACGGATGCCGCGGACCCTGATCCTGGAGCCAACGCGTGAGCTCGCCGCCCAGGTGAAGGAAAACTTCGACCGCTATGGCGCCGGCCAGAAACTCAACGTGGCGCTCCTGATCGGCGGCGTCTCGTTCGGCGACCAGGACAGCAAACTGACCCGTGGCGTCGATGTCCTGATCGCAACCCCCGGCCGGCTGCTCGACCATACCGAGCGCGGCGGACTATTGCTCACCGGCGTCGAACTGCTGGTGATCGATGAAGCGGACCGCATGCTGGACATGGGCTTCATCCCCGATATCGAACGCATTTGCAAGCTGGTGCCCTTCACCCGGCAGACGCTGTTCTTTACCGCCACCATGCCGCCGGAAATCCGGCGCGTCACCGATACCTTCCTCCACAACCCCGTCAGGGTTGAAGTCTCCAAGCCGGCGACCACCGCCGTCACAGTTACGCAGTCGCAGGTGCCCGCCGGGCGTGAGCCGCACCAGAAGCGCGAGATCCTCCGCCGCCTGCTGCGCGACGCCAAAGACCTCAACAACGCGATTATCTTCTGCAATCGCAAGCGTGAAGTCGCCATTCTTCACAAATCGCTCCAGAAGCACGGCTTCAGCGTCGGCGCGCTGCACGGCGATATGGATCAGAGCGCCCGCATGGCGGCGCTCGATCAATTCCGCAAGGGCGAATTACCGCTCCTGGTCGCCTCCGACGTTGCCGCCCGCGGTCTCGACATTCCCGCCGTCAGCCACGTCTTCAATTTCGACGTCCCGCACCATCCCGACGACTATGTTCACCGCATCGGCCGCACCGGCCGCGCGGGCCGCACCGGTACCGCAATCTCGATCGTCACCTCGCTCGATACCAAGTCGGTCGCCGCGATCGAGAAGCTGATCGGTCAGCCGATCCCACGCGCCGAAGGTGACTTCACGGTTCAATCGGATGCGAGCGAGACGGACGAGCAGCCACGTGAGGCACGACGGCGCGATGGTTCGCGCGAGCGCAGTGGCCGCAATTCGCGGCGCGAACGCGAGCCGCGTCACGGCCATGGTCGCGAAGGCCGCAACGGCAATGCGCAGCCGCAGGCCGCCGCTAGCCCGCGCGTGCCTTCGATCGGACGTCCGGAGCCGCGACACACGCCGCGCGACGTCGACTCAGAGCCGGCCGATCACTCGCATCTCCCCGCGTTTCTGCTGCGCCCCGTACGCGCTCGCGTCTAGCGCTTTCCGGCAGCGTCGGCTCAAATCAAGCCGACGCTCTAATCTCTTGGCCCGGCTCTTTTTTTCACGCCGCTGATTCTTGCGTCAGGATCATCGGCACGAACCGTGCAATTGTAGTGTTTACGGGGCGTTCATTATCCTCCATTAGCGTGACAACGATAATTTTAGTCATTGCGGCTGGGCAGCGCGGCTCGGCATTGGGGACTTGATCAGTGGTCAAGCTGCTGGACGAACACGAACGCACGATGGCTTTTGCCGAGGTTGCGCTTGGCCAGATCAGGTCGCTCCGACAGACCGCAGTCCCCCGCAATTATGAAATCTGGTACGTGTACGCGACCGGATATAACGCTCCGCTCAACAAGATCATCAACGAGACTCTGGCGCGCAATGGCAGGCTGAGCGAAGCCGATCTCGAGCAGATCTACGAGACCTATCTCTCGCACATCAAGACATCGGACCGCATCGACAAGGTCGGCGCACGCGTCATCGGCGAGATCGACGATGTCGTGACGTTGATCTCGGATGCCCTCGCCATGTCCGCGAGCTATGACGCCAGCCTGAGCGGCGCCAGCGAAAAGCTCGCTGCCGCAAAGAACCGCGACCAGTTCAAGCCGATCATCGAGCAGCTCGTGAAGTCGACCCGCGAGATGCGCGAAACCAACAAGGCGCTGGAGAGCCGCCTGGCGCTGTCAAAGACCGAGATCAGCAATCTCCAGCACAGCCTGGAGGCGATCCGCGCCGAAAGCCTGACCGATCCGCTGACCGGGCTCGGCAACCGCAAATATTTCGACCGCTCGATCGAGATGGCGGTGCAGACCGCGATCGCCAATGAAGAGCCGCTGTCGCTCCTGATGTTCGACATCGACCATTTCAAATCGTTCAACGATTCCTACGGCCATCTCACCGGCGACCAGGTGCTGCGGCTGGTCGGCATGTCCCTGAAACAGACCATCAAGGGCCAGGACATCACCGCGCGCTATGGCGGCGAGGAATTTGCGGTCGTACTGCCCAACACCGCGCTGCGCCAGGCGCTGACGGTCGCCGACCACATCCGCCGCGCCGTGATGGCGAAGGAATTGAAGAAGAAGTCCACCGGCGAGATCCTCGGCCGCGTCACCATCTCGGTCGGCGTCTCCATGCTGAAGCCGGGCGACGACACCGATGCGCTGATCGAGCGTGCGGATGCCTGCCTCTACGCCGCCAAGCGCGCCGGCCGCAACCGCGTGGTCTGCGAAGTCGACCCCGAATACACCGCCGAAATCCGCAGCCGCGTGGCTTGATGCTTGCGAACGCGCTCCGCGCCCGCTCCTCATGGTGAGGAGGCGCGCAAGCGCCGTCTCGAACCATGAGGCCCCTATCTCGCCCGCGGCCATCCTTCGAGACGGCCGCTATGCGGCCTCCTCAGGATGAGGACTTTCTTTGTGGCGATTTCTGTTTGGCCTTCTTCGCCACTTTCTTTTTTGCCACGCGCTTCTTACCCGCGCCCTTCTTGGCCGACTCCTTCGCCGCCTTCTTCCGTCTCGGCCGCTTGCGCGAGGCGGCGCGCTGCGCGGCGGCGAGCGCGGCCCGCGCCCACTGCGCCAGTTCTTCGGAATCGTCGAACAGCCGCGCCGGCAACTGCCAGTAGGAGTTCACCGTGACGGTTCTGGTGCTTGTCTGATATTGGAACGGCTTCGATCCTTCCGCTTCAAACCGCGGAATGGTCTCTTCGTCGGCGCGGAAATAAAGCCCGGCGCGCAACGATAATGCGAAGTTGGTGCCGTCGGCGGAGATGCCATAGCCGGAGAACATGCGGCGGATGGTGACCGGGCCGAAATCCGCAAACAGATCGATCAGGAATTCGCGGTCCATCATGGCGCCCCAGCCACAGACGTTAGCCCCTCATGGTGAGGAGCCGCGCAGCGGCGTCTCGCCATGAGGCCTCGATCCCGCCCGTGGCCATCCTTCGAGACGCGCTACGCGCTCTCAGGATGAGGTCGGTGCATTTGGCGAGAGGCTTACACCTTCGCCGGCGTGAGCTGCACCGACTCGCCGCAGCCGCAGGCGGAAACCTGGTTCGGGTTGTTGAAGATGAACTGCGCCTGCATCTTGTCGGCCTTGTAGTCCATCTCGGTGCCGAGCAGGAACAGCACTGCCTTGGGGTCGACCAGGATCTTCACGCCTTTGTCCTCGACCACCTCGTCGGTCGGCCGGATCTCGTGGGCGTATTCGACCGTATAGGATTGTCCGGCGCAGCCGCCATTCTTGATGCCGACGCGTAGGCCGACGATCTCCGAATCGGCGCGCCTGGTCAGTTCCGTGATCCGCGCGGCCGCGGCGTCGGTCAGCTTCATCACCTGCGGGCGCGGCCGCGGCTTCGGCTTGGCAACTGGTGCGATGGTATCCATTGCAGTGGATCTCCTTGCCGCCGCACGGCGGCGAAGTCTGTTAGCTCTAAAAATAACAACGAAATTCCGGCTGTGAAGGTCTCATGTTCCAACGTGGCCCAGAACTTGTCCGGAAAATCGTCTCACGTTTCCGAACCATTGCTAGAGCATGATCCGGAAAAGTGTGAAGCGGTTTCCGAAAAGATCATGCTCAAACAATAACCTAAAGCGCGATGTTGGTTCATCCTCATCTCATCGCGCTTTAGTAGATCGCCCATACTCCCGGTGTGACCAATTCAAGTAGGTGCCGGTCCGGATCGCGGAAGTAGATGCTCTTGCCGCCGCGCGGCCAATCGGTCCTGCCTTCGATCGCGATGTCGTGCTCGCCCAGCCGTTTTTCCCAGGCCGGCAACTCGTCGGCTGCGATGGCAAAGGCCGCGTGGATCGGGCCGTTGCCGTCGTGCGGCGGAATGGTGCCGCCGGGCAAATGGACCGTCTCGAGCGTGGCGCCGCGTTGAAACAGCAGCAGCACGTTACGGCCTCCCACGTCGAAGGCCAAAAACCGCGAATCGCTGGTCAGAGGCACAAGACCAAGCACATCGGTGTAGAACGCACGCGCGCGGTCGAGATCATCGACATAAAGCGCGGTCTCGATGACACCGGATAGCTTGGGCAACGAACCTCACCACATGTTGAGCACGAGGCGGGCCTCGTCGCTCATCCGGTCCGGCGTCCAGGCCGGCTCCCAGACTATGTTGACGTTGACGACGCCAACGCCTGGAACGCTGGCCAGCGCATTCTCCACCATGGTCGGCAACTCGCCGGCGGCCGGGCAGTTCGGCGTGGTCAGCGTCATCACCACATCAACGCCGCGGTCGTCCTTGAGATCGACCTTGTAGATCAATCCGAGCTCATAGATGTCAGCCGGAATTTCCGGGTCGAACACCGTCTTCAGCGCCGCCACGATCTCCTGGCTCAGACGCTCGGTCTCCTCCGGCGGCAAGGCGGAGTTCGTCTCCACATGGGCGGTTTTGACGTCTTCGGCTGTCTCGGTCATGCGAACAATTCCCCGGCCTTGATCAAGGCTTGCGCCAGATGGTCGACCTCTTCTTTCGTATTATACATGCCGAACGAGGCCCGGCAGGTGGCAGTGACATTGAACCGCTCTAAGAGCGGCATCACGCAGTGGGTGCCGGCGCGCACCGCAATGCCCTGGCGGTCGATCACGGTGGCGACATCATGGGGATGGGCGCCCTTCATCTCGAAGGAGATCACCGGCCCCTTCTCGCGCGCGGTGCCGATCAGCCGCAGCGAATTGATCTCGCGCAGGCGTTCCTGGGCATAGGTGACCAGGCCGTGTTCATGGGCGGCGATGCGCTCCTTGCCGATCGAATTGACGTAATCGATCGCGGCCCCCAGCCCGATCGCCTGCACGATCGGCGGAGTTCCGGCCTCGAATTTGTGCGGCGGGTCGCCATAGGTGACCCAGTCCTTTGCGACCTCGCGGATCATCTCGCCGCCGCCGTTATACGGCCGCATCGCGACCAGCAGCTCATGCTTGGCATAGAGCGCGCCGATGCCGGTCGGCCCGTAAACCTTGTGGCCGGTGAAGGCATAGAAATCGCAGTCGAGGTCCTGGACATCGATCGGCAGATGCACCGCGCCCTGCGCGCCGTCGACCAGCACCGGAATGCCGCGGTCATGCGCGATCCTGACGACGTCCTTGATCGGGACCAGCGTGCCGAGCGCGTTCGACATCTGCGTGATCGCGACCAGCTTGGTACGCGGCGAGAGCAGCTTCTCAAATTCCTCGATCAGGAAATTGCCGTCGTCATCGACCGGCGCCCATTTGATGACGGCGCCATGCCGCTCCCGCAGGAAGTGCCAGGGCACGATGTTGGAATGGTGCTCCATGATCGAGAGCACGATCTCGTCGCCCGGCCCGATATTGGGTTCGCCCCATGACGATGCGACCAGGTTGATCGCCTCGGTGACGTTGCGGGTGAAGATGATCTCCTCGGTGCGCCGGGCGTTGACGAACTGCGCCACCTTGGTGCGGGCGCCTTCGTAAGCCTCGGTCGCGGCATTGGCGAGGTAGTGCAGTCCGCGGTGCACATTGGCGTATTCGGTCTTGTAGGCTTCGGCCATACGGTCGAGAACCGCGTTCGGCTTCTGCGCGGAGGCCGCGTTGTCGAGATAGACCAGCGGCTTGCCGTAGATCTGCAGCGCCAGCGCCGGAAAGTCTTCACGCACCCGCGCGATATCGTAAGCGCCGTTGGCGACCGCCGGATGCATGCTCATCCCCTTGCCTCCAGCCAGCGCCGTGCCGCCGCGATCACATGCTCGCGCAACGAATCGCTCGTGATGGATTCGATGGCCTCTCCGACAAAGGCCTGGATCAGCAACGCCTGCGCTTCCTTCTCGGGAAGGCCGCGCGCGCGCAGATAGAACAAGAGGCTTTCGTCCAGCGCACCGGTGGTGGCGCCATGACCGCAGGTCACGTCGTCGGCGAAAATCTCGAGCTCGGGCTTGTTGTCGGCCTCGGCCTCATCGGACAGCAGCAGCGCCCGCGTCATCATCTTGGCGTCGGTTTTCTGCGCATCGGGACGGACGATGATGCGGCCCTGGAACACCGAGTGAGCGCGATCGTCGATCACGGCGCGGAACACCTCGCGGCTGGCGCAGTTCGGCACCGCGTGATCCATGAACAGCGTGGTGTCGGCGTGCTGGCGGCCCTTGATCAGGTTGACGCCATTGGTGTCGACCCGGGCGCCCTCGCCTGCGAACACGATGGTCGGCTGATAGCGGCTGACGCTTGCGCCCGACACCATGCCAAACGTGTTGAGCTGCGCATGCGCGCCGAGCGTCACCGCCGCGGAAGCGATGTTGAAGGCTTCCAGTCCGTCCTCGACCAGACGGAGATGATCAAGCCGCGCGTTATCGTCGAGCGAAACGATCAGGGAGTCGTAGGTCTGATACGCCTTTGCGCCCTCGGCGGCGACAAAACTTTCCACCAGCGTCGCGGCCACATCGCGTCCGATCCGGAGCAGCGAACGGGTGAACGTCGCAGCCGGTGTAGTCGCGCTCGCGACATGGACCACGTGGAGCGGTTGCTCGAGCACGGTGCCGTTGGCAATCTCGATCACGACGCCATCGGTCGCCATCGCCGTGTTCAGCGCGATCATGGGATTGGAGTTATCCGACGCCAGCAACTCGCTCTGCAGCGCGCCGTCTCCAGCCTCCAGCACTTCGCGCAGCGTGCGAACGGACAGGCCCTTCTCGGACTTGCCAAGGTCGGAAAGTTTTGGCGCGAACACGCCGTCGACCAGCACCAGACGGCGCGTGCGTTCGATAGCGTGCAGCTTGAGCGCGGTTTCCGCGCGCGACAGCGCCGCCGTGTCCGGTGCTGCCGCCAGCGGCAACACTTCGCGCATCAGGACGCGCAGATCGGTATATTTCCAATCCTCGATCCGGCGGTGCGGGAGGCCCGCACGCTCAAAGGCCTCAAAGGCCTGCCGCCTTTGCTCGGCGACCTTGCCCGAGCCAGGCAACCGCTCGCGTGCGAGCGCAAAGCTGCTGCTCACCGCGCGTCCGGTATCGGTTTTTGCCAACACGACGTTCATCACGAATTCCGTTCAGGCTCAGGCGGCGTCTTCGAACTGCGCGTAGCCGGATTCTTCCAGCTGCAACGCCAGCTCCTTGCCGCCGCTCTTCACGACACGCCCCTTCGCCATCACGTGCACATAGTCCGGCACGATGTAGTTGAGCAGCCGCTGGTAGTGGGTGATCACGACCATCGCGCGCTCGGGCGAGCGCAACGCATTGACGCCGTCGGCCGCGATCCTGAGCGCGTCGATGTCGAGGCCGGAGTCCATTTCGTCGAGGATGCAGAGGCTCGGCTCGAACAGCGCCATCTGCAGGATCTCGTTGCGCTTCTTCTCGCCGCCGGAGAAGCCGACATTGACGCCGCGCTTGAGCATGTCCTGCGGGATGTTGAGCCCGGCTGCGACGGAGCGCACCTTCTTCAGAAAGTCCGGCACGAGCAGTTCGCTTTCGCCACGTGCCTTGCGTTGCGCGTTCAGCGCGGTACGCAGGAAATTCATGGTGGTGACGCCCGGGATTTCCACCGGATACTGAAACGCCAGGAATACGCCCTTGGCGGCGCGCTCGTCCGGCTCCATTTCGAGCAGGTCCTCGCCGCGGAACAGGATCTGTCCGCCGGTGACTTCGTAGCCCGGCTTGCCGGCGATGACATGGGAGAGCGTCGATTTGCCGGAGCCGTTCGGCCCCATGATCGCGTGCACCTCACCGTCGTTCACGGTCAGCGACAATCCATGGAGGATTTCGCGATCCTCGACACGGACCTGGAGGTCTTTCACTTCGAGCAATGCCATTACAGTTTTCCTAGGTAGCATCCTTAAGGCGCCGCTACGGCAGGCCTGCGAAGGATGAGGATTATCCAACCGAACCTTCGAGCGAGATCGAGATCAGCTTCTGCGCCTCGACCGCGAACTCCATCGGGAGCTGCTGCAGCACGTCCTTGACGAAGCCGTTGACGACGAGGCCGACCGCTTCCTCCTGGCTCAGCCCGCGCTGAGTACAGTAGAACAGCACGTCCTCGGAGATCTTCGAGGTCGTCGCCTCGTGCTCGAACGTCGCCGACGAGTTCTTCGCCTCGACGTAGGGCACGGTGTGCGCGCCGCACTTGTCGCCGATCAGGAGCGAGTCGCAGGCGGTATAGTTGCGCGCGCCGGTGGCTTTGCGGTGCGCGGTGACGAGGCCGCGATAGGTGTTCTGCGACTTGCCGGCGGCGATGCCCTTGGAGATGATCCGGCTCGAAGTGTTCTTGCCGAGATGGAGCATCTTGGTGCCGCTGTCGACCTGCTGGTAACCGTTCGAGATCGCGATCGAATAGAATTCGCCGCGCGAATTGTCGCCGCGCAGGATGCAGCTTGGATATTTCCAGGTGATCGCAGATCCGGTCTCGACCTGGGTCCAGGAGATCTTCGAATGGTTGCCGCGGCAGTCGCCACGCTTGGTGACGAAATTGTAGATGCCGCCCTTGCCTTCGGAGTTGCCGGGATACCAGTTCTGCACCGTCGAATATTTGATCTCGGCGTCATCGAGCGCGACGAGCTCGACGACCGCGGCATGCAACTGATTCTCGTCGCGCTGCGGCGCGGTGCAGCCTTCGAGGTAGCTCACATAGGAGCCCTTGTCGGCGATGATCAACGTGCGCTCGAACTGGCCGGTGTTGCGCTCGTTGATGCGGAAATAGGTCGACAATTCCATCGGACAGCGCACGCCCGGCGGCACGTAGACGAACGAGCCGTCGGAGAACACTGCCGAGTTCAACGTTGCAAAGAAGTTATCCGAGGTCGGCACCACGCTGCCGAGATACTTCCGCACGAGTTCAGGATGCTCGCGGATCGCCTCAGAGATCGGCATGAAGATCACGCCGGCCTTCTTCAGTTCCTTCTGGAAGGTGGTCGCCACCGACACCGAGTCGAACACCGCGTCGACGGCGATCTTGCGCTGCTCCGACGGCTCTCCGCCCGGAGGCGGCTCGACGCCCTCGAGGATCGCGACTTCGCGCAAGGGAATGCCGAGCTTCTCGTAGGTCTTGAGAATCTCCGGATCGATCTCGTCGATCGACGACAGCGTCTTCTTCGGCTTCGGCGCCGCGTAATAATAGAGGTCCTGGTAGTCGATCTTGGGATAGTTGACGCGCGCCCAGGTCGGCTCGGTCATGGTCAGCCAGCGGCGATACGCCTCCAGGCGCCATTCCAGCATCCAGGCCGGCTCGTTCTTTTTCTCTGAGATGAAGCGGACGATATCTTCCGAGAGCCCCTTGGGGGCCTTTTCGGACTCGATAAGCGTCTCGAACCCATATCGATACTGATCGACGTCGATCCGTCGGACACGGTCGACCGTCTCCTGTACAGCAGGCATTCAATCCTCCGCTCGCGGTTTCAAGGACCGCGGTGGATCAGTTCTAAAGAGTGGTACGGTTGCTTAGTGGACGAAAAACCCGCTTAGAACCGTTCAAGCTGTGTTTCGTCCCCCTCTAAGTAAGGTATTGGCGAGCGTTAGCCAAGCCTTTACGGTCAAATCTATATCTGTTGGCGATGTAGACCAGCCAAGACTAAGCCGCACTGCTCCCTGGGCGAGGTCCGGCTGGAACCCCATGGCGGCCAGCACATGCGAGGGCTGGACCTTTCCCGAGGAACAGGCGGAACCCGAGGATACAGCGATACCGGCCAGATCGAACCCGATCACGGCTGTCTCGGCCTTCAAACCGGGCGCGGTGAACAACGTCGTGTTCGGCAGCCGCGGCATACCGTCGGAGAATACAATAATACCACCAATCTCCCTCAGGCCGGCCTCAAGCCGGTCCCTCAGGGCCTTCACCCGAGTCATATCGTTCGAAAGGCTGGCCATCGCGACCTTGGCAGCCACGCCAAAGGCCGAGATGCCGGCAACATTCTCGGTACCGGCACGGCGTCCCAGTTCCTGGCCGCCGCCCCGCAGCAGGGGTTCGAGCCCCTCCATGCCGTCAGCCAGAACCACGGCCCCGACGCCCTTGGGACCGCCGATCTTGTGCGCGGACAGCGTCACCAGATCCGCCTGCAATGACTGCAGATCGAACGGCATCTTTCCGAACGCCTGGATCGCATCGACGTGGAGCAGGCCGCCGGCGGCATGAACGATTTCGGCCGCCTCCGAGACCGGCTGCAACGCGCCGGTCTCGTTGTTGGCAAGCATGACCGACACCAGCGCCGGCGGGCCGTCAGCGAGCTTGCCGCGGAGGTGATCAAGGTCGAGCACGCCAGACGGCGTCACGGCGACAGTCTCGATGGCCTCGGCCGCAAAGCGTCCCCCCGATAGCACCGATGCATGCTCGATCGCCGACACCAGCAGCCGCTGGACAGGCGCACCGCCGCCGCGTCGCATCCCCGGCGTCAACGCCAGCGCGTTCGCTTCCGTGCCACCGGAGGCAAACACCACGTCCTGCGCCCTGCCACCAACCGCCGCTGCAATCGCGCTCCTCGCGTCCTCGACCAGGCGCCGCGCCTGCCGCCCCTCGGCATGCACAGAGGACGGATTGCCGCACAATTCCCATGCCGCCGCCATTGCCGCCTTCGCCTCAGGGCGAAGCGGCGTGGTCGCATTCCAGTCGAGATAGACTCGGCCCTTCATGAGGTAATATAATACCTAAATACGTCTTCCAGCCTCTTGCCTGCAATCTTCACTCGAGTCTTGCCGGCGTTATGCCAGTTGGTAACTGCGATGACGCCCGCAATCACCAGCTAACGCATTGAACACGCTTGGCGATGTTCAAGATGCTTGCTTTTTGCCCCTCGCCTCATGCTAGAACGCGGGCCTCAAAACCAACCGAGGCGCCGTTCGTTCGCGGGAAGCCGCCTGACGACGCCGATCGCGGTAATCCAGCCACTTTGTCTGCCGGGGGCCGATAAAGTCAGCACAACTCGGTTGATTGCCCAGCGCCAACCAATGGTCAAGCGTAGGATCACTCAAGGGATCACGGATGCCTGAAGTTATTTTCAACGGCCCGGCGGGCCGTCTCGAAGGCCGTTACCACCCGGCCAAGCAGAAGAACGCGCCGATCGCCATGATCCTGCATCCGCACCCGCAGTTTCACGGCACGATGAATCACCAGATCGTCTACCAGTGCTACTATGCCTTCGCGCATCGTGGCTTCTCAGTGCTGCGCTTCAACTTCCGCGGAGTCGGTCGCAGCCAGGGCTCGTTCGATCACGGCACCGGCGAATTGTCCGATGCTGCGTCCGCGCTCGACTGGGCGCAGAGCATTAACCCGGAAGCGCGCGCCTGCTGGGTCGCGGGCTTCTCGTTCGGCGCCTGGATCGGCATGCAGCTTTTGATGCGCCGGCCCGAGGTCGAGGGCTTCATCTCGATCGCGCCACCCGCCAATCTCTATGACTTCTCGTTCCTGGCGCCCTGCCCGTCCTCCGGCCTGATCGTGCATGGCGACAAGGATGCCGTGGTGCCGGCCAAGGACGTCAACACGCTGGTCGAGAAATTGAAGACGCAAAAGGGCATCGTGATCGATCAGCAGGTCATCCCCGGCGCCAACCATTTCTTCGACGGCAAGCTCGAACCGTTGATGGAAACGGTCACCGGCTATCTCGACATGCGCCTCGCCAACGTGCGCTGACGTTGCGGGTCCTGTAGCCCGGGTGGAGCGAAGCGCAACCCGGGAAAACTACATCCGCCTCACGAGCGGCCCCGGATTGCGCTTCGAGACTGGGTAAGAATCTGAGCTTTTTGTAGGAACGAGTGTACGATTCGGTATGACGAATCGTAGGTTCAAGACCGGCGTCAGCCGGGATCAGGTCAGCCTTCTACCTGCACGGGTCGAAGATTATG
>NZ_JADYVX010000069.1 GCF_020194175.1 Bradyrhizobium sp. BRP22 | reverse complement strand
CCACCCCTCCCCGTCCCAGACCGGTTCGCGCGCGGCCAGGCTCCCCCAAGCCTGGCCGCACTTTTTTGGCCCGCACGTGTGAAGGGCTCACGAAACAATTGGCGCGGGAGACGAAACCGTTTTCCCGGTTTGTCGAAATTCCCCCGAAACAGACGCGCACTATGGTTGCTATGGGCGCTGGAGAATGACGATCAGCAGGAATTGCGGGGACTGCTTTTTGAGGTGCGCCATGCGTGAAGAATTTGCCTCTTACAGCTTTCTCGCCGTCACCATTGCCGGGATCGTCCTGTTGTGCTCAGGCCTCGTCGCGCTTGCGTTGACGTGAGTGGCGCTGACCGGCCTGGCCGTCGATAGGAAAACCGGCGTCCTCCCTGAAGTACATGCTACCGCGCCGACCAGTGGTTCGTGCTGCCCGCATCTGAGGCCAAGGTACGCGCCTGCGCCCAGACAGACCTGTTGCTCTGGCATTCATGCTGGCTCGCATTGCCGCAATAGCTCATGGCTCCATCGTATAGGAGCGCCCAGGTTCAAGCACGTATATGGTCAGAAAGCGCAGCGGGCGTTCCGGGTCACAATTGCGAAAGAGCGTGTGTGGAATATCGGCGCGATCCTGCAAGGTCTCGCCTGCTCGATACTGCCGCGGATCATCGTTGCCATAAGCGGACTCGGCAACGCCGTCGATGATGTAGACCGCGCCGGCGACAGGATGCCGGTGAAGCGGAGCTTCGCCACCGGGTGGATAGGTCACCTCAACCACAATGAGTTCCCTGTTATCGCCGGGTAATGGAAGACGCTCGAGAACCTTACGGGTGACACCCAGAAACCCGGCTTGTCGGCCGCTGGCCTGACTGTCCATACGTTCACCCATGGTGCACCTCGCTCATCAAGCGTTGGGTTCTAACTGTCCCGATCAGCTCGCTATGCAAATGACTATGGCGACGCTTCGCAAAGCCAACAACACGCCACGTGCTCAATGATCGACTGTGCCGTAGTCGGAGGTTTCTGCAGATCGGGCCTGAACGTTCGCAGGCCGGCATCCGTTCAGAGCTGGTTGTCCTACACATGCAGAATCATGTCGGCAACTGTGCCCCCGAGCGGGCATCGGCCGGACGCTTGCTCCTGCTCACGCCCATCCGGGACGCTCTATTCGGTCATGCTGTTGACGCAATCTCTGTCTTAGAGAACCAAGAACACCGTTGCGGGGATCGCCCTGGTCCTCACAACGGTTCCATCGCCAGCACTGGCACGAATTCCGCAAAATTGGCCGAGTTTTTTGGACCGCCTCCGCGTTCGCTTGACCATGTTTTGCGGCATCGGGAACCGAACGATCCGAAGAAATCGGTCAAGGAGTCATGATGGTGTTTCGCTCGAGCGCCGCGATTTGCGGCGCCGTAATTGCGCTTGCCATTTCTGCTACCGTTGCCCGAAGTGAATTCGATACTGTTCATTCAAGCGCCGTCGTCAATGCCGCTTCCGGAGATGCGATCGTTGGCGCAGCATCCATGTATAATCCGTTCCGGCCCGGATGGCGGGAGGGCGGCCCCAACACAGCCTCCGGCGAGCGTTATGATCCTTCTGTCTGGGCGGCTGCCATCAAGACGAGTTTGCGTCAGAAATTTGGTGGGGTCCGATATGGCGCGAGGCCGAAGTATGCCCTCGTCGAAGCTGCAGGCAAGAAGGTCATCGTCAAGATAAATGACGTCGGGCCACTAACGCCCGGCCGCATCATTGACCTCAATGAGCGGACGATGCGCCATTTCGATCCAAGCCTGGAGCTCGGGGTCATTCACGGCGTAAGCGTCAGGCCGCTGTCCGGCGACGATTGGATTCCCGGACCGGTCGGCTGAAGATCGCAGGCGAAAGAGGTAGAGCACGGCGCTTCTGGATGGCGGGAACGCCTCGATCGCCCTCTCGCCGCTAGAGCATTTTCGGTTCTGATTGAATCAGAACCGAAGCTCTAGATTCTTGTTTTGACGCGTTTTCTTCACGCGAACCGGTGTCCACTTCGCTCGAAAACGCTCTAATGGTTGGAGGCCAAGCGATGTTTCACCCGGGTCCGAAACGCACACCAACGCGGACATCGGCCGGCACGCTGGATTTTGGCTCGCGTCCTAGTTCAGTTGCTGCAGCAGATCATCCGCCTGTCGCAAATCGGCGGATGTCTCGGCGGACGCGAATTTCGCGCGCACCGATGTGAGCAGGTCGCGCGCCTCGGCCAACCTGCGTCGGTTGTCGCTGCCGCTTATCAGAAGGCGCGCGAGGCTGATGGCGGTCCGCAGTTCCCAGCCGATGGCCTCCAACTTCCTCGCATAGGCAAGTGATCGCCTGAACAGACGGACGGCGGCCGCGTCGTCGCGATGCGGTTCGGCGCACAATAGCGAACCGTGAATCCGATAGATCTCCGGCGCCAGCCAGCGTTCGCCGGTCTGCTTGATCAGGGAGGCGGCCGAAGTCGCGAGCGCGAGCGCCCTGTCCTTCTGCCCGATACGTCCGAACTCGGTGGCAAGCAGAGCCTTGTAGAGAGGCATCTGAATGCATCGATTCTCGGCCGGCAGTCTGCCGATCAGGCCGGACAGCTTCTCGAGCACGACCGGGGCGGGGCCGCGCGCCGCCAGCGCCGAGGTCGCCCATAACGGACCGATGACCTGGTACATCGGATAGCCGTAGTCCCCGGCGACCTTCATCCCGTGTTCGACGCAGGTCAGATTCGCCGCCAAGTCTCCTTCGTACCAGTGATCGCCGACCCCGAGGATGTGGGCGAGCGCGATCATGAAGGGATGACCGATCTCGTTGGCAAGCCGCCTTGCGGATTCACAGCACTCCCTGGCCCGGTTGGGCCGGCCGAGCAGCCATTCGATGTGTCCGGAATAGACGAGCGCGACGACCAGAGGATCGTGCTGATAGGTCTGAACCAGCTTGCCGTGCTCACGAGGATTGTAGCGCGCTTCGATCGCGACCGCCAGTTCGCGCGCTTCCTTCAAACGGCCCGTGAAGAAATTGACGATCAGCGCCGCGGTGGACGCCATCAGGATGGCCTCACCATCGCGCCACTCCTCGGCTCGACGGAGGAAATCCTGCGAATGCTCGAGCACTTTGGTGAGTTCGCAATTGACCAGCTTGGCCACCGCAACACCCCAGAGAACCGCGGTCTTCTCGCGGATCGTCCCATGGCTGCCGGAGAGCTTCAGCGCCCGATGATAGGGTTCATAGACATTCGGATCGGACCAGCCTGCGATCGCCGTGTAGGCCATCGCAAGGTTGGACTGCAGCGCGATTTCGGCTTCGTAGCGGCGCGGCGAAGCGGGCAGCTTCGACAACAGCGAGAGGCCCTCGCGCAGATGCGCCACCGCCTCCTTGGTGGCCGATCGGCGCAGCGCGGACTTGCCCGCCTGCAGCCAGGCGTCGATGGCCTCCGGAATGTTTTCCGCCTGCGCATGATGATAGCCCAGGACGGCGGGATCGCTGCTCTCCCCGATGTCGGCCTGCTGAAGCAGCCAGGACGCTGCGCGCGCGTGCAGCTTGCGCCGATCCTCCTTCAGCAGCGAGGAATAGGCCGCCTCCTGAATCATCGCGTGCTTGAAGGCGAACAGCGTGCCTTCCTGTTCGTTGATCCGGTAGACGATCCCGGCCCGCTCCAGGGCCTCGAGCGCTGATATCAGCGACTCGTCCTGGTCCGGAAGCAGGCTGAAGATGCCCCGAGAGTCGAACTGCCGTCCGAACACGGAGGCGATCTGGGCCACGCGCTTGGCGGTGCCCAGCCGGTCCAGACGCTCCATCAGGGAATCGTGGACGCTGGCCGGCACCAGCGGCCCGGGCAATTTGCCGTGGTCAGCGGCGCTGTCGATCGCCCCGGAATCGACCACCGCCCGCGTGAACTCCTCGATGAAGAGCGGCACGCCGTCGGTTCTCTCGACAATCTGGTTCGTGATCCGCGGAAGGAAATCGATGCCGGCAACGGCCGCCACCATCTGCTCGCATTCGGCTGCAGCCAGCTTCTGCAACGATATGCGCTTGACCGTCGCGTTCGACAACCAGCCTGCCTCGTAATCATCGCGATGCGTGACCAGAAACAGGACGCGTTCGTGAGCGCAGCGGGCGATCACCCGCTGGAGAAGGTCGGCGCTGGTCGGATCGATCCACTGGACGTCTTCGGCGACCATCAAGATCGGCTTCTTGCGCGACGCCGCCACGAGAACCTCGGTTATCACCTGAAAGGCACGCTCCCGCTCGGAGGGCGAACCGAGATCTGCAGGCTCGTAGCCTTCGCACGCCGGTATCGACAGCAGCGACCCGTAATAGGGAAGCGCCTCCTCGACATCGAAGCCGGCGCGCGTCAGCAGGTAACGCAGCTTCGCCGTCGACAGAAGCGGGTTGTCGGTCTCGTGAATGCCCGTCGCGCGCTTCAGCCGCTCGATTTCCGGCGCAAGCGGCGTATTGACGTGGAACGGAGAGCACTGCGCCGATAGAACATCGACGGCGGTCCGATCAAGCGAGCTTCGAAACTCGCGGATCAGGCGCGACTTGCCGATGCCGGGCTCGCCGGAGATGACGCCGACGCGCCCTGCTCCGCCCAGGCTCTGCTCCCATAATTCGGCCAGCAGCGCGCGTTCATCATATCGGTTGATCATCGGCGGCAGCGGCAGGCTGCGCGCGCGGTCGAACCTGCTTTCGCCCGGCGAAACCGCAATCACGCGCCACGCCTCGGCCGGCTCCTCGACGCCCTTCAGCCGGCGCCTGCCAAGCGGCTCGCAGTCGAACATGCCGCGGATCAGCTCGTAGGTCCCCGAACCGATGACGACCGCATTCTGGCCGGCGAGACCTTGAAGGCGCGCCGCCACATGCACCGAGCTGCCGAACACTTCCCGCCGCTCAGAGGGCTCGCCAGGCACACTGCCCACGACAACCGGCCCGGTGTTGATGCCGATCCTCACGCGCAGCCGCAGGACGCTGCCATCCGACATCTGGAATTCCCGTTCCTTGATGGCGGCCGTGATGGCGAGCGAGGCGCGCACCGCGCGCTCGGGATCGTTTTCATGCGCCTGCGGTACGCCGAAATAGGCCAGCAATCCGTCCCCGATCATTCTGGCGATATGACCGCCATAGCGGCAAATCTGCTCGTTACAGATATCGCGATAGGTTCGGATGACCGCAAAGAACTCCTCGGGATCGATGCGCTCGCTCAGAGGCGTCGAGCCGATGAGATCGACAAACACGACGGTAAGCTGTCGGCGCTCAGCCTGCAGGCCTGCCATCTCACCGTCTGGCAGCGCCGCAATCAGCCGAGGTCCATCAAATTGGTCCGGTTTCGCCTGCCCGCTCAAGGTCCAACCATGTTGAGCTTTCGCCGTACCTGCAGGGACGCGAGGTACACGGCAAGCCGCATACGGTTGATGCTACCGAGAGGACGATGCTGCTGCAAGCAGTTCCACGGGCTGAACATCATGTGCTCGCCGTCGAAAACCCGATCCGGCGTCAGGAAATTCTGCCTTGGAATCCTGATCTCTCCAATCGAGACGACGCGGTCCAGCGGACGGGTCCATTGCAGAAGAGCGTTCTCGACCTCTTCCGGTTTGGCCGCATGGCGCAGCCTTACCGCGAAATCGAATACAACATCATCTCCAGGTGGAGACGGCCTGAGATCGCGCAGCATCGCCTCCTGGAGAAAATTCTCGGATCGCGATCCGAACAACAAACTCCACCACGAGGGGATATCGTTCTGAGGCCGCACGGGCCTGACGAGATAGCGCACCACATGGTCCTCACCCAACAAATAGGGTGACATGCTGTGATAGGTCGCAGTCAGCGGATTGCCGATCCTGACGATGGCGGTGCGAATGAACGTGGCGAACTGTCGGGGATAGCGAGCGATAAACAAGAACCATTTCAGACTGCGGCTGAGCTTCTCGCGCCAGTTTCCACTCGGAGCCGCAACGGCGTTCATGAACTCGGAATAGTCGATCGCGTTCTTGCAGAAGAACACCGGGAAGCTGCTCAGCAGGAAATCGTGCTCGCCGGCCGGTGTTCGGCCGGGCTCGAGGCCACGAAGAATGGTCTCGCCCGCGACGTCGTAAAGCTTGATCGACATGCCGCGACCATCGAGCTTGCGGTCGCTCTGCGGCGTGCCCTGTCCGTTGGAAAACCGGACGATTGTCGGATAGCGTGCGCCCGGCCGAAACAGCGGTGTCGAGAACTCGGCCGGAAGATCCTTGCGGACGACGAATTCGGCACTGACGCATCCATGAGCCTTGGCGTGCTGATCGCGCATCGCGCAGACCGAACGGCTCGACGCCTTCATCTCGCAGTAGTTGCCGATCACCAGGTTTGCGGCGAGGCGCGCCATGTTTGCGATGAGCGTCGCCTCGCCCGGCACGGCGCGCTCGAATTTCGTGAGCGGCATCGGCCGGTCCTGCAGCTCCAGCACCTTCGTAAGCTCTTCGTATCTTGTCGGCGTCGCCTCTGAACTCTGTGCCGGCGCGGCAGCGGCTTGCGCGGATCGGCCGAGCATTTGCCAGAAGCGCTGGAAGTCCCGCAGCACGCGGAGCGACCGAACGACCGGATTCTCCTGCGTCGCTTGCGCGAGAGAAACCGCGCCGCTGCGACGGCCGCCGCGCAGCCATTGTTGGATCGTATCCCGGTTCATGCGACGTCAACTCGGGCGGATGCCAAGAGACCGAGCGCGGCCAGGCTTGGAACGAAGAAATAGTCTCCGCCCCTGGTCGTGACGAAGCGCGGGATGTCAAAGCATATGAACGGTCGTCGTCCGCTGGCCTCGTCGCCCGGGATCATCATTTGCGCGCTGCGACGACCGCCAATGGTTGGCCGATTGCCGGCGATCGGGTCGGTGTCGTTGCCCTGCTCGAAATCGTCGCCGAAATTCATCCATTTCTGCTGCACGAACTCGAACTGGTCGAATCCCGAATTGAGCGCAATGAAAATGATGCCGCGCTTTTCCTGGCTCGCCGGGCTGTGCTCCTCGCCCTCTGGCAGGTAGTTGCCATAGGCGATTCCGCGCCGGATCAAACGGTGTCTGCTCATGGTCTTGCCGCCGAAGCCCAGCGCATCGCGCGGGTTGGAGCGCCGCACATGCGCACCAAGCGGGCAGCGTGCGCCTGCGGGATCGTCGGCGTAGCCGAAGGTGTTGCGACGGTCTTTGCCGGGCTTCTCAGGATGGTTGATCAACGAGGATCCATCCTGCCATCGCCCCATCATCTTGGCAGCGAGGAAGTCCTGCGCGGTGACGTCGGGCGGCAAGCCACCGGGAATGGCTCGGGCAAAGGCCTCCGCCTGCTGTTCAAGATAGCGTCGGAAGCAGACGACGTCCTGCTCCAGCTTGCGGAACACGAGATAGGTGCCATCGTGTGCCAGAAGGTGCGGCAGCGGCATGGGGGCCAGCTCGCCCCCCTCGCCCGGGTGGCCGAGAAGAAACTCTCCGAGCGGAATCTTGCGAAATCGCCCTTTGTCATCCGGATTGCCAATGTTCTCGCGGTCCTTGGCATCACGGTCAGGCACACCCTCGATCGCCGGGTTGCTCAAGCCATCCTCGAAGCCGAAGTGCTCCTTGCGAGTCTGCCGGTTCTCGATGCGCAGCAGTCCCGCGGGCTGATCAGGCTTCAATTCCTGCACGCCGTTCGGCAGCAGGTCCCTGAGCTTTTGGCAGTGCGCTTCCAATGCGCCGTCTGTCTGGCCGTAGATCGTGATCAGCATATGAACGCGATGCGTCTTCCACGGGTCTTCCCAATGCTCCGGCGAACTTTCATCGATGTCGCCGAGCTCGCTCGCACGGGCCTTCATGCCCTCCTGAAACTCGGAAGGAAACGTGGCGAGGCTCTCCGCAGGCAGCCCGAGGGCGCGAAGACCTTCAAAGGTGAATGCGATGTTGAGGGTGGCGTCCGGCTTTGCGCGCCACAACGCCGGCGTGACCGCATCGGTATCGAGAAGCTTGCGGATGAACGCTTTGGCATCGTCCGCACTGTTGATCGCGAAGAACAAGAACTGCGCGTGCGGAAACGAGGCGTAGCCGCGAAGGATATTGCCTTGGATATTGGTAAGGTTGAGCATCGCCGGACCCCTGCTGATCGTTGCGTACTCACAAATCGCCCGGGAGCGGCCGCTCGTTTTGGAGGCTCTCCCACATTTGCCTGAACTCCCGCTGCAGCACGTCGGGAGGCAGCGGCCTGCTTTGCACCTGCTTGACGAACTCGCCGAGGCGGCGCCGGCATAGCAGCGCCATGAGAATTTCAGTGACGCTTGCCTCGGGCTGGTCCGCCAGAAACAGCGTGGTCTCGAGTTGACACTGCTCGAAATATTCGGCGAGCTGATCGCGCCGCTGGATACCCGGGAAGCCAAGACAGCGTCCCCAAATGGTCGCTACCTCGTTCGGGATGTTGCTGGCCAGGTTCTGGACCAGGGGATCGACGCTTTCGCCGTCGAACTCGCACATGAACACCAGATAGTCCGACTTGAGCTGATCGAACTTCGCCGGCGTGCCCTGATAGGCCAAGCGATCGACAATGAACAATCGCGCCATGTGGATGATCGGCACGTGGCTGAAGGGCGAGCCGCGCGGATAGGTCCCGACGTCATCCAGCGTGCGCAGAAACGCACGCAGATCGTCCGATCGATTGGTTGCGATCGGAAACAGGCCTGTGAAGCCGTACTTCTTACCGTTTTGATTTGCCACGTCGCGAACTCCGTTCGACTGGCCTGCTAGACTGGTCCAAACGTACCGAGCTTGTTTTGCACGCTGATCAGCAAGCGGTCGAACTCGACCGCAAACCGTTCGGGTGACAGCCCGCTTGAATTTTGAAAAAGCTTCTCGACCTCGTTGCGCAACTCGAGCGCTGAACGCACGTCGCGCACGGATGCGCCCGGATAGGCGCTATAGGAATGATCCGACTCGATCTGGTTGCGCTGGATATAGGCCTTGAGCGGACCGACCGGACGGGCGAAGGGATATCCGACGCTCCAGAACCAGACAAGGTCGAGCGGTTTGTAGAGCACGTCGGCAAAGGCTTCGATATAGGGTCCCCAGGGACCGTTGAACGTGCTCAGGAAGAACAAGTAATCGTAGTGCAAGTCTTCCGCCGGCTGGCTGTCGCTCAGGCGCGGAAAGCTGTCGCGCTTGATGACGACCCAGTGAACAAAGGGCAGAAACGCCAGTTCCTTCGCCGTGACCTGGGTCGATTTGAAACGATCGAAGATAAGCAGCAAAACCCAGACGACAAAGGTGCCGAAGCGCGTCATCGGCGTGATCACATTGAAAGTAACGGCCTTACCTAATCCATACTGATTACGTGCGCGATCGGCCATGCAACGTCTCGCTATGAATGTCTCGCATGAATAGGGTGAACTCGGCGACACACGCGCTCATGGCTCACCTGTATAAAAATACCTTAGCCAATAGTACAACGTGAGGTAATAACGTTACTACTATTATCGAAAGTCCCTGGTCCGTCCAGTGCAATGAACGCTATCGTGCATGATTGATCTTCTCCCATCGTTCATAGCTTGTCAGTGCCCACCGCCATCACGGTGCTGTCATCCAGCGCGACGATCCATGTGATCGCGTAACTTCCGGGAGCGAACGGCATGCCGACCCGCTTCTATTGGTATGAGCAACCACGCCACCGGTTCGCGCAATGCCCGCCCCCGCAGTGAACAACTTTTCCGGCGTTGGCGTGACCAGCCATCGACATGGTCGGCGCGCTCACGAGGAGACCGCATCGCAGCCAATGAAATCGACGCCCAAGTGCCGGCGATGTCGACGTGGCTCCGGAGATCCGGCCGCACATGATTCACGGGTTGTCGCTATGGAATGCGCCGGCCGCCGCGCGCTTTCCAAAGCGGCGCATTCGTTCGCGCCAGCCTGACATGGCTCGTCGCGCGAGCCAAAAAACCTCGATTTCGCAGGTTTTTAGTGCTAATATGTACCAATACGGGACAAATCACGGGGTTTTAGGCCCGCGGAGGTTGTGGTATTCGGAACCTTTCGAATTAGTCCGGTTTGGTGTCGAATGATGGACCTCACGCCCGGGAATTCCAGCGGCGCCCCGCGCATCGGCGTGCAGCCGATCGCAGTCACCGCCGTCGGGCTCTTCCTGGTCCTGTTCGGAATCGGCGCGATCGCGCTGTACCGGGTCTCTACCGGCACGTCGCCGGAGTCCGATCGGGTCGTGGCCAGCCGGCAGTTGCAGGCCCGCACCGCGCAGGTATCCGAACAGCTCGTCGAGAAGACCAAGGGGCTCGAGGCGACCCAGCAGGAATCCATCGACCAACTCCAGATGGTGCAGGACCAGTTGCAGGCCATGCGCCGGACGCTCGCCTCCCAGCAGGCGGATACCAAGAAGCTGTCCGAGCAGGTCACGGCGCTGACCGAGGCGGTCGAGGGCCTGAGACAATCCTTCGCCAGCGCGCGGGCCAATGAGCCTGCCGCCGAGCCCGTCCGCAAACGATCACGTTCGCAGGCCGTCCGCAGCGGACGGAAACGCCGCGGCTGAGTCGGCGCGCATTGTCCATCCTGGATTGGCCCGTACTGCCGAATCTTGATACGGATTTTTTCGCCGGGTTTGTGAACTAGTTCACATTCGGGAACCTAATTCCGAGGCAAGCTCCCGCCTACCGGATGGCGTGAGCCGATTTCAATATCCGGGGCTGGCAAGGTCGTTGGCGGTATACTGCGTCAACGGCCTTGTTCTTTTAGATGGCCTGCTTCCGTCGCGCGCCTCTCTTCACCCACCGCCCAGACCGCCTCTCAGGCTGGTGACTTGCCAGCGGCAGGCTTTGCTTGCTGAATGCCGCCGCTTTTGAACCGGGTCCGGCCCGACACCGGATCGGGTTCGACGTTTGCAATCATTTTGAAATGAGGCCCGCGCATGCGCCCTGAATCCCTGCCCACCTCGGATGTCATCGGACTGACAAAAACCGCTCCTTTCTCGCGCCGCGGCTTCATGACGGCTTCGGCCGCGATCGCGGCCGGCTACACGCTCGCCGCCGGTCCCGTACGGGCCGACGTGATCAAGACCGATACTGCGGGCCTCACCGCGGGCGAGGCCAAGATCAAGGTTGCCGATGGCGAGATGCCGGCCTATTTCGCGCGGCCGGCCGGGGTCAGTAATCCGCCTGTCATCCTGGTGGCGATGGAGATTTTCGGCCTGCACGAATACATCCGCGACGTGACGCGACGGCTCGCCAAACTCGGCGCCTTCGCGGTGGCGCCTGACTATTATTTCCGCAAGGGCGATCTCACCAAGATCACCGACATGCAGCAAATCCTGCCGATCGTGAACGCGAAGCCCGATGCCGAACTGTTGTCCGACCTCGATGCGACCGCGGCCTGCGCGAAATCGCAAGGCGGCGACACCTCCCGCCTCGGCATCGTCGGCTTCTGCCGCGGCGGACGCACGGTGTGGGAATATGCCGCCCACAGCACCGCGCTGAAGGCGGGTGCCGCGTTCTATGGTCCGCCGGTCGATCCGCAAAATCCGGCGTGGCCGAAGAGCCCGCTGCAGCTTGCAGCCGAAATGAAGGCGCCGGTGATCGGCTTCTATGGCGAAGCCGACACCGGCATCCCGGTCTCACAGGTCGAAGCCCTCAAGGCGGCGCTTGCTGAAAACAAGAAGACCGCGGAGTTCAAGATCTATCCGGGTGCCCCGCACGGCTTCCATGCCGATTATCGCGCGAGCTACCGCAAGGACGCCGCCGAAGATGCGTGGGCGCAGATGCAGGCCTGGTTCAAGAAATACGGCGTGCTGAGCTGACGCCCGCCCGCATTCGCAGTCCGGGCGAAGCGGGAGCATGACCCGGGCTGCGGATCATCCTCCCCCGAGACGATCGCGACTCCGATGCGGCTTGGCCAATTGCCGTTCAACTTCCCAGAGGATCAGGACAAAGGCGGCGCCAAGGCCGACGACGACGCCGAGAAAGACGAAGGTGAAGGCGGCGGTGGTGAGCGTGTCCAGCATCGCGAAATCGCTGCAATCGACGTACCAGCCCCTATGCTGAAATGATGCAGCCTCGATGCGGAGAACACCGCGGCTGCATCAATCTTCCCGACAATTTCGCTACAGCGGCTCAGGTTTGCCGCAGCATCGGTTGAGATCAGTCGCAGACCTGAACCGGCCGGACCCGCCAACCATACGAGGTCAGCACGCGCTGCCGGACGACGTAGCAGCCGCCGTAGCCGTAATCGTCGTAGTAGCCGTAGTAGGGATCGCCATAATCGTAATAGCCATAGGGCCCGCCGCCGTAGAGCCCGTAGCCGAGGCCAACACCGATCGCTGTGGCAGCGAACGGAAATCCACGACGATACCCCCAGCCTGGACGGTATCCAAAGCCAGGACGATAGAAGCCGCCGCGAAATCCAGCCGCACGGAAGCCACCGGCACCAATCGCGGCCGAACGGAAGCCGCCTCCGCTGAAGGCCGCGCCGCGGAAGCCTCCGCCACCAAAACCGCCGCCGCGGAAACCACCAAAGCCGCCTCCACGAAAGCCGCCGCCAAAACCGCCACCATGAAAGCCGCCGCCGCCAAACCCACCGCGGGCGGACGCCGTATCTATCGTCAAAATTCCAAGCGAGGCTACCGCCAGCAAGGCAACCATCGTTTTACGCAACATCACCGTTCCTCCATCACGGCTTGCCAATACCGGCGCGGCCTGCGCCAGCCATCGCAAGCACCCGCCACAATCTAGAGCGAGTTCCGGGAGTGCGGTTGAACAATGCGCTCACTTCTGCGCGACCGAAAGGCCGGGCAGAAGTGATCTAGCAGCCTTTGCAGATGCCCTTGATCTTGCGATCGAGCGGCGCGTCCTCAGCATCGATCGCTGAATCTTCCCCGGTCCTCTGCCGGCCGGCTGCAGAGCCGGTCGTGGTCCCCGGACCGGAGGAGGACTGTGCAGTGCCCGCGCTGTTGGTCCCTGGCGGCGGGTTCGCAGTGGTATTGGTGTTGCCGGGGTTGATGGCTTGGTTGCTCTGGCCGCCGACATTTGCCGAACCGGACGGCGCGCCACCGATGCCGGTGGTCCCTGTGGCGCCACCAGTCCCGCCGGAAGCTCCGCCCGCGGCGCCTCCCGCACTGGCGCCACCGGCGCCGCCTCCACCTGC
>NZ_JADYVX010000068.1 GCF_020194175.1 Bradyrhizobium sp. BRP22 | reverse complement strand
GAGCGGATATCCATGATGGCTCGGGGCAACAGCCCCAAATTGAAGCCGGATAGATTGGCGCAAACCGCTTCATCCCTTTGTCGATTCCTCTTGCAACGCGGGCGTGGTCCATAGATCGGCGTCAAAGCCTCCTTTGTCACCACCAATGGCCGGCCCCCGGGCGGCCAGTTTGTGCTGCATGCCAAGGCGCTGCGGGGCAATCCCTATGACGGGCACACGCTCGGCGACGTCATCAACAGCACCGAGACGCTCACCGGCTGTCCGATCGAGCCGACCTATGTCGACAAGGGTTATCGCGGTCACAAAACGGAAAACCCGCGCCGCGTCTTCATCTCCGGTCAGAAGCGCGGCGTCTTCGGCGTGATCAAGCGTGAGCTCCGCCGCCGCTCGGCTATCGAGCCCGTGATCGGTCACATGAAAACCGATGGTCACCTCGGCCGCTGCCATCTCAAGGGCCCGAAGGCGATGCCGCCAACGTTGTCGTTAGCGCCGTCGGCCACAACCTCCGCCTCATTCTCGCCTGGCTGAGGCTGCTGTTGTCCCTGATCCTGAACGCGTTCTTACGGCCGCTCGCCGCTCCAGCCGCGATCAAATCGGCTTCTTAACGGACGACTAGCTAGCAGGCGTCAATCCAAGCTGAATACTCAGGGCCGTGAACGGCCCTACAGGCAGCCAATCACGGATGCACTGGCGGGCAAGCCGGCCGTGGAAACATGGCCCATCGATCGGTTGCGGCCCTACGATCGGAATTCGCGGCGACATTCGGCCGAGCAAATCGCAGCATCGATCCGGGAAGGGGGCTGGGACCATGCCGATCTTGGCGGCCGATGAGGCATGGTTCTCGCCGGTTATGGACGGCTCGCGGCAGCCAAACTGCTCGGGATCGCGGAGGTCACGGTCATCGTGGCGCGCGGTTGGATTGATCAGCAAACGCGCCTACGTCATCGCGGACAATCGGCTGATCGATGCCTCCGATTGGGATGACGAGATGCTGCGGCTCGAATTGAACGACCTTCTCGAAGGCGGATTCGAGCTATCGCTGGCCAGCATCACCGAGAGCGAGTTGTGGCGGCTGTCCGTCGGCGTTGGCGAACTGGAAGCGATGCCGGAATTACCCGATCGCGAGCGCTGGCCTTACCGGGTATGACGTTCATTGACCACGCTTTTCGCAACCCCGGTATCCCCGCGCTGCTTAATCGTGAATTCGGTAGCGCGGCGGTTGCTGAAGATGGACAAGAAGGCCTGCATGCGGAAGTCGATGCGCTCGATTCTCCGGGGAGCTTCTGTCACACGACTTGCTGCTTTTCTGGGGTTAGATACATATGAGCACCCATCTTGCGGTACACGAGCCGCGCGCGTTCCGGCTGGTCACACACGCGTCGGCTTGCGCGGTAGCCGAGCGCCTTCGATCGACCATCGAAGGCACCGCATTCGACGTCGGAGCCGAACCGCCGGTCGGCGTCACCATCAGTGTTGGAGTGTCGGAGTTCGGGCGCGATGGAGACACACTTGACGGATTCCTGAACGTCGCGGATCAGCGGCTCTATCGCGCAAAATTTGAAGGTCGCAATCGTGTGTTTGTCGCGTAGGCGCTCCGCCGTGACGCCGGTTCTCGCTGTTATTATCCAAAGTCAGATCCAAAACTCCACGGCCCAATTTCTTCTCGTGGTCGATCAATTTTGTTCGCCGACGAGGTTCGCACCTCATCTGATAAGATCGAGCTGCCGCAAGAATTGTTTGTCGATGGATGAGGATTGCGCATGACGTGTTAGTCAAAGAAATCAAGTGGGGATCGTCCGTCTTTCCTGGCATCAATCACGCTACACGGCGGCGGTTCTTGTGATCGGTCAAAACTAGTAGGTGCCGCCGAGCCTTAGATTATGTCTCTATGCCGTGAACAAATAAGGAGGAGCACCATGGACGCAGGCCGACGCCAGCTCCCGAGTGGCGTGATGAGTTTGATCGGCTCTCATGTTGACGCCATTGATGCGCTGATTCCGTTTCTGTTGCCGGGCAATCTGCGGAAGACCACGCACGATTTGCGTGAGTTGACCGAGGTTTGAGGGCCGATGCCCGCGAGGCCCGCATGCCGCACGCACTGATAAGACGCGAAGAGCGGCACAATACGCGGTCTGACAGCGGAGACGACCGAGCCGCGAGCAGCCCCGGACGCGAGCCGCTGCGCCGCATGTGTATTTGATCGTGGCATGAATCCGGTCCATCTCACCTGGACCGATGACGAGATCGCGCAATATCAGAACCCACGCACTTCTGTCCTCAATAACCTGCCGACCTCGAGAAGGGCCGGGCATCCACCGATGAGTACGCAACCTGGTTCAGAAGTTGCCTGCTATCCTTGAGAGATTCTCGAATTCCGCGATCTGCGACTAGCCCCCATCCCCCTTGTTATGGCATGCAGCAACGTGGAGAAGACAGATCAAAAGAGCCCCATGTGCGAAGCCTGGTCCGCCGACATCGGCGTCGCCTGCGTGGTGGGGCGCCGCGCCGCCGATGCCAGCTCCTCCCGGAGCTCATCGACCCAGCGTCGCAGCAGACCGAGCTCCTTCGCCCCACCCGATCGATCACCGCTCGCTACCGCCAGTTCAACGGCATGGCGCTTGTATTCCTCTGTGAACAACCGACGCTGACGTCCTTGCATTCGCCACCTCCGGGCTCCCATGTCCACTCATCCGGAGGAGGTTTTTACCCCACACTGATCTCGTCCAACGCGTCAGATAGCAACGTCAGAAATCATATCAACCATTACTCGTAGGTGCTTGCCCTCCTTCTCCGCGATACAAGTCGGGAGCCCCCGGATTACGCACCGCCCTAACCCCGGGGGGCGTAACGTGGTCAGTCTCGCTAATGCAAGGGCGAATGACACACCTCGGCATTCGAACTGCGGAAAACGCGCGAACCCATTAGCGTCGTGGTCCTCCGCGCGCTAAAGGGTGGAGTCGAGGAGAGGCGCGGCGGCACAGTTACCTGTGCTCCGTTTCCTCTCCCCGCTCATCAAACTGGACAGGCAGTTTTCCCGCATCCGGCTTCCCCGACTGCTTTCCTCACAAGGCACACATCGGCGACCTCCTACGCACGCGGGTCAGTGCGAGCACGCCAGTGTCCCCACAGAACTCCTGAGAGAATTGTCTGACGCCTCGTCCTGGCGCTTTGTGTCGTCTGCGTAAAAACGCGAGCACGCGGTTATAGACGTGTCAGTCAAGGGCTTGGTGAGCCGAGGCAAGTGAACCATAGCTGAATTAAGCCGCCCAACCACCGAGGAGGCGATTGCGGCTTGCTCGAACTTGCGGCCATGCGCCCATGTTGCCCGGCACCAGCAGGTCGCTGATTTTCCTCTTGATCCGCTGGACGCTTTTCTTGACGGCGCGTGACCTTGCCCCCAAGTTTTATCCAGTCCTGAGTTCGCCCCGGCTGTTGGATTTACCCGAATGAGCGGTGGTAGCGACGGGAGCTGGTGCGGAGCCATCGGCGTAGCGCAGCGCCAGATCCCGTCGCGGGTTGCAGGTGCAGGCAAACTCCGATGGTGTTTTCCATCCGAGGCGCGAGTGGGGTCGCGTATCGTTGTAGTCGATCCGCCAATGTCCGAGTTCGACCCGGGCCTGGGCCAGCGACGTGAACAGCGTCTCGTTCAACAATTCGTCTCGGAGACGGCCATTGAAGCTTTCGATGAAGGCGTTCTGCGTCGGCTTACCCGGCGCGATGTAATGCCAGGCGACGCGGCTCTGATCGGCCCATGTCAGGATGGCGTTGCTGGTCAATTCGGTGCCGTTATCGCTGACCACCATTTTGGGCTTGCCGCGCTCGATAATCAGCCGGTCCAGCTCCCGCGCCACCCGGGAGCCCGACAGCGAGGTGTCGGCCACCAACGACAGGCATTCGCGCGTGCACTCGTCGACCACGGTCAGGATCCGGAAGCGGCGGCCATCGGTGAGCTGATCCGAGACGAAGTCGAGCGACCAGCGGTCATTCGGCGCTATCGGCACCACCATCGGCGCCCTGGTCCCGAGCGCCCGTTTGCGGCCACCACGGCGACGGACCGCGAGCCTCTCTTTCCGATAGAGCCGGAACAGTTTCTTGTGGTTGACCAGATAGCCCTCCCGCTTGAGCAGAACATGCAGGCGTCGATAGCCGAAGCGACGTCGCACCTCGGCGATCGCTCTCATGCGTTGGCGTAGGGCCGCGTCGTCCGCCCGGGTCGTCCGATATCTGATGGTCATGCGGCAACAGCCGATGGCTTTACACGCCCGCCGTTCGCTCATCCCGTGGGCGTCCACGAGATGGGCGACAGCTTTCCGCTTCCCTGCGGGCATCACCACTTCTTTCCCAGGAGGTCCTTCAACGCCGCATTGTCCAGCATGGCGTCGGCCAAAAGCCGCTTCAGCCGCGCGTCCTCCAGCGTCCTCAGCCGCTTGGCCTCCGAGACCTCCATCCCGCCAAACTTGGCCTTCCATTTGTAGATACTGGCATCGCTGACGCCGTGATTCCGGCACAGATCGGCGACCGACACGCCAGCCTCGTGCTCCTTCAATATCCCGATGATCTGCTCTTCCGTAAAGCGGTTGCGCTTCATGCTCTGGTCCTCATATGGGCCAGAGCGAACTTCAATCTGGATTAAGTCCAGGGGGCAAGGTCATTGCCCTGCTCGACCCGGATCACCATCCGCTGGCTGTCGGTATCCGCGACCTTGAGGAAAACCACCTCCGATACCCGTAATCCGGTTGGCATAGACTGTCGTCAATGCAGTGCGGCTCTTCAGGCTCGGGATCGCCTCCAGAAAGCTCACCACCTCGTCGGCACTCAGCACGATCGGCAGCTTGCGTGGCTCCCGCGCGTAGGCGATGCGCTCCGGGATCGTGCTGTGGCCGAGCGTCACGCCGTAAAAGAAGCGCAACGCACAGACAATCTGGTTAAGCGCAGGCCATGATACCCCATCGCCACCAGATGAACCTGGAACGCGTGGACATCCTCAAAGCCCAGATGGTCGGGTGATGTCCGTTGCTCCACCAGCGCCACTTGCCGTACAAAACCCCGAGACTCTAACTGCCGCCGGATGAAAATTCAGTGGCAGGTCACCATGCCGCTTGTAATCGTGCCTCTGGCCGGTGAAGGCGCGGCCATTGGGCAACTTCAGATAACCCTGCGCGCGCTCCAAAGCCTGGATCGAGGGCTTCTCGTCCAGGCACAGCACAATGGCCTTCGCGGTCGGGGCGACGTAGAGGCCAATAACATCGGCGGCTTTGGCCGTAAAGTTCGGGTCGGTGCTCTCGCACCAGGACTTGCTAGCCGCGAGGTCAATCTTGTGGCTGCGCAGGAACCGCCAGACATATTGGACGTCAAGCCAAAATATCAAAACCCCGATCAGCCGTCACAGACCTGGACAGGTCGCGGCAAGCAGCCGCGGTGGCTCGCCGCGCAATTGAAGCTGGGAAAGCATATCGACGACTTCAAAGTTCCGCCGCGGATTGAGAGCCGAGATGCTGCCCGCCCGCCGCAACCGGGCGATGAGCGAGCATGATCAGGCAATCCGGCTAATGCGTCACTCGGCCAGCTTTGCTCGCTCTCTGCTCCCGGTAAGCTCTGAATTCGGCCAGGAGTCTTTCGGGGTCCAGAGTTTCCGCCCGTCTGACCTGCTCCCTTAACCAAAGTAGTTCGGCAAATTGGTCGCCGAGATCGGTTGCGCATTGCTGGAAATTCAGCCGGCGTTTGTTCGAAAGTCGGACGTTCTGCCCCATTTCTCAAGCCCTCCCCTGCGCACGCGGCGATGCTTTATGGTTCTTTGCTCGTAAGGTCAGCAAACGAATCGGCTAGTCTAATGGCGAGGCGCACCAGCAAGCTCAGCCGGACTATTTACGTTGCCTGCTCCTCGCGATGATCGAGGCATAACAGGGCGTGTCCCACGTTCGTGGGTGAGGCGCAAGACCGAGGCTTCCCGGTGCCTCCGCGTTTGCCATCGTTAGCATCGCGGGACGCGCTCTTCGCGATTGCGCCAGCTGCTGAACGTGCTGGAGTTGAGGCCGCAGGCGTCATCAGACAGCCTTGGATGCTGGCCAGAAGGAGGGCGCCGCGAACCGCGGCGAAAGTTGATTGGGTGCGCCTTGGCAAGAAGGACGGCAGTCCCGTGGTGCTTGTGGTGGATCTGCTCAAGCCACCGCCATCCGGAAACGCTGATCGACACACATGTTCAGCGTGCTGGCTTGGCTGTCATCCAACCCGGGCTCTGCCGCACCTCACGCTCCTTCCAAGCCTCGCTGCGTCGCATATTGCGCACATTTCAGCATGCACCACACGCCCGAATTCGGTTAAGTTAAGCACGGCGCTGGATGCCATTACGCCGTCTTCTTCGTCATACCCTTTTCTGTGTTTCCTCGTGAATCGTTCTACCATCTCCGCGGGGGTGCCAGCCTTCTTCGCCTCATCCGAGAGAAGCCCCGCGCGATCAGAGCTGGCTCCGGAATTCTGGACAGGGCGATAAGTGGAGTTTCTGCCTGACGGCACGCGCGCGCGACCATTCCGACAATCGTCGCTCCTCGCACGACAGGAAGGCGCTTAATGTGGTGCTCCTCCATCAATCGAGCGACCTGTTCGAGCGGCGCATCTTCGGCGATCGTGATGGGATTCGGCGTTATGATCTGCCCAACCCTGCGGCCATGTTGTCGCGCGAAATCGACCGCGGTCTGGTCAGGGCCGGCCAAGAAAGCCAACCAGCGGCGTGGCGCTTTCTCCGTGCCGAGCTCCATTGGCCGGATGAAATCGCCTCTGAAAGGATACCTACCAGCTTGCCCGACGCGTCTTACGACCGGCAGGCCGCTGATGTGGTGCGCCAGCATGATCCTGGCTGCGTCCACCACCGGCGTATCAATGCTGGTCTTGATGACGTTATGCGACATGATCTCGTGCACGCGCATTGTGCTCTCCGGGCCGTTTCCTTGAAAAGCTACATCACGATCAGCCACCGATGTTGATCGGCATGTAAGGCCGTACACAAGAAACGAACGCGTTCAAGGACCATGATGAAACGTCAGTGCGGCAGCTGCTCCCTTTGCTGCAAATTGCTGCCGGTCCCGCCGCTGGGGAAGCTGGCGGGCAAGAGCTGCGGCTACCAAAATCCTGAAGGGCTGCACCGTATATCAGACCGCGCGCATGCCGCCCGAATGCACGCTGTGGTCCTGCCGCTGGCTCGTCAACGATGACGCTGGCGACCTGTCGCGTCCCGATCGCTCGCATTACGTTATCGACCTGATGCCGGATTACATCTCGCTGCAGGACAACGCCGACCGGCGAACTGACCAACATCCAGGTGGTTCAGATCTGGGTCGATCCCCATCACCACGATGCCCACCACGATCCCGCTTTGCGGCGGTGGTTGCATCGCCGTGCCGAGCGAGGGATCGCTGCCTTGATCCGATTCAACATCCGCGAGGCCGTCGCGGTGTTCGCGCCTCCCTTTGCCGATGGTGATTGGCACTAGATGGGGGGCATTTCGGACAGCCGAACACACACGTTCGGCGATGTCCTCAAAGCGCTCGGAGAAGCGCCAAAGATGAAAGGCAAGCGTCATGACGAAGAGAGAGAAACCGCCGGAGGTGGATCACCGACCCGGATGGGGATCAAGAACATCGGCTATGAGCTGAAAACCGGCGTTCCGACTTTCGCGGGCAATCGCTCGCATGCCCTGAAGGCCGAGGATTTCCTCACTGCCTGGATTGCGGACCATCCGACCTTCCAGGCGATCGATGCGGTGACACACTTCCGCGAGCACGGCCGGACCGATGGCGCCTGCTACACGGCGCTGCGGGTGCTGGTCGTTAAGGGCACGCTCAAAAAGCTGCCGTCCGGCAACTACACGCGGGCCACGTCAAAGCGCTGGCATCGCCGAAGACACCAGCCAAGTCGGCAGCGAAGCCTGTCGAGCACGAGCGCACCGGGCGCGAGGAGATCGAGCGTTTCAGCCGCACCCGCAAGACGGTCACGGTGATGCAGCTCCGTGAGCTGTTTCGCGAACAGGGCCGCAACGATGGGTCGGTCAGCCCGATCATCGACAAGCTGCTCAATGAGAAGGGGCTCAAGCGCGTCGGCCCCGGCGAGTACACCGCCGTGAAGCGAAAGAAGACCATCAAGCGGAGGAAATCGGCGGCATCACCGGCACCGCACCTGAACGGTGGCTCACATGCGGGGGAAACGATCAATGGCTAAGGTGGGACGGGGACACAATTCGGGTACGCTATGGTTGCGGCGCACTTGGCGCGAAATCGATAGAGACTCTGAATGCGACCGCTTCAAAGACCTCCGGCAGAAGGAGCGCATCAAGGATGCTGACCTCGCGGTGCTCGCCGGACTCGCTGGCGCCGCCGTCAAGACCATGTTCGGCGGCAAGACCCGGCGGCCGCAGCACGCGACCTTCGCCAAGATGGCTTCTGCGCTCGGGTACAAATACGACCTCGTGCGCGACGAGAAGCCGGACTATGCAGCCGAAATTCCCAAGACGAGAGAGGAGTACCGGGCATACCGCGCCACGCTCGGCAAACGCAAGGCCAAAGCGAAAGCCAAAGCCAGAACGAACGGCCACGGCAGGAGCAAGTAATGGGACAGCGTACCCGCTCGGGAAGCCGCGCGGGCCAACCGAAAGTGACGTGATGGTCGGTCGGCGGATACGGCGTCGGCGACTGGAGAAGAACCTCAGCCAGTCCCAGCTCGGAGCCGCGCTTGGCATCATTTCCAGCAAATCCAGAAATACGAGAAAGGTATCAACCGCGTCGGTGCGATCCGGCTCCAGCAGATCGCGAACGAGCTAGACATCGAGGTAGCCACGCTCCTTGCCGAGACCGGCAGGGCGTTGCCCTCGGCTGTCGATGAATTCCTCGCGACCAAGGAGGGTCATGACCTGTTCGCTGCCGTGATGCTGATCAGGCTGAATCCGAAGCGCCTGCGTGCCGTGGTCCGCGCAATCGACGCTTTCGCGAGGGAGGCTCTGCAGTGATCGAGTCAGCCGAAAACACGCCTGCGCGCGCGGACGGTCAAGTGCAAATCGACCGCGCCCCGCGCATCATCGACCAGTTCGCGTTTCGCGAAAAGCAGCCGTTGATGGATCGGCAGCGGATCGCCCGCAACAAGGCAAGCATCATTCTTGCCGATGCCATGGCCGAACGCGAGGAGCTGCTCAACGAGCTTGTCAGCGCGCACCGGCAAATGGACATGCGGCTCACGGGAAAGCTGGAGGTCACTTCCCCCGAGCTGTGGTGCGGCGTCAAGCGCCGCATCGAGCTGCTCGCGCTGTATGGCAGTGTTGCTGCCATGACGGTCCTGCATTCGCCACCCAACGAGCTGCTGCGCATCGATAAGGTCCATCTGTTCGTCTCGGTCGACGAGCAAGGTGAAGGGGTCTGCGCCGCACCGGTTCTTGGTCCCGGCACTGTCGTGCCACTGATCGCGGCCGATCAGGCCAGGCTGCGGGCACTGCTCCCCTGGGCGCGCCGCATCGCAGAGATGAGCGGCAAGCCGGTCAAGCTGCTGACGTTCACCAGCCGAAGTGAGCTGATGACGGTCACCCCGGATGGACGGGATACGGAGTGAGGCGCCATGGGCAAGAAAGAGATCATTCCGACTCCAGAGCAGACAGCGGCGATCGAGCGCTGGGAGGTCATCGCGCTGCAGGTGTACCGTAGCATGATTTACGGTGACGACGACGCGATGCTGCTGCTGGCGAAAGAGGCCGGAGAAACCGCCTTGCCGCTGGTCACGGACGACAGAGCGCGCCGCCAGATCGAGGCCTGCCTCGCGGCGATCGAGGGCTTCATGCGCGAGCGTGAGGCGGGCCGATGATGCAGGGTGAACGCTGCCCGCACTGCCGTGGCTTCATCTTCCGCGATGGGCCGCGCGGCGGGATATCGCAGAACATCGAATGCGTCGGTTGCGGCAGCCGCTTCAAGGTCGTGCGCTATTTCGGTCAACATCGTGCGGGTCGAGCGCCTGCCGCCCGAGCGCGAGGCCGGTGGAAAATGGCGGATGTTCCCGCGCGTGCTTCAATAACAACTTAGACAGGAGGGAACGGGGATGGCGGAGCGTACCACCCGAGAACTTGGCGAGCTTATCATCCTTTGCCAACTGCTCCAGATTTCGGCGGCGAAGACGCGGGGCATCCTCTCGCGGGCGCAAATCGCCGACCGGCCGATGGATCGGGCACGGCTTGAGAAGGTCCTCGTCGGCCTCGACATTGCCGAGGACAATGTCCTCAGCATCATCCGGACAACAAAAAAAGCCGCGCCCGAGGCGGGGCAACGGGCTTGTCCTGACGGTCTTGTCGGCCTCACGGTTATCCCTTCATCTCGCCAGACGCGGCGCTCCGGCATCAATGATACCGGCGAAGTTGAGCAGCAGGACGATCACGGTGAGGACGCCGATCACCACAATGACGACATTGGATCGCGCGAGGTGCCGAGAAAGCCGCTGCCGATCGGCAATCGCGCTCCGTAGATCACGGCAATGCCAAGGACGATCAGATACTCGCGCTCAGCGCGACGTGGAATTTGCAACACGCTGGAACTCGAATGCGGTGTCGCAGACGGTGCAGGTGACGCCCTTAAGCGTGTAGCCCAGGACGTGGCCATCGTGCACATAGGGCTCGGTGATGGTGGTGAACTGCTCCGGCTCGTCATTGCCGCACGTCGGGCAGTTCAGCAGGCCCGACTCGATCGCGATGATGGTCGTGGTCATGGTGGCCTCCCACAATCATTAGCAAAATCCATCTCACTTTATTGACTGGGGCGCGCACTCCTAAGTCGTCGGCGATCTCCGCTTCGCTCCGATACCGACAGCATTTGTTCAACGCAGCAAAGGTCGCGGTGGCCAGAAGGCGACCTCACCAAAAGGGCGATTCTAGCGCAAAGGGGACCTTCTATCTGGGCTCCACGAGGGTTGAATGACGGCCCGTATTTTGGAATGCCACCCCGATGAAATCGCCTTGTCGCCAGATGAGGCGACAAGGGTTGGTGGTGCGAAACTCATCGAAGTAAAGCGAAAACTCGGTCGGCAGAATCGTGAGTCCATTAAGCTGAAGGCCAGCGCCTTTATTGGAGAGATCACGCACCAGGCAGGGCTCGGAGGTGACGTGTCCCGGAATTGAGAGAAAAACATCTCGCCACACCGACTGCCTTTCAATCGACCGCCGGGAACAACTCTTTCCTTCCCATTGACGGACCTTTTCTTGCAACTTCTTTAGCTCTCGGTACTGGCGCTCCAGACTCACGCTCTCCTCCGCTTTCTTGTTGCCGCTTCCCACAACTTCCGGACTGCAACAACCGCCGCGATAGTTATATTAGCACTATCGTCAGGTTGAGGGAACTCCGGACAACTACCGGTCGTGGCCTATCCCAATTGGGGCGGGGTCCTACTTAGAACAGCGCCGAAGCGCGGCGAAGTGATGTAGTCCGCCAGGACCCGGCGCGGCATCGGCGCTCGGCCGAGCAAGCTGGTACGGCTGCTATCCCAGCTCCGGTTTGCAGTACCAACCGGACAAACACGGCAATTGCAATGTCCGCCGTGGGTCGATGCTGTCGAAAAAGGGCTTGAGGAGCCGAGCGAACAATGATTCCTGCTTAGAAGGCGGCAGGAGAGTCGGCGATGATGGGGCGGCAGGATCGAGATCAGGGGCAACTCTTCTACGAGTTAGTCTCGACGAGATGATCCCGACTGACCACCTGTTGCGACGGATCAATGTGTTTGCAACGACCGTTCTGGCCGATTTGCACCAACAGCTAAATGGGTTTTACAGCGACATTGGGCGGCCCTCAGTCGATCCCGAGTTGATGATCCGGATGCTCTTGGTCGGTTACTGCTATGGCATCCGTCATGAGCGCCGGCTGTGTCAGGAAGTGGCGCTGCACCTTGCTTACCGCTGGTTCTGCAAGCTCGATTTGGACGATAAGGTTCCGCACCATTCGACGTTCTCGGTGAACCGGCTCGGTCGCTTCCGGGAGAGCGAGATCCTGCGCCATATTTTCGAACGCGTGGTTACAACGTGCATGGCCGCCGGGCTCGTCAAGGGCGAAGGGTTCGCGGTGGATGCGAGCGTGATGGAAGCCAATGCCAGCCGCTATCATGGCAAAGCGCCCGACGAACTGGACTGGACCGACGCGCAACGTCAGAAGCGCGCCGTGGCCGAATATCTTGCTGGACTTGAGGCCGAGGCGCAGGTCCAGCAAGGCGGTGATAGCTGCGCTGGCGGTTCTGAAGGGACCCCGACCGCAGCGCCCGATCGCAAGCCGCCGAAGGTGATCTCGCCGAGCGATCCGGGTTCAGCATGGACGGCCAAAGCCAACAAACGTGTGCAGTTCGGGTATGGGCTCAACTATCTCATCGATGTTGAGCACGCAGTCATTGTCGACGTTGAACCAACGCCCGCGCGCACCTATGACGAGGTCGAGTCCACAAAGGCGATGCTCGACCGGACCGAGCGTCGCCTTAATTTGAAGCCGAAGCGGCTCGCTGCCGACACCGCTTACGGAACGGGCCGTCGGTTGGCTGGTTGGCCGCGGGATCGCTCCACATATTCCCGTTCGCGACGCAAGCGAGCGCGATGACGGCACATTTTCACGCAGCGACTTCCGCTGGGATAAGCGGCGCGGCGTCTATATTTGTCCAAACAACAAAGTGCTGCACACCACCGGCACCGTGCACGACGGCAACATGCTCCGCTACCGTGCCTCCAAATTCGACTGCGATGCTTGCGCGCTGAAGATGCGGTGCTGTCCGAACATGGCCGCCCGACAGGTGCCCCGTGATGTTCACGAAGATGCCCGCGATATTGCGCGACGGCTGATGGGGACAAAGCGCTTCCTCAAGTCGCGAGATGAACGCAAGCGCGTTGAGATGCGCTTTGCCCATCTCAAGACCCAGCACGGTTTCGAACGCATGCGGCTCAGAGGGCTCGCCGGTGCGCGTGACGAATTTCATCTCGCGGCCATCGTACAGAACCTGAAAACCCTTGCGCTTCGATCCCTCGGTCCACCCGCCGTGCTCCCGCAGGGGTCTGTTGCGTGAGATCTCCAGGAGGATCAGTCGGCTGCCGCGGCTAAACTGTCCCCGTTCTCGATCCCTGGTAATCCGGGGTGATCACAACAAAAGCCGACTTTTTCGACAGCATCGGTCATTTTCGACGGGCTCATCGGGATTTTCGGCTGGTTGATGTCCCGTTTTTGCTCGTGAGCACCGGACCAGGGGCCGGTCAGGGGCGTCGCGTTTCGACGAACGTGTGATTCAAACCCAAAACTGGGGGTCGAATCATGCGCTACGAACTCGCCGACCTGAATGGATTGCCATGAAGCCCATGCTGCCGAACAAGCCGCGCGGCGTTCCTCGGGGTGAACGACCGTCGTGTCCTTCTGGGTTTTTGTGTGTCGGCAAGTTAAATCCATCAGGTGGGTGTCGATTCTGTCCACCCCGAATGGGTCAGTGGACGTATTGCTTCTCTCGCGCGAACATTGGGCGCGATTACCACCTAATAGGCTCTGATCAATTGGTCTCTGATCGAAGTCTTGAAGGCTTCGTTAGTGGAGTAGTCAAGAACCTTCACGGGCTCACCATTGCCCGGCTTCATGTCGCAGAAGGTTTGGACGGGCGCCCCAAATCGGCTCACCAAGGCCCCTTCGGGGAGGCTGTAGCCGGTGATCGCGTAGTGGGGAGTTGCTGACCGTATCCATCTGAGATCGGCTTGGTTGGTGTACACGTGCCCGTCATACGGCACGATTCCAAATTTGCCGCTCGAAAGGAGCCTGACGGGTCGCGAAACCCAATAATCGCCGACGTACAGCCAGCCTGCAGGGAGCACTGTCTCCATGCAGCCGGTGAATGCAGAGCATACGTTGTCATGAGGAAGCTTGCCGCGCGCACACATCAGCTTCGCGGTTTGTTGCGACAGCGATCCCTTGGTCCGCACCGTTCGGTGGCGCACCGTGGCGAAGACGCTCTCGATCGGGTTCGAGCTGCGTAGGTGGATCCAGTGCTCAGCAGGGAAGTCG
>NZ_JADYVX010000067.1 GCF_020194175.1 Bradyrhizobium sp. BRP22 | reverse complement strand
GTCCCACCCCAACCCCCGTCTTCATTCTGAAAACAAGCGGCGCCCGGAAAGCGTTGCCCGGACCCGTCGCGCAAAATTAGGGCACAATGGATAAGAGCTAGTAAATTCGGCAGACATTTCGGAGAGGTTGTGAAGCCTCCTTCCGGCACCCACATCGCGATGTCATGGCCGTGACAAAGGTAGCCAAAATCCTTGTTGCCAAGTTCCTCGCCGCTGTTTCTAATTGGAATAATTAAAAGCATCCGGAGGAACGACGCGTGTCTACAGTCAAGCTGACGGTAAACGGCAAAGCGGTATCCGTCGACGTCGAGGACCGAACCCTCCTCGTCCATCTCCTGCGCGAAAACCTGAACCTGACCGGCACCCATGTCGGCTGCGATACGAGCCAGTGCGGCGCCTGTGTCGTCCATATTGACGGGCGAGCGGTGAAATCCTGCACCGTGCTGGCAGGCCAGGCGGCGGGCTCGAGCGTCACCACCATCGAAGGCATCGCCAAAGGCGACGAGTTGCACCCGATGCAGGCGGCGTTCCGGGACAACCACGGCCTGCAATGCGGCTACTGCACGCCGGGGATGATCATGTCGGCGATCGATATCGTCCACCGCTATGGCGGGGAGCTCGACGAGGCGACTGTCCGCCACGAGCTGGAAGGCAATATCTGCCGCTGCACCGGCTACCACAACATCGTCAAGGCGGTCCTGGACGCCGCCGGCCGCATGAAGGTCGCGCAGGCGGCGGAATAGCCGCTGCGGTCATCGTCTCTTCGTCAAACGCCGGGCTTCGATGGAAGCGGCGGGACATCACATCTCCGGTCGGGAGGATTTCACAATGGGCATCGAAGGCATTGGCGCAAGCGTCGTCCGCAAGGAAGACCGCCGTTTCATCACCGGCAAGGGTCGGTACGTCGACGACATCAAACTGGTGGGCATGACTTATGCCCATTTCATCCGCAGCCCGCACGCCCACGCCAAGGTGAAGAGCATCGATTCAGCGGAAGCCTTGCAAAAGCCCGGTGTGATCGCCGTGCTCACCGGGCAGCAGCTCGTCGACGACAAGGTGGGCAACCTGATCTGCGGCTGGGCCATCACCTCGAAGGACGGCTCGCCGATGAAGATGGGCGCGTGGCCGGCGATGGCGCCGGAGACCGTGCGCTTCGTCGGGCAGGCGGTTGCAGTCGTGATCGCCGAGACCAAGAACCAGGCCCGCGACGCCGCGGAAGCCGTGGTGGTCGAGTATGAAGAGCTGCCGGTGGTGCCCGATATCAAGGCCGCGCTCAAGCCGGGCGCGCCGCAACTGCACCCGGAAGCGCCGGGCAACGTGGTCTATGACTGGCATCTCGGCGACGAGGCCGCGGTCAAGGACGCCTTCAGCAAGGCCGCGAATGTGGTGACGCTGGAGCTCACCAACAACCGCCTGGTGCCGAACGCGATGGAGCCGCGCTCGGCAATTGCGCAATATGACGAGGCGGAGGAGCATTTCACGCTCTACACGACCTCGCAGAACCCGCACGTCGCCCGTCTCGTGCTGTCGGCCTTCTATAACATCGCGCCCGAGCACAAGCTCCGCGTGATCGCGCCCGACGTTGGCGGCGGCTTCGGCTCCAAGATCTACATCTACCCCGAGGAGATGGTGGCGCTGTGGGCCTCCAAGAAGACCGGCCGCCCGGTGAAGTGGACCGGCGACCGCTCCGAGGCTTTCCTCACCGATGCACATGGCCGCGACCATGTCTCGAAGGCCGAGATGGCGTTCGACAAGGACAACAAGATCCTTGCTCTCCGCGTGAAGACCTACGCCAATTTCGGCGCCTACATGTCGCTGTTCTCCTCGGCGGTGCCGACCTATCTCTATGCGACGCTGCTGTCAGGACAATATGTCATCCCCTCGATCTATGCGGAGGTGATGGGCGTCTATACCAACACCACGCCGGTCGACGCCTATCGCGGCGCGGGCCGTCCGGAGGCGAGCTATCTGCTCGAGCGGATGATGGAGACCGCGGCGCGGCAATTGAAGGTCGATCCGACGGAACTGCGGAAGAAGAATTTCATCACCCAGTTCCCATACCAAACGCCTGTCATCATGACCTATGACACCGGCGACTTCCATGCCTCGATCAACGCCGCGATGAAAGCGATCGACTACGAAGGCTTCCCGGCACGCAAGGCGAAGGCCAAAGCCGACGGCAAGCTGCGCGGCATCGGTGTCTCCTGCTACATCGAAGCCTGCGGGATTGCGCCGTCAAAGGCGGTTGGCAGCCTCGGTGCCGGCGTCGGGCTCTGGGAATCGGCTGAAATCCGCGTCAATCCGGTCGGCACCATCGAAGTGCTGACCGGTACGCATAGCCACGGCCAGAGCCACGAGACCACCTTCTGCCAGATCATCGCCGAGCGCCTCGGAGTTCCCATCAGCCAAGTCTCGATCGTCCATGGCGATACTGACAAGGTGCAGTTCGGCATGGGTACCTACGGCTCGCGCTCGATCGCGGTCGGTGGCGCGGCCATCGTGAAGGCGATGGAAAAGGTCGAGGCCAAGGCCAAGAAGATCGCAGCGCACGCGCTGGAAGCTTCCGAGAACGACATCGTGATCGAGAACGGCGAGTTCAAGGTCACCGGCACCGACAAGTCGATCGCGCTGCCGATGGTCGCGCTCGCGGCCTATACCGCGCACAATCTGCCTGACGGCATGGAGCCGGGGTTGAAGGAGACGGCATTCTACGATCCCACCAACTTCACCTTCCCGGCCGGCGCCTATATCTGCGAACTGGAAGTCGATCCGACGACCGGCAAGACCTCATTCGTCAACTTCGTTGCGGCGGATGACTTTGGACGGCTGATCAATCCGATGGTCGTCGCCGGCCAGGTCCATGGCGGACTGGCCCAGGGCATCGGCCAGGCGCTGCTCGAGGGCGCGGTTTACGACAGCAACGGCCAGCCGGTCACGGCATCCTTCATGGACTACACCATGCCGCGCGCCGACGATCTGCCGTCGTTCCAGATCTCGCACACCACGACGCTATGTCCGGGCAATCCGCTCGGCGTCAAGGGTTGCGGCGAGGCCGGCGCTATCGGCGCATCCGCCGCCGTGATCAATGCGATCACGGATGCGATCGGCAACAACAAGTTGGAGATGCCGGCGACACCCGATCGCGTCTGGCATGCCGTTCACGGTTGAGAGGAGCGCATCATGTACGAGACCACCTATCATCGCGCTTCATCGGTCGACGAAGCCGCAGCCCTGTTCGCCAAAGGTGAGGAGCCGAAATATCTCGCTGGCGGCCACACGCTGATCCCCGTGATGAAGCAGCGGCTCGCCTCGCCGTCTGACGTCATCGACCTCGGCAAGATCAAGGAACTGATCGGCGTGGAAGCGACCGCCGACACGCTGACGATCAAGGCGGCGACGCCGCATCATGACGTGGCGCAGAGCAGCGCGGCGCAAAAGGCGATCCCTGCGGTCGCCTATCTCGCCTCGCTGATCGGCGACCCCGCTGTGCGCCATCGCGGCACGATCGGTGGCTCGCTCGCCAACAACGATCCCGCCGCCGATTACCCGGCCGCAGTGCTGGGACTCGGGGCCACGATCAAGACCAACAAGCGCGCAATCGCGGCAGACGATTTCTTCCAGGGCCTGTTTTCGACTGCGCTGGAAGACGGCGAGATCATCACAGCCGTGTCCTTCCCGATTCCGGCCAAGGCGGGCTATGCCAAATTCCCGCATCCTGCCTCGCGCTTTGCGCTGACCGGCGTGTTCGTCGCCACGACCAAATCCGGTGACGTGCGCGTCGCAGCAACCGGCGCGTCGCAAAGCGGCGTCATGCGCGTTGGCGCGGTCGAGGCGGCGCTGAAGGCGAACTGGTCGGCAGCCGCGCTCGACAGCCTGCAAATTCCGTCCGCCGGATTGCTCAGCGACATCCACGGCTCCGCCGACTACCGCGCCAACCTCATCAAGGTGATGGCGCAGCGCGCGGTGACGGCGGCGGGCTGATCCAGAACATCCTACCCTCCATCCATGCAAACGGCGCGCAGCGATGCGCGCCGTTCCATTTTCGGCGAAGGTCTTTCCGAAAAAGCGCTTGCCAGATCGGACAGATCGCCCGACAATTTAGCTAATCGCCTAATTAAAAACGGATGGAAACGTGCTCGACAAACCCGCTCCCCAATCCGCTGTCCGCGCCTCCGGCCCGCTCGCCGGCTTTCGCATCGTCGAATTCGCCGGCATCGGTCCGGGGCCATTCGCCTGCATGATGCTGGCAGATATGGGCGCCGAGGTCATCACCCTTGACCGCGTCGGCGCCGGCAAGAATCTCAAGGGCGTTTCGACGCGCGGGCGCAAGGTCGTCGAACTCGACCTCAAGGACAAGACTGCGGTCGCGCAGGTGCTCGACCTTCTCGCCAATGCCGATGCACTGATCGAGGGCTTTCGTCCCGGCGTGATGGAGCGGCTTGGCCTCGGGCCCGACGTCGTGCTCGCGCGCAACCCCAAGCTGGTCTATGGCCGCATGACCGGCTGGGGCCAGCAAGGCCCGCTCGCGAACGCGGCAGGCCACGACATCAACTACATCTCGATCACCGGCGCACTGGCCGCGATCGGCACCAAAGAGAAGCCGGTGCCGCCGCTCAACCTCGTCGGCGATTTCGGTGGCGGCGCGCTCTACCTCGTGGTCGGCGTGCTCGCTGCGCTGCTGGAGGCATCGAGATCCGGCAAGGGCCAGGTGGTCGATACTGCAATGTGCGACGGCGCGGCCTCGCTGATGTCGATGTTCTTTGATCTCGCCGCCAACGGCCGCTGGGTGGAGGGACGCGACCAGAATATGCTCGACGGCGGCGCGCATTTCTACGGCGTCTACGAATGCGCTTGCGGCCATTTCATCTCGATCGGTTCGATCGAACCGCAATTCTACGCGCTGCTGCGCAAGCACGCCGGCCTCAGCGGGGCCGAGTTCGACGCCCAGATGGACCGCAAGGCCTGGCCGGCGCTGAAGCAGAAGCTCACCGAGATATTCAAGAGCAAGACGCGCGAGGAGTGGTGCAAGATCATGGAAGGCACCGACATCTGCTTCGCGCCGATCCTGACCATGGCGGAAGCCCCGAAACATCCGCACATGGCTGCGCGCGAAGTGTTCGTCGAGCGTCATGGCGTGACGCAGCCGGCGCCCGCGCCACGCTTCTCGCGGACGCCATCGGCGATCAGGGATGCGGTAACCGCCGATCTCGGCGATGTCCTGAGCGCCTGGAAGGCCCGCGAATAGCTCCACACTCGTCATTGCGAGGAGCGAAAGCGACGAAGCAATCCACGCCCACAAGCGGAACGAGGGATTGCTTCACTGCGCTCGCAATGACGGCTTGCGAATTTACGCCGCGTCATCCACCTTCAGCACGCCGCGGCGGATCTGGTCTTCCTCGATCGATTCGAACAAAGCCTTGAAATTGCCTTCGCCGAATCCGTCGTCGCCCTTGCGCTGGATGAATTCGAAGAAGATCGGCCCGATCGCATTGGCCGAGAAGATCTGCAGCAGCACCTTGGTCTGGCCGCCATCGACCACGCCCTCGCCATCGATCAGGATGCCATTCTTCTGCAGCCGTGTGACCTCCTCGCCATGCCCGGGCAGGCGCCTGTCGATCTTCTCGAAATAGGTGTCGGGCGGTGACGGCATGAACGGCAGGCCGGCCTCGCGCAGCATCTCGATGGTCCGATGGATGTCGCCCGCGCCGCAGGCGATGTGCTGGATGCCTTCGCCGCGATAGACGTTCAGATATTCCTCGATCTGCCCGGAATCTCCCGCGTCCTCGTTGATCGGGATCCGGATCTTGCCGTCCGGACTGGTCAACGCCCGCGAGAACAAGCCGGAGGCGCGCCCCTCGATGTCGAAGAAGCGGATCTGGCGGAAGTTGAACAGCGTTGCGTAGAAGCCGGTCCAGACATCCATGCGGCCGCGATGGACGTTGTGGGTGAGGTGATCGATGTAATAGAGTCCCGAGCCTGCAGGCCTCGGGTCTTTTTCGGCCAGCCATTCGAATTCGAGATCATAGGCCGAGCCCTTCGCGCCGTAGCGATCGACCAGATAGAGCAGGCTGCCGCCGATACCCTTGATCGCAGGAACGTCGAGCGTCTTCTGCGCGGCAATGTCGGCTGGCTCCGCGCCGAGCGACAGCGCGCGCTCATAGGCACGCCTGGCATCGACCACGCGGAATGCCATCGACGGCGCGCACGGCCCATGCGCCGCGACGAAGTCATGGCCATGCGTGCCTGGCTCCTCATTGACGAGATAGTTGATGTCGCCCTGGCGATAGACAGTGATCTTCTTCGTCTTGTGACGGGCGACCGGCACATAGCCCATCAGCTTGAACAGGCGGTGCAATTCTTCCGGATTCGGATGAGCATATTCGACGAACTCGAAACCATCCGTGCCCATTGGATTGTCGGCCGTGATCTCGGCCGGCGGCGCATCGTGCGGAAACGGACCCATTGCGATTCCTCCCTGGACCTGGGTTGACCAAATTTCGGCCGCCGGGGCCGCAAGGTGTATGCAAAATGACGCGCGATAGGCTATCATTATGCACAATCCGTGCATCACAGCGGCAGATGGCGCATGATCCAGTTGGATACGTTCGATCTCAAGATCCTGGCCGCGCTGCAGGACGATGGCCGCCTGACCAACCAGCAGCTCGCCGATCTCATCGGTCTGTCGGCCTCGCAATGCTCGCGGCGGCGGATGCGGCTGGAGGAGGAGAAGGTGATCTCGGGCTATCACGCCGACCTCGCCGGCGAGGCTCTCGGCTTCGAGCTGATCGCCTTCATCCAGATCACGCTGGCGACGCACTCTCCCGACAATGCGAAGAAATTCCGCGAGCTGGTCAGCCGCGTCGACGCGATCCAGGAGGCCTATTCCTTGACCGGGGACGCCGACTATCTCCTGAAGGCGGTGCTGCGCGACCTCAAGAGCCTGTCCGACATCGTCAACAATGTGCTGATGCCGCACCAGAGCGTTGCCCATGTGCGCTCCTCGATCGTGCTGGACAGGCTGAAGGAGAGCGCGAAACTTCCGCTGAAGACGCTAGGCAAATAGTGTGGCGCAAATCGAGGGAATTCCGTCATTCGAATTTCGAAGCGACTTTGCGATGATGTGTTTCGCTTCATCCTGAGAGATGGCCATGGCGCTGCAACTGCGACCGAACTGCGAATATTGCGACAAGAATCTGCCGCCGAACGCCACGGACGCGATGATCTGCTCTTACGAATGCACCTTCTGTGCCGATTGCGTGGAGCATAAACTATTCAACGTCTGCCCGAACTGCGGCGGCGGCTTCGCGCCGCGGCCGATCAGGCCGTCGCAGGAATGGCGCACGGGCGTGTGTGCAGCGAAGCAAACGCCGTCGGAGAAGCGGGTGCATTTGAAGTACGGCCTGGATGACATCGCCGCACATTCAGCAAGACTGCGCGACATTCCGCCGGAACAGCGCTGAAGCTGCCAACATCGTCATTGCGAGCAAAGCGAAGTAATCCATCTCTCCGCGCGCGCGAGGAGAGATGGATTGCTTCGTCGCTTCGCTCCTCGCAATGACGGCGAGGTTATTCCGCCGGCAGAATCTTCCCCTCCACCTCGCCAAACCCAACACGGTAGCCGTCGCCCTGGCACCAGCCGCGCATGACGAGCGAATCGCCGTCTTCGAGGAAGGAGCGCTTGACGCCGCCGGCGAGTTCAACCGGTTCGGTGCCGTTCCAGCTTAGCTCCAAGAGACTGCCGCGCTGGTCTTTCTCCGGGCCGGAGATGGTGCCGCTGCCCAAGAGATCGCCGACATTCATGGCGCAACCGGAGGAGGCGTGGTGCACCAATTGCTGCACCGAAGACCAGTACATGTATTTGAAATTGGTGCGGCAGATCCGTGCCGGCTCGTTCATCCCTGAGGCACGCAGGGCAACGTCGAGCGTCAGATCGTAATTGTTCGGCCGGGTCTGGCGCAAATAAGGGAGCGGCATCGGCTCCTGTGTCGGCCCTTGCAGGCGGAACGGCTCCAGCGCCTCGCGCGTGACCACCCACGGGCTGATCGAGGTCGCAAAGGCCTTGGCCTGAAATGGACCGAGCGGAACATACTCCCATTGCTGGATGTCGCGGGCGCTCCAGTCGTTGAGGATCACGAAGCCGAAGATCATCTCTTCGGCCTGCCTCTCGTTGAGCATCTCACCCATTGCCGACGGCTGGCCGACCACGACACCCATCTCGAGCTCGAAATCGAGCCGCTTGCACGGACCGAAGCTCGGCACCTCCACGCCTGGCGGCTTCAACTGGCCGCGCGGCCGGCGTACCTTCGTGCCGCTGACGACGACCGTCGAGGCGCGGCCATTATAGCCGATCGGCATGTACAGCCAGTTCGGCTGCAGCGCATTGTCCTTGCCACGGAACATGACGCCGACATTGGTGGCGTGCTCCCTCGACGAATAGAAGTCGGTGTAGCCTGCGACCATGATCGGCAGATGTAGCTTCACGTCGGCCATCGGTACCAGCGCGCGCCGGCGCAGGCGTTCATTGTCGCGCAGCTCGGGATGGTCGTGACGCAGCAATTCGCTGATGCGGGCGCGGGTGCGCGACCAGACCGCTGGACCGAGCGACATGAACGGGTTGAGCGAGGACGCGGCGAACACCGCGGGCTCGACCACATCGATGCGGCAGTCTTGTGCCAACTGCCAGAGATCGAGCACGTAGTCGCCGATCGCCACGCCGATGCGCGGAGCAAGACCGTCCTTGGCCGAGAACACCCCGTAGGGGAGATTCTGGATCGGGAAATCGGACGCGGGATCGACGTCGATGAAGGAGCGGAGCTTTGGATCGTTGGGGTGAGACATGATTTCCTGCCGAATGTTTCGACGCGCTATCCTTCGTCATTCCGGGATGCGCCGCAAGGCGCAGGCCCGGAATCCATTTGGCCGCAGGAGCCGGTGGAGGAATGGATTCCGAGCTCGCGACTTCGTCGCGCCCCGGAATGACAGGAGTCAGGGCCTGCTTGGATCGAACCGCTTCTCCAGTCCCTTCCAGCAATCGGCATAGTCGTCCTGCAGCGTCGCCGACTTCGCCGCGAATTCGGTGACGCGCTGCGGGAAGCGGGTCTCGAACATGAAGGCCATGGTGCCCGTGAGCTTCACCGGCTTCAACTCGCTGTTCCTGGCGTGATCGAAGGCCTCGCGGTCGGGGCCGTGCGGCAGCATGCAGTTGTGAAGCGAGATGCCGCCGGGGACGAAGCCCTGCGGCTTGGCATCGTAGACGCCGTAGATCAGGCCCATGAATTCCGACATGATGTTCATATGATACCATGGCGGACGGAACGTGTTCTCCGCCACCATCCAGCGCTCCGGGAAGATGACGAAGTCGATATTCGCGGTGCCGGCGGTCTCCGACGGCGAGGTCAGGACCGTGAAGATCGATGGGTCGGGATGATCGAACGCGATCGCGCCGACCGGCGAGAAGGTGCGCAGATCGTATTTGTACGGCGCATAGTTGCCGTGCCAGGCGACCACGTCGATCGGCGAATGCGGCAGCGTCGTCTTCCAGAGCGAGCCACCCCATTTGACGTAGAGCTCGGTCGGCGTGTCCTTGTCTTCGTAGCTAGCCACCGGCGTCAGGAAGTCGCGCGAATTGGCCAGGCAATTGGCGCCGATCGGGCCGCGCTCCGGCAGCGTGAAGGCGCCGCCATAGTTCTCGCAGAGATAGCCGCGCGCGGGGCCGTTCGGAATCTCGGCGCGGAATTTCACGCCGCGCGGAATCACCACGATCTCGCCCGGCTCGGCATCGATGCGGCCGAACTCGGTGACGAGGCGCAGATTGCCCTCCTGCAGCACGAACATCATCTCGCCATCGGCATTGTAGAAATGCTGGTCCACCATCGATTTGGTGATCAGATAGACATGCGCTGCCATGCCGGCCTGCGTGTTGGCGTCGCCGGCCGTGGTCATGGTCTGCACGCCCTGCAGGAAGGTCTGCTCCTGCTGCGGGATCAGCGCCGGATTCCAGCGGAGCTGCGCGATCGGCATCTCGTATTCGTGGCAGGGGGCGGTGCGCCACAGCCCGGCATCGACTTTTGCAAACCGCCCGGAATGCTTCACCGACGGGCGAATACGGTAGAGCCAGGAGCGCTCGTTGGCGCCGCGCGGCGCGGTGAAGGGCGAGCCGGAGAGCTGCTCGGCATAGAGCCCGTAGGCGCAGCGCTGCGGCGAGTTGCGGCCGACCGGCAGCGCGCGCGGCAGGGCCTCGGTCTCGAAACTGTTGCCGAAGCCGGACATGTAACCCGGCGTGATTTGCGCGGAGCTTTTCGCGATCGTATCGGGCGAGGTGTTGATGTTCATGGTCATCCTCCTCCTTGCAAAGCGGCCCACATTTCGCGGTCGCGCTTGTCGGTCCAGATCACGGGATCGTCTATTCCGGACGCCTCGTCATAGGCGCGCGAGACGTTGAACGGCAGGCAGTGCTCGTAGATCGCGAAGGTCGAGAATTTCGGGTCCATCACCTCGCGCGTCGCCGCCATCGTCTCCTTCAGCGTGCGCCCTTTTGCCACCGACGCCTCGGCTGCGCCGTAAAGCGTCGTGACGAAGTCGCGCGTCATCGCGATCGCCTCGCGCACCGTGGCAACGCCGTTCAGTGCGTCGCCACGTCCGGGCGCGACCGCCTTGGGATTGAAGGCGCGGATCTCGTTCAGCGTCATCGGCCACTCGCGCAAATGCGCATCGCCGCAATAGCAGGCCGAGTGATATTCGATGAGGTCGCCGGAGAACATCACTTCCGCATCCGGCACCCAGGCGACGATGTCGCCGGAGGTATGGCCGGCGCCAAGCTGCATCAGCCGCACCTCGCGCTTGCCGAGATAGATCGACATCTCGCCCTCGAAGGTGAGCGTCGGCCAGGTCAGGCCGGGAATGCTCTGCGCATCCTGGAACAGGCGCGGGAAACGGCCATACTCCGAATCCCAATCCTGCTGGCCGCGCTCCTCGATCAGGCGGTAGGTCTCCTGCGAGGCGACGATGCCCTGCGCCTTGTAGGCAGAGGCCCCGAGCACTCGCACGGCGTGATAATGCGACAGCACGACATATTTGATCGGCTTGTCGGTCACGGTGCGCACGCGCTCGATCACCTTGTTCGCCATTGCCGGCGTCGCTTGCGCGTCGAACACCAGGCAGCCATCATCACCGACGATGACGGCGGTGTTCGGATCGCCCTCGGCGGTGAAGGCGTAGAGATCGCTGCCGATCTCGGAGAAGGTGATCTTCTTCTCCGCGAGATCCGTGGTGGACGCAAAGCCTTTGGCCATCGGGTGTCCTCGTTATTGCTGCTGCTGTTGTTGCTGCTGGTTCGCCTCCAGCATCCGCCGCTTGGCGAGCGCGATCGCCTCGCGCAGCACGTCGATGTCGCCGATATGATTGGCGAGCACGAGCACCAGCGCGGCGTCGAGATCGGCGCTTTGGGCCTCCGTCAGGCCGCGATGCGCCTCGACGATGGCGCGGAAGGCGTCGTCGGGTTTTGCAAAGTTCGAGCTGGTCGACAGCGTCATGGCAAACCTCAGTTGAAGCCTGACGCCCGCGCCAGCGCTGCTTCAAGCAGCGGCCGCGACGGGTGACGGAAGCGCGCGGCGACATAGCCATCGGGCCGCAGCAGATAGGCGGAGCCGGGCTCGGCGTCATAACGTTTGCCAACGAGACCTGCGGCATCCGCAAAACCATCATCGCCACCGATGCGGATGGTCTTGATGCCGTCGGGCACATCCACTGCTGCGCCATTACCGAACTCCAGCAGCGTGAATCCCGTTCCTCCTCCACTGAAAGCATCGGTCAGGAACAGCGAGCGGCCGTCGCGCGCGGCGATCGGCGCATCAGGCATCGAGGCCCCGGGACGCGGCCCGCCGCGCCAGATGTCGCCATCCGGCGTCGACAGCGGCGTCTCGTAGATCGAGGGCGTCGACAGCCGGCCACCATTGACCATGCGCTTGCCGAATTCGGTTTCCTTGGCGAGCGCCAGCGCCGCATGACGCAGCCGCGCCTCCTGCCGCGAGGCAGGCGCCATGAAATCGGTCGAGCGGGTGGATTCGCGGATGTTCTCGTCCGCCGCGGCGCTGCGCTCGACATGATAGCTCTCGAGCAGCGATTCCGGCGAAATCCCGCGCAGCACGCGCTCGAGCTTCCACGACAGATTCTCGGCGTCCTCGAGTCCGGAATTGGCGCCGCGCGCACCGAACGGCGAGACCCGGTGCGCGGCATCGCCGGCAAAGATCACGCGGCCGTGGATGAACTTGTCCATCCGCCGGCATTGGAATTTGTAGAGCGAAATCCACTCGAACTCGAACTTGTCATGCCCGAGCATGCGCGCGATCCGCGGCCGCACATTCTCCGGCTTCTTTTCGTGGACGGGGTCCGCGTCCGGATGGAGCTGCAGATCGATGCGCCAGACATCGTCGGGCTGCTTGTGCAGGAGCGCCGAGCGTCCGGCATGGAACGGCGGATCAAACCAGAACCAGCGCTCGGTCGGGAACGCCGCGGTCATCTTGACGTCGGCGATCAGGAACTGATCCTCGAACACCTGGCCGGAGAATTCCGCGCCGACCATGCCGCGCAGGGACGAGCGCGCACCATCGCAGGCGATCACGAAGGCCGCGTGGATCCTGTAGGCGCCCTCGGGCGTCTCGATCGTCAACGCGACGCCATCATTGCGGCTCTCCAGGCCAACCACCTTGTTGCGCCAACGCAGGTCGATTGCGGGAAGTTCGCGCACGCGATCGACGAGATAAGCCTCGGCGTAGAATTGCTGCAGGTTGATGAAGGCCGGCCGCTTGTGGCCGTCCTCCGGCAGCAGGTTGAACTGGTAGAGCTGGGAGTCGCCGTGAAAAATCCTGCCGACGCTCCACACCACGCCCTTCTCGACCATGCGCTCGCCGACGCCGAGCCGGTCCCAGAATTCCAGCGAGCGTTTCGAGAAGCAGATCGCGCGCGAGCCTTCGCCGATCCGGTCGGCGTCATCGAGCAGCACCACGGGCTGCCCGCGCTGGGCGAGATCGATCGCAAGGGACAATCCCACCGGGCCGGCGCCGACGATGACGACAGGATATTCAGCCGTGTCGGCTGCCGCCCGATCCTGGTCGGGATGCCTCAGATAGCCGAACTGGGTTCTGGCTTGCACCATCCACTCAAACCCTTGTCGCTTCCTCGGGGCCCTGTTAAATTAGTCTCATGTGCAACGATCTTAAACCCCCAGACGGTGCTGCCGTCAACTCCCCAGCGGAGGCATTTTGACGAAATCGGTTTCGAGCGAAGATGTGGCGGCGACGCGATCCGAACTGGATTCGGCCGCAGCGCAGGACGACGCGGCGATCAAGAACAGGCTCGACCTCTTCCATTTCATGCCGTTTCGCCTGAACCGGTTGGCGGCGGAGGTGAGTTCGGCGCTTTCCGCCGAGTATCAGGCGCGCTACGGGCTCGACATTCCCTCATGGCGCGTGCTGGCAACGCTCGGTTTCCGCCGCGATGCTTGCAGCGCACAATACATCGCCGATTGCACGCGGACGCATAAGTCCACCATCAGCCGTGCCGTCACTGCGCTGATGGAACGGCAGATCATCGAACGCGTCGAGAATGCCGACGATCGCCGCGAATTCCGCCTGCAACTCACCCGCAAGGGCAAGGCGCTGTATGAGGAACTGATCCCGCGCCTGCTCCGGCGAGAGCAGGAGATTTTTTCATGTCTGTCCGCGCAGGAGCGACGACAGCTCGGAAAACTGCTCGGCAAGATCGAGCACAGCCTTGAGCTGGTGCAGACCAGCGAAGAAGCGGACGCCAAGGAAGCGTATTAGCACGCGCCGCTGTCAGACCCTCATGGTGAGGAGGCGCGCCAGCGCGCCGTCTCGAACCATGAGGCCCGCGCCCGTGGCCTCATCCTTCGAGACGCGCGTTTCGCGCTCCTCAGAGCCTGACTCAAAAAAGCGTAAGACGTCTTCAAGGTCTGGCCAGGCGGCGAATTAGGAGCCTCAGATGGGCGATGAGCAGCCATGCGAGCTCAGTGGCAGCAGAGCCTTCGAAGTCTT
>NZ_JADYVX010000066.1 GCF_020194175.1 Bradyrhizobium sp. BRP22 | reverse complement strand
GCTCAACATTGCGTCAGCGGCCATAGCCGGCTTCCACACCCTGATCTTCTGCCCAAAAGCTAGGATCTGTCCGGAATTGAGCGCGCCAGCCTAGCCGGACGCTCAAAACTATTCTTGCCCAGTCTCGTTGCGCAATCCGGGATCTCTCGTGCGCGGAACCGTTGATCCCGGCTCACGCTTCGCTCCATCCGGGCTACGCTTCACACTTTCGGCATTGGCCCTACATAGGATGAACTTGGCCGGATCAGCCGGCCGGTGCGCTGCTGTTCGCGCGCGTGGGCGGTCCATCCGGCCGAGCGCGCCACCGCGAAGATCGGCGTGAATGCCTGCCGCGGGATCGAAAGCGCGTCCAGCAGAATCGCGGTGAAGAACTCGACATTGGTCTCCAGCGGCCGGTTCGGATTCTTCCGCCGCAGCGCCTCGCGGATGTAAGCCTCCACCTCGCCGGCGAACGGCAGGTCGGCGCCCTCGGCGGCGAGCCGCTCGATGGCACCCTTCAGCACATCGGCGCGCGGATCGCGCACCCGATAGACGCGATGGCCGAATCCCATCAGCCGTTCGCCGCGCGCCAGCGCCGCATCGACCCAGGGCCTGATGCGTTCGCGCGTGCCGATCGCGTCCAACATCTCCAGCACCGGTTCCGGCGCGCCGCCATGCAGCGGCCCGGTGAGCGCGCAATAGCCGGCGGTGACGGCAGCGAACAGGTCGGCTTGCGTCGAGGCCACCACGCGCGTTGCGAAGGTGGAAGCGTTCATGCCGTGATCGCAGACCGTGACGAGATAGGCATCCAGCGCCACGACCGCGCGTGGGTCGGGCTTGCCGCCCAGCAGCATTGTCAGCGTATCGGCGGCGTGGCTGACATTCGGATCGGGCGCGACCGGATCGTTGCCCTTGGCCCGCTGCACCAGCGCGCCCGCGATCACTGGGAAGGCGCCGACGATCGTCACCTCATGTTCGAGCCCGTTCTCGGCGCGGAGACCGGCAACCGCGGCGCGGAAGCCGTCCACGATCGACATGCCACGGGTCGCCGGCAGCAATTCCGGCAGTCGCGCGAAGGCGCGCTCGCGCGCCGCACCAAGCTTGGCGCGCACATTGGCTTCGCTGAGGGCGCCTCCGGTCGCCGCGTTCCACAGTCGCGCGGTGACACCCTCAAAGCTCGACGTCGATGCAAGCACGCGGACATGCTCGCCGGCGATGATGAGTTCGCCGCGCTCGCCATCGACATGGCTGAGCACGGTTTCGGCGGCGGGAATGCCGTCCAGCCCGATCGGGCTTTTTGTCAGTTGGACATTCATGGCGGATCTCCTTTCGTGTCTGGGAAAGTCGATCCTCTCGACAGATTGATCAATCTTGATTAGCTTAATCAATATGAAAAAATCCGATGGCCTTTACCTCTCCGCGCGTGAGGCGGCCGCCGAGCTCGCGATTTCGCCGGCCACGCTCTACGCCTATGTCAGCCGCGGCCTGATCCGCTCCGAGCCATCGGCGGATTCCCGCAGCCACCGCTACCGCGCCGAGGATGTGCGCGGGTTGAAGGAGCGTCGCACGCCGTCGCCGGAGCCGCGCGGCTTGCGCAGCTTCGATGCCGAACTGCCAGTGATGGATTCGGCGATCGCGACCATCACCGAGGACGGGCCGATCTACCGTGGCGTGAACTGCGTCGATCTTGCCGGGAAAGACACGCTCGAACACACGGCGACGCTGCTGTGGGACGTGACAGGCGTCGATCCCTTTGCGCCGGACAACCGCCCGCTCGTCTCTGCGGAGATGCGGACCATCGCGGAGGCCGCGCAGCGTGCCGCGCCGATCGACCGTGCGATCGCCGTGCTGGCGCTTGCCGCAAGCGCCGATCCCCGCGCCTTCACCCGCGCGCCCGATGGTCGTGCCATGGTCGGCGCGCGCATCGTGCGGCTGCTGGTGGCGACCATGCTGAACCGCGAGCCGTCGTCCGAACCGCTGCATGCGCAGATCGCCGATGCCTGGACACCCGACAACAAGCATGCCGCCGACCTGATCCGCCGCACCCTGGTGCTGCTCGCCGATCACGAATTGAACGCCTCGACCTTCACCGCGCGCTGCGCCGCCTCGACCGGGCTCAATCTCTATGATGCCGTGATCGCCGGCCTCGCCGCGCTGAAGGGCCCGAAGCACGGCGGCGCCGGCGTGCTGGCGTCGCGGCTGGTGAAGACGCTGGTCGACCAGGATGTCGAGCCCGTGATCCGGGAGCGCGTCGCACTTGGCGAGCGCTTCGCCGGGTTTGGCCACGGCGTTTACCGGCGCGGCGATCCCCGCGCGCAATCGCTGCTCGATGCGCTGGCGCGCGCTGGCGCCGCGCGCAAATTCACCAGGGAGGTTCCGGAACGGATTGCGGAGGCGACCGGCGAGTTCGTCAATATCGACTATGCGCTGGCGGTGCTGGTGCACAGCCTGCGGCTTCCGCTCGGCAGTGAACTCGCGCTGTTCGCAATGGCGCGCAGCGTCGGCTGGATCGCGCATGCCAGCGAGCAGCTGCAGCACGGCCGGCTGATCCGTCCGCGCGCGCGATATGTCGGGCCGGCGCCCGGACGCAGCGCTGCTGCCAAGACCATTTAGGTCTGTAGCCCGGGTGAAGCGCCAGCGTAACCTGGGACCGCTGGTGACCATTGATATAGAGGTCCCGGGTCGCGCTTCGCTTCACCCGGGCTACGGGCGAGGCTTTGCCGCGGGTTCGATCGTGGAGCCTCTGCGCCGGCGGATGATCCAGAGCGCCAGCGCCAGGATCAAGGCGCCGCCGATCACCGCCAGGATCCAGATGTGCTTGCCGACATGATGGTGATACGGCAGCCCTGCATACTCATGCAGCGCCGAGATCGCCAGCACGCCCGGCAGCACATGCACCGGCGCCCAGAGCAGGACCGCAGGAATATCCACGCTGTAGAAGCGCACCGGCGACATATCCAGCGCGCCGGCGGTGAGCGGCACGAAGGCGCGGAATGGCGGCACGAAGCGCGCAAAGAACACCGCGAGCGTGCCCCAACGATGGAAGAACGCCTCGCTCTGCTCGATCAGGCGCGGATAGTTGGACAGCGGCCATGCAGCCAGGATCTTGCGCTGGCTGCGGTGGCCGATCCAGTAGGCGGAGCCGTCGCCGAGCAGGGCGCCCGCGGCGGTGGCCGCCAGCACCGGCCAGAGTTTCAGTTCGCCGCCGGGGATCAGCGCACCCATGGCCAGGATGATGGTCGAGCCGGGCACGATCGAGCCTGCCACGGGAACGGCCTCCAGAAAGGCGGCCAGGAACAGCGTCAGATAGGCAAGCCACGCATGGGCCGAAACGAAGCTGATCAGGGGGTCGAGGAAGGAGGTCACAAAATTCCCGATGCTCGCGCTCTTGCCGGACCTTGAGAGCTAACCATTTGTCCGGAGCTTGGAAAGGGTTGGCCCGCGAAGGCGGTTTTGGCCCTCGCGGCAAAACTGCGGCGTGATTCGCAGAGCAGCCCTCCAAAAACCGCGCCCAGCACCTATCTTTATGAAAGAACAACGGAACTTTGATCGCGCCGCGGGCTTCTGCCGGCGGTTGCACTCTGCTAGGCTTGTGCACAGCACCCAATCCGCAGCCAAACAAGCAATCTGGTTTCGGGATTCCCGGGACCTCGGAGGACGAATGACGACCGCCGCCCAGACCACATTGGAAGACACCGTCGGCTTGCCCGACATGAAAGTATCGGTCCGGCAGGTGTTCGGCATCGATAGCGACCTTGAGGTGCCGGCCTATGCGGAAGTCGACCCGCACGTGCCGGAGGTCGATGCGGACTACCGTTTCGACCGCGCCACCACGCTCGCGATCCTTGCCGGCTTCGCCAGGAACCGCCGGGTGATGGTCACCGGCTATCACGGCACCGGCAAGTCGACCCATATCGAGCAGGTCGCCGCGCGGCTCAACTGGCCCTGCGTGCGCGTCAACCTCGACAGCCATATCAGCCGTATCGACCTGGTCGGCAAGGACTCTATCGTGGTCCGCGACGGCAAGCAGGTCACCGAATTCCGCGACGGCATCCTGCCTTGGGCGCTGCAGCACAACGTCGCGCTGGTGTTCGACGAGTATGACGCCGGCCGGCCCGACGTGATGTTCGTGATCCAGCGCGTGCTGGAAGTGTCCGGCCGGCTGACGCTGCTCGACCAGAACAAGGTGATCAAGCCGCATCCGGCGTTCCGCCTGTTCGCCACCGCCAACACGATCGGCCTTGGCGACACCTCGGGGCTCTATCACGGCACCCAGCAGATCAACCAGGGCCAGATGGACCGCTGGTCGATCGTCACCACGCTGAACTACCTCGCCCATGATGAGGAAGTTGAGATCGTGCTCGCCAAGGCGAAGCACTACCGCAGCCAGGAAGGCCGCGACACCGTCAACAAGATGGTACGGCTCGCCGATCTCACCCGCAACGCCTTCGCCAATGGCGACCTGTCGACGGTGATGAGCCCGCGCACGGTGATCACCTGGGCGGAAAACTCCGAGATCTTCGGCGATATCGGCTTCGCCTTCCGCGTCACCTTCCTCAACAAGTGCGACGAGCTCGAGCGGCCGCTGGTGGCCGAGTTCTATCAGCGCTGCTTCAATGCGGAGCTGCCGGAATCCGCTGTCAACGTGGCGCTGAGCTAAGAACGATCGATGTCGGCCCGGACAAGCGAAGCGCGATCCGGGACCCCCCGAGCGAGCGCTTGCGCTCGTCGCGATAACCACAGGGCGTGGTTATTGCGAAGATCTGGGCCGCTTACGCGCTCAACAATTTTTTCCTGTGGTTATGGGTCCCCGCTTTCGCGGGGACGACGGTGAGATAGACAATGACCACGTCGAACTCCAAATTCCGCAATACGAAGGAAGCGCCGACCGAGCCGTTCAAGCGCGCGGTGACGTCGTGCCTGAAGGCGATTGCGAAGGCGCCGGAGCTCGAAGTGTCCTTCGCCGCCGAGCGCCCGGGGCTTGCGCCCGGCAAGGCGCGCCTGCCGGAGCCCGCACGCAAACTGACCAAGCGCGATGCCGCAATCGTGCGCGGCCACGCGGACTCGATCGCGTTGAAGCTCGCCTGTCACGATCCCAAGGTGCATCGCAAGCTGATCCCGGGCAATCCGCAGGCGCGCGGCGTGTTCGAGGCGGTCGAGCAGGCGCGCGTCGAGGCGATCGGCTCGCGGCGGATGGCAGGCGTCGCGAAGAACCTCACCGCGATGCTCGACGACCATTTTCACCGCGGCAAGTATGACGAGATCACCGACCGCGCCGATGCGCCGCTTTCGGATGCGCTGGCGATGCTGGTGCGCGAGCGGCTGACCGGGATGGCGCCGCCTCAGGCGGCGCGCAAGATGGTCGACCTGTGGCGCCCGCTCCTGGAAGACAAGATCGGCACGCGGCTCGATCAGCTGGCGCGCTTCACCGAGGACCAGGCGAGGTTCGGCGACCTCGTGCATGATCTGCTGTCGGCGCTCGACCTCGGCGACGAGCGCGACATGGATACCGACGAGGACGACAACCAGGATGAAAATCCGGATGGCGAGAGCGATCAGTCCGGCGCCGAGGGTTCGCCCGACTCCGACGCCGCGCAGGAGATGAGCGCCGACCAGGCGCAGACCACGTCCGAAGAGATGTCCGAGAGCGCGATGGAAAGCGCGCAGGCGTCCACCAGCGACACTTTCGACGATGGCGAGCTCGGCGACGATGAAACGCCGGGCGAGGCGACGCGGCCGAATACGCGCGGCAGCAACGAGCCTCGCGGTCCCGAATATCACGCTTTTGCGCCGAAATTCGACGAGATCGTCGCCGCCGAAGACCTCTGCGATCATGACGAGCTGGAACGTCTGCGCTCCTATCTCGACAAGCAGCTCGCGCATCTGCAGGGCATCGTCGCGCGGCTCGCCAATCGGCTGCAGCGCCGCCTGATGGCGCAGCAGAACCGGGCCTGGGAATTCGATCTCGAAGAGGGGATTCTCGATCCCGCGCGCCTGTCGCGCGTCGTCACCGATCCCTACCACCCGCTGTCGTTCATGCACGAGAAGGAAGCGACGTTCCGCGACACGGTGGTGACGCTGCTGCTCGACAATTCCGGCTCGATGCGCGGTCGTCCGATTACGGTCGCCGCAACCTGCGCCGACATCCTGGCCCGCACGCTGGAGCGCTGCGGCGTCAAGGTCGAGATCCTCGGCTTCACGACGCGCGCCTGGAAGGGCGGGCAGTCGCGGGAAGCCTGGCTCGCCGCCGGCAAGCCGCCGAATCCCGGCCGGCTCAACGATCTCCGCCACATCATCTACAAGTCAGCCGATGCGCCATGGCGGCGCGCGCGGAAGAATCTCGGCCTGATGATGCGCGAGGGCCTCCTCAAGGAGAACATCGACGGCGAAGCGCTGGACTGGGCGCACAAGCGCCTCCTGGCGCGTTCCGAGCAGCGCAAGATCCTGATGATGATCTCCGACGGCGCGCCGGTCGACGATTCCACGCTGTCGGTCAATCCAGGCAACTACCTCGAACGGCATCTGCGCCACATCATCGAGGAGATCGAGACTCGCTCGCCGGTCGAATTGATCGCGATCGGCATCGGCCACGACGTCACGCGCTACTATCGCCGCGCCGTCACCATCGTCGATGCCGAAGAGCTCGGCGGCGCGATCACCGAGAAGCTCGCAGAGCTCTTCAGCGAGACTCACGGCCCGCTTCCCGCCGCTGACCGCCGGCCCAGGCGGCTGCATTCCTGAACATCATGAAATGACGCATCGCGCCAACGCATCGCTTCATCTCGAGGAGCAGCGTCGCTGTTGCGCCTCGGACGAGGAGGAAGCAGCCGGGCCTCATGGTTCGAGACGGCGCGATTGCGCCTCCTCACCATGAGGGACGGAGATCTTTCCCGCCGCCGCTTCCTGGGCTCTGCCGCGGCGGGGCTTGCGGCCGCGGCGCTGCCATGCTTGGCGCCAGCGCAGACCGTTCTCGAACCGCCGACCAAGCCGATCCTGCCGAGCGAGTCCACGGTGGCGGCGCCGGTCTCGATCGACGTCAATGCGCGGCCGCTGCCTTCCTTCGATACCCGCGATCGTTCGCATGTCCGGTTCGGCGCGCTGGAATTTCGCAGCGGCCTGGTGCTGACCTCTCGCTTTCGCGGCTTCGGCGGCCTGTCAGCGTTGCGGCTTGACGCCAAGGGCGAGCGCTTCATCGCCGTCAGCGATCACGGCAGTTGGTTCACCGGCCGCATCGTCTATCAGGGGCGCGAGATGACGGGGCTTGCCGATGTCGAGGCGGCGCCGCTGCTCGGCCCGGACGGCAGGCCGATCACGGCGCGCGGCTGGTACGATTCTGAATCGATGGCGCTCGACGGCTCATTGGTCTATGTCGGGCTCGAGCGCGTCAACCAGGTGCTGCGCTTCGATTTCGCCAAGGGATTCACGCAAGCGCGCGGCGAAGTGGTGCCGCTGCCGCCGGCCGTGAAACGCCTCCCCAACAACAAGGGATTAGAGGCGCTGGTGATGGTGCCGAAGGGCCTGCCGCTGGCGGGCACGCTGATCGCGATCTCCGAGCGCGGCCTCGATGCGCAGGGCAATATCGTCGGCTTCCTGGTCGGCGGCAAGACGCCGGGACAGTTTTCCGTCCGCCGCACCGACAATTTCGACATCAGCGACGCGGTGCTGCTGGAGTCCGGCGACCTGCTGCTGCTCGAACGCAAATTCTCCTGGGTCGGCGGTGTCGGCATCCGCATCCGGCGTGTCGCGATTACGTCCGTGATGCCGGGCGCCGTGCTCGATGGTCCTTCGGTCTTCAACGCCGATCTCGGCAACGAGATCGACAACATGGAAGGCATCGACGCCCACACCACACCTGAAGGCGACACCGTGATCACCATGGTCTCCGACGACAATTTCTCGCTGATCCAGCGCACGCTGCTGCTGCAGTTCACGCTGGTGGAATAGAGGGTTGCTCTCGGGGTTGGCCAAACGGCGGCTGCCGGAACGGTTCTTGCAACGCTAGGCCATCCATCGAAACCGAGAGCCATGATGCGCAGATTGTTCCCCATCCTCATCGCCGCGAGTTTGTTTGCCTCCGTTGCACAGGCGGAGACTTGGCCCTCGCGTCTGATCAGGGCCACGATCCCGTTCGGCGCCGGCAGCGCCACCGACGTGGTGCCGCGCCTGGTGTTCGATCGGCTCTCGGCCGAGCTCGGCCAGCCCATCGTGATCGAGAATCGCGCCGGCGCCGGCGGCACGCTCGGCACCGGCCTCGTCGCCAAGGCGGAGCCTGACGGCTACAATGTGCTCGCGCATTCCTCGGCGCTGACGATTGCGCCGGCGATCTTCCCGAACCTTCCATTCGACGCGACCAAAGACCTCTCATCGGTGCTGATGATCGGCTCCAGCGCCAATGTCATGATCGTGCCGAAGGAGCGGCCCTGGAAAACCATCCAGGATTTCATTGCCGACGCCAAGGCAAAGCCGGGCTCGATCTCCTTCGGTTCGGTCGGCGTCGGCAGCGCCGTACATATCAGTGCGGAGAAATTCCGCCTCGCCGCCGGCATCGAAGCCACCCACGTGCCCTATCGCGGCGGTCCCGAAGTGATCGCCGATATCCTGGGCGGGCGTATCGATCTCTATTTCTGCCCGCTCGCGACCGCACTGCCGCTGATCCGCGACGGCCAGGTCAAGGCGTTATTGGTGTCGACACCGAAGCGGGTCGCGGATTTGCCCGATGTGCCGACGCCGGTCGAGATCGGCTTGACCGGTGCCGACAGCGTGAGCTGGTTCGGCATCTTCGTGCCGGCGAAAACGCCGCGCGACATCGTCGAGAAATTTCATGCGGTGGGTATGAAAGTGCTGAACGATCCGGCGACGCAGGCAAGCCTCAAGAAGCTCGGTGTCGAGCCGATGCCGATGACCCCGGCCCAGATGGACGATTTCATCAAGAGCGAGACCGCCGCCAGCCAGCAGTTGATCAAGGCGGCCGGGATCAACCAATAGATTATGATCCGGAAACGTGGAAACCGGCTTTCCGAAAAGATCATGCTCAAACAAATACCTAGAGCGGGATGACGATTCGAAGACAAGTCGTCCCGCTCTAGCCGATGGGTTGAGGCACGGCCGGGGCATCGCTAGATAGGAGGGTAACATCCCTCCTATCCGGATCTCCCGCATGAGCGCCCTGTTTTCCCCGATCGAGCTGCGCGGCCTGAAATTACCCAACCGCATCATGGTGTCGCCGATGTGCCAATATTCGGCAGAGAACGGTGAGGCCAATGACTGGCATTTCACGCATATCAACATGCTGGCGCTGTCGGGCGCGGCGATGTTCTGCATCGAGGCGACGCATGTGGAGGCGATTGGGCGCATCACGCCCGGCTGTCTTGGTCTTTACAACGACGCCACTGAAGCCGCGTTGAAGCCGATCCTGGCCTCGGTTCGCAAACATTCGAAAGCAGCGGTCGCGATGCAACTCGCGCATGCCGGCCGCAAGGGATCGAGCCACCGCCCCTGGGACGGCGGGCAGTTGATCCCGCCGTCCGAAGGCGGCTGGCAAACCGTGGCGCCGTCGGCCGTGCCGCACAAAGACGGCGAGGCAGCACCGCTGGCGCTGGACGAAGCAGGGCTGAAGCGCATCCGCGATGCTTTCGTGACAGCAGCCAAGCGCGCCGACCGGCTCGGCATCGACGCGATCGAACTGCATGGCGCGCACGGCTATTTGATGCATCAGTTTCTTTCGCCGATATCGAACAAGCGCACGGACCAGTATGGCGGCTCCCTCGAAAACCGCATGCGCTTCCCGCTTGAGGTATTCGATGCCGTGCGTGCCGCGTTTCCGGACCGCAAGCCTGTCGGCGTCAGGGTGTCGGCGACCGACTGGGTCGATGGCGGCTGGGACATCGCGCAGACGATCGAATTCGCCAAGGAATTGAAGAAGCGCGGGGTCGACTGGATCGACGTTTCCTCCGGCGGCGTTTCGCCGCTGCAAAAGATTGCGTTGGGTCCGGGTTATCAGGTGCCGCTGGCGCAGGCCGTGAAGGAAGCAACCGGCGTGACCACCATGGCAGTCGGGTTGATTACGGAAGCGAAGCAGGCCGAAGAGATCGTCGCTTCCGGCAAAGCTGATATGATCGCGCTGGCCCGCGGCATGCTCTACGATCCGCGCTGGGGCTGGCACGCCGCCGCTGAACTCGGCGGGCAGGTCCAAGCACCACCACAATATTGGCGTTCGCAACCGTCGACGCAGAAAGCGCTGTTTGGCGCGACCACGTTCGGGACGCGGTAAATCGTCACCGTCATTGTGAGCGAAAGTGAAGCGGCCATTCCGCTCTGCAACGACGAAAGCCACTATTCCGCCGTAACCGGGATGGGTACTGTCGCTTGTGTGCATGAGATGTGACAGCAAAGTCGCACCAGAAACAAGCGAGAGGAAAGCCTATGGAACTTGGATATTTCGCGATGCCCTCGCATCCGCCGGAGTGCGGGTTGAAGGAGGGTCACGACTGGGACCTGCAGGTGCTCAGGTGGCTGGATGAACTCGGCTATCAGGAGGCGTGGATCGGCGAACATCACACCGCGCCCTGGGAGCCGCATCCGTCTCCGGATCTGTTGGTCGCGCAGGCATTGCTGCAGACCAAGAACATCCGCATCGGCCCCGGCGGATTCCTGCTGCCCTATCATCATCCGGCTGAACTCGCGAATCGTGTCGCGATGCTTGATCATCTCTCCGATGGCCGGCTCAATTTCGGCGTCGCGGCGAGTGGCCTGCCGAGTGACTGGGCGATGTTCAATGTCGACGGCATGTCCGGCCAGAACCGCGACATGACGCGCGAAGCGCTCGAAATCATCCTGAAGCTTTGGACCGATGACGCCCCGTGGACATACAACGGCAAATACTGGACGGTGACGAAGCCGGACACGATGTTCGATTTCCTCAAGCCCCACCTCAAGCCGAAACAGGCGCCACATCCGCCGATCGGCGTTGCCGGACTTTCCAAGAATTCGGACACGCTGAAGCTCGCGGGCGAGCGCGGCTTCATCCCGATGAGCCTCAACCTCAATCCGGCCTATGTCGGCAGTCACTGGGATTCGGTGGAGGCGGGCGCAGCGAAGACCGGCCGCAAGCCGAGCCGGCAGGACTGGCGATTGGTGCGTGAAGTCTTTGTCGCCGACACGGACGAGGAAGCCTGGCGTCTGTCGACTGGCGACATGATGGGGCGGATGATGGGCGAGTATTTCCTGCCGCTGCTCGGTCACTTCGGCTTCAAGGACTATCTGAAAGCCACGCCCGACGTGCCGGACAGCGACGTCAACGTCGAATATTGTGCCCGTCACAACTGGATCGTCGGTTCGCCCGCGACCGTCACCGAGAAGATCGAGAAGATCTATCAGGAGGTCGGCGGCTTCGGCGTGCTGCTCGTGTTCGGCTTCGACTACAAGCATAAGCCGGAAGCCTGGCATCACTCGCTGCGGCTGTTGAAGCAGGAAGTGCTGCCGCGGCTGAAACATCTCGGCACTGAGTTCGGCCGCGCCGCGTAGCAACAGCGGAGCGTTGGGTAGGCAAAGCGGTTACGTCTATGGCACCCCACCACAAGTGACAGCGCAAGCGTGCCCACCGTCACGAGCGAAATGCTTGATGGTGGGCGCCGCGCCCTGCGAGGCTGCAAAAAATCGATAGTCGCGGTAAGTATTCGCTGTAATCAGCGCAATTTGCAGTGAACAGGGGCCGCTGACATGTGCAGCGCCACATGCGAGCAGTATCTTTCACGCTATCCGAAAGAGGCGTAGCCTGATCATCACAATGGGGGATCGGCACGATGCGGTCCCGCGCACGAAAACTCGCCCACGTTTTCGAACGCCTTGGCCTTGCCATGGCGGGAGCCGCGAGCGGTCTGTTCGTCGCGGCGCTCGTCGGCTCGAGCATTTCAGCCTTTACGTCGCAGGGATTTCTCCTGCTGATGATGATCTGCGGCGCGGTCGGCTTCTATCTCGGGATCGACACGCCACCACTGCCGTTCCAGGCGCCGAACGATCAGTCCTCGCGCGGAAATATTGATGCAGCGGAATTCCTGAGCGCGGTCGGGACGTTTCTTGCCGCATTGGTCGCCTTCGTCTCGGTCCTTGTCATCGTGCTTCGTGTCGAGCCGCATGTCGCATGGACCATTGCGATCATGATCGGATGGGTGTTCGGCGTCGCCATGCAGATCGTCGCCGGCACAATCGCGCGCATGCGCCAGGTCAGTTAAGCTGCCGACCTGGCGCTTCTGCATTAATTATAAATAATATCAATGGCTTAATTGCTGGATCGGCGATCACCTGTCGATCGGTCATGCGGGTTTTCGGGTCCTCTGCGAATTTTCTTGAGCGTTGCTCATATTTGGTTTATAAACGTGAGCATTGCTCAAAGTTATCTGGAGGCCGCTTACATGGAAACGCTCGTCCTGCAACTGACCCGGCAACTGACCACCGCCTTTCTCGACGATGTCCTGAAGTTCATCCTGGGAGTCGGCCGGTCGGCCGCCCGCAGCGTCGCCGCGCCGATCAATCGTATTGCCAATGCCTGTGATGTTGCCGGCGTGCTCAAGCGCCGCCGACTCGCAGCCCAGGTGCGTCGTCGTGCGCGACAAATGCAACGTCCCCGCGGGGGTGGGCTGTTCGGCTCGCTCAGCGAACTCACCTGAGCCGAGGACCAGCACAATTCGCCTCGATTGCGGAGCCGGTCCCTAACCAAGGAATCACCATGCTCCGCATTGCGGCTGGCCCTTATGTCCGCAGCAGCCGGGCACAAGGTGTCGTACATCTCTGCCATGCATGGTTAGCCAGCGCCCCTTGTCGCGTCGAACCGCGAGGCAAGCTGGAACACTAGAGCATTTTCGGTTCTGATTGAATCAGAACCGAAGCTCTAGATTCTTGTTTTGACGCGTTTTCTTCACGCGAACCGGTGTCCACTTCGCTCGAAAACGCTCTAATAGCTGCGGCATCGCTGCTCACTTTGTTACTCATTCTGATCCCGATACCCCAAGACAAATTTGCAAGGCCAGGGCCTCTCGGCCGAACTGCCAAGGAACTGGTTATGATCAAACAGTTGATGTCGTCCCGCCGCTTCGCGCCGCTGTTCTGGGCGCAGTTCTTTTCGGCGCTCAATGACAACGTCCTGAAGAATGCGCTGGTCATCGTCCTGCTCTATGGCGCGGCCGCCGGCGAGAATGCATCGCTGGTGACGCTGGCAGGCGCCGTCTTCATCTTTCCCTTCTTCGTCTTGTCGGCGCTCGGTGGCGAGCTCGCGGACAAGTATGTGAATCGGTCGTCGCGCGGCGGCTGAAATTCGTCGAGATCTTTGCCGCCTGTTTCGCGGCGGCCGGGTTCTTCCTGCATTCGGTGCCGCTTCTGTTCGTAGCGTTGGCGCTGTTCGGCACGGTCGCGGCGCTGTTCGGTCCGGTGAAATATGCTGTTCTGCCCGACCAGCTTTCGGTCGGCGAGCTCGCCACCGGCAACGCGCTGGTCGAAGGTGCAACATTCCTGGCGATCCTGATCGGCACCATCGCCGGCGGCCTGTTCGTCGCCGGCACCAGCCACATGGGCTGGATCTCGCTTGCCGTGGTCGGCCTGTCCGTTCCGTCCTGGGCGTTTGCCGCGCGCATTCCTGCCACCGCGCCGTCCGCGCCGGATCTCGCCATCACCGCCAATCCCTGGACCTCGACGGTGCGGCTCTTGAAGTCGCTCTATGCCGAGCCACGCCACTGGGACGGCATGGTGATCGTGTCTTGGTTCTGGCTCGCCGGCGCCATCGTGCTGTCGCTGCTGCCCGCGCTGATCAATGAAGGCGTGGGAGGCACAGAGGGCGTCGTCACGCTGTGCCTTGCGACCTTCGCGATCGGCATCGCGACCGGCTCGCTGATCGCGGCCCAGCTCAGCCATGTCAGGCCCAATCTCGCACTGGTGCCGATCGGCGCCATCATTATGGGCGTGGTCGGCCTCGATCTCGCCGCAGCGATTGGCGCAACGGTCCCCGGCAGCGGCGTGACCGCGGCTGCGTTCGCGACCTCGTTCGCCGGATTGCATATGCTCGTCGGCTTCTTCCTGTTCGCCATTGGCGGCGGCCTGTTCGTGGTGCCATCGTTCGCGGCGGTGCAGGCCTGGACGGCGCCGTCGGAGCGCGCCCGGATCATCGCAGCCGGAAATATCCTGCAGGCCGGCTTCATGGTGGTGGGCTCGCTGTTCGTCTCGCTGCTGCAATATGCCGGGCTTTCGATCGCCTGGATCTTCTTCGGCCTGGCCGTCGCAAGCTTCGGGTCTGTGTGGTTCGTGCTCAACAAATGGGGCAGGGAGGGCGCACGCGACTTCGGTGCGCTGGTGTTCCGTGCGATGTTCCGTGTCGAGGTTCGCGGCATCGAAAATCTGCCGCCGGCGGGCACGCGCATGCTGATCGCGCCCAGCGATGTCAGCCTGGTCGATGGTCCGCTGCTGCACGCGACGCTGCCGATCGATGCCAGCTTTGCGGTCGATACCGGGATCGCGAAGGCGTGGTGGGCAAAAGGGCCGCGCCAAGCGGTTCGCGAAGATCGCGGGCGAGATGGTGTCGCTGTCGGCGGTGGAAGCGATGGCGTCCGCGCTGTGGCCGCAGGCGATCTCGGTCGCGGTCTCCATTCCCGATGCGCGCAAGGGCGAACGCATCGTGCTGCTGACCACGCAGCGCGATGCCGACTGGCCGGCCTGCAGCGCCAGGCCAAGGCGACCGGCGCCTCCGAACTTGCGGTGCCTGCCGACATTCGCGTCCTCGACAAGGTGCCGCTCCTCGGCTCCGGCAAGACCGACTATGTCGCGGCGACCGCGCTCGCAAGGGAACTCGCCGCACCGACTCCGACGCCGCCGGAGCCGATGGCGGAGGTGGCGTAGAGGCCAAAGATCCCGGATTGCGCTGCGAGACTGGGTAAGAATCTGAGCTTTTTGTAGGAACGAGTGTACGATTCGGTATGACGAATCGTAGGTTCAAGACCGGCGTCAGCCGGGATCAGGTCAGCCTTCTACCTGCACGGGTCGAAGATTAT
>NZ_JADYVX010000065.1 GCF_020194175.1 Bradyrhizobium sp. BRP22 | reverse complement strand
GGGCTTACGAGTTCTGGAAGCGCCAGCAGCAGACCCACTGGATGGGCGAGGAGGTACCGCTCGGCAGCGACCTGAAGGACTGGGTGTCGGACCGTGTCACGGCCAACGAGCGTGCGCTGCTTACCCAAATCTTCCGTTTCTTCACTCAGTCCGACATCGAGGTCGGCGACAACTATCTCAAGCGCTACATCCCGATCTTCCAGCCGCTCACCGTCCAGATGATGATGGCCGCCTTCACCAACATGGAGACGGTCCACATCGACGCCTATGCCCTGCTGCTCAAGACGCTCGGCATGCCCAAGACCGAGTTCGAGGCATTCCGCGGCTATGCGCAGATGCGCGCCAAGGCGGACTACATGCACCAGTTCGGCATCGACACCGTGGCCGATGTCGCCCGCACCCTGGCGATGTTCGGCGCCTTCACCGAAGGCATGGCGTTGTTCGCGAGCTTCGCCATGCTGCTCAACTTCCCGCGCCATAACAAGATGAACGGCATGGGACAGATCGTAAGCTGGTCAGTGCGCGACGAGAGTCTCCACTGCGAGGGCATCATCAAGCTATTTCACGAATGGCACCGCGAAACCGGCGCGGTGACGCGCTCCGTCCGCGACGACATTGTCGACGTCGCCAAGACCATGGTGAAGCTGGAGGAGAACTTCGTCGAGCTCGCCTTCGGCCTCGGCACAATCAAGGGTATGCTGCCTGAGCAGATCCACGCCTACGTCCGCTACGTCGCCGACTGGCGACTGGCACAACTCGGGATTGCCCCGGTCTTCGGCTTCTTCGAGGCTAAGGAGGGCGGGTTCACCCAGCTCAAGGCGCATCCGCTGCCGTGGCTCGTCGAGATTCTCAATGGCGTCGAGCACGCCAATTTCTTCGAGCAGCGCGCCACGGAGTACTCCAAGGTGACGAGCCGCGGCAGCTGGGACGGCGAAGACGGGGTGTGGGCGGCTTTCGGCCGCATGTAGGCGACCTAACCTAACTAACGCGCCCCTGACCTTCGGGCCCAACTAGGCCGGCGGCGTGCTGGCACGTAAACCCGAACAGCCCGCCTGGATCATGCCTGCCGAACCGCCGGATGACCGCAGCAAGCCGCTCAGGCTCTACATCGCCGACCACAATTTCCATCTTCTCGCTCGCGACAGCTTCGGCGTTTCGGTCGCCGAGCTGTGCCGCAAGCATGGCGTCAGCGACGCCAGCATCTACAAATGGAAAGCCAAGTTCGGTGGGATGGAGGTCTCGGAGGCCAAGCGGCTGAAGACGCTGGAGGACGAGAACACGCGGCTGAAACGGCTGCTGGCCGACGCCATGCTCGACAATGTCGCGCTGAAGGACTTGCTGGGAAGAAATGGTGACGCCCGCGGCTGAGCGTAAAGCTGTCGCCCATCTCATGGATGCCCACGGGATGAGCGAACGGCGGGCGTGTAAAACCTTCGGCAGCTGCCGCATGACTGTCAGATGCAAGACGATCCGGACGGACGATGGCGGCCTTCGCCAGCGTATGAAGGCGATCGCTCATGAGCGCCGCCGCTTCGGCATCGGCGCGTGCATGTCCTGCTCAAGCGGGAGGGCTATCGGGTCAACCACAAGAAGCTGTTCCGGCTTTACCGGGAAGAGAAGCTTGCAGTGCGCCGCCGTGGCGGCCGCAAGCGCGCCACCGGGACCAGAGCGCCGATGACGGTGCCGATGGCGCCGAACGACCGCTGGTCGCTCGACTTCGTGTCGGATCAGCTGACCTGCGGCCGCCGCTTCCGCGTCCTCACCGTGGTCGATGATTGCCCCCGCGAGTGCCTGGCGCTGGTCGGTACTGTCCAGACTCTTTCGCATATGTGGAACGGCCCGTGGTACAAGGGCTTTTTCAGTCGATTTCACACATGGGAACGGTGCGGTCATATGTCCGGCCTTTGGGCGCGGGACATCACCGCTGGCCTCGATGAGGTCCGCGAAGCGAGCGGCTGATCACTTTTGCGCGCTTTGAACGCAGTGCGAAAGGCGGCCTCACTCGTCTCGGGATTTCGTCCCAGGGGTTCATCGTCTGTTGTGGCACCTTGCCCTCTGTCGGCCTGCGCCGGTCAGATCATTTTTCGGTCATTGCGTTCATCAGACGGCGACCACGGGACGCCGATAAGTCCCGCCCTTGTTCAGAAGCGCCCAGATGATCCGCGCCGTCTTGTTGGCTTGCGCGACCGCGACAACCTTGAAGGGCGTCTGGCGAGAAGCGCCTTCAGCCACGGCCGCGCCCGCGCATCGTTTCGGGCCCCCCGCAAGACGGCTGTTGCCCCAACGACAAGCAGCGCGCGGAGTTTCGGCTACCGCCGCCTGTTCGTCCTGCTGCGGCGGGAGGGCGAGCCATCGGGGATCAACCGGATCTACCGGCTTTATCGCGAGGAAGGGCTCACCGTCCGCAAGCGGCGGGCTCGCCGCAAGCCCGTGGCAACCCGGGCTCCGATCCTGGTCGAGGCCAAGCCCAACGCGCGCTGGTCGCTGGACTTCGTCCACGACCAGTTCGCCAATGGCCGACGCTTCCGCATTCTCAACATCGTCGACGACGTCACCAAGGAATGCCTGGGCGCCATTCCGGAGACGTCGATCTCGGGGCGGCGCGTGGCCCGCGAACTCGCGGCGATCGTCGAGCGACGCCGCAAGCCAGGAATGATCGTGTCCGACCATGGCACCGAGTTCACCTGCAACGCCATGCTGGCTTGGTGCAAGGACGCAGACATCGATTGGCACTTTATCGCGCCGGGAAAGCCGATGCAGAACGGCTTCATCGAGAGTTTTAATGGCCGGATGCGCGATGAACTGCTCAACGAGACCCTGTTCTTCGATCTGGATGACGCCCGCGCCAAGATCGCCAACTGGGTCGCCGGCTACAATATCCGGCGGCCTCACTCGTCGCTGAAATACCTGCCCCCTGCGGCCTATGCCGCCTACCTCACCGCAACGGACGATCGGCTGCGCAACCCCGACCAGCTCCGCCGATCGTCCGTTGCTTCACCCGCGCCACTTGGCGTACAAAACCCCGAGACTCTAACGAGCTATGCGGGAAAGTGGGTGATGACGGGTTGAGAGAGGCGGCGTATCGAGGCGGGTGTCGAGCCTGCCAGAACCTCTCAAGGAGAGCGATACGCCCTGAACGAGACTACCAAGATCCTGCCCTTCCGTCAGCCGTCTGTGGTTGACGATCCACTGACAGAAATTCTGCGGAACGGAGCCCGTGAGCTGCTCGCGCGGGCCGTCGAGATCGAGCTGCAGGCATTTCTGGAGACGACGGCGGAGCTGAAGCTGCCGCATGGCCGTGCCAGGGTGGTGCGGCACGGCTTTGGCCCTGCGCGTGAGATTGCCACGGGGATCGGCGCGATCGAGGTCGCCCGGCCCAAGGTCAGAGATCGTGGTGCGACCGGAGCTGATCGGATCCGCTTCACCTCGGCGATCCTGCCGCTGTGGGCGCGGCGGACGAAGAGCCTGGATGCCCTGCTGCCGATCCTCTATCTGCGCGGCATCTCGACCGGCGATTTCCAGGAAGCGCTTTCGGCGCTGCTCGGCAAGGATGCGCCGAACCTGTCGCCATCGGTGATCTCAGGCCTGAAGGCGCAATGGCAGGGCGAGTACGAGCGCTGGCAGAAGCGCGATCTGTCGGCGCGGCGCTATGTCTACGTCTGGGCCGACGGCGTCTTCCTGCAGGCCCGGATGGAGGACCACAGCGAATGCATGCTGGTTTTGATCGGCGTGACGCCCGAGGGCAGGAAGGAGCTGATCGGCTTCCAGATCGGCGTGCGCGAGAGCGCCCAGAGCTGGCGCGAGCTTCTGATCGACATTCGCCGGCGCGGACTGCAGGTCGCGCCTGAACTGGCGGTCGGCGATGGCGCACTCGGCTTCTGGAAGGCGATGGACGAAATCTTCCCCAGCACGCGGCGGCAGCGCTGCTGGCAGCACAAGACCGTCAACGTGCTCAACAAGGTTCCGAGCTCCGTGCAGAGCGGCATGAAGAAGGCTTTGCAGGACATCTGCATGGCGCCCAGCCGGGCTGCCGCGGAGCTTGCACTCGAAGCCTTCGCCGAGAAATACGGTGCAAATTATGCGCGCGCGGTCGATTGCCTGGTCAAGGATCGCGAGGATCTGCTGGCATTCTATGACTTTCCTGCTGAGCACTGGGTCCACTTGCGAACCACCAATCCGATCGAAAGCGTGTTCGCTACAGTGCGACACAGGACGGTTCGGACCAAGGGATCATTGTCGCCACAGACGGCCAGGCTAATGGTGTTCAAGCTGACCGATGCGGCCTCGAAAACCTGGCGTCGATTGAAAGGCACAAATCAGTTGCCGAAGATCATCGCTGGTGTCAGATTCGCCGACGGCATCGAGGTCATTCCGACCCAGCAAAGCCACGCCCCCTGATCGGCTCCGTCACCCAAATTCAGGCATAGCTCGACTCTAACCGCTGCTGGATGAAAATTCAGTGGCAGGTCAGCCTGTCTTGACTATTTCTAGCGATGCAGCGCACTGATCGTATGGCTGTCCATACGTACAGTTCTCAACCATCAGGCCAGCTCGTCGCAAGGCGTCTTTCCTCGGAGGCTTACCAAACAGCGCTTACCAAGTCCGGCTGTCGGACATCGAGCCAGGCTTCGTCTGCACCGCCTGCGGCAAGCGCGGGACGGACGTGCGTGCGGCCGAAGTTTTCGAAGCCGCACATGCGTACGGGTTAAGGGCCGACGTCGCCAAGCGGGAGGGTTCAGCCGACCGACTGGCGCAGCCTGTCAGCCTGACTGAGCCAGGCGTCCCGGGTCATTGTCGAGTTCGTTGCGGATCAACTCGCCAACCTAAGGACCGCCCGGTTTTTCCATTGAGAAGGACACGGTAGTTATCGTCAGCCTGGGGATGGATCGCTTTGCGGAGGCTCAGATACATCGGAGCGAGTGTCTGATTGCGGAGCATTAGCCTCCTCATCGGCAGGCTTGATATCGACGATCAGCTTCAACCATTCGATCGCTTCATTTTCGATATAGGCTGTCGACATTCTCTCGATCATTGGAAAGGGATATCCGTCGACATAGTCGAGGGCGTTACCTTCGTAGTCATTTCGACGGCCTTTTGAAAAACGTCGCGATATCGGAAAGGTGAGATGCCCAGAAACGGGATGAATGACACTTTGTCCGGCGTTTCTTGTTCGATGCTGATCTCGTTGCTATGCAACTCCTGTGCACGGCTTTTCGGATACGGCTCGATATAGATGACCTTCCGAATTCCAGATGCCAGGATGTGTTTCGTGCAGTTGTGGCAGGGAAACGTTGTCACGTATAGCGTGCCGCACCTCACGCTCCTTCCAAGCCTCGCCGCGTCCCATATTGCGCACATTTCCGCATGCACCACACGCCCGAATTCGGTTAGGTCAAGCACGGCGCTGGATGCCAATACGCCGTCTTCTTCGTCATACCCTTTTCTCTTTTTCCTCGTGAATCGTTCTACCATCTCCGCGGGGGTGCCAGCCTTCTTCGCCTCATCCGAGAGAAGCCCCACGCGTCGCGACGCAATTTTACGTCTCTGTAGTCTGGCGTCTCGGTGTCCCAATAGGTTCCGCCGAAAGCCTTCGGCACTTCGTTGCAACCTTGTGTGATTATTTCGCCTTCGTCCGAAAAAATTGCAGCTCCAACTTGGCGCGACAAGTCCGATGACCGAAGCGCAGCAGACTTGGCTGCGTACATCCCATACTCAGCCTTTGTCGGTGCTATATCAGTGGCCCCGAACAATGCCTGGACAAATCTATTCAACTTCAGGTCCATTTCGGACCTGACGAGACCGTCGATGAAGACGTCGGCAAGATGGAACGTCTCCCTCACATTTTGACCGAGATCTTCCCCATCCTCCCTTGCGTCCTTCTCGATCAGCTGGGCCGCCTTGCTTATGATTTCGTGATGAGGGCTACCAGGAATTAGGGTATGGCGCAGCCGTTCCTCTATCAGCTGTTTTCGCTTCTCGGCTGGTCCGTATGCCGATATCAGAACAAACTGCCGTCCGTACACCTTGCGGAGTAGCACCACTTCGTCTGGGCGCTTAAGCTGACGAATGATGTACGCGGTTGGCTTGCTTGGAAGACCGTCCCTCGACCCCGTCAGCGTCTCGCGGGCATCGCCAATGGCACGAAGAGCGATCCGCGTCATTGTCGCGGGGTCGGAAAATTCCTTGCACAAGGCATTTGCGTAGTTGATCTTGAAATTTACGTCAGAGTAGAAGTCTTTCGAAATTGGCTGCTCAACCGGATGTTTTTGGAGCCTGTATCGGTCTTCCCGTAGCATCTCCTTGGTGATGTGGATGGTGTGGGATGCGTACTCGACCGCCCGCAAGGCTGAGGCGAGACTGTCACAAATCGGATATCCACCCCCACGGGGCCTACAATGCCAAATACCAGCTCTGGGAAGTCTTTTTTCTTTTGTTGCATATCAACCATACGGAACTTGACGTTAACTGGTGTAACTAGATGATCTAACTTGATTCGATTGCGCTATCGGGGAGAACGCACATGGCAAAGGTTTCAATACGGAAGGATGAGTTTGTTCTGACGGCACTCACGCTGCTTGCTACCGGCCGCCCGTGCGCCCACGCCGCCATTTAGCTGGCCGCCGAAGCGCTACGATATCCGCAACGCTGTGGCCGTTCCGGCGCGTCATCTTTCTAGCTGCGCGATCTATTGGCCGAGGGGTGATTCTGGCTGTCGATGGCGGCGTGGGTCTTGCTCGGGTTTTTCAGGGGATTGCTCAGGCGATGATGGGCTGACCAATTGATCGAGCTGCCGCTCAAAAGATTGATTTACCGCAAGGGCCCCTCAAGGCATCCATATTAATTTGCCGAGCAATGTGGGAGGCGAAGTGGCCGGGTCACAGGTCGCCTCCCGCGTTCCCTCAGACATACGGTTTTGCAATCGGTGGAGTTTGATTGTGACAATGCACGCCGAAGCTGACGTCAATCCTCCCTCCTTCCGGCCGTGACTAAGAAGCGGTGCCATAGCTTGACGACGAAACGCAATTTGCCGGCGAGAGCTGCGCTGTATTGACCTGGCCCGGCGTCCGCCCGCAGCAGTTTCGTTCTGGGGCTGGCCCGGCGAACAGACATTGATGCGCCTGCAATTCCATCGTGCCGTCGAAGACATGGAAATATGGAGCGCAGGCGGCGACGACTATTCGTTCGTGATCAGCTTCCAGAGCCCCACCGGTCCCGGCTTTCAAGGAAGGCTGGGCTTCGTCGCGTCGTGGCGTCCCCTTGACCAGAGCCGTGGCGCGATCAGGGTTCTCGGCTCGCCCTTCCAAAGCTTCGCTGAGGCCGAGGACGCCTGCAACACCATGCTGACTTACCTCAAGGACGACACTGATTCCGCACCCCAGCAACGTTGAAGCCTCGCTAAAATGCCGCAATCGGTCCGCGTGTGCGGGCGAGCTTCGATCGGTTCTGCCTTGCGGCAGGGATCGAGGCGCTCGGCGCGATGATGGAGGCGGATGTGACGGCGCCCTGCGGGCCGCGCCACGGTCGCGATGCGGCGCGGCGGGCGCACCGTTGGGGCCGAACGCGGGGACGGATCGGTTTCCACGGCGGCAAGATCGAGGTCGAGCGCCCGCGGGTCCGGGGCGTGGACGGCCGCGAGGTCACGATCCCGAGCTGGGAAACGGCGGCGCAGGAGGACTGGCTCGGTCTGCTGGGCGATGAACCTGATGCTGATCAATGTGTCGACGCGCCGGTTCGGCCGCGCTGTCCGGCTGCCCGAGGGTGAGGTGCCGGCACCACCCGGATCGGGAGTTTCGAAGTCGGCGGCCTCGCGCAGGTTCGTCGCGCTGTCGGCGGCGCGTCTGGCCGACTTCATGGCTGCCGATCGGTCCGCGCTCGACCTTCTGGTGGTCCAAATCGACGGGCTGCATCTCGGCGACTATCTCGTGCTGGTCGCCGCGATCGGGGTTGACGGCGAAGGCAACAAGCATCCGCTGGCGCTGGTGGAAGGGGCGAGCGAGAATGGCGCAACGGTTCAGGCCCTGCTGGACAATTTGGTCTCGCGCGGGCTCGACCCGACGATGCCCGGACTGTTCATCGCCGACGGCGCGAAGGCGTTGTCGAAGGCGATCCGCCGCACCTTCGGTTCGGCCGCTGCAATCCAGCGCTGCCAGATCCACAAGGCGCGTAACATCATGGAACGCCTGCCGAAAGAGCATCATGCGGCCACCCGTCGGGTGCTGCGCCAGGCCTGGGAGCTCGACGACGCCGACAAGACTGAAAAATTGATCCGCAATCTCGCGCGTCGTCTCGACCAGCAATGGCCCGGCGTCGCGGCCAGCATCCTCGAAGGCCTCGACGACAGTCAGGATTTCGGCCGTGCCAGTTTGCTCGGCCGAGCGCCGATGCCGCGCCGGTTCTGGCGCCTAAATGACTTGTCGGCCTTCGGTGCTGTTCTAAGTAGGACCCGCCATAGGCCACGAACGGTAGTTGTCCGGAATTCCCTCAACCTGATGATAGCTCTAATATGACTATCGCGGTGGTTGCATTCTGGAACCTGTGGGAAGCGCCAACAAGAAAGCGGAGGAGAGCGTGAGTCTGGAGCGCCAGTACCGAGAGCTAAAGAAGTTGCAAGAAAAGGTCCGTCAATGGGAAGGAAAGAGTTGTTCCCGGCGGTCGGTTGAAAGGCAGCCGGTATGGCGAGATGTTTTCCTCTCAATTCCGGGACACATCACCTCCGAGCCCTGCCTGGTACGTGATCTCTCTAATAGGGGAGCTGGCATTCAGCTTAATGGACTCACGGTTCTGCCGACCGAGTTTTCACTTTCCTTCGATGAGTTTCGCACCACCCACCCTTGTCGCCTCATCTGGCGACAAGGCGACTTCATCGGGGTGGCGTTCCAAAATACGGGCCGTTATTTCAACCCTCGTGGAGCCAGATAGAAGGTCCCCTTTGCGCTAGAACCGCCCTATTGGTGAGGTCGCCTTCTGGCCACCGCGACATTTGCTGCGGTTGCACAAATGCTGTCGGTATCGGAGCGATGCGGAGATCGCCGACGACTATGAGTACGTACGCGCCCTAGAAAAAAGGCCCGTATTTACCAGCAACCGGGCGCTGAGCATGAACTTCATTGACGAGACTAGCGAAGACCTCAGTGCGCTCATCGTGCGTGACTTCGGTTCATTGCCTGAAGGCATCCTGACCAACAGAATTGTTCTGGACTGGATGCATTACCGAGCAAGGCTAATCCCATGCCGACCGAGACAGGTTCTTGTGTCACCGGAAGTCGCAGCCTTACGAACCATGTACGCCGCTATCGACCAGCTAAAGACTGCCCTTGAGGTTGGCGCGGATGTCTCACCTTGGCTCAGCGATAGGCTGCGCACGCGCAGGGCTAATCACAAGGCCGACCTGTGTTCAACGACTGGCAAATCAGTCACTTTCATCTCGGTGGCATCATCGAGCCTCGAAACAAGGTCAAGCGCACAGGCCAGCTTCTATTTGCTCACATCAAGGCCGATCGCGCGATCTTTCTGGACGTGCGCCCGCATAGGTCCTGGACCATGCAGCGTATCCTAAAGATACTGCACGATGTCAGCCCGAGCGATTTGCCGGAGTTAAAAGGAACTTTGCCGTCCCCCAGACTAACGGATCAGCAACTCTACAATCTCCGACAGAACGGGTACACACAGCCTATCCAAATTGACGGTAGAGTGTTTGTGGCTCCAGGGCTCGGACAGACCTCTTCACAGCACGCCATGCGGCTCAGCCGTCACGCGGACCATCTCACCATCATGCTTGCGAATCTACGCAAGGCACTTACCCGAAATTGTTTGCCTTGGCAGCTTCAAATGCAGCTCGCCGGTAACATTGGTCTCCCCATCAGACTAGGCATCAAACTGGATGCGGAATGCTTGGTGCTCTACGAAAAGATGCGCGGCATTAAGTTTGCAACCCTTCGCACGCTTGAGTAGCATTTTTTAACGACTGCCGCATGAGGAGCGCTAGTCAGGCCTACTACGTTTAGACGCGGCCATCAGACCTTCAGGCGCTCAGTTGCTTGGGCAGATTGATCGATTCATCATTCACCAAACCATGTTTTGCATTGGAGCATTATGTGCCTCACGAACGCTCCGGCCAGGATGCGCAAAATCCCCGCCGCGTCTTCATCTCTGGCCCGAAGCGAGGTGCGTTCGGCGCCATCAAGCGCGAACTCCGCCGCCGCTCCGCCATCGACCTGACCTGCCACTGCATTTTCATCCAGCGGCAGTTAGAGCCTCGGGGTTTTGTACGCCAAGTGGCGGTTGTAGCAACGGACGATCGGCGGAGCTGGTCGGGGTTGCGCAGCCGATCGTCCGTTGCGGTGAGGTGGGCGGCGTAGGCCGCGGGGGTCAGGTATTTCAGCCATGGGTGAGGCCGCCGAATATTGTCGTCGGCGACCCAGTTGGCGATCTTGGCGCGGGCGTCGTCGAGATCGAAGAACAGGGTCTCGTTGAGCAGCTCATCGCGCATCCGGCCGTTGAAACTCTCGATGAAGCCGTGCTGCATCGGCTTTCCCGGTGCGATGAAGTGCCAGTCGATGATGGTGTCCTTGCTCCAGGCGAGCATGGCGTTGCAGGTGAACTCGGTGCCATGGTCGGACACGATCATTCCTGGCGTCGCCCGACGATGACCGTGAGTTCGCGGGCCACGCGCCGCCCCGAGATCGAGGTATCCGGAATGGCGCCCAGGCATTCCTTGGTGACGTCATCGACGATGTTGAGGATGCGGAAGCGTCGGCCGTTGGCGAACTGGTCGTGGACGAAGTCCAGCGACCAGCGCGCGTTGGGCCTCGCCTCGACCAGGATCGGAGCCCGGGTCCCCACGGCCTTGCGGCGGGCCCGCCGCTTGCGGACGGTGAGCCCTTCCTCGCGATAAAGCCGGTAGATCCGGTTGATCCCCGATGGCTCGCCCTCCCGCCGCAGCAGCACGAACAGGCGGCGATAGCCGAACCGCCGCCGCTCGTTGGCGAGCCTACCAAGGGAGGCCCCCGGCTCTGGCGGGGAGGCAGCAGAAGTTTGACATTTCAGGCAGTCGTCCATCGACGAAACTCGCGACTCGTGAGCCACCACGCACACGAGAAGGAGTTTCGCGATGGACGATTACGAGAGCCTAAGCCACAGCAAATGGGAGTGCAAATATCACGTGGTCTTCATTCCCAAGTGTCGCAGGAAGACGCTGTACGGAGAGTTGAGGCAGCATCTCGGGGAGGTGTTCCGCAGGTTGGCAATGTAGAAGGAGTGCAGGGTCGAAGAGGGGCATTTGATGCCCGACCATGTTCACATGATGATTTCGATCCCACCCAAATATGCGGTGTCGCAAGTGATCGGGTACATCAAGGGCAAGAGCGCCATCCATCTGGCGCGGGTCTATGGAGAGAGGAAGCGCAACTTCGTAGGGCAGCACTTCTGGGCTCGGGGATACTTCGTCTCGACCGTCGGTCGAGACGAAGCGGTGATCAGGGAATATATCCGCAAGCAGGAGGCCGAGGATACCCGGCTCGACCAAATGAACATGTGGCGCTAAGGCCGCCCTTAGGCGGCCAACAAAATCGGGGACGCGTTAGCGTCCCCACGGCCGCTTTGAGCGGCCCAATTCCTAAAGCCCCCGGCTTTGCCGGGGGATACTTACCCAGCTGAGACAGCCACAACTTCATCTTTCGTCGGCCTGCGACCACGGCATGAGATTTGCTCTACTGGCTGAGACGCTGCGGAACCATATTCGCGGCGAGAGGCACAGCAAGGAAGGAAACGACTTGCCAAATTTGCGATTGGAGACAGTTTATGTCGCCGGCAATATCTCCAGCAGCATTCTGGGGAATACAAAGGTAAGCGGCGGCACCACGCGAAAGGTGGAACATCAAATTGGTATGCGCCGATCGGGCTCGGCTGCGAAATACCCTCGCGCCGATATTTTCACTAGTCGCCGTCGGGCAAATGGCAGGCCTTTTGCGTGTAGCCGATCCCATAGGACTGCTGCACGGGCTCTTCGCGACCGACGGTTGGTTGTTTCGACGGACCGCAGTCGGCAGCGCGACAGGGAAGTCGCGGTTCCGGGGCAGAACAACGGCATCCAGCTTTTGGATCAATCACTTCAACCTGCACCGGGCGATCGAACACTATGATTGTGCGTAGCCTGCGCGACGTCGAAGCAACCGATCACTTCGTCGATTGGGGCAATGGTACTAGCCACCGCCTTCTGACCGATAAGGACGGCATGGGTTTCAGCATCTGCCACACCGTGGTGCGCGCTAACACCGTTTCGCTTCTGCAATACCGGAATCATCTCGAAGCCTGCTACTGCATCGGCGGTGAGGGCGAGGTCGAGGACATGGACGGCAATGTCTTTCCCATTCGCAAGGGTGACATGTATGTGCTTGACAAGCATGACAAGCATTTCCTGCGCGGGGGACGGAACAACGACATGATCCTGGTTAGCATCTTCAACCCGCCCCTCACCGGAACCGAGCGCCACAAGCTCGACGACCCGGCGGGCTCCACATATTGAGTGATGCGAAGAAAAGCCAATCCAACATGAACTGCCGCTAACTGCGAGATACATTTACTCGAGCAATCCAGCGCTGCCTCGTATCGCACGCGGACCTCAGAAAAAGTCTTTGTCCCGGTTTTACGAAAGGCGCACGCGATGCGCTTCGGCGGAGCTGACAAAATACTTTGGCATTCCAGGTCCATTTTCCCTTGTCCGGAAGACCAGGCGGGCGGAGGTTTTTGCCGATTGATAACGCGCTCAGTTGTACGATGTCTGGCGAGGCTGTTGGACAGCTGACATAGCACTGCTGTGGCTATCGCATTGATTGCATTCGATTTCACCTTTGGCACGATAGATGCGTAATCGTCTAAAGGGCGCCAGAGGAGAAGTCGTTCGATGAGGACGCTTACCAGAAACTCTGACGCGGTTGAGTGGCTGCTGCGATACTGCCGCCACGATATTTGGTGATGCGGAAGGTTGGCAGGAAGATTGAGAGATCTGCTTCGGCGAAGGGTTTCGTCACATCAATGCGGACCAGCCTAAGCCCGAAAACAGATCCGAACCGATGTGAGCGATTTGCGTGAATCAAGGAAGTCGCCTTCCGATCTTGAGCGATGAACAGGTGCAGAGCATATCTGCCGCGCATGAACTGCTGGCGCGTGGGGAGGAGTTTTGGCGACGGCGGCTCGAGCAGTTTAGCAGAGTGCATCTTCCTTTTCTGTCATCGTCCGTGGCTGCGGCGCCTTCCCGATGGCAGTCGAGTTCGTGGTTTAGCCCAAGCGGTTTGGCTAAACTTTCCCCACAAGATCGCTCGGAATATTTGGTAACGGCTTGGCTGATCTATCTCGCTCGGATCACCGGGCAAAAAGAATTTCAACTGGGATGGAAGCCTGCATGGGACGGATTGCAAACTGGCTCCAAACTCGTAATCGCCTCCGTCGTGCCGATGGATGTTTGCATTGAGCTTGGTCATGATTTTGAAGAAGTGCGTAAAACCGTAGCGGCCGAAGTCGCTCAGCTGAGGGCGCACGCTAGCTTTGCCCGAGATCTTATCGCGCGCTGCCCGACATTGCGAGGAGTGGAGGCGCTACGGGCGCGCCAGCCTTGGCCGATTGGTATTGCAATCGCGACAGAGAGCTGTTCCGTCGCCGACGATCTGTCGACGAGCCACAAGGCTGGCCAAACCTTATGCGGCGATTTGCTGACTTTTGAGGTTCGCGCTCTGGATGGGAGCTTCCGCTGGCATTTTGATGCCGCTCGATTAGCGCCCAAGCAGATCGACCGCATGACGCAGCATTTGCAAGTTTTGTTACGCGGCGTGATGGACGATGCGGGGCAGTCTGTCGGCCGAATCGGCATTCTGCCAACCGACGAATGCGCCTATCTACTTGAGGATTTGAATCGGACGGCGGCGCCTTATTCGTTTGAGCGATGTATCCATGAGCTGTTCGAGGCGCAGGTGCAAAGGGCGCCGGAAGCGGTTGCGGTGGTCCGTGAGAGGGAGAGACTGAGCTATGGCGAACTCAATGCGCGGGCCAACCGGCTGGCGCATCATCTGATCGAGCTCGGGGTCAAGCCGGACGAGCCGGTGGCGATCTGCCTGGAACGCGGCCTAGCGATGGTGGTTGGTGTCTTGGCGATCATGAAGGCTGGCGGCGCCTATCTGCCGCTAGATCCGGCTTATCCGTCAGCGCGGCTGCGGCAGATTGTCGACGATGCAAAACCGAAACTTCTGCTTTGCGATGTCGCCGGTCGAACCGCATTGGGCGCCGATGCCGTGGCCGATGTGACGGTGGTCGATCTGGAGACGGCGTCCCCGACTTGGGGCGAGCGGCCGCCTTCGAACCCGGACCCGGGCACGCTTGGCCTTACATCGCGCCATCTCGCCTATGTCATCTATACCTCCGGCTCAACCGGAATCCCCAAGGGCGTTGAAATGTCCCATGGCGCGCTTGTGAATTCGCTTGTGGGGATTGGCACGTCAAAACTGCGCACACTTCAATTCGCGACTCTGAACTTCGATGTGTCCTGTCAGGAATTGTTCATCTGTTGGAAGGACGGCGGAGTGCTTGTGCTCGTGCGGGAAGAGACCCGGAGGCGCTTCTCCGACCTGCTGGAATTTGTAGAGCGGGAGGCGATCGAGCGGCTTTTCCTCCCGTTCGTGGCATTGAATCATTTTGCGGAAGTCTGGAGCACGCAGCGCGTGCAGCTGCCCTCTTTAAGAGAGCTTTATACAGCCGGCGAGCGATTGCAGGCCACTCCACTGCTTAGGGCGTTCTTCAAAGCACACCCGAACGCGAGATTGATCAATCAATATGGGTCCACGGAAATCAGCGTCATTTCCGAGCACCACCTTGCAGCTGACCCGTCATGTTGGCCCCAGATGCCTCACGTCGGGCGTCCAATCGCCAACACGCGGGTGTACTTGCTGGATGGCCATGGCGCGCCCGTGCCGTTCGGCGCGGTGGGTGAGCTTTACATTGGCGGGGCGGGGGTGGCACGGGGCTACCTCAACCGCCCTGAGC
>NZ_JADYVX010000064.1 GCF_020194175.1 Bradyrhizobium sp. BRP22 | reverse complement strand
GCCAGCTCTTTGGCCCACTCCAAGTATGTTTCATTTGTCTCGCCGATGCGATGCTCGCTTAGAAACCATTCGGGCGCGACACAAAAGAAACGCTGATCGACTACCGCATGATCGAATACTGTAAGATGTCTCTTAAGGGTCTTTATTCTAGATCCAAAAAGGCGACCCGCTAGTACCTTGGCGTCAGACTGCGAAAGTCGGAAAGGCGGCAATGCCGTCCCGACGGCCAAAATTCTGGACATCGGTTCCTCTTATGATCACGGCCGGGCGCTCGCCCAGCCTTCCAGGTGCAACCGCTCCAAGCATGGATCCGAATGACCATCGTGGGCGCCTCGGTGTCTTGGTGTCGGGCTGCGCAGGTAGGTCAGCGACAGAGCCCGCAGCGGCCATCGCGATGAGGGCTATCGTGCCCGGCAGGACTTTCATCATTGGAACTGGATCACGAGTGCCACGTGTTCGTCTTCTCCACCAATCGCTAAAGTTGATAGTTGACCGGTAAGCGTCTCGGCACCACCTTCTCTTGCCCTTTGTAATGGGCGAGGTTCGCGGCGGGCTCGGCGCTTGCGGGCGGTAAGCCCTATGCTGAAGCGAAATGGGCCATGCGTCGCAACCGTGATTGAACTGCGCGTCATTGAAAAAGGCTGACCGGCGTAGCAAGCGTCCCCAACCGCAGCCGAATCGAGGACATTTTTTCCGTGGATAGACTGGCCCGTTACGCCAGCAAAAGGGGCTGTCAAAAAGTTCATGAAATTGCTGCTTTGGCGGAGCAGCGTATCGCCGGATGATCCCGTCCACTCTTTTTGCACCGAATCTGGCGTCATTCCGGGCAAGAGTTTCGTGAGATTGAGCCAATTGTCGGATGGTAAAGCCACCAAGATTTGACCAAACTGGTCGATCGAAAGTCTTCGCAGGTTTGCAGCGCCTCGATTGTTCCTTTGCTCTCCCTGTCGGCGATCAATGCCGCCTCGTTCAAACGATGAAACATTGAAATACCCCGTGCCGCAATCGCTCTGCTCGGCGAGTTAATATCAATGCGTTGCGGAGGGCGCCTTGCGGTAAATCAAACTGGTAAGAGCCGGGCTGGCCCGATCTGGGACCGTACCATCAGCACGCAGTTGACGGCGCCGAATGCGGTGCCGGCATCGCCGGTTGACCCAAATCAATGACTGCTCTGCGGATGGCGACAATAATATCAATGCGGAGATTTGCAGCTTAGTTGATTTTACGCCGCGGAGTGATTCAACAATTGACGCCAGACCACGAGAGATGACGACCGAATCCATCGCGCTCGCTTTGACTGGGTAAGAACAAGTCACAGTCGAAGGTCAGGAAAAACCTCACTGTGAGGGAATCCACGAGCGGGCATTGATCGCGAGTCACTTCTCCAGATCGACTGGCACTTTAGTACTTTCGATTGGCCAAAGGGTCGACAGGAAGCTGACAAGTGAACTCATCTCTCCGGTCTCCTCGACTGGTTGAGCAATGCGGCCGAACGCTGCGATTCTGCTGCCCGCTCAGCCAACCAGTCGTATTCGTCTGCTATGCGGAGCATCCGTTGCTGTTCCGCGGGATGTTTCCAAATCCGCTCTGCCTTGGCTCTGGTTTTTCGGCGCGGTCGCGCCAGGGCTTGGGATCTTGTAGTTAGTTTTTCATATCGTCGTCCCTGGATTCAAAGGGGGAGCAGGTAGTGCGTTGCGCCTCGCTAACACTGATTGACGAGCACCGAAATAGAAACAATCGCAATAGGAGCTTTAAACCTTAGGCGAAGAAGCAGACTGCGCCCGAGTGCCCTCGGAAAATCGGCGGCACGAACGCTGGCACAGCCGCAAGCGGGAAGAAAGATAACGTACAGATTCTTTCGCACTTTCAGGATTGACGGCTTCTTCTAGAATGAAGGAGCTTTGAATGAACGATGGAAATGCCATGGGCCAGGTGATCTAGATTGATGAGGCCCGGATTCGGGATCACCTGGGCAGATGGTCCGCGGGACGGTGGAAGAGACACTGAACGCCATGCTGGAGGCCGAAGCGGACCAGCTGTGCGGTGCTGGGCGGTATGAGCGCAGCCCGGCCCGGCAGGACACGCGGGGCGGCAGCTACGAGCGAACGCTGCAGACCAAGGCGGGCGACGTCAATCTGAAGGTCCCGAAGCTACGGCGGCAAACCTTCGAGACGGCGATTATCGAGCGCTGCCGGAGGCGGGAGAGCTCGGTCGAGGAGGCGCTGATCGAGATGTATCTGGCCGGATTTCGGTTCGGCGGGTCGAAGACATCACCGAGGCGCTGTGGGGCACCCGGGTCAGCCCGAGCACAGTGTCGAACCTGAACAAGAAGATCTATGCCAAGTCGAGGCGTGGCGGAATCGCAGGATCGAAGGCGAGCATCCGTATCTCTACCTCGACGGCATCGTGATGAAGCGCAGCCGGGCTGGTGAGGTTCGCCACGCTGCTGGTTGCCCCGGCAGTCAATGCCGAGGGGTTCCGGGAGATCCTCGGCATCTGTGAAGGCGCCAAGGAGGACGAATCCGGCTGGTCATCGTTTCTGCGGCATCTCGTCGATCGCGGTCTGAAGGGCGTGCAGCTGGTGGTTTCCGATGCGTGCCGAGGTCTTGTCGAAAGCGTTGCGGATTATCTGCCGGAGGCGCGCTATCAACACTGCATGATGCATTTCTATCGCAATGTCTGCAGCCACGTGCCGTCGACCCGGGTCCGCGAGTGAGCCACATGCTTAAGGCCATTCATGCCCAGGAAAGCCGCGCCGCGGCCGACAAGAAAGCCAGGACCGTCATCGCGGATCTGGGGGCAAGGCGTATGGCCAAAGCTGCTGATCTCGTCGAGCAGGCGGTTCACGAGACGCTCACCTACTACGCCTTTCCGGACATCCATTGGCGGAAGGATTCGAACGAACAATCCGCTCGAGCGCATCATGAAGGAGGTCCGCCGACGAACCCGTGTCTTCGGCGCCTTCCCCGACGGTCAATCCTGTCTCAACTCGGCGGCGGCCCGGCTGCGGCACAGTGCCGGAACGGCGTGGTCGACCAAATGCGACATGAACATGCGACCGCTCTATCAGCACAACTGTCTGAAACCGGAGCCGTCGCCTGATCAAAAGTACGAAAGATTCTGGACGGTACCGGGCTGACAGGTCGCCTTCGAGGTTATTTATGTCAGGCGCATACAACGACCGGTCCGAGTCCTCATGGCTCCAGTTCGAGGAGCGAAAGGAAGCGAGCCTCAGTTCATCAGTGCAAATAATCTTTCACGAAAAAGCAAAACGACGTTCTCGATCTGGTCGCCGTCAACCGATCGCATTCGAATTGAATTGCGTCTGATTCGAGGTTCCGTTGATCTTCGTAATGCACTGTTAACACCCCATTTACGGCTGCTTTGAAGATGGAGCGAGATGCGTTGGCTGTTTTTTGAGGATCACTTGTCTACAAGCAATGCCTGCCTACATAGCCGAACTTCGCCTTTTCGGTTCTGGCATAGAGCTTCCGTCCGCTCTTCACCGCCCTTCATGGCGTCATTTAGTTTCTTGCAATGCGACCGATCAGGGCCTCAACATTCGGCCAAACGCTCAGCGCCTTTCTTGCACCTGTTCTTCCGCAAGCTTTTGGGCAGCCCGCCTTTTTGTCAGTTCGAGCTCCTTTTGAGGTCTACCTCGGCTTGTTGGGCGAGTATCTGTTTCAGTAGCTCTTCGTTGCTCAATTTCTGCTCGCAGTCCAGCGTGAGTTGCCGTAGGAAGAAACAGAACGTCAGATCAAAGCTCCTGCCAGTCAGAAGTGGTAGTTCACCCCAACCCGGATCGTATGAAGTTGCTGCTTGAAGGAGACGGGCGTCGTGGCGCCAACAGCGAAGGCACCAGGCGCACCGTCGCCCGTCTGCACACGGCTCGCTACCGAAACCGGCAGCGTTACGTCTTGCCGGCCGAAATCGAAGTAGTCATACTCAAGTTTGGCTGACCAGCCGGGCAGGAAGGCATATTCGATGCCCGCACCCAATGTGCCGCCAAATATGTTCTTGCTCGCTCGGCCATCGGCAGCAACGTTAGCAGCAAAGCCAGCCCCCAAGTTCGATGTAACGGCAAAGGACTGGTTGATGCCGATGCTGGAATCGGCCCAAGCTGCGCCGCCCTTGATGTATACTAGGCCGCGGTCGCCCACCGTGACGCCGACCCGTCCGGTGATATCGGCAATCCATTTGGTGTCGCTCGTGCAGTTCAAGACCACAAGGCAGCCAGTGCGCCCCTTGATACCACTCCATAAAAAATCGCCTTCCACACCGTAGACCATCACACCGGACTGGAAATTGTAACCGGCTTGTACGCCGCCGAGAAAGCCGTTCATTTGCACCTGCGGCAATGGCACATTCAAATCGGCAGTGCCGCCGATGAGCTGGTTTACGGTCTGGTTGACGGGGGCGCCAATGAATGTATTGGGCACGGAAAAATATTGCGTAGCTTGTCCCTAAGTTGTGGTTAGCTCGATAGTTCGTGCTTGCAGGCAGATCACCTCTCCAATCTGGTAGGCGGCAGCTTCTTGCTGCGACCGCGACAACTGCTTCTTGCCATGTCCGTTCCAGAGAGGCGAGCAGGCTCTGCTTCAAGCTTGTACGACGGTGCTCAGCAGTCCTTTCGCGAAGATCCGTGACACCGCCGAATGTCTCGGATAGCAATGGCTATTCTACAAAGCCACGTCGTGGTGATTCTCGCGGCCCCCTAACTGGACCGGCTGACGTTGGTCGACGTATTGCGCAATATATCGTTAGTGGCTGGTGACCTTGCCCCCAGATTTTATCCAGTTCTGAGTTCGCTCAAGCCATCGGATTTGCCCAGTTGGGCGATGTCAGCGACGGGAACTGGCGCGAGCCATCGGCGTAGCGCAGCGCCAGAATCCCGGCGCGGGTGGCAGGTGAAGGCGAGCTCGGAGGGCGTCTTCCATCCGAGCTGCGAGTGCGGTCGTGTGTCGTTATAATCGGCGCCAGCATCCGAGCGCGACGCGGGTCTGAGCCAGCTAGGCGAACAGCGTCTCTTTCAGCAATTCCCGGAGGTAAGTTCGGTGCCGTTGTCGCTGACCACTATCGTCGGCTTACCGCGCTCCATCACCCGCCGATCCAGCTCCCGCGCCACCCGGATGCCAAAGAGCGAGGTGTCCGCCACCAGCGCCAGGCACTCGGGGTACAGTCATCAACTAGGGTCAACATGCGGAAGCGGCGGACATCCGTGAGCTGATCGGAGACGAAGTCGAGTGACCAGCGGTCGTTCGGTGCCATCGGCGCCGTCATCGGCGCCCGGGTCCCGATCGCCCGATTCGGCCGCCACGGCGGCGCAGCGCCAGCTCTCTTCCCGGAACAGCCGGAACAGCTTTTTGTGGTTGATCGCAAAACCCTCCCGCTTGAGCAGAACATGGAGCCGCGATAGTCGAAACGGCGGCGCTCCTGGGCGATCGCCCTCATGCGTTGGCGAACGGCGGAATCGTCCGACCGTGTTGCCGTGTATCTTACAGTCATGCGGCAGCAGCCGATGGCTTTACACGCCCGCCGTTCACTCGTCCCGTAGCGGTCCACGAAATGGGCGACAGCCTTCCGCTTCCCCGCAGGCGTCACCACTTCTTTCCCAAGAGGTTCTTCAGAGCCGCATTGTCCAGCATGGCGTCAGCCAGGAGCCGCTTCAGCTTCGTGTTCTCGTCCTCCAGCGTCCTCAGCCGCTTGGCCTCAGACACGTCCACCCCGCCGTACTTGGCCTTCCATTTGTAAATGCCGGCGTCGCGGCCGCGCTTGCGGCATAGATCGGCGACCGACACTCCGGCCTCGTGCTCCTTTCAAGATCCCGATGATCTGATCTTCCGTAAAGCGGCTACACTTCATGCTCTGGTCCTCGTCGTGGGCCAGAACGAAGTTCAAACTGGATTAAGCCCCAGGGCGGAGCGCCGGAACGCACGCTCACTTGGCCTTGAAGGGCGCGATGGCGCTTCCCTCGCCGCGACCGTTCCAGGATATGCGCGCGTTCATATTCGGCGATCATGCCCTGAAACTGCAGCAGGAGCTCGACTTCCGGCGTCGCCGCCGTCTCAAGCGAATGAACAAGACCTCGACGCCCGCGCGCGCGAACTCTTCGATAAGGATTTCATGCGCATAGCGCCGGCTCAGCGATCGGGAGCGTAGACGAGCACGGCTTGGATCCGCCCTTCTGCGGCGAGATCGCGCAGTCGTTCAAGCCCGGGCCGCAACAAGCTCGCGCCGCTATAGCCGTCGTCTTCGATCACCCATTCCGTCGGCACGTCGCAGTTCTGCTCGCGCGCGAAAGCGATCAGCGCGCTCGTCTGACTGGCGATCGTGTTCTCCTCCTTCTGTTGTCCGATGACACTCTGGCGTAAATCGCGGCGGTTTTCATCTTCGCCTCCCGTCACATCGGCGCCGGCGCGCAAAGCGCACCTGATCTGGAACGAGAATTTCGTAAACCTGTTCAAGTTTGACGGCGACGAGGCGATCGAACGCAAATTCGAGACGAACGTCGCGCTTTTTCCGCTGCTCAGCCATCTTCGCGGACAGACGCGAGATAAGCGGCCACCGCTCGGCGCATCACCTCGCTTACCGAAAGTCTGGAAGCCGCCGCATGCGCCTGGAGCTTTTTGAGCGAGATCGGTTGGCATCTTCAGGGAGAGCGTCACAGACGGCTGCGGCGCGGAAAGGAGCGGCTCCTTCCTTTTGGCCACTTCGAGATAGCGATAGGCTTGCCGCAGCGACAAGCCGCTTTCGCGCAACAGCGCCAAGGCCGCCTCCGCCATGCCGATTTTCTTCGCGAGCAAGCGTCGCGCCGCCCTCAGCCGTTCGGCTTTCTGCGCTTGCGTCGATCGAATCATATGACATAATGGGATTACCTTTTGCGTCTCAAATCAACAAAGGCTCCATCGCGCCAGCCGGTGATGACACGTTCGAAGCGGAAGTTATCTTTTGCGTTCAGGGAGCCCTCAGCCCAATACTGGCCAATCTGTTCTTGCATTACACGCTTGATCTATGGATGGCGCGGACACATCCCGACCTTCCTTGGTGTCGGTATGCCGACGGCGGACTGGTGCACTGCCGGACCGAGCAAGAAGCCGAGGCCATTAAGGCGGAGCTTCAGCTAGGCTGGAAGTGTGCGGACTTCAGATGCATCCGACAAAGACGCAGATCGTCTATTGCAAGGATAACCGGCGTCGGCGCACGTATCCGAGGGTCACGTTTGACTTTCTCGGATATCAGTTCAGGCCGCGGCGGGTGGCAACGTCACAGCGGAAGGAATTCTTCTGTGGATACACCCCGGCGGTCAGTCCGAGAGCTCTGAAGGCCATGCGAGCAACGATCCGAAGCTTGCATATTCCCAGGCAAACGCCGAGACGCTGGCTGAGATCGCCCAACAGGTCAATCCGCTCCTCCGCGGGTGGATTGGTTATTACGGCCGGTTCAGCCGTTCGGCGCTGTTCTATCTGGTTGACTACGTCAATCAGAAGCCGAAAGCGTGGATCATGCGAAAGTACAAGACCTTCCGGCTCCACAAAACCGGTGCTTCGCTGTTCTCGCTTAAGCTGGCTCCGGATAATGCGGAGCTGTTCGTACACTGGCAGTTGTTCGGAACGACGACGTTCACCTGATGAGAGCGGTGTGAATCGAGAGGTTCACGCACCGTTCTGCGAGAGGCCGGAGGTGAAAATCCCCCGGCCTACTCACCCCTGGATCAAGACCAGCATGGCCCCCTTGCGCGGGTGGGGACTGAAGGGCGAACGGGTGCGAGGTTTTGCACCCCACGGGCATTGGCGGACGTTGACCTTTCTCGGCGCCTTTGCGCTCTGACAGCCTTGTCGCTCCCTGCGTCTTCGACGGGCCGATCAACGGCGAATGCTTCCGATTATGTCGAACAGGAGCTTGTTCCAGTTCTCAAGCCGGGCGACATCGTGATCATGGATAATCTCGGCAGCCACAAGTCGGCTGCTCTGCGCCGCATCATCAAAGGCGCCAGCGCCAGGCTCTGGTATCCGCCGCCTTACTCACCCGACCTCAATCCGATCGAACAGACCTTCGCTAAGATCAAGCACTGGATGCGCATCGCGCACAAGCGCACCCTCGACGACATTTGGCGACACCTCGGCGACCTCGCCACCTCGATCCAGCCTACCGAATGCAGCAACTACTTCGCCAACACTGGATATGTTTCCATCCACGTGAAACGCTCTAGCAGGCTGTTGAAGAAGTCGGTAGCGCAGCGGCTCGTATCGTGATTCTCTGGGGCAGGATTGAACCTGGGGGCACGATGCGGGGGAGTGACGAACGTTGCGGCTCGCTTTTCAGTTATGTGGACCTGGAGGCTCGGGTTCGTATCGACCACCCGCTACGGGTAATCCGGGACTTGGCGAATGCGGCGCTGGCGATCTTTCCGGGGAGTTCGGCAAGCTCTATACGAACTTCCGTCGCCCCTCGATCGCACCGGAGAAGTTGCTTCGGGCGATGCTGCTACAGGCGTTCTATCGAGTTCGCTCGGAACGGCACCTGATGGAACGGATGGAGTTCGATCTTCTGTTCCACTGGTTGGTTGGACTTGGGGTGGACGATGCAGTTTGGGACCATTCGACGTTCTCGAAGAACCGCGACCGGCTGCTTGAAGGCGAGATTGCGGCCAAGTTCCTGAACGCGCTTTTGGCGCAACCGCAGGTCAAGCGTCTGCTATCGAGCGATCATTTTTCGGTGGACGGTACGCTGATTGAAGCCTGGGCTTCGATCAAGGGCTTCCGGAGGAAGGATGGCGGCGACAACGACGAGGAGGGTCCGCGACGCAATGCCGAGCGCAGCTTCCACAAGGAGAAGCGATCCAACAAGACCCATGCGAGCACGACCGATCCCGAGGCGCGGCTCTACAAGAAGGGTGACGGCCAGCCGGCCAAGCTGAGCTATATGGGCCATGCGCTGATGGAGAACCGCAATGGTTTAGCGGTTTTGGGTGGGGTGAGCCAGGCAACGGCCACCGCCGAACGGGAGATTGCGCTTGCCATGATCGACCGGCGGGGGTGCGCGAAGCGGATCACTCTGGGAGCGGATAAGGCCTATGACGTCACGCAATTCGTGCACGAGCTGAGAGCTAGATCGGTTACCCGCATATCGCCATTGATGGACATCTGACTAAGACCGGCAAGCGGCGCAAGACGGCGATCGACGCACGGACCACGCGTTACAGCGGCTACGACATCAGTCAGCGCTGCCGCAAACGCATCGAAGAGGTCTTCGGCTGGATCAAGAGTTCCGCTGGCTTGGCCAAGATCAAGTTGCGAGGCCGCGGGTGGATGCCGTCTTCGTCTTGGCACTTGCGGGCTATAATTTGATCCGGCTTCCCAAGCTTCTGGCGGCACCCGCATGAGCATTCGGGGCAGATGGCAGGTCGTCGGCGAGCCCCTACATCCTGTTCGATGAGGCCGGCGGCGAATTCGCCCTCGATTGTCTGGCAGGCTCCATTCATGGAGCCTGCCACGGCGATGCCGTCGAGTTCGGCTGGCAGAGAAACGACGAAATGGAGCCGGCAGAGGGTAACGGCTGGGCCGAACTAAACGATGACGGCTCACTCGAAGAGATCTGCTTCCCCAACGGCGACGACATCCCATTCATCGCGCGCCGTTAAAAAAAACTTCTTCAACAGCCTGCTAGCGCTTCGCCGCGGGCGGATAATTGCAAAAGTAGTCGCAGCGATGAAAAGACGAGCCGTCCCTTGCAATCGCCCTGTGGTTGTGGTTTGATGATCCGCTGCTGAAGTTGATATCGGTGTCGTCGCAGGGGCCGCACAGCTAGCAAGCCGTGGCTAGAAAGGTGCAGGAGGAAACGAGCGATGAGCGTCGACTATTCAGTATTCGATAAATTTCTCAGCTCGGACACTTGGCACACCGGCCATGACGCTGACTTGGAGCGCTAAGAGCCTCCAAACCGTAGTTGAAAGTCCAGACTTCAATCCGGATGCGATGGGCGAGCACATGCGCGCCGTGAGGGGCGTTACATCGCACGATACCGCCTTTGCTTCCAGCATTAGAGACCTTGTTAGCAAGGCCTGGCCTGTTGGTGACTATCTAAGCGTGACGCGGACTGACTCGCGCTAGCTCGACCGGCTTCCAGGGCAGGCGGAAGGGCCGAGTATTGTTGATAGCGGTAGCGCGGGTTAAATGACAGCCAAGCCAGCACGCTGAACATGTTGTGTCGATCAGCGTTTTCGGATGGCGGTGGCTTGAGCAGATCCACCACAAGCACCACGGGACTGCCGTCCTTCTTGCCAAGGCGCACCCAATCTCGACCTCCGAATAAACGCAGTCAGCTCCCTCTAGCTTCGCACCCCCCATGATCTGACAATCGTGGTTAACTTCGCCCGGTTCGCGACGCCCTCCTTCTGGCCAGCATCCAAGACTCGCCGATGAGCGTCTGCGGCTTCAACTTCAGCACGTTCAGCAGCTGGCGCAATCGCGAAGAGCGCGTCCCGCGATGCTAACGATGGCAAACGCGGAGGCACCGGGAAGCCCCGGTCTTGCGCCTCACCCAAGAACGTGGGACACGCCCTCTTATGCCTCGTCATCGCGAGGAGCAGGCAACGTAAATAGTCTGGCTGAGCTTGCTGGTGCGCCTCGCCATTAGACTAGCCGATTCGCTTGCTGACTTTTACGGGCAAAGAACCATAAAGCATCGCCGCGTGCGCAGGGGAGGGCTTGAGAAATGGGGCAGAACGTCCGACTTTCGAACAAACGCCGGCTGAATTTCCAGCAATGCGCAACCGATCTCGGCGACCAATTTGCCGAGCTACTTTGGTTAAGTGAGCAGGTCAGACGGGCGGAAACTCTGGACCCCGAAAGACTCCTGGCCGAATTCAGAGCTTACCGGAAGCAGAGAGCGAGCAAAGCTGGCCGAGTGACGCATTAGCCTGATTGACTGATTATGCTCGCTCATCGCCCCGGTTGCGGCGGGCGGGCAGCATCTCGGCTCTCGATCCGCGGCGGAACTTTGAAGTCGTCGATATGCTTTCCCAGCTTCAATTGCGCGGCGAGCCACCGCGGCTGCTTGCCGCGACCTGTCCAGGTCTGTGACGGCTGATCGGGGTTTTGATATTTTGGAGATACCAAGGGGTATAACCGACTCGCGGACACCAACTGCCTCAGGCGGTCGTCCAGACGCAGCTTTTCCTGCCGAATCTTCTGCTGCAACAATTTAGAGACCTCAATGTGCAAGCTCCACAGCTCGTCAACGGTCATCCGTTCCAATTCGGCCCTTTCATGAAGACAAAACATCCAGGTCTTCGTTATCCTCAGACTAGCGAGGGGGCGACCCGCAGACGACGAGCTAAAAAGGCCGATGCACAGAACTTCCAGCGCATTCCGTCGGCCAGAACAATCGCTCGCCTCATGACAATCGGGCGGGACCTGCTCACGAAAGCGGAAACGTCATGGTCGCGGCGATCGCAGCTGGCGTACCAACCCTGGTCGAGGCACGCGAGATCATCGTTGATTTCCACCTGATGATCCGGCGTAGAACCCAGGCGGGCCTCATCCCGTAGATCGAGCGCGCCCGCGCCAGTCTCGTCGCCTCGTTCGCCAGCGGCGTCGCAAAGGATGAGGCGACGGTTCGAGCAGCAATCACTTTGCCCTGGTCCAACGGACAAACTGAGGGGCAGATCACGCCTCTCAAGCTCGTCAGACGCCAAATGTACGGTCGCGGGAAAATCGATCTGCTACAAGCTAGATTGATCGGCGCAGAATGAAAGGAGCTGCATCAAAATTGCGTCAGAGCCAATAACAGACCCCGGCTCGTCTCCGCGGGCGGCATCGTCAACTTAATCGATCGCCGAGCCGAAGGAGGAACGGAGGTCCCGGGCCGGTCGGCACGCCGGTCGTCTACCCCCTCGGCCGCTCCAATTCGTTAACTTGACGGTGCCGCCTAACCTGCGGCGACAAGCCGAGCTGTACATTCGGGCCGCGCTAGGTTTGCATACCCGATGGAAATGATATCTGTACTTTGCGTCGTCGTCGAAACCAAGGCCGATTGGCACGCCAATTGCTAGAATAGGCTGAGGAAGAACACCAAGATGGCCGAGAGGATATCAATGTCAAACTCTAATTGGTTCTCTTGGTTGAGTTTTCCATTTTTCGCGCCACTCAGCGGATCGGTGGTGCAGGACATCGCACCGAATTTTCACCGGCAAGTCGATAATGACGTAAGCGCTGAGATTGGCTTAGCTGAACAGCTCGTCATTCTTTCCAATGCCGTTAAAGAGCTTAGGGCGATGCTCGTAGGCATCGAGGAGACACGACCAGGCGCGAAGCTCAAGATCGAATCCGAGAATGTAACAACCGCAATGGGGCAGCTCACAGGGATGGAAGCAAAAGTAAACGAGATCAAACAGCGTCATAGCAAGGCCGCCGATTTGGAAGCTGAGCGCGCGCTAGATCGCCTGAAGGAGGTTAATCCCGAGGGATATGAGACGTTCATTCGTAAGCGCGAGAACCGCGCGAGCACTGGCGGAGATGCCGGAAAGCCGAACGGCGGATCAGCCCAACAAGGCAAACGATAAGCCCATGCTCAGCTCAAACTCAACTGTGCCTGGATCTGTAACGGCGGCTGGTTGGGACTATGGTCGAGGCGAGGCGCTTTAGGGTCTTCAGCTGCGCCTGGTTCAAGACCTCGGATGTCCGAACTTCTGCACGAAGATCGACGTCGCGGGTCAGCTCAGCCTGTTCATCGCGGTCACGTGCGTCGCGCGCATTCGGTCCTGACGTCGCTCACCAGATGTTCTACCGTTAGAGCCGTTGGTTCCTAAGCGAACTACTCTTGAGTAACCGGCTTGAGGCCCCTACCTAGTGTCCTGAGTCACAAGTTCGCAATCATAGATTCGCGGTAGCGTCGCGTTGCTGTGCCAAGGATTCACGCAAACAGCGACGGAGTCTGCGATGGCGGTCCAGCGGCTTGCTCCCCTGATATTGAGCGATGATGAGCGTGCCGAACTGACGTCGCTGACGATGCGGCGGAAGACGGCTCAGGCGCTGGCTCTGAGAGCCGGGATCGTGCTGACTTGTGCAGAAGGTAGTCAGAACGCGGAAGTGGCGGCCAAGCTGGGGCTGGGCCGGCGGACCGTAGGCAAGTGGCGGCAGCGTTTCATGGAGCAGCGCGTGGCTGGGTTGCACGACGAGCCGCGCTGCGGTGCGCCGCGCACGATTGACGATGCCCGTATCGAAGCCGTGATCGTGAGGACGTTGGAGAGTTGCCCTGAGAACGCCACTCATTGGAGCTCCCGCGACATGGCGAAGACCAGCGGCCTATCGGTATCGACGGTACAACGCATCTGGCGGGCCTTCGGGCTCCAGCCGCACCGGATGGAGACGTTCAAGCTCTCGATCGATCCGAACTTCGTGGCCAAGGTGCGCGATGTCGTGGGCCTCTACGTCTCACCACCGGAGCACGCCATCGTTCTGTGTGTGGATGAAAAGTCCCAAATCCAGGCGCTGGACCGCAGCCAGCCGATGCTGCCGATGCGTCCCAAGCAGGCGGCCCAAAGGAGCCATGACTACAAAAGGCATGGCACCACATCGCTGTTCGCCGCCCTCGATATTGCGACCGGACGGGTCATTGGCAAATGCTACGGCCGCCACCTCACCGCCGAGTTCCGCAAGTTCCTTGACGAGATCGAGGCTGCCGTACCGCGCGAACTCGACGTCCATCTTGTCATGGACAATTACGCCACGCACAAGACCCCAATGATCCGGAGATGGCTGGCCAAAAGGCCGCGTTGGCACGTGCATGTGACTCCGACCAGTTCGTCATGGCTCAACCAAGTCGAGCGCTTCTTCGCGCTCCTCACCGATAAGAAAATCAGGCGCGGCGTCTATCGCAGCGTCGCCGCCCTCAGGGCGGACATCGCCTCGTTCATCGAACGCCACAATGCCAATCCAAAGCCGTTCCGATGGACCAAATCTGCCGATGATATCCTTCTTCCATCGAGCGCTTCTGCCGTTACAATCTCCCGGCAAAACACGGACCAGATGTTGCGAACTTCTGGTACTAGCCGTCCCTCGGCTAGCGCGCTACAGCCTGGCATGAGCGGATCGTGGAGTGGAACGATGGCAAAATGCCATGCTTGATACCAGGCTGGAAGGTGATTCCTATCGTCGTGTCGAGATGATCACCGGGGAACGTCGGCGGCGACTATGGACGGGCGAGGAGAAGGCCCGGATCGTGGCGGAGATGCAGGCCTGCACAATCCGCTCTACGCTGACGCCTATGCGTTTGGCCGGATCGCTCAGAAAACACGGATCATGGACGGTCGCGCCCGCAAGGTCAGCAGGTTCAAAAAGCCGCGTGAGGAATGGAATGTTCTCCTGCGACAATCATCCCGGCCACATTGGTTGGCAGAAGTATGAAGACAATCAGACGGTGCTGCTGGAAAACGCGCACATGAAGAAGAACTGTGCGCGTAAATCGGCGCGCGGGGGACGCGCACTTCTAACCGGCTTGATGCGGTGGGGACGTTGCGGGCGGATGATGCGTGTGGTCTATGGCGAGGCCAACGGGAATACCTATCGTTATCAATGCCGCGGCGACGACGCCCATGTCGGCGCAGGCTTATGTATCGGCATCGGCGGCGTGCGGGTCGATCGTGCGCTCGCGCTGCAAATCCTTGAGGCTGTCTCCGATTAGGCTGTTGAAGCAGCAATATTGCGTCCGACCAGGTTGAGACTCGAGAAGAGGTCATCGCCGCTGTCGAACGGGAGCTTGAAGTCGCGCATACGAAGCGTCTCTTACCGCACGCCGGTACGAAGCTTGTGGATGCGGCGAAGCGTCACGTTGCCCGTGAACTCAAGACACGCTGGAATGGCGCATTGGAGCGGGTGCGCGCGCATCGCCGGCAAGTCTGAGGACAACCGCGCCCTGCTACTGCAACTTGCGTCGATCTGCAGGACGTATCCTTGTCGCCAGCGAATGAAGCGATTCGCGACGATGGAACAGCGTACCCAGGAACGGCAACTGGATCCTCTCCTGCTGACGGCCGACGACGTCGCGCCACGTCTGTTCGACTTGGCGATCTGCGCGCAGATCATAACCCTGCTCAAAGTTATCCTGAGCGATCGCCTCGCCTTGGTCAGTGTGCCGGCGGAGACGGACGATGACTAAGATCACTAGTCTAGCGATCACCTGGCGCACAGCGCCTATGTCTACGTGCGGCAATCCAGCATGGATCAACTCTTGCACAATACCACAATACGGAGAGCCGACGACGCCAGTACGCGCTGGCGACGCGCGCCTTCGCCCTCGGCTGGAACAACGCGATTGTCATCGATGACAATTCGGCCGCTCGGGAGGCGGACGGCGCGCCCGGGCTTCGAACGCTGGCGGCGATCTGCCTCATCGATGATCAGGCTGCCGACCAGGGCGCGGTCTGGTGGACATCCTCGTCGTCGCCTTGGCGGCGACGCTGGCCGGCGCCAAGACCTGCACCGAGTTCGAGTTCTTCGGCAAAGGCCGAGAGGAGCTGTTGCGGCGGTTCCTGGAGCTCAGCCACGGCATTCCCAGCCACGACACGTTCAGCAATGTCTTCCGTGCGCTGGACCCGAAAGGT
>NZ_JADYVX010000063.1 GCF_020194175.1 Bradyrhizobium sp. BRP22 | reverse complement strand
TCATGTTGCGCGCAACAGATAGGGATAGATCTTGTGGCCCGGCGCCGGCCTCGTCGTGTTCGGCCTTGGTCCCAACGACCGCGAGCCCATTTTGCGCATCAACCGCTGCACGCGCTTGCGATTGACCTGAAGCCTCTCAGTCTTCAGCATCGCGGTCATTCGCCGCGAGCCCAGGAACGGCCAGGCGGTGAACAGCTCGTCGAGGCGCCGCATCAGGGCAAGGTCGTTGTCGTTGGCCGGCCGTGGCGGCCGGTAGACCCCGGAACGCGCGATGCCAAGTAACATGCATTGCCGGCGGATCGCAGCGCCATGTCGGCGCGATCGAGCATTCCTCGACGGTCCGGCGTGCTCATCTTCCGGACCTCCGCGCTAAAAATCGCGCTCGACTGTCAGTTGTCCAATCTTGGCGTGCAGCTTCTCGATCTCGCGTTCGCGAGCGTCCGCGCTCTCCCGCCCGACACCCGCGTCAAGGCCCTGGCCACCTGTTCCAGTAGTTGCTTCTTCCAGGCATAGATCTGGTTCGGGTGAACCTCATAGCGCTGGGCCAGATTGGCCATCGTCGCCTGCTCCCGCACCGCTTCCAGCGCGATCTTTGCCTTCAGTGCCGCGTCGATCTTGCGTCTCGTCTTCGTCGTCGTCTTCCGCTCCGTCTATCAAACGGAGGAGCCCCTTCCAACCAAGCATGTGGTCCCAAAATCGGGGTCCATTTCAGTTGTATTCACTGGCGTCGAGATCGGCCAACTCGAGATAGGCCCAGTCGTGCCTGCGCGGACCTTTGGTCCCTCCGCCGGACGACAGGCGGCGCCAGGTCTTCTTGGGAAGGCTCTGCGCGATCGCGGCGGCGGTGCCGGCGACAGGCTGCTGCTTGCCCCAGGAACGGAACACGTGATTGGACGCAACACGATCGGCTTCAAGGTCATGCCGCTCTCGAATATAGCGAGCAATCGACCCTTGTTCTACGTCGACGCCGTCGGCGTCAATACGACCACGGTCGAACGCGGCACGCGCGATCTCGCCGTGCGCTTAGCGAACGTCATCACCGCGACTGACACGGTGGTGGCGAGCTTTGAGGCACCTGGACCCAATACAAACCCCCAGTACCTAATGTCCGTGCGCCACAGCGTGTTTCACCAGCTTGGACAACGATATCCGCTCTATGAGCGGATGTATCATCTCGCGCTGTCGAGCAATCCAGTCGCGTTCAAGCTGAATGCCGATGCCCGAGCCTGGGTCAACTCGATCGCCGGAACGATCTGCACCGAGGTGCGCGCGAACTATGCCTGCGGCTGCGACCAGAACGCCCCGCGTCCGATCATGAACAGCGTGGATGCGCAAACCGTCTGTCCCGCGGTCTGCAACGGGCACGGCGGCTGGAGTGGACAATGGACCAACCAGCCACCAGATATATCCGGACTATCACACGCACCTCTTTCCCGATTCCATTCTTAAGAGCGAGAAAGCTGATATTTTAGCAGACCTCTCGCACACAAATACGATCCACAAAATCTACATTGCAAAACTCCCGCTAACTCGGATGAAGCCCGGAGACATCGCAGTAATCTATCGAACAACTGATCGAGAGGGCCAGGCCCGGTTTCGCTCGGTCGTGACGTCCGTGTGCGTGATTGAGGAAGTGAAGTCAAAGAGAGGCTTCGCGGACGAGGGCGCTTTCATGCGCTATGCCCTCCCTCATAGCGTCTTCTCAAGAGAGGAATTGCGGGAATGGTTTAAAGAGCAGCGCTTGTTTGCAGCGAAAATGACGTATAATGCTGCGTTCAAACGTCGGACAATACGGGGGCGATTGCTTGATGAGGTCGGCATTCCTGAGCAGCCTCGTTGGGACCTGAAGCCGATCACGCGGGAACAGTTCGACAGAATCATCGAATTGGGGTGAAGTGAATGAAAGTCTTGTTGTCGATTAAGCCGGAATACGCTGACCGGATATTCGAGGGGTCGATGAAGTATGAATTTCGAAAGTCTGTTTTCAGAAAGACTAGCATCAGAACTGTCGTAGTATACGTCACAAGTCCCGTCGGTAAGATCGTCGGCGAGTTTGACGTCGATGAGGTCGTTCACGATGAACCCGCGCGCCTGTGGCGCCGCACTCGGAAGTTTGCAGGGATATCTGAAGAGTACTTCTCCAGGTATTTCTCTGGCCGCACTACTGCTTTTGCATTGGCGATCGGCGCCGTCAGGAAATACGACACTCCTGTCGTTCCCAGGAAAGTGATCAAGAATTTCGTCGCCCCTCAGTCGTATGTGTATGTAGACGATTTTTTCCGGCCCGTTAGGAAGGGTCGGCAGCTAGAACTTGCAGTGTAGAGCTAGGCGCTGGAGTGGGGGAACCATCTGCTTTCAAGCCACTAGCTAGTCATCTGGAATACAAATTCGTCACATAAAGGAGCGCTGGGACCTTTGAAAGAGAGCGCTTGTGGCGAATGCAGGTATGAGAGGCCGGCCCATCGCGCCGTTGGTGCTGAGTCAGCAAGAGCTGACGTTCTTGGAGAGGCAAGTTCGTCGTCGTCGTGTTGCCCGGTCGCTATCTGAGCGATGCCGCGCGATCCTGCGATCCGGATGGCTTGCCAAGCAGGTCCGTAGCTGCCGAACTCGGCCTTCACGAACATACCGTTGGCAAGCGTCGCCGATTTTTGAGGGACCGCTGTGATGGCCTGCTTGACGAGGCCCGCCCTGGTCGCCCCCGAACCATCAACGACGATCAGGTTGCTCCGGTGATCGAGCGGACGTTGCGGACGATGCCAGCCGATGCGACGCACTGGTCGATCCACTCGATGGCTGCGGAAACTGGCTTTTCGCACTCGACGATCCGCCGAATGTGAGTAAGCGATCCGCTGTTCATCGACAACGTGCGCGATATCGTCGGTCTTTACCTATCTCCACCGAACCGAGCCCTTGTTCTCAGCACGCTGAAATACCTAACCCCAGCGGCCTATGCTGTCTGGTTCCATGGCATAAGCGCGTCGATTTCGCTGCTCGGCCAGCGGTTGGCGATACGCTGAAGCGTTAGGCTGAGCCAGGAGAACGGATCGACGTTATTCATCTTTGCTCTCTGCGGCAGTGTTGCAACACGCGGCGTTCGGCCTGTTCGCAACACCTTCCATATCTGTTCCGCCCAGGATTCACGCGACACATCTACCGAGATGTCAGTCCAAGTGCGCCCATGCGACAATTGTACCGAACACTACCCGGTAATTCCAGCGAAGTTGGCGCGATCGGCAATGCCGAACTGGTTGGTAGAGCCACCACCGAGCCATCCCGGGAGACCCCCCTGACTCCGTGTCCATGCCGGTGATCCAGGGGATAAAGCGCCGAATTAGCCGCGATGCCAAGCCTTTACATCCTTCTTCCTCCAGGCCATTTCAAACACGACGTCTACGAGCTCACAGTCTTCGACGTCCTCTGAGGCTCACCGCCTCATCGGGGCAGCGTGGTCGCGCTGAAGGCCGCCGAAGGGACTCCACCGATCATAAGCTTTAAGTAAATACGATAGTTGGGCAGCTGCAACAGATCGAGTTCATCGAATCGACTCTGAAACTCCCGCGCCAGGTAGGTCGCATCCTCTGAACCAACCCGAAAGGAAATGATCGTCCCGGCGTTGCCGAGAACCGCATGACGGACATCTGGTTCAAGCTGATGAAGGTATTGGTGGGCGACGGTAAAGCCGACCCGATACTTGCGAAGCTCGGAGAACATGTTCGCCATGGCGAGCGTCGTAAAGTTTTGAAATTCGTCAACGTAGACAAAGAAGGGCCGCCGCTCGTGCTCGGGCAGTTCCGCGCGACTAAACGCTGCAAGCCCGAGCGTAGTGACGAGCAATCCGCCCAGGAGCGACGAGCTGCGCCATCGTCTCGATTAAGGTCGACTTGCCGGTACCTGTCTTGCCAATGATGTAGACGTGTGAGAAACGGTCTTCGTCCCTGATGCCAAAGATTCGATCGTCACTTCGGTGGTCGGTGCGTGCAAAGTGCGTAACTGCTGCCGGCATGGGCCATATCTTCCCGCAGCATGCGCATTTGCACAGAGGGTGTAGCGCCTCTGAATGCCACGTCGGCCTCGTGACCGAGGAGCACGATCCCTCGTCTCCACTCGTTTCTAGCTAACGGCGAAAATCATCCAAGCCTTTGATCTTTGACGTTCCGCCCCGCGATCCGGGACCTGCATGCAGGTCCGGGTCTCGGTGGCGAGGCGGAGGCATCGCGACGAGCGTCCATACGGTCGATTGAGCATTTCTTCTAATTTCGCTCAGTGGTGGACGCTCGCTCCGCCTCGCCATCGAGCACCCGAATGGTTCGGATGCCCGTAGCGAGGAGGACTCGATGTCCAACATTGCTCTTTCCCAAAAAGCTCAAAAGCTGATGAAGCTTTGCGACCAGAAAGACTTCCATAACCTCGACGATCTTCTGCTGGCGGCGCTCCTCAATAGCGGCTGCCCTGCGATCTGCATGACGGAGGGCTGCGACCACACCGCCGAGATGGAGCCCGACCAGGATCAGGGGTTCTGCCAGGCGTGTGGTGGCAACATGCTCGTGTCAGTGCTTGTGCTCGCCGGTCTGATCTAGGAGACCGGCCATGCACGTCCGAAACGTCTATCACTGCGCAGAGTGTGGCCGCGAGTGGACTGACGTCTGGTGCGCCCAGTGTGACGATGACTGTCCGCACTGCGGCGCCCGTCACAACTCGCCCTGCAAGAGCGAGGACGCGGAGGAGAGCAATCATGAATAATATCGCCACGGCCTCTTGGTTGCGCCGCATTCGGGTGCTCAACGATTTCTTCCGCGCGACCTTTCTAGGCGTCAGGGTTGTCGTCAGCACGGGAGTGGCCGCACTGCCACTGGACGTGAAAGCACACGTTCTCATCGAGGTTCAGCGGTTTGCGGACTTCGACGCAGGCAATGATCCACACAACGAGCACGATTTTGGCAGCTTCGAGCTTGCAGGAGAGACATTCTTTTGGAAGATCGACTACTATGACGTGCTCTGTCAGTCCGGGTCCGAAGACCCGGCCGACCCTGAAAAGACCACGCGTGTTCTCACGATTATGCTTGCGCAGGAGCATTGAGCAAAACGGTTGTCGTCCTTCTTGCCCCGCCGATCGCGGGGCATTTTTCAATATTGTTCGGCGGGACGACATAGGCGGGGATCGACTATGCCGCTCGGAGAAGCGCCTTAAGAATTCTTGGTGTGCTTGTCCAACGCGTCGAAGCCTCCACAGCGGCGCATCCTGTGGCCGGCGGATAACGCAAAAGTCTGACCTCCAGCGCCTCGCCCACCGAGGAACAAAACCAGAGGCCGCAGGAGGAATAGGTGAAATCGCTCCGCGGCGAGAAAGCACATCGCCGGAGTCCGAGTTGGGCGCCATAACCCGCCATAGAAGAGCGAGTCCCAATTCTGAGGCTCTCTCGATTGCGGATTGCGTAACTTTGGACTCGAATACTCGGCGCGCAGGTGCGAGCGCGTGCAAAGCGTCTTCATCGAATATGAGCGTCGATCGATGGACGTCAAGGGACGCGACCGCAGCGCACGCATAGCAGCACTAGCTCGCTAGCCGAATAGGGACAGTTCGAGGATCAATCTCGATATCGGTCACGATTGTTGCGTGAACACCCGACTGCTCCGCCTATACTTCAAGGTGAAGGGGATTGGGCGCAGCTTCGCCCGCATCCAGTGTTACCAAAGCAGCTACTCTACTGGCCTGTCTGCGTACTTCGACCTGGCGGCCGCTGCGCTTGACAGCAACTACGCCTACGGCTCCGTCCTCTCCGGACAACAAGGCTTCGCGTACCAGCTCGAGGATGGCTGGGTGAAGGTGGGTGTCAAGTTCACCTCCGCGTTTGACGGCCCGATAGAAATCCGCATCCAGGCGGCCAGCGCCGACGGCACTGACAGCTACACGGGCGACCCCGCGAAGGGGCTGTTCGTGTGGGATGCCGCGCTGCGGGATTTGACCTGACGCACGCGCCAGTCGCGGCGACAGGACGTTTCCCGCCCAGCTCTCCGACGAAAGACGGCCCCGGCGCACGACGTTGCCGGACGACAGACCCCGTGCCCACCATACCGCGACGGGTCATCCCCCTGCGAATGGCAGGCCCGCATATCGCCAATTCGTGACAACAATTCATCGAGTTGGACCGCTCGCGGGCTCGGTTCCGCAAACACCTGTCACATTACCGAATCATATTCTTGTATAAGTCGATCTGACCTGTCGCCAAAAACCCACCGACGGCCGCGCTCACTCGGCGAAAAAGGCCCATCGGAGGCCAAGTTCCGCGGGGCCGGCTTCCGGACCGCTGGCTGGCGGGCCAGAGCCGCCACGGACAGATTTTTGTCGGTGGAGTAGCGCCATGACCCCGCAAGCTAAACTGTGTGTCGTGCTGAGAGGTGTGCTGGACGATGCTGTCCGGATGGTGCCCGAAGCCAAGCGGACGTCATCGTTGAAGGCATGCCTCGCCGAAAAGATATTAGCTCTGGCCGCAGGGGGTGAAGCGGATGCCGCTGTGTTACGGCGTCTTGCGGTGCGGGCGGTGCTGGAATCCTGTCCTCGCTGCAACGGGTGCGACGGGCAGCAACCGCAGCGGCCTGCGACCATCGCGCGAAGGTGATCTAAATCAAAGCCAAAGCGAATTAGCGGCGCTATGTTGCTGGCGTGCCGAGTGGCCTTCCGGCTCCTGCGGCTACGAGGTCCGGCCTCCCAGGCACGCCGGACCTCGCGTCCAGCGGTTCACTGAGACGCCGGTCGACCCGCAGCAGCCCAAGTGGGCAGAAAGTGCCCGCTGTCTTTGTGTGCTTTTCTGATGTGCGACCTCTTTGCTGATCAACTTCAGCCGCTTGCCCCCGGTCGGCCGAGAGGGAGCACCGCCCCGGCGCGGAGTGCAGATGGCCGCGCCGGGGCACCTTACCTGGACTCACGCCCTGAGCGGAATTTGATTCGAAAGCATTCAGGCTATTACCGCGCCGAAGCCGACATTTGCCATGCGCGGGCGCATTATCGAGAAGCTGGCCGAGCAGATGGGCGTGGACCGTGACACGGCGCGTGACCGGCTGTGGCATTTCGAGCGCATCACGACCAGCGAAGGGCGGACGTTGCACGGATGGAGACTCGCTCCACCCCGGGGCTGGGGGCTGAAGGGATGGAGCGAGCTCGCCAGGTGCAACGCCCAGGAGAGCGTTGCGAGGGGTCAATAGCTTTCCGATTCGGGCAGCATCGTGGTGGCAAAGAGAAAGCAAAGTGGATGGGACTGGGATGGCGTCATCACCGTGGGCGAACATGAGATGAAGCTTGAATACTTCGCCGAGCACTATCTCAGATCAGGCCGAAGGCTGTCGGGCTCATTCCGTTGAGGTCAACCCGGTCCAGCGAAAGCTGCATGCGCTCACTGAGGAGCAGCGGGACAAGATAGCATGATGCTCGTTGTCGTCCTGAAGGTGGTCTTCCGCCGGGAGATTATAGACCACCGTCTGGTGCGTGCTGCAACCGAGGCATTTGACCTCGAGGGATAGGTAGCCGGCATTAAGCGCGTCCCCGGGCGTCGGGGTGGGCCCTGGAAGGCGAGCATGCGTTTGTTCCACGCTTCGCCAGGCAAGCTTGTCGGCCTTGCCTGCCGTCGTAGGATGCCCAGGGACTCGGAATTGCGCCGTCTGGCTGGAAGATTTCGTAGCGCGATTTCCATCTGCACCACAGGCGCTGCCCGGAGACGTCGCCGAACGCCTTGGTGCGGTCGGGCTGGATGATTCCGGTTCCGCCGGCCGTGCGGGTGTGGATTGCGACTGGCCACGACATGCGGCGCGGCATGAACTCGGCTGGCTGGTGCACGAAGGCTGCAAGCGCGACCCGCACTTATGTGTCGGACGACGCGAAATCAGAACCACGCAGTGCGGACGAATGGCGCGCGAAACTCCCGACGGACCCCAGCGGTATTCTATGAAGTGCTTGGCTAGAACTACGCCGAGCTTGCGAAGGACAGGGAAGTGATCCCGAAGCGGACGAGCGCATCGCCGGTGGTTTCGCCCTAGCGCGCAGCGCGATCGTTCGAGGTACGTTGTTACCCCTCCTCAAAAGCCTGGTTATTTATCGTCCCGAGATTCCCAGAGGGCTTTGACAAACAGCGATAGTATCCTCTATCCTCAATGCTGGGTTGAGAAAACTGAGGACTTATACCCGTAAAATACCGGGTGTAAGGGGTTAAAATGCAAGTAATTGAAAAGGCGTGCAGCGTCGCCTCACAAACGCTAGGGCGACTCAATTTCGCTGCCCAGATTGCTCTTCTCGTGCTCGCCAGTGTTTTGCTCGGTGGCTTGATTTTTTGGCTCTGCAATGAAACTCGTCTACTACTATCTGGCGCGCAGCTACGCCGAAGAGCTCGCTGACGCTTATGACCTAAATCCCGGCACTACGCGAGCGATCCTGTGGGCCAGCTTTGCGGCCATCGTGGTCCTGGCGGGTTACACATTTTCGTTCTCGAAGCAGAAGCGGCTGATGGGTTATGCCGGGCTGCTCACTCTTGTCATCGGTCATTCGCTGTTACTGGGTCTCATTGACGCAAATTTTCGCAACAGCGGCGTTGCGGAGAAATGTTATGTGATGACGCGGACGAGCATCAAAACCTTGAACCGCGTTGGTGCTGATCCGGAGACCGGGCGCGAATACCGTCCACTTTCACCGCAGATCGTCGAGAAGATTGACGCATGTAGAAGGGGTGATCGAGCCACCCAAATCACGTAGAATTCACCAGCTTTTTTCGATCGGACAACAGGCGAGCCGGTGGTTTGGTATTCGAGGAACAGTCGCGGTCAGATCGAGCTGTTCGATCTCATGGGGTTTCATCCGCAAACTGGCGAGGAGCTAATCCCGATCACACGAGAAGTCGCCGATGCTTGGAAGCAACAGACTGCAAAGATTGTTCGACGGGTGGCGGTCCGCGTCGACGAACCTGAAAAGTTTGGGTTCTTTGATCCGACAACCGGTGCGGCCAAGATCTGGTACTGGCGCAGTGGAAACGGAGAGTGCGAGTTTTACGACGGACCAGGCTTTCATCCACGTGCCGGCGAACAATTGCAGATCGTAACTCGCGATGTCATCGCGGAATGGCGCCACCAGCAGGAAGCCATCATAGCGAAAAAGCGGCGGAGCAGGAGCAGCGGGAGAAGGAGCCACGTGAGGCCGCAGAACGTGAACGTCAAGGAAGAGAAGCCGCTGCCGAAGAATTGCGACAGCGGCAGCAGAGCGGATACGACTGCGATCGGCTAGCGGCTAATCCAACCGATATACAAAGGATAGGCGACGGCGTGCCCTTTGATGCTTTAAAGCGTCAGGCGGATCAGGCTTACGATGCGTGCACCAAGGCGGTGGCGACTTCTCCCGCAGCACTCAGGTATCAATACCAGCTCGGTCGCGCCGCACAGTTCAAGGACAAAAAAAAAGCGTTCGAGATATTCTCCCGGCTCGTTCAGGCAAATTACGCTGCGGCTTTTGACAATCTCGGCGGCATGTACTTTTATGACCGAAAAGATGCCGCGACGGCTATCACTCTCTTCAAGGGTGGCAGCGCGCTGGACGACGCCGACTCGATGGTGAGCCTTGTTGATCTTATCGACAAGGGATTGGTGCCCACGACTAATCCAGAACAGACTAAGCTAGCGTTGTTGCACCCTGCCGCAGAACTCGGACATTCGGGAGCGCAGGCGAGGATACGAACTGGAGCTGCAAAAAGCTAACCAAGAACGCATCAATCAAGTCAATCAGCAGCACATGATGCTGTTGTTTGGGGCATTGATTCAGGGGGTGGCAAGGCGCTAGTGGCAACGGTTTGGGCTGCCGCGCATCTGCTCCTATCAGGGGGGCGCAGTGGCGGCATGATGCCTGCTTCCAATGAAACTGAGGTGGCGCTCATGTCCGACAGCAGTTGAATGACGGTCATGCGCGAACTGCAGTCATCGCTCTTCTAGGGAGTACTGGGCTGTAGCCTATTCTGCCGGCCGTCAGGACGCGCCCACGAGCAAGCCCTCGGCTGCCTGCATCCTCGGGTCCACAGGGCTCTTCGAGCCCGTCGAGCTGGCAGACGCCACCGTTAGCGCTCCGGCGTCATCGGTCTCGGCCAAGACGACGCCCGGCTCAATGCGCACCGCAAATTCATTTCCAACCAAGAGGACCCTGTCCGAAGCGCCTCCACAGGCCCAGCGTAATCGCATGAGCCGCCCACCTGGGCATCGCACGAATGAGCTGCGATACAGCCTGGTGGAGGTGGGCTATGGCAGATGCCATGCATGAAGCCATGCTTGATGCCAGGCAGGAAGGCGGCTCCTATCGTCGGATCGAGGTGATCACGGGGCCGCGTCGGCGACGGCACTGGACGGCGGAAGAGAAGGCCCGGATCGTGGCGGAGAGCTTCGAGGAAGGGGCCAATATTTCCGAGGTCGCTCGGCGCCATGGCGTTGTCCGTGGGCTGCTGATGGTGTGGCGGCGCAAGTTCCCGTCGGCAGCGAGCTTTCAGCCGCCAGGCTTTGTGCCGGTCCGGATCGCTTCCGAGAGCGGTCCGGCGAGCGTTTGCGTGCCCACTTTTGATGGGTTAGTTCCTGTCGCCCTCAAGGCGTGCGATCATCGTGTCGGAGAGGACGCCGACTTGAGGTGCGCCGCGAAGAGCTGCCCAGGCGAGGCGCAGCACCGCCACTGCTCAAAACCGTAGGCCACCGCATCCGCGGCGCTTCCAAATTGATGGATGGCAGCCTTAAGGCCTCTGACGTTTGTTCCCAGTCACAACGCCCAGCTAGTGCATTCTCGCTCGGTGTCGGCTACACGGGCTCGCGACGCTCGTGTAAACGCCAGCAAGGAATGTACAGACGTCCGCTATCTAACAAAGGCGATCCGCAGTGTCTGATTTTTGACAGTGTTGGTTTTCGATCAGACAAAACCTGTGCAGCAGAACAGGAAGACGGAAGTTGATTGGCCATTTTTCGTCTCTGCCGCAATCAGATGATTGGCATCGAGCTTGCATGGAGAGACTTGGGAATGTGGTGGAAGTCACCTCGCTCGCACAACGTCTTCCTAGGCTACTTTCTTGGGTCACACCTTGACCTCGCTTGCGAGCAGTTCGCCGGATGAAATACGCCGGCGATAGGCAATCCAGCACCACAGCGTAATTTAGTATCACGGGCGGCATCGACTCTAGAACAGAGGAGGTCAGGCCATGTCTGACTCGTTCCAACGCTCCAATCTTGCCCGGTCAATAGAAGCGCAACGTGCAGAACTTGAGGACGTGCTCACCAGCAGCCCATTCAGAGTCTACGCTGATCGCATGGTCCAACAGGGCGCGAAGACCATCAACATTCTACAAGTTGCCTGGATACTGCGGGTCAAGCGCAGCTGCGAAAAGTTCTTTATGCGCCTGCCCGAGCTCTTGGCAAGCGGCGAACGTCTGGCCAAAGATCTGCGGAACCTGCGTGACGATGGACAGCTTGGCGTTTCCTGGCGCGAATACATCCGCGACGCCGGCGAGCGCGCCATATTGCTAATCGATCTTCTCCGAGAGAGCGGCGACATCTTCCTTGAACATGAGGCGGCAGGCTGTCAGCCGGTTCTTTTCTACGAGTACGAGAAGATCATGGACGGAAGGGATCTTTCCGTAAAGTCCAACTTCCTATTGCTGCGCATCATCCCGCCGCAAGATGTTACGGTCGATTACTCCCGTCGTCGGCCCTTTATTATCATCCCTCCACGTGCAGGACACACTGCGGGTGTCGGAGCCCACGAGCACGATAGTCAGCTCGGCGTCGCATTGCGCGAAGGTCATCCGGTTTATCTGGTGAGCTTCCGTCGCGAGCCGGAGCAGGATCAGCAACTCTCTGATGTGGCCTATGCGGAGGCGGCGTTTGTTCGAGAAGTGATCCGCCGGCATCCGCGCGCCCCTCTCCCGGCCATTATCGGCAACTGCCAAGCAGGCTGGGCGACTCTCGTTCTGGCCGCAACAAACCCTGACTTGACAGGACCCATCGTCATCAATGGATCACCGGTGACGGCTGTGTCGGGAAACATCGGCGACAATACTTTCCGCTACATTGCCGGCATATTCGGCGGAGTCTGGATCCCAATGTTTCTCTGCGACCTTGGCCAGGGCATGTTTGATGGAGCCAATCTTATACAGAATTTCGAATTGCTCGATCCCGAGCGCCGGCTGTTCCTAAAGTACGCCGAGCTTTTCCGCGACGTGGATACGGCGCGCGAAAGCTTTCTTGCCACCGAGAAGTGGTGGAGCAGTTTCTGCCTGCTGCACGAAAACGAGATCTGCTGGATTCTCGAAAACTTGTTCATCGGCAACCGGCTCGGCAAAAACATGGCCTACCTGGGATCGGAGCGTCAGCACGTGGATCTCAAGCAGATCCGGGCGCCGATCATCGTGTTTGCCAGCCATGGCGACAAAGTGACGCCGCCCCAGCAGGCTCTGAATTGGATTACAGATGTTTACGAGAACGAGGAGGAGATCCGCGTTCGCGGCCAACACATTATCTATCTGGTGCATGACGACATCGGCCACCTCGGCATCTTCGTCTCTTCAAAAGTTGTCAATAGGGAGTTCCGGCAAGTTGCAACCATCCTTGAGGCAATCGAAGCGTTGATGCCCGGCCTCTACGAAATGTGCGTCAAAGATGTTCAGGAACATGATGGACGAAAAAGCTTCAGTGTTGAACTAGTCGAACGCAGCTTCAAGGACATCCGGGCATTTAACGACAACTATCGCGATGAGTTCCCTTTCGGCGCGGTCGACCGGGCGTCTGAACTTCAGGCACAGATCTATCACACAATCGCCCGCCCATTCGTCAGAGCTGCAGTCACAAACTTCACGGCCCAAGCCAGTCGAAGTGTTCACCCGGAACGCCTGTCGCGAGCGCTAATTTCTTCGCGAAATCCAATGCTGGCTGGCTTCAAGTCCATAAGCGAGCAGGTTCGTCACTCTCGAGCAAAGGCCAGAGTGGATAATCCATTTCTGCTTGCGGAAGACCTGTATGTGCAGCATATCGCGGAGGCGATGATCGTCTGGCGGGACCTGCGCGACATGATCTATGAGTTGATGTTCCACAGCATGTGGAACACTCCTTTGCAGCACTACTTTGGTGGTCGCTACGAAGTGCATGCAAGACAAATGGCACTCGAGGAATCGCGGTCGCGCCCGGACGTTCAGTTTGCGCTAAAGATGATCGCGACCGGCGGCTTCATCGAGGCCGTCATCCGCATGATGGCGCTGCTTGTGAGCGATCGCGGCGGTATCCGCCGCGACCGTCTCGATCGCTGGTCACGGGTCTTGACGCGAGACGAGCCGTTCCGCTCTGTCGCTTCTGACCGTCTGACTACAATCACTCGCCAACAGACCATCATCGCCACTTTGGAACGGGAGCAAGCAATCGAGACCCTGCCATTGCTGCTGTATGACTCTGAGGAGCGCCGCCGCGCCTACCTGGTCGCATGCTATATACCGGGTCGCGTTGCGGAAATGTCGCCGAGCACGATCGACCTCCTAGCGCGGTTTGCTCAGGTGCTTGAGCAGCCGCCAATCGCCAGCGATGTTCCCGGGAATCCGTTGGCAGAAATGAAGGCCGAGTAAAGCGCCGATGCTTGGCGCCAGAAGATGAGGCGCCGTCGGCTTCGAGGGTGCCAGTCATGGCGACTGAGCGCAATGTCTGTGCGCCTCGTAGTTGGCACATGATTTGAAGCCAATTCGTCCTGCACGTGTACTCTGACGCCCACGGCCGGGAGCGGCCAAACATGTTCGACGCGAGCCATATTGTGTGTTCCGGATCCTGGCGCTGATCGTAACGGAGAGCTCGAAAATTCAAGAATTGGATTGAGGAAAGAAGGGAACGGTTGCCGATGCGGCCCCCCCCTTTGCAGATAAGAACCAGCCGCCGCTGGAGTCGACCAATCTAGCGACGTCGCTCCTGACCCGAGCAGAGATATCAGTTGTTGGGGCACTTTTTACCGCTGGGCTCCGCAAGAATGGAGATCTTCGTCGTGGACCACGATACCATCCGGGCCGAGCTGATGTACCTGGAGTCCCTGGGCTCCCGAATCTCCGGCTCAAGGAGCCACGACCAACTTGTCGAGCACGTCAAGCAGCAGTGGGCCGATTTCGGCATGCAAGTTCACGAGGACATGTTGCATTTCGATCGCTGGAGCATGGCTGCAGAAAACCCGAACGGTCTGAGTCTTAAGATCGACGGGCGCGACATGGCGATCTCTTCGGTCTTTCCCTATTCCGGGAGCACCGGCCCCCTAGGGACCGAGAAGCAGTTGTACAGATTGCGTCGCCCACTACCGCGATGGGCCAAAGCGCGTGGAGGAATTGCTGTCATCGAGGTCCACAATCGTGAGTTCCCGTTCGCTGCTGTGGTCAAGACTTGGGATCGGGCGCATGCATGGGGCAAGACCACTATGCCGCTGCTGACTGCCACATTCGCCGGCCTCGGTCTGGGGCGTGGTCGACGCGCTGGTGTTGAGGCGGTGATCTTCGCCTGGCGTGGCATAAGCCCTTCCAACGCCAAGGGACAGTATTTACCCTTCACGTTGCCCTACCAGAACATCCCAGCTGTCTTCGTGGCTGGAGGCGACGCCGACTTCGTGCTGGACGCCGCCTCAAGGGCCAGGCGGGCGACGCTCGTCGTCGACGCCGTGATCGAACGAGGCAGCACTATGCGAACAATATGGGCGGTTGTGGAAGGTCGCAGCGCCCCTCAGGAAACTGTGCTCGTGGTAAGCCACAGCGATGGTACAAATATTGTCGAGGAGAACGGCCACATCGGTTTGGTCGAACTGGCGCGCCAAGTAGTCGCTCAACCATTGGCGCGCACAGTCATTTTCGTGTTGACAGCTGGACACCTCCGAATCCCGGCGGTCACCGACCATGGCCAAGCCACTTCTCGCTGGTTGCGGGATCACCCACAATGGTGGGTTGGTGGCCCGGGAAATCGCCACGCAGTGGCAGGCCTGGTGATCGAGCACCTCGGCGCTCGGGAATACCGGGACGATCCCCTCAAAAACACCTACGGGCCGACAGGCAACCCCGAACCCGAACTCCTCTACGCCTCCACCCCGCAGCTGACGGCGCTTATCGAATCAGAGTGGCGTACAACCGGGCAACCGCCGAGAGTGTCGGCCCCAAACGCGCTCATTCAGTTCGGGGAAGGCCAGCCGCTCTACCTAAAAGGCATCCCAAACATCGCGCTCGTAACCGTGCCGCAGTACCTACTTAGCATTGAATCGGGCGACTACGTCGACGTCGCTCTTCTGGACAGACAAGTAAGCAGCTTCGCGCGACTGCTGCAACGAATTGACACCATGCCCAGCAACGAAATCGGCACCGTTAAGGCGATTACTCCACTCGCGAAGGCGGCTGCCGCGCTGCGCGCGATTGGGATTCTGGCTCGCAGCTCATCGCACTGGCGGTAATCCGGTTGCACCAACCTGCAAAAACGTACGGAGACGGTAGTCAGCTCGAGGGTCCAGGCCAAAGCGAACCGACAAGAGCGCCTTTTCGCGTCCGCTTCTGGCTCGGAGCTGAAGACCGCTCTCCACCCTTCAAGACTTTGCGTCGATGCGGGTGCGGTCCGCCGGACGTCCTTCAGATAGCAGAACGTGGCCTCGCCGCCAGGGCTCGCGGTAAGACTGCCGGTCATGCCGGTCCCGCGCGGGCGGGTGCCGGGCATCACCCAGGTGATGCCCGTGCGCCGAAGGTCGGCACGAAACAGCAGCGGCGGAGCCCACGGGACATTCAAGCAATTGTCATAAGCAGGGACGCTTCTTTGTCCAAGGCTTCGAGCCGATCGTACGCGTCCGAGCAGGCTTACGATTACCCACATTTTTTGAGGTGCACCGAGTCGAAAACTTGAGTCGCCAGAATCGCTTGTGATTCTTTGATGGACACCTGATTCGAAAAGAGGTGCTCTATGGAACCGACTTCACGCGCCCG
>NZ_JADYVX010000062.1 GCF_020194175.1 Bradyrhizobium sp. BRP22 | reverse complement strand
CTTATACAAGAATATGATTCGGTAATGTGACAGGTGTTTGCGGAACCGAGCCCGCGAGCGGTCCAACTCGATGAATTGTTGTCACGAATTGGCGATATGCGGGCCTGCCATTCGCAGGGGGATGACCGTCGCGGTATGGTGGGCACGGGTCTGTCGTCCGGCAACGTCGTGCGCCGGGGCCGTCTATCGTCGGAGAGACTCCATCGGCAGTAAGCGTAGCTCTGAGGCCCATTTGATTGGCACTTGACGTCTATTTTGAGCGCGTGGTGAGCCGGCGCGGCTTCCATATTTCCGACAATGTGTTGACGGCGGCTTCGAGCGCCCTCCGGTCGACGACGTTGGGATCGAACTGCTCCGGACCCCAGAGGCGCATTTGTTCGTGCTCCGGATGGGTGGGGTCGCTGATGGCGTCGAGGTACTCGGCATAGCCTGACGCACCGCCGACATCTTCCGGAGGACAACGGCCGGTGGCCTCGAGCAAGAGGGGAAGTCCCTCCGTTGTCGTGTTGTCGAACCACTTTTCGAGCTTGATCACGTGATCCCAGCTGTCGCCGAAGTCGTAGAGATAATGGATCGTCTTCGCGCCGGTCTCCTGAACGATATTGGAGAGCCGCGTCTTGCGGGCATCGATGGGCTGAGGGCCAACATCTCCATCGGGATCAGGGATACCCTAACGTCCTTCGCCAGCTAGGAACTCGAAGAGATGGCTATTCGTCCAGCCAAACGCCGCCTGAAGCGTCAGATGCAGCCGATCAAGGCGCAGCGTGAGCGGCACGACAAGGCATCGCATCACCTCCGGTTTCACGTCCTTGAGGGTCACCTTGATCCGGACCGCGGTCGTGTTCAGGCTCATGCCGCCAGCCTCGGATAGTGTGCATGCATCGTCTAGATCGACGGCCAAGGGAGCAGTTCGTCCAGTCGCGCGGCCGGTTCGATCCCAGACCAAAATCTTGATCCGGTCCGCTCGTTTCGATCGGAACACGAAGACCGCGCCGCTAAACGGCTCGAGACGAAGCATCTCCTGTACCTTCGCAGCCAGCCCATCATGGCCACAGCGGAAGTCGATCGGCCGCGTCGCGATGTAAATCTTCAGATCAGCACCGGGCGCGATCATCGTGACGCTCGCACCGCGCGGATCAACTGAGACAGTTGCTCGCCGTCTATGGCCGCGTCCGTCCGCACGACGACGTCGCCAATCGCAATCTCGAGCTTGACTGCCGGAACGTGACGCTCCTCTAACGGCCCCTCCACGACCAGCGGCGAACGGCGGCCGCGAAGCCTCGCACGATGCAATTCGCCTCGCTGCCGAAAGCGTCGTCGCCAATCGTAAATCTGCCAACGCGTCGCACCGTGCCTGCGCGCCACCTCCGCCACCTGAGCACCGGGCAGCAGGCTTTCCGCGACGATCCGAGCCCGCTCGGCCTCCGAACGCACACGACGTTCGGAGGGTCCTTCAAGCACCTCAAGCCGGCTGTCCGCCCCAACTGACGAGCTGTCCAAATGGACGTCCTTTTTGCCGTCCAATCCCATCCCGAACCTCCGTTCAATCCGGAGGCTTCTTCGCACATCTAATCTAACCCCGAACCAAGGGTATCGGCTTAGCCTGTACCAACATCGCCGAGAACATGATGGGCACCATTCGCCCCGTCACGCGCAACGTCAAACGCGGCGGGATGCCATGGCCTTGCGATGGGTCGCGGCCGGCATGATCGAGGCCAGCAAGGGCTTCCGACGATTGAAGGCACATAAGCAATTGTCGGTTCTGCGTGCGGCCCTTCAAGCTCGCCACAATCGCATGACGATCAACTCCGTTGCCCACGTCACGAGGGCCGCGTAATATTCATTCCGGCAACGTCGGCCCGACGCAGTTCAACAGCGATCGGGACATCCCCAGAGCGACCCCCGCACTCTGTTTGATTTGAATCGAGAGATTGAAGTTGTCTCCCTCGAAGAGCTCATAGAGCCATAGAGCGTCTCAACCGAACGTTAGAAAAGCGGCTTGCCGAAGAAGCGTTGCAAACGTTTTTCGTAGAAAACTGACCTGCCACCGAAGTTTCATCCGGCGGCGATTAGAGTCTCGGGGTTTTGTACGCCAAGTGGCGCGGGTGGAGCAACGGACGATCGGCGGAGCTGGTCGGGGTTGCGTAGCCGGTCGTCCGTTGCGGTGAGGTGGGCGGCATAGGCCGCGGGGGTGAGGTATTTCAGCGACGAGGGAGGCCGCTGGAGATTGTCGTCGGCGACCCAGTTAGCGATTTTGGTGCGGGCGTCGTCGAGATCGAAGAACAGGGTCTCGTTGAGCAGCTCATCGCGCATCCGGCCATTGAAACTCTCGATGAAGGCGTTCTGCATCGGCTTTCCTGGCGCGATGAAGTGCCAGTCGATAACCGTGTCCTTGCTCCAGGCCAGCATGGCGTTGCAGGTGAACTCGGTGCCATGGTCACGATCATTCCTGGCTTGCCACGTCGTGCGACGATCGCCGTCAGTTCGCGGGCGACGCGCCGTCCCGAGATCGACGTATCCGGAATGGCGCCCAGGCATTCCTTGGTGACGTCATCGACGATGTTGAGGATGCGGAAGCGCCGCCCGTTGGCGAACTGGTCGTGGACGAAGTCCAGCGACCAGCGGGCATTGGGCTTAGCCTCCACCAGGATCGGGGCCCGGGTCCCCACGGCCTTGCGGCGGGCTCGTCGCTTGCGGACGGTGAGCCCTTCCTCCCGATAAAGCCGGTAGATCCGGTTGATCCCCGATGGTTCGCCCTCCCGCCGCAGCAAAACGAACAGCCGGCGGTATCCGAAACGCCGCCGCTCGTTGGCGAGGTCGCGCAATCGACCACGCAGACCCGTGTCTGGAGGGCGGCGGGAGCGGTAGCGGATCATCTTCCGATCAGCGCTGACGATCGAACAGGCCCGCCGTTCCGACAGGCTCATGACGACCTGCAGATGCGCGACCGCAAGCGCGCTTGGCGGCGGGCCCTACCATTTTTTTGAAAGAAGCTCGCGAAAGGCGGCCGCATCAAGCATCTGCTCCGCCAGGAGCTTCTTCGGCTTCGCGTTCTCCTCCTCCAGCGCCTTCAGCCGCTTGGCCTCAGAGACGTCCATGCCGCCGAATTTGGCCTTCCAATTGTAGATTGTCGCCTCGGAGATTCCATGCTTGCGAGCCAGGTCGGCAGTCTTTGCCCCAGCCTCATGCTCCTTCAACACCGCGATAATCTGCTCTTCCGTGAACCTTGCTCGCTTCATCTGTCCGTCCTTCTTCAGGCCGGACTCTAACTCGATCTGGAGGAAATACGCAGTGGCAGGTCAAAACCCCTTTATATTGAAGCTCGCATTCGGACTCCCCATAGTCATGATAGGGATCAATTCTCGGTCGGCGGAGGGAAGTTCTCAGGATCTGGCGGAAAAATAACTGACTTCGCCGTTAAAGCCGCAGCAAGCGGTAATCTGTCATTGATCGAAACCAAGAAGCCCGATTCTGCAATCTTAGAGACTGCCGCCTATCGACTTGCCTCGGGAAGATGGTGCCGCCCGTACCAATCGCTGCAGCGCGTGCAAACTCCTCGGGAAGGCCGTCTGCCTTTCTGCCGAGAGCTGCGATGACGTCATCAGCGATACACACAAAAGCCATCGTCGAACACTTTTGCCTTCGAATTCATTGTCACGGCGTGTCCAAACAGGACAAGGGGGACTGATTCGCCAGGTCGTGCATTTCAGCAAACCATTCCCATGAACTCATCCTATCCGGAAAAGTGCTGAGGGCTAATCCTCGCCACGGATGAACTGCTCGTTTCCACCGGCGCGCGGCGTACGTTCGGAAGCCCGCATTATGGACGGGTCTGGAGTCTGACTAAAAGACGTCGTGCCGTCCGACTTGAATTTGTATGGCGGGACATCGCTTGTGTTACCGCTTTCTTGAGGAAAAGCCGTTGCTACCCAAGCGCGGAAGTTGGCAATGCCGCCCGAGACCTGGAGGGAGAAATCAAGTGGCTGGGTGCCTGCCACAAACGGGACGTTCGGCTTCAGATTGCGGAAATAGTTTTTCACCGAAGCGTCGTCGTAGGGAGATGGAGCCAGGGGGAGCAGCGCGTTCGCCTCGTCGTTTGCTGGAGTACCCCGCAGCACGGCCCGGCCCCAGTCGAGTGCACGCCCATGGCAGGCAAGGCACGCGGCCTTAAAATTGTCGACGGGACCATTCACGCGCCCGTGCAGGCCGAGATTGTGCCTGGGCAGATCGAAGAACTTCCGCGCGACTTCAGGATTGAGCCATGCTTGCTTCGGGGTTCCGCCCCGCTCTTCGTAGGCCTGGGACGTCAGGTCGGGATCATTGCCCCACATTAGTCCCACCGGCACTAACTTTTCCCAGACGGTGGCGCCAGGCGCGTAAGCGTCATAGATAAATGTCCCAAACAGCCATCCCGAGAAATTGTCAGCGTTCGTGTCGCGAACCGCAATGTCCACCTGCAGTAGACGCATCCGCTCGACGGATCCGTCATTGTTGATGGCGGCAATCCATTCCTTCGAACCAGTCAGGTAAGGCACTTCGGCTACCGAAGCGGTCGTGTACAGAAGTTTGATCGAATACGCCCCGTCCAAGAACGCAAAGTCTTTGGTCTTGGGGAACGCCTGATCCTTCCAGACCTTTCCGATCGAGTAGCATCCTACATCATTGTAGAAGCCCACGGCCCAGTTGCGCGCTTGGCTCTTTTGTCCGCTGTGTAACTCCTTGATGCGCGCCCCCCGTTCCAACGTCATGCCGCGAAGGCGCTCACGCTGATTGTGGAACCAGGGCGCATGGCACCATCTGCTTTTGGTGTTGTCTTCTATTCGCCAATCGATAGAGGGATCGCTATTGTCCTTTATGCCGTAAGCCAGCAAGGCCCCGAGATACGCCTCGGCCTGCTCCTCGAACTTGATATTCTTCCATGGTAAGTTGACCGCCGAGGGTGGATCGGTCGGAAAATCGAACCGTGCGCGGAACTCTCGCTCGCCGGCTCCGCCGACAAGGTCGCGTGCGCTTGAACAGTTAAACTGTGTTTGCGCGGCTGCGACGTATCCAGGACCGGCGGGGTCGGGACATTTTGCTGCCAGATCGGACGCAGCGAACGACAACGTTGCAATCGCGAATGCGAAAAAATTTCGCGTGCGAATTGAGTTTCAAGCTCATGATTTCACTCGCCCCCATTAGTGGCTTCGAGGCTACTTCTGCGTGGTCTTAATCCTGAGAAGCGTAAGGTGCTTACCGAGCGACTATGGCGGGATTCATTGGGAGAGATCATCTGCAGGGGCCCGTTTGCGGCGCTAAACGGAGCTCCCTCCAAGGTGTCGGCAATCAGAAATGCCTGCTGGTCGAATTCCCGAAGCGAAAATACGGCGGCGCAGGCGTCCGTTCCTTCGGCATGAAGATACTTCGCGACGTTGGCTCCTTTGAGGTCCGTCTTAAGTGGTATTCCCGCGGAGATGAGCACCAAAGCGAGGTCGACGCCTTCGAAATGCTGGTCTTTTCCTGACTCCTCCTTCGCGGTCATGCTGCTGCGAGGCAACGCCTTGAAGTCTGCTTCCGACAGCGCAATCTTCGTTTGAACGTCGCCGTCGACAGTCAGATAGGCGCTCTGCGCCGAACACGCCTGTGACGACCGCGAGGCCACGCAGAGCGCGGCGGCTACAACTAGCCGAGCCCTCACCCCGGCTTCAGGCCAGAATGATGATTTCATACTGAAATACCTGATCTAGAGTGCACAAATTATAATAGATAAGAACCGGACGTACAACTAAAAGAATTGCACAGCCGGCCAGAAGGCGACTCACCAATAGGGCGATTCTAGCGCAAAGGGGACCTTCTATCTGGCTCCACGAGGGTTGAATGACGGCCTGCATTTTGGAATGCCACCCCGATGAAGTCGCCTTGTCGCCAGATGAGGCGACAAGCATAGGTGGTGCGAAACTCATCGAAGGAAAGCGAAAACTCGGTCGGCAGAATCGTGAGTCCATTAAGCTGAATGCCAGCGCCTCTCTGGCGAGCCGCCGGCGCAAGGCGGCGGGCGCAATGCGGATGCGGACTTCCATGGCCAGAAACGCTCGAACGACACCCACGTTTCGACCACGGATCCGCACGCCAGGCTGTACCGCAAGGGCAAAGGCAAAGAGACGAAGCTGTGCTTCATCGGGCACGGGCTGATGGAGAACCGCCACGGCCTGCTGGTCGACGCCTGCCTGACGCAGGCCGACGGCCATGCCGAGCGGGTGGCTGCGCTGCACATGATCGAGCCTCGTGCCGACCGGCTGACAGCGATCACGCTTGGCGCCGACAAAGCCTACGATTCAGAGGACTTCGTCAATGAGCTGCGCTCGATGAATGTGACGCCGCATGTTGCACAGAACACCAGCGGCCGTAGCTCTGTAATTGACCGGCGAACGACCCGGCACGGCGGCTATGCGGTCAGCCAGCGCATCCGCAAGCGCATCGAAGAGGCCTTCGGCTGGATCAAGACGGTCGCCGGGCAGGAGAAGACCAGCTTCCGTGGCCGTGATCGCGTCGCATGGGCCTTTACCTTCACTGCCGCCGCCTACAATCTGGTGCGGCTGCCCAAGCTGATCGCGGAGGCCACTTGATGGCCAAGGTGCCCGGCTTCGCCAAGGCCTTTGCCGGCCGCTGGCGCATCGTCGAGATGGACGTCTGGAACAACGACTTTCTCGACCTCGTCGAGGAGGCGCATCTCACCTTCCAGGGCAAGTCCGATGGCGAAATCGCCTTTGGGGCTCTCAAGCGCTTCCTGGACGTGCGCTACGGCACCCGCGACGGATCGGCGTGCGCCGAGTTCTCATGGGAAGGACACGACGAGAATGATCCGTCCTGCGCGCAGATGGGCTATGATCGGCACTGCGGGCAGGCTCGTCGGCCATTTCTACATACACAACGGCGACGATTCAGCCTTCGTTTGCGAGCGCGGCTGAGTTCTTCAACAGCCTGCTAGAGCCCCGCCAGGAATGCCGTCCCATTTCACGCCAGCGTGCCGCCGTGCTCGGGCCGGTCAACGCCACGCCTTGCGATGGCCGCAAATGCGGTCAGCCTTGACTGCCCCTGCGCGCGGCAGCTGCGAGATCGGTGGCTGGGACGGAAGAATGGCGCAGTGCAGCCGAACAAAAGAATGCATTTACAGCGATCTCCGCAATCGTCGTCTCGGCCATGAAGAAATCGCTTGTCCATCTCATCCGTCGTGCGCAAGTGATCCCAATGCTCGGCGGGAAGGTCGTCGAAGGCCAGCAGGGCTTCGCGATCCTTGACCAGGCACTCGACCGCCCGGCCGTATTTGGCGCGGTATTTTTCCGCAAAGACGTCGATCGCTGCTTCGGCGGACACCCGCTTCGGCGCCCAATAGACCTCGCGCAGATCCTTCTTCATGGTGGCTTGCACCGAGAGCGGGACCTTGTCCAAGATATTGACGGTCTTGTGCACCCAGCATCGCTGGTGTCGCGTGCCGGGAAAGACCTCGATCGCCAATTCCAGAAGCCGAGCGCGCCGTCGCCGACGGCAATTTCCGGGGCGATCTGCAACCCGCGCTGCTTGATGTCGATCAGGAGCTCGCGCCAGCTCTGTGCGCTCTCCCGCACGCCGACTTGAAAGCCAATCAGTTCCTTCTTGCCTTCCGGCGTCGCGCCGATCAGCACCAGCATGCATTCGCCATGGTCTTCCATGCGGGCCTGCAGGAAGACCCCATCAGCCCACACGTACACATATCGGCGCGCGGACAGATCGCGCCTCTGCCAGCGCTCGTACTCGCCTTCACGACGCCGTCAGGCGGGAAATCACCGGGTGACAGGTTGGGCGCGTCCTTGCCCAGCAAGGCCGTGAGCGCCTCCTGGAAATCGCCGGTCGAGATGCCGCGCAGGTACAGACCGGCAACAGCGCATCCAGAGTTCTGGTCCGCCGCGCCCACAGCGACAGGATCGCCGAGCTGAACCGGATCCGCTCGTCATCGCCGGCCGCCCCGCGGTCGCGAATCTTCGCCCGCGCCACCTCGATCGGGCCGATGCCGGTCGCAATCGTTCGCGCCGGGCCGTAACCATGCCGCACGACACGGGCGCGTCCGTCGGCAAGCTCCAAATCCTTCACCGTGGCAAGAAATGCCTCGACTTCGACCTCGACGGCCTGCGCCAGAAGCTGCCGCGCACCGGCGCGCAGGACACTGGTCAGTGGATCCTCGATCTCGTCGGGGTGACGGAGCGGCACAATGTTGGTAGTCTCATTCATGGCGTATCGCTCTCCTCGAGAGGTTCTGGGAGGCTTCGACACCCGCCTCGATACGCCGCCTCTCTCAGGCCGTCATCACCCACTTTCCCGCATAACTTCCCGCGGGTGCCGCCATGCTCCATTTCTACCCAGATTCCTAGCTCGTCAACTTTTTGAGAATCTAACTGAGTAAGATACCTGCTTAGGTGATCCAGATTTCTATGAGAAGAATACGTTTGTAGAGTGGATACGCTACCCTCTGACGGCCGGCTTGATCGAGCGATCTGGAGATCGGATTCGAATAACCGAACTTGGCCGCGAATTCTTGACTTATCTGCAGGCCACTAATCTCTTAGCGGGCAAGGCGGCTTGCCGCAATGCTCGACGATGCAAAACCCGGACGCCGGCTGAGCATCGGCTGCAGCACCGGGAGCGCTCGGCCTTGCGCGTCACCCGCGACGTCGGACACGCCTCATATTGCTCAATTCGTCGCGGGGCGCAGGCAAGATAAAGACGTCTGCCGAGCTTAATGGTTGAGCCCCGCCGTTGGCCAATTCGTTTAATGGACTGCTACGAGCACAGTGCGCGCTCGAGCCAGGCGAACAGTTTGCCGAGCTACTTTGGCTCCGAGAGCAGGTCAGACGGGCGGAAACTCTAGATCCCGAAAAGCTCCTAGCGGAATTCAAAGCTCACCGGAAGCAGAGGCGAAGCTCGCCGAGTGATACATTAGCATCGTCGCCGGGCTTGGACGTGATGGAGGAACGTCGTGAAAGGAGCCGAATTGGAACGGATGACTGTTGACGAGCTCTGGACCTTGCACGTTGAGGTCTCTCAACTCTTGCAGCAAAAGATCCAGCAGGAAAAGCTGCGTATGGACGAGCGCCTGAGGCAATTGGCGTCAGCGGGTCGGTCATACCCGCCGGCAAGATACTGGAATCCCGATCAGCCATCAGCGACCTGGACAGGTCGAGGCAAGCAACCGCGGTGGTTGGTCGCGCAGTTGAAACTCGGAAAGCGTATCGACGACTTCAGAGTTCAGCCGCAGAGCAAGGGACGAGTCAGTGACCACCCGGCGCAATCCAGCAGGTAGCAAGCATGATCACTGAACCGTGCGCCGGCGATCCTGTTCTGCCGGACGTGGGCGCAACTAGTGTGTACCTCTCCTATTTTGTTGTTACTGGTCACGTGTTCTTCATGAGACGGATCTATAATTAAACAAGGCCAGTTGCATTTGCAGGAGAACACCTTGACCCGCTTGTTTGTGCTGCTCCTCTTCGCCATTGTATCTCTACCGGCTCACGCGCAGTTAGCAGTCCCCTCTACATGGGTGAATCAAAGGGGCTCGATTCTTTCGATACAGGCGGTAGACGCATCAACAGGCAATTTCACGGGAACGTATGTGAACAACGCGGCTGGATTTTCTTGCCGGGGACAGCCTTATGCTATGGCGGGCAACGTCACAGCGAACAGAATAGATTTCTACGTCAATTGGACATCACCCACAGCTCCGAACTGCAGAACAATCACAATCTGGAGCGGCCTTGTAGCTGGTGACAAAATTCCAACGCGATGGAAGCTGTACTACGTGGGATCGGACTGGAACTTTCACAAAATGGCCGGCCGGGACCTCTTTATGAGGAGGTAGACCAAACCTGGTTAAGCCGCCTTGGCGATGGCCCGTAACGTCGTCACCGGAGCTATATTTGCATGATCGTTGGCTGCAATGTTCTGGCTCACCATGAACGCTGCACTCGGTCGGCGCCCCTCTCTCCTGGAGAGCGAAACGGCCCGCTGCCTATTGCTTCTATACGTGTGCCGCGGTCGGAGCATTGACAAGCATCAAGCGACGCTCATATTCCATATTCGAAGGAGACGCTTTGCACGCGTCTCGCACCAGCGCGCCGAATACGAGAGTCCAAAGTTACTCGATCTCATCGAGAGAACCTCAGAGACTCCCTTCTGTGGCGGGTTATGGCCCCCAACTCGGACTCCGGCGATGTGCTTTCTCGCCGCGGAGCGATTTCAACTACTCCTCCTGCGGCCTCTGGTTTTGTTCCTCGGTGGGCGAGGCGCTGGAGGTCAGACCTTTGCGTTATCCGCCGACCACAGGATGCGCCACTGTGGAGGCTTCGACGCGTTGGACAAGCAGAGCCAAGAATCATTGCAAGGCGCTTCTCCGACCGGCACAGTCGATCCCCAACCATGTCGTCCCCGCCGAACAATACTGAAAAATGCCCCGCGATCGGCGGGGCAAGAAGGACGACAACCGTTTTGCTCAATACTCCTGCGCAAGCATAATCGTGAGAACACGCGTGGTCTTTTCAGGGTCGGCCGGGTCTTCGGACCCGGACTGACAGAGCACGTCATAGTAGTCGATCTTCCAAAGAATGTCTCTCCTGCAAGCTCGAAGCTGCCAAAATCGTGCTCGTTGTGTGGGTCATTGCCTGCGTCGAAGTCCGCAAACCGCTGAACCTCGATGAGAACGTGTGCTTTCACGTCCAGTGGCAGTGCGGCCACTCCCGTGCTGACGACAACCCTGCCGCCTAGAAAGGTCGCGCGGAAGAAGTCGTTGAGCACCCGAATGCGGCGCAACCAAGAGACCGTGGCGATATTATTCATGATCGCTCTCCTCCGCGTCCTCGCTCTTGCAGGGCGAGTGGTGACGGGCGCCGCAGTGCGGACAGTCATCGTCACACTGGGCGCACCAGACGTCAGTCCACTCGCGGCCACACTCTGCGCAGTGATAGACGTTTCGGACGTGCATGGCCGGTCTCCTAGATCAGACCGGCGAGCACAAGCACTGACACGAGCATGTTGCCACCACACGCCTGGCAGAACCCCTGATCCTGGTCGGGCTCCATCTCGGCGGTGTGGTCGCAGCCCTCCGTCATGCAGATCGCAGGGCAGCCGCTATTGAGGAGCGCCGCCAGCAGAAGATCGTCGAGGTTATGGAAGTCTTTCTGGTCGCAAAGCTTCATCAGCTTTTGAGCTTTTTGGGAAAGAGCAATGTTGGACATCGAGTCCTCCTCGCTACGGGCATCCGAACCATTCGGGTGCTCGATGGCGAGGCGGAGCGAGCGTCCACCACTGAGCGAAATTAGAAGAAATGCTCAATCGACCGTATGGACGCTCGTCGCGATGCCTCCGCCTCGCCACCGAGACCCGGACCTGCATGCAGGTCCCGGATCGCGGGGCGGAACGTCAAAGATCAAAGGCTTGGATGATTTTCGCCGTTAGCTAGAAACGAGTGGAGACGGGGGATCGTGCTCCTCGGTCACGAGGCCGACGTGGCATTCAGAGGCGCTACACCCTCTGTGCAAATGCGCATGCTGCGGGAAGATATGGCCCATGCCGGCAGCAGTTACGCACTTTGCACGCACCGACCACCGAAGTGACGATCGACTCTTTGGCATCAGGGACGAAGACCGTTTCTCACACGTCTACATCATTGGCAAGACAGGTACCGGCAAGTCGACCTTAATCGAGACGATGGCGCTCCAGGACATGGAACGGCGGCGCGGGTTGGCGCTTATTGACCCTCACGGCGATCTGATGGAGCGGATCGCGAGTCGAGTGCCGGTGAGACGCACATCGGATGTAATCTATTTGAATGCCAGCGACCCATTGCAGCCGTATGGGTACAATCCCCTGCGGCATGTTCGCGACGATCGAATTGCACTTGCCGCTTCTGGCTTCATCGAAGTGTTCAAGAAAATGTGGCCGGATGCATGGGGCGTGCGCATGGAGCACATCTTGCGCAATGTTTTGATGGCACTGCTGGAGCAACCGCACGCCACGATGCACGACGTGCTGCGCATCCTGTCGGACCGGAAGTTCCGCGCCGAGATTGCGCGACAGTTGAAGAATGAGACGGTCAGGACGTTCTTCATAAAAGAGTTTGAGCGGTTCTCGTTCGGCTACCGTGCCGACAGCACAGCGCCGATCCAGAACAAGGTCGGGGCCTTCCTTTCAGATCCAATACTCAACAGACTTCTAACCGCTCCCGAGCATGATCTCCACGTGCGGCAAATCATGGATGGAGGCAAAGTACTGTTGGTGAACCTGGCCAAAGAGGCTGGGCAAGAACTCGGCTTTTCCTGGAGTTGATGTACGATTTGGCTGATGACGAATCGCGCATTCAAAGCCGGCGAGAGCCGGGATCAAGCCAGCCTGCTTCCCCCGCGGGTTGATGACTATGTCGGGGCAGACAATCCGGTCCGGGCAATCGAGACCTTTGTATGCGCGCTCAACCTTGCCAAGTTGGGTTTCCGCCATGCGGACCGTACCGCCGACGAGATGGGGCAGCCACCGTATGATCCCGCCGACCTGCTGAAGCTCTATCTTTACGGTTACATCAACCAGATCAGGTCGTCGCGTCGGCTGGAACGGGAAGCGTGCCGCAATCTGGAGCTGATCTGGCTGCTCAAAAACCTGAAGCCAGGCTATCGGACGATCGCCAACTTCCGCAAGGCGAATTGGGCTGCTTTGAAGGCGGCCAACCGCAGCTTCGTTTTGGTCATGCGTGAGCTTGGTCTGGTTGGCGGCGGCGTGGTCGCGATCGACGGTTCTTTTTTCCACGGCGACGCCAGCAAAGCTTCCATCTTCACGCGCAAGAGGCTTGCCGAACAGATCGCCAAACTGGACCTGGAGATCGAGGCTTACGGCAAGTCTGTTGAGAACAACGATGCCGTGGAAGCCAAGACGGATCGCACTGACGGTCCGGGCCATGGCGGGGGTGACGATGGCAACGATGTTGGCGCCAAGGTCGCGGCGCTGATGGCCAAGCGCTCGCGCGCGCAGAGCGACCTTGCCCGGCTGGAAGAGAGCGGCGAGACGCAGATATCACTAACCGATCCGGACGCCCGGCTTTTGGTCAAGAATGGCCAGAGTGTCGCAGGCTACAACGTGCAGATCGCTGTCGATGACAAACACAAGCTCATTGTCGAGAGCGAGGTGGTGAACGGCAGCAGCGACGTTCGTCAGCTTCATGCGATGGGCAAAGCGGCAAAGGAGGCCCTCGACGCCGAGACGCTGCAGGCGCTGGCCGACGAAGGCTATTACAGCAGTCTCGAACTGAAGGCATGCGAGGACGATGGCATCACAGCCTATGTGCCAGTGCCCGCAGCAGCAGGCCGGCTTGCGAAGCAGGGTCGCTTCAGCCTCAACGACTTCACCTACGACGGTGCCGTCGATGCCTACACTTGTCCGGCCGGCGAGTTGCTGCATCCGATGGAGCGACGCTGGCAGAACACAAGCGGCCGCACCGAGATTCGCTATGCTAGCAGCAGCGCAACTTGCAAGACATGCCAGCTCAGAGCGCGTTGTCTCTCCCCGAAGGCAAGGTCGAGGATCATCGCGCGCTGGGAGCACGAAGATGTCCTCGAACGCCATCGTGCACGGATGGAAGGTGCGTACGAGTTGATGCGACGCCGGTCCGCTATCGTCGAGCATCCCTTCGGCACTCTCAAATGCCGCGCTGGATACCGCCACTTCCTCCTTCGCGGCTTCAACAAGGTCCGTGGTGAATGGAGCCTGATGGCGCTCTGCTACAATTTGACCCGTGTGCTCAATATCCTCGGCTTCGAGGGCTTCCTGGCCCGCATCGCAAAGGCCTTCCGATCGCCTCTGGCTGCCCAAAGCCTCCCTACAGGCCGCCTCCGGCCCTCTCTCGAAGCATTCTGGTCAAATGTAGCGGTCCAGTTCCTGACCAGGCGCTTCGCCCTCGGCTCCCTCCGATAGCTGTCACTACTTGCCCAGTCTCAAAGGGCAAATCGGCGAGGACAGCTCGTCGCTCCTGGGCGGATTGCTCGTCACTACGCTCGGGCTTGCAGCGTTTAGTCGCGCGGAACTGCCCGAGCACGAGCGGCGGCCCTTCTTTGTCTATGTTGACGAATTTCAAAACTTTACGACGCTCGCCATGGCGAACATGTTCTCCGAGCTTCGCAAGTATCGGGTCGGCTTTACCGTCGCCCACCAATACCTTCATCAGCTTGAACCAGATGTCCGTCATGCGGTTCTCGGCAACGCCGGGACGATCATTTCCTTTCGGGTTGGTTCAGAGGATGCGACCTACCTCGCGCGGGAGTTTCAGAGTCGATTCGATGAACTCGATCTGTTGCAGCTGCCCAACTATCGTATTTACTTAAAGCTTATGATCGGTGGAGTCCCTTCGGCGGCCTTCAGCGCGACCACGCTGCCCCGATGAGGCGGTGAGCCTCAGAGGACGTCGAAGACTGTGAGCTCGTAGACGTCGTGTTGGAAATGGCCTGGAGGAAGAAGGATGTAAAGGCTTGGCATCGCGGCTAATTCGGCGCTTTATCCCCTGGATCACCGGCATGTACACGGAGTGGGGGGTCTCCAGGGATGTCTTGAGGGCCTGCCCGGGCAACGAATGGGCGCCTCAGTGGCGGCTCGACCAACCAGTTCGGCATTGCCGATCGTTGCAGCTTCGCTGGCAGGGCCAGGGGTACACTGTTAACTTGATGAGATTGTCGGTACGCATACGAGGAAGCTTACGATTAACCACATTTTTGAGTCGGAGTTGACCTGCCACTGCATTTTCATCCAGCGGCAGTTAGAGCCTCGGGGTTTTGTACGCCAAGTGGCGCGGTTGTAGCAACGGACGATCGGCGGAGCTGATCGGGGTTGCGCAGCCGATCGTCCGTTGCGGTGAGGTGGGCGGCGTAGGCCGCGGGGGTGAGGTATTTCAGCGACGAGTGGGGACGCTGGAGATTGTCGTCGGCGACCCAATTGGCGATCTTGGCGCGGGCGTCATCGAGATCGAAGAACAGAGTCTCGTTGAGCAGCTCATCGCGCATCCGGCCATTGAAACTCTCGATGAAGGCGTTCTGCATCGGCTTTCCTGGCGCGATGAAGTGCCAGTCGATAACCGTGTCCTTGCTCCAGGCCAGCATGGCGTTGCAGGTGAACTCGGTGCCATGGTCGGACACGATCATTCCTGGCTTGCCACGTCGTGCGACGATCGCCGTCAGTTCGCGGGCGACGCGCCGTCCCGAGATCGACGTATCCGGAATGGCGCCCAGGCATTCCTTGGTGACGTCATCGACGATGTTGAGGATGCGGAAGCGCCGCCCGTTGGCGAACTGGTCGTGGACGAAGTCCAGCGACCAGCGGGCATTGGGCTTAGCCTCCACCAGGATCGGAGCCCGGGTTCCCACGGCCTTGCGGCGAGCCCGCCGCTTGCGGACGGTAAGCTCTTCCTCGCGATAAAGCCGGTAGATCCGGTTGGTCCCCGATGGCTCGCCCTCCCGCCGCAGCAGGACGAACAGGCGGCGATAGCCGAGACGCCGCCGCTCGTTGGCGAGATCGCGCAATCAGCCACGCAGAACTGCGTCCGGCGGGCGGCTGGAGCGATAGCGGATCATCTTCCGGTCCGCACCCACGATCGAGCAGGCCCGCCGCTCCGACAGGCTCATGACGGCCTGCAGATGCGCGACCGCAGCGCGCTTGGCGGCGGGCCCTACCATTTTTTTGAAAGCAGCTCGCGAAGCGCGGCCGCATCGAGCATCTGCTCGGCCAGAAGCTTCTTCAGCTTCGCGTTCTCCTCTTCCAAGGCCCTCAACCGCTTCGCCTCGGAAACCTCCATGCCGCCGAATTTGCCCTTCCAGTTGTAGATCGTCGCTTCGGAAACACCGTGCTTGCGAGCCAGGTCGGCTGTCTTCGCCCCAGCCTCATGCTCCTTCAATACCGCGATAATCTGCTCGTCCGTGAACCTTGCTCGCTTCATCTGTCCGTCCTTGTTCGGGCCGGACTCTAACTCCTTCTGGAGGAAATACGCAGTGGCAGGTCAGAGTGTTGCTCCCGTTGCGATATCGATGAATCGCGACAATCCGCGCCACATGATCAGATTCCCTGGTGGCGGATCGTTGGCGCGGGCGAGATAGCCGCCGAGCCTGGCGATCTTGATGAGATAATGCGACAATGTCTTTCGCTGTGTGCTGACTCGATTCTTGTCTTTGACGAGCCGATCCAGCAATTGGATTTCAGTTTTGGTCAGCACAAATTCCGCTGAGGCATTTGGCGCTGAAAGATTGAGCATCGTCATCCAAAAATGCGCCAGCTCACAATGCAGAATACCGAGATCAGATTCGTCGATCGCTGAGCAGTCCGCAGTTGCGAGTCCTCTGCCCTACCGCCGGATTTGAGTATCTTGTGGAAGACCTCGATCTTCCATCGCAGGGAATACCATTCGAGCTTCTCGACGCATCCCTGCGCGATTGCACCGGAAGATCGGTCAGGAGTTTCCATTCAATCTTCTTTCTGTTCTTTGGCGCTCCTCTTTCATCAGCGTGGATCACTGTCAAAGTCAAAGCTGGATACCGCGACTGCTTGCCTATCGGTGGCAGAATACGGATTTTACGATACCGGATTTCAAGAACAGCCTGGTCTGGATTGCCCTTGCTATCTTGGACTTCGATCCGGTGGAGACCTTTGACCACGACCTCGTCCATTATCGTTGCAATGGTATGATCGCCATCGCCTGCCAGGCGATTGACACAGGTCCTTACCAAGAAATGCGTTCCAACCTCTTGGGCGACGCAAAACAGTTCATTAAATATCGGCCTCACGGTCACCGATATGGATGCACTGCGATGGCTTCTCGAAAAGCTCCGTGGATTGCTTGCGGTTCTCCAGCCACCGAATGCTCTCCTTAGTTTCAATGGGGATCCGTGTCAGGTTGACCTCGCGTCTGAGCGCAGCGACCCCTCTGAATTTCTTTCTGGTCCAGAACTTCACAGCGCTGAGCCCCCGAGGGTCACCGCAAGGCTCTAATGCATCAATATTCCGCATGTCGTGTACGTTTGGGGCTTTCCGTCCAATCTTCGAGACCTGCTCTTGGGGATGCGCTTAATCATCCCGATCAGATCCGGGCGCTCCCGTTGATAGGTGAATTCGGTCG
>NZ_JADYVX010000061.1 GCF_020194175.1 Bradyrhizobium sp. BRP22 | reverse complement strand
AATGCCGGCAAGACCGCCAAGCACAAGGTCCGATACTTCCTGGCCTCGTGCCTGCTGTCGGCCAAGAAGCTGCTCGCGGTCGTGCGCGCCCACTGGGGCATCGAGAACAACCTGCACTGGGTCCTCGGTACGGTGTTCGATGAAGATGCCTGCCGCAGCCGCAAGGATCACGCGCCGGAAAACCTCGCCGTCATCCGCAAGCTCGCCATCAACATCCTGCAGGCTACCCCAGGACCTGCTCGCATCAGCCACAAATGCTCCAGGCCAGATGGAACAACGACTTCCTTCTCTGCGCCCTCGCCCATATGCGATAGCCCTACCTGCAAATGGGGACTCGAGCGTGGTAACGCACCATGTCTTTGTCCATTGGCCATGCGTATTGGGGACGACATCTAGAATGGCGAATGCAAGATCGGCTGATTCCCGGGACCCTGCAGCCGTCTAGCTGGCGAGCCGGGGCACTGCACTGTTTTGAACGTACCTGTTCGAGGCCGCACGGTCGCAATCACAGAAGATCGCAGTTATTCTTCATCATCTTGAGCGACGGCACCTCGTTCAAATGGAGTAGATGAAGACCGTTTGAGCGCATCCACAAGCTTACCGGCTCGGTCCATCGGGACTGCCGATGTCGGCTCGGACGGTGATCGAGACGACCGAGCTCAATCGTCTTGCGGTGAGCAATCCCCGTTGCACAGTTTGCGCTCGACAAGGATTGCTGCGCGCGCGGCTATCTGCTTGCGATCCAGCCCAACGACAAGGATATCAGAGCCAGGACCGCCGAATGCGACATTCGGGAGTTCGCAAGCTTGGGCGGCATGATTGCGACGTTTCCACGATAGTCGGGGGCGCCCGGGTGCTTTTCCCCTCACCGCGAAGGTGGGCGTGCAGCGCCGCCACGCAGTCCTCTACCTGATTTTTCTTCGACATATCGCCCGAGCCGATCGTGAGATCGGCAGTTTGATAGACCGGCGCACGCTCACGGATCTGCTCTGCCACGGTCGCCTCCAGGTCGGGGGTCTGCAGCAGCCGGCGGCCGGACCGACCCTTGTTGCGCCGCACTATTACATCAGTGTCGGCTTTGAGCCAGATCGAGACTGCCTTGTCATGGATGAGGCTACGGGTCTCATCATGAATGAACGAATCGGAGCCGGTCGCGAGCACCGCGGGCCCTTGCCTGAGCGCACGCGCGATCACCCTCGCCTCGAGGTCCTTAAAATGCTGCTCGCCATAGCTCTTGCAGAGTTCATTTATCGACATGCCCGCTTCTGTCCTGATCGCGGCGTCGGAATCGATGAAGTTCAGCCGCAGCCGCTTCGCAAGATGCCGGCCGATGGTGGATTTGCCGGCACCAGGCATGCCGGCGAGCACGATCGGCCGATCACCGAGAGCCGTCACAATCTCTCCAATATCGGGGCTTCCTGGCTCGGTAGCTCGCGCCCTAAAGGTCGCACCGGCTTGAAGGACGTCGGCAGCGCGATCAATGCTCCTTAGCGCTGCATTAAGTGCGTCTGAAGATCTATAGCCTCGCTCTGAGCTTGCACCATGGATGCTCTGCGCGGCGACATCTTCGATGCGCCGCTTTCCTGGTCTGGCACTCAGGTCGGGCGCGGATTGCCTATGCGGCGGGAGCGCATGTGTTTGCGAACTTCTAGCTGCTTGATCGCCGCGCCAGGGCTCGCCGCCAGAACGTGACGAACTCTCTTCCCGGCCCAGCGCGCTACGATAAGGTCTATCAGGCCGTTCGGGCCGCATACGAGGGCCGCTCTGCGCGGCGATATCGTCAATGTGCGGTCTTCCTGATCCAGGCCCCCGGTCGGGTATGAATTGCCCAGGTCTTGGGAGCGCATCTGGTTGCAAGCTTGCCGGTGAATGTTCGCTGGACCCGGGTTCGCCATGAGAACGCGACGAGTTTTTTTCCCGACCTAGCGTGGCACGATAACGTCTATATGGCCGTTCGGAGCTTACACCTTGCCCGCTCTGCGCGGCGACATCGTCGATAGACCGCTTTCCTGATCCAGCTCCCCGGCCGGGCACGGATTGTCCATGCGGGGGGAGCGCGTCTGTTCGCGAACCTCTGAACGCTGATCGCAGCGCCAATGTTCGCCGCTAGAGCGTGTTGTTTTTTAGCGGAATCGGGATTCCCAATTGGAGGAATTTCTGATTCAAACTCCATGCTGGGGCCGGGGGCCAGCATGGATGACGCGACCCTATTCGGAAGACATCCGCGAACTGGCGCTTAAGCGCGCTGATGCAGGCGAGACCGTTCGCTCGATTGCAGCGGCGCTTCAGATCAGTCCATCCTGTGTGACGAAGTGGAAGAACCTGAGGCGAGAGACCGGAGGTCTTTCGCCCGGCAAGATCGGTGGTCACAAGAAGCCGGTCCTGTCCGGCGCCAACGCCGACTGGCTGCGCAAGCGCCTTCGCTCGGGACCGTTCACCTTGCGGAAGCTGACGCGGGAACTGGCTGAGCGTGGCATCAAGACAGACGTGCGGGCGGTGTGGGCTTTTGTTCATGCTGAGGGGCTGAGCTTCAAAAAAAACCATCCATCCGGCCGAACAGGATCGCCCCGATATCGCTGGTAAACGGGCGCGCTGGAAGGCCCATCAAGGCAAGATTGACGCCTCGCGCCTGGTCTTCATCGATGAGACCTGGATCAAAACCAACATGGCGCCGCTACGCGGCTGGGGCCCGCGCGGACAACGGCTCCAGGCATCAGCGCCTTTCGGCCATTGGAAGACCATGACCTTCATCGCCGCGCTGCGCCACGATCGGATCAACGCACCCTGCATCATCGACGGCCCTATCAATGGCCAACTCTTCACCCTCTATGTCGAGAAGATATTGGCGCCCACCCTGGCAAAGGGCGAGGTCGTCATTCTCGACAATCTCGGCAGTCACAAAGGCAAGCTCGCCCGCAACGCCATCCGCGCTAGGGGCGCGCATATGCTCTTCCTGCCGCCCTACAGCCCCGACCTCAATCCGATCGAACAGGTCTTCGCCAAACTCAAACACCTGACGCGCGCCGCGGAGCCCCGCGATGTCGAGGCAACCTGGCGAAAGGTCGGAGAACTCCTCGATCTCTTCTCACCCGAGGAGTGCGCCAACTATCTCAAAAACTCAGGATATGTTGCCGTATAAAAACATCACGCTCTAAAACGCAACGAGCTTTCTTCGCGACCTCGCCCGTCACGATAAGGTCTATACGGCTGTTCAGAGCGTACACTGTGGCCGCTCTGCCCGGCTAAATCGGTCGGTACGGCGACTTCCTGATCTAGTCCCCCGGTCGGGCAGGGATTGCCCATGCGGGAGGAGCGCCTCTGTTCGCGATTTTCCGGCTGCTCGATCGCCTCGCCAATGTTGGCCGCCAGAACCCGGCGAGCTTTCTTCCAGATTGGGTGCGCCAGGATAATTTCGATCTCGGAGTTCAGAGCCCGCGCCATGGACCCTCTGCGCAGCGATATCGTCGATACGGGCGCGAGCAGAGGAACCCTCTAAATCTTCGGCCTCAGAGCGCGTCCTCGCAAGGACAGAGCTGAACGATTGGCAGCCTTCACCAGGATCCCGAGCTATCTGAGACCTGGCCGTGCCTTCGGCACTGTCGGCTTCGAATTGCGCGATGTGCTTTCCACGTCCGCTGATGCCCGTCATGATACATCACCGATGCGGGCGTGAATGGCGCTGGCTATCGTTTTCACAATGTCCACTCGACTGATTCGCTCCTGCTGCGGCCGGCGGGCAGGCCGATCGAAGGAGATACCGTGATGCTCACCGCATTCCCCAAGGCGACGCTGGCGATTTCCAGTGACGAACGCACGTAGCTCACGGCCGTAACACGGTCGCACTCGCCCCACTACGGCGCCGACGGCGCGAGCCGAGATCGCGCTGGCTCACGAACGTGGAGCCTAGCGACGTCGTCGCGGGCAACACTGCTTGGTGCTCCTCAACACGATCGGCAAATGGCGTAATCGCATCATCACAAATCACATCGAGGGTCTCTACGAGAAGCTGCTTATCGGCGAGGCCCAGCACGACTGAGGACGAGACCGTGGCCGTGCTGATCAAGAACTCTCTCGCAAGGCCAAAGCGACACCCATTTGAGCGTACGCGCCATCGCCCAAGAGGTGGGAACTGCTAAAAGCACCGTTCACCGCCTGCCCCAACTCTTCGGTCTGCAGCCTCATCGCACCCGCGGCTTTAACCGCTCGACCGATCCCTTCCTTCTCGAGAAGTTGCGCAAGGTGGTCGGGCTCTATGTCAATCAACCTGATAAAGCCATGGTGCTTTGCGCCGATGAGAAGAGCCCAATTCAAGCCCTCGAACGAACCCAGCCCATGCCTCCTATGGGGTTCGGCTACATCGAGAGCGTCACACAGGACGACTAGCATCCTGGCACGACCCCCCTGTTCGCAACGCTCAACGTGCTCGAGGGAGCAAACATCGCCCAATGCAACACCGCCAGCGCCCTCGTCGCCTTTACTGCGTCACGGCGAAGCTGACGTGCCGGCCCACTGGACATCCATAGCGTCGTCGAGAATTACGGCCGCCCAGAAGCATCCCAAGCTCAGGCTCCTGCTCGCCCGCCGGTCCGCGCTGGCACATTCACGTCATACCGACCTACCCCCTGACTTAACGAGGTCGAACGCTTATTCGCGCTCATCACCAAGCGCCATTCGCCACGGGTGCTTCGTTTCCATCGCCAACCGCTTCGAAAAATCGACCGTTCAGTTCGTACTCACAACGCAAATTCACGAGCCTTCATGTGGACGGCCACTGCCGACTCCATCCGCCAGAAACTCGCGCGCCTTTGTTAGCGAATTTTTCGACACAGAAGACTCGCAGGCCGTCCCATAAGCAGGTCGATGTCCTAGATTGGCGAGCTGACCACAAGCTGACGAACTCGTCCCCCTGCCAGGTTAGGCGTTGCGCGCAAGAGCGAATGCGCCGACTTGTTCGGCGAAATTGCCCTCGAGGCGTGCTAGCGCTGGCCCAACAGGTGCTTGACCAGAAGTGGCACCAGCGGGACCCGCTTGGCAGCAGGATTACATTACCCTCGACCCAAATGGCGATTTGATCGGGAAAGAAATCGGTCAAATCAATGTGCTCGGAATAGAGGACGGCGCGCTATTGTTGCCCTCATCGCAAGCGAGGCGCGCACTGCGCTCATCCATGCCATGCAGTCGCCAGACCTGGAATTTCCTTGGCCGAATTTTCGGTTGGAGTTGCATGCAGCCGATCTTGTCCGGTGGCCAATACGCGCCGCCGTTTTCGGCGAGACCACCCGCCATCGCACTAGCAGTCTGCTGAAAAACCCAGAAATTGGCGCATCGCGGTGTCTTTGGGTCGGAGTTTCAGGTGATGTGTTCGATGCTGTGCGGCTCTGGCGGTAGTCTGCGCAGCGGCTTTTCTATGCCATGACCAGTTTTGGGATGCGGATCAGATTGTAGGCGCTCAGGTTGAGGGTGAAGTCGGCGGCAACGCGCCAGAGGCCGCGATGTTTGGTTTTGCGCATCGTCCCGTGCTGCTTGCCCCAGCCGAAGATGCATTCGATCATCGCCCGGCGCGATTGCGACATGCCATAACCCTGGTGGCGCGTGGTCCGTTCGTCGATCGCGCTTCGGCGGCGCTTGCCGGTCTTGGTGATGGCGTTGTTTTGCCTCACGTGCGGGGTGACGTTGAGGGCGCGAAGATTGGCCACATGATCGGCCGTGTCATAGGCCTTGTCCTCGCCGGCGGTGATGCGGTGGCCGGCCTGGTTGGCCTTGGTTTTGAGCATCCTCTCCGAGGCGCGGCACTCGGCGGTGCCGCTGGCGCGCGTGACCATGCCCGCCACGGCCAGCCCGTGCCGGTTCTCCATGGTGGCGTGGCCGATGTAGCAGAGCTTTGCCTCCCGGCCGGCGGCCTTGCGGTACAGCCGACTGTCGGGATCACTCGCACTTGCATGGGTGTCATTCTTGCGCTTCTGGCCGTGGAAGTTCGCGCCGTCGTCATCGCCGCTGCCGTCCTTGGGGCGGAAGCTCTTCTGGGAGGCCCACGCCTCAATCAACGTCCCGTCCACCGAAAAATGCTCGTCTGACAACAGCGGTTTGACCTGAGAATGGTTCAAAAGCTTGGTCATGAACTTCGTAAACACGTCGCCGCTCTGCAGCCGCTCACGGTTCTTGGTGAAGCTGGTCGGATCCCAGACCGGATCGTCCGGCGACAATCCCACGAACCAGCGGTACAGGAGATTGTAGTCCAATTGCTCCATGAGCTGTCGTTCCGACCGAATGCCGTAGAACACCTGCAGCAGCAACGCGCTCAGCAATTGTTCCGGAGGGATCGAGGGGCGTCCTTCGCTCGAATAGAGCTTCCCAAAGCTGCGGTTCAACTCGCTCAGCACATCACGGACCAGCGCCCGAATCTTCCTTAGCGGATGGTTCAACGGCACCCGCGCTTCGGGCGAGATGTACGAAAACAACCGCCCCTGATCCACAAATGCGCCCCGCATGCGAGCACCCTCTGATTCGCGATGAAAAATTGAATCAGCAAATTCCCGCTACGGCGAGGGGTTTTTCAGCAAACTGCTAGATCATGCTGCGATTGAGCCCGTGCCGATACCACTGCTCGGTACCCGGTGAAGTGGGCCAAATCGGCCCGGGTAAGCTTCGTCTTACACATAGGCGCCAGTGCCTTGTTTGGCGCTCCGGCGGCCTCGGCCTCGGAAATGGACGAAAACCCCGGCGAAGCGGCCCAGACTTCGGCAACTGGTCGGTGGTTAAAAAATCTGTTTTCGCAAAGCCCGAGGGCGAACAATGGCGAGAAGCGCGTAATAGGCCTAGCCCGGTGACCGAAACGATCTTGTGGCAAATGTGCAACGGGCACTCGGTTTCTGCGCGGGAGTGTCCGAAACGAACAGTTCGGCCCGTGAGATGGGGGTAGCATTCGCGCGCAAGGATTGCGGGTGTCCGGATGAGGTTTTCAAACTCGAAAGATGAGAGCTTATTGTTTCTCTAGGAAGTGTGCGGCGGCAGGTGGTGGCCGGTCGCGCGTACGGGGGACGCTGCCGCTTTGTTGGCAACAATCTGCGCACCTATGCCGAATTGCTTCGTTCGGAAATGGACCGGCGAGAGCTGAAGTACACTCCGATTAATTGGTCTGAATAGCCGCTCCACGGGCATACCGATGAACGACCTGCAGAAGCAACTGCAAGAGCTCCGCACTGATGCGGCCGAGTGCAAATTGATCAGCGATCTGGCAACTGACCTGGAAAAGCGAGAACTGTTCGCAAGGCTTGCGGATCACTTGAGTGTCCTGGTGTCCGAGCTCGAGCGCGCTATATCTGTGAAAGTCTGCGGCACGAAGACGAAGCGCCAGAAGGAGGACTTTCTCGATGTAGAGGCGGAAGCAGTCGCCATTGTTCGGCCCTCGAGAAACCATGGCGCCGCAATCCGGTGATGGCGCAACGCGGCCGGGAAGGTGATGGTTTTCCAGCAGCCGTGCGGAATCTTGCTGGAAGTCAACTCGCCACAGGCCGCCTACTCCCCAGAGCTGCCATATCGGTCGGGTCCAGACCTCGAGCTCGCCAGCCACCACGCTTTTGAAGCTGAGCTTCTCGCCTGAAATTCCAGTTGGACGGTGATTAGCTTTAAAGTCGCGGTCAGCGAGCTCGGGCGACCAAGCCGCACAAGCTGAAGTCCCCTTCTTTCGCCCTAAACCCAGAGACGGTGTTCGCCGGAAATCGCCTTGGACCTGTGGCTGCGCATCCCTGCCGAGCACCACGCTGCCGGTCTCGCAATGCCGCCGCACCCATACAATGGCCGTGCTGACCGCAACACCGAATGTTTAGCCGCCTCGTTGCAGGACAATCCACTGTTAAAAACCCTCCAACGCCCTGCTTTGCGAAGATACTCAGAGTAAAGTTTGCCGCTCAATGCTGGCCTCAAAGCCCAGCCAGCATGTGCTTCGGAAGTCTCCCGAGGAATCTCAAATCGATTCAAGTCAACGTCGTCACGCTTAGTCGATCCGTTCGCGGCTTTGCTCCACGGCTTCTTCAGCTCCTTGCGATGGCGCCATTGCACTTCGCTAACACTTGGCCGTCATGCGGTTGGATAGACGACTTCCACTTTCAAGCAGTTGTACATACTCGGCGCTCATTGAGAAACCGCAGGGCACAAACCGAAGGTTCTGTCCCCTCGCCTTACGGGTCAGCCTCTTTAGACGTTATTCCGGTACGCTCACCAAAAGCGAGCGAACCCGCAATCCATAGATCGGGGCGAGAGATTCCGCCTTCGCAGTCCAAGTCGGTTGCCGCCGACTTGGACTATACTTGCGAATTCGCCTACACCCGAGTTCAACGCCCCGGAATGACGGTAGAAAAGCGGCCGCCTACCCTCTCGTGTCCGCGGCCTCGCGGTCGGTGAGATCGATTTCCTGATTGAGCCGCTCATGCAGCGTGGCCTGGTCGAGTTCGCCTTCCCACCAGGACACGAACACCGCGGCAATACCGTTGCCGGTGATATTGGTAAGGGCGCGCACCTCGCTCATGAATTTATCGATCGAGAATACGATTGCTATGCCCGGCACTAGCGCCGGATTAACCACTGATAGCGTCGCCGCGAGCGTGATAAAGCCCGCCCCGGTGATACCGCTTGCGCCTTTGGACGTCAGCATCGCCACGATCAAGATCGTGAGCTGTTGGCCGAAGGTGAGATCGACCCCGAGCGCCTGCGCGATAAACAGCGTCGCCAAGGTCATGTAGATGTTGGTGCCATCGAGGTTGAAGGAGTAGCCGGTCGGCACCACGAGGCCGACCACAGGCTTGGAGCAGCCCAGGCGCTCGAGCTTCTTCATCAACTGCGGCAGCGCGCTTTCGGAGGACGAGGTGCCTAGCACGAGCAAGAGCTCATCTTTGATATAAGCGATAAACTTGAAGATCGAAAAGCCAACGAAGCGCGCGACCAGACCAAGCACCACCACGACGAACAGCGCGGCCGTGGCATAGAACAGCGCGATGAGCCCGATCAGATTACCGAGCGCCGAAGGCCCGAACTTGCCGACCGTGAAGGCCATGGCCCCGAACGCGCCGATTGGCGCTGCCTTCATGACAATGCCAATGACGCCGAATACCGCGTGCGCCGTGTCGTCGATCATGCCGCGCAACTTCTCCCCGCGCTCACCCAGCGCCATCAGCGAGAAGCCGAACAGGATCGCAAACAAAAGCACCTGCAGGATGTCGCCGCGCGCCAGCGCGCCGACCACGCTGTCGGGAATGATATTGAGGATAAAATCGACGCTTTTCGAAGCTTCCGCCTGCTTCACGTAGTTGGCGACGGCTGCGGCATCGGGCTTGGCCCCAAGGCCATGGCCGATCTGGAAGAGATTTCCCATCACCAGGCCGAGCAACAAGGCAAAAGTGGAGACGATCTCGAAATAGACCATCGCCTTGAGTCCGACCCGGCCGACCTTTTTTGCATCCTGGATGTGTGCGATACCCGAGACCACGGTGCAGAAGATAATCGGCGCGATTACCATCTTGATCAGCTTGATGAAGCCATCACCGAGCGCCTTGATCCAGTCGTTGGTTGCGAGCGACGGCCACAGCCAACCGACGATGACGCCAATCACGATCGCGATCAGCACCTGAACGTAGAGAATTTTGTACCAAGTTTGCGACGGCCGCGCGGGCGCCGCAGTTGCGATAGTGGTCATGACGCTCCTTCCCTATACGAACTCGAACACCGAGCCGCCGCGCGTTGAGCGGCCACGGCACCAGACGAGCTGTTATGCCAGCCGTGTCCCATTGAAGACGGCGATGTCAGAAATCCGACAGATCGCAGCGTGAATTCCGAGGGTAGGTCGGCGGTTACGTGTGTTTTCTTTTGTTAAGCAAGTCGCGCACCAAGCGTCAAAGCCATGCGGCCGTTCAATCGGTCAGACGGCGGACCGACCGTCTCATGACTGCACTTGGCTGAATCCCAGAGCTACGTTCGTGCCGTCGAAGGCAAAGGCATTGCTCGACGACGCGCACCTTGCGCTCGCGCGGCAGCGTGGGCGCGACCTCGAGATCGACCAGCCACTTGCGGCAATGTCATGTAGTGGAGCGGCCTTCGCGTATCTCCTTACGGATGGAGGCGCCGTCGGTCCCACCCATTCCGGAAATGACGGCGCGGCTCCCCATTCCAGCCTTCTCAGCGACCACGCCGCGGACAGCCGCGTCGCCGACGTTCTTGAGATTCGATCAGGCGTCATCCGTGTTCATCTCAATCTCCATCGCGTAGGACTGCTCCAGCTCGCAAATCATGTGCATCTACAGCGACTGGATGCCACGCCAGGCCAGTTCCTTGGCGGTCGTTATGTCGCGGCCGCCAACGGCGTTTTCCTAGATCGTGCGACAATTTCCTTCGCGAGTTGATCTGCCAACCTGCTGCTTCCATTGCGCGCCTCGACCCGAACGCGGCGCCATCCCCCAGCCGAGCCGCCTGACGCGACACGTGATTCGTGCGCGTCAGGTGCTGTCAATGCAATATTCCGTAACATTGGTAAAATTCATTTTTTGGATGGCACTCATCCATGCTATCGACGTGTGGAAACATGCGATTGAAAGGCGTTGATACAGCCTGCCTTCAACGTTATCCGGACCTCGGTCATATTGTTTCGCACCACTCCAAATGAGCCAGCCTCAATACTCCTTCACCGGACGATGCACGCTGAGCTCCTGCAGCGCTTGGACAAGAGAGGCTTGCCAAAGAGTTTTCCTCGAACGGACGTTTCATAGGCGCGAGGTGAAGACAAAACATATCGTGTTGCGACACCCCCAGGCCGGGCGGCTACATTGGGCCGGCCGATGAGCCGGAGATCGGAGCCGTTCAAAGATCCAAAGTCGGACATCACCGCGCGGGGGAGCCAAGGTTGGGCGGAGTATCCCTAGAAGTTTTCGTTCAAGAGGCTAGAGATGTTCGGTTGAACACGCCGAAGTCGGAAAGCTGACACGGCGCTCGGGCCATTCCGCCGCAATTCAACAGCCAGGCTGACGCTTAAGCGTGTTTGGCTGCTGTGGCGCAAGGCGCGCATCATATTTCGCGAGCGGCACGCCGATTGCTGGGGGCAGGAGCAGAAGCCGCCCGCGGCCAAACTGGTCGCAGGCCGCCCCGCTCCGAGAGACTTCCCAATGATGCGTGCCCGATTGATTCTGATCAATGCAACTCTGATTCTGATCCTGCTAGAAAAAGCAGCAGCGGTGAACATCAGTCCCACTCTTGCCGCAGATTTCCGTCTGCCGAGCAACGAGATTGCAGCACCGCTCACTCAGACGACGCGGCTCGAGGCTGCCTTGAGCTCTCCCGGGTACGGACAGGCTTGCAGCTGGATCATCCAACCCGCGCTTTGCATCCTTTCAGCCGACCAGTTCGGCCAAAGTAGACAGATCGAGAAGCGTCTGCCGGTGTCGGAAAACAGCTTCACCTCTGATAGCGGCGAGTTCGTGCTGTGAATGTGAAGTTCGCCAAGCGCGCAAAGAGTCTTGAGATGATGTCTGTGGCGAAGTCATCGATCGCCGCAGCTTATGATGACGCAACGGCGCTGCAGGTCATAAAGGCGCTAGGCGTCAGTGCGGCGATTCAGCCGAGGACCGATGCCGCCAGCATCACGCACGCCGTCGATCCGAGACCGGTAATGCCGAGCTCGGATCTGTCGCGCCGCCCGAGCTCACAAACAGCAAAACCCCCTCGCGCTGGCTGGTGGCGCGGGAGTTTTATGACCCGATGGGGCCCAATACAGTGCGGTTGGAAAGCCGCGCCAATAATAGAGCGACACGCGCTTTCATCGATTTTCTCAAACGGCAAAAACTTCGCGCGATTATCGCGCGGGGTGGCTACGTGCAAAGCTAGAGTTGACGCATGGATGGCTTTTCGCCAGAGCTCTGGGAATCGCTCCGGCTCACGATCGAGCTCGCGAGCTTAACGACCGTGATCCTGCTGATGCTTGGCACACCGCTCGCGTGGTGGATAGCGCGCTCGAAGAGCCTTTGGGCTGAGGCGGTCGCCACGATCATCGCGCTGCCGCTGGTGCTGCCGCCAACAGTACTCGGTTTCTATCTGCTGGCCCTGCTCGGTCCGAACGGTCTGGGCGGCCTTCTCGCCTCTCTCTGGGGCGGGGCCACGCTCGCCTTCACCTTTGCAGGGCTCGTGGTCGGATCGGTTTTGTCAGCGCTGCCTTTGGTCGTGCAGCCCATCCGCAACGCCTTTGCCGCGATGGGTAACCGCCCGCTGGAGGTTGCTGCCACTCTGCGCGCCTCTCCGCTATGTGCCTTCTTCACGGTCGCCTTGCCTCTGGCACGAACGGGTGTTCTGACGGGCGCCATCATTGGCTTTGCGCATACGATCGGCACGTTCGGCATCGTGCTGATGATCGGCGGCAACATTCCTGGGCGCACCAAGGTGCTGTCGGCCTATCTCTTCGACTATGTCCAAACCTCGCGCTGGCGCGAAGCAAGCTGGCTTGCCGGGGCCATGGTGATATTCGCCTTTGCGGTAATCCTCACCTTGAGCTTGATCGACAAATACAGCGGAAGGAGGAGCACGTGAGGATAGCCACACCAGGCCGGGTTGACGTTGCGTTCAGCGGCAGTATCGCTGGCTCTTCAATCGATACGCAATTCAGCGTACCGGCCAAAGGCGTCACGGCGATTTTCGGCCCGCCCGGCTGCGGCAAGACCACGCTGGCGCGCTGCATCGCCGGCCTAGAGCCTTTGCCGAATGGTTTCTGTGCTATCGACGGCGAGGTGTGGCAGGATAGGACTACCTTTCGCCCACCGCATCTGCGTCCCATCGGCTATGTGTTTCAGGAACCGAGTCTTTTTTCGCATTTGTCGGTCAGGCGCAACTTGCTTTACGGTGCGCCCAAACCCAAGCCGACGCCGATCGCGTTTGACGAGGTGGTCGAACTGCTCCAGATAGCGCCGCTGCTCGATCGCTCTCCTTCACATCTATCCGGAGGCGAGCGGCAGCGCGTCGCCATCGGTCGCGCGCTGTTGTCTCAACCCAGACTGCTTGTGATGGACGAGCCACTTGGCGCGCTCGATGCCTGCGCCAGACGTGAGATTCTGTCGTTCATCGAACGCCTGCCCGAGAAGCTCGCGCTGCCGATGATCTACATCGGCCATGACATGGCGGAGATCGAACGCTTAGCCGATTATCTGGTCATGATGGAGCGCGGCGTAGTGACCGCGGCCGGACCGCTGCATGTGTTACAGAGAGATCCCGCGCAGCTTGCGGCAAGCCGCGAAGCCGCCGTCAGCCCTGATGCCGTAGTCAGCGGCTATGACGGGCGCTATGGGCTGCTCATTCTCCGCCTCAAAGGTGCGCGGCTGTTGGTGCCGGCACCGCCGTTTGCACCCGGCGCGCACCAACGGCTGCGCATCGCGGCGAGCGACGTCAGCGTGGCGCGCGAAGCGCCACGCGCAGGCTCCATGATCAATGTCTTTCCGGCGCGCATCAGAGCCTGTTTGCCGCTCGGCGCGGCTGAGATCACGCTGGTCCTTGCGCTCGGCACTGGAGGCTCGGGCACGGAGATTTTAGCCCGTATCACGCGTTTCTCCTTTGATTCCCTTGGGCTTAAGGATGGGATGGACGTATTCGCTCAGCTCAAGCACGTCTCGCTGCTCTCTGCCTCTGAACCGCCACTGCAAATCGTGACGCCCTCCACGCCAGCAGCAGATCCTGACCAGGCAAGCGCCGCCGCGTGAAACGAGCAACGCGCGGGAGGCGAGCGGCGGCAACATTTTGAGGCTACATTTCATTGTGCCACGCAGGCGGAGTTGAAGAGGACTATATCTCAAGCCCGACGAGGCGACCCAGCCATTGGACGGCGCACGATGGCAACCTATGCGCGTTTCACTCTTGTCGAGCAGGCGCGCGCCATGTTCTCGAATCGCACGCCGTTGCTGGATGAGAAGCAAAGAGCCGCCGCGGCTCGCGCGTTCCAGCGGCGTTTGGATTTTCGATGAGGCTTGCCGATGGACCCTCATCAATTCAGTTCTGACCCTGCTTATGATCGGAAATGCAGGAGCGGCGGAAGTCGATGTGACGGTCGCCGCGAACTTCACCGTGTCGGCCAAGGAGCTGCAGCGCCGTTTCAGCAGAGTACGGGGTGAGGCCCTGTTGAGCTTTAGCGGGAGCGGACAGCGTTGCCGCCAGGTGACGCAACGGGCGCCCTTCGAGCTGTTTCTCGGCCCGACGAGGCCGCCCGAGCAATCGGGCAGCGAACGGTCTTGCGTTCCGGAAAGCCGGTCCACCTATGCGACCTATAATCTCGTGCTGTATCGATCATTCGGCGCTTTCGCCTTATGGCGCAGCCGCTGAGGACGTTATGAAAGAGCTCAGCTCCTGTGCATCGATGCAACTGATGCTTGTCGCGGGATTCTCGCAGCTCTCTCGGCCGGAAGCACCCTCACATTCACCGCTGCCGCCCTTGTGGGCGAACACGCGCTCTCTTTGGTTGTCCAGCCGCTCCGGAAGGCCTCCGTTACCAAGCTGGCTTGCCGCCGGCATGGTGATGTTCGGGCTTGCGGTCATTCTCGCCGCAACTTTGATCGAGAAAATGCAGCGGAAGGAGAGCGCGCGAGAACAGCCACACCAGAGCGGATCGAAGTCACCCTCATGATAGACTCCGCTAGCTTTGGGTCCATTCACAGTTCAGCGTACCGGCTAAAGGTCCGGGCGGCGATCTCCAGCACGGCTGGCATAACGCGCCGCTCGCTATGCCTAAGGCTCGACCATGGAATCGATATATTCGCCGAGGTCAAAGGGCGTCTCGCCGGTTCACGGCTCTGAACCACCAGAGTAGGTATTACGCATGCCACGCCGGCACAGCGCGAGAGCGCGGATGACCAATCAGAGGATCACGCCCATGATCACCACGCTTGCCGACATCGATCCGAAGCGCGTCGCGACAATCCTCTACCGGTCGAAACAGAACGCTTATGAGCTGCTCGCCGACTTAGACCAGGAGTCTCACGCGGCGAGGCGTGCACGTCGGCGGCCTCGTTCAGCAAACCTGAAGAGCGCGACGGCATGAAACCATGCTCGCGCCGGACATTGCGACCTTGGTACGATATTTTCATATGCCAGCCACTCGGCAGCGGCGCCATGTTCTGCAAGCTTGGTGCGAATAGGCTTGCCGACGCTGCGATTGTGGTCCCGCGCGATCCGGCGGCATCGATCTCCTCGTGATTAACAAATTGTCCAAGGTTCGGACGGAACCTGCGCGACGAATTTACTGATGCGATCATCGCTGGCGTACCGCTCCTGGCGAGCGTCCCCGAAGAATGCATTGTCGACTGGCGGACCTTCACCGGGATGTCGGCCTAACGCCGTGGTGCGAGCGCCAGGCCGTGGAGGGATAATGGCGCGACATCGCCCGCACCCGCGCGCAATCCATCTGGTCAGGACGATTTGCGATGAGTCTATCCGACAGCTTCATGACATCCGACAGAGCATCGCCGACCTTCCCACGAGCTTATCCGCCACGATTGATGAAGGGGAAATACCGTCACTGCCAGCTCCCGCTCCACGTCACCTAAGTGGTCCTCGTGCGCCTCGTTAAGGGCGATCATGTGGCCTAGCAGGATTTGCCGCGGTAGGTTCATTTTATCGAGGGCCAAGATTGTACGGCCTCTTAAGTTACGCGCATTGGCTCGAGCTAATCGTTCGCGCGCGCAAGCTGCCGCCTGCGCACGGCATTATGCTCCGTTATCGACATAAGATAATGGACCATTCGGCGCAATTACGGGCCGAGATATCGCCGCGACGAGCATCCGAATGTCGCATTTCCGCCAGTTGAACCGCGAGATCTCCTGGCACATCACTTGCTTCACTTGAGGCCGGGACCATCGCTTCCCGCGCGAAGCAAACTTGTGAGGACAATATGCTTGGAATTGGAAGTAAGTTGCCGTCGTTCGAAATCACAGGCGTGAGGCCCGGCCTTCACCTGCACGAGGAGGATGGGCAGAGCGCGTTCGAGACGCTGACGGAAAATAGCTTCCCTGGGAAATGGAAGATCATTTTCTTCTACCCAAAGGATTTCACCTTTGTCTGCCCAACCGAGATCGCCGAGTTTGCCCGGCTATCGAAGGATTTTGCCGACCGCGACGCGGTCGTGCTAGGCGGCTCGACCGACAACGAGTTCTGCAAGCTCGCTTGGCGGCGCTCCCACAAGGATCTGCACCATCTGCCGATCTGGCAGTTTGCCGACACCAAAGGCGGGCTGGTCGATGGTCTTGACGTGCGTTCGCCGGACGGCGTCCCCTATCGCTACACATTCATCGTGGACCCAGACAGCACGATCCAGCATGTCTACGCGACCAACCTCAATGTCGGCCGCAACCCAAAAGACACGCTGCGCGTGCTGGATGCTCTGCAGACCGACGAGCTCTGCCCCTGCAACCGCGAGATCGGCGGCGAAACGCTGAAGGTTGCTTGAGGCATCATGTCAATTGAGCAGTTGAAGGACCAGATCCCCGATTTCGCCAACGACGTCAGACTGAACCTGGCGTCGATGATATCAGATGAGACGCTATCACCGCAGAGCAAACATGGGCTGTTGCTCGCCACCGCAATTGCCGGCCGCAATCCTGTAGTGATCGCCGCAATGGAATCTGCCGCAGCTGTCGTCCTGACACCGGCCGCGATCGCGGCGGCGAAATCAGCAGCCTCACTGATGGCGATGAACAACGTCTACTACCGCTTCGTTCACCTCGGCTCCAACCCGGAATACAAGACGATGCCGGCGCGGCTACGCATGAACGATATCGGCAATCCTGGCGTGGACAAGGCCGATTTCGAGCTGTGGTCGTTAGCGGTAAGCGCCATCAACGGCTGCGGCGCCTGCATGGACGCGCATGAGAAGGCGCTGCGGGAGGCCGGCATCAGCATCGCCGTCATCCAGACAGCGATCCGCCTTGCCGCGATCGTGCAATCAGTCGCGGTCGCGATCGACGCGGCCGGGCGCGGTGTGATCCAGGCGGTGGAGCGTTCTTGAAATGGACTCTCATTTGGGACTATGTGCTTAGTTGGAAGGGACTGCTGCGTTGGATGGACGGGACGCTTGATGAGAAAGATTGAGACACAAGATCGACGCGGCAGTGAAGGCAAAGGTCGCCCGGGAAGCCGCGGCGGGAGCAGGCGCCGGTGGCCGATCTGGCAAGCGCTATGAGGCTCACGTGAACAAGAGCTATGCCTGCAAGAAGCAATTGCTGGAGCAGGCGGCGCGCGCCTTTGATGCCGGTGTAGGGCACGGGAGCGAGGAAGCGCGCGAACGCGAAATCGAGAAGCTGCCCGCTAAGATTGGACAACCGACAGTCCGGCGCGATTTTTCCATAGCTATGCGGGATTTGTGGCGCACCCCCAAGGCGAACATCATGACTGGAGAATGATTCAAGAGAGAGTTGCCGATGATCTGGAAGTTGGGGATGGTTCGGTTGAGTAACTGGCGGATCGGAGCGTCGCGACAAAGACCGCCTCGGGCAAGGTTGAGCGATCCTGCGGGACATAACGTGAGTGAACCTGCACAGGCTCCGAAAGATGCGATGTAGCAGAAGAACATTACTAAGCCATGCTGGACATCCAGCCGTGGCCATATAGCTCAAATAAAATGGCTTCCGGAATACCCGGGGCGGTTCAGTTCAGGAGAACTCGGTGCGTGATGACAATCAACCTTCCAACTACCTCACTTTCTCAGAACGTAGCGACAGTCGTGATACGCACAACTACTGTTTGCGGCGCATCTTTTACGTTGGCCAGACATCTTTCCAAGCGGTCTGCATCGCTGAAACAGCCAATTACGGCAAGACCCTTTTCTTAGACGGAATGATACAGAGCGCAGTTTTAGATCAAGAGCTATATCACGAACTCTTGGTACAACCGGCGATGCTGGCCCATCCGACACCGAAGCACGTGCTCGTTATTGGCGGAGGTGAAGGCGCTACCATTTGGCAGGTACTCCGCCACCAGTCGCTCGAATCTTTAACGATGGTCGATATTGACGGTGAATTAATAAGGATATGTCGGGAACACATGAAGGAGTGGCATCGAGGAGCATTTGAGGATCCTCGATGTAGAATCATTCCTTCGGACGGCAGAGCCTTCATCGAGAACGACCAAAGCCTGTATGATGTCGTTATTATCGACCTGAGCGACCTGGTCTCTGACAGCCCGGCGCTCGCTCTCTACACGCGTGAATTTTATCTGGGCATCAAAGAGCGGCTGAAACCTGGAGGTATTGTTGGGGTCCAGGCATTGAGATTTTCTTTTGATGACGGTCACGCTCACGCGATGTTGGCACGAACATTGAAAAGTATCTTTAATGAAGTTCATTCCTACAGCGCATTCGTTCCCTCATTCTTGCGAGGTTGGGGATTTCTCGTCGCGTCTGACTGGTTTGTTCCAGCGGATCTTTCCGCATCTGCTATGGATTCGATTATCGCAAAGCGCATCAATTCGTCATTGTCCCACTTAACAGGTGCGTTCTTCCAATCGTGCTTCATTCACTGCGCGCAAGCTCAAAAGCTGCTTGCGTCTAACGGTCCGATTTTTGAGGATGGCAAGATGAGTGATCTTGATGCGACACTCGCTCAACTGACCGAGGAAGCACGGTGAATAGGTGCATTTCTGTTCACCTCATTTGTTGAAGAAGACGTTCTTGATCTGTATTCTGTCTCTCCCTCGCAATCTCTGATTCAGACGCACATTCATTGTTTGCTGATGTGGCCATTTACAAACCTAGCGGCTGCTGACATTGGTTGCTTCCACCGACATATCACCTTGTGGCGCAACTTCAATGACATGGCTGAGAAATTCGATATCAAGCATGTTGAGCCGGACTTACCTGAAGAATTTCGGCCGCGTGAACGAGCGGTTCGATCAAACCGGGCAAAGTTTGACAAGCGACTGATGAGCTTCGGATCAGAGATGCGATCGATCCATCGCCAAAGGATCGTCGAAATTTGTCGTTCACGCTGATGAACGTAATTCGATGATGCTTGGCCTCGATCGTCATGTTCTCCTCCGCGCTATCGACAGGTCCGATGCGCGCCCATTAGCGAGGAGGAAAGCGGAGCCTCATAGAGGTGACTGCCGGGGCGGAGAGCCCCGCCGTCAAGCTTTTATGCTGCCTCGAGCAGGTGAGCACGCGCAAACAGTTGATCGATTTCTATGGTGACAATCATCATCATCGGCTAAAATTCGGTCACCGGATCTATTTCTCGAACATACTGCCGTACTTGCTCACGACGCCGGTGACGTGGCGCGAATCCTCAGCCCCAGCCCCAGATGAAGCGTCACCACCGAAAGGGCCCAGTTTCAGCCGCCGGAAATACTAGCGGCAAACATCCGCCAGTCCTAGCGCAAAGATATGCGAACGGTGGGGGTCCTCTGCTCCCCAATTCACAGGATTGGCGGCGGACTATCTTCCCAGCGTCCTGCGCCTGCCTTAAATTCGAGTTTGTTGCGTGATGAGGTATTGTCGTGGATGAACAATTCCGAAGCAACCGGGCTGCCTTGGTGCGGGACTTGGCGGACAAAGCCGATCCATGGATCAGGGAACGCCTGTTAAAGCTCGTCACAAGGTACGAGCGGCCAGAACGTCCACACACGCGGCTGAGGACACCTCGCGATTTGCGGTTCGCTAGCGGCGGCAGTAACCGCTCTGAGCGCTAAGCGCGGGTACTCCAGGAGGTCACGCCGTATAAATGGGTGAGTCCGGAGGTGACGTGAACAATCCTGGACCAGAGCTACAGCGGCACGTTCAGGTAATCAGGATGCTCGTCGGCGCTGCCGGGCCGTGGTCGTTTTCTGTTTCCGGTAAGCTTCGAATTGAGCCAAGAGTTGCTTCGGATCCAGCGTTTCGGCTTGCCTAACCTGCTCTCGCAACCACTCCAGCTCGGTAAGCTGTTCGAGTAGATCAGACGAGTATTGTTCCACTAGCAATCGTCGGTTCCTGGAAATTCCCACCGCCGCAGCTCCTATACGCACGCGAGCATTTGCTTGATATCTCTTACGCTGGGCTATGGTAGCTGGAAATCCGGGAAACCACTGATGCTACTTTAGGATGAATTTCCCTTTTTGCGGCGCCAAGGCATGGCCGATCACAGCACCGGAAAACCCGCTTGGCAAATTCAACCCCTTAACGGTCGGAACGAAAAGGTTAGCCCAAGATGTTCTTCGATTGCGGCAGTGAGCTCGATACCTTACGGGCGCAGTCGGAAACATGACGGGCTATTCCAAGGAAATCGAGCATCTGCTTCAACGGACTGGCTTAACTGACACACCTCTTCGGAAGCTGCGAACGTCAGACTGTTCGGGCTGAAAAGCCTCAACGAGAACCGGCACGGCGCTCGCAGGATCGTTGTTGCCACATACGAAAACATCAACGGCCGCGTAGGACCTCTCAGGCCAAGTATGTAAGGTCATATGGGATTCAGCCAACAGGGCTATTACGGAGATGCCGTAACCCGGACAAAACTCATGGACATGAAGGTGGAGTAATGTCGCATTCGCCGCACGGATGGCTTTTCGCATTGCGTCTTCCGCGATAGCCGGATCGTCGAGGTTCTTCGCCCCCCACAACTCGATGAGCAAATGCGTGGCACCTGTGAACAGAGCCGGCGGGACTAGCTTCTCGTTATCAACAGTCATTAAGAAATCTCCATTGGATTATCGGCCCAATAAGCTGAGCTATTCGGAATCCAGGTGACGAGGTGATCAGACGCTTGGTCTTCCAGCACCTGGATGACCTCAATGCCGTCGTCGAGTCCGACAACTGCGATGACCTTCGGCTACTGATTTGTGGCTTTCGGCCGCCGCCAGGTCCTTGATGCAGCGATCACCGGCTTGAACAGCATCGGAGATGGTTGGCAACAAGGAGCCCCTCGTCCGCACGGTCCGGTATCGCCCGTTGACGAACACGCTCTCGATTGCATTGGTGGTGCGGAAGTGATCCCAACGTTCGACAAGAAAATCGTAGAAGGCCAGTAGTGCGTCGCGATCCTTGACGAGGCATCTGACCGCCTGGCCGTACTTTGCGCAATGCTTCTCGGCGATGAGGTTGATCACCGCTTCGGCGGACGCTCGGCTCGCGCCGAGCAGACCTCGCGCAACTCCTTCTTGCATGGCGGCCTGCACCGAGAGTGAAAACTTGTGCAGGACGTTCACGGTCTTGTGCGCCCAGCATCGCGGGCGGCGTGTGCTGGGAAAGACCTCGTCGAGCGCCTTGTACAAGTCGAGCCCGCCGTCGCCGACATTGGCCAAACTCGTTCTGCGCGCCAAAAGCGTAACCGAGACGACCAGCCCCAGTGACAAAGACGTTTGGATTTGCCTTGCAGTTTGCGCTCAGTATTATGCTGGAGGCGGCGAGGCAGCTATTTGTGCCGTTGGAGAGAGCACCGCTGGCATCAACTTTGAGGCCAAACACCGAGCCATTTTTCCGCCAATTGTACCCGACCTGGCCGCCTGCCAGGAACACAGGAGTATGGACGATGCCATAGACTGACGGACCGTAGGGATCGAAGGATTTTTGGCCGTAACCACCGCCGACGTGTCCGCCACTAGATCCTCTGGACCAGCTCCACAGGCCCGGTGGAAGTTGTACTGCTGGCTCAAGGTCCGCCGAATTGGCTGCACCGCTTGCAACCGGCGCAACCGTTGTCGCTCCCCAAGAACGAACTCCAGATCGCATCAAACACTCCGCGGCGCTTTTCCGATCCACAACCGTGCGCCTTCGAACTGGCATCGGTGGTGGCACCGCGAATGAAGCAAGCAGCGTGCCGCTTGGAAATTGAATGATCTCCAGTTACTTCATGCCGGGTGCACGCGTCAGGTTGTGGACAATGGTCTTGAAGCTGACAATCGCGCTGTAACGTCCGACACTATGCTGAGCAGCAGGAAGCGGCCTTCTCGCTGCAGCAGTAGGAGGAGAGCTTTTCGCCTGGACAGAAGCTCGATCTCACCTATCGCGGCTCATGCGAACGGTGAAAGCCCCTGGATATTACCGACGAGCGGAGCCGGCCTGAACGCTGGACCCGTCTGCGCGCACAGGGATCGCACCGGCTATGCCGCGCGTTATCGAAGTTCTGGTGGTGTCGAAAAATCGTCACGAGCGATGCGTGACGCAACGCGGCACGCGCAGGAAAGGGTCAGCGTCTTCCGGCCTACCACGAAATACCTGCGCGATAGAACAGTCCGGCTTCGCCGTAATGCTAAGCGCTTTGCCGCAACATTACTCGTATCGGTTCTGCTCAAGAGACGGAAGCTTTTTTGACGCGCGAAAAGTGACCTGCCACTGCGTATTTCCTCCAGAAGGAGTTAGAGTCCGGCCCGAACAAGGACGGACAGATGAAGCGAGCAAGGTTCACGGACGAGCAGATTATCGCGGTATTGAAGGAGCATGAGGCTGGGG
>NZ_JADYVX010000060.1 GCF_020194175.1 Bradyrhizobium sp. BRP22 | reverse complement strand
TCACCCTTGACGAGCAGCCAGAACGCTGACTCTATCACCGCCTCGGCCGGAGCGGGCTGCTCACGATCGTCTGAATTCGGCGCTCACGATCGCGCGAAATCGCTGCTCACCATCAGTGAAATATGCAGCAATCTGTGCCTTCAAATCGTCCGGCCAGCGCTTTCGACCTGCGCCTGCGTACACCTCGATACGTGGTGAAAACGGTCGTCTTATGTCGTCCGAATGGTCGTCCATTGTGAGCACCCTTGCCGAAGATGACTCTTCTAGCGGTGCTCTCACGACTGCGTACGCGAATTCTCAAGGGCCTCAACGCCACGCTTACGATCGTAATTCAGACGCGCCGCTATGGTAACGCTAGCCGCGGGGCGGCGGCACTTGGCGTGGCCCGCGCCGCCGCTTGTGGTCCCAAGCGTCGCGTGTGATAGGTCGTCATCAAACGCATCTCCTGCACCTTCGCAGTAAGCCCATCGTGGCCACAGCGGAAGTCGACAGGCCCGCGATGTAAATCTTCAACTCGGCGCCGGGGACGATCATCGTGACGCCCGCACCGCGCGGCTCACCCGAGACAGCTGCTCCCCATCTATCGCCGCGTCCGTCCGCACCACGACGTCGCCAATCGCCTCTCGAGCTTGGCCGCCGGAACGTGACGTTCCTCTAACGGCCCCTCCACAACCGGCGGCGCGCCGGCTGCGATGCCTCGCATGATGGCAATTCGCCGCGCTGTCGGAAGCGGCGCCCCCAATCGTAGATCTGCCAGCGCGTCGCCCCATGCTTGCGCGCAAGCTCCGCCACCTGAGCGCCGGGCCACAGACTTTCCGCGACGATCCGCGCCCGCTCGGCCTCCGAACGCACACGACGCCCGGACGGCGCCTCAAGCCCTTCCAGCCGGCTGACCGACCCAACCGACGAGCCGTCTAAATGGACGTCCTTTTTGTCGTCCAATCCCATTCCAAACCTCCGACAAGCCGGAGGCTTCTTCGTACATCTAATCCAACCCCGAAGCCAGGGTATTGGCTGAGCGCTTACGCCTATCTCGCCCTGAGGCCGAGACGTTATCAATCCGGTGAGATCGATCGCACCGGCCGCATCTCCAAGCGCGGCAACCACCAGGTTCGGACTTATCTGTTCGAGGCCGCGAACGTCCTGCTGACCGTTGTCAAACGAGTTTCTGCGCTCAAGCGCTTGGGCAGCAAGCTGGCCAAACGCATCAGCGCCAAAAAGGCGAAGGTTGCCGTCGCGCGCAAAACGGCTGTCATCCTCCATGCCATCTGGACCGATGGCACGGAGTGCCAGACAGAGATGCGCGCCATGACGCGGTCTTAACCAACCCAGATCCGCCTTCGGCGCGAGCGTCCCTGCCGGGACGAAGGTGTTTCACTTTTGTCTATCGGGTTGACACCGTGCCCGCGATTAAAAAACGGACGACCAACGTTGTGACGTCACAGCGACCGCGATCGGCTTGATCCGCCCCTGCACCGGCGGGGCCTCTCGTCTCAACCGTACTCAATTCGGATTCGCTCCCATCACCTTGCAGTAGTTCCGAGACGAACTTGCTGGCGAACAATTAGGCAGCGCCGAGGTGCGCCAGGGGCACAAAATGCCACTGCTGAGCGGCTGTGTAGTCGGTCAGATTTAGCCAGATTGGGGTGCCGTCACCCACTGCACCGCCCCTGGTTGTGATGCACAGCCGCGCATCGACTACGCTAACGATAGGACCTGGGTTCTCATCGAATTCCCAATGTTGGCGAGCGTTGGTAAAGTTATATGTCCAGAGCAAAAGCTGAACTGCCGGACGGAGTTGATGGCCTTCTGGCGCGATTGCGAGATCGCCACTGCTCGAGTTCAAAGTAATGGCGCCGGAGCCAGTGTCCATATTCCAGAGAATGCGACGAAAAGGCGTGCTTCTTTTGCAGAGTACAAGCTTGGAGCTTTCCTCTTGGTTCTCGACGCCGAGCACGAAGTCCGCATTTATCTTGTACTCGATCAGGTAGGGTCTTCCCATTTTTGTCTCCCGTCGATTCTCACAAAGTGAAACACTACGAAAAGCGGTGTTGCACGCACGTGAAGGAACTTAACAATTCAACCTTGAACTGTCTCAGCAATCGTCGTGCCACAAAAGACGTGGTGCAGGCCCTCAAAGAAGGACAAACGGTGCCCTCGCTCCGCGCCGGGGCGGAACACTTGCGCCTCAGTGCTCCGTTTCGGACATGCACGTCCGGAACCGGACACGGCTTGCGAAATTGGACGCCGGCGGCATTCCTGCCCCTTTTCGAAAGCCGCTCTACGAAAAGGAAGCTTAAAACAACCTGCTTGATGGGAATAGAATGAATATCGCCTCACGGAACAGCGCCTGACAAATATCGGGTCTTCGATTTCGCGTACTGGGCGAACCCTCGTGCAATAGTGCTGAGGATGCGCACGGAAAGAAGCGCCTTGCGCACCAGATGGACCGTACGCATACGATGAAGACCGCCCGATTGACGCATGCGCGCGGGCACGGCGAGCTCTATGATGGCGTTGCGTGAAGGTCAGGCGGCCTGCTGACCGGCGGGCTTGCCGGCTTGGCCCAGGAGCTTCCATTCCCAGGGCAGCAGTTCATGCAGACGCGATGTGGGAAGATCGGCGATACGGGCGAGGACGTCGGCGAGCCAGGCCTTGGGATCGACCTCGTTGAGGCGACAGGTCGTGATCATCGTCAGCATGATGGCGGCACGGTCGGCGCCACGCTGGCTGCCGGCGAAGGTCCAGTTGCGCCGTCCCAAGGCGATGCCTCTCAATGCGCGCTCGGCACAATCGTTGGTCAAGCAGATCCTGCCATCGTCGAGGAAGCGGGCGAAGTCGTCCCAGCGCCTGAGCATGTAATCATAGGCTTTAGGACCTCGGAGCGCGAGAGGGTTTCGCGCTCACGCAGCAACCAGGCGTGCATGCCTCGAGAAGCGGCTTGCTCTGTTCTGGCGCACGGCACGCCGCTCCTCGGCGCCGCGGCCGTTGATGGCGCGCTCGATCTCGAACAATGCATCCAGGCGTCTGACCGCCTCCAGCGCGATCGGAGAGACCGGTTTGCCCTTCTTACCTTCCCGAGCATTTTTCTCGATGTCGGCCAGCTCGAAGAAGCCCCGCCGCGCATGGGCCAGGCAAAATGCCGGCGTGATCGGCATCGCTTTCTTTTGCGGGTCGAACAACGGCTCGAAGCCGCTATCCGCCTGCAGAATGCCGGCGAAGGCGGCCAGATGCTTCTGGGGATGCTCGCCTCGTCGGTCGCTCGAGGCGTAATAGACCGCCGCCGGCGGCGCGGGCCCGGCGAAGGGCCGGTCATCCCGCACATAAGTCCAGATCCGTCCGGTGGTACACTTGCCCTTCGCCAGGATACGGATGGTGGTTTCATCGCCATGAAGGCGCTCGGCCGCGAGCACATGGCGTTCGATCAAATGAAAGAGCGGCATGACGGCGAAGGTGCCGTGGCCGACCTGGTCCGCCAGGGTCGACAACGACAGGTCGATCCCCTCGGCCTCGAAGCGCGCACTCTGGCGGTTGAGCGGGATATGCATGCCGAACTTGTCGAACAGGATCGTCGCCAGCAATTGTGGGCCAATGAAGCCGCGCGGCGTGGCATGGAACGGCGCGGGCGGCTGGCTGATCTTCTCGCAATCGCGGCAGGTGAACTTCTCCCGTACCGTCTCGATCAACTTGAAGCGGCGTGGGATCTCCTCCAGCGTCTTGGTCACATCCTCGCCGATCTTCGCCAGCCGCGATCCACCGCAGCAGGCGCAGCTCGGTGGAGCCTCCATGACGACGCGCTCGCGTTCGATGTCATCCGGCCATGGCTTGCGGCCGGCCGCTTGCGCGTGAAGGAACGGACGTTCTGCGTCTTCGCCGCTGCGGCCTGCGCCGCAAGCTCATCCTCGCTCGCCGTGGTAACGAGTTCCTCGAGCTCCAGCTCCAACTGCTCGAGCAGCCGTGCCGTGCGCTCGGAGCGCGGCCCGTACAGTTCGCGTTTGAGCTTCTCGATCCGCAGCTCAAGATGCGCAATCAGCGCCTCGTTGTCCGACAGCTCCGCCCGCACACTGGCAGCCACCGCTTCAGCGTGTAGCCGCGCCTCACGCTCGGCCTGCAGCGCCGCCAGGGCACTCGCAAGGTCCGATGGAAGATCTTCCGGCTTCGATATCATGACCCCAGTGAATCAGATCAAGCCGCAGATTCAAACCATAAAACGCTATCCGACCCGCGTTGGAGCTATGGCGGAATCTGGGTGATGACGGTGTGAGGAAGGCGGCGTATCGAGGCGGGTGACGAGCCTGCCAGAACCTCTCGAGGAGAGCGATACGCCATGACCGAGACTACCAATGTTCTTGCTTTCCGTCAGCCGTCCGCGGTTGATGATCCATTGACCGATATCGTTCGAGCGCGGCGCGCGGGACCTGCTTGCCAGGGCGATCGAGATCGAGGTTGACGCGTTTCTGGCCAGCACGGCCAATCTGACGCTGCCCGACGGTCGAGCGCGCCTGGTCCGACATGGGCACGGTCCGGTGCGCGAGATTGCGACCGGCATCGGTCCGGTGGAGGTCGCTCGTCCCAAGGTCCGCGACCGCGGAGCGAGCGGGCCAGGCGACCGCCTCCGCTTCAGTTCGGCAATCCTGCCGCTATGGGCGCGGCGGACGAAGAGCCTGGATGCCTTGATCCCGGTCCTCTATTTGCGCGGCATCTCGACCGGCGACTTCCAGGAGGCGCTCTCGGCGCTGCTCGGCAAGGATGCGCCGAACCTGTCGCCTTCGGTGATCGCCGGCCTGAAGGCCGATTGGCAGGTCGAGTACGAACGCTGGCAGAGACGCGATCTGTCGGCGCGTCGCTATGTCTACATCTGGGCCGATGGCGTGTACCTGCAGGCCCGCATGGAAGATCACAGCGAATGCATGCTGGTGCTGATTGGCACCACGCCGGAAGGCAAGAAGGAGCTGATCGGCTTCCAGGTCGGCGTGCGCGAGAGCGCGCAGAGCTGGCGCGAACTCCTGATCGACCTGCGGCAACGCGGGTGACGGATTGCCCCGCAACTCGCCATCGGCGACGGCGCCCTCGGCTTCTGGAAGGCACTGGACGAGGCCTTTCCCGGCACGCGGCACCAACGATGCTGGTGCCATAAAGTGAGCAACGTACTCGACAAGGTCGCCAAATCCGTGCAGGGCCCCATGAAGAACGACGTGCGGAACATCTACCTGGCCCCACACCGGGCCGAAGCTGAAACCGCGATCGACGTCTTCGCCGAGAAGTACCACGTCAAATACGGACGTGCGGTGGAGTGCCTGATCAAGGATCGCCATGCGCTGCTCGCCTTCTTCGACTTCCCTGCTGAGCACTGGATCCACCTACGCAGCTCGAACCCGATCGAGAGCGTCTTCGCCACGGTGCGCCACCGAACGGTGCGGACCAAGGGATCGCTGTCGCAACAAACCGCGAAGCTGATGGTGTTCAAGCTCATCGACGCCGCATCGAAGACCTGGCGGCGATTGAAGAGCACGAACCAGTTGCCGAAAGTCATCGCCGGTGTAAAGTTCATCGACGGAATCGAAGTCATTCCGAACACTGAAAGCCACGCCGCCTGATCAGGCCGCGTCACCCAAAATCAGCCATAGCTCCCTCCAATACTCAGGTTGCAGCTATGGCCAAAGCCGGAGATCGATCAAGCATGGCCGATTTCGTCCGCATCCTGCAGGCCTACGATCAAGACCAGTACGGTAGGAGTTAGGGCCAACCGCGCCTTATGAGTTCGCCTTAGCCGATCATCAGCAACCCCGCCGCAAGAGAGCTCATTGATTCATCACCATTCCAAATGGTCGTTGCAGCGAGAGCGCTCTGACGTCAAAGCACTTTTTGATGGCCGGAAATTGTTCGCGAGCCAGAGAATCGGCGTCATGGATCACCTCGTACGGATTCGGCGACAATGCGACCCCGAAGCCGTTTAAAGGCTGGACCAATGAAAGTTCCAGGAGTACGGCGGGGCTGCTTTTCCCGGCGGCCCTTGAAGATGAATTGAATGAAGAACTGATCGTTCAGGTCCGGGCGATGGATGGCGATCAATCGTTACGAGACTTCGGGCACCCACAGCTGATAGTGGCGCGCTGATCAGCGACGTCGTGGCAGAGTGAACCCACGAGTCAAACAAGACCTTTTCTCTCGGCATACGAACCGAGTCGCATAGTCGCGTTGTAGACTGTCTCGCGAGGCAAGGCTCGCCTCAACACGTAGAGGAGAGCATTGGCAAGGCGGAAGCCGCGCCATAGAGTTCTGGATCGTTTTGACCATTCGAGGGCAGATTCCTCACTGTCTCCAACCGGTGGCGCAGATCGACCGGATCAGCGTGGCTCAGTGCCGCTTCGAGATCGCCATACAGTGCGACAGCGACATTGCCGTGCCATGGCCGTTCCAAAATGCGCTATCGCCAACACCCCCAATTGTCATAGGCATGCTGATGCGCGGCATCCAGGCCAGGCTCAATCAACGGGTGAGCCCAGGTGACACCGCTGTCGAGCAGGCAGATCGCCGGCGCCCATTTCCGGATTCGGCACTCCATACGTGAACATGTCTTCGAAACGGCGATAAACCGCCTTGTCCAAGTTCGGGATGGTTCGTTACCGCAATCATCAAACTCGGCCCACCGTCATTTCTCAAGGAATTGAAGAAACGAGTTGAGCACACGTCTGATCTCACCGACATCGTTCGGCTGCGAACGTTGCGAACCGATCGCGTCGAACTCATCGAAGTAGACCCCGCGCTGTACGGCGATCGCATCAAACAGCAAGCGCAGGCGCGTCGCCGTCTCTCCCATGAGCTTGCCGATCACCCCCCGTGATCGATATTCGCCAGTTGAGGGTGAGGGCAGTATCCGCAAGCGGTGCTTGCGCAGTACCCTCACCCCCAACGTTGGTGGCGGAATTGCCGTCCGGGAGAACACTGAACCATGGCGCGCCGTGCATCATCTGGCAGTGTATCCGCACGCGAAGAGGACGGGGCCGCTGTCCCCGCAAGCGGCCGGTGTACTAGGCCTGTATCCTCATTTTCTGCTTAGTTTGTTTTCAGTTGGCATGCCGGGTCGGTTAAGCAAAGAAAGAGATCGCAGATACCATTCAACGGGTCCTCCTCGCATTCAGGATATGACGTGTCGGCTACCTGCATCTTGGTGTCGACCGGTTGCGCGGCACCTTCAGCGACCAAAGTCGGCACCGCCGCTGCAAGCGCGACGGCGCTCGCAGTTACAAACAGCAATTTCTTCATTTGAGAGTCGCCTCCTTAGATCGGCCCCCGCCGTCCTCAACAGCCTTATATGACGACCCCACAAATGGTAAAATGCATTTTCTTGATTAGATCCATCTACAGAATGGATAACTTGGTAGGCTTGATCTTAAGCCGCTCGGAACCAGCGAAGCCATTTATGGTCGGCCTCTCGCCCGCCTCGAAGCGGACAACGCATTTCTCGACAAAGCAAATCGAACACCGCATGTTGTTGAGTGACTGCGCCGTCCGCAACGAGCCGCAGTGAATTGCATTGATACGAGGCTCGAAGTGCGCTGCCCAAGGGCCCGTGCGACGCCTTAAACATCATCCGCATCAGCATCACGCTTCCAACGACCAACACGCAATCCAATGTCCATCCTGAAGAACAGTAAGCATCAGCCGTTAGCGCAAGCACTGGCAGTCCGAGATCGAGGCCTTCAAGTCGCAGAGTACGGGCCAGACCTCGGTGCGGCTTCACGGCTGCCCGCCGCCTCGACAAAACGAGCGCGGAATTCAGAGTCTATGTCATTGCAGTAGCCCGCCGTTCTCATTGTCGCGCGACCACACAGCAGCGCCTCAGCAGCGAGTCCGGGGCTGCCATACTCGTTAATCACGTCCGCCATTATTGCCATCATCTTTCCGGGTGATCGATTGCACGCGGGAAACTATTTCGAGGATCAAATGGTCCAAGCGATTAAAGGTTAAATCGTCCTTGAGCATCTTCACTAGGACTAATTCCGGGCGGCTTGGCCGCCCTCGCTTCAATCTCACGCCGCGTGCGCGACGCCGCTCCGCATCGCTTGCGCGCACCTCTTCCTTCACCGCTTCACAGGCACCCCTACTCATCTCACACGTTGCCTTCTCCACTTGAATGATTTGCGTCAGTCGACATCCTTGGGCGTTACTATGAACCCGCTCGCCTTCGGGCTAGCGGGAAGGCAGGACGTCTTTGTGAAAGCCGATCCTAGCGGGATCTGCAAAGCGCACCAAGAGCCATTGCAAGCCGACGCGCAGACCGGCCGGAGTTTTTCCGGCTACTTCAGAACTGAAGAATTGGAGCCGGCGATGGAATTGAACCAACACCCTGACGCTTACGAAGCCCCTGCTCTGTCCGAGCTAATCCGGCTGAAAATGCTGAGCAACCAACTCCGGCAGCTTCGATCCCGCAACAGCCTCAACTAAGGGGACGGTCAAGTTTTCTGACGACCTCACGCAGATCGTCCGCGTACTCCTCGATGATGCGGCGCGCTTCCTCCAGGCGCGATAGCTCTAGCTCCTGCTTAACTGAACGAAGCTCTCGCGAGGCCGCTTCATGCCCTGACGGCGGAGAGGTCGAGCCCTTTGATCCACGTCAATGACGTCGACATCCTGCCGCACTAAACTTCAGTGATGGGACTCAAACGAAAGCGCAATCGCTCCAAACCGATCGCCTCACTTCTCGAGCGGCTGACCAGCGCAGCCCAGCAAGCTCGCGCTCGCGCCAGAAGTCTGTCTCCGGGCGCTCAGCGGGAGAAGCTCCTCCAGCAAGCGCGGCAAGCCGAACAGGCTGTTGAGTTGATCGAAGCTCTAAGTTTGGGCCCGCCGAAATGAAAGACATGCAAGCGCAGTTGGAGAGGCTTCGGAATGAAGCTGAAGAGTGCGAATTGATCAGCAAGCTCGCGACCAACGCAACTAAGAAAGCATTGTTTGCCAAGCTTGCTGATTACCACCGAACATTGGCTAAGGAGGTGGAACGAGCGATAGCGGCTTCCTCGTAACGTTTCGGACAGGGCCGCCGAGTGATCGCTTTCGCCGGGTCGGGAGGCGGACGGGGCAGCGCCGTCTTCCACTTCCATACCAGCAGCGCGTGGAGGCGGTTTTATGCGGTGGGGCGATGCGAGCGAACACGTCCGCGGGCCAGGCTTGCGGATCGAGCTCGTTGAGTCTTGCCGTCATGATCAGCGTCGCCATGATCGTGGTGCGATCGGCGCCGCGCTGGAGCCGCGCTTTGTCCATTGATGGCGCGCTCGAGTCAAATAGCCGACCGACCGCTTGATCGCGTCCAGCGCGATCGCTGATATCGCCGCGGCGTTCTTGCCGGCCCCTCGCATTGGCCGCGATATCCGCCATCTCGAAGAACTGCCTTCGGGCATGCGCCCAGCACAGGGCTGGAATGGTCGGCCACCTGCACGCGCGAGGCGTCGTACAGCTTGTCGTTGTGACTATCGGCGTCGGTGTGCTGGATAGCGGTGAAGCTGCCAAGATGCAGGGCGGGATGCTCGTGTCGGCGGCCGCGCGAGGCGTAGTAGAGTGCGGCCGGCGGCGCACGGCCGCCAAATAGCTCGTCGTCGCGGACAGATGGCCCTTGATCTTCTGGCCCCCTGGAGAATCGGCACATTGGTGTTCGCCATATAGCCGCTCGCCGACCGGGATGTGGCGCTCGATTAGTGCAAGAAGCGGCTCAGGGCAGCCGTACAGGCGCAGACCTGGTCGGCCAAGCACCAAGGCGGGCCCCGCATAATCGGCGGAGCTATGCCAAACGCAACAGCGATCCTTCTCGATCCGGTAAGCGGTCGACACACTGACCGTTGACTTGGCCCGGGCCTCTAGCGGACAACCGGCCTGACGGTACTTCATCGAGAGTCTCATCTGGGTGATGTGTCCGCCGGGCAAGCGAGCGATTCGCTCTTAGCGGAAGAACCACTTGCACCAGGCAGCCGCGATCACCAGACGGCACGGTCCCTCTGCGGATCGACGGAGGATCGGTGATCTAAGCTAGAGCGGTGATCGGGCGCGCTCGCAATGCCCGGACTTCTAAGACGGCGTCCTCGCTCCCCCTACGAGGTAGTGACCTGTCCCTGAATTTTCATCCAGCCGCGGTTAGAGTCTCGGGTTTTTGTACGCCAAGTGGCGCGGGTGGAGCAACGGACGATCGGCGGAGCTGGTCGGGGTTGCGCAGCCGATCGTCCGTTGCGGTGAGGTGGGCGGCATAGGCCGCGGGGATCAGGTATTTCAGCGATGAGTGAGGCCGCCGAATATTGTTGTCGGCGACCCAGTTGGCGATCTTGGCGCGGCGTCGTCGAGAGCGAAGAACAGGGTCTCGTTGAGCAGCTCATCGCGCATCCGGCCGTTGAAACTCTCGATGAAGCCGTGCTGCATCGGCTTTCCCGGCGCGATAAAGTACCAGTCGATGACGGTGTCCTTGCTCCAGGCGAGCATGGCGTTGCAGGTGAACTCGGTGCCGTGGTCGGACACGATCATTCCTGGCCTGCGGCGTCGCTCGACGATCGCCGTGAGTTCGCGGGCGACGCGCCGTGCTGAGATCGACGTATCCGGAATGGCGCCCAGGCATTCCTTGGTGACGTCGTCGACGATGTTGAGGATGCGGAAGCGCCGGCCATTGGCGAACTGGTCATGGACGAAGTCCAGCGACCAGTGCGCGTTGGGCCTTGCCTCGACCAGGATCGGAGCCCGGGTTCCCACGGCCTTGCGGCGGGCGCGCCGCTTGCGGACGGTGGCCCTTCCTCGCGATAAAGCCGGTAGATCCGGTTGATCCCCGATGGCTCGCCCTCCCGCCGCAGCAGGACGAACAGGCGGCGGTAGCCGAAATGGCGCCGCTCATTGGCGAGATCGCGCAATCAGCCACGCAGAACTGCGTCCGGCGGGCGGCTGGAGCGATAGCGGATCATCTTCCGGTCCGCACCCACGATCGAGCAGGCCCGCCGCTCCGACAGGCTCATGACGGCCTGCAGATGCGCGACCGCAGCGCGCTTGGCGGCGGGCCCTACCATTTTTTTGAAAGCAGCTCGCGAAGCGCTGCCGCATCGAGCATCTGCTCCGCCAGAAGCTTCTTCAGCTTCGCGTTCTCCTCTTCCAAGGCCCTCAACCGCTTCGCCTCGGAAACCTCCATGCCGCCGAATTTGGCCTTCCAGTTGTAGATCGTCGCTTCGGAGTTCCCATGTTTGCGAGCCAGGTCAGCCGTCTTCGCCCCAGCCTCATGCTCCTTCAATATCGCGATAATCTGTTCGTCCGTGAACCTTGCTCGCTTCATCCGTCCGTCCTTGTTCGGGCCGGACTCTAACTCCTTCTGGAGGAAATACGCAGTGGCAGGTCAGTAGGGTGTCAGACATACTGTACCAATTTGAGGTAATCGTCTGTGAGGATGGGTGACCGGATGGAAGATGCTGCGTCCTCAAGAAAGCTATTCAGAGTCCGAGTAGCGCGAATACGGCCTTCCAAAGATAGCCGTGCCGGCGCGCGAGTACGGAGAGTTGCTAATTCGGAACTGACTAGTTCAGCTGCGGCTGCGCCCCCACCTGAGGCGGAGAAGTAACCAGCAGACATGACAGCTTGTGCCAATCCTAGTGTGGTAAGCCAACCCGCATAGATTAGCACGGCGCCGTCTGTGCCATTGAGCCCAGAGAGTTCCTCAACTGCTGCAGCATGGATTGGCGCCGCACCCAAAGAGCGAAAAAGATCGGCTATTTCGTCACGTGTGGCTCTGGAGAGAAGGCAGCGGCCGAGATGCGATAGGAGCGTCTCAGTCGGACCTTCGAAGATGCGGAGAATGCGAGCGTCTCGATAGATTTTGGCTACAGGCGTTCCCTCATCGTAACCACGGCCACCTAACAGTTGGGCGCATTGATCAGCGACGAGGCCGCACCACTCCGACGACAAAACCTTCGTTGCCGACGCAAGGTGGACGTTGGGCGCGCCCTGCGCTGAGACAAGTCGGCAGGATGCAGCCAGCATTGCCTTCACTACTTCCCGCCGGAGTACCATCTGCTCAAACAACTGCTCGACATAGCTGTTCTCAATCAAGCGCAGCTTACCTAGTCGACGATGGCTTGCATATGAGGCTGCGACCTGGATAGCGCGCTCAAGGGCTCCAAGACCCATAGCAGCCACACCGATACGCCCGCGGTTCATACTAGATGCTGCTGCTCCCCAGCCGTCTTGATCGCGAGAGAGAACGTAAGCACTCGGCACCTCGACATCCTGGAACTCCAGAGTATTTTGAATAATGCCACGTAGACCCAGTGTGCGATGCTCGTGCGTGACCTTTAGGCCCGGAGCCTGCCTATCAACTAGCACACCAACCAGCCGACCTTTCGCATCGGGACCAGAGGCTCGCGCAAAGCAAACGATCCAGCGAGCCCAGTCAGCGAGGCCGATCCAAATTTTGCGGCCAGAGATGCGAACTCTATCTTCGTGCATGAAAGCCGACGCTTGTATATGCCGCGGCGCAGAGCCAGCTCCAGGCTCGGTCAAAGCGAAAGCGCAAAGGTCCCCGCGTGTTGCACCCCGCATGACATTCCTTTGTTCAGGGATGTGCGGTGCCGCTTCGATACAGGGCAAGGCCAGGAAGTTATGGATGACGAGCGTAGAGGCAGCCGAGACATCGAAGGATGCAGTGGCAGAGATGAAGTCGATAGCCTCTTGTAGGGGAAGAGCTAAACCGCCGTGCTCTAAAGGTGTAGTGAGCCCGAATAGTCCATGCCTTGCCAATATGCTGTGTAGGGTCGGAGGGAATGCTCGACGGTCATCCGCGTCTGCAAAATTCAACTGACTCAGGTCATCGATCAAACTGGAACGTAGGATAGGTGCACCACCTTCAGCTGTGCGCTCCTGCGGCTCCCCGAACAGGGAGTAAACTTTAGTGTGCATAGTCCGCTCGAATTATCTGGACAGTATAGGGCCATAGTGATTGCGCCCGCCCGTCGTGCCAATCATCCCTGTGGCTAGCTCGATTACACATTGGTATAGATGGATGCGAGCGCAGTATACGTAGGTTTCCCCTGATCGGGATTTGTCGCGAGCGCTGCGCCCGCTCACTTCAAGATGCGTCTTGTCGATATGACCCGTCGGGGAACACTCTCGCTGTGGCCCAGCGAGCTCCATTCTCCTCAAGAGTCATTCAGAGTCAATGAGTGATGATTCGTCCCAAAGAGATCCCAGAGAAAGGTGCCTCATGCGCCACATGGCTCGCAGAGTGAGGCGATGCTCGCTTCAGAGGCGCTCACCGAAACGAAAGCACCTTCCCTTTACGCTTCGCGCCCTAGCTAGGGAGCAAAATAGATGAGGCAACCGAGGCTCGCCAGCATCGCTGGATGCGACAATAGATGCTGTCATCCTGATTATCGCGCGGCATGTGAACGAGATCACCGACATAAGCTTCATTCCTCAGAGTATTGCTGATGGTCCGCATCACCACGGCCGTCGCGCGTTGAGAATGCCCATTCAGCTTCGCCCCGAGACGTTTCATCGCCTTATCGCGAGGACCGGATGCAAGCCCGTCAGCGTCGAATGAATACTGCCTCATTCATGCAGCCATCCGGTAACGGCGAGTCGAGCGCCTCGCGCAAAGGGGGGGTACGGTACAAGACGGAATGTGGTCGCGGCACCGCGAACAACAAGAGGTATTGTAAGTGGGTGGAACGCATATGGGCAGATCATGATCGCTCCAGAAGCAGGTCTGTCCACCCCAGTCATTATCCCATCCCTGTGTGAGATTGAGAGAGTAGGCAACCTTGCGAACTCCGGGTGTTCGATGTGGCTGATTATCGGTATGAGTCGTTAGAAAGTGTCCGGCTTCGAATCGCGAAGGAAATCCGTCGATATGGATAAACTCGCGATGCCCGGTCACATCTGCAACAGCGTGTCGGAACGTCGCGCTAGTTAGGTATTCGGGTGCGAAGAACACCCGTCCCGCGACCAGCACGCAGTCGATCCACCAGCGGATAACTCTTGAACAAATACTGGAATGATGCATTGGAACGGTGCTGCTGGCGCCGGCTGGGACGAGAGCGCTCCCAATCCTTCGAGTCGAGACAGACTGGCTTTCCGTCCGGTTCGATAGATACAACCGACCATGCATCGAAGGATTGGAGAGCTTCCGATACGGCCGAGGCTGCATCAGGCAGTAGAAAATCCGTTATCTTGGCGAAACCGCATGCTTGGAATGACGCTCGAATTTCAGCTCGACGTTCTATTGTCAAATCGCATTCAGAAAGCCGGAGTATCGAGTAACTCCTCCTTGAGAGACTGCTACCGCGCAATTTTGGCGGTAGCTGGAAGCGATGGCAAATGGATGCTTAGGACGCGTTGGCCTTCAGCGAAATGACCTTGCCCAGCTTGCGATCCTCTGTCCTGTCGATCCATTCCGACACGAGATGACGAAGTTGGGGCCTTGAATTTCCGACGTAGTCCTTCAAGGTCCTCCAATTATTCTCTGCAAGAAAGTGCCGTATTCTGCCAATCTCCTCAGAAGTAAGTGGAATCTCCATGTGGAATTCCAAGACCGTTTCTTCTACTGGCGTGGCGTAGTCGGTTTTAAGGATCAGGTTTGGTACTGATGAGCCCATTTGCTAGCTCCTATCTTTCCTGCGGTTTCGTTTTGGCCATCTCGGCCAACATGAAATGTAGATGGTCTGCCTCCCGCAGGAACCTGCAAGAATGGGTAGAGTCCATCAGCTGGGAAGGTGTGGCCCCACGAAGTGAAGCCAGTTCACCGACGAGCAGGTGAGCGAACGCGGGCGAGCAAGTCCTGGGGGTAAACCGCATATCAGTGCGCTATCCCAGCCCGCGAGCTGACGATGCGGTCGACGTAAGAGACTGCGCGAACTGGCGGCGATCCGCCCGTGGCTCGGCCTTCTCACTAAACGCGCGCGCATCGGCATCAAAATCGGGGACAAGCCGCAGGAGCTTACGGAGGTTCGGATCTTGCCGCGGATTTCAGCTCTTGACGCCTAGTGCCCAATCCTTGGCAACATACCAACATGGTCCCTTTGCCCGACGCTTCCAATAGAGAGTCGAAACGTTTCGCCATCCCTCGGAGGCAAGTGCCTTCCTCAACCGTCTCTCCTCGGACGTTTCGACCACAGCATCACCTCCCCTCCGCGAAAGCAAATGAGACTTCGCGTAATGCCTCGGCCATAAACTCTTTTCTCCGACGCGTGACTAGCATCGCAACAGCATGCATCGCACCTGCAAACCGCGCTTCCCGTTCGGGAACGCCAAGAGGAAATAGTAGATGTCCGCCCTCCGCCCTCCTTTAAATTTTCGACCCAGGTGACGGCTGGTCGGCTTACGGCAAAATTGACGTAAATGAGATCAGCCAATGGAATTGGCGCAGTCCTTGCCATCGGCATTCAAGACTTCGACGTTCCTCCAAAGTCTCAGGTTCTTCTCTGCGAGTTTTGCCAATGACCTGTCATATTCGATAGCCAACACTCGCCCGTCTTTGCCGACAAGTTCGGCTAGAATGGCACTGAAATAGCCCGTTCCCGCACCTACGTGGACAACTGGTGCTCCCCTTAGCGGTCCGACTCTGTGCATCAGCCACGCGTGAAGTGACGGACTGCCATTGTTGACGCCACGCTTTGGATCAAGGGAAATGACAACATCTTGGTAGATGAGGCTGGGGTCCTTGTTAGGCAAACGCAAATGAGGCGCCCAGGGAGTCACTGCGTGCCACGGACGGTCTCCAAGAAAGTGTTCTCGCGAAACGGTCGCAAATGCCTTCTCTAACATCTTGTCGCTGTCGGCTCCGACCATCGCCAGAATCTGCCGGGCATACAGTCGTCTTACCTCGCTGATCTTCATGGCTCTGCCTTAGTGTTGCAAAAGTGCCGGATGCAAAACATGCACCCGGGCCTAGGTCACAATATAAGGTACGGTCTCGCAGTTAAGCGAAGCCATTTGATTTTGGGTTCTGTGTGCCTGAGGCGACCTTGTTGGTTCTTGCCACATCTTGCTTCGATCACGTTGAATCGGTCGCAAACCACTGCTGCACTGACACTCTTGAGGACTCTCCAGCGTGAGGGACTCTCGCACGATCAAAATCTTTCCCGATCCTTTCAGAGCGACGGCATCCGCTCTGACGGGCTCGCGCCAGCCAAAATTTGCCGCTTGAAACCCCATTTTTTTCTGCATCGTCAGACTTCGGGGCACCAGCCTCTAGCGCGCGAAAGCACTCGCTTCAGCAGCTGAGCTTCGGCCCTTCGATGATCGTTGAAGTCTCACCGAAGAGGGCTCGCATATTGAGCGATCGCCGGTCAGTAGGAGCCGAGGGCTCAAGCCGCAGCGGCATTCGGAACATTCCTGGGTGAAATGTGGAGCACGGGCAGCCTGAAACTTCCCCCGCTTCCGTCCGTTGAGTCGGCGGCCTTGGCTCCCGGCTTGGCTCTACTAACCCAGTTGCGTTGGAGTTTCTCGGTGCCGGCGTCCCGTCCCTATTGGAAAGGCTATCTGAAGCTGTCGTTCGTCTCATGCCCCATTGCGCTGTATCCCGCAATTTCGGCAGCGGAGCGGATATCCTTCCGGCAGGTCAACCGGCGAGCGGGCCATCGCCTCAAACACAAGCTTGTCGATTCGGTTACCGGCCAAGCTGTAGAGCCAGTCGACAAGTCGCGTGGCTATGAGGTCGGCGAGAACGAGTTTCTGCTGGTCGAGGACCGGGACCTTGAGCGGGCGCGAGGCGAGCGCCCGGCGAGGCGGAGCTTGCCGTCGCGCTTCGGCGTGAAAGCCCCGCAAACCGATCCCGCCAGCCCTCATGACGGCGCCGGCGACGAAGGCACTGCCGAGTATAATGACGATGAGGAGGAGCAGCAGGAAGGCGTCGCGGCCGCAGAACACGCGCACCATCCAAAATCGAGTGCTTCCTTCCCGCCAGGCAGATCGACGCGCGATATTTCGAGAAGCCGTACTATATCGTGCCACGTGAGGAGATCAGCCAGGAATCGTTTGCAGTGATCCGACATGCGATGCGCCGCGAGGCTGTTGTTGGTCCTGCGCGCGTGATGCTGTCTTCATGCGCGCGGCCCTTTTGATCGAACCGGCGGGCCCGGCCAGCGCGGCGTAACACTGCGCTTCGCCCACAAGATCCGAAATGTGTCGGAATATTTCAGCGAGATCCCGGAGATGGAGCTCTCGCCTGAGATGATAAAGCTCGAAGAGCACATCATCCGGACGAAATCGGCCGATTTTGATCCCGCTATGCTCGAGGATCACTATTGCAGCGCGCTTATGCGCATTCTGCGCCGGAAGAAGCCAAACGCCCCGCGCAGGCTCCCCGGTCATGCCGTCACGCGGAGAATGTCGTCAATCTCATGGACGCGCTGCGGCGGAGCCTCGCCCCCGAGGGTCCGACGCAGCCTGCGCCCCGGCGCGGCGCAGCGAAAGCGGCCACGGGAAAACACGGCGCGCGCCACCGCAGAACCAGTTGACCATGCTGGCCATACCCGCAGCGGTGCTCTCCCTCACCCCTAAACGGCTGCTTTATCCAGTTCGGGTCAGGCCGACAGCTTCCTCGCTCTATCGCCTCTTTTCACATGGAACCCTCATTGATCAGAAAGGTTCATGCAGGGCAGGACAGGAGCGACCTGTTGCTTAGTCGAGTCACCGAAAAGCGCGCAGGCGATCGTCGACCCCGGGATGCCGCCGAATCTGCGGGCCTCAGATATGTATCCAACGAACGGGCTGGTATTCGGCGCAAGAAGGCGGGGACAGGATTCAGCTACACGCGGCCCGACGGTTCGAGGCTGACAGAACCGGACACACTGAAGCGGATCAAGGCTCTCGCCATCCCGCCCGCCTGGACCGACGTGTGGATCTGCGCGGTTCCGGATGGCCATATCCAGGCAACCGGTCGTGACGCGAAAGGACGCAAGCAATATCGCTATCATGCGCGCTTCCGCGAGGTGCGGGAAAGCACGAAATACGAGCACGTGGTCGCATTTGCCGAGGCACTGCCTTCCATTCGGGAGACAGTACGCGAGCACATGGCCTTACGCGGCCTGTCGCGGGCAAAAATTCTCGCAATCGTCGTGCATCTCCTGGACAGAACGCTGATCCGCGTGGGGAACGACGATTACGCCAGGCAAAACAACAGCTACGGCCTGACCACGTTGAAGAACCGGCATGTCGCGGTCGAATGCAACGAGGTCCGGTTCCGCTTCACGAGCAAGAGCGGCAAGCAATGGTCGCTGCGCGTACGAGATCGGCGCGTCGCCAAGATCATCAGGGCCTGTCAGGACCTTCCCGGGCAGGAGCTCGTTCAGTACGTTGGCGAACAAGGCAACTGCCAGGACGTCACATCGACCGACGTTAATGAGTACCTCAAGGAAATTACCGGGAAGGATATCACTGCCAAGGACTTCCGAACCTGGGCGGGGACCGTGCTGGCGGCCATGGCCCTGAGCGAAGTTGAGAGCTTCGACAGCGCTGCTCAGGCCAAGCGCAATCTTCGCAGCGCGATCGAAAAAGTCTCCGCGCGGCTCGGCAACACACACCGACGATTTGTCGGAAGTGCTACATCCATCCCGAGGTGCTGAACTCCTACATGGATGGAAACCTGGTCCTCGAGATCAAGTCAAAAGCGGAGAGCGAGCTTCGCAGCCTGTTAATTTGCGCGCTCCGCCACACGGATGAGGCGATTGCCGCTCTTGTCAACTCAGCCTTACTAGCGCCGGGCTGCCGGAGCGGCTGCAACTCCCCCCGCCCGCACGCAACGGCCTACGTTTCGTTCCAAGGCGTCCTCTGGGAATGCACCGATGTGGCCGATCGATGCCCCAAAAGCGCTAAACAGGGTGGCGGCCTCTCACGCGTTCGGCAATCTATGGTTCCATTGCCCGATCCGTAGATCGTCGGGGATCAACGAACACGACGGCACGACCAAGCTGCCTGGACAACCAGACGAGCTTTACTTCCTTCCGCAACTACCAAGGAACGCTTTCGTGCTTGCTCGAGTTTCACTGTCCAAGATGAGCCAACCGGACGGAGCAGGGAGGTTAGCGGTATTCCGTGCATCCTGTTTGGCTTTTGGTATGCGTGGCGATGCTTGCGATGAAGGCAGTGTCATGAACAAGGATCAACCTCTCAAACCTGATGACTTTCCCTTGGATACTGAGGACGAGAAGCTCAGAACGCACAAGGGGCGCGATATCGCTATAGCTGAATCAGAAAAGGTCGCCGAGCGAGTCAACGAGCAGGCACATCGAGAAGAGCAGGACCGATGGTCCGCTTAAGCGGTGCCTTTGGATCTTTTAAGAATCCGAACAGTTCTTCAAACGTGGCGCTGCGCCGTGACCATCGGGGTCGCTCGCCGACGACCTCCTGAACATGTGCGTGACCCGGTAAGGAAAAAAGAACGGCAGCGTAACCCTCGGAAAGGATCGCCAAGGCAGGCACTGGAAGTACGAGAGCGGCAGGTATCTGACGATCACGCCGGAACAGGTGGTCGGATAATCGATCTACCAGAGAAAAGCCGCCCGAGGCGGCCGACGTGAAAGCCCATCTTCCCCCTCGCAGCGCCGCAGGAACGGAGCTTGTCCGTGATCATCACGCGCAGCGGCGTGCCGGCGGATTTTAAGAGCTTCTTCATGAGCCGCTGCGCAGCGCGCGAGTCTCTGGATCAGACGCGGAGAACGAAGCCATTCTGGTCGACAGCGCGCCAGAGCCAATGTTGTTCGCCCGCGATCGAGATAACGACCTCGTCCAGATCCCATTTGTCACCGCGAGCGGGATGGTGGAGATGAAGAGGGTTCCGGGTCGGTCGTCTACCCTTCGGCAGCTCCAATTCGTTAACTTGACTGTGGCGCGACCGGTCATTCGAGAGCCAAGCATTCCGCGCTTCCGGTCTCAATCTCGTCGTCAGCGCCATCGTGCACCGGAACACTCTATCTCGACCGCGCCGTCACTCATCTGAAGCGAGAGGGCAGAAACATTCCCGACACGCTGCTCAAGCAGGTCTCGCCGCTCAGTTGGGAAAATATCAACCTGACCGGCATCTACACCTCGGATGCACCAATTGCCCGAAGGCTTCAGATCGCTTCGGCATCCGACGAGCGGCGTGATGTTCATGCGCCGTTCGGCCTTACCATACTATTTTGAGCAGCCCTTGTTCCGCCCCCTCCATCGGCTCACAGGCGCCGCAGCTAATCGGACGCCGCTCCATGAGCGGTCTCGTTCGTTTGGACCACGCGTGGCACGTCGCCTTTGAGCCTCGCGCTGTTGCAATGTAAGCTCTCTGCCAGACCCCGCTTTCGGCTTGCTCCTTGTCGTCTATGAATCGGCAATACTGCGAATCTAGCCGAGCGTCCGCGAGGGAGCCGATCGCGAACTGGGACAAGAACGAGGTCTGCATCCTGCTCGATGTCTTTGCCGATGGCGACATCGACGAAAAGGTCCACTCGGATATCGCCGACGGCGCCGCCAGCGAGCGTTCGGTCGACTGAAAGAGAAGCTCGAATCGATGCTCGCCCGCCGCTGCGGCCCGCGACGTCGCGCCGGCGGCCGGCGAACCCTGAAAGGAGCAGAGCGTGATGGATAACTACGAAGGGCATCGTGAACTTAATCAACCGCTGAGCCGAAGAGATTCGGTGATAGCGCTTGTCGTGGAGATCTCGCGCCAAGTCGCAAAGGCTCGCTCGCGCGAAGCACGACGGAAGTCGGCAGTGACGGCTTTGGGATAGGGGATATGGAAAAGGCTCGCGACCTGATCGTGAACTGACAGAAGCCGTTGAGCCTGACGGGACGATTTGAAACGCTTCATGATCCGCTCGCGTCGCCGCGTCGGCTGACGAGAATTCTCGGCCCGATTGTTAAGAGCTTTGTGCTGGCGATGTTCGACGTGAAAGCCCATCTTCGCCCTCGCAGCTGGCCAAGGTCCGTGAGTTAGTGCTGCCGGGCATCGAACGCCACGGAGAGATCGAAGCTTGGATCATCGATGATTCGGGCTTTCCTAAGAAGGGGTGGCATTCGGTTGCGGTTGCACGGCAATTGCGGTCAGTTGGGCAAGCAAGACAATTGTCAGGTTGCCGTGACGCGTTCGCTCGCGACCATCATGCGCGCTTGCCGGCGGCCCATCGGCTCTATCTACCAAGGAGTGGGTGACGGACGTGCACGTCGGCGCAAAGCCGGTGTCCCCAAGGAAATCACCTTCAAGACCAAGCCGGCAATTGCACTTGATCATTTGCGCTGGGCTGTGCGGTGGGCTTGCCGCGCGGCGTGGTCCGAATGGACGCCGGCTATGGCACCGACACCGCTCTGCTTGGGAGTATTACCGAACTGGGCCTGAGCTATGAGGCCGGCATCTTGCCACAAACCTCGGTATGGGCGCCCGAATCGGACCGCGGCCGGCAAAGAAGTGGTCGGGGAACGGACGACCTCCAAAACTGCTACGGCGTGATAGCAAACACCGACCGATTTCGGTCAAGAAGCTTGCGATCGCTCTGCCAGCGCATGCTTGGTACAAGATCACGCGGCGTGAGGGTACGGCAAACGCTTGACTTCGCGCTTTGCTCGTGGGCGCGTCCGTCCCGCACATCGAGATTGCCGGCTCGCCGAAAGCCGACCGGAGGAATGGCTGCTGATCGAATGACCTGAGGGCGAGGCAGCACCGACGAAATATCGGTTTTCTACGCTTCCGGCCAACATTGGGTTTCGTCAGTTGGTCGATATCACCAAGCTGCGCTGGCGCATTGAGCGCGACTACCACGAATTCAAACAGGAGCTCGGGCCTGGCCACTTCGAGGGACGGGCTGGCGCCACCACCTGATAAATCCAACAAAATCGATAGCTTATTGCTTAGAGCAACGCGCTGTTTGTACCAATCAAATGCGCTCTTTCGAGCACCACGCGTTGGCACGGGAAGGAAGAATCTCGTGCTCTGTCGGAAGAGTCGATCCGATGAGAGCGAGATTATTCCAGGAACATTTCGATCCCCAAAAGCGGAAGCGAATTGGGCTGCGCGGGCTGTGCAGTTCTGGTCGTGAGGCGATCCGAGGAACCGCATGCAGGCACTGATCGCAAATGGGCTGTTCATGAAGCGCAGCAGGTTCTTCTTAGACGGGGTGAGCAGTTCCGCGTGTGCAGTCCGAGGCGGTAGTTGGCCGTGAGGAACGGTTGCGCGAGAGGTTTGGCAACGATATCCCGATTTGACAATCGGTGATCGCGGCAAGTGGCCTGGCAATGATTTCACACCTCTAGCCAGGCCGTTTGCTCTAAGTGTTGATGAGGCTAGCGTCGATCTCGATAGTGGGTGGAATCTAGGTGAACCAGGTCAGCGTGGCACTGAACTCACCTGCGAATGTACGAAGGCTGGTCGTTCGTCAGGGCGGTCACTGGCTCAAGGTCAAACCGGAAGAAACGCACGACATCATGATCACCGGATATGCCGAGGGCAACGGCAAACACCGTGGCCCGCTAGGTTTCGTCACAACGATCAGGGATGCCGTCGGAGCCGGCTTCACAGATATTGAGCGAAAAATTCTATGGGCTGAAGCCAAGGCTGGAAGATTGATCGGCCAGGTGATCCAAGTGAGCTGCATGCAATTCACAGCTAAGGGCCAATTCCGCCACCCGTTCTTTGTCCGAATGCACCCTGACAAGCTAGCTGCTTGAGAGATTCGATCCGCCGCCTTGTTCCGTTTCAACCTGACCTTAAGGCCAACTCGAACGCGCCGCAGCAGTTTCGCTCGCTCAGAGAAGACTCCAGCAAACCGATGACGTTCATTGATCCGCTTGGAGATAGAGCACAGGATTCGAGCGCTTTACGCCCGCAAGCCGACGACTAAGCCCTCCAAAGTGCTTCAACGGGTCGGCCGACCAATTACGGCAAGAATCGCTCCACCCATTGCGCAAAAATCCGTGGCTAGATCTCGCTCTCAGCCACTATATTTTTCCACCGACCTGCCCGCCCACCTACTAATCCGCTCCCCCCTGCCTTCCCCTATCCGGGCAGCCATCCGCGTGAATGCACAGCCGCGAGCCTCGATGCAGCGCGCGATGAGATGACTTGCGCGATCAGCGCGGCGGCTTCCGCCCGCGCGGCATTTGATTTGCCAGGTGTCGGCGCCGGGGTGGCAGAGATATGAGCGAGGAAGTTCGACTTCGTGCGCGCCGTTCTTCCTATGTGCGGACCACGAACGATTGACGGCAAATCGAAACAGCAGAGTTTTATACGATCCGGATGCAGAACAGTTCTTCGCAGACGAGCGTGCCGGCGGTCCCAGGCGTGCCACACTTCCGGTCGACGGATAGTGCATACGCACGTAAGGGCTTTGGAAGGGGGGCGAACGATCTGGCCCGACCCCGCCCTGTGAGCACACGTAGATGAAGCCTCATCGTGCGCAGAGGATTTGCGGTTACACCGCTCAACCTCGAGATCCGGAGCGCGCGGGCCCGCTAGTGGTACATGCTGCCACTTCTGACCGACAGTGCCGTTCTCCGGATAGAGCCAAATTGGGTTGCCTTCTTGCTGTCTGCTATTATAGTTATCGATGCACAGGTTGCGATCGACTAAGCTGTAGATCAGACTTGGGTTCTCCCCAAATTCCCACTGCTGGTTGGGGTTGGCAGCGTCGTGAACTGAAGGTAGAGTCTACGCCGCGGATCTACCCTGTAACCATGATCTCCGTCAGCACGGCGCGCACAATCCGCTTGCGCGCCTCGATGGAAGCAGTGCATCGTTCCAAAACGCTGGCAGGTCACCGGCAAGGGCCATAAGACCCCGTCGCAGCTAGGGCTATCGCATATGGGCGAGGGCGCAGAGAAGGAAGTCGTTGTTCCATCTGGCCTGGAGCATTTTGTGGCTGATGCGAGCAGGTCCTGGGGTAGCCTGCAGGATGTTGATGGCGAGCTTGCGG